>CAVPDB010000008.1:0-50234 GCA_963702545.1 uncultured Acidobacteriota bacterium | reverse complement strand
GCGACGAAGCCGAAGCGCTCGACTTCATCGAAGTTCGGAAGATCACGCTCGCCTCATGACCCGCGCGCCACGTGTCACCGGCAAACAGATCGTCGCAGCGCTGTCCCGTGCCGGGTTTGTCGTCGATCGCGTCCGCGGAAGCCACCACTTCCTCCGCCATCCCATGGTCGCGTCACCGTGATCCCGATCCACGGCGGGGAAGTCATCGGGCCTGGCCTGCTGACGAGCATCCTCCGGACGTGCGAACTGACCATCGAGGAGTTCCGCGCCCTGCTCGGGTGACGATGACGCGGCGCCTGCGCGGCGAGGTCGAACCAGCGTTCCGGCGGGTCGTGTTCGCGATCGCGGACACGACGACGGAGGGGCGGCTGGTGGCGGCATTCGGGCGGGACTGGCGGGCGCGGGCTGACCAGCGCGTCATCGGACGGCCGCGGAGACTCCACCTACAGGTCGGTCGGCGCCAGTCCTGTGTGCTTCGCGAGGCGGGCGAGCATGCGTGGACCGAGTTCCTCGTCGTCGTGGGATGCGATTCGGAGCAGCGCGGCGAGGACGCGTTTCGTCCGCGCGCTCGGCCACTCGCTCATGCGGCGGCGAACGAGATGTTCAGCAGGTCGGGGCCGGCCTCGCCGTGCTCGAGCCGATCGGCCACCACGCGAAGGGCGAGTACCTGGACCCGCGCGCGAGCTTCCTCGGGGGATGCGCCGTAGACGAGAACACCGGGCAACTCGAGAACTTCCGCCAGCCAGCGGCCGTCGCTCTCGCGCTTGACCTCTATGATGAACGTGAGGGCCATCTCGGAGCCTCCTGCAGCCCAGTGTAGCGGCGCCAGCCGTGACGGTAAAGGCGCCGCAACGTCCCCCATGGCGCAGCACCGCTGGCCGCGGGGCATCGCGGGACCGGGGCATCGCGGAACCAGGACGATCGCGCGACAATCGAGATCCTGGAGCACGCCTAAATGGCCAGAGGATCCGGCATCGAGTGGACCGAGGCGACCTGGAACCCCGTGACGGGCTGCACCAAGATCAGCCCGGGCTGCAAGCACTGCTACGCGGAGCGGATGGCGCGGCGGCTTCAGGCGATGGGGCGGCGAACTACGCCGACGGCTTCGAGGTTGACGCTCCACGAGCACTGCTGTCGCTGCCGCTGCACCTGGCGCGCCCGCAGCTCGATCTTCGTCAACTCGATGAGCGACCTGTTCCATGAGGCCGTCGCGGAAGGCTTCATCCAGCGCGCTTTCGAGGTCATGGAGCAGGCCCACTGGCACCGGTTCCAGGTCCTCACCAAGCGCTCGCGAGCGGCTGCGCGAGCTGGCCGCGCGGCTGCCTGGCCGGCCAACGTGTGGATGGGGGTCAGCGTCGAGACGTCGGCCTACCTCGACCGCATGGACGACCTGCGTGCGACCCGGCGCGCGTGAAGTTCCTCTCGCTGGAGCCGCTGCTGGGCCCGCTCGAGCCGCTGGACCTGTCGGGGATCGACTGGGTCATCGTCGGGGCGAGTCCGGCCCGCGGGCGCGGCCGATGGACCCGGCCTGGGTGCACGCGATCCGCGATCGCTGCGCGGAGGCGCGGCGTGCCGTTCTTCTTCAAGCAGTGGGGCGGGACGCAAAAGAAGCGCGCCGGGCGGCTGCTCGAGGGGCGGACCTGGGACGAGATGCCGCGGGCTGCGGTGCGCTGAGGGGGCACTGGCGGCCGCCCCGGGAGGCCATGCTCATGCCAACTGGTCGGCGTGGATCTTCAGCTCCGGCCCGGACACTCAAGCTGCGGAGCGTGTCGAGGCATACGCGGACACCCTCACGACTCGCTCGGGAAGCTCATCGGGATACCCCACCCAGAAGAACGCCCCTGCACCACGTGTGGGCCGAAACCCACTTGGATCACGGACGTGGCACAGGGGCTGGGTTCGATACGAGGACAGGATACGTCGACACGAAGGACGAGGCCATCTCCGAGCGGGCGGGAGCAACAATGACGCTGCGGCGGCGGGACGGCAGGCCAATCACCCGGTTCGCCGACGGCGGCGCGACACCTACGCCGGCACCTCGACCACCGAGTAGCGCGCCGACGGCTCCGGAACGGGGAGCCCCTCCCGCCGCAGCCCTTCGATGTGGAAGGCGACGGCGTCCCGCATCTCCCGCTCGGCGGCCTCGAGGGAAATGGCCGCTGCGACGCAGCCCGGCAGGTCCGGGCAGTAGGCCGAGTAGCCGGTCGTGGTTCGCTCGATGACGATCAGGTAGCGCATGGAGTCAATCCCGTGTCCCGAAGCGGCGGGGAAGCGTAACGTTCGAGGCATGGTAGCCGACAGCCTCGCTTGCGCACAGGTGCGGACCGCGGAGCCGTCCCGCTCCCGGGATCGTCGGGCGGAGGGGCGGATGGTGGGGGCGTTCGAGCGGGGGTTCCGGCGGGCCTGCCTCCCGCAACGGCAACGGATCTGCGCCCTGACGCCGAAGTCCACTTGCGCGGCCGCCTCTCGAGGGCGTACCTTCTTCTCGTCATCCCGCGGGCGAAGAACCCGCGGCCCCCACGGGCTCCGGCTCGTGGGGTTTTCTTTTTCGGGGGCGAAGTGGAGCGCGTCGCCTGCTTCATCGACGGCTTCAACCTCTACCACGCCATCGCGCGGTTGGGACAGCCGCACCTGAAGTGGGTGGATCTCTGGGCCCTCGCGGAACGGTACGTGCGGCCACGGAGCCAGCGTCTCGAGGCCGTTCACTACTTCTCGGCGTATGCCGAGTGGCTGCCCGACGCCTGCGATCGACACGCAGCTTTCGTCGCAGCACAGCGGGCGCGAGGCGTGCGTCCGGTGATGGGGAGGTTCAAGCGCAAGGACCGCTGGTGCCCGCTGTGCCGCCGGCGATCCGTCGGTCACGAGGAGAAGGAGACGGACGTGAACATTGCGCTTCACCTGCTCGACGGCGCCTACCGCGACGAGTTCGATCGCGCGCTGCTGGTGTCGCGGGATTCGGACCTGACGCCCGCGATGCGGCTGCTGCGCGAGCGCTTCCCCGGCAAGGGCCTGATTCTCGTCGCACCGCCGCTCGCCGGGCACAGTACGGAGATGCTCCGGTGGTGCACCGGGAGGACCAAGATCCGGTTGGAGCACCTCGCCGGCGCGTTGCTCCCGGCAGAGGTTCTGGATTCGGAGGGGCGGCTCGTGGCGACGCGCCCGCGGGCGTACAACCCGAGATGCTGACGAAAGCCGCCAGGTCCCGCATCCAGGCGATCATCAGGTGTTTCGGCCTCGACCACGGGCTGATGGCGCAGCTGATCCGCGAGGCGCTGCAGTGGCTGGGCCGGCCGTCAGGCCGGGACGGACGCATCACACCCACTCCCGCACCGGCCGCGCGAGGAACTCCTCGAGCGGGATGCCGTCGGCGCCGACGAGCAGCATGCGCGCCGCCACGATGCTGGTCGGCGAACGCCGCCGCAGCCGGGCAGCACGTCGCGCGCGCCGGCCGCTCTTGACCTCGATCGCCGACGAGGTTGCGGCCGGCCTTGAAGACGAAGTCCACCTCGCGGTTGCGCTCCCGCCAGTAGGTCAGTTCGCACATCCCCGGCGGCGGCGGCCGTCGGCCAGGTGCGCGCCGACCGCCGACTCGACCAGCCGCCCGCGGAACTCGGTGTCGGCCCGGGCCTCGTCGAGGGTCAGGCCGCTCTGCGCCGTCATCAGCGCGGTGTTCAGCACCTGCAGCTTGGGGCTCGAGCCGCGCTGGCGCACCGCGCGCCCGGCGTACTTCTGCAGGCCCGTCAGCATGCCCGCCCCGGCGAGCAGCTCGAGGTAGTGCGCCAGCGTCGTTGTGTTCCCGGCGTCCTGGAGCTGGCCGAGCATCTTGGTGTACGACAGGACCTGCCCGGAGTAGCGGCAGCCCAGCTCGAACAGCCGGCGCAGCAGCGCCGGCTTGTCCACGCGGGTGAGCAGCAGGACGTCGCGCGAGATCGTCGTCTCGATCAGCGCGTCCTTGATGTAGCGCCGCCAGCGCGCGGGTTCGTCGACCAGCGGCGCGGCGCCGGGATAGCCGCCGAAGTAGAGGTACTGCTCCAGCGACAAGCCGAATGCCGCCCGCATCTCGGCGAACGACCAGTGCGGCAGCGCGAGGACCTCGAACCGTCCGGCCAGGCTCTCGCGAGCCCTTTCCGCACGAGCAGCGGCGCCGAGCCGAGCAGCACGACGCGCAGGGCAAGCCGCCGCGCGGTGTCCTCGTCCCACAGCCGCTTCACGGTCTCGGACCACTGCGGGATCTTCTGGATCTCGTCCAGGGCCAGGACCGCGCCCTCCCTCCCGGCGTCGCGCGCGATCGCACGGCGCGCGCCTCCCACTGCTGCGGCGATCCACCCGCGGTCGCGCAGCGCCGGCTCGTCCGCGGAGGCGTAGCGCGCGCGTTCCTCCCAGCCGGCGAGGACCTGCTGGACCAGGGTCGTCTTGCCGACCTGGCGTGGCCCCGCCACGACCTGGACGAAGCGCCGCGGCTCCGCGAGGCGCCGGGCCAGCGTCGCGGCCTGGGGGCGGGAGAAGGAGCTGGTTCCTGATTTACTCATGACAGTGAGTAATTTTACTCAATGCGAAGAGCAAAGCAACGGCCGGTTTGCCTCGCCCGTGGCGCGGCCGCCGTCGCCCCCGGCCGCCACGCCACGGAACCTCTCCGGGTGAGCGTGGAACCCGTCGGAGGGGTTGTCATCGGGTCAACCATTGTTTAACATTAAGGCGTAAAAGTTGAATAAAGCAATCCGCTATTCAGCTTTCCATCACCCGGGGGGTGGACCGTGGCGAACCGTGGCGAAACCGGCCGGTACGAAACGAGCGCCGTGGGCGGGGAGTCGGTCCGCGCCTTCGTGCCCGCCCCTCTCCCGCCGGTCCCGCCTCTCGACCTCGGCTCCGGGCGGCAGCAGGCCCTCGAGGCAGCCGTGCTCGCGATCGGTCGCCTCGACGGGGTCTCGGCGCTGCTGCCAGACACGGCGCTCTTCCTGTACGCGTACGTCCGCAAGGAAGCGGTGCTGTCCTCGCAGATCGAGGGGACGCAGTCGTCGCTGTCGGACCTCCTGCTCTTCGAGCTGGAGGAACTGCCCGGCGCGCCCGTCAGCGACGTCGCGGAGGTCTCCGACTACGTCGCCGCTCTCGACCACGGGCTTGCCCGACTGCGAGCGGGGTTCCCGCTCTCCAACCGGCTGATACGCGAGGTCCACGGCGTGCTGCTGTCGCGGGGCCGCGGGAGCAGCAGCGCCCCGGGCGAGTTCCGGCGCACGCAGAACTGGATCGGCGGCACGCGGCCCGGGAACGCCCGTTTCGTCCCGCCGCCGCACACGGCGGTCGAGGACTGCATGGCCGACCTGGAGCGCTTCCTCCACGCGGACGGCGATGGCCTGCCGATCCTTGTGCGTGCGGGACTCGCGCACGTGCAGTTCGAGACCGTCCACCCGTTCCTCGACGGCAACGGTCGCGTCGGCCGGCTGCTCATCACGCTGATGCTCTGTCGCGCGGCGGTACTGCACCAGCCGCTCCTCTACCTCAGCCTCTACCTGAAGCGGCACCGCGCGACCTACTACGACCTGCTCGACCGCGTGCGCCGCGAGGGCGACTGGGAGGCGTGGCTCGACTTCTTCCTCGAAGGCGTGCGCGTCACCGCCGATGGCGCCGTGGCCACGGCGCGGCGACTGGCCGAGCATGTTCCAGGACGATCGGCGCCGGATCGAGCCGATGGGGCGACGGGCGGGCTCGGCGCTGCGCGTCCACGAGGCCCTCAAGGCGCGGCCGCTCCTCACGCTGACTTTCCTCGCGGAGTCGACCGGGCTCTCGTTCCCGGCCGCCGCCTCGGCGATGGACCTGCTCGTCGAGCTGGGGATTGCACGGGAACTGACCGGCAAGCGCCGCAACCGGCTCTTCGCCTACGACCGGTACCTGGCGACCCTCAACGAGGGGACGGAGCCGTTCGAGCGGGACCTGGGGGCCCGTTAGGGCTCAGCCGCGCTTGGGCGGACGGCGAGCCAGGGCGCGCGGCTTCCGTCGCGGGGCCTCGCGATCGGCCTGCGGGGCCGCCCCCCGCTCGAGCACCTCGGCCACCCAGAGGTTGAGGCTCTTGCCCGAACGCGTCGCGGCGGCCGCGATCGCGCGGTGGACCTCCGGCTCCACGCGGACGATGAAACGGCCGGAGTAGGGACGCTCCGGCGACTCGCCCCGCGTCGCGCAGTACTCGAGGTAGTCCTCGACAGAGGCCGCAAGCTCCCGCTTCAGCTCGACGACGGAGCGCCCCTCGAAGGTGATCACGTCGCGGACGTTGAGCACGCGGCCGTGGAACGAGTCGCTCTCCGCGTCGTACTCGACCTGGGCCAGGTAGTCCTTGTAGCGCAGCGTGTCGTTCATGGCTCGATCCCCGTCATCCCAGGCAATTCCGGCACGCGTCGGCTCCGCGAACAGGGCCTCGAGCGTCCCGCGGTGGCGGCTGCTCAGGCCCCTGTTCATGGGACCGGGGGATCTTCGCAATAAATGATACTACAACAAGATATCATAAACATAGCGGTCGAGCCCCCCTCAGTAGGGAGGAGGCTACGCCGCTACTTGAGAGCGCACCGGTCCGATCCGGACCGGACGTGAAGCCGGATTCCCACCATGAGAGGGTCAGCGCGCGTTGCCATCTGCGAGTCCTCGCCACGCTGCTGGCGCAGGGGACTCGTGCCGCACCGCTGCAAGAACGGACGACCGTGAGCGACCCGCGTCCCGCGCGGGGAAACGGGGTCCGCCGGCGCCGGCGCTACCGCGAGATCTTCCAAGGTAAACGCCCCGTGTTCGGCGTACTCTTTCAGGGTTCCGATGGGCCGCTCCTCGGGGGAGCCGAGCCATGAACCTTGAACCCCTCGCCGCCGATTCCGTTTCGCGCCGTTTCGCGCCGGCCGCCGTGCTGCTGGCGCTGGCGGCGTTCGTCGCGCCGGCTGCGCCGGCTGGGCCTGCCGGGCCCGCCGGAAGCGGCGCCGGCGAGGCGGCCGGGAACGCGGCAGGCGACGCGCTCGACGCCGTCGCGCGCGACGTCTCCGCGCTCGAGGCCGTCTACGCGCGGCACCGCTCCGGCAGCCCGGCGTCCGCGGCCTCACGAGCGCCATCCCCGCTCCCCCTGGCCGCCGCCCGCGCCCGCGCCGCCGACGCGCAGGCGAAGTCGCAGGCGCTCGCTCAGCTGTGGGGCTTCCGCGTCGGAACCGCCGCGCTCCAGGCGGAGCTGGACCGCATGGCGCGGACGTCGCGCGATCCCGCCTTCCTGCGCGAGCTGTTCGCGGCGCTCGACGACGACCCGGCGCGCCTCGCGGAAGCGCTGGTCCGGCCGCGGCTCGTCGAGTCGCTGATCCGGCCGCGCTACGCGCGCGACGCGCGGCTGCACGCCGGGACGCGCCAGCGCGCGGCGCAGCTCGTCGAGGCCGCCGCCCGCAGCGGCGACTTCTACGCGCTGCCCGGCTTCCACGTCGACACCTGGCGGCTCGACCCCGCGCGCGGCGGCCGACCCGCGCGAGAGCGAGCGCTGGCTGGCGCGCGGCGTCGTGGTGCTGGACGAGGAGCGCTGGGAGACGCGGGTGCGCCAGCTGGCGGTCGAGCTGGGGATGCCCGTGCGGACGGCGGCGGGCGCGCCGCTCGCGGACCTGCTCGCGCAGCTGCCGCTGGCCCGCCCGACGCGGCTGCTCGAGGACGACGAGTCGTTCGAGGCGCAGGTCGTGCTGGGATCGGGCGGCCCGCAGCTGACGGTGGGGCACGCGCGATTCGCGAAGACGCCGTTCGAGGCGTGGTGGGCCGGGGCCCGGCTGCAGTTCGCCGGGGAGGCGCCGGCGCCGCTTTCGCGCGCCGCGTCCACGGACGACAAGCCGCTCCGCCTCCCCGCGATCGACGACGCCGGCTGCGCGGACGACACCTGGTCCGGGCCGCTCCAGGTCGAGCCGCGGGCGCGCTGGAAGCACGTCGCGGCCTGGACCGGGAGCGAGATGCTGGTCTGGGGCGGGCAGTTGAGCGACGAGGCCTCGCTCGTCCTCGGCGACGGTGCCCGCTACGACCCGACGACCGACAGCTGGACGCCGATGTCGTCCGAAGGTGCGCCCTCCCCGCGCCGCGAGGCGCTGTCGGTCTGGACCGGCAGCGAGCTGATCGTCTGGGGCGGACGCGGCGCGGGCTACTCCGCGCTGCCGGACGGCGCGGTCTACGACCCGGTGCTCGACCGCTGGCGCCCGATCGCCCCGACGAGCATCCCGCTGACCAGCCAGTACGGCACGCTCAACGCCGTCTGGACCGGGACGGAGGTCCTCTTCTACCTCGGCGACACGCGGACGGGAGCGCGTTACCGGCCGGACCTCGACGCGTGGTTCCCGATCGCCAGCGACGGCGCGCCGCAGATCGGCCAGGGTCACACGGCGGTCTGGACCGGCAGCGAGATGATCGTCTGGGGCGGGGAGATCTATCCGCAGCAGCAGGGCGGACGCTACGACCCGGTCACCGACACCTGGCGCCCGATCGCGACCGACGCGCGCGTGTACACCACGAACGGCCACACCGCGGTCTGGACCGGGACCGAGATGATCGTCTGGGGCGGATACCTGTTCGGCACCTCGGGAGGCGCGTACGACCCCGTGGCCGACGCGTGGCGGCCCGTGCACTTCGGCGAGGAGGCGTGGGCCCACACCGCGGTCTGGACCGGGTCCGAGATGCTCGTCTTCGGCGGCTGGTGGGGGCAGTGCTACTCCACCGAAGCGGGCTACCGCTACGACCCGGTCGCCGACCGCGCGACGCCGATCGCGTACGCCGGGAGCCCGCTCTCGCGCGGCTACCACACCGCCGTCTGGACCGGCAGCGAGATGATCGTCTGGGGCGGCGAGTACCGCTTCCACACCGACGGCCGGACCGGCCTCTCGTCCGGCGGCCGCTACGACCCGGCGACCAACGCCTGGACGCCGACCCGCACCAGCGGCGCGCCGCTCGCCCGCACGCGCCACACGGCGACCTGGACCGGGGCCGAGCTGATCGTCTGGGGCGGCGGGCGCGGTTACTTTCGCTGCGGGGATAACGAGTACGCGCGGAAGAGCGGCGGCCGCTACGAGCCGGCGACGAACGCCTGGCTCCCGACCGCGGAGCCCGCCTCGCTGCCCGCGCGGATGCGAGCATGCGGCGGTGTGGACCGGCGATCGCATGGTCCTCTGGGGCGGACGCGAGGTGCGCTACGCCCATCCGACGACCGCACCCGGTTCCGCCTATGATCCCGCGCTCGACGCGTGGACCGACATCGCGAGCGACGGGGCCCCCGACGGCCGGGCGTTTCCGACCGCCGCCTGGTCGGGGACCGAGATGCTCGCCTGGGGCGGGATCGGCGGGATACGGCTGGAACGACCCGTCGGACGCCGTCAACACCGGCGGCCGCTACGACCCGCAGCTCGACCGCTGGCTGCCGATCGCGACGACGGACGCGCCGAGCCCGCGCCTCGACCACTCCGCCGCCTGGTCCGGCGACCGGATGATCGTCTGGGGCGGGACCGGCGCCGACGGCGCCGTCACAGCGGGTGGCGCGGCCTACCGCCCCGACACCGACGCCTGGACGCCGCTGTCCGAAACCAACGCGCCGCTCTCCTGCACCGGTCACGCCGCGGCGTGGACCGGCGCGGAGATGCTCGTCGCCGGCTGCGTCGACCCGCCCGCGCTCTACGACCCGCAGCTCGACGCCTGGCGCCCGACGGCCACCGCGGGCGCGCCCGCCCCCGGCTGCGGCGGGCAGGCGCTCTTCACGGGGCAGGAGGTGCTCCACTGGTGCCCGGCGGGCGGCACGCGCTACGAGCCGGCGTCCGACACCTGGCGGCCGATCTCCGCGGTCGCGTCCCCGGTCGCCACGGCCGCGCAGCGCCCGGTCTGGTCGGGCGAGCAGATGCTGGTCTGGGGCGCAGCGTCGGACGGCGCCGACTCCGGGGCCTACTGCGCGCAGTGCACGCCGCGGCCGTGGTACGCGGATGCCGACGGCGACGGCTTCGGCGTTGCGGGAGAGGAGACCAGCGCCTGCCGGCAGCCGGAGGGTACGGCTGCCGCGGCCGGCGACTGCATGCCGCTCGATCCGGCGGTCTTCCCCGGCGCCGCCGAAACCTGCAACGGCCTCGACGACGACTGCGACGGCCTCCAGAACGAAGACCCCGAGGCCGGCCGCAGCTGCCCGGAGGTGAGCTTCTGCACGCTCGGCTCCTGCCCCGGCGGCGCGTGCGCGTACGGGCCGAGCGGCGCGTGCCCCGTGACCGGAATGGTGCGCTACTACCGCGACTCGGCGGGCCACGAGCCCGCGCAGCCGTTCGTCGCGGAGGCCGGCGTCCGGCTGGCCCTTACCGGGAGCAGCAGCGGCGAGGCGACGACCGGCGCGGACGGCCTCTACGACCTGGGCCCCCGCTTCCAGCAGGTGACCGTCACGCCGCAGCCGCGGCTCGACGCCGCGAGCAGCCCCTTCGTGTCCAGCTACGACGCCCTGCTCGCGGCCAAGTCCGCGCTGGGGTGGGTCGTTCTCACCCCGCTGCAGCGCCGGGCGGCCGACGTCTCGGGCGACGGCTCCGTCACCTTCTTCGACGCCTCGCTGATCGCGCAGTACGCCGTCGGGCTGATCGTGCCCGTGGGCTATCCCGACCCCGACCCCGCGCACCCGCGGCGCCACTTCCCGGCGGCCGAGGCGGCGGGGTCCGACTGGCAGTTCGCGCCGGCCCAGCGCTCCGCGTTCCTTGCCGCCGCCGCGCCCGACCCGCTGAACTTCGCCGCCATCCTGTACGGCGAGGTCAGCGGCAACCGGGCCGAGGCGGACACGCTCCCGGTCTCGCGCCGTCCTGCCGTGGAGAACGCACCGGCGACGCTGGAGTTCGCGCGGCCAGCCGGGGCGACGATGACGCTCGAGCGCGCGCGCACGTCGCGCACGCCGGGCGCCTCGCGCGGCACCACGACCGTGCTGCTGACGATCCGCCCCGCGGCGGGGATCCAGGCGCTCGAGATCGGCGTCGAGCCGGGCGCGGGCGCGGTGGGTCTCGTCGCGGTGGCCGGGCGACGCGAGCTCGCCGGCTTCGAGGCCCTCGTCGACGCGCGCTCCCCGGGAGGGAGGGCCGGGCTGTACGGCGTCGTGCCGCTCGCGGGCGACCAGGCCGAGGTCGAGCTGACGCTCTCCGGGCAGCCGTCGGCGGCGGAGCTGCGCCGCCTGCTGCGCGTCGTCGCCAACGAGGGGCTGATCCCGCTGCGGTGGGAGGAGGAGCGCGCCGTCGCCGAAGGCCGCCACCGCGACCCGCTGCGGACTAGCCCGTAGCGTCCCGGGACTTTCAGTCTTGCCGCACGGGCCCGAACACCGGACCTTCCATCGAGGTTGTCGGACTCCGTATCATCGCGGGCGAGGTGTGCCGTTCCGTCGAGTGAGGGGGCATTCATGACACGCGGTCAGATCCCGGGTTCCCGTTCCGTCCGTCCGTCCCGTCCGTCCCGTCCGTCCCGGCCCTCTCGCCGATTCCGCCCGGCCCGCGCAGCCGCCGGCCTGCTGGCGCTGCTCGCGCTGGCCGCCGCGCCCGCCGCGGCGCTGGCCGAGGGGTCCGCTCGGCCGGCCTCCCCGGCGCACCAGGGGCTCCGGCCGCTGGCCGAGGTCCCCGCCTGGACCTCCCCGCCGGTCGACGCGCGGGCGCTGCGGGAGGACGCGGCCCGCGACGGGAAGCTGGGGACGCCGCTGCGGATCGGCTACCGGATGGCCACCGACCTCTCGCCCGCGACGGCCGGCACCTGGGAAGACCTGAAGGACGGCAGCCGGATCTGGCGCCTGCGCCTCCAGACCGCCGGCGCCCTCTGGGTCGTGCTGGGCTTCGACCAGTTCCGGCTCGAGCCGGGCGCCACCCTCTTCGTCTACGACCCCGCGCTGAAGAGCGCCGCGCTCCTACACCGCGGCCGACGTCCGCGACCACGGCGAGCTGTGGACCCCGCCGATCGAAGGGGACGAGCTGGTCGTCGAGCTGCTCTGGCCGGCGAAGCTGGCCGGCGTCGAGCCCCGGCTGCACCTGGGGGCCGTCTCGCACGGCTTCCTGCCGTTCGGGACGATCGGCCGGGCCAAGGCCGGGACCGACGGGATCGGCGACTCCGGCTCGTGCAACATCGACGTCGCCTGCCCGCTGGGCGTGAACTGGCAGGACGAAAAGCGCGGCGCGGTGATCCTGCTGAGCGGCGGCGAGGGGTTCTGCTCCGGCTCGCTGATCAACACCACCGCCAACGACTGCCGGCCCTACGTCCTGACCGCCGCCCACTGCGGCGCCGGGACCAGCACCGTCTTCGGCTTCAACTTCGAGCGCTCGGCGTGCGGCAGCGGCGATCCGCCGCCCCCCAGCACCACCACCGTCAGCGGCGCGAGCGTGCTGGCCAACTACGCCAGCAGCGACTTCACCCTGCTGCAGATGAACGGGAGTCCGCCCGAGGAGTTCGACGTCTACTACAACGGCTGGAACCGCGGCACGACCCCGCCCAACGAGAGCATCGTCATCCACCACCCGCGCGGCGACGTGAAGAAGATCGCCTACGACGACGACCCCGCCACCGACGGCAGCAACTGGGGCCCCAACCACTGGCGGATCGGGGAGTACGAGCAGGGGACGACCGAGCCCGGCTCCTCCGGCTCGCCGCTCTTCGACCAGAACCACCACATCATCGGCCAGCTCCACGGCGGCACCGCGTCGTGCACCAGCATCACCTACGACGAGTACGGCAAGCTCGACGCCTCGTGGATCGGCGGCGGGACCGCCTCGTCGCGGCTGTCCGACTGGCTGGACCCCAACGTCACCGGGCAGCTCACGATGGACGGAGTCGACGGCATCGTCTGCGCCTTCAACCCGACCGGGTCGATCTCGCTCGACAGCGCCACCTACGCCTGCACCGACACGATGCTGATCACGCTGCGCGACGACAACCTGCGCGGCTACGAGACGCAGAACGTCACCGTCACCTCGAACACCGAAACCGCCCCGGAGACGGTCGTGCTGACCGCCACCGAGCCCGGCTCCGGCTTTTTCACCGGGACCTTCCCGGTGGCGCCGGGGGCGCCGGTCAACGGCGACGGCCACCTGTCGGTCAGCCCGGGCGACGTCGTGACCGTGCTCTACGTCGACGAGGACGACGGCCAGGGCGGCGTCAACGTGCCGGTGACGACGACCGCGCTGATCGACTGCGCGGGCCCGGTGATCTCGGGCGTCGCGTCGCAGAACGTGACCGGCAACTCGGCCCAGGTCGTCTGGACCACCGACGAGCTGTCCACCGCCTCGGTGACCTACGACACTGCTTTTCCGCCGACCGCCGGCTCGGCCGGGAGCGCGGTCGTGACCGTCAACCACCTGGTCCCGCTGACCGGCCTGCAGCCGTGCACGACGTACTACTACTCGGTCACCTCGACCGACCCGGCCGGGAACCCGACGACCGACACGAACGGCGGGGCCTACTACAGCTTCCGGACCGGCTCGAACACGAACCCGACCTACTCCTACACCGGCGCGCCGGTCCCGATTCCGGACAACAACCCGGCCGGCGCCAGCGCCGTGATCAACGTCCCGTACTTCGACTACGTCGCCAAGGTCGTCGTGACGGCGAACCTCACGCACAGCTACGACGGCGACATCGCGCTGTCGCTGATCGCACCGGACGGGCGGACGGTGCCGCTGTCGACCCGGCGCGGATCGTCCGGCGACAACTACGTCGCCACGGTCTTCGACGACGACGCGGCGACCGCGATCTCGGCCGGGAGCCCGCCGTTCACCGGCTCGTTCCGGCCGGAGAGCCCGCTGGCCGCGCTGAACGGCATCCCCTCCTACGGCGACTGGACGCTCAAGGTCGTCGACAGCGCCGGCTCCGACACCGGAACGATCAACGGCTGGTCGCTGACGCTGCTCTTCCCGCCGGCGCCGTGCGGGGCGCAGGTCAGCCTGGACGCCGACACATACAGTTGCAGCGGGACCGCGACGATCACCGTCCGCGACACCAACGTCGCCGGGCCGGCTCTGACGGTCCAGGCGGCTTCCGCCACCGACGCCGCGGGCGAGACCGTCACGCTGGCGCGGCTCCCCGCGCCGCAGGACACCTGGTTCCGCGGAACGGTCCTCCTGACCGCCGCTCCGGCCTCCCCGGGGGACGGCCTGGTCTCCGTGGTTCACGCCGACACGCTGACCGTGACCTATCTCGACGCCGACGACGGGCAGGGGAACTTCGACGTCCCGGTGACCGACAGCGCATCCGCGGACTGCGCCGCGCCGGTCATCTCGAACGTCTTCGCGTCCGACGTCACCGGCAACAGCGCGGTGATCCAGTGGACGACCGGCGACCCGGCGACCAGCGTCGTGCGCTACGGGCTGGCGATCCCGCCGGACCTGACGGCCTCGGCCGGCGCCCTGGTCGGCGGCCACGCGGTGGCCCTGACCGGGCTGACCGCCTGCGCCACCTACTACTACGCCGTCGAGTCGGTCGACGCCTACGGCAACGTCACGGTCGACACCAACGGCGGCGCGTACTACCTGTTCACGACGCTGCAGAACACCAACGCGACCTACACCAGCACCGACACGCCGCTCGCGATCCCGGACAACAACGCGACCGGCGCGACCAGTACGATCAACGTGCCCGACCTCGACAAGATCGTCGACCTGGACGTCGTGGTGAACATCACGCACACCTTCGACGGCGACATCTCGCTGAGCCTGATCGCGCCCGACGGGACGACGGTCGCGCTGTCCAGCCGGCGCGGCTCGTCGGGCGACAACTACACCGGGACGGTCTTCGACGACGCGGCGGCGACCGCGATCGCGAACGGCACCGCGCCCTTCGCCGGCTCGTACCGCCCCGAAGCCCCGCTCGCCGCCGTCCACGGCAAGGTCGCGGCCGGCGCCTGGACGCTCAAGGTCGTCGACTCGGCCTCCGGCGACAGCGGGACGATCGAAAGCTGGAGCCTGCGGTTCGCCTACGAGCCGCGGGTCTGCGGCCCGTCGGCGGTCTTCCAGTCGTTCTCGGTGGCGGCCGACGCCTGCGCGGCGGGTGGCCCCGGCGCCGGCAACGGGATCGTCGACCGCGGCGAGGAGGTCACGCTGCCGGTCGTGATCCGCAACAACGGCGCGATCGTCCTGACGGGCGTCGGCGCGACGCTGGCGGCGATCACGCCGGATGTCTACGTCACGCGCCCGACCGCCTCTTATCCGGACCTGGCGGTCAACCAGGCCGCGTCGAGCCTCGTCCCCCACTTCGCCTTCATCGCAGGCCAGGGGGTGCCGTGCGGCGGCGAGATCGCCTTCGTGCTGACGGTCCACACCGGCCAGGGGAGCTTCAGCAGCCCGTTCACGGTCCGGGTCGGCGCGCTGGCGTACAGCACCACGACCTACCCCTCGACCGACGTGCCCAGGCCGATCCCGGACAACAACGCGGCCGGCGCGACCAGCACGCTCGCCGTGACCGACACCGGCCCGGTCCAGGCGATCAAGGTCAAGGTCAACATCACGCACACCTTCGACGGCGACCTGACCCTGTCGCTGATCGGGCCCAACGGCGTCTCGGTCGCGCTCTCCAACCGCCGCGGCTCGTCCGGCGACAACTTCGTCGACACCGTCTTCGACGACGCGGCGACCACGCCGATCGCCAGCGGCACGGCGCCCTTCACCGGCTCCTTCAAGCCGGAGACCCCGCTGGGCGCGCTGGCCGGGATCCCGGCCAACGGCACCTGGACGCTGAAGGCGGTCGACTCCGCGGGGAGCGACTCCGGGACGATCACCGGCTGGTCGCTGGAGCTGACGACCGGCTCGGGCTGGGCCTGCAACGACTGCCTGTCGGCCCCGCCGACCAGCGAGCCGGTGCAGCAGGCCTGGATCGGGAAGACCGCCCAGCAGTGGGAGCCGATCGGCGGCGCGACCGCGTACCGGCTCTACCGCGGCGCGGCGGCCGACCTGCCGGCGCTGCTCAGCGCGGCCGCGGACTCCTGCCTGCGGCTGGAGACGACCGAGCCCTACACCGGGCCGGTGCTGCTGGAATCGCCGCCGGCGGGCGGGCTCTACTGGTACCTGGTGCGCGCGGCGAACGCCGGCGGGGAGGGGCCGGCCGGCAACGCCACCGACGGCCCGCGCCTGCAGAGCAGCACGGGCGCCTGCCCGTAGGATAGGAAGCGCTGATCGAGACCCGTGATGGAGGCTGGTGCGTGAAGACGACGATCCTCGCCCTGCTCGCGCTGCTCCTGCTTCTGACCCCCGTGCCGGCGGCCCGCGCCGCCGGCCGGGGCGAGCCGGGCCCGGTCTTCCCGGTCGAGATCCTGCTGCGCGACCGGGTCCCCGACCTGCAGCTTCTGCTGGAGCTGGACATCGACGTCGACGGCGTCCACTTCGAACGCGCCCGGGCCTACCTGGTCGAGAAGGAGCTGGTCAAGCTGCGCGAGCTGGGGTTCGACGTCGAGCAGGTCGCGGACGAGGCCCGTCTGCAGTGGCAGCGCGAACAGGCCGCGAACGCGCCGCTCGCCCCCGCCGCACCGGGCTCGATCCCTCCCAGCTACCACACCTACGAGACGCTCACCTCCGAGCTGCAGGCGATCGCCGCGGCCCACCCGGATCTGGTGCGGCTCTCCAGCGCGGGCCTGTCGGTCCAGGGGCGCGAGCTGTGGATCGTGAAGGTCTCGGACAACCCCGGCCTGGCCGAGGACGAGCCGGCGGCGCGCTACATCGGCGGGATCCACGGCGACGAGGTCGTGGGCAAGGAGCTGTGCGTCGGGCTGATCAACTACCTGGTCGACAACTACGCGACCGACCCGCGGATCAAGCGGATGGTCGACGAGACCGAGATCTGGATCCTGCCGTCGATGAATCCCGACGGGACCGCGCTGGGCCAGCGCTACAACGCCAGCGGCTACGACCTGAACCGCAACTTCCCCGACCAGTTCACCGACCCGGTCGACAGCCCGGCCGGGCGGCAGGCCGAGGTCCAGGCGGTGATGAACTGGGGCTACGCCCACTCGGTCAACCTCTCGGCCAACTTCCACGGCGGCGAGCTGATCGCCAACTACCCCTACGACGGCACCGCCAGCGGCTCGTCGGTCTACAGCGCCTGCCCCGACGACGTGGCGTACGTCACGCTGGCCCGGACCTACGCCGACCGCAACCCCAGCATGTTCGCCAACAACTCCGACAGCTCCTTCTTCAACGGGATCTGCAACGGGGCCGACTGGTACGTCGTCCGCGGCGGGATGCAGGACTGGAACTACGTCTGGCGCGGGACCTGGGACATCACGATGGAGATCGGGACCAAGTGGCCGGCCGCCTCGTCGCTGCCGGGCTACTGGGACGAGAACCTCGAGGCGATGCTGGCCTACCTCGAGCGGGTGCAGGAAGGCGTGCGCGGCATCGTCACCGACGCCACGACCGGCGCGCCGCTGAAGGCCACGGTCAAGGTCGTCGGCAACGCGGCCAACAGCTACGGCGACCCGGAGGTCGGGGACTACCACCGGATCGTGCTGCCGGGGACCTACACGCTGGAGCTGTCGGCCTCCGGGCACGTGACCGAGATCCTGCGCGACGTCGTCGTCCCGGCCGGCGGACCGGCGGCGCGGCGCGACGTGGCGATGCAGCCGACCACGGTCGACCTGCAGCCGACGGGCTTCACGATCCTCGACGGCGCGGGCGGCAACGGTGTGCTGGACCCGGGTGAGACGACCGACATGGCGGTCGTGCTGCGCAACCTGGGAGCGTACGCGTCCAACGTCTCGGGCGTGCTGCAGCCGGTCGGCTGGTACGCGACCGCGCCGCGCGCCACCGCGACCTACCCGGCGATCGCGGTCGGGGCCAGCGCGCAGTCGCAGCCGCCGCACTACGCGGTCGCGCTGTCGCCGGCCGCGCCGGCCGGGACCAAGGTCGGGTTCGTGGTCCGGTGGACGGCGTCGTCGAAGACCGGGACCTCCGACCCGTTCTGGGTCCCGGTGAGCACGCGGGCCTGCACCACCTACAACTCGACCGGCGGCGCGATCCCGGTGCCGGATCGCAGCTCGCGGACCGCGACGATCGCCGTCACGAACCAGGTCGAGCTCGACGAGGTCAACGTCTACGTCAACATCTCGCACACCTACAAGGGGGACCTGGCGGTCAGCGCGATCTCGCCGGCGGGAACGCCGGTCGCGCTGCACAACCGGACCGGCGGCTCGGGGAGCAACATCGTCGGCTGGTACGACTCGCAGATCGCGCCGGCCGAGCCCCTGTCGCGCTTGAACGGCGAGGGGTCGCAGGGGACCTGGACGCTCAAGGTCACCGACGCCGTGCCGGCCAACGCCGGTACGCTCAACAGCTGGTCGGTCGAGGTCTGCGGCCGGCCGTTCGAGGCCCGGCCGCCCGAGATGCACCTGCGCGCGGTGACGCGGCAGGCCGGCGTGGTCGCGCTGGACTGGTGGCCGTACCCGGGGCTGACCGGCTACCGCGTCTACCGCGGCACCGATCCGGCGTCGTCCGCGTCGTTCGCGGACGTGACGCCGTCGGACCCGAACACCGCCGACACGCGCTTCACGGACGCGACCGCCGCTTCACCGCTGCTGATGTACCTGGTGACCGGCGTCAGCCCGCGCGGCGAGAGCGCGTGGGGGCACTACGGCCAGTGACGCCGTGACGCGAACGGGCTAGTAGATCGCCCCCGCCGCGAACCGTCCCGCCACCGCGACCGCCGTCGCCAGCACGACCGTCATCCCGCTGATCCAGGCGGTCTCCTTCCAGCCCACCTCGCGCCAGAGGACGGCCAGCGTCGCGACGCAGGGCACGTAGAAGACGACGAACAGCGCGAAGGTGATCATCTGGACCGGCGTCATGACGGTCGCGACGGCGGTCGTGCCCAGCGCCTGGACCAGCATCATCAGCGACAGCTCCTTGCGCAGCACGCCGAAGACCAGCGTCATCCCGACCGCCACCGGCAGGCCGAGCAGCGTCACCGTCAGCAGCGACAGGCCGCGGTTGATCTGCGCCTCGGCCCGCTGACCTGGAGCAGCGAGAGCACGATCGAGGAGGCCACCAGCATCGGCCAGGCGATCGCCAGGAACTCGCGGATCGCGACCCAGGTCCGGGCCGCAGACGGTGTGCGGGAAGGCGCGCGCAGGTCCGGGCACCTCGAGGATCAGGCCCGGCGAGAGCGCCGCGCGTCTTGCGCTCGAGCACCACCGCCAGCCCGCGGCCGCGATCAGCAGGTTGACGACGTAGACCACGATCGCCGCCAGCGCGCCCAGCTCGGCGCCGACCAGCCCCAGGATCACGGTGCTGCGCGCGGAGCAGGGGATCATCACGGTCAGCGTCGCGGTCACGCGCCGGTCGCGCGGCGAGCCCAGGATCCGTGTCGCCATCACCGCCGGCACCGAGCAGCCGTAGCCCAGCACCAGCGGCACGACCGACTTGCCGTGCAGGCCCAGCCGGTGCATGACGCCGTCGAGCAGGTAGGCCATGCGCGGCAGGTAGCCGCTCTCCTCGAGCGCCGCCAGGCCGATCAGGAACGGCAGCAGGTACGGCAGCACGATCCCGAAGCCGCCGGCGATCCCCAGGATTGCGCCCTGCAGGATCGCGCCCGTCGTGGTGTCGGGCGGGACCATCGTCCCGGTCCAGGCCCCGAGCTTGTCGAACGCCGCCAGGAGCGGCGCCTCCAGGTACTTGCCGGCGCCGAAGACCAGCCAGAAGAAGGCCCCCATGATCGCGATCATCACCGGCAGGCCGAAGAAGCGGGTGCATCAGGACGCGCGTCGACCCGCTCGCGCCAGCCGAGCTGCGCGTGGCGCGTGCGCGCGACCTTGTCCTCGATCGCGTGGGCGACGGTGTGGCGCTCGCCGCAGACGACCTGCTCCGAGGACCAGCCGTGCTGCTCTTCCAGTCGCCGCGCCTCGGCTTCGACCTTGCCGGCCGCGCCGGGTGCGGCCGCGGCCAGCTCGGCCGTCAGCCGCGGTCGCGCTCGAGCAGCTTGATCGCCGCCAGGCGCGGCGGGACGCGCCACGGCAGGCGCAGCCGCGCCCAGCACCGCCTCGACCTCGTGGATCGCCCGCTCGACCTCGCGGCTGTAGCGCGGCGAGCGCGGCGCGGCGCCGGCGGTCGCGGCCCCCAGCGCGGCCTCGAACAGCTCGACCAGCCCCAGGCCCCGGCGCGCGACAGTCGGCACGACCGGCACGCCCAGCTCGCGCGACAGCGCGGCCGCGTCGATCTCGATCCCCTTGCGCTGCGCCTCGTCGATCATGTTGAGCGCGACGACGACGGGCCGCCCCAGTTCGAGCAGCTGCAGGGTGAGTTCGAGCGAGCGGCCCAGGCGGCTGGCGTCGATGACGTTGATCAGGACCGACGGTTCGCCGGTCGCGAGGAAGGAGAGCGGCCTCGCGCTCGGCCTCGTCGTGGCCGGTCAGCGAGTAGGTGCCGGGCAGGTCGACGACCTCGACCTCGCGCCCGTCGACGAGCACCTTGCTGGCCGTGAAGCCGACCGTCGAGCCGGGGAAGTTGGCGGTCGCGGCCTTGTAGCCGGCGACGGCGTTGAAGACGGTGCTCTTGCCGCTGTTGGGCTGGCCGACCAGGGCGAGTTTCACGGCTCGACGAGGACCTTCCGCGCCACCCCGCGCCCCAGCGCGATCCGCGTCCCGTCGACCTCGACCAGCAGCGGCCCGCCCAGGGGGCCGCGGTTCAGGACCGACAGGATCGCCCCCGGCAGCAGCCCCATCGTCGCCAGGCGGGCCCGGACCTCGTGACCCCCGTCGATGCTGGAAATGCGCACCGGGAGGCGGAGTTCGGCCTGTTCGAGGTTGGAGTGCACGGGGTGTCCTGGGCCGGCGGAGAGGGGGGGGCCGACGGGGAAAGCGTACTAGGTGTTAAGCCTTGGTGCAACCTGTTCGCAGGAAGCCGCCCCCCAGGAGTGGGCGAGGGTCGCGCCCAGGATCACCGCCCCGCCGGCCAGGGTCCATCCGCCGGGGTTCTCGCCGTGCATCAGCCAGGACCAGAGCGGGTTGAGCGTCGGCTCGAGCAGCAGCAGCAGCGAGGCCTCGAAGGCCGGGACGGCGCGCAGGGCGCGGGTCAGGAGGACGTAGGCCAGCGCGATCTGGAAGGTCCCCAGGTAGGCGACCGCCACCGCGTCGCCGGCGGTGGCGTGCGCCACCGGCAGCGCCAGCGGCAGCGCCAGCAGGAAGGCGATCGCGTTTCCCAGCAGCGCGGCCCCGGCGGCGCGGGCCTCGCCCGGGCGTTCGTCGCGGGCCAGCCAGCGCAGGCCGGCGATCGTCAGCGCGAAGAAGAGTCCGGCTGCGGCAGCGAGCAGGTTCCCCAGCGCCGGGTTGGGCGCGGTCGCCTGCGGCGGCGGCGTGCCGGTGAAGAGCAGCGCCATCCCGGCCGCCAGCGCGCCCAGGAAGACCAGGTCGTGGCGGCGGATCCGCTCGCCCAGCAGCAGCGGCGAGAGCAGCAGCAGGTAAAACGGCCCCGTCGACTGCAGGTAGATCGTCGCGGCCGAGGTCGTCAGCTTGTTGGCGATCGCGAACGAGAGCAGCGTCGCGGCGTAGGCCAGCGCGACCGGGACGGTGCGCCACGAGAGGCTGCGGCGCGCCGCGGGGAGCATCAGCGCCAGCGCGATCGCGGCCACGCCGGAGCGGCCGCCGGCGACCTGCCACGGCGTCAGCGTCGTGGCCTTGATCGCCGCGCCGCCGGTGGAGAACAGGAGCGCCGCACCCAGGACCTCGAGCCGCGGGATCGCGCCTTCGCCCCGGAAACGGTGGCGCACCCGGCCTCAGTACTCGAGCAGCACGCGCCGCTTCTCGCGCAGCGCCGCCCGCTCCAGCACGTGGTCGTAGACCCGCGCGGAGTGGTCCCAGGAGAAGTCCAGCTCCATCGCGCGGCGGCGAATCGGGTCGAGCGTACGCGACCCCTCGGTGAAGTGGCGCAGCGCGCGCTCGCAGGCCCACGCCAGCCCTGCGGCGTCGGCGTGCTCGAAGACGAAGCCGGTGCCGGTCTCGGGGTGCTCGTCGAGGTCGATCACGGTGTCGGCCAGGCCGCCGGTGCGGCGCACGATCGGCAGCGTGCCGTAGCGCAGCGCGGCCATCTGGCCCAGGCCGCAGGGCTCGAAGCGCGAGGGCATCAGGAAGAAGTCCGAGCCGCCGTAGATCCGGTGGGCCAGCGACTCGTCGAAGCGCTCGACGACCGCGACCGACTGGCGCCACATCGCGGCCAGGCCCAGCAGCGGCTCGATCAGCCGGCGCTGGCCGGTGCCCAGCACGACCAGTTGGGACTGCCGCTCGACCAGCAGCGGCGCGACCTGCTCGACCAGGTCGACCCCCTTCTGCGGGTCGATCCGGCTGACCATCCCGAACAGCGGCAGGTTGGCTTCGGCGCGGAAGCCCAGCTCCTGCTGCAGCGCGGCCTTCACGGCCGCCTTGCCCGAGAGGTCCGCGGCCGTGAAGGGGCGCGGCAGCGCGGTGTCGGTCGCCGGGTTCCAGCTGTCGACGTCGAGGCCGTTGAGGATTCCGTGCAGGTCGTCGCCGCGCGCCAGCAACAGCCCCTCCAGCCCCTCGCCGTAGCCGGGCCAGAGGATCTCGCGGGCGTAGGTCGGCGAGACGGTGATCACGATCGTCGCCAGCGCGACGCCCGCCTTCAGGAAGCTGAAGGCGCCCGCCGACTCCAGCAGGTCCTCGCCGGTGTAGAGCGGCGGGATCGCGAAGCGCGCGGCGAGGTCGCCGGGGAAGAGCCCCTGGTGCGCGACGTTGTGCAGCACCATCGCCGACGCGGTCTGCTCCAGCGGGTCGTCGGAAAAGCCGTGGGCGCGCAGGAAGACGGGGATCAGCGCGGCCGGCCAGTCGTGGGCCAGGATCACGTCGGCCGCGGGCGGGATGTCGCGCAGCGCGGAGAGGGTGGCGCCGCAGAACCAGCCGAAGCGCTCGCCGTTGTCCCAGTACGAGCCGCCGGCGTCGCCGTAGATCCCGGGGCGGTCGAAGTACTCGGGGCGGCCGATCAGCAGCAGGCGCACCCCCTGGTGCCAGGTCTCCTGGACCGTCCCCATCACCTCGCGGCCGTCGACGCGGTAGCCGACCGGGCGGGCGGCGCGCGGATCGAGGCCGAGCTGCGCGAGGACCTTCTGGTAGGCCGGCAGGGCCACCGTGACCTGGTGGCCGTCGCGGGCCTGTGCCGGCGGCAGCGAGCCGACGACGTCGCCCAGCCCGCCGACCTTGGCGAACGGGGCCATCTCGGGGGAGACGTGTACGATGTGCATGGAGCGATTATCCCCGCTTTTGAGTGCCGTGCCGAACCTTGACCTGGCCGCCCTCGTCGACGCCGGACGGGCCGCGGGCTTCAGCGCCTGCGGGGTCGCGCCGTGCCGTCCCAGCGACCAGGGCGCCGCGCTGGACGCCTGGCTCGCGCGCGGGGCCCACGCCGGGATGCGCTGGCTGGAGACGACGGCCGCGACGCGCAAGGACCTCCACCGGCGCTGGCCCTGGGCGCGGAGCGCGCTGGTCGGCGTGGCCAGCTACCTGGCGCCGCCGCGCGACCGACAGGCGCGGCCGGGGATCGCGCGGCACGTCGCGCGCTACGCGCTGGGGCGCGACTACCACCGGACGCTGACGGCCTGGCTCGTCGCGTGGGCCGCGGCGGTGGAGCGGCTGCACGGCGGGCCGTTCCGCCGCGCGGTGCTGGTCGACACCGGCGCGGTGCTGGAACGCGAGCTGGCGGTGCGCGCCGGGCTGGGGTGGATCGGGCGCAACGGCTGCCTGATCGGGCCGGACGGGAACTCGTGGACGGTGATCGGCCTCGTGCTGACGGAGCTCCTGCTGCCGCTCTCGACGCCGGCCGCGCTCGACCGCTGCGGGAGCTGCACGGCGTGCCTCGACGCCTGCCCGACCGGGGCGATCCCCGAGCCTTACGTCGTCGACTCGAACCGCTGCACCTCGTACCTGACGATCGAGCACCGCGGGGCGATCGAGCCCGGCGCTGGCCGGCGGCGATGGGGGACTGGCTCTTCGGCTGCGACGTCTGCCAGGAGGTCTGCCCCTGGAACCGGCGGGTCGAGCCGGGCGCGTCGCCGGAGTTCCAGGCCGACCCGCGCTATGCGGCGCTGACGCTGGAGGCGGTCGCGCGGCTGGACGTGCCGGCGTTCCGCGAGGCCTTCCGCGGGACGCCGCTCTCGCGGCCGAAGCGCGCGGGGATGGTGCGCAACGCGCTGATCGCCGGGGCGAACCGGGGGATCGCGGGGTGCTGGACGCGGCCGCGGAGCTGACGGACGACTCCGAGGAGACCGTGCGGCTCACGGCGCGACGGATCGTCGAACGGAGCGGCTGAGGCGGCGCGTCACCCCGCGGTCACTTGGCCGTCACGAGATCGTCACGCTGCGTCCTCTCAGGCGTTGCAGCCCTGCCCCGCCTCCGTCACCTCGCCGTCACAGCCCCCTCGTAACCTCCGACAGCGCTCAGGAACTGCAAGCGCGCCACGAATCCCATCTCAGAGCGGCGAACGGCGGACGGAGGAGGATCGGCACCCATGAACAGGACTCTCAACGGAAGGCGCGGGCTCGCGGTCGTGGTCCTGCTCGTGCTGGCGAGCCTCGGCTCCGCGCTGGCGGCGACGATCGACGTCGGGACGGACGGGGACGGCACCAACTTCACGGCGATCACCACCAGCCAGACCTGGACCGCCGACAACGTCTACATCCTGAAGGAAGTGATCTACGTCACGAACGGCGCGACCCTGACGATCGAGCCGGGGACGGTGATCCGCGGCGAGCCGGCCACGCTCGACCTGCGGCCGGCGACCCGGGCACGCTGGTCATCGCGCGCGGCGCCAAGATCCGTGCGCTGGGCACGGCCACCAAGCCGATCGTCTTCACCGACCTCGACGACGACAACATCGGCAGCAACCCCGGGACCTCGCCCTACGACACGCGTTCGGGCGTGGCCGGGTCGGTCACCGGCAATGGGGCGGCGCTGATCCTGCTCGGCTACGGCTACGTGGCCAACAACACCGCCGCCGGGCCCGAGCGCGACGCGCGAGGTCCAGATCGAGGGGCTGCAGTCGTCCGGGGCGCTGGGCCTCTACGGCAACTGCGCGCTGAAGTACCCCAGCCCCTACGGCCGGGTCTGCGACGACGACGACAGCGGCGTCGTGCGCTACGTCTCGATCCGCTATGGCGGCTTCAACCTGTCGACGGCGAACGAGATCAACGGCGTGACTGCGCGGCGGGGTCGGGCGCTCGACCGACCTCGACTACATCGAGGTCTACCAGACCAAGGACGACCTGATCGAGTTCTTCGGCGGCGCGGCGCAGGTCAAGCACTTCGTCGGCGCCAACGGCGGCGACGACGGGATCGACTACGACGAGGGCTATCGCGGCAAGGTGCAGTTCGCCTTCATCGTGCAGGGCAAGCCCTCGGCCGCCGACGTGACCGACAAGGGCGCGGAGATGGACGGCGGGAACGGCCCGGACGGCTCGCTGCCGCTGACGATCCCGACGCTCTACAACGTGACCTACGTCGGGCTGGGCGGGACCAAGGCCTTACACCGGACCGGGCCACCAACACGGCGCTGCACTTCCGCGACAACGCGGGCGGCCGCTACTACAACAGCTTCTTCGCCGACTTCGGCGGCGCGCCGACGTGCATCGAGGGCGGCTCGCGGGCGGCGGGCGGCGGCGGCAACCCGACCGGCGCCAACACCTCGGGCGAGCGCGTCGATCACGGCCTACACCCCCGACGGCAACCTCTACCTGGACCCGGCCTCGGACTTCCAGCTGGAGCTGCAGGACAACGAATTCTGGTGCTTCGGCAACGGCGGGCTGGTGGTCTCGGGCGACTACGGCCTGGACGTCGCGCCCAACGGCTGCGACGCCAACAAGATCTACTACGACAACGGCCTGTTCACGAACTCGAGCCTGCAGAACGTCTACCGCTCCTGCGCCTCGGCGCTGCCGATCCGGCAGCTGACCCGCACGCCTGGCGCGGCGGCTCGGACCCCGACCCGGTCGACCTGATCGACCCGCGCCCGGTGGCCGGTGGCGTCCTGCTGCAGGGCGCTCGACCGCGTCCCCGCCTGCCGACGGCTTCTTCGAGCCGGCGCCCTACAAGGGCGCGTTCGGCAGCGAGAACTGGGCCGACGGCTGGACGGTGCTCTCGCGGCTGGGCTACTTCCCGCCCAAGCCGGTGGTCAACGTCGGGACCGACGGGGACGGCACCAACTTCACGACGATCACCACCAGCCAGACCTGGAGCGCCGACAACGAGTACCGGCTGAAGGAAGTGATCTACGTCGCCAATGGCGCCACCCTGACGATCGAGCCGGGGACGCTGATCCGTGGCGAGCCGGCCACCTCGACCTCGGCCGGCGACCCGGGCACACTGGTCGTCGCGCGCGGCGCCAAGATCCGCGCGCTGGGCACGGCCACCAGGCCGATCGTCTTCACCGACCTCGACGACGACAACGTCGGCAACCGGCCGGGGACCTCGCCCTACGACACGCGTTCGGGCGTGGCCGGGTCGGTCACCGGCAACTGGGGCGGCCTGATCCTGTTGGGCTACGGCTACGTGGCCAACAACACTGCCGCCGGGCCCAGCGCGACGCGCGAGGTCCAGATCGAGGGGCTGCAGTCGTCCGGGGCGCTGGGCCTCTACGGCAACTGCGCGCTGAAGTACCCCAGCCCCTACGGCCGGGTCTGCGACGACGACGACAGCGGCACCGTGAACTACACCTCGATCCGCTACGGCGGCTTCAACCTGTCGACGGCGAACGAGATCAACGGCGTGACCGCGGGCGGAGTCGGGCGCACGACCAACCTGGACTACATCGAGGTCTACCAGACCAAGGACGACCTGATCGAGTTCTTCGGCGGCGCGGCGCAGGTCAAGCACTTCGTCGGCGGCAACGGCGGCGACGACGGGATCGACTACGACGAGGGCTATCGCGGCAAGGTCCAGTTCGCGTTCGTCATGCAGGGGAAGCCCTCGGCGGCCGACGTGACCGACAAGGGCGCGGAGATGGACGGCGGGAACGGGCCGGACGGCTCGCTGCCGCTGACGATCCCGACGCTCTACAACGTGACCTACGTCGGGCTGGGCGGGACCAAGTCCTACACCGGCAGCGCGACCAACACGGCCCTGCACTTCCGCGACAACGCGGGCGGCCGTTACTACAACAGCTTCTTCGCCGACTTCGGCGGGGCGCCGGCGTGCATCGAGGGCGGCTCGCGGGCGGCGGGGGGCGGCGGCAACCCGACCGGCGCGAACACCTCGGGCGAGCGCTCGATCACGGCCTACACCCCCGACGGCAACCTCTATCTGGACCCGGCCTCGGACCGCCAACTGGAGCTGCAGGACAACGAGTTCTGGTGCTTCGGCAACGGCGGCACCGTACCCAACGGAGACTTCGGCCTGGACGTCGCACCCAACGGCTGCGACGCCAACAAGATCTACTACGACAACGGCCTGTTCTCGAACGCCGCGCTCGACAACCGCTATCGCGCCTGCAACGACCCGCTCCCGATCCGCGCGCTGACCCGCAGCACGACCGCGCCGGCCGACCCGAACCCGATCGACGTGATCGACCCGCGGCCGGCCTCCGGCGGCGTGCTGCTGACGACCAACCGGACCGCCCCCGCGGCGGGCGGCTTCTTCGACGGCGCGCAGTACAAGGGCGCGTTCGCGCCGGGCAGCAACTGGGCCAACGGCTGGAGCACGCTCTCGCGGCTCGGCTACTTCCCGGCCTGCGGCGGCGGCAACACGACGGCCACCCCGGACGAGATCCAGGGGTTGGTCTTCGCGACCCGCACCCAGATGCAGTGGCAGCCGCCCCTGGCCGGCAACGTCCTGCGCTACGACACGCTGCGCTCGGGCAGCGCCACCGGCTTCGCGACGGCGGCCTGCCTGGAGCTGGACAACGACGCCAACACCCAGGACAACCCGTCGGACCTCGTCACGGTCGACACCACGACGCCGTCGCCGGGGTCCGCGTTCTTCTACCTGGTTCGCGCGCAGAACACCTGCGGCGCCGGCACCCTCGGCTTCCGGACCGACGGCGCCGAGCGCACAGGGCCCGCGGCCTGCAACTGATCCACGGCAGCACCGGGGCGGCCGTCCGGTTCCCCGCCGGGCGGCCGCCCCGCCACAACCCGACACGACGGAGTCATCTGCCCATGACGCCAAGCCTTCCGGGGCGGCCCCTGGCCGCCTCGATCCTGCTGACGATCTGCAGCCTGGCCGTCGCCGCGCCCGGGTCTCCGCCCGGGGCCGCCGCGTTCGACCAGGCCTTTCGCTTTGCGTCCGCGATCACCGTCGACCCCAACGACATGATGCTGGCCCAGGAGAGCGTCGTGCTCGACCTGGGCGCGGCGGGCGGTCTCGACCGCGCGCTGGAACTGGCCGCGAAAGTCGAGGGCTGGCGCCGCGGCGTGGTCTACGCCGAGCTGGCGACGATGCTGGCCGGCGCCGGCCGGCCCGACGACGCGCGCGCGGCGGTCGCCAAGGCCGAGACGGTCCGGGCCGAGACCTCCGGCTGGCAGAACCCGCGGATCGCGCAGCACATCGCGAACGCGTGGGCGGCGCTGGGCGAGGTCGACCGCGCGGCCTCGATCTCCGGCGCGGCCGCGCCGGAGGACCGGCAGTACCTCGGGCGGCCGGCGGCGACGCACGCCGTCGCGCTGGGGCGGGCGGGCCGCTTCGACGAGGCGATGCGGCGGCTGGCCGAGCTGGACGCCCAGACCGATCCCGACGTGACCTGGTGGCGGACCTGGGGCTACACCGAGCTGGTCCGCCTGCCGGCGCTGGCGGCGCCGCAGCGCGCGGCGGCGCGGACCGCGGCGCAGCGCTCGGCCGGCGCGATCGCCGGCTGGCGCCAGGGCGAGGCTCTCGAGCAGCTCGCCGACGCGGCGCTCGACCGCGGCGACAAGGCCCCGGCCCGCGCGCTGCTGGCCGAGGCCGAGGCGATCGTGCGCGCGCAGTCGGACCAGGCGCTGCCGGTCAAGGCTCCGCTCCTGGCCGCGATCGCGCGAGACTGGGCCGCCGCGGGGGAGCCGGCGCGCGCGAAGGCGGCGCTGGACGAGGCGCGGAAGGCGGCCGCGGCGGCGCAGCCGATCGACCAGCCGGCGGCGCAGGCCGACCTGGCCAACGCGGCGGCGGTGCTGGGCGACCGGGCGGCGGCGGGGCGCGGCTTCTCCGAGGCGCTGGCCCGGGCCGCGACGCTGGAGAATGCGCGGCCGCGGGCGCTGGCGGTGGTCGAGGTCTGCCGCGCGATCGGCCGGGCCGGGCTGCCGCTCGACGAGGCCACGCGGGCGCAGCTCGACCGGATCTACGCGGGCCTCAAGGACCCCTGGTGAGGTTCGCGATGAGTCCGATCCGAGCGATGCGGCGCGTCGCGATCCTGGCCTGCGCCGTCGCGGCCGCGCTGGCCGCCTTCGCCGCGCGGCCGGCCGCGGCGCAGGGGATCGACCTCGAGGGCGGGTCGGTGCGCGGCACCGTCTACGACAAGGACTTCGGCGTGCCGCTGCCCGGTGTGCGGGTCACGGTCCCGGAGGCCGGGACCGGCGCGGTGACCGGGCCCGACGGAACGTTCGTCATCAACCGGCTGCCGCCCGGGACCTACACCCTGTCGTTTTCCAAGGACGGCTTCGAGCGCGAGCTGCTCAACGGCGTCGTCGTGACCTCCGGCCGGATGGCCGACGTCCGGGTCGAACTGGCGACCGAGATCGTCGAGCTGGAAGAACTGGTCGTGACCGGAATGGACACCGTCGACCTGGCCGAGATCGGGCTGCTCGAAGTGCGGGCGGCGGCGGTGGCGGTGCAGGACGCGGTCTCCGCCGACCTGATCCGGCAGGCCGGGGCCAGCGACGTCTCGGGGGCGCTCAAGCTGGTCGTCGGGGCCTCGGTGGTCGAGGGGAAGTACGCGACGGTGCGCGGTCTGTCGGACCGCTACACCGCGGTGACGCTCAACGGCGTGCGGGTTCCCAGCGCCGATCCCCGCAAGCGCGCGGTCCAGATCGACCTCTTCCCGACCGGCACGATCCGCTCGATCACGGTCAGCAAGACCTTCACGCCCGACATGATGGGCGACTTCACCGGCGGCAACGTCGACATCGAGACCCGCGGCGTCCCGGACGAGCCGGTCCTGGCGGTCTCGCTGGCCACCGAATACAACTCGATCGCGACCGGCAACGAGGACTTCCTGACCTACGTCGGGGGCGGCGTGCCGGCCGACGGCTTCCAGAGCGGCAGCGGGGTGCCCGAAGCGGCCGCGGGGAAGTTCCCCCCCTTCCCGCGGATCGGCCGCAACCCGTCGCCGGAGGAGATCGCGGCCGCCGAGTACTACGACAAGGCGACGCGCGCCTTCGAGCCCGTGATCGGCGTCGACGAGTCGGCCCCGTCGCCGGGCCGCTCTTTCGCGCTCTCGGGCGGCGACCGCTTCAGTTGGGGCGAGCAGACGCTGGGCCTGGTCGGCGCCTTCACTTACTCGCACAAGTACGACCTGTACCTGGACGCCCAGAACAACTCGGCCGCGGTCTCGACGATCGACGGCGGGCTGGCCTACGACCAGACGCGGAACGACAGCCGCGGGACCGACGAGCTGCTGATGGGGGCGCTGGCCGCCGCGAGCTGGCAGCCCAACGAGAACCACCGTTTCGCGCTCAACCTGGTCGGGAACCACTCGGCGACCGACGAGGCGCGCTTCCAGGTCTCGCCGGTCGGCGAGAACCTCACCGAGCAGAACCAGAGCCTGAACTACGCCGAGCGCTCCGTGGCCTCCTACCAGATCCAGGGGAGCGACACCTTCACCAAGCTCTTCGGCGGCGGGTTCTCGGACCTCAAGCTCGACTGGTCGGCCTCGCTCAACGTGACCGAGCAGGACGAGCCGGACGTGCGCTTCTTCCGCAACAACTTCGACTCGTCGACCCGGCAGTTCTACTCGCCGCCCAACACGACCGAGTCCTACATCCGCCGCCGGATCTGGCGCAACATCCAGGAGGACAACCGGCAGTTCGCCGTCGACCTCAGCCTGCCGTTCACCGACCGGAAGGAGGGGGACGGGCAGCTCAAGTTCGGCGCCTACCGCGAGAACGCCGACCGCGACTACACGCAGACCTCCTTCAGCTACCGCTTCCCGATCCAGTTCGGCACCGGGCCCGCGGTCCTGGCCAACCGCGCGCTGGCGACCTTCGTGCAGGAGAAGCCGGGACAGCTCTGGACCGACGTCTTCCTGCAGAGCAGGCGGGTCGGGCTGGCCGACAACCGCTGCGTCGTCTCCGCGCCGCCCTGCGCGCCCGCGCCCAACCAGTTGCTCTGGACGATCGACCGGCTGGCCAGCGACGTCGACTACACCGGCGAGCAGCACGTCTCGGGCTACTACGCGATGGCCGAGATCCCGCTGGGGAAGCGGGTCGAGCTGGTCGGCGGGGCGCGGCGCGAGGGGACCGACTTCTCGATCGTGCCGACCAACCCGATCCTGGGGCTGGTCGAGGTCGTCGTCACCGACGAGGACCTGAACCGCTACATCGTGCTCGTCCCGGACGAGCAGGGGCAGGCCAGCATCCAGGACGCCCGCTGGCTGCCGGCGCTGGGGGTGATCGTCGAGCTGGCGCCGTCGATGAAGCTGCGCGCGCACTACGCGCAGACGATCGCCCGGCCGACCTACCGCGAGCTGGCCCCGGTCGCGACCGAGGAGTACCTGGCGGGCGACGAGTTCCTGGGGAACCCGGACCTCAAGCTCTCCTCGATCGCCAACTACGACCTGCGCTGGGAGTGGTTCCCGGCGCCGGGGGACGTGATCGCGGCCAGCCTGTTCTACAAGGAGATCACCGACCCGATCGAGTACATCAGCTTCGGCGCCACCAACCGGACCTTCATCCAGCCGCTGAACTACGGCGCAGGGCGGGTGCGCGGGATCGAGCTGGAGTACCGCCAGACGCTCGGCTGGATCTGGGAGCCGCTGAAGTACCTGGCCTTCGGGGCGAATGGCACCTGGCTGGACTCGGAGGTCGAGGTCCCGGCGAGCGAGCAGAAGGCCCTGGCCGACTACGCGCTGGACGAGGATTCGCGTCCGCTGCAGGGTCAGCCCGCGTACCTGCTCAACCTGAACCTGACCTACGACAACCCCGACTCGGGCACGACCGTCGGCGTCTTCTACAACCTGGTGGGCGAGACGCTCTTCAGCGGCGCCGCGCGCGGCAACGAGGACGCGGTCCCCGACGTGTTCGAGCAGGCCTTCTCGGTCTTCGACGTCACGTTCACCCAGCGGCTGTGGCGGGCGCTGACGCTCGTGACCAAGGCGACCAACCTGCTGGGGGACGACCGCGGCTCGTTCTACCGGATGCCGGACGGGACCGAGGCGACCAAGGTCCTGCGCGAGGCGGCGTCGACCTACCAGGTTGGACTGAGCTACCGGTGGTGACGCCGGCCCGGAGCGGCCGCGCCGGCCGGGCTGTGACGCACCTGTCACGCGGCCGTTGCCCGATCGCCACACGGGCGTGCGAAACCTACCTTGCCGTGAGTCTGCCCAGCGCGCCGCGCTGTCCCACGGCCGAATCGAACCGACACAGGACCGGGAGGACCCGACCGTGACCCGTCTCCGCACCGCGTTGCTCGTGGCGGCGTTCCTGCCCGCGGCCCTGCTGTCCGCGGCCCCGGTCGCGCGGGCCCAGCAGGCTCCGGCCGCGCCGCCGGCGCCGACCACCGCCGAGGAGATCGACCAGGCCAAGTCGGACGTCGGCAAGTGGGTGGCGACCCAGGAGCTGATCTTCAAGGAGCGCAAGGCCTGGCAGCAGGAGCGGGAGATCCTGGCCTCGCGGGTCGAGCTGCTCGACAAGGAGATCGCCGCGCAGCAGGAGAAGCTCAACGAGTCGCGGCAGGCCCTGGGCGCGGCCAGCGCCAAGCGCGCCGAGGTCGAGAGCGGCAGGAGCGAGCTGTCCGGGACCCAGTCGATGCTGGCCGACCGGATCGCCGGGCTGGAATCGGAGGTCCGCGCGCTCTACAAGGTTGTGCCCGAGGCGACACGCGAGAAGGTCGACCCGCTCTACCGGCGGATGCCGGAGGACCCGGCGACGACCAAGGTCTCGCTCGCCGAGCGCACGCAGAACGTCCTGGGGATCCTCAACGAGATCAACCGCATCAGCAGCGAGATCACGCTGGCGAGCGAAATCCGCCCGCTGTCCGACGGCAAGCCCTCGGAGGTCAAGACGGTCTATCTGGGGCTGGCGCAGGCCTACTTCGTCAGCGCGCGCGGCGAGGCGGGGGTCGGTTTCCCCGGCCCGGACGGCTGGCAGTGGACCCCCCGTGACGAGCTGGCGCCGCAGATCACGCAGGTGATCCAGGTGCTCGAGAACAAGGTCAAGCCGCAGTTCGTGTCGCTCCCGGCGACCATCCGGTGAGGAGCGCAGCCGTGATCAAGACCCGCATCCCGACGATCCCGATGATCCTGGCCGCTCTCGCCATGCCGGCGATCCCCGCCGTCCTGGCCCAGACCCCGCCCGGCAACCCGGCGCTCGACCGCGCCTCGGAGCGCTCGCAGAACGAGCTGGACCGGGCGCTGGCCGAGCTGACCGCGCTGCGCGAGCAGATCGCGGCCGAGAAGATCCCGCTGGCGAAGGAGCTGGAGGCGCGCGAGCAGAAGCTGATCGCGCTGCGCCGGGCCAACGACGACACCCTGCGCAACCTCGACACCGGCAGCCTCGATTCGCAGAAGACCGCGACCGAGTTGAAGCTGCGCCAGGACGAGGTCGGCTACGTCACCAACCTGCTCGACGAGTACGCCCGCAACTTCGAGACCCGGCTGGCAGTCGGGGAGCTCGACCTCTACGCGCCGTTCATCGCGACCGCGAAGGACGCGCCGGGCAACCGCGACCTGACGGTGGACCAGAAGTTCGAGCGGCAGCTCGAGCTGGTCGACCGCTCGGTCCGGCGGCTCGAGGAGTCGATCGGCGGCACGCGCTTCCCGGGCAGCGCGGTCGATCCCAAGGGCCGGCTCGTGGAGGGGACTTTCGCCCTGCTCGGACCGGTCGCGCTGTTCGCCTCGAAGGACGGCGCGGAGGCCGGGCTGGCGCTGGCGCAGGCCGGGACCAGCCGCCCCGCGGTGCGGCCGCTGGAGGCTTCGTTCATCCCGTCGATCAAGGCCCTGGTCGAGACCGGCACCGGCGTTTTCCCGTTCGACGCCACGCGCGGCGGTGCGCTCAGGGAACTGGTCCAGAAGTGGAGCCTGATCGAGATCTTCATCAAGGGCGGCCCGATCATGTGGCCGCTGCTGATTGTCTCGATCCTGGCGCTGGCGGTCGTGCTCGAGCGCGTCTTCTTCATCATCTCCGAGACCAGCAAGCGCGACGTCCGCGCGGTCCAGAGCCTGATGAGTGCGGTCGCCGACGGCGAGATGGACCGGGCGATCGCGCTCGGCAAGAAGTCCAACTACTTTGTGCCGCGGACCCTGGCCTACGCGCTGGAGCACCGCGAGAAGTCGCTGGGGAACGCGCTGGTCTACGCCCAGAGCAAGGAGCTGAAGCGCTTCCGGCGCGGGATCGGGGTGCTGGACACCGCGATCACGATCGCGCCGCTGCTGGGCTTGCTGGGCACCGTGACCGGGATGATGCACTCGTTCTCGCTGATCGGCGGTGAGGTGTCGGCGCCGGGCGCGATGACCGGCGGCATTGCCGAGGCGCTGATCGCGACCGCCTTCGGCCTGCTGATCGCGATCACGTGCCTCGTCCCCTACAACTACCTGAACAACCGGATCGAGGAGGCCAAGCACGAGCTGGAGGCCTCGTCGGCGCAGCTCGAGCTGCTGGCCCACCCCGAGCGCGGGGTGGTGGAAGCGGTGAAGATCGCCGAGAGCGCGGCGTGAGGTGACCCATGGGACTCGGAGCCGGAGCACGCGGTGGCAAGAAGTCGGCGCGGATCGAGATCATCCCGCTGATCGACATCATCTTCTTTCTGCTGGCGACCTTCATCATGGTGTCGCTCTCGATGACCAAGAACCAGGGCGTGCAGGTCGCCCTGCCGTCGGCCAGCACGGCGCAGTCGCTGGGCGACCAGCAGGAGATGGAGCGCACGGTGACGCTGTCGGTCAACGCCAAGGGCGAGCTGTTCTTCAACAAGGAGAAGGTCGCCCCGGCCCAGTTGCCGTACCGGCTGCAGACCTACAAGTCCCAGACCAAGGACCCCAAGGTCGTCGTCACGGCCGACGCCGACGCGGACTTCAAGACCGTCGTCGCGGTGCTGGACGAGGCTCGGCGCGCGGGGATCTCAAAGGTCGGGATCTCGACCGACAAGAAGTAGGGTCCGTGCGCGGCATCGTCCTCGCGTTCCTCGCGGCGCTCGCGATCCACGCGCTGCTCCTGCTGTTCGGCGGGGTCTTCTTCTTCACCGACAAGGAGGCCGCGGCCCGCACGCCGGCGCGCGAGGTCGAGCTGTTCTCGGAGGAGGAGTCCCGGGACGAGCCGCCCAAGGACGAGGAAAAGCCCAAGGACGAGCAGAAGCCGCAGGTCGACGAGGTCGCGCAGCCCGAGGAGCAGCCGCCCGACATGCGGCAGGTCGTCGACGCCGCGCCGGAGCCCCAGCCCGACACCGCGGCCACCGACGCGATCGCCCGGCTCGACGCGCTCAGCCTCTCGGCGCTGGAGAGCGCGCTCGACCCGTCGGGGGGCGGCGGCGAGTTCTCGTCCGGGGTCAACCTGGCCTCGGGCGGGCGGATCGGCGGGACCGGCGCCGCGGGCGCGGGCGGCGATGGCGACGATCTCTCGGGTGCGTTCGACGTCGGCGAGCTGGACCAGCGCGCGCGGCCGATCTTCCAGGCCGCGCCGGCCTATCCGTTCGAACTTCGCCAGAAGAAGGTCGAAGGCGTGGTCCACATGCTGTTCATCGTCGACAAGGACGGCCGGGTCGTGAACCCGAAGGTGGAGAAGTCCGATCACCCGGCGTTCGAGCGGCCGGCGCTGGACGCCGTCCGCCAATGGAAGTTCGAGCCCGCCGTGCGCGGCGGGGAGAAGGTGGCGAGCAAGATGCGGATCCCGATCCGATTCTCGATTTCGGGCTGAGGGGAAGGCCATGAGACGACTGACGATCGCCGCGGGGCTGCTGGTGCTGGGGGCGTTCGGCGCGCGTGCCGCGGAGCCGGCGCCGGCCGCCGAGATCGAGCGGATCTGGGCCGACCCGGAGTTCCGCAAGGCCTTCGTGGGGAGCTACGGGATCCACCCGGACATCGAGCCCAAGCTCAACCCCGAGGAGCGGACGCTGCTGGAGCAGGTCTACCCGCTGATGTCGAGCGACTCGACGGCGGCGAAGAAGGAACTGGAAGCCGCGGCGGCGAAGCCCGACGCGAGCGCGCTGTTCGAGTACATCCTGGGGAACATGGCGTTCCAGCAGGACCAGGTCGAGGAGGCGGCCGCGCGCTATGCGGACGCCGTGCAGAAGTTCCCCAGCTTCCGGCGGGCGTGGAAGAACCTCGGCCTGACGCAGGTCCGACAGGGGAACTACGAGGACTCGATCAAGTCCTTCACGAAGATGATCGAGCTGGGCGGCGGCGACGCGATCAGCTACGGGCTGCTCGGCTACGCCTTCACCTCGAAGGGCGACTTCCTGGCGGCCGAGATGGCCTACCGCAACGCGCTGCTGCTCGACCCGCAGAACACCGACTGGCGGCTGGGGCTGGCCCGCAGCGTGGTCAAGCAGGAGAAGTACGAGGAAGCGGCGGCGCTGCTCCGCGTGCTGATCGAGCGCTTTCCCGACCGGCCGGAGTTCTGGCTGCTGCAGGCCAACGCCTACCTGGGGATGAAGCAGCCGCTGCGCGCGGCCGAGAACCTCGAGGTCCTCGAGCGGATGGGCAAGGCCGCGCCCGACACGCTCCACCTGCTGGGCGACCTCTACGTCAACGAAGGCAAGCTCGACCTCGCGGGGCGGGCCTACTCGCGCGCGATCCAGGCCGATCCCGGGCAGAGCCCCGCGCGCTCCGTGCGCAACGTCGAGGTCCTGGCGGCCCGCGGCGGCATGAACGAGGCGCAGCAGTTGGCGGCCAACGTGCGCAGCATCTACTACGGCCGGCTGCCGGACGGGGACGCCCAGAAACTGCTGAAACTCGAGGCGCGGATCGCAGTCGCGGAAGGGAACGGCGGCGAGGCGGTCGTGATCCTCGAGGAGGTCGTGGCCAAGAACCCGCTCGACGGTGACGCGCTCATGCTGCTGGGGCAGCACTACGCGCGTACGGGGGAGCCGGAGCGGGCGCTGGTCTACTTCGAGCGGGCCGGCAGCCTCGAGGCCTTCGAGGCCGGCGCCAAGCTGCGCCAGGCGCAGGTGCTGGTCGGGCAGGGCAAGTACCAGGAAGCGCTGCCGCTCTTGCGCCGCTCGCAGGAAATCAAGCCCTCCGAGGACGTCGCGCGCTACCTCGAGCAGGTCGAGCGCCTGGTCCGCACGCAGGGCTGAGCGCGCCGCCCGGCGCGCCGGAGCTTTTCCGCCGCGGCGTTCGTCCGCGGCTGCTTCACCCGGGGAGGGGTCGTGGGCAGACGACCCCTCCCCGGTTTCTTCCCGCGGGTCCCGTCAATCCGGCGCGCCGCAGCGCCGCCCGGCGCGCGCCAGCGCCGCGTCGGCTTCCCGCGCGGCGAGGGCGGCGGCGGCCGCCATCGCGGGTTCGGCGCGGGCCACGGCGCAGCGCGGCGCTTCCGCGCGGGCGCGGGCAAAGCGCGCCTCGAGCGCGAGGCGGGGGCCGCCCCCGGGCGGGGCCAGCCACAGCGTCGCGGCCGAGCCGTCGTCGGCCTGCCCGGCCGTGGTGACGCTCCAGCCGGCGGGTAGGGCGTCGCGCAGGCCGGGCTGCGCGGCCAGCCAACGCGCCGCGGAGAGCACGAGCGGGGCGCGTGGCGTCGGGTCGGAGGGCGGTCCGGCGAAGGGTGGGCGCGGCAGCACGATCCGCCAGTAGCCCAGCGCAGCGCCGTCGGGCTGGAGCGTCGGAACGAGCAGCGCCACGACCCCCACCGCGGTCGCTGCGCCGAAGGCGTCAGCCAGGCGCGGCCAGCCGGTTTCGAGGCGCGTGGCGCCGGCGTCCCGCCCGGCCAGCAGCTCGGCTGCGCCGTGGGCCTGCAGCGCCAGCAGCAGTTCTCGCGCCGGCACGTCCCCCAGCCAGGCTGCGAGCGTCTCGGTCCGCGCGTCGTCGGGCGAGGCCGCGGCGGCGGAGGTCTGCGCGGCAACGCGCTCCCACCCCGCGTCCCCCTCGACGGTGCGGCGCGCCAGCTCGGGGCGGGCCTCGAGCAGCGTCCGTCCGTGCGCGACCAGCGGCCCGAAGCCTCCCTGGTCCGGCCTGACGAGGCAGTCGATCCCACCGCCGGCGACCAGCGTCCAGGCGATCGCGGCGGCAGTCTCCGCCCCCCCGGGCCGCGAGCCCGCGGGGCGCACGAAGAGTCCCAGCGCGCGCGCGCCGGTCTCGGGCGTCGCGCGCTCGCGCGCGACCAGCCGCCGCCTGCCCCGCCAGCGTGCGGGATCGTAGAGCGGGCCCGAATCGACGCCGTTCTCGACGGCCGAGAAGCCCAGCCAGCGTCCGGCTCCCAGCGCAGCCGCGCACTCCGGCGCGCCGGAGCCGCCGATCTCCCAGCGCACCGCCTGGCGCGCGACGTCGCGCGCGCCGGCAGGGAAGGGGGCCCGCGCGGAACGGGCCGAGATCAGCCGGCAGGGGACGCCCTCGCGGGCGCGCACGCGGACCCGCACGCGGCTGCCGGCCGCAGGCGCCCCGGCGGGGCGCGGCGAGGGCTCGTAGAGCACCGTCGCCTCGCCCGCGATCCGCTCGCGCAGCCCGGCCAGCGCCGGCCGGACGTCGTCGCCGTGGCCGACGTCGCGGTAGACGCCGCCGCTGGCGGCGGCGATCTCGCGCAGGGGAAGCGTGTGCTGCCACTCGCTCGAGCGGGCGAGGCCGACGACGAAGAGCGAGAGGTCGGGAATCGCCGCGGCGGCGTCGGCGACCCGCTCCCAGCCGACCTGCTTCACCGCCTGCGAGTCACCGCCGTCGGTGACCAGGAACAGGATCTTGCGGCCCGGCCGCGACTCCAGGCCCAGCAAGAGGTCGTGCAGGGACTCGCGGAGCAGCGTATTGGTTCCGTAGCGCAGCCGGTGGGCCGCGGTGGCCAGCTCGTCGCGGCCGGCGCCGGGCGGGGCGAGCAGCACGAAATCGTCGTCGAGCGAGGCGAACAGCGCCTGCTCGTGCGGGGCCAGCTTCGTCGCGAACTCCGCCAGCGCGTCGCCGATCGCCGGCAGGAACTCGCTCATGCTGCCGCTGGTGTCGACCACGACGGCGAAGAGGACGGGCACCTCGCCCTGGTCGATCGCGACGACGCGCGCGGGGGCGCCGTCCTCGGTGACTTCGACGTCGGCGGGGGCGAGGGCGCGGCAGCGCGCCTCGCTGGCCGGGTCCGCCGCGCCGGGCAGGGCCTCGACGCTCACCGGCCAGGGGACGCGGCGGACCTCGACCTCCTCGACGAGCGCAAGCGCGACCGCCGCGGCGAGCGCGATCATGGCGCGGGCGCGCCGTCCCCGAGGCGGGCCCGGACCTCGGCCAGGTAGAGGTCCAGGTAGGCCTCGCGGCCGAACATGTAGCGCGAGGCGAAGCGCACGAGCGGGTTGCCGATCTCGCCGCGCTCGGTGACGGTCAGCTCGCTGCCGCCGCCGGGGGCGCCCGTGACGGTGAACTCCCAGGTGCCGCGGAACGGCCCCTCGGCGGCGACGATCGTGCGGACCAGGCGCCGGGGCGGGTCGCTCTCGGTCGTCTCGAGGGTCATCGAGCGGCCCCCCTGGTAGACCTCGCGCCAGGTCTCGCCCGCGCCGTCGCCCGCGCCGTCACCCGCGCCGCTGCTTCCGCCGGCCGGCTCGATCCGCTCGATCCCCTTGCGCCAGGCGGCCTGGCCGGGGATGTCCGCGATCAGCGCGAAGGTCTCCTGGGGCGGTGCGGGGAGCGTGACGCTGCGGGTGGCGGTGAACTCGGAGGGCAGGAACAGCCCGACCAGCGTCATCCCGACCGGGATCGCGACCAGCACCCCGAGCAGGCCCAGGAGGAACCCGATGCCGTAGCGCATCGCCGACATGGCGGCATTCTCGGCCCCGGGGAGAGGCCGGGGCAAGCGCGCGCTTCCTGGGCCCCTTCCCGGGCGGCCCGCTTTGCTGCGAAGATGCCCGACCCGCTCCCGGAGGACCGCCGCGTGACGAAACCGGTCAATCCGCTGTTCGCCCGCAAGTCGCTCGAGCAGCTGCTCGACGAGATGAAGGGCGACAACCGCCTGCGGCGCGTGCTCGGTCCGGTGCAGCTGACCTCGCTGGGGGTCGGCGCGATCATCGGGACCGGGATCTTCGTGCTGACCGGGCAGGCCGCGCACGACAAGGCCGGCCCGGCGCTGATCCTGTCGTTCGTGGTCTCGGGGATCGCCTGCATCTTCGCCGCGCTGTGCTACGCCGAGTTCGCGTCGATGGTGCCGGTCGCCGGCTCGGCCTACACCTACGCCTACGCGACGATGGGCGAGCTGTTCGCCTGGATCATCGGCTGGGACCTGGTGCTGGAGTACACGGTCGTCTCGGCGACCGTTTCGCACGGATGGTCGCACTACTTCCAGGACTTCCTGGGGATCTTCGGGATCCACGTGCCGAAGGTCCTCTCGATCGCGCCCTTCGACTACGACCCGGCCGTCGGGCACTTCGTCCTGACCGGGGCGTGGTTCGACCTGCCGGCGATGATCGTCGCCGGGGTCGTGACCGTGATCCTGGTCAAGGGGATCCGCGAGAGCGCCGGGTTCAACACGGCGATGGTGATCGTCAAGCTGGCGATCGTCTTCCTGGTGATCGGCGTCGGCGCGTTCTACGTCAACCCCGAGAACTGGAAGCCGTTCGCGCCGTTCGGGTACGCGGGGGTCAGCTTCTTCGGCCACACGGTGCTGGGCCAGACCGACGCCGGCGGCCACCCGCTGGGGATGCTGGCCGGGGCGGCGATCATCTTCTTCGCCTACATCGGCTTCGACTCGGTCTCGACCCACGCCGAGGAGGCGAAGCGGCCGCAGAAGGACGTGCCGATCGGGATCGTGACGTCGCTGCTGCTCTGCACCGTGCTCTACATCGCCGTGGCCGCGGTCCTGACCGGGATGGTCCCGTACGACCGGATCAACATCGACGCCCCGGTCTCCGACGCTTTTGCGCAGGTCGGGCTCCCGTGGATCCAGCTGCTGGTGGCGCTCGGGGCGCTGGCCGGGATCACCTCGGTGCTGCTGGTCATGATGCTCAGCCAGCCGCGCGTGCTGCTGGCGATGGCGCGCGACGGGCTGATCCCGCCGTCGTTCTTCGGGGCGGTCCACGAGCGCTTCCGGACGCCGTGGAAGTCGACGATCCTGACCGGGATCGTCGTGGCGCTGCTGGGCGGCTTCCTGCCGCTGCGGATGCTGGCCGAGCTGACCAACATCGGGACGCTGCTGGCCTTCGTGATCGTCTGCGTCGCGGTGCTGATCATGCGGGTCACCCACCCGGAGGCCGAGCGGCCGTTCCGCGCACCGGGGGGGCTGGCGACGCCGGTGCTCGGGATCGCGCTCTGCCTGCTGCTGATGATGTCGCTGCCGGTCGAAAACTGGTGGCGGCTGCTCATCTGGCTGGCGGCGGGGATGCTGATCTACATCTTCTACGGGCGGCATCACAGCGAGCTGCGGAAAAGAAACCGGGGACAGCTACCGTAAGTCGGTAAGCCGATTTGCGGTGGCTTCATCCAGGACCCTGGCGAAGCGCTCGGCCATCCGCACCTGCGAGTAGCGGTCCACGGCCGCGTCGTCGCCGCGCCAGCGGACGGCGCCGTCGCGCGCGTACTCGGCCCACCAGCCGGCGAGCGTGGCCTCCAGCTCCGGCTGCGTTGTCGCGCGGACGCCGGCGCCGGTCTCGCGCAGCAGGTCGGCCAGGACCCCCTCGCCACCGCCGATCAAGAGGATCGGCCGGCGGGCCGCGAGGTACTCGAAGACCTTCCCGGTGAAGACGCCGGTCTCGCGCTCGCCGCCCCAGTGCAGCAGCAGCAGCCCCTGCGACTCCTGCTGCGCGCGCAGGGCCTCTTCACGCGGCGCCCAGGGGAGGACCTCGACGACCCCCGCGAGACCGCGGGCCTCGGCCATCGCGAGGACCCACGGCTCGTGCTTCGCGTAGAGGCGGACCTTCACGCGCTCGCGCGGCAGCTTTCCCGCAGCCAGGAGCGACGCCAGCGCATCGAACAGCAGCGTGGGGTCGCGCCGCCCCTGGTAGAAGGTCCCGGTGTGGGTCAGGACGAAGTCCTTCGACGGTCCGGAGGCGAGGCCGCGCAGCGCGGGGTCGAAGCCGTTGGGGATCGCGTGGGCGGGGATCGACGGGTAGAGCGCGCGCAGCTCGGCGGCGAGCGGTTCCGAGACGGTGACCAGCGCCGACGCGGTGGCGAACGTCCGCCGCTCCAGGCCCGCTTCGAGCCGCTTCCGCCAGGCCGGCGCGACCGAGTTGCGGTCGGTCGACCAGAGATCGCGCAGGTCGGCGACCCAGGGAAGGCCGGTCGCGCGCGCGGCGCGGGCGGCGCCGAGGTGGACGGAGTGGGGAGGGGAGGTGGAGAGGAGGGCGTCATACGGAGGTGCCTTGGCGTTGCGGCCGCCCGCGGGGCCGGCGGCTTCGACTGCCGCCTCGGCCGCGAGGCGCGCCCACCCGCGGTGCGCGTCGGGGAAGGCGACGAGCGCCTTGACCAGCTCGATCGCGGCCGACCGCCCCGTGCGCGCGGCCGGCGGCGCGGCGTCGCCGCCGGCGGCGAGGTCCTTGAGCGCCGCGTCGGGCTGCAGGCCGAAGAGCTGCTTCAGGCGCCGCGCGGTGTCGCGGTCGGCGGTCTCGACCAGGCGCGCCGCGCCGGCAGCGCTCGCATCTGCACCTGCACCTGCACCTGCACCCGCGCCCGCGCGGCCGGCGACCGCCGGCGTGACGACCGTCGCTTCCCAGCCGAAGCGCGGCAGGTACTTGGCCAGTCCCGCGGCCCGCACGCCGCCGACCGACGCCGTCGGCGGGTAGTAGTAGCTCAGCAGCAGCAGGCGGCGCGACACGGCGTCAGGCCTCGTACGAGACGCCGAACGCCTCGGTCCAGCGCACCAGGTTCAGCACCCGCCAGAGGTGCCAGCCGAAGGGGCGCGCGCCGGCGCGGATCCCGTCCCACTCGGCGCGGACCTCGGGGAGGACCAGCGCCGGGATCGCGCGCGCCGTCTCGCTGGCCAGCACGCCGTCGACCCACGGCGCCAGGCGCGTCAGCCAGGCCTGCTCTGGGGTGGCGAAGCCGATCTTGTCGCGGCGGTCGAGGATCGCGTCGGGGACGAGGCCGCGCATCGCGGAGCGGAAAACCGCTTTGGAGGTGCCGTCGGGCGCGATCAGGTGCTCCTCCGGCAGCGAGAACAGGAAGCTCGCCAGGCCGGTCGTCAGGAACGGGACGCGGCTCTCGATCGAGAAGGCCATCGAGTTGCGGTCCTCGTAGCGCAGCAGCATCGGCAGCGAGGTCTCGAAGACCTGGACCTTCAGCAGGTCGCGCAGCGCGTGGCGGCCGGAGGTGCGCGGGAACGGGGACGTTGCCAGGTCGACGCCGGGGAAGGCGCGCGCGTCGAGCCAGGGCGGGACGAACGGCTTGCCGGCGGCGCCGCGCGCCAGGCCTTGGAGCGACGCCGGAAGCAGGTGGAAGACCAGGCCCGAGCGCAGCGTCGCCGCGGTGTCGCCCGGCAGCCGCGCGGCGGCGCGGGCGAAACTCCAGGCGTCGAGGAACCGGCCCGCGGCCATCATCGAGATCGCGCGCGCGGCCAGGTGCGGGCGGTAGCCGGCCAGCAGCTCGTCGGCCCCCTGGCCGTCGAGCATCACCTTCAGCCCGGCCCCGGCCGCGGCCCGGAAGACGGCGTGCTGCGCGTAGATGCTGGTGCTGCCGAACGGCTCGCCCTGGACCCGGACCAGGCGCTCGAGGTCGGCGACCAGCTCCTCCTCGCGCGGGGAGGTGCGGTGCAGCGTCACGCGCGCGGCCCGGGCGGCCTCCTCGATCCAGCGCTCCTCGCTGAGAGCCGGGTCGTCGGCGATGTAGCTGACCGCGTGCTGGTCGAGCGCGTCCCCTTCCAGCTCGCGGATCGCCGCGACGATCGACGAGGAGTCGATCCCGCCGGAGAGGGCCGAGCCGACCGGCACGTCGGAGCGCAGGTGCAGCGCGACGCTCTCCAGGAACAGCCGCCGAAGCTCCCGCGCGGCGTCCTGGAACGACAGCGCCGCGGGCGGGCCGTCGGTCAGCTCCCAGTAGCGGGCCGGACGGCCGGATGACGGGTCGTCGAGCGGGACGCGCAGCAGCGTCGCGGCGGGGAGCTGCTCGATCCCCGCGAAGAGCGTGGCGTCGCCGTGGTCGGACAGGCCGTAGCGCAGGAAGGCGTAGAGCCGCGCGGGGTGGGCGCGCGCCGGCGCGCCGGAGAGCGCGAGCAGCGCGGGGATCTCGGAAGCGAACGAGAAACCGCCGCCGTGCCGCGTCCAGTAGAGCGGCTTGATTCCGAACGGGTCGCGCGCCAGCACCAGCGCGCGGGCCGGCAGGTCGAGGATCGCCAGCGCGAACATCCCGGTGAAGCGCGCGAAGGCGGCGTCGCCCCAGGCCGCATAGGCCGCCAGCAGGATCTCGGTGTCGGTCTCGGTCGCGAAGCGCCGGCCGGCGCGCTCCAGGTCGGCCCGCAGCTCGCGGTAGTTGTAGATCTCGCCGTTGAAGACGATCGCGCGCGCGCCGTCGCCGGCGATCATCGGCTGGCGGCCGGCGGGGGAGAGGTCGAGGATCGAGAGCCGCCGGTGCGCGAGGCCGAGCGGCGCGCTGGCCAGCGTGCGCGGATCCCGGGTCGGGTGGAGGGGATGGCCGTCGCGCCAGCCCAGGTAGGCGAAGTCGTCCGGCCCGCGGTGTGTCAGCAGCTCCGACGCCGCGGCCAGCGCCGCCTCGTCGATGGCGCGCCCGGGGGCGGCGAGCTGGCCGGCGATCCCGCACATCTCAGCGATTCTCCGCGGCGAGCCGGCCGACGATCCGCGTGATCGTCTCGCGCGCCGCGTCGGCGGACAGCGCGCGCGCGGCGGCGTCGGCGGCCCGCTTGAAGCGCATCACCGCGTCGGCGTCGAGCGCACCGAGCGCGCTCGCCATCGTCTCGGGACGGAAGTCGTCGGCCACGATCCCAAGCTGGTGCCCGCGCACGACGCGCGCCATCTCGGGCGAAGGGCCGATCGCGACCGCCAGGCGGGCCTGGACGAACTCGAACAGCTTGTTGGGCAGCGCGAAACGATAGTTGAAGTTGGTCGGCTCGAGCAGGAACAGGCCGACGTCGTAGGCGTTGAGCACGCGCGGCAGCTCGCGCATCGGGACCGGTTCGTTGAAGCGGACCCGGGCGTCGCCGCCCGCCTCACGGCGCAGTTCGTCGAAGTAGGCGGTGTCGCCGCCGGTCAGGAAGAGGTCGAGCGTGAAGCGCGGGTCGAGCAGGCGGAGCGTACGGATCATCGACTCGATCCGGCGCGAGCGGATCGCAGCGCCGTGGTGGACCAGGCGGATCGGGCCGTGCGGGCCGTGCGGGTCGCCGCGCGCCGCGGTGTCGGTGGGCCGCAGCGGTTCGTAGTCGGGGGCGTTCAGCACGATCTCGGCGCGCACGCCGGTGTCGCGCTGGTACGCCTCGGCGATGCTCTCGCAGACCGTGGTCATCGCCGCGGCGCGCGGGATGAAGGTCCGGCACTGCCAGGCCCGCAGGCGCTGCTGGAAGACGCGGAAGAAGAGACGGTCCTCGAACTCGAGCGGGGCGTACTCGTGGGCGTCGAACAGCACGCGGGCCCGCGGGAACAGCGCCAGCGCGACCGGCAGCGCGTCGATGTCGTTGGCGACGACGACGTCGGCCTCGATCCCGGCCAGGCGCGCGCGGCAATCGAGGACCTCGCTGCGGTTCCAGGTGTAGGCGTCGAAGCGGCCGGCCAAAAGGCGCGCCGCGGCGAGCAGCTTCCGCGGCAGCGGCTTGGGGCGCGGGGCGAGCGGGACGAAGCGCACGCCGCCGATCTGCGGGTCGGCCCAGCCGGCAGCCGTCACCTGGTGCAGCGGGGCGAGAAAGCGCAGCTGGCGGTGGACGCGCGGGTCGCGCGCGAGGTCGCTGAACGAGAGTACGAGGACCCGCGCGCCCGGTCCGTCGGCCCGGGGTTCAGCCGCCATGGGGTTGATCCGGCACGCTGCGATTATCGGTCGACAGGCGCCGCAGGGCCTCCCGCTCGGCCGGGGAGGACAAAGCCATCACGAGGCCCAGCGCGACGAGCGCCGTGGCGGCGAAAACGCCCAGCTCGGCGGCCAGCGGCCACGCGCGGGGAATCGTCAGGACGGCGGCCACCGGCACCGCCGCGGCAAGGAAGCCTAGGACGCGGCGCCGGTCGACCGGCAGTCGGAGGTAGCGGTCGCCGCGCGCGCGGTTCCACGCGAGGAGGCAGACCACCCGCGCCAGCGGGCCCAGGACCAGCGCCAGCGCCGCGCCGATCATCCCCCACGGCGGGATCAGCAGCAGGTTGAAGGCGACCGCGAGGACCAGCGTCGCCGCCTGGACCAGGCTGGTGAAGTGGATCTCCCGGGCGAAGATCGGCGGCGGGGTGAAGAGCGAGTACGCGCCGATCAGCGCCTGGGCGGCGGCGGCCGCGCCGGCGACGCGGAAGCCGGGCTCGTAGACGGGCGCGGCCAGGATCATCAGCGCCGCCCGCGCGCCGCCGAAGACCAGCAGCGTGATCGCACCGAAGACGAACACGTACCAGGTGGCCGCACGCGAGAGCGCCGGTCCCGCCTCGACGCGGCGGTCGGCGAAACCCATGAAGTAGGGGGTCCAGGCGGTGTTGAAGGCGGCCACCGCCAGCGCCACGAGCGCGCCGAACTGCGTCCCCACGGTGTAGATCCCGACCGCGTCCATCCCCTCGAACAGCGACAGGAACCAGCGGTTCCCCTGCTGCAGCACGAACAGCGTGGCGAACGACGGGACCATCGGCAGCCCCAGCCGCAGCAACTCGCCCGCGGCGGCGCCGTCGATCGCGCCGCGGCCCGCCAGGCGCCGCGGCGGGAAGGTCGCCGCGTAGAGCAGGAAGCCCGCGGCCTGGCCGACGAGCCGCCCCTCGAGCAGCCCCAGCACGCCGCGGCCGAGCCCGACCACGAAGAAGAGCGCGAAGCCGGCGGTGAGCAGCGCGGCCGCGACCGACAGCGCGGTCTGCAGGCCGGCGCGCTGCTCGTACTGCAGGCGCAGGGTGAAGGGGAGGGCGAGCACGGAGAGGGCCGAGCCGACCAGCGACAGCGTGACCAGCGGTGCGGCCGCGGCGTCGCCGACCAGCGCGGAGGCGATCCGGCCGGCTGCGGGGAGGGCCAGCGCGAGCGCCAGGCCGGTGGCCCCGGCCAGGATCCAGAAGGCGGTGGCGACGGTGCGTTCACGGCCCTCGCGCGCCGCGTGGCCGAAGTACGCCACCGTCAGCGAGGTGCCGAAGCCCAGCGACAGGATCGCGACCAGGCTGGTCGCCAGCACGTCCAGCACCCCGACGACGCCGTACTCGGCCGGCGCGAGGTAGCGGGTCAGGACCGGCAGCAGCAGGACCGAGACGAGCCGCTGAAGGACGCCGCCGAGGCCGTAGACGAGGGTGCCCGAGAGCAGCGCGGAGAGGCGGCGGTCCACGGGCGAGAGGATAGCCCAGCCGGCGGCCCGCGCGTGGCGCGCGGGACACGGCGGCAGGCTGGACGCAGCATTCGAGCGTGGGCTAGCCTTCGGCCCCGGTGCAGAGACGCCGGCGGGGAGACGGGCATGACCGACTACGAGAAGCTCGGCGTCTTCTACCTGGGGGGCGCATACGACGCGGCGGCGAAGCAACCGACCGGCGAGCCGCTGCTGGTCGACGCCAAGGGCCTCGTCACGCACGCGGTGGTCATCGGCATGACCGGCAGCGGCAAGACCGGTCTCGGCGTGTCGCTCCTCGAAGAAGCCGCGATCGACGGCGTGCCCGCGCTGGTGATCGATCCCAAGGGGGACCTGGCGAACCTCGCGCTGGCCTTCCCGGAGCTGCGCGCGGCGGACTTCCGGCCCTGGGTCGACGAGAGCGCGGCCGAGCGCGAGGGGATCACCGCCGACGCGCTGGCCGAGAAGACGGCCGCGGCGTGGCGAGCGGGTCTGGCCGAGTGGGGACAGGACGGCGCGCGCATCGGCCGCTTCCGGGACGCCGCGCGGGTGGCCGTCTTCACGCCGGGCTCGAAGGCCGGGATCCCGTTGGCGCTGCTGCGCTCGTTCGCGGCGCCGGCGGGGGCCGGCGGTGCGCCGGCTCCGGTGCGGCCGCGCCGATCCCGAGGCGCTGCGCGACCGCGTCACCGCGACCGTCGCCGGCCTGCTGGCGCTGGCCGGGATCGCGGCCGACGCCGTCCGCGACCGCGAAGGGATCCTGCTCTCGGCGATCCTCGAGGCGGCCTGGGCCGAGGGGCGCAGCCTCGACCTGGCGGCGCTGGTGGCCGCGGTCCAGAAGCCGCCGTTCGAGCAGGTGGGCGTCCTCCCGCTCGACTCGTTCTTCCCCGACAAGGACCGCTTCGCCCTGGCGCTGGCGCTGAACAACCTGCTGGCGTCGCCGGGCTTCGCGGCCTGGCGGGAAGGGGAGCCGCTCGAGATCCCGCGGCTGCTCTTCACCGCCGACGGCAAGCCGCGGCTGGCGGTGCTGTCGATCGCGCACCTCTCGGACGCCGAGCGGATGTTCTTCGTCACGCTGCTGCTCAACGAGCTGGTGGCCTGGATGCGGACGCAGCCCGGCACGACCAGCCTGCGCGCGCTCTTGTACATGGACGAAGTCTTCGGCTTCTTCCCGCCGGTCGCCAACCCGCCGTCGAAGAAGCCGATGCTGACGCTGCTCAAGCAGGCCCGGGCCTTCGGGATCGGCGTCGTGCTCTCGACGCAGAACCCGGTCGACCTCGACTACAAGGCGCTGGCCAACGCCGGGATGTGGTTCGTCGGGCGGCTGCAGACCGACCGCGACCGGGATCGCGTGCTGGAAGGGCTGGAAGGCGCGGCGGCGTCGACCGGGAAGGGGTTCGACCGCGCCGCGATGGCCGCGACGATGGGGGCGCTCGGCAAGCGCGTCTTCCTGCTGAGCAGCATCTACGAGGACGGTCCGGCGGTGTTCCAGACGCGGTGGGCGCTGAGCTACCTGCGCGGGCCGCTGACGCGGGCGGAGATCCAGCGGTTGCGCGGCGCGGCGCCGGGGGCGAACGAGCGTCCCCGCCGCGAAGCTCGGCTCCGCCGCAGCGGCCCCCGCGCCGGGCGCCCCGTCCGGCGCCCGCCCCGTCTCCCCGCGGGCCTCGCCGAGCTCTTCCTGCCCGGCCCGGTCGAACGCGTCGCCGGTCTACCGCCCCGCGCTGCTCGGCCATGCCCGCGCGCACTTCGTCGCCGCGAAGCTGGGCGTCGACGCGTGGCGCGAGCTGGCGTACCTGGCGCCGCTCGAGCCCGGGGCCGATCTCGACGACCCGTGGAACGGGGCCGCGGAGCTGCCCGCCCCGCCGGCCGCCGCGGACGCGGCGCCGCCGGACGGGGCGCGCTTCGTCGCACCCCCCTCCGACAGCTTCGAACCGCGGCGGCTGGCGCGCTGGGGCAAGGGGCTCGGCGACCACGTCTACCGCACCGCGGCGCTGACCGTCTTCGTCGCCCCCGCGCTGAAGGAGATCAGCCGCCCCGGGGGAGAGCGAGGCCGAGTTCCGCGCCCGGCTGGCGCTCGCCGCGCGCGAGCGGCGCGACGCCGCGCTGGAGGAACTGCGGCGGCGCTGGGCGGCGAAGGTCGACGGCGCAGGAGGCGGTCCGGCGGGCCGAGGAGCGCCACGCCCGCGAGTCGTCGCAGCTCCAGAACCAGACGGTTCAGACCGCCGTCAACACCGGCGCCGCGATCTTCGGCGCGCTGTTCGGCCGCCGCAGCGTCGAGCAGCGTCGGGCGCGCGATCGGCGGCGCCTCGCGGACCGCCAGGGAGAAGGACGACGTCGCGCGCGCCGGCGAGGGCGTGGCCGACGCCCGACGCAAGCTGGGCGAGCTGGAGGAGCAGGTGCGGGCCGAGATCGCGCGGCTCGACGCGGCGCACGACCCGGCGACGCTGGCGGTCGAGGCCGAGGCGGTCAAGCCGCGCAAGGCCGACACCGCGACGGTGCGGATCGCGCTGGCGTGGCGGGCGGAGGGCGCCGGCTGACGCCGGGATCGCGGAGAGCCGGCGTCTGTCCCCGATTTCAGAGACTCGGCGCCTGTCCCCAGCTTCAGGCGGTCGGCGTCCCGGACTTGGCCAGCGCTTCCAGCCCCGCGTGCCGGTACAGGT
>CAVPDB010000007.1:25000-333965 GCA_963702545.1 uncultured Acidobacteriota bacterium | reverse complement strand
GGCCCACGCGGCGGCGTCTCATCGTTGCCGCGCTGTTCGCGCTCGGCGTCGCGGCGGCGGCGTTCGCCGCCCCCTCCCCCCGCCCGGACAGGCCGCCGCGGCCGGCCCCGCCCGCCGCCGCCGCACGCCGGCGGCCGTCCCCGGACGCGACCGCGGCGCTGCTGCGGAGGGCCGAGGCGCGCTACCGCGCAGCGGCGGGTTCCGCGTCCGCTTCCGGCAGATTCGAGTCGGCCGCTTTCGGTGCCGGGGACGAGGCCCACGGCACGATACCGTCTCGCCGCCGCGGCGGGTGCTCTGGGACTACGCCGAGCCGAAGGGGCCAGCGAGGCGTGCTCGACGGCAACACCTGGTGGTTCGTGGTCCCGGAGGACCGCGAGGTCCAGGTGCGCCGAGGTGCAGCCCGGGCGAGGACAGCCCGCTTTCCGACCTGCTGGCCGGGCGGAGCGACCTCCTGAAGCTCTTCGCGGCCGCCCGTCCGGACGGCGGCCGCTCCGGCCGTGCCCGGCCGCGTGCTGGTCGAACTCCGCCCGCGCAGCCCGCGCGACGACATCGAGTGGCTGCGCCTCGAGATCGACCCCGCCACCGGCGACGTCGCGCCGCGTCGAGGTCGCCGACCCGCTGGGCGGCCGGATGCGGCTTCGAACTGGGCGCGCCGGTGCGCGAGGCGCCGCCGCCGGACGCCTCGTTCCGGGTGGAGGTCCCGCCCGGCTGGACCCTCCCCGCTAGAAACCGGGGTCGCCCCGCGGCCCGGCACGCCGTTTGTTGTCCGCTTCCGGGGGGGGTGCTATCCTCCCCGGATCGTGCGTTTTGACCGCCTTTTTCCGGCCCGGGACGCTTCCGGACGCGCCGCTCGTGTCGCCTTGCCGGGGTGGTGCTCGTGCTCTGGCCGTTCGTCGCGCGGTGCCGGCGCTCGCGCCGGCCACGCGCGCCGGGACCCCGCCCCCGGCGAGGGCCCCGGCCCGAAGTCGGTGATCCAGGGCCAGGCTTTCGACCGCTCGGGCGCGTCGCTGCCGGCTTCGCGGTACGTGCTACGCTGCGGGTGGAGTCCGCGTCGCTCCCCTGGAAGCCGATCGTGGTCACGGAGCGCGTCGTCGCCAGCGCCGTCACCGACGCCGGCGGTTTCTTCTCGCTGGCCTTGGCGGACGTCGACCTCGAGGGGACGCTCTTCCTGCGCTGCGGCGACCCGGCGAACTGGGACGCGATCCGCTACGCCCGCCGCTCGTGTGCGAGGTCTCCACGCGGGTCCGCCGGGGGCGGGCGGCCGTCTTCAACTGCATCCCGGGCGACGCCGCGGGCTGGCCCGAACTGGCGCGCGAGATCAACCGGGCCGGCGGGCTGAAGTCGCCGCGCGGCAAGGTGCTGCGGACGCACGGCCTGCCGCCGGAGACGCTGACGCTGGTCGACGGCGTGGTCGAGTGGCGCTATCCCGACTCCGTCTTCCGGTTCCGCGGCGCCGAACTGGTCGAGGGGCCGCTGCCGGCCGGGACCAAGCCGTGAGCGGCGCCGCGCGCCGCTCGGCCGCCGCGGCGGGGATCCCCGCCGCCGCGCTCTTTGCCCGATCCATGCGCTGGTCGGGCCGCGGCTGGCCCGGGTCGAGGAGACGATCCAGGACCACCTGCGCTCGCAGTTCGACCCGATCGACGACGCCGGGCGCTACCTGGGGCAGGGGTCGGGCAAGCGGCTGCGCCCGACGCTGGTCCTGCTCTCGTCGGGCCTCGTCGGCTACGAGGGGGAGCACGACGTCACGCTGGGCGCGGTCTTCGAGTTCGTCCACACCGCCACGCTGGTCCACGACGACATCATCGACGAGGCCGAGACCCGGCGCGGGCTCCCCTCCGCCAATCGCGTCTACGGCAACCAGTTCACCGTCCTGCTCGGGGACTACCTCTACATCCACGCGATGAACATGGCGCTGGCGGCGCGCGAGATCCGGGTGATCGACGTGCTGGCCGAGGCGACCGAGCGGATGATCGAGGGGGAGATCCTCGGCCACCACCTGCGCCACCGCCCCGAGGTGACCGAGGCCCAGCACCTCGCGATCGTCGAGCGCAAGACGGCCTGGCTGTTCGCGGCCTGCTGCCGTGTGCCCGCGATCCTCGGCCACCGCGGCGCCGCGGAGGAGGAGGCACTGGCCGGCTACGGAATGGCGCTCGGGCTCGCCTTCCAGCTGGTCGACGACCTGCTCGACGTGACGGCCGACGAGAAGACGCTGGGCAAGCCGGTCGGGCAGGACCTCTGCGAGGGGCACCTGACGCTCCCGTGGATCGACCTGCTGCAGTGCGGCACGCCGCGCGAGCGCGAGGCGGTGCTGGCGGCGCTGGCCACCGGCCGCTTCGAGACGATGCCGTTCGCCGAGCTGCGGGCCGCGCTGGAGCGCACGGGCTGCCTGGCGCGCACCCGCGCGCTGGCCGGGCAGTACGCCGAGCGCGCCCGCGGGCTGGTCGAAGGGTTCGCGCCCGGCCCCTACCGCGACGTGCTGCTGGAGCTGCCGCTGACGATCCTCGACCGCGACCGCTGATCGCGGTGCTACCATCCGGGTTTTGACGCCAGAAAGGGACACGGTCCGATGCTGCGGATCGAGCGCATGGAGGTCATCGGCTTCAAGAGCTTCCCGGAGCGGACCGTCGTCGATTTCCCGGACGGCGTGACCGCCGTCGTCGGGCCCAACGGGAGCGGGAAGTCGAACATCGTCGACGCGATCTCCTGGGTCCTCGGCGAGCAGTCCGCGCGCGCGCTGCGCGGCGGACGGATGGAAGACGTGATCTTCGCCGGCACCGAGGGGCGCGGCCCGGGCGGGATGGCCGAGGTCACGCTCCAGCTGTCGGCCCGCGAGGACATCCTCCCCGGCAGCCGGACCAAGGTGACGCTGACGCGGCGGCTCTACCGGACCGGCGACAGCGAGTACCTGATGGACGGCCGCCCGACCCGGCTGGCCGACATCCGCGGCCTGCTCGAGCAGGTCCGGGCCGGCGAGCGGACCTACGCCATCGTCGACCAGGGGCGCGTCGGCTCGTTCGTCACCAGCAAGCCGCGCGAGCGGCGCCAGTTCATCGAGGACGCCGCCGGGATCTCCAGCTACCGCCAGCGCCGCCGCCTGGCGGAGATGAAGCTCGAGGCGACCAAGGCCAACCTGCTGCGGGTCGACGACATCCTGCGCGAGGTCGAGCGGCAGCGCCGCTCGCTGCAGCGCCAGGCCTCGCTGGCCCGCCGGGCCCGGCGCCTCGACGAGGAGCTGCGCGGGCTGAAGACGCTCTGGTACGGCCGGCGCTCGGTCGGGCTGGAGCGGCGGACCGAGGAGCTGTCGGAGTTCGCGGCGGTCGCGCAGCGGGAAGGGGAGCACCTCGAAGCCGAACGGTCCCGCCAGGCGCGGGTCGTGGCCGAGGTCCGCGCCCGGCTCGAGGCGGCCCACGCCGCCCGGACCGCGGTGGTCGACGAGGCCCACCGAGGCAGCTCGACGAGGAGCGGCTGGCGGCCGAGATCGAGGCCGCGCGGGCGCGCGCCGGGACGCTCGAGGAGGAGGCCGGCCGGCAGGAGGACGAGGGCCGGCGGCTGGCGCTCGACCGCACCGCGCGCGTCGCCGAGCGCGACTCGCTGGCGCGCGACCTCGAGGGGCTCGACGGGCGGCTGGCCGCGCTGGCGGGCGAGGTCGCCCTGGCCGAAGCGCGCGCCGAAGCGACGCGCCAGGAGCACCGCGCGCTGGCCGACGAGGCGACCCGCCTCGAGCGCGGGCTCTACGAGAGCCTGCACCAGCGCGCCGAGATCGTGGCCCGCCTGTCGGCGGCGCGCGAGGCCCTGACGCGCGAGGGGAACCGCGCCGACGAGGCCCGCGCGGCCGGCGCCCGGATCGGCGCCTCGCGCAGCGAGGCCGACGCGCTGGTCGAGGCGGCCTGGACCGCGCTGCACGCCGCGGACGCCGAGGCCGCGGCGCGGCTGCTGGCGGTGCAGTCGGCGCGCCAGGCCGAGGCCGACGCCGCGGCCGCGCTCGACGCGACGCGGCGCGACGAGGCCGGGCTGTCCTCCGAGCTGGACAAGAAGAGCGGCGAGAGCGCGGCGCTGGCCTCGCTGGCCGTCCGCCTGGCCGGCGCCGACTCCGCGCGCGAGGCGCTCGAAAGGGCGCGCGAGGCGAAGCTCGAGGCGCGCGGCGTGGCGGCCGACGCGCTGGAGGTCGACCCCGAGGTCGAGCGCGCCGCCGAGGCCTTCCTGGCCGGCCTGCTGCCGGGGGTCGTGGTCGACGGGGAAGCGGACGTGCTGCGCGCCGCCGGGCTGGGGCTCGCCGGGCGCGTGAACTACCTGCCGCTCGACGCGCCCGACGGCGCGGGTGCCCGCCCCGAGCTGCCGGGCGAACTGCTGGCCGACCCGCGCGTGCGCGGCCGCCTGGCGGCCCGGGTCCGGCCGCGGCCGGGCTGGGGTGCCGCGGTCTGGGAGCGGGTCGAGGACGCGATCCTGGTCGATGACCTGCCGGCCGCGCTCGAGCTGCACCGCCGCTTCCCGCGCTTCCACTTCCTGACGCCGGAAGGGCACGCCGTCCACCGCGACGGGATCGTGGCGATCGAGGGGCGCGCCACCGAGACCGGCCTGGGGCTGTTGGCGCGGGCCCGCCGGCGCGACGAGCTGGGGCGCGAGGTCGAGCAGCTGTCGGCGCGGCGCGAGCAGGCGGCGGGACGGCTCGACGCCGCGCGCGACGCGCTCGAAGCGGCCCGCGCGGCTCGGGCCGCGGCCGAGGAGGCGTTGGGCGAGGCGCGCGACGCGGCGACGACCGCGAAGATGGCCTGGGAGCAGTCGGGACGCGACCAGGAGCGGCTGGCGCGCGAAGCCGTGCTGATCGGCGGCGTGCTCGAGGCGGCCGAGCGCGGGCGCGAGGAGGCGCAGCGCCGGGCCGAGTCGCTGCAAGGCCAGGTGTCGGGTGCCGACGAGCAGATCGCGGGCGACCGGCTGGCGCTCGAGGCGGCGCGCGAGCGCGTGCTCGGGCACGAGGACACGACCCGCGGGGCCTCGCTGGCGCTGGCCGGGGTGCTGACCGAGGTCCGGGCGCAGGAGGAGCGACGCGCCGGGCTGGCCCGCGACCTGGAGCGGATGACGCGCGAGCTCGACGAGCTGGCGCAGCGCAGCGAGCGCGGGCTCGAGGCCGGGCGGCGCGCGCTGGCCGACGCGGCCGAGGCGCGGCAGCGCGCGCAGGACCGCGAGGTCGACCTGGAGCGCACCCGCGCGGCGCGGGCCGCGGCGGAGGACGAGGCTGCGGCCGGCGAGGCGCGGCTGGCGCGCGACGGCGGCGCGGTCCGCGAGGCCGAGGCGCGGCTCGACACCGTGCTCCAGGAACTGGAGGAGGCGCGCGCGCGGCGCGAGCACCGGGCCACGGAGTTCGAGCGCTCGCGGCTGGAGCTCGAGCGCCTGGTCGAGACCTGCCGCGAGGAGCTGGGGGTGCTCCCCGGCGAGCTGCCCGCCGAGGTGCCGCAGCTCGAGGGGCTCGAGATGCTCGACGACGACGAGGCGCTGGCGGGACGGATCGCCGACGCGCGCGCCCGGCGCGAGCGGGTCGGCCCGGTCAACCCGCTGGCCGAGCAGGAGTACGAGGATTTGTCGGCGCGCTTCGAGCTGCAGTCGACGCAGAAGCGGGACCTCGAGGCGACGATCGCCGAGCTGAACAACTCGATCAAGAAGACGGACCGCGAGAGCAAGGAGCGCTTCAGCGAGGCGTTCGTCGAGATCCGCCGCCATTTCCGCGAGCAGTTCGCGCTGCTGTTCCGCGGCGGCAAGGCCGATCTGCTGCTCGAGGACGAGTCCGACCCGCTCGAGTCCGGGGTCGAGATCGTCTGCCAGCCGCCGGGCAAGAAGCTGCAGTCGGTGACGCTGCTGTCGGGCGGCGAGAAGGCGCTGGCGGCGACGGCCGTGCTGTTCGCGATCTTCCGCTACGCGCCGCCCCCCTTCTGCCTCCTGGACGAGGTCGACGCCCCGCTCGACGACGCCAACGTCGGCCGCTTCGCCGACGCCCTGCGCGGCTTCGCCGACCGGACGCAGTTCATCCTGATCACGCACAACAAGCGCTCGATGGAGATGGCCGACCTGCTCTACGGCGTGACGATGGCCGAGCCGGGCGTCTCCAAGCTCGTCTCGATGACGCTCGACTGAGGGGCCCGCCGTGGGCAGCCCGCGCTGGTGGCGCCTCGCGATCCTCGGTGTCTTCCTGCTGGCGCTGGCGGTCCGCCTGGCGATCGTCTTCGAGGGGGCGGGTGCGCCCTACCACCGGTTCCTCACGCTCGACGCGGCGACCTACCACCGGATCGCGCTGACGGGCGACCCGGCCGAGCCGTTCTGGCAGCCGCCGCTCTACCCCTGGTTCCTGCGCGGCCTCTACGCCCTGGCCGGCGGCCCCAGCCCGCTGCTGGCCCGGCTGGTGCAGGCCCTGGCCGGAGCGTTGACCGCGGCGCTGACCGCGCTCGTCGCGCGACGCTTCGCCGGGCCGGGCTGGGCGGCCGGCGCGGGGGCCGCGGTTGCGCTCTACGCGCCGCTGGCCACGCTCGATGCCGAGCTGCTGCCGGCGAGCCTGGCGACCTTCCTGGTGACCACGTTCGTGCTGCTCCTGCTCGCGCCCGGCGCGCCGGGTTCCTGGGGCCGGCGGCTGCGGCTCCCCCTGGCCGGGGCGCTGCTCGGCGCGGCGGGGATCCTGCTGCCGCCGCTCGGGCTGGCGGCCGCGCTCGCGCTGGCCTGGCTGGCTTGGCGCGAAGGCTGGCGCTCGGCGCTGCTGGTCGGGTTGATCGCGCTGGTGCCGGCGGCCGGGGTCACGCTGCGCAACCGGGGCTACGAGCGCGCGCTCGTGCCGGTCTCGTGGAACGGCGGGACGAACCTCTGGATCGGCAACAACCCCGACTACCCGGAGACCGTCGGGATCCGCCCCGGCGTGCGCTGGACCCGGCTGATGGAGGCGCCGCGCTGCGAGGCGGGGGCCGCGACGCGCGCCGCCGAAGCGGCCTGGTTCTCGGCCCGCGCGCGCGCCTTCGCGTTCTCCGATCCGCTCGGCTTCTCCTGGAACCTGCTCTGGAAGGCAGCCGGGACGGTCTCGGCGCGGGAGATCGGCCGCAACCGCGACGACTACGACGCGCGCGGCGAGTCGCTCGTGGTGCGGCTGCTGCTCTGGCCCTGGGGCTTCCCGTTCGTCGTGCTGTTTCCGCTCGCGGCCGCCGGGACGGCCGCGCTCGCCCGCGAGCGGAAAGGGGCGGGCGGCTTCCCCGGGTTGCCGCTGCTGGTCGCGCTCGGCGTGCTGGCGGTCCCGGTGATCTTCTTCCCGACCGCGCGCTACCGCGCCCCGGCGATCCCGATGCTGATCGTGCTGGCCGCGGCCGGCCTGCCGCGCGTGCGCCGCCACCCCGGCGCCGCGGCCGCCGCCGGCGCGGCGGCGCTGGCCGTCTCGCTGCTGCCGCACGGCATCCCGCCGATCCCGGCGGGCGAGACGCTCTACGAGATCGGCGTCGACCTCGACCTGGACGGCCGGACCCGGGAGGCGCTGCCGTTCCTGGCCGAGGCCGCGCGCGGAGCCCCCGACAACGCCGACGTCGCGCTCTACCTTGGGCTCGTGCTCGGCAAGCTCGAGCGCGGCGAGGAGGCCCGGCTGCAGCTGGAACGCGCCGTCGCGCTCGCGCCGGACGCCGACGCCGGGTGGCAGGCGCTGGCGGTCTACTGGCAGCGGCGCGGCGACCGCGCCCGGGCCCGCGCGATGCTCGAGCGCGCCGTCGCCACCAACGGCTGCAACCGCCGGGCGCGCGCGCTCTACGCGCAGGTCCTGATGGACGCCGGGGAGCTCGAGGCGGCGCGCCGGCAGCTGGACGAGGCCCAGCGGGTCTACCCGCGCCCCGATCCGTTCGTCGCCCGGGCGCGGCAGCGGCTGGCGCAGCTCAGCGGGCCGGCTCCGCCGGCAGCTCCGCCTGGGCCGTCGCCGAGCGCCCCGATCCCGGGTCGCTGAGCCGGACGCTGGCGAGCAGGACGTCCCCTCGCGCGCCGGCCGGGACCTCGACCACGAACGGGCCGAGCGTGCAGCGGCCGCCCGGGGCGATCTCGACCGGGCCGCGCTGCCGCGCCTCCAGCGCCGGAGCGTCCTCGATCAGCGTCGAGACCGGGCGCTCGCCGTCGAGCAGCGTCAGGAAGACCTGGTCCACCCGCCACCGGCCCGCGGCGCGGCTCTCGAGCTGCAGCCCGATCACGAACTGGGTGGAACCCTCCGGGCCCGCTCCCGAGCGGAGCGTGCCGGTGAGCGCGAAGCCGCTCGCGCGGGGCGGCGGCGGGCCGGCGGAGCGGAGCACGAGCGCCGCCACCGGGAACAGCAGCAGCAGGCCCCCCAGGCCCGCGAGCCGCGCCAGCGTCCGCCGCATCGCCCGGTCCAAGTGCGCTCCCGTGCCGCGCGCTTCCCGCGCGCGCATAGAGTATCGCGAAGCCGGGTATCCTCAAGCCCGAATGCGCGACATGGTGCTCTCGTCCGTCTTCTTCGCCGTGATGGCAGCGGCGGCGAAGCTCGTCGGGGAGCGCGTGCCGATGCAGCAGATCGTGCTCGTGCGCGGGGTCCTGTGCGCGCTCCTGACGTTCTGGTGGCTCGCCTCGGCGGGGGTTCCGTGGCGCGGCCGGCGGCCGGGGATCCTGCTGCTGCGCGGCGCGCTGGGGTACGCGGCGCTTTCCTGCTACTTCTGGTCGGTTCACCACCTCCCGCTGGCGGAGGCGATCCTGATCCAGCAGGTCCACCCGGTCTTCGCCGCGGCGCTGGCCTGGCTCTTCCTGAGCGAGCCCCCGGGCCGCCGCTTCGCCCCGGCGCTGGCGCTGGCGATCGCCGGCGTAGCGGTGCTGGTGCAGCCGGGACGCGAGGGCGGTTTTGTCGGCGGCTGGGGCGTGCTGATCGCGCTCTCGGGCGCGATCCTCAGCGCCGGCGCGTACGTCGCCGTCCGCGACGCGTCGCGCACCGAGCACCCGATGGCGCTCGTCTTCTGGTTCCCGGCGGTGAGCGTGGTCCTGGCCGTGCCGGGGACCGCGGCCGCCGGGCCGGTCTGGCCGACCGGCGCCGAGTGGCTGGGGCTGGTCTTCGTCGCGCTCGCCGGCCAGCTCGGGCAGGTCTTCCTGACCCGCGGCCTCTACCGCGTCCCCGCCGGGCGGGCGACCCTGGCCAACCCCCTGACCACGCTCTTCGGCGCGTTCCTGGGTTGGGCCGTCTTCGACGAGCGCCTCGGCTGGCCGACCGCGGCGGGCGGGCTGCTGCTGGTCGCGGCGGTCCTGCTGGCCGGCTCCGGGCGCTCCGATCCGGAAGAGCCCTTATCGGTCGGTTAGCCTTCCGGGCCTCCCGGCATAATATGAACTTCGGCGGCCGCGCCGCGGGCAGAGGGCCCGCGGCCGGAGACAGCACCCAGCCGACGACAGAAAGGGGACACTGCATGCCGATCACGATCGGGCTCATGGGCTTCGGTCGCATCGGGAGGAACGTCTTCCGGCTCCTCGCCCGCAGCGACGAGATCCGGATCGGCGCGATCTCGGACATCGCCGACCCGGAGGCCCTGACCTACCTCCTGCGCTACGACACCAGCTTCGGACGATTCGAAGACGAGGTGCGCTACAAGGACGGCCGGCTCTACACCTGGGGCCGCGAGATCCCGCTGCTCAACGCGCGCGACCCGGGCGAGATCAAGTGGAGCGACTACGGGGTCGACTACGTGGTCGAGGCCACCGGCAAGCCGCGCGACGTCGGGGCCCTGCGCCGGCACCTCGAGGTGGGGGCCCGGCGCGTGATCCTCTGCGCGCCGCCCACGCCGAGCCAGCGCCCCGACGCCTTCATCGTCTACGGGGTGAACGACCGGATCCTGCAGCCCGGGCACACCGTGATCAGCGCGGCCTCCTGCACCGCCCACGCCGCCTCGCCGGCGCTGGCGGCGCTGAACGACGCCTTCGGGATCGAGCGCGCCCACCTGACCACGATCCACGCCTACACCAACGCGCAGCGGCTGGCCGACGTCCCGGCAGGGACCAACCTGCGCAACTCGCGCGCGGCGGCCGAAAACATCATCCCCTCCGAGACCAACGCGGCCGCGGTGATCGGCGAGATCCTGCCGCCGATCGAGGGGAAGCTGACCGCTGCGGCCCTCTCCGTTCCGATCCAGAACGGCTCGATCGTCGATCTGACCCTCTGGTTCGCGAAGCCGGTGACGCGCGACGGGATCAACGAGCTGATGCGCAGCGCCGCGTCCGGCCCCTACCGCGAGATCCTCGAGTATCTGGAGGACCCGGTGGTCAGCTCCGACATCGTCAAGAGTTCCTACTCGTCGCACTTCGACTCGCTGGCGACGATGGTCCAGGAGGGGAACCTGGCCAAGCTGCTGATCTGGTTCGACAACAGCTGGGGTTACGCCCACCGCGTGATCGACCTGCTGCGGCTCTGCGGCCGGCAGGACGGCAAGCTCCCGGAGGTGCGGGCATGACGAAGATCAAGGTCGGCATCAACGGGTTCGGCCGGATCGGCCGCGCCGTGTTCCGGATCATGAGCCTGCGCGACGACATGGAAGTCGTCGCGATCAACGACCTCTTCGACGCCAGGACGCTGGCCTACATGCTGCGCTACGACACCGTGATGGGGCCGTTCCGGCGCACGATCGCCTGGGAAGCAGGCGCGCTGATCGTCGAGGGGAGAAAGGTCCGCGCTGACCGCCGAGAAGGACCCGGGCAAGCTGCCGTGGAAGGACGTCGGGGCCGACGTCGTGATCGAGGCGACCGGCGTTTTCCGCGACCGGGCGAAGCTCGAGCCGCACCTCGCCGCCGGGGCGAAGAAGGTCATCCTGACCGTGCCGCCCAAGGACGAGGTCGACGCGATCGTGGTCCTCGGCGTCAACGACCACGTGCTGGGGCCGGACAGCAACATCGTCAGCAACGCCTCCTGCACGACCAACTGCCTCGCCCCCGTGGCCAAGGTGCTGCACGACAGCTTCGGCATCGATCGCGGGTTCATGACCACCGTCCACGCCTACACCAACGACCAGCGGCTGGCCGACGTCCCGCACAAGGACTTCCGGCGCGCCCGCATGGCGGCCCAGAACCTCATCCCGACCACGACGGGAGCCGCCCGGGCGGTGGGGAAGGTGCTGCCCGAGCTGAAGGGGCGCCTCGACGGGGCCGCGATCCGCGTCCCGGTCCCGGACGGCTCGGTCGTCGACCTGGTCGTCCGGCTGAACCGCGCGACGACGGCCGAGGAGGTCAACGCGGCGATGAAGACCGCCGCGCTCGGCCCGCTGCAGCGCGTGCTCCAGTACTCCGAGGAGCCGCTCGTGTCCTCCGACATCATCGGCAACCCGCACAGTTCGATCTTCGACGCGCCGTCGACGCTGATGGTCGGCCCGAAGGAGCTGCGCTGCCTGGCCTGGTACGACAACGAGTGGGGTTACTCCCAGCGGGTGGTCGACCTCGCCGAGCGGCTGGGCCAGTACCTGGCGTGAGCCCCCGGGCGGCGCCGCGTTGCGCCGCCCTGTGCTATCTTCACCCTTCGGGCGGGTCTTCGGACCCGCCCGCTTGCTGTCGGCGCGGACCGCGCCGGGGACCCGATGCGCAAAGCCCTGCTCACGATGCTGGTCGCCCTCGTCGCCGCTCTCCCGGCGCTGCTGCTGCGCCTGCTTGGGGCGCACGCCGACGAGGCGACGGGCACGATCGCCTGGAGCGGCGGCGCGCTCAGCGCCCCCGCCGCGAGCCTGGTCTTCGGGATCGGGGTGCTGGCCGGCGCGTTCGTCGTTTCGTGGGCGGCGGAGCTGATGCAGTTCGACGTCAGCCGCAACCTGGCGACGGCGATGGTCGCGCTGCTGGCGGTGCTGCCGGAGTACACGGTCGACATCTACCTGGCCTGGACCGCGGCGACCGTGCCCGCCAACGCGCCGCTCGCGCTGGCCAACATGACCGGCGCCAACCGGCTGCTGATCGGCATCGGCTGGCCGGCGATCGCGCTGGCCGTGCTCTGGACGCGGGGCCAGAAGCTGATCCGGATCGAGCGCTCGCGCTGGGGCGAGATCTTCTTCCTGGCGCTGGCCACGCTCTACTCGTTCGTCGTGCCGTTCAAGGGGAGCCTCAACCTCTTCGACTCGGTCGTGTTCCTGGCGATCTTCGCCTTCTACCTGCGCTACGTGATCCGCCAGGAGGTGCACGAGCCGGAGCTGGGGGGGGGCCGGTCGCGATCCTGGGGGCGCTGCCCCGGGGTGCCCGGCGGCTCGCCACCGGCGCGCTGTTCGCCTACGCCGGGGCGGTGCTCTTCGCCTCGGCCGAGCCGTTCGCGGAGGGGCTCAAGCTGACCGGGCACGCCTGGGGCGTCTCGGAGTTCCTGCTGATCCAGTGGCTCGCACCGCTGGCCAGCGAGTCGCCCGAGTTCCTGATCGTGCTGATCTTCGCGCTGCGCGGCCAGGCGGCGGCCGGCTTCGGGACGCTCATCTCGTCCAAGATCAACCAGTGGACGCTGCTGGTCAGCATGGTGCCCCTGGCCTACGCCGGCGCGCTGGTCTATCACGGCCTGCCGTGGCAGCAGCTCCCGCTCGACCCGCGCCAGACCGGCGAGCTGCTGCTGACTTCGGCCCAGTCGTTCTTCGCGCTGGCGATCGTGCTCAACCGGCGCTTCGCGCTGAGCGAGGCGCTGTGGCTGCTGGTGCTGTTCCTGGCCCAGTTCGCGGCCTCGGTCGGGATCGAGAACTTCACCCCGGTCGAGCGGCACGCGGCGCTGTTCAACACCGAGAAGTGGATCTTCAGCGCGACCTACCTCGCGCTGGGTCTGCGCTGGTTCTGGATCGAGCGCTCCTACGTGCGGCCGCTGGTGCGGATGGTCGCGCGCACCGGCCGGGGGCCGGCGGCCTGACGCGCGGAACCGTTCGCGCCCCGCGCGGGCCCGCTCGGCAGCGCCGCGAAACCTCCGCACCCGCCTCCCCGTACCATCCCGCGAAAGGGGACGACGCATGTTCTGCTCCTACTGCGGCAAGGAACTCGCACCCCACGCGGTGGTCTGCACCGGCTGCGGCGCGGCGGCGGCGTCCGCACCGCCCGCGCCGCCCGCGCCCGGCACCGTCCCCGCCGCGCCTGCGGTGGGACCCCAGACCCGCTCGCGGCTCGGGGCCGGGCTGCTCGGGATCTTCCTCGGCTCGCTCGGCGTGCACCGCTTCTACCTCGGCTTCACCGGGATCGGCCTCGCGCAGCTGCTGCTCACCGTGCTCTCGCCCCTGACCTGCGGCCTGACCTGGCTGATCGCGGCGGCGTGGGGCTTCATCGAGGGGATCCTGGTCCTGGTCGGCGTGATCGACCGCGACGCGCAGGGCGAACTGCTCAGGGACTAGACACCGTCCCGGACTGCGCCCGCCGGGCTCGTCCGCGCCCGTTCGCCGCGCGCGACGATCCGCGAAAACCCGCGCGAACCGCGCAAAATGCGTTGCTTCCGCGCGGCGCGTTCCCCATGTTCCGATCGGGAGGGTGGCTTGGCGCGCGTCATCACGCTCGGTTCCGGAAAGGGTGGGACGGGCAAGTCGTTCGTTGCGGCCAACCTCGGCCTGGCGCTGGCCCAGGCGGGGGTCCGCACCACCCTCGTCGATCTCGACCTGGGGTGCGCCGACCTGCACCTGATGCTCGGCGTGCTCTCGCCGCAGCGCGGGCTGCTCGAACTGCTGCGGGGCGAGGTCGCCGCGATGCAGGACGCCGCGATGCCGGTCGCCGCGCAGCCGAAGCTCTCGCTCGTGCCCGGGACCGGCGAGACGCTCCGCATGTCGGGGCTGACCGGCCCCGAGGTCCAGCAGCTCGCGCATGGGCTGCGCCAGCTCGAGGCCGAGGTCGTCGTGGTCGACCTGCCGGCCGGGGTGGCGCCGCAGGTGCTCGACCTTTTCCTTGCCGGCGACCAGCAGGTCGTCGTTGCGACCCCCGACCCGGTCTCGCTGGCCGACGCCGGTCGCCTGCTCTCGCTGGCGCGCGTGCGCCGCTCGACGCGGGGCCAGCGCGGCCGGGCCCCGCGCCGGCCGCGGGTCTACACCTCGCTGGACGACCTGGTGCGCGACATGAACGCGCTGCGCGAGGAGAACGCCGTCGAGCGCGGGACGCTGCGCCCGGCGCTCGTCCTGAACCGCTGCCGCGCGGGGAGCGGTGTCAGCGCCGAGCAGCACCTGCGCGCGCTGACCCAGCAGCTTGGCGGGATCGACCTGCCGCTGCTCGCCGAGATCCCCGACGACCCGCAGGTCGAGTCCTCGATGCGGATGCTGCAGCCGCTGGTCGCGCTGGCGCCCACGGCGGCCGCGGCCGAAGCGCTGGCCCGGCTCGCGCAGAGGATCGCGGCGGACCTCGGGCGGACGGCGGCCTCCCCGGCGCCGGTCCCGGCGCTGGAGACCGCCGGCGCCTGACGCCCGCCGGCGCCGGCCCGCGTGGGCCCGGCCGCCGCTCCCTCTAGAATGGATGCGCCGGAGGGGTGTCCGAGCGGTTTAAGGATCCGGTCTTGAAAACCGGCGTGGCGCAAGCCACCGCGGGTTCGAATCCCGCCCCCTCCGCCAGCGTCGCATGCGCTCTCCACGGCGTCGATTCAAGCCACCCGCCGTCCCGGCCGATGAGTCCGGCGACCCGTTCCGGCGGGGGAGAGGGAAGGTCCGTGGAGCCGCTCACCGTCGATCCCGGCTTCTTTGCGATCGAGCTCGAGCACCTCGAGCCGGCAACGGTCCTCGCGTTCGACCTCTTCCTCTGGCACCCCGGCCGCAGGCCGCTGCACTACCGGCACCGCGACCTCGAGTTCACGCGCGAGATCCAGGCCCGCCTCGTGGCCAACGGCGTGCAGCGCCTGCTCGTCCCGGCCGGCCAGCTGGGCGACTTCGAGCGCTACCGCGTGCAGCGCGGCAAGTCCGCCCCCGCGCCGGCCCCCACCGTGCCGGCTGCGGGACCGCCCCCCGCGCCGCCGCTCCTGCCGGCGGAAGCCCGGCTGCCCGCACTGCTGGCCGATCGCGGCCAGCCGCTGGACCGGCGCTGCGCCGCGCTGCTCGGGGTCTCGCGACGGGTGGTCGAGGCGGCGATGGCGGACCTCGCGCTCCCCGGGCTCCCGGAGCGGATCCACCACGTCGCCGAGGCGACGGGCCGCTTCCTGAGGGACGAGCCGGCCGCCTACGGCACGATGGTCCAGCTGATGCGGCTCGACTACAGCTCGCTCTCGCACTCCCAGCACACGGCGCTGTACACCACCGAGCTGGCGCTGGCCTGCGGCCTGGGCGACCTCGACGAGCTTGCGGCGATCGGCCGCGCGGCGCTGCTGCACGACATCGGCAAGGCGGGGCTGCCGCCCTCGATCACCGAGAAGGACTGCCCGCCGGACGACCCCGACTACCCGCGCTGGCAAGAGCACGCGATGCGCGGCACCTCCCTGCTGCGCGAGGCGGGCTGGGACGACGGGACCTGCCTCGAGGTGGCGTCGCACCACCACGAGAACGCCGACGGCAGCGGCTTCCCGGCCGGCCTCGTGGGCGCGGCGATCCCGGTGGCGGCGCGGATGGTGCGGATCGCCGACGCCTTCGACAGCCTGACGACCGCCTACCGGAACCGCCCGGCCCTGACCGGGTTCCAGGCGCTGTGGCGGATGCGGCGCGACATGGGCGCCCAGTTCGACCAGCCGATGCTGACGGTCTTCATCGAGTCCCTCATCGCGCCGGGCGGCGCCCGCCGGCGCTGAGCTGGGCCCCCCGGCCGGCGCGCCGTACAATCACCCGGCTCGCGAGGAGGGCCGCTTGCTCCGACGCACGCTCGTTCCGATCCTGATGACGCTGCTGGCTGCGGCCGCCGCGCCGGCCGCCGTGCCGGCTGCAGAGCGGGCCCCGGCCCCCGGCACCCCGCCGGCTGTCGCCCCGGCCGCCGCCCCGGCTGTCGCCCCGCCCGCCGCCCCGGCCGGCCCGGCTCCCGCCGTCGCCTTCGATTCGCTCAACCTGGACCTCGGCGCGATCCCGGAGGGGGAGGACGCCGTCGGGACCTTCGTCGTCCGCAACAACGGCAAGGCCGAGCTGAAGCTGCTCTCGGTCAAGCCTGGGTGAGGCTGCGCGGTCGCCGAGCACGACTCGGCCATCCCTCCCGGCGGGACGGGAAAAATCGTCGCCAGGGTCCACACCCGCGGCTACCAGGGGCGGGTCACCAAGTCGATCTCCGTCACGACCAACGACCCGGCCCAGCCGAGCGCCTACCTGTCGATCTCGTTCGAGGTCAAGCTGCCGGTCGCGCAGTACCCGCCCGGCACGATCGCGCTGCCGACGACGATCGGCGACAAGGCGACCGCCACCGTGACCTTCCGCCGCGACGACGGGCAGCCGCTCGAGATCGCGCTGGCGGACGGGGCGGCCCTGCCGCCCGGGGTCGAGGCCCGCTTCGAGCGGGTGGCTACCGCGGACCCGGGCGCCCCCGGCGTCCCCGGCGGCACGAAGCCGGGTGACGTCCGGGCCACCGTGACCTTCGGCCCGGCCGACGCGGCGACGCAGCAGAATGCGTCGCTGCCGCTGAAGACCAACCACCCGGCCCGGCTGCTCGTCAACGTGCCGCTCTGGATCCGGGTCGCCGCGCCGCTCGAGCCCTACCCCCCGACCCTCTCGATCGTCGCCCAGGGCGGTGCCACCGCGGCCTACGGCCGGGTGGACCTGCGGGCCAGCGGGGCACAGCAGTTCGAGGTCACGGGACTGGCGGTCGAAGGGGACCTGCCCGGGGCTACCGTCCGGTCGCTCAACTCGGGCCCGGCCGGCGTCCATCCGCTCGAACTGTCGCTCCGCGGTGCGGCCCTCGCCCCGGGGGTCCACCTCGGGCGGCTGATCGTGAACACCAGCCACCCCAAGGTGCCCCGCCTCGAGATCCCGGTCCGGCTGCAGGTCACGCCGGTGCCGGCGTCCGCGCCCGCGGCGGGCGCCGCGCCAGGCGGCGGGGAGGCCGGATGAGTCCGATACGCTCCGTCGTCCCCAGGCTGCTCGCGCTGCTGCTCGCGGGCCAGGCGATCGCCCTCGCCGTCGAGGGGGTCGCCACGATTCCGCCCGACCCGCGCCAGGTCCCGGTCGCGGCCCGGTTGAACTACACCCGCAGCGGCGCCGATCTCGACGGCGACGGCGTGCCGGAGACGCTGGTGATCGTGACCGCGATCACCCGCGAGAAGGACCCGGCCAAGGGGACCGAGGTGATCGTCGGGGTGATCGAGGGGAAGGCGCCGGCCGACAAGGGGGCGCTGCTCTGGTCGCGCCACCTGGTCGCCGCCACCGGGCGTCCCGCGCACGGGGGCGATCTCCAGGCGCTCGACGTCGACGGCGACCGGCGCAACGAGCTGATCCTGACCTGGGACCGCTCGCTCAGCGCCGAGAAGGTCGACCGCTGGGGCGAGATCTGGGTCTTCGACGACCTCGCGCGCCCGCGCAAGGTCTGGGAAGGGCAGTGGGAGATCGACACCCGCAAGGACCCCGACACGCCGGTCGCGTCGCGGGAGTTCATGAAGCGGACGATCGACTACGGCGCGACGCGCAAGGCGGCCGGCCGCGCGATCGTCTTCTCGAAGAGCATCGGCATGACCGCGGGCCGCGCGCTGAGCCCGCCGCGCCGTCGTCAGCGAGCGGGTCGACGTCGGCCTGCGCGCCCCCTGACGGCGGAGGACCGATGAGCCGAACCGACGCCTCCGGGCGGCCCCCTTCCGCTGGACGAGCAGCTCGCCGCCGGCGCCCGCGCCGTCGCGGAGGCGGTGGTCCGCCACCGTCACGCCCTGCACGAGATCCCCGAGCGCGGCTTCGAGGAGCACGAGACCGCGCGCTACCTCCAGCAGGCGCTCGCGGCCGGCGGGATCGAGGCCCGGACCGGCGTCGCCGGCACGGGGCTCGTGGCCGAGCTCCCCGGCGGGGGGCCGGGACCGACCGTGATGCTGCGCTCGGACATGGACGGGCTGCCGATCGAGGAGGACCCGACCCACGCGCCGCGCTCGCGCCGGCCCGGCTTCATGCACGCCTGCGGCCACGACGGGCACATGGCGATCCTGCTCGGCGTGGCCGAGTCGGTCGCGCGGGCGCGGGCGGCGGGCGCGGGGCCGCTCCCCGGCCGGATCGTGCTGCTGTTCCAGCCGGCCGAGGAGAACGGCCCGGGCGCCGCGCGCGTCGTCGAGGAGGGGGTGCTCGACGCCTGGTCGGTCGACTACATCCTGGGGCTGCACCTCTGGAGCTTTCTGCCGCGCGGGCTCGCGATCGTCCCCGACGGGCACGTGATGGCCTCGTCGGACGAGTTCCACGTCTACGTCGCGGGCAAGGGGGGCCACGGCGCGCTGCCGCACGAGGCGAACGACGTCGTGCTGGCGCTCTCGCACCTGGTGGTCACGCTGCAGCAGGTCGTCGCGCGCGAGATCGACCCGCTCAAGCCGGCGGTGCTGTCGGTCGGGAAGATCGCGGCTGGGCACGCCTGCAACGTCCTCCCCGAGCGCGGAGAGTTGCACGGCACCTTCCGCGCCCCGGACGGCGCGGTGCGCGGCCGCATCCTGCACCGGATCGGCGAGCTGGCGCAGGCGATCGCGCTGGGCCACGGCGTCTCGGTCGAGGTCGACTTCGGGACCGGCTACCCGCCGACGGTGAACGACCCGAAGGTCGCCCGCGTGCTGCGCGAGGCGGCGCGCTCGGTGCTGGGCGAGAGCGAGGTGCGCGAGGGGCCGCCGACGATGGCGGCCGAGGACTTCGCGATCTATCTGCAGCAGCGGCCGGGGGCCTTCATGCTGCTCGGGATGCGCGACGAGGCCCAGGGGGCGGTCCACCCGCACCACAACCCCCGGTTCCGGGTGGCCGACGAGGTCCTGCCGGGCGGGGTCGAGATCCTGGTCCGCGCCGCGCTGCGGCTGATGCGGGGAGAGGCGACGCGATGATCGACGAGGCGATGTTCGCGATCCCGGGGCGCGTGGCGCTGGTGACGGCGGCCAGCTCGGGGATCGGGTTCGCCTGCGCCCGCGCCCTGGCGCGGGCGGGGGCGCGGGTCGCGATCCTCTCGCGCGACGGCGAGCGGCTGGCGGGCGCGGCGCGGCAGATCGCGGAGGAGTGCGGCCGCCCGGTGCTGGCGGTGCCCGGCGACCTGACCGACCCGGAGGTGCCGTTCCGCGCGGTCGCCGAAGTGGCGCGCGAGCTGGGGCCGGTCGAGCTGCTGGTCGCCAACGTCGGCGGCCCGCCGCCGGGCAACTTCGACGCGCTCGACGAGCCGGCCTGGCGGGAGGCGATCGACAGCGTGCTCTGGCCCGCGCTCCGGCTCTCGCGCGCGGTCCTGCCGCGGATGCGCACCCTGCGCTTCGGTCGGATCGTCCACGTCCTGTCGCTGACCGCGCGCCAGCCGATCGGCGGGCTCGCGACCAGCAACGCGCTGCGCCCGGCGGTCGCCGGGCTGATCGGCGACCTGGCGCGCGAGAACGCGGTCCACGGGATCACCATCAACGCCGTCTGCCCGGGCATGACGCGGACGGCGCGGATCGAGGAGCTGGCCGCGACCCCGGACCGGGTCCGCGCGCTCGAGGCGATGGTCCCGATGGGCCGTCTCGCGGCGCCGGAGGAGATCGCCGCGCCGGTCGCGTTCCTCTGCTCCGAGCAGGCCAGCTACGTCACCGGGGCGATCCTGCCGGTCGACGGCGGCGTGACCGCGCGCTGCCTGTAGCGTCGTCCGCGGCTACGGGAAGCGGATCTCGCGAACCGCGCGCTGGGCGACGAACAGCCGGACGTTGTTGTCCTCGGGGTCGGACGGGAAGAGCGAGAACCCGGTCGCCCCTTCCACGTAGTCCGGCGTGGAGCCGAAGATCACCTCGCCGTCGTGGAAGGTCACGACGCAGCGCCGCCCGCGCCCGCCCGTGGCGCCGAAGCCGAGCGGCGGCTTGTAGTCGCGGTTGCCGAAGTAATCCTTGACGTAGAACAGGGCCTTCAGGTCGCGCAGCCGCAGCCGGACCGGCACGCCGCCCCCCTCGGCCGGCAGCAGGTGGAAGTACTCCGCGCCGGGGTCGAAGTCGTGCGTGATCCCCTTGTGCACCTGACCGTCGAGCGTGTGGGCGACGACCTTGTTCTCCACGGGGGGCCTCCGGGCGCGGGAGCGCCGCGGCCATTATCGCGCCCCTCTCTCCCGGCGGTGCAACTTGGATGCGCTTCGGCCGCGTCCCGCGCGGGCCGGGCGGCCGCGTTCGCTGTACAACTCGATCGGGCGCCGTGCGGCGCCCCGGGGGACCGGGATGAACCGACAGGAACTGATCGAGGGGCTCGCGGTGCGGACCGGCCTGCCCGAGGCGGTCGCGCGCCGCACCGTCAAGGCGCTCTTTGGATCGACGGGGGACGACGGCCTGATCGCCGACGCGCTCGACCGCGGCGAGCGGGTCGCGGTCTCCGGTTTCGGCTCGTTCGTGGTGCGCCAGCGCGCGGCCCGGGCGATCCGGGATCCGCGCACCGGCGCGTCCCGCACCGTGGACGCACGGCGCGCCGTCGCGTTCCGGCCAGGACTCGCGCTCCGCGACCGCCTGCGCTGACTAAGGGCAGGTGACCCTGGCTAGCCGCCGGTCCGGCGCCGCGCCTCGGCCAGTCCGGCCCGCAGCTGCGGGCTGTCTCCCCCCAGCTCGAGCGCGCGCTCCCACGCCGCGCGGGCCCCCCGCCAGTCGCCCGCCTGGGCCCGCAGGCTGCCCAGGTTGACCCAGGCCGGGGCGCGCTGCGTGCCGGTCGCAGCCAGCCGCTCGTAGACGGCGCGTGCCTCGGCCGGGCGGCCGGCGCGCGCGAGCGCGGTCGCGAGCGTCATGGCCAGCTCCTCGTCGCCCGGCTCCAGCTCGGCCGCGCGGGCCAGCGCCGCGGCTGCGCCGGGCGCGTCGCCGGCCTCGAGCCGGATCAGCCCGAGCATCTTCCAGTACAGCTCGATCCGCTGGTCGCGGGCGAGCGCCTGCTCGAGGTACGGCACGAGCGCCGCGCGCTCGGCCGGCGTCGCCGACAGCGCGGCGACCCGCTCGGCGGCGCGGCTCTGGCGAGGGTCGATCCGGAGCGCCTCGAGGTAGCGCGCCCGCGCGCCGGCTGCGTCCCCCTTCGCCTCCGCGATCCGCCCTTCGGCCGTCGCGCGGACCGCCGGCTCGCGCGCCAGCAGCGCGGACTGGCGCGTGAGCACGGCCTCGGCCGCGGCCGGGTCACCCTCGCGCAGCGCCAGCTCGACGAGCCACAGCACCGTGCTCGGCTCGGTCTTGTCCGGCAGTGCGGCCAGCCCCTGCTCCAGCGCCTGCCGCGCGCCCGGCACGTCGCCGCGCGCGGCGCGGGCCTCGGAGAGCAGCCAGAAGGTCTTCGGCTGCAGCTCGACCTCGTTGGCCAGAAGCAACTGGCGCTCGGCGTCGGCGAAGCGGTCCTGGTTCATCAGGAAGGTCGCGAGGTTGCGGTGGTACATCACGTTCGGGCGGTCGGCGCCGGACGGGTCCGCGCCCTTGTCGCCGCTGCCGGCGGGGCGCCCGGCCCGGTCGTCGACGTAACCGAGCCCCTTGAGCGCCTCGACCATCTGCTCCTGCGCCGCTTCGAGCTCCTCGCCCGAGGCGTTCTCGTAGCGGCGGGGCGCGACCAGCGCCGCCCACGTGGGGATCCGCTGGCGCGGCAGCCGTCCGGCCGCGGACGGCTCCAGGAGGTCGGTGCGGACCTGGCCCGGCATCGACTCGTCGGCCGGCACGCCGCGCAGCGCGAGGATCGTCGGCGCGACGTCGAAGAGCGTGACCGGCGCGGCGTCGGCGCCGCGACGGAACGGGCCACCCCCGGCCAGAAAGACCCCCTGCAGCCGGTGCCACTCGACCGGTTGTCCCTTGGCGAACGGCATGATCTCGACCGGCCGCCGCGAGCCCCAGCGGAAGCCGTGGTCGGAGTGGACGATCACCGCGGTGCCGGGGCCCGCTGCCGCGACCAGCCGGCCGACGACGGCGTCCATCGCGCGGTAGCTGTTCGCGACGGTGTCGGCGTAGCGGGCGCGCTCCTCGGGCGGGGCCAGCGGGTGCGGTGGCGGTGCGAGGTGCTGGAAGTTGTGCCCGGTGTCGTCCGGGTCGCGGAAGTAGAGCCCGACGACGCCCAGCGCGGGATCCTCCAGGAGGGCCAGCCCGATCCGCTCGATGTTCGCGACGTGGGTCGCATTCTTGAGCAGGAACGCCGGCATCGGGGGTCTTGCGGTCGCCGTCGTCCGGGTGGGCGGCCGCCCACGCGTTGCGTCGCGCGGGATCGCGCCAGTAGCGGCGGGCGTCCTCGATCTCGGCGTCGTCGAGCGACGGCGCCCAGGCCCGGACCCGCTCGGCCGGGATCGTGTCGGTCGTGTAGAACCGCTCGATCCGCTCCTCGAGGAACGAGCGGGGCGAGGCCGTGCCCGGGGGAAGGCCGGGCTTGCGGTCGTGGTCGCCCAGCACCCGGTCCGCGACGTCCGAGACCAGCACCCCCTGGACCTCCTCCGCCGGCTGCGTGGCCCAGAAGTTGGCGAACCCCGAGGACTGGTCGGCCGCGCCGAGAATCTCCCACAGCGCCGGCGCGGTGCGGAAGCCCGACGGGATCGGGATGACCTTCCCCTCGGCGCTCGTCACCACGAAGTCGGCCACGCCGTGCTCGTCCGGCGTCCGTCCGGTCACCGCGGTGGTCCAGAGCAGCGGCGAGACGATCGGCTCGTAGGCCAGCAGCTCGGCGCGGACCCCTTCGCGCGCCAGCCGGCCCAGGTTCGGGGCTCGCCGCGCGCGATGAGCGGCCCCAGGATCTCCCAGTCCATCCCGTCGAGGCCGAGGTAGAGCACGCGCGCCAAGGGCGGCACGGCGGCCCGCCGGACCGCGGCCAGCGCCGCAGTGCGGGCCTGTTCGGGCGGCACGTCGACCCGCACCGAGACCTCGCCGAGCGCGAGGCCGGGTGGCAGGGCCGCGGCGAGCTGGCGGCGGATCGGGTCGGCCAGCGCCGCCGGGCGGCCGATCACGCGGTCGCCGGGTGTCGCCCGGAGCGCGGCCTCGGCGGCCTGGCGCGCGGCGTCGGCGACGAGGCGCGGCGCGCGGCCGTCCAGCAGCACCTGCCGCCCGCGCGCGTCGAGCGCCGCGGGGTCGAGCACGGTCTCGACCTGTACCGCGAGCGGCCAGCTCGCCCCCTGGCCCAGGGCGAACGGGACCTCGACCGACCTGCGTGGAGCGGGCCGGCACCGCGCGGCGCGCGGCGAGGGGCGAGACGAAGACGCGGATCGGGCCGGCCAGCGCGCGGTCGGCCAGGACCAGCACCTCCCCCTCGCGCGCGGAGGCGACCGCGCGCCAGGCCAGGACGCCGCCCGGCGGCGAGGAACGAGAGGACCAGGGCCAGGGCGAGGAGGACCTTCTTCGGCACGCGCAGCTCCCGGGAGGAGAGGGGATTCTGCCACCGCCGGGCGCCGGGACAAAAAGCGCGGGGCCCGGAAGGGCCCCGCGCTGCGGTCGGTCAGAGCGACCGCCCGGGCCTCGCGGCCCGGGCGGCAGGAAGGGATCAGAAGTCGAAGATGACGCCGAAGCGCCACTGACGCGGCTCCTGGTAGCCCGTGATCTTGTTGAAGTTGGGGTTCCCGATGGCGGCCTGCGACTCGACGATGTCGGACAGCGCAGTGACTTCCTGCGAGTTCCACATGTTGCGGACGTCGAGCACGAACTTCAGCCCCATGTCGGAGAACTTGAGGGCGTAGCCCAGGTGGAGGTCCATCGCCGCGAAGTCCGGCGTGCGGCCGATGCTGCCGCGCGGGGCGTCGGTGTAGGCGCCGAGGAAGCAGAGGCCCGATGCTGCCGAGAAGGCGTCGCACTGGCCCAGCACCCACTGGCCACCGTCTCCGGGCTCGCCCTCGTAGAAGGTATAGAGCGGATCCTGGCCCGGGATTTCGCCCGCGTTGAGGTATTCGGGGTGGGCCAGCAGCGCGGTCCGCGGAACGCCGGACTGCCACTGGAAGGCGCCGCCGATCTCGAGGCCGAAGTCGAAGAAGTAGGTCCCGAACGTATTGAAGACGTGCGGGCGGTCGGAGTTGAGCGGGCCGGTCTGGAACTGGCCGCGCATCAGCGGCGATTCGGGGAAGTCGAACAGCGAGGTGATGTTCGGATCCGACTGGCCGTTGTCGTTGCGGAACAGGCCCTCGTAGTTGCCGCGCAGCCGCGAGTAGCGGTAGTTGGCGGCAAACTGCCAGTTGTTCGAGAGCTGCTTGGTCAGCGCGATCTCAAGGGCCTTGTACTTGCGGTTCGGGGCCGTGAAGCCGCCGGGCGCGTTCTCGCCCGGGTTCGACAGGACGTAGGCGCCGAAGACGTCGAAGCCGAAGCCCGGGAACGGGACAGAGCTGATGCTGTCGCCGTCCACTTGATCAAGCGTACCGTCCCCGTTGGAGTCGATAACCGTACGCCGTAGTAGTAGTTCTTGATCCCCTCGACGGCTGCCGCTCTGGGTGTCCTCGAGGACGCGGCCCTGGTCGCGGTAGATCCCGCGGACCTCGATCGAGAGGTCGGGCCGGATCAACTGCTGCCAGCCCAGGACGAACTCGTCGACGTACGGGAGCTTGGTGCCGTCGGCCACGATGCCGAGGTCGATCCCCTGGACGTTCGGGGCGTTGCTCGCGAGCGGGGTGGTCAGGTACGGGTCGGTGAAGGTGAAGGTGGTGGTCCCGACCTCGTTGGAGAACTGGCGGACCGCCAGGTCGTTCGGCACGCGCTGGAAGTAGCGCGCGAAGTTGAACTGGATCTTGGTCTTGCCGTCGGCACCCGGGTCCCAGGTGACGCCGATGCGCGGCGACCACTCGGTCGAGAAGTCGTAGCTTGTTCGGCGCTGTAGGTGGTCGGGGTGTCCGTGTACAGCCCGTGGACTGGCCGCCGTTCGGGTCGACGGCGCGCGCGAAGCCGAGCGTGAACGCACCCGAGCCCTCGAGCTGTCTGGGTCGTGGTGCGGACGCCGACCTTCAGCACCCAGGAGTCGTTGATCGTCCAGGTGTCCTGGAGGAAGAACGACAGGTCGCTGGCCTTGGTCGGGTCTGCGGTGGGGTTGAAGCGGGCCCGGGTGGTCCGGTACGACGGGAAGCCGCGCGAGAAGGCGCAGCCCGTGCACGGCCGGACGAGCGCCCCTTCGCCGTCGCGGTAATCGAATCCGCCGCGGATCGAGACCGTCGCGCCGGACGCGGACTCCAGCGGAACGAAGCCGTCCCGCGTCCCGTCGCCGTTGAGGTCGCCCGGGAAGCTGAAGGTCGTGGACGCGCCGGAGTAGACCGACGCCTGGGCGTACTCGAGGTCGAAGTACTGGACACCGGCCTTGAGCTCGTGGTTGCCGAAGACCTTGGAGACCTTCAACGCATAATCCCAGCTCTCGTCGGTCTGGGGGCCGATGTAGCCCGGGCCGCCGGAGACCGGGGAGACCGAGTACGGCAGCGTGTTGCCGAACGTCCACTCGCGGGCGATCCGGGTGTCGGTGTAAGCGTAGTCGTTGACGACCGGGTCTTCCGTGAACTCGTTGTTGCGGTAGTTGGCCTGGGCCTCGATGAACCAGTCGCTGCCGAACAGGCCGGAGTACTTGAGCGAGTACTGGTCGGCGCCGTAGTCGATCGTCGACTTGACGCCGGAACCGAAGCCCGCGGCGATCTTCTCGACGTCGGTCGAGAAGGTCGGGCCCTGGCGCCCGGTCATGGTGAAGGTGCTGGCCGAGACGCCGGTGCGGCCGTCGCCGTCCGACGGGTCGCCGAAGCCGGTGAACTCGATCCGGTGGCTGGGGGTGATCTGCCAGTTGATCTTGGCGGCGTAGTTCTGGTTGGTGCGCTCGTTGTCGACGCCGCTGGTCTGCGACGACGGGAAGGTCTCGGTGTCGGGGAAGATCGAGCTCATCGAACCGTTCGGGTTGGCGATGCCGAAGATCGGGTTCTCGACCGACTCCCGATCGAAGTTGGCGGTGGTTCGCACCGGGTTGTAGGCGACGAACCAGAACAGCTTGTCCTTGACGATCGGGCCACCGAGCGAGACGCCCGCGTCCCACTGGTCGGAGTCCTTCCAGTCCTGGTTGGTGGCGCCGGTCGGGAGACTGACGTACTTGCCCTCGCTCCAGGTGCTGTAGTACGCGCGTACCGCGCCCGAGAAGGCGTTGGTGCCCGACTTGACGACGCCGGTGATCACGCCGCCGAGGGCCTGGCCGTACTCGGCGTCGAAGGCGCCGGTCTTGACCGCCACCTCGTCGAGGAAGTCGGTCGTGATGCCGGTGCCCAGCGAACCGTAGACCAGCGAGTAGGTCCCGACGCCGCCGTAGCCGCTGTCGGTGATGTTGACGCCGTCGATGATGTAGCTGTTCTCGAGGCCGGACGAGCCGCCGATCGAGTAGTTGCCCTGGCCGGTGCCGAGGCCGGAGACGACGCCCGGCGCGAACGACACCGCGTCGGTGAAGTTACGGCCGATCGGCAGGGTCTCGAGCGACTTCGACTTGAACGACGTCGCCACGGTCGTGCGCTTCACGTCCAGCAGCGGCGCGGCGCTGGAAACCGTGATCTCCGCGGTCTGGCCCGGGAGCAGCGTGATCGGCAGGCGCGTCCGCCCCGCCGCGTTGATGTCGACGCCACCCACCTCGACGGTGGAGAAGCCCGGCATCTCCGCCCGGACCGTGTAGGTACCGGCCGGCAGGAAGCGGAACTCGAACTGGCCCTTGGCGTCGGTCTGCGCGGCGCGCTCGCCCAGGGGGCCCTTGACGACGACGGTCGCACCCGGCAGCGGCTTCCCGTCCTGCTCGCCGACGATACCCTGAAGGGTACCCGTGGTCGGCTGCTGGGCGAGGGCCACCGGGATCGCGACGATCATCGCCAGAGCGACGATCAGGAACGCTTTCCTCATGTGAGTGCCTCCTCTGTTCCCTGTTTCTTTGCGCTGGCCGCCTTCCTGGCTGGCCAGCCTCCGTTCCGGCCGGGAACCGCCCCACGCGGCCCCCGGCGCTCCCATGGTCACGCCGGAGCGTCGTCGCCTCGGCGTCACTTCTTCTTCGCGCCCCCGGACTTCGGCAACGACTTCTTGAGGGCGTCGATCATCTGCTTGACCTCGGCCGCGTCCTCCGCGCCCGGGTTGACCTGCAGATACTTCTCGATACCGGGATGGCTTCCTCGCGCTTCTCCTGCGCGATGCAGCACGTCGCCCAGGCAGCGCGGCGCGCTGACCAGCGTCGGGTCGAGCGCGATCACCTGGCGGAAGTGCTGCTCTGCCTCGGCGTAGTTCTTGTTGTTGGCCATCATGGCGGCGATGTTGAAGTGCAGCGTCGCCGCGTCCTTGGGCGAAAGCTTGTCCGAGATCAGCTTCTTCGCGTCGTCGACCCGGCCGAGCCGGGTGTAGACGTCGACCAGGTTGACGATCACGTCGGTGTCGTCCGGCGCGAGCGTCAGGGCCTCTTCGAGGTACGGGACGGCCTGGTCGATCTTGCCGGCCTCGATCAGCGACTTGCCGAGGTTGCCGAGCAGGGCGATGCGCCGGGCCGGGTCGGTGTTGAGCTCGAGCGCCTTGCGGAAGGCCTCGGACGCCTCGTCGAACTTCTTCTGCTCGACCAGCACGCCGGCGCGCATCGCGTAGGCGTCGCCCATCGTCGGGTCGGCGACGATCGCCTCGGACAGCGCGGCCTCGGCCTCGACGGCGCGGCCGAGCTTGATGAGCGCGTAGCCCTTCATGTACTGCGCGATCGCGAGGTCCTTCGGGTCCTTGATCGTTTCCTTCTTGGCGAGGACCGTGTCGATCTCGGTGACGACCGCGTCGAAGTTCCCGGCGAGCAGGTCGTCGCGGGCCTTCATCAGGTCCTTGAGCGAGGCCTCGGCGGCGACGTCGGCGGGATCGACCGCGCGGCCGGCGGGGCGGGCCGCCTGGGCTGGAGCGAGGCCCAGCACCATGTCGACGTAGAACGCGTTCTTGGGGATCGCGATCGGAATCTCGCGCCGGCTGGGGTCGACCGCGGCGTCGATGATGTCGGCCAGGTCCGTGCCGTCGGCGAGCGTCATCGGCTTCTTCGAGGCGTCGCGGATCTTCATCGTCAGCTTGGTGAGCACGAGGTCGGGTGCGGTGACGGTCATCAGGTACTCGCCGGGGCGGGCGAACGCGACCGTGAAGCGCCCCTTCTTGTTGGACTTGGCCCGCTGCGGCACGCCGCCCGAGATCGGCTGGCCGTTGGCAGCCGGCGCGAGCAGGACCTCGGCGCCGATCACCGGCTCACCCGCCGCGTTCAGCACGTCGCCGCCGATGCGCAGGGTCTCCTGGGCCAGCGCGGCGCCCGTCACGGCGGCGGCCAGCACGAGACCGGCCCCGATCAGCCGCAGCGCGCCTGCGAACTCCCGAACGATTGCGGAACATCCAGTCTCTCCTTGGGCGCCGGGGAACGCCGGAAACGCCCCTGCCGGGACACTCCGCCCGGCCCACCCGGGCAGGGAACCCCGGCTGGGCGGACTGTGCCGAACCATTAATACGCAAAATGCCTGCCAAGTTACGTTAAGGACCCAACCCGCTCTATCAACAGATACTTCGACGGTCAGAACGGCCGTTCGGCGGTCGCGGGAGGGGGGTCGGGACGCCCGGATCCTTGAATCTGTACGGAATTTTGGATGCCGGGCGCCACCGTTCCGTCGCTGTTCAACGTGATGTCGACGGACCGGTCCGAGAGGTGCTCGAACCCGAACTCCGAGAGCCGGACCCGGATCCGGTAGGGGCCCGGGGGGAGAACCAGCGGGACCTCGTGCGAGAACGCCTGGCGGGACCGGTCCCCCCGGCGCGAGATGTCGAGCCGGACCTCGACCTGCTGGTAGGCCGAGGCCTCGCGCTTCCCCTGGGGCGTGATCGCCTCGGCGTAGAGTGCGATCCGGGCGACGTCCTTTCCCTCCTCCTCCCGAAAGGAGAGCGACGAAGCCCGGGCCTGGATCACGACCGGGACGAGGATTCCGCCCGCCAGCCCCTCGGTCTTGCCGATCGCGACCTCGACCGGAATCGTGGTCGGCTCCTCCCGTCGCGAGTCGTACCGGTCGGGGAAGCTCACGACCGCGCCGCGGCGCGCGACTTTGACCTTGATGCTCGGCTTCCGCGACGAAGCCGGGTCGCGGTAGAAGCCCAGGCTGTAGATCCCCTCGACCGAGCGCGCCAGGACCGGGAGGTTCTTGTCGACCGAGGGGCCGTGCAGCGAGCGGCCGCCGGTCCGGATCGCGATCGTGTCGAGCGATCCGCGGGTCGCGTCGAAGATCTGCTGGAACGGGTCGAACAGCTTGCGCTCGGCCATGCCATCGCTCTGCTCGACGTCGGTCGACTGGTCACGCAGCGACGAGGGGCGGCTGTCGAGCGTGAAGAAGCTGACGTCCGCGGTCGCGGCGAGCCGTGTCATCTCGAGCATCAGCTGGTTCAGGTTGGCGTCCCGCTCGCTCAGCATCGAGGTGGTGCCCAGGCGCTCGGTGCCGAAGACGGCGAGCGCCGCGTTGCTGGCGGTCATCCGGGGGTCCGGGACGATTCCCGGGCCCAGGAACAGGACCGCCTTGCGGCCCGGGATCGCGCCCAGGCTGCCCGAGAGCAGGGTCAGGCCGCGCAGCGTCTGCTCGCCGCGGCCGCGCCACTCGAACACCACCGGCTCGGTCGCGCCGCTGATGCACGACTCGGGATACCTGGACGAGTCGCAGGTCTCGCTCAGGTCCTCGACGATGCGGCGCATGTCGTTGGTGTAGTCGCGGTGCGGGTAGCTGTCGAGCAGCGTGTCCTCGGCCAGCGCGTGGGCCAGGATCTCGCGGTCGCCGGTGAAGGGGACCAGCTCGCGCACCGTACCCTGGCTCTCGAGCACCGCGAGGGAGACGCGGTCCTCCGGCCGCATGTCGGTCGCAACCCAGTTCCGGGCCGCGGCGACCCAGTGCTTGCGGTCCATCGTGCGCGAGTTCAGCACGTCGAACAGCACGACGACCCAGCGCTGCGGGGCCGGGTTGGGGATCGCGACCGGAGTCTCCGGGGCGGCCGCCTTCTCACCCGGCGCCGCCACCGGGGTCGGCTGCGGGATCGCCTTGGCCAGCGAACCGGTCGTCGAGAACGGCTCGAGGTAGGCGATCTTCCGCGACTCGCCGTCCTCGCGGACCTCGACCTCGCCGGGCTTGAGATCGGTCAGCGGGTTGCCGTCGCGGTCGGTCACCAGGACCTGCACCTCGGCCAGCCGCACGGTGACCTTCTCCTCGATTTCGGAGTCTTTGGGCGGCGGAGCCGCGGGAGGTGCAGGGCGGGGCGCCGGCGGCGCGGGCTGTTGGCCGCGCGCGACGGGTGCGACGAGCAAAAGGGCGCAGGCGGCGAGGGGCAGAAGGAACCGGACGGTGCGGCGCATGGGCGAAGTCTATCCCGCGCCGCGCGCGGGCGAAAAAAAGCGGGGAGCGGCGTCCCGCTCCCCGGACTGTCCACCCTGGCCGCCGCGCGCGCCCGGGAGCCCGGCCCGGGTTGGTTTCGGAGGAGGAGGAGGAGAGGCGGCGGCGGCCTCCTGCACCGGACCTTCTTGCGATCCCGGTGCCATGTTCCAAGCGGCTTTGTTTTCAACGAGTTGCCTGCCGAGCCGGGCAGCCGCGGCGGGCTCCGGCCGGCGGACCCGTCCGGAAACCGGCCGGACCGTCCGGACGCGGCGGCCGGCGGGCTACGGCGCGGTCTCCGCCACCGTCTGCGGCAGCACCCCCCACTTCGAGCAGCCGATCGCGCAGCCGAGAGCAATGGCGTCGTAGCAGATCGCGAGGCAGGGGTTGGTGATCGGGTCGTGCCCGCCGCACTGCTCGACGCAGCGCGGCCACTGCGCGTCGACGCAGGCCGCGTAGCAGTCGAGCCACGGTCCGTCGGTGCCGGGAGCGGGATCCGGCGCCGGCGGGACGCCGCCGGGCCCGAGCGCGGCGTCGAAGGCCGGACAGGCGGGGATCGGCTGGTCGGCCTGCTGCGCGGGGACGAGCGCGAGCGTGAAGAGCGAGAGCGCGAGCGGAAGTCCTGTCATGGTGTGTCCTCCTTGTGCGGAGGAGATCGTCGGCTTCGACATGGGAAATGGAAAGGCTTCGGCCCGCGGCGCGTTGCTGCCGCGGGATTCCCGCGCGCGGGAGGCGCGCCGGGTCCGGGCCGGCAGCCGGCCCATCCCGGATGATCCGGGATATGATGCGCCCCGTCATGGCCGAGCCCGCGCGAGGGATTCGCACGCCGGCGTGCCTCGCCGTTCCGGTCGCGCTGGCGGCCGTGCTGCGCGGCGTCCACCTCGGCCTGCTCGCGGCGCGCGACCCGTTGTTCGCGGTGCCGGTCGTCGACAGCCTGTTCCACGCCAAGGAGGCGCTCCGGATCCTCGAGTCCGGCTGGCTGCTTCCCGGCAGCGCCGCGTTCTACAAGGGTCCGCTCTACTCGTACCTCCTGGCGGTGCTGATCGGGCTGTTCGGCCCGGTCGGCGGCGTCGTGGCCGGTCGCGTGCTGTCGGCGGTTTGCGGCGTCCTGGCGGTCTGGCTGGTGGCGCGCGCGGCCCTGCGGTTCGGCGGCCCCGCCGCGGCCTGGGCCGCCGGGTTGGCGCTTGCGCTGAACGGCACCGCGATCTTCTACGACGCGGTCCTGCTGCCGGTCTCGCTGACCGCGCTGCTGCTGCTGTTGGCCGGCGAGCGGCTCGCCGCGGCGCGGGACGGCGACGAGGGCCTGCGCGTCCGCTCGCTCGCGCTCGCCGGCGCGCTGCTCGGGCTGGTCGCGCTGACCCGCGCCGACGGGCTGATCGCCGCGCTCGCCGCCGCGGGCTGGGCCGCCTGGGAGGCCCGGCGACGGACCTGGGACGCTCCCGGCGCGGCGCGCGCCGCGGCGCTCGTCCTGGTCCCGGCGCTCGCGGTCGTGCTGCCCGCCTCGGCGCGCAACGCGTTCGTCGCGCGCGACCCGGTCCTGATCTCCTGGAACGGCGGAATCAACCTGTTCATGGGCAACGACCCGGGGTTCGACCAGGCCTCGGGGAACTGGAATCCCGACCTGGCGTGGATGCGCCTTTACGACGCGCCGGCGGAGCTGGGGCTGCGCCGCGGCGCCGACCACCAGCGCTTCTTCGTGCGCCAGGCGCTGGCCGCCGCGACGGCCGACCCCGCGACCGCGCTGGAACTGCTCGGGCGCAAGGCGCTGCTCTGGTTCTCGGGCTACGAGATCGCCAACAACCAGCGCTTCGAGGACGCGACGCGCCACTCCCCGCTGCTGGCCGCGCTGCTGGTCCAGGGACGACGCCTGGCGCTCCCGTTCGGCCTGCTCGCGCCCGCGATCGGGGCGGGCCTGGTGCTGTTGGGCCGGCGGCGGGCCGCAGAGGCGGCCCCCTGGCTGGTGCTGGCGGCCGCCTGGGCCTCAACCCCCCTGCTGTTCTTCAACACCGCCCGGTTCCGCCTGCCGGCGGTCGTCCTGCTGCTGGTGCCGGCGGCGGTCGGCTGGGCCGGGCTGCCCCGGGCCTGGCGCGCGGGCGAGCGCCGCCAAATCGCCGGCGCGGCCGGCCTCGCGCTGCTGCTCGCGATCGTGGCCTCGGTGACGATCCCGGCTGCAACCCAGCTGCCGCCGTCCGAGGAGCTGAATCTCGCCGACCACGCCGCCGAGGCCGGCCGCGCCGACGAGGCGCTGGCCTGGCGCCGCCGCGCCGTGGAGCGCGACCCGCGCGACGTGATGGCGCGGATCCGGCTGGCCGACACGCTGCGCGTGCAGGGGGCGTGCAGCGAGGCGCTCGAGCACTACGCCCGGGTGGAGGAGCGCGTGGATGCGGCGGCCGAGTGGCGGATCGCCGCGATGCGCTCGAGCGGGCGCTGCCTGGCCGCGCTGGGCCGCTACGACGAGGCAGCCGACGCCTACAGGCAGGCGCTGGACGCGGACCCCGACCGCCCGCGCACGGCGGGCCGGCCCGACTTCCACCTGCGCGGCGTCCCGCCGCTCGCCGCCTGCCGGATCCGGCTCGAGCTGGCCGACGCGCTGCGGCGCGGGGGCCAGCCCGTGGCGGCGGCGGCGGAACTCTCGGCCGTCGTCGCCGACTGCGGCGAAGCGGATAGACTCGCCGGCCGGGCGCAGGCCGGGCTTCGCGCGCTGGCCGGGGCGGCCGGACGGGACGGACCGACCGGCTCCGCCCCACCGGGTGACGCGCCCGCCGACGAGGCGGGAGAGAGGCCGCGCTGATGGACCGGGACCTGGCCGACCTGCGGCGCGAGTACCGGGCCCGCGGGCTGTCCGAAAGCGACGCAGGCGACGACCCGCTGCGCCTGTTCCGGGCCTGGCTCGACGACGCGATCGAGGCCGGCCTGCCCGAGCCGAACGCGATGGTCCTTGCGACCTCGACGCCGGACGGCCGGCCCGCCGCACGCGCCGTGCTGCTGAAGTCCCTCGACGACGGCGCGTTCGTCTTCTTCACCCACCAGGCCAGCCGCAAGGGACGCGAGCTGGCGGCAAACCCCTGTGCCGCGCTCTGCTTCGTGTGGCTCGAGCTGGAGCGGCAGATCCGCGTCGAAGGGCGGGTCGAAGAGGCTCCGGAGGCTGCGGCCGACGCCTACTTCACGCGCCGCCCGCGGGCCAGCCAGCTCGGGGCCTGGGCCTCGGCGCAGAGCGAAAAGGTCCCGTCGCGCGACGAACTCGAGCGCGCGCTCGAGGCCGCCTCCGCGCGCTTCGCCGGGGGCGAGGTCCCGCGCCCCCCGGGCTGGCGCGGCTACCGGCTGCGCCCCGAGATCCTCGAGTTCTGGCAGGGCCGGCCGAGCCGGCTGCACGACCGGCTGCAGTTCACGCGCCGCGCCGAGGGGGGCTGGGACCGCGTCCGCCTCGCCCCCTGACGGGGCCGCGCACCGTGCGGCGCCGCCGCAACACGAAGGCCCAGGCCAGCGCCGAGAGGATCGAAGCCGCGCCGAGCAGCGCCAGGGTGCGCCCGAAGGTCCGGGCCGCGACCTCGCGCGCGCTGCGCCGGGAGGGGACGGTCCAGAGCGTCAGCTTCGCCGCCGTCGCCGGCGCGTCCCGGGCCAGGCGTCTCGCTTCGCGGTAGGGGTTCGCGGACCAGGACGCGAGCCGCGAGCGGACCGCCTCGACCTCTGCCGCGTCGAGCGGCGTGCGCGCCAGCAGCGACCAGCGCCAGCCGGCCTGCAGCGCGGAGTCGGCGAGCACCGAGAGCCCGCTCTCGGGGACCCGCTCGGCGGGCAGCGCGCGCAGTCCGAGCGCGAGCAGGCCCGGGCCGCGCGTCGGCGAGAGCGTCTGGATCGACTCCGGCCCGAGCCAGCCCGCGCTGCGCAGGAATCCCGGCGGGACGAGCCACCCGCCCGAGAGCGGCGCGTACGCGGGCGCCAGGCCGCCGCCGGCAAAGACGGGCCAGCGCGCCAGGGCGCTCTCGCCGGAGCCCGCGGCGGCGGCGGCGGCGCCCGGCCCCGGGGCCGCGATGCCGGCGAGAGCCTCGACCAGTTGCCGGCGCGGGCGGTCCGGCCCCGGTCCGATCGCGGGTGCCGGATCGTCGCCGTCGTCGGGGAGGCTGGCCGGGAACCCCTCGCCCTGTGGCTCCGGGCTGATCCAGCGCAGCAGCAGCCGCGGGTCGCCGGGGGCCGGGGCGAGGCCGCCCGGTGCGGGCGCCGGGCCGGCCCAGTAGATCGCCCGCGCCGCGGCGCACGGGGCGGAGGCGAGCGCGGCCGCGGGTGTCGTGACCTCGACCGCGCCGCCGAAAGCGACGGCCAGCGCCGGGGCCCCGTCGCCGAGCGCCGCGAAGACCGCGCACCCGTCGCGCGGGATCCACGGGGCCAGCCGGGCCAGGTCGTCCGGCCAAGGCGCCTCGAGCAGCGACCAGCTCCGCGCCGCCCGCCCGAGGTTGTGCACGAACGCGCCTCCGGCGGCAGCGGGCTCGCGCCCGAGTCCGAGCGCCGCGCGGAAGAGCAGCCCCGCCAGTTCGACCGCCCGGACCGCCGGCGCGCCCGCAACCGGCTCGGCCTCCGCGGCCGGCCGCAGCCCGCCGCGCGCGGCCTCCTGCACGTCGAGCATCCCCTCCCGGGCCAGCGCGCGCGCCCGCTCGGGGTCGCCCGCGGCCAGCGCGGCCTGGGCCGCTTCGACGCGCGCCGCGGCGAGCAGCGCGCCCGGCACGCCGACGGCCCCCAGCGGGCTCAGCTCCAGGATCCGCAGCGCCGCCGCCGGGTCGCCGTCCCGCCGGGCCATCCGGGCCTCGACCAGCGCCGCCGCCAGCGCCAGCTGCGCCGCATCGGGCCGTCCCGCGAGCAGCGCCTGGGCGAGCCGCAGCTCGTGCCGGGCTCCCGGCGGATCGCTTCCGGACAGGCGCCACGCCGCCAGCGTGCGCACGCGCACCGCGCGCTCGACGAATCCCTGCTCCTCGAGCCGCTCCGCCAGGCGCTCGAGCAGCGGCCGCAGCGTTTCGTCGCCCGCGTCCGCACCGGCTGCCAGCGCGGCCAGCGCAGCCGAGCGGTCGGCCAGCGCCAGCCCCTCCGGCAGCGCTCCCCGGGCCGCCTCGTCGACGCCGGGCGAGACCGTCCCGAGCAACTCGAAGGCCCGGGCGCGGACCGCCAGCGCGGCCTCGCGCACGGCGGGGGTCTCGTCGAGGCCGGGCGTCTCGTCGAGCAGCGCAAGCGCCCCCAGCGGGTCCTCGCGCGACAGCGCCCACTCCGCCTCGGCGGCGCGCGCGAGCGGCCGCAGCGGGAGTTCGCCGGGGAAGCTCACGATCGGTCCGAGCGCCGCCAGCACCCGCCGCGCGGGCTCGCCGCGGCCGCAGGCCAGCAGGATCCGCGCCAGCGCGACGCGCCGCGGCACGCGCAGCTCGGGAACCTCGAGCTCGGGTCCGACCACCGACCCGACCAGCGTCGCCTCGTCGCAGGCCGCCTGCTCGCGCCCCGCCGCGCGCAGCAGGATCGCGTGCTGCAGCGCCAGCTCCTGGTGCTCGAGCCCGCGCCCCAGCGCCGCGTCGAGCAGGCGGCGGGCGTCGCGCACGCGGTCGGCGGCGAGCGCGGCGCGGACGGCGAGCGCGGCGAGCAGCGCGTCGCGCGGATGACCGGCGGTCTCGGCCTCGAGGAAGCGCAGCACCGCCTCGGCGCTCGGAGCCGTCTGGAGCAGCAGCGGGACGATCAGCGGGTCGCGCTCGCCGGCGGCGACGGTGCGCGAGAGGACGCGCCAGGCCTCGGCCCGGCGCCCCTGCCCGGCGAGCAGCGCGGCGAGCCCGACCTGCGCGGCCCAATCGCCGGCTTCGCGCGTGGCGCGCGCGCGCAGCAGCGGCTCGACCGCGGCAGCCCTCCCGGCGGGTACCGAGAGGGCGCCCCACGCACGGTGGACCGCGACCGAGGCGGGGTGTTCGGCCGCCAGCTCCGCGAGCCGGTCGCAGGCCGTCTCGATCTGGCCGCCGCGCGCCAGCTGGGCCGCGGCGATGTAGTCGTCGAGCAGACTCGACTGCGCGAGGGCACGGCCCGGCACGGTCGCGGACAGGAGCAACGCGAAGGCGAACACGACCTGCGGACGACGGCGACTCACCGCCGGCGATTCTAGCCCGGCACGGCCCCCGGGAAGGGGCCGCCCCTCAGCCTCCGGCGCGGAGCGCCAGCCCGCACCAGGTCAGCCCGGCCCCGAAGGCGACGAGCAGGAGCGTGTCGCCGGGACGGACCTTCCCCGCCGCCAGCAGCTCCGACAGCGCGAGCGGGATCGAGCTCGAGGCGGTGTTCCCGTAGCGGTCGATGTTGACCACGAAGCGCTCGGGCGGGACCGCGCAGCGCTCGCGCAGGGCGGCGATGATCCGCAGGTTGGCCTGGTGCGGGATCACCCACGCCACCTGGTCCGGGGTCAGGCCGGCCCGCCGGCACAGCTCCTCCACGACCGCCACGCCGCGCTCGACGCCGAAGCGGAAGACCGCGCGGCCGTCCATCTCGACCGTGCGGATTTCTTCGAAACGGTGGCCGTTCACCGGCGGCGTCGCGGTGCCGCCGTGCGGCACCCAGAACAGGTCGGCTCCGGCGCCGTCGGCGCCCATCGTCGAGGCCGCCAGCGTCCAGGCCGCGGGGTCGTCCTCGCGGGCCGCGGAGAGCAGCATCGCCGCCGCGCCGTCGCCGAAGACCAGGCGGGTCTTCGGGTCGTCGGGCCGCACGAAGCGGCTGGTCAGGTCGGAGGTCACGACCAGCGCGTTGCGGAAGGCCCCGGCGCGGACCAGCGAGGTCGCGGTCAGGAGCGCCGTCGTGCCGCCCGAGCAGGCGGCGTTGAGGTCGAAGGCGCCGGCGCGGGTCGCGCCGATCTGCCGCGCCAGCTCGGGGGCGGTGGGGCAGAGCCAGTGGTCCGGGGTGTAAGTCGAGAGCAGGACGAGGTCGATCTCGGCCGGGTCGATCTCGGCCTGTTCCAACGCCGCGCGGGCGGCGCGGGCCCCGAGCGAGGAGGTGGTGTCGCCGGGCCCCGCGATCCGGCGCTCGACGATCCCGGTGCGGGTGAAGATCGACTCGGGGTCCATGCCGAGCGCCTCGCCGAGGCGTTCGTTGTCCAGCCGCCCGTCGGGCAACGCCGTGCCCGTCCCGCGCAGCAGGAACCGTGTGCCCGTGGTGGTCATCCTGACCCCTTCCGTCGCCCGTCCCCCGGCCCGAGCCCCGGCTGGCGGTCGGCATCGGCCGACCGCGGTCGGGAGACGACCGGAGAAGATACGCCGAACCGGGGCCCCCGGCAGGGGCGCCCTGCCCGCGGCCTCACGGCAGGAACTGCTGGGGCTGCGCCAGCTTGCGCGGCAGGTACTCGTCCAGGACGTAGTTGAGCCCCCACTTGGCGAGCGCCTGCTGCTCGGCGCGCACCCCCATCTTCAGCAGTTGTTCGATCGCCTTCGCCCAGACCTGGTGGGCCTTGAAGAAGGGGTCGTTCTTCAGCGCGTCCTTGGCCCGCTTGATGTCGACCTCCTTGAGCGGGTGGGTCGGCAGCTTGTAGTCGACGATGTCCTGCGGCGTCACGCCGAGGAAGCGCGCGTGCGGCACGCAGAAGAAGCGGTTGATGTGCGCCGCGTTGCCCGAGCCGACCTTGAGCGTGCGGTAGATGTTGGAGATCCCGTAGGGGTCGCAGTCGACGAAGGCGTAGACCGGGAGCTTGCACTCGTCCGACAGCCGGCGGATGAAGCGCCGCGTGGCCCGCGTCGGGACGCCGGCCATCGAGACCAGGATGCAGTTGCGCCGTCTCCCAGAACTTGTGGCTCTGCAGCCGCTGGAACATACCGCCGGTCTCGATCGCCAGGACGAACTTCGCGTCGGTCTCGAACGACAGGTGCTCGACCAGCGAGGGGATCGAGTAGGCGCCCGATCCGAACCGCGTGCAGTCGATCCGGTCGACCTCGCCCGTCTCGCGAGTCGGGGTCGAGGACCACCAGCTCGCCCGGCGACCGCGCCGCCGTGCTCGTCGGGGACGAAGCGGAGCTGCTCGCGGCTGATCCCCTCGACCGAGAACAGGGCCTCGATGTCGTCCATCACCGTGTCGGACTCGGTCTGCTCGTGCGAACGTCGCCTCGCCCCAGTTCTTCGACTGGTAGTAGGCGTCTCGCTTGGTCGCGAAGTCGTTGGTCTCGACCAGCTCCTTGGAGAGCGACATCATCCGCAGCGTCTGGGCGAAGGTCTTCACCGTGTTGACGGTCAGGGTGCGGATCTTCTTCGCGCGGCCGATCTCGAAGTAGCCGCGGTCCTTGTCGAAGCGGACGTTCGAGAGCGCGCGCAGCGGGAAGGACATCGACGGCTTCTGCCCCTCCAGGATCCGGTCGTGGACCCGCCCCGCCGCGCCGACGATGGCCGTCACCGTCTTGCGGTCGAGGGCTTCCTTCGACTTCTTCGCCTGCGCCACGTCCTTACGCTTGGCCATCCGCTCCCTCGTCCCGGGCCGGTCCCGCCGGCCGCGTCCGCCCGCGCCGGACGGCCGCGGGCGGGAGAGTGTTCCACCGCTGCCGGCGCCGGGCAACGGGACCGTTCGCCGCCACGGGACGACCGCTCGCCCCCCCGGGGCGCGCCGTCCGCGGCGAACGGTTGTAGTACCGTAACCGCAGTTCCCGGAGGAACCCTCCCGCCGTGTCGGCGCTTTCCGAACCCGCCCGTCCCGCCCGCACGCGTGCGGTGCAGTGGCTCGCGGCCTGGGCGCTCGCCGCCGCCGCCGCCGGCGCGACGATGGGAGCCGCGGTCGGGGTCGTGTCGGGCACCGGCGTCGAGTGGTGGTTCGTGCAGAAGGGGGTGCTCGTCGCCGAGACGGTGCTGGCCTCGGCGCTGGTCGCCTCGCGGCTCGCGATCCCGCTGCTCTCCGGCCTGCCGGCCCCGCTGCGCTACGGCGTGATGCTGCTCACGCTGGTGGGCGGGGCGCTGGCCGCGACCGGGGTCTCGATCGCCGACCGGATGGGGGTCGTCTTCACCCGGCCCTCCGCGGTCATCTGGCAGTTCGGCGCCAACTCGGTGCTGGCGCTGGTGGTGGGGGGCGCGATCGTCGCCTGGGACTCGCTGCAGGCCCGCCTCGAGCGCACGATCGCCGAGCTGCGCCGGCGCGAAACGATGGCGCGCGAGGTCGAGCTGGCGCGCCAGGTCCAGGAGGAGCTGCTGCCCAAGGCCGCTCCCGACCTGCCCGGTTACGAGCTGGTCTTCAGCTCGCGGCAGGCTGGGATGCTGGGCGGGGACACCTTCGACTTCGTCCGCCTGCCGGGGGGCGCGATCGCGCTCTCGATCGGCGACGTGATGGGGAAGGGGGTCGCGGCGGCGCTGCTGATGGCCGGCGTGCAGACCCTGTTCGAGACGCTGGCGACCGCCGAGCCCGACCCGGCGCGGCTGAACGCCGCGCTCTCGGCCGCGGTCGCGTCGCGGACCCGGTCGGGCCGCTACGTCACCTTCGCCTACGTCGCGCTCGACCCCGCGAGCGGGCGGCTGTCGTACTCGCTGGCCGGCCACCCGTTTCCGCTCGTCGCGGGGCCGCGCGGCGTGCGGGCGCTCGAGGAGGGCGGGCTGCCGCTCGGGATGGCGCCGGGGATCCCCTACGGCGCGGGCGAGACCGTGCTGGAACCGGGCGAGTCGCTGGTGCTCTACACCGACGGGCTGGTCGAGGCCCCCGCCGCGGCCGATCCCGACGACGAGTTCGGCCGGGCCCGCGTCGCGGCGATCCTGCGCGACGGGCACGGGCTGCCGGCGCGCGAACTGATGGAGCGCCTGCTCGCGGCCCACGCCGCGCACGCCGGCGACGGGCCCCTGACCGACGACACGACGCTGGTCGTGCTGCGCCGGCTGCGCGCGGAGGCGCCGTGAGCGCCCGCCACGACGCCCCGGCGCGGCGGCCGAAGGGGCCGCGCCGCCCGGTCATCTTTCACGTCACCGAGATGGCCCTGCCGCCGCCTCCGGAGTACGACCTGCTCGGCCGGCGCCGCGGCCGGCCCTACCTGCTCAACATGCTGGCCGAGCTGGTGCTGGCCGGGCTGGCGGGGGCGGTGAGCGGCGCCGTGATCGGGTTCCTCGCGGCGCTGCTCGAGGCCGGCAGTTTCCAGCGGCCGCTGGTCCTGGTCGGGGCCGCCTCGGGCCTGCTGGCCGGCGTGATCGCGACCGTCGCGGGGCGCGAGGTGCTGCCGCGGCTCTCCGGCTTCTCGCTCCCGGCCCGCGTCGTGATGGTCCTGCTGACGCTGGTCGGCGGCGCGATGGCCGCGACCTTCTTCGGCTTCCTGGTCGATCCGGCCTTCAGCGTCCACGCCGGCCGCTCGGTGCTGCTGGTCGGGGCGATGAACGGCCTCCTGGCGCTGGTCGCCGGGACGCTGGTCTTCGCCTACGAGGACCTGCACCACCGCCTCGCACGCGCCAACGAGATCCTCGCCGCGACGCGGCTGGCGCAGTCGCAGGCCCGCGAGCGGGCCGCGCGGGCCGAGCTGCTCGCGCTGCAGGCCCGGATCAACCCGCACTTCTTCTTCAACGCGCTGAACACCGCCGCGGCCTTCGTGCGCGACGACCCGCGCCGGGCCGAGGACCTGCTCGAGCGCTTCGCCGAGCTGTTCCGCTACGCCTTCCGCCGCGGCAGCGACCGGGCGGTGCCGCTCGAGGAGGAGCTGCGCTTCATCGGCGACTTCCTCGAGATCGAGCGGGCGCGGTTCGGCGACCGCGTGCGGGCCGAGGTCCAGGCCGCGCCCGAGGTGCGGAGCGACCCGGTGCCGCCGCTGCTGCTGCAGCCGCTGGTCGAGAACGCCGTGCTGCACGGCCGCGACCCCGAGACCGGCGAGGGGCGGATCTTCGTGCGCGCCTACCGCGGGGCGGCCGGCGCGCTGGTCCTGGAGGTGCGCGACCACGGGCCGGGGCCGGGCGGAGCGGGGCAGACCCTGCCGCGCGGCCACGCGCTCGAGAACATCGCCGCCCGCGTCGCCGCGACGCGCGGCGGCTGGCTGGAGATCGACCGGGCATCCGACGGTCCGGGGACGCTGGCGCGGATCGTGCTGCCGCCGGCCGCCGCGGACCCGGCCGCGACCGAGGAGGAGGAGTGATGGCGAAGATCCGAGCGCTGATCGTCGAGGACGAGCCGCCCGCCCGGCGGCGCCTGATCCGCATGCTCGAGGAGTCCGGGCAGATCGAGATCGCGGGCGAGGCCGACACCGTCCGGGACGCGGTGGCGAAGGCCCGTGAGCTCGATCCCGACGCGATCTTCCTCGACATCCGGATCCCGGGGGGCGACGGGTTCGAGGTCCTGCGCCGGCTCGAGGAACTGCCCGAGGTCGTCTTCGTCACCGCCTACGACGACTATGCGGTCCGCGCCTTCGAGGCCGACGCCGTCGACTACCTGGTCAAGCCGGTGACGCGCGAGCGGCTGGACGAGGCGCTCGGCCGGCTGGCCCGGCGGATCGACCGCGAGCAGCCCCCCGAGGCGGTGGCGCGGGTCGTGGCGGCGCAGCCTGGCATGCCGCCGCGCGTGGTCGCGCGCCGGCGCGGGCGGATCATCCTGCTCGACCCGGGACAGGTGACGCACGTCACCGCCGACCACACGCTGGTCTTCGCCTGGAAGGAGGGGCAGTCCTACCTCGTGCCGCGCACGCTGCAGGAGCTGGAGGACCTGCTCGGCCCCTTCGGCTTCCGGCGCACGCACCGCGGCGCGCTGGTCAACCTGGCCCACATCGCCTCGGTTCAGCCGGCCGAGTCGGGGAACTTCGAGCTGGAGCTGGACGATCCGGAGCGCACCCGGATCGCGCTGTCACGGCGCCGCGCCCGCAGCCTGCGCGACGAGATCGGGTTTTGAGCAGGAGGCCGTCCAGGGCTGCGGGCCGACCGTTCGCGGTCCCGATTCGCGCCGCTCGCCGCTCCGCGGGCGACGAGGCGGGGATCGGGGTGTTTGCTTGTCATCGCACCACCGGGCGCGCGCCCGAGAGGAGACCGTCGTGATCCCCCGCATCGCCCGTGGCACCGCATTCGCCGCCGTCCTGCTGACGGCGTGCGGCGCGGCGCGGGCCGCCGACGCCCCCTCCGCGCCCGCTCCCGGCGAGCCGGTCGAGCCGCCCCAGGAACTGAAGCTGGGCGGGATCTGGATGGTCAAGGGGGGCCGCGTCGACGTGCCCTCCGGCCAGGTCGCCGCGGCCGACCTCTACTCCGTTGCGCGGACCACCCGCATCGACGGCACGCTGCAGGGCGACGTCGCGACCTTCGCCGCCAACGTTCACGTCCCGGGCACCGTCGAGGGGGACGTGCTGAGCGTCACCGAGGACGTTTCGATCGACGGCACCGTCGCCGGCGGGCTGCGCGCCGCCACGAACAAGATCGTGATCCGGGGCGGGGTCGGCCGGAACGCGCTGGTCTTCGCCAACAGCTTCCGCCTCGACCCGGCCGGCCGGATCGAAGGCTCGGTCGCGGCCTTCGCCGGCTCGACGACGATCGAGGGGGCGATCGGCGGCAGCCTGCTCGCACGCTCGGGCAAGGTCGAGATCAACGGTCCGATCGGCGGGGACGTCGACGTGCTCTGCGACGAACTCTCGTTCGGCCCGCTGGCCCGGATCGGTGGGCGGCTGACCTACTCGGCGCGGAACGAGGTCGCGATCCCGCCCGGGATCGTCGGCGGGGCCGTGACGAAAGGGCCGCAGCCGGGCACCGGCGAGACCCCCGACCCGGCGGCCGAGAAGGAAGAGAGTGGCTTCGGGCTGCGCGCGCTGTGGCGCGGCTACCTCGCGGTCGTGGCGCTGGTCGCCGGCGTCGCGCTGCTGCTCTTCTTCCGCCCGTTCGTCGACGGCTCGCTGGAGCGGACCGCGACCTCCACCGGTCTCGGGGCGGCCTTCGGGATCGGCCTGGTCGGGCTGCTCGTGCTGCTCGTCGCGGGCGTGCTCTGCGTCTGCCTGCTGCAGCTGCCGCTGGCGGCCGGGATCTGGTCGGCGCTGGGGGCGCTGGTCTACTTCGGCGGCGTGATCGGCAAGATCGTGCTGGGGCTCTGGGCGCTGGCGCTGCTGCGGCGCGCGACCGGCCGCGAGGGCGGGACCGGCGGGCCGCCGCGCACCGCCTGGTCGACGACCCACCCCGTGCTGGCGCTGCTGGTCGGGGTCGCGATCCTGTTCCTGCTCTCGCTGATCCCGTACCTGGGGAACCTGCTCTGGCTGATCGTGACGGTGACCGGGATGGGTGCGGCGCTGCTCCAGCTTCGCGGCGAGCGGACCGAGGACGTGCTGTCGAGCGCGAGCCCGGCGTAGCCTCGCGCGGTCAGCGCGAGAGCCGCCGTTCGAGCCCCGCGACGAAGCGCACGAAATCGTCCCGCTCCGGCCAGTCGTCGACCAGCTGCGCCGCGAGGTCCTCGCCCCACTCGGGGCGGCGCTCGGCCAGGAAGGCCCGGCGCTGGGCTGCGGGCGCCAGGGCGGGATGCCGGCGCTCGTGCGCCGCCAGCGCGGTAGAGACGCGGCGCCGGCCGCGGGCTGGGACCCCGTTCCAGATCCGCGCGGCGGCCACCGCGCCGAGCAGCCCGGCGGCGGCCAGCGCCAGCGCCGGGGAGCCCAGCGCCAGCAGCACCAGCCCGGCCACGGTGAGCCCGGCCAGCAGCGGGCGTACGGCGCGCGCCGCCGGGTGCCAGAGCAGCGGCGGGCGCTGCAGTGGCGGGCGGCGGCCGAGCGCGGCCCAGCGCAGGTAGCCCGCGGCGCCGGCCAGCACCGCCAGCGTGCCCGCGCCGGTGAGCGCGGAACGGAGCGCCGCGTCGTCCATCGTCGCGACGATACCGGAGCCCGGCCCGCCCCACGACCCGCCCCGCGCCCGCCGGTGGGCCGCGCGCGGGCTTGCGGGTAACCTCCCGCCGATGCTGACGCTCGACCGCCTCGGCCGCACCGTCGCGGGCCGCACGCTCTTCCGCGAGATCACCTGGGCGCTCCACCCCGGCGACCGCTACGGGCTGGTCGGCCCCAACGGCTGCGGCAAGACGACCCTGCTCCGGATCATGGCCGGTCTCGACGAGGCCGACGAGGGAGCCGTGCACCGGCGCACGGGGGTGCGGGTCGCCTACCTGCCGCAGGAGGTCGAGGCCGAGCTGCCCCCCGACGCGTCGATCCTCGAGGCCGCGCTGATGGCGGCGGACGACGTGCGGCGGCTGGGGCGCGCGTGCGACGCGCTGGCCGAGGCGATCGCGGCCGCGGCCGCGGAACCGGGCCAGGACGGGCTCGTCCAGCGCCTGACCGACGAGTACGGCGAGAAGCGCGCGCTGTTCGAGTGGTCCGGCGGCGACGCGCTCGAGACGCGGGCGCAGATCGTGCTCACCGGGCTCGGCTTCGCGCCGGCCGACCTCGCGCGCACGGTGCGCACCTTCTCCGGCGGCTGGCGGATGCGCGCCCTGATGGCCCGGATGCTGCTGTCGGGCGCCGACCTGCTGCTGCTCGACGAGCCGACCAACCACCTCGATCTCGACGCCCTGGCGTGGCTCGAGTCGCACCTCGCCACCAGCCCTGCGGCGCTGGTCGTGGTCAGCCACGACCGGGTCTTCCTCGACCGGGTCGCGACCCGCGTCGCCGACATGGTGAAGGGGACGCTGCGGATCACCAAGGGGGGCTACACCGAGTGGCAGCGGGTGCGCACCGCGGAGCGCGCGGCGAACGCGAAGAAGGACGCGCTGCTGGCGCGGGACGAGCAGCGGCTGGAGCGCTTCGTCGAGCGCTTCGGCGCCAAGGCGACCAAGGCGGCGGCGGCCAAGGACAAGGCCCGCCTGCTGGCGGGGGTGCAGGACGAGCGTGCGGCAATCGAGGTCGACCCGTCGTGGGGCTGGCGCTTCCGCTGGCCCGACCCGCCGCACAGCCACGAGCTGCTGGTCAAGCTGGAGCGGGCCGTCAAGCGCTACGGCGAGAAGGCCGTGCTGGAGGACGTCTCGCTCGAGATCCGGCGCGGCGAGCGCTGGGCGGTGATGGGACCGAACGGGGCGGGGAAGACGACGCTGCTGCGGCTGCTGACCGGCGCGCTGCCGCTCGACGGCGGGACGCGCGCTGTGGCGCCGGGGTTGCTCGTCGGCAGCTTCGCGCAGCACCAGCTGGAGGCGATGGACCCCGAGGCGACGGTGCTCGACGACACGCTGCGCGCAGTACCCGGCCGGCGGCCGGAGGAAGCGCGGCGCGCGCTGGGGACCTTCGGGGTCGGCGAGCTGCACGTCGAGCGGAAGATCCGCACGCTCTCCGGCGGCGAGCGGGCGCGCGTCGCGCTGGCCCGTCTGGTGCTGCGGCCGGCCGCGCTGCTGCTGCTCGACGAGCCGACCAACCACCTCGACCTGCCGTTCCGCGAGGCGCTCGAGGGGGCGCTGGCGGACTGGCCCGGGACGCTGCTCGTCGTCAGCCACGACCGGGCCTTCCTCTCGCGCGTCACGACCGGCGTGCTGGCGGTCGAGGACCGGCGCGTGACGCGGCTCGACGGCGGCTGGGAGGAGTGGCTGGCCTGGCGCGCCGCGCGGCGCGAGGCGGCGAAGGGCGACGCGGCCGCCGCCGCGGGCGACGGGATCCCGGCCGAGCGCGGCCGGGAGGCGCGCCGCGCGCGGGCCGAGGCGATCCAGGACCGCAACCGCCGGCTCAAGCCGCTGCGCGAGGAGGTCGGGCGGCTCGAATCGCGGATCGGCGCGATCGAGGCGCGGATCGGCACGATCGACGGCGACCTCGGCGACCCGACGGTGCACGCCGACGGCGTGCGGATGCGCGAGCTGGCGCACGAGCGCCAGGCGCTCGAGTGCGAGCTGGAGGCGCTCGAGCCGGCGTGGGAGCAGGCCGCAACGCGTCTCGGGGCGGTCGAGGCGGACCAGGCCTGAGCGCGCCCGTGCCCCGCTCCGCGACGCGCCGCCCCGGCCGCGCCGCCCCGATCTCCAGGTCTCCAGCTCTCCAGCTCTCCAGGTCTACAGCGCCAGTTCGGCCGGCACGCCCGGCGCGGTCGTCGCGGAGCCCTGCCAGGTGCGCCCGTCGGGGGCGGTGACCGTCACGGTCCACGAGCCCGCCGGCAGGTCCTCGAGCGTGGTGCGGCCCTCCGCCGCCTCGCGCTCGGCCCGCGCCCCGGCGCCCCAACCGAGCGAGCGGTGGACGCGCCCGTCGGCCCCGACCACCCGCACGGTGGCGATCAGCTTCGAGCCCTCGAGCTCCTTCACGCGCAGCGTGAGTTGCGTCGCCGGCGCCAGCTGGACCGGGACCGGTCCCCCCGGCGCGGTCGCCTGCAGCGCCGCGACCGCCGAGTTGGCGGCCTGCACGAGGACCTCCCAGCTCCCGGGGGGCACGACCGGCAGCCGCACGCGGCCGGCCTCGCCGGTCGGGTAGCGCCCGCCGGTGATCGTCCGCCCGGCGCCGTCGAGCACGCTCGCGAAGACCGCGTCGGGGATCCCGCCCCCGGGCAGCCGGACCTGGAGCGAGAGCCCCTCGGTCGGGTTGAGCGTCAGTTCGAGGTTGGCGGCGTCCTGGCCCGAGGCGACCACGACGCTCTCCGTGTGCGCGGCGTACCCCTCCTTCTTCGCGGACAGGCGGTAGGTCCCCGGCGCGACGTTCGCGATCGAGAAGCGTCCCGACTCGGCGGTCAGTCCGCCGTAGCCGCCGCGCAAGAAGCCCGGCTCCTCGGCCTGGCCCTCCGGCGCGAGCGTGACCGAGACGCCGGCCACGGCGGCGCGGTCGAGCGCGTCGACGACGCGCCCCTCGACCTTCGTCGTCGGCAGGCGGAGCGTCAGCTCGCGGCTCTCGGCCAGCTCGACCGTCTCGCTGTAGGTGAGCCCCTTCTCGAACAGGTTGAGCGTCAGCTCGTAGGTCCCCGGCTCGAGCCCTTCGATCCGGAACGCCCCTTCCGCGTCGGTGCGCCCCTGGCCGAACCCCTGCACCGTCCGGCCGCGCGCCCAGATCGCGGCCCCGGCGACCGGCTGCTCGCCCAGCAGCGCCCGCCCCGAGAGCGTCAGCCCCTGGCCGAAGTCGAGATCGAGCCGCGTTTCGGGCGTGCCCGCGACGATCTCGACCTCGTCCGACGCGGAGCGCCCCGCGTCGCGCGACATCGCGCGCACCGTGTAACGGCCCGGAGCGAGGTCGGCGATCCGGTAGTTCCCCTTGAAGTCGACGCTGCCCGAGCCCCAGCCGGCCGCCGACCAGGCATTGACCGAGATCGTGGCGAACTCCTCGGGGGGCAGGCCCTGTACCGTCCCGACGAGGACGCCCCCGACGCTCAGCGTGAGCGTGAGCCCCGAGACCGGCGCCCCCTTCACCTCGATCTTCGGACCCTCGACCGCGGGCGCGAACCCCTGCCGCGTGGCCGCCAGCGTGTAGCTGCCGTCCTGCACCCCCTCGACCGCGAACGCGCCGTCGGGCCCGGTGGTGGCCTCGCTCCCGCCCCAGCGCTGCCCGGCGGACTGGACCTCGACCAGCGCGCCGGCGATCGGCGCGCCGCCGGCGTCGACCACGCGCCCCGAGACGGTCTGGCCGCCGGGGAAGGTCAGGTCGAGCCGGTTCGTCCCGGCGCGCAGCTCGAGGTCCTTCACGGCGCGGCCGTGCTGCTCGTGCACGGCCGCGATCGAGGCTGGCCCCGGCTTCAACCCTTCCAGCCGGAAGCGCCCGTCGCCGTCGCTGGAGGCCGAGTTGGACATGAAGCGCGGACCGCGCCGTTCGCCGGTCTCGACCAGTTCCACCCGCGCGCCGATCGCCGGCCGGCCGTCGGCGAGCAGCGCCGTCCCCTCGACCACCGCGCCCGGCTCGAGCGCGAGCTGCAGCCCCTCCACGTCCTCGCCGGCCGGCACCTCGATCTCGTCGACCTTCTTCTCCTGGTAACCGTCGACGCGGGCCTGCAGCGAGATCTTCCCCGGCTCGACCGACTCGAAGACGAAGCTCCCGGTGTCGTCGGTCTCGGCCCAGTCGCCGCCGCCGAAGACGGCGAACGAGGCCATCCCGGTACCGCCCGTGATGCTGCGCTGCAGCATCACGCGCGCGGCGGCGACCGGCTTGTCTCCAGCCACGACCGTGCCGCTCACGCGCGAGCTGGGCCGCAGCTCGACGGCGAGCGGGGCGGCTGCGCCGGCCTCGATCCCGGGGCGTCGCTCGGTGACGAAGCCGGTGTGCCAGAACATCAGGTCGACCTTCTCGCCGGCGCGCCGGTCCTCGACCGCGAACCAGCCGTCGGAGCCGGTCGTCGCGTCGGCATCGCCCGTCGGGCGCATGCCGGGCAGGATCGGGAACGGGCCTCCCGGAACCGCCCGCACCTCGACCCCTTCGACCGGCGCGCCGCCGGGCGCGGTGACGGTCCCCTCGATCCGCGCCGCGGGCTCGAGCGCGATCGTCCCCAGGTCGACCGGCGCGGCTGCAGCGGCGACTTCGAGGCCGGGCACGGTCTTCTTGGCGAAGCCGCGCCGCCGCGCCGTCAGGTCGTAGCGTCCCGGCTTGAGGTCGGCCAGGGCGAAGACCCCCTCGGCGTCGGTCGTGGCGTCGGGCCGCGTGGTCGCGTCGCCGCCGAAGCTGATCGCGAGGAAGCGGCTGCTGCCGCCCTCCGGCGTCGAGCCGGCACGGATCTCGACGCCGGCCAGCGGCTGGCCGTCGGCGTCGGTCACGCGCCCGGTGGCGCGCGCGCCCGGCTTCATCACCAGCGCGAGACCGCCGCGCGTCTGGCGCGGCCGCAGGCCGTTGACCTCGAGCTCGGCCGGCGCCCAGCCCTTCAGCTCCGCGCCCAGCATGTAGCCGCGGGCCGGATCGAGCCCGCCGATCCGAAAGCGCCCCTGGGCGTCCGAGCGCGCCTGCTCGCCGGCCTCGCTGTCGCGGAACGCGCGGCGCCACATCCGCCGTCCGCCGCCGAAGCGCGGGTCGTTCTCGCTCGCCGTGACGAGCGCGCCGGGGAGCGGGCGGCCCTGCTCGTCCGCGACGGTCCCCTCGACCCGCGCCGCCGGCTCGAGCGCCAGCGTTGGCCCGCGCGTCCCGGTGGGGGCGACCTCGAGCGCCGCCGCGTCGCCGCCGCGGCGGTAGCCGGGCGCCGCGGCGCGGATCGTGTTCGCGCGCCCGGCCGGCAGGCGCAGCGTGTAGCGCCCGCCGTCGTCGGTGACGGCGAGCTCGCGCCGCGACGAGGGGAGGTAGGCCAGCGCGCCCGCCAGCGGCTTGCGCGTCTGCGCGTCGATCACGCGCCCGGTCACCGCCGTGACGGCGGGGAGCGCCAGCGTCACGACCTTCGGCGGCTGGGGCTCGGCCGGTGGTGGCGCGAGCCGCGCGCTCAGCGAGCGGTCGTCCGCCGCCTCGACCGAGACCGCGAGGCCCGCGGCGGGGAGCGCCAGCGCGGCGCGCCCGTCGGCGCCGGTCCAGGCCAGCGGCAGGCCGGCGTCGTCGGCGAGCACGACCGCGCCCGCGACCGGCTTGCCGTCCGCGCCGCGGACCTCGACCGGCAACGCGGCGGCCGCGGCGGGCGCCAGCACGAGCGCGGCCGGCAGCCGGCCGGAGCGCACGGCCGGCGCGAGGCCGGGGGCGACGGCGCCGGCGGTGAGCAGCTCCTTCGCGCCGCGCGGGAGGCGTGCCGTTCCCTCCGGCCCGGTCAGCGCGACGCGCGGCGCGGGGTACCAGAAACCACCGCCGAAGCTGCGGGCGGTGGTGTCGCGACGGACCGCGACGAGCGCGCCGGCCAGCGGCGCGTCCCCGGCGCCGCGGACCGTCACGGACAGGCCCGCGTCGGCTTCCATTTCCGCGTCCGGGAGATCGGCTTCCTCGACCAGGCCGCCGAGCCACGCCGCGAGCGGCGCGTGACCAGGGGCCTCGATCCGCAGCGTGTAGAGCCCCGCGCGCGGGGCCTCAAGCCGGAACGCCCCGCGGGCGTCCGAGCGCCCCGTCGCGACCGGCTCGCCGTGCGACGCGCCCGCCTGCGCGCGCCGCGCGGCGTCGACCGGCGACGGCGCGGCGAGCAGCATCACCGTCGCCTCCGGGAGCGGCGCCCCGCTCGGGCCGAGGACGCGCCCGGTCAACGGGATCCCGGCCGCCGCGGGCGGCGCCGCGCCGGCCAGCGCGAGGGCGATCGTGAGCAGGGGGACGGGCAGGACTCGGCGGGCCAGGGCACGCATCGGACACCTCGGGAGCCGACGGCGGAGCGACCGCCGGGCGACTGACACTGTAACGCCGCCGCGCGCGGCCGGTTCCCGCGCGGCGCGGCGCGGGACGCGAAGCATCGCTTGACTGGGGCCCCGAGCGGGCGTGGGCTATTCTCCCCGCATGAATCCCGCGTCCCGGTGGCAGCGCACGATCCTGGGTACCGCCTCCGGGCTGGCCGCGCTGGCCCTGGGCGGGCCCGCAGCTCCCGCAGCTCCCGCGGCGCCGGCGGACCCGGTCCCCGCGTCCCGCCGGCCTGCGACCGTCTCGACCCCCGCCGGCGTCCCGGCTCCGGCCGACCGCGGCTGGATCGGCGTCTCGCTCGGCCGCGACCCTTGGCCGGTCCGGTCGTCGGAGGAGGGGGCCGGGGCTGGAGCGGACGAGGCCGGGCCCGCTCCGCCGGACGGCGTCGGGGTCGGCGCCGTGATCCGCCAGAGCCCGGCCGACCGGGCCGGACTGCGGGGGGCGATCTCGTCACCGCGATCGACGGGCAGCCGGTCGAGTCGACGCAGGAGTTCATCGCCGCGATTTCCGGGCGCGGGCCCGGTGCGTGGGTCGACCTCGACCTCTGGCGGCGCGGGTCGGAGCGGCGCGTCACGGTGCGGCTCGAACGCTTCCCGGAGGACGCGGCCCGGCTGCGCGACGTCAAGCTCGGCTGGGCCGGGATCGAGGCGCTGGAGGTGCCGCTGCAGCTGCGCGAGCAGTGGGGCGGTTCGGAGGAGAGCGGCGTGCTGGTCGGCGCCGTGGCGGAAGGGGGGCCGGCGGAGCGCGGCGGCGTCCGCCCCGGCGACCTGGTGCTGGCCGTCGACGGCGAGCCGGTCGTGACGGTCCCGGACCTCATCATGCGCATCGCGCGGGTCGGCGACGGCGCCAAGGTCGAGCTGGAGCTGAGCCGCCAGGGGCTGGAGCTGACGGTCGAGATCCTGCTCGAGGTCGAGCCCCCGGAGGACCCGGACGATGTGCCGCCGCGCCGGAACCCGGCGGAAGGTCCGACCCGGCGCCCCAACGGTCGGTAGCCCGGCAACTCCCGCTCCTACAATCGCTTCGCCGGGTCGGTGGCCCGGCCGGAGGGGTGATGCGCAAGAAGTGGGTATGGATCCTGCTCGCCGTCGTGGTGCTGGGTGCGCTCGGGGCCGTCGCGGTCAGCCGCCGCGGCCCCAGCCCGACGCCCGTCCAACTCGCCGAGGTCGAGCGCGAGGACCTGCAGGCCAAGGTCGCCGCCAACGGCAAGATCCAGGCCCAGAAGAAGGTCGAGATCTCGGCCACGATCATGGGCCAGATCACCCAGCTCGCCGTCAGCGAGGGGGACGCGGTCAAGAAGGGCCAGTTCCTGCTCCAGATCGACCCCGCCAACCCCCGCGCCGTCGCCCGCAGCAGCGAGTCCTCGATGCAGGCCCTGCTGCGCGAGGTCGAGTCCGCGCGCGCCACCCTCGACGCAGGCCAGGAGCGACTTCGAGCGCGCCCAGACGAACCACGAGGCGAAGATCATCCCGCGCGCCGACTACGAGCGGGCCGAGACCGGTGTGACCACGAGCGAGGCCATGCAGCGCTCCGCCGAGCGCCGGGTCGAGCAGGCCGGGCGCCAGCTCGAAGGAGCGCGCGACACGCTCTCCAAGACCACGGTCCGCGCGCCGATCGACGGCATCGTCACCGCCCGCCGGGTCGAGGAGGGCGAGGTCGCGGTCATCGGCATCCAGAACAGCCCCGGCACCGTGCTGCTGACGATCTCCGACATGTCGGTCGTCGAGACCGAGATGGAGGTCGACGAGGCCTCGATCCCGCAGGTCAAGCTGGGCCAGGAGGTCAAGCTGCGCATCGACGCCTACCCGAACCGGACCTTCGACGGCGTGGTCACCGAGGTCGGCTCCAGCCCGATCCTGCAGTCCAGCGGCGCCGACCAGGCGATCAAGTTCAAGGTCAAGGTCCAGATCAAGAACCCGCCGGAGGGCATCAAGCCCGGCCTGACGGTGCAGGCCGACATCCTGACCGGCTTCGTCCCGCAGGCCCTGACGGTCCCGATCCAGGCGCTCGTGCTGCGCGAGAAGGAGCGGCCGGCGCGGGACGCAGCCGCAGCTCGGCGAGGCGCGCGAGGAGGAGGGGTCTACGTCGTCGAGAAGGACGAGGGAAGGTCGCCTTCCTGCCGATCAAGACCGGCCTGATGGGCGAGCTGTCGATCGAGGTGATGGAGGGCCTGAAGGGCGACGAGAAGATCGTCACCGGGCCGTTCAAGGCGCTGCGCACCCTCAAGCCGGGCGACCCCGTGCGCAAGGAGAAGGAGCCGCCCAAGGGAACGGCCGGCCGCCGGCGAGGCGACCGAGGACCTGACGATGGACCTCGGCGAGCTCATCCGCGAAGCCGCTCGACGCGATCCGCTCCCACGCGCTGCGCAGCTTCCTGACGCTGCTGGGCATCATCATCGGCGTGGCCACGATCGTCGGGGTGGTCTCGGTCATCTCCGGGCTCGACCAGTACGTCCAGGAGCGGATCATCATCCTCTCGCCCGACGTCTACGTCGTGACCAAGTTCGGCATCATCCGCGGGCGCGACGAGTTCCTCGAGGCGCTCAAGCGCAAGGACATCAGACGTCACGACGTGCGCCGGCTGGCAGGACACGCTGACCCGCGCCGACCGAGATCGCGACCCAGGCCGACGGCGCACGGGCCGCGGTCAAGTTCCGGGACAAGCGCCTGGCCGACGTCCGGGTCACGGGGACCACGCGCCAACTTCCCGGCGCTGATCAACTTCGACCTCGAGTCGGGCCGCTTCTTCGCCGAGGCCGAGGAGCGCGCGGCGGCGCCGGTGGCGGTGATCGGCTGGGACATCAAGGACGAGCTGTTACCCGCAGCTCGACCCGATGGGGCGCAAGCTGCTGGTCGGCGGCCGGGAGTACCAGGTGATCGGGCTGGTCAAGCAGCAGGGGCGGACGCTCGGCCAGAACCAGGACGACCTGGTCGCTGATCCCGCTCGAGAGCGCCGCTGCAGCAGTTCGGCACGCGCCGCTCGCTCGACGTCGCTGATCCGGGCCAAGGGCGGCGTGCCCGGCGTCGAGGCCTCGGTCGACGAGGTCCGCGGCGTGCTGCGCGCCCTGCGCCACACGCCTTCAAGGACGAGGACCCCTTCGGCGTCGTGACCGCCGAGGCGCTGCAGGAGCTGTGGCGCAACATCTCGGCCGCCGCCTTCATCCTGATGTTCCTGATCGCGTCGGTCTCGCTCGGCGTCGGCGGGATCGTGATCATGAACATCATGCTGGTCGCGGTGATCGAGAGGACGCGCGAGATCGGCGTGCGCATGGCGGTCGGCGCCAACAAGCGCGACGTCCGCCGGCAGTTCCTGCTGGAGGCGGCGCTCCTCTCGCTGGCCGGCGGGATCGTCGGGGCGGCCGTCGGCGCCGGCGCGGCGTCGCTGGTCGAGTCGCAGACCGGCTTCCCGGCGCGAGTGACCCCCGGCATCATCGCCGCTCGGCCTGGCGCTCTCGATCATGGTGGGCCTCGTCGCCGGCTACTTCCCGGCGCGCAACGCCTCGACTGCTCGACGTCGTCGAGGCGCTGCGGGCCGAGTGATGGGCCGGCTGGCGCGCGCCTCGCTGCTCGAGAACGTGGCCTTCGCGCTGACGGCGATGCGGGGCCAGAAGCTGCGCAGCTTCCTGACGCTGCTCGGGATCATGGCCGGGGTGGCGACCGTGATCATGATGGTCAGCTTCGTCGCCGGCTTCAACAACGTGATCACCGAGCAGTTCACGCAGTTCGGCACGCAGCTGGTGCAGTTCCAGAAGTTCGAGCCGCGCTTCGGTCCGCAACGGCCCGCCGAGGAGGAGCGCAACCGCCGCGACCTGACCATCGAGGACGCCGAGGCGCTGAAGCGCCTGGTCGCCCGCGGCCGCGGCCGTCTCGCCCGAGCGCTACACTTCTTCCGCACCCCGCGGGTGCAGGCCGGCGACCGCGAGGCCAACGCCCCGCTCGTCTTCGGCGCCGCCCCCGACTACATGCAGGCCAACGTCCACTGCGTCGCAGGACGGGCGCTTCTTCACCGAGGCCGACGTGCAGCACGCCGCGCAGGTCGCGCGTCATCGGCACCGACGTCGCCGAGACGCTCTTCCCGCTCAACGACCCGATCGGCGAGGCGCTCCGGATCGACGGGCAGGCCTTCCCGGTGATCGGCGCTCTTCGAGAAGAAGGGCTCGTTCCTGGGCGGCAGCAACGACAACTTCGTCGCCATCCCGATCACGCCTTCGACGAGCTGTTCCCCGAGGTCAAGAACGGCGGCGGCGACACGATCCACATCGCCACCGTGCCCGCACCGGGCTCGACGACGCGCTGATCGAGGAGGAGACCGCCATCCTGCGCGCGCGGCGCCAGCTGCGGCCCGACCAGGAGAACGACTTCGCGATCTTCACCAGCCAGGGCCAGCTGCGACAATTCCGGCAGATCACGGGCGGCGTGGCGGCGGCCATGATGGTGATCGCCGGGATCGCGCTGCTGGTCGGCGGCGTCGGGGTGATGAACATCATGCTGGTCAACGTCACCCAGCGGACGCGCGAGATCGGCCTGCGCAAGGCCCTCGGGGCGACCGACGGCGACATCGCGACGCAGTTCCTGGTCGAGGCGGTCACGCTCACCGGCGTCGGCGGGGCGCTGGGCATCGGCTTCGGGATGGGGCTGGCGTTCCTGGTGCAGGCGCACGCTCGACTTCCCGGTCTCGGCCCCGCTGTGGTCGGTCGCGCTGGGGTTCGGGGTCTCGACCTCGGTCGGCCTGATCTTCGGGATGTGGCCGGCGCTGAAGGCGGCCCGGCACGACCCGATCGAGGCCCTGCGCTACGAGTAGCCGCGGGGCTATCAATCGGGCTGGAGGTCCGACATGTCGACCCGCTACGATTTTTCCGACCCCGAGGCCTTGGGCTACTGCCCCGAGTGCGGCCTCGGTTTCCGGACCGCCGAGGGGCGCTGCGCGGACTGCGACGCCCTGCTCGTCATCGCGCGCCGAGGCGCTCGAGGAATGGCGGAAGTCGCCGCCGCCCGACACCGCCCAGCGCAGCGTCTTCCTGAGCTCGGCCGCGACGCTGGTCGAATCCCAGTTGCTGCGCGCCCAGCTCGAGAGCGCCGGGATCCCGTTCGTGGCCAGCGATTTTCCCCAGGTCTGGGGTCCCGCTGCTGGGGCGGGACGCGGAGGTCCGGTTCTTCGTCGAGGAGCGGGACCTGGCGCGCGCGCTCGAGGTCCTGGCGGAGGTCCCGCCGAACGAGCCGCCGCAGTCCTGACCGGGCGGAGCGGGGTGGCGCCCGCGCCGCCCGGCCGGGGCCGAGCCCCGGATCACGGGCCGCACCCGGGATCAGGTGGTGAGCGGGTCCTTCGCCTCGGGGTCGATTCCGAACTCCTCGATCGCCCGCTCGACGACGTGCCCGGCCACACGTCCCTCGCGCGCCAGCGCCGCCAGCGTGGCGGTCGCGATGCTCGCGGCGTCGACCTGGAACAGCCGCCGCAGCGCCTCGCGGGTGTCGGAGCGGCCCCAGCCGTCGGTGCCGAGCGCGACCCAGGTGCGCTCGCGCGGGGCCCAGCGCGCGACGAGGTCGGGCAGGCCTTGACGAAGTCGCTCGCGGCGACGATCGGGCCCTCGGTTCGCTCCAGCACCTCGGCCACGAACGGCTTGACCGCGGCCTCGCGCGGGTGCAGCCGGTTGCGCCGCTCGGCCGCCAGCGCGTCGCGCCGCAGCTCGCCGTAGCTGGTCACGCTGTAGACGTCGGCCGCCACCTGGAAGCTTCTCGGCCAGCAGCTGCCTGCGCGGCCAGCGCCTCGCGCAGGATCGGGCCCGAGCCGAGCAGCGTGGCGCGGTGCTTCCAGCCGCTGCGGCGCCGGCCGGAAGAGGTAGATCCCGCGCAGGATCCCCTCCTCGGCGCCGGCCGGCATCGGCGGCATGACGTAGGCCTCGTTGTAGAGCGTGACGTAGTAGAAGACTGTCCTCGCCCTTCGCCATCATCCGCTTCACGCCGTCCTCGACGATCACGGCGGTCTCGTAGGCGAAGGCCGGGTCGTAGGCGCGGCAGCTCGGGACGGTCGAGGCGACGAGCAGGCTCTGGCCGTCCTGGTGCTGCAGCCCCTCGCCGTTGAGCGTCGTGCGGCCGGCGGTCGCGCCGAGCAGGAAGCCGCGGCCGCGCGCGTCGCCGAAGGCCCAGATCGAGTCGGCGATCCGCTGGAAGCCGAACATCGAGTAGAAGATGAAGAACGGCAGCATCGGCTCGCCGTGGGTCGCGTAGGCGGTGCCGGCGGCGGTGGCGGAGGCCATCGAGCCGGCCTCGGTGATCCCCTCCTCGAGGATCTGGCCGTCGGTCGCCTCGCGGTAGGAGATCAGGAACTCGGCGTCGACCGGGGTGTAGCGCTGGCCCAGCGGGTTGTAGATCTTGAACTCCGTGAACAGCGGGTCCATGCCGAAGGTGCGGGCCTCGTCGGGGACGATCGGCACGACGCGCGGACCGAGCGTCTCGTCCTTCATCAGCTTCCGCAGCAGGCGGACGAAGGCCATCGTGGTCGAGGCCTCGCCCTTCTCGCCCGTGCCGCGACGGAACTCGTCGAAGAGGCCCTGCTCCCTGACGTGCAGCGGCAGCGGCACGTCGCGGCGGACCGGCATCACGCCGCCCAGCGCGGCCCGGCGCTCGAGCATGTACTCGATCTCCGGGCTGCCGGCGGGCGGGCGGTAGTAGGGCGCTTCGTCGAGCTGATCGTCCGGGATCGGCAGCTCGAGCCGGTCGCGGAAGGCGCGCAGCTCGTCGAGCTTGAGCTTCTTGATCTGGTGGGTGACGTTGCGTCCCTCGACCGTGCCGCCCAGGGTCCAGCCCTTGACGGTCTGGACCAGGATCGCGGTCGGGACCTCCTCGGTCTCGGTCGCGACCTTGTAGGCGGCGTAGATCTTGCGGTAGTCGTGGCCGCCGCGGCGCAGCCGCACGAGCTGGTCGTCGGTCAGGTGCTCGACCAGTTTCGCCAGCCGCGGGTCGGCGTCGAAGAAGTGCTCGCGCACGTACGCGCCTGTTTCGACCGCGAAGCGCTGCCAGTCGCCGTCCAGCGTCTCGTTCATCTTCTCGACCAGCACGCCTTCGGCGTCGCGGGCCAGCAGGTCGTCCCACTCGCGGCCCCACAGCACCTTGATCACGTTCCAGCCGGCGCCGCGGAAGATCGCCTCCAGCTCCTGGATCACCTTGCCGTTGCCGCGCACCGGCCCGTCGAGCCGCTGCAGGTTGCAGTTGACGACGAAGACCAGGTTGTCGAGCCCCTCGCGCGCGGCCAGCGTCAGCGCGCCGGTCGCCTCCGGCTCGTCCATCTCGCCGTCGCCGCAGAAGGCCCAGACCCGCGACTCCGCGCCGCGCTCGGTGAAGCCGCGCGCGCGCATGTAGCGGTCGAAGCGGGCCTGGTAGACCGCGTTGAGCGGGCCGAGCCCCATCGAGACGGTCGGGAACTCCCAGAACCGCGGCATCAGCCGCGGGTGGGGGTAGGACGACAGTCCCTTGGTGAAGGCCTCGCGCCGGAAGTGGTCGAGTTCCTGCTCGTCGAGCCGCCCCTCGAGAAAGGCGCGGGCGTAGATCCCGGGCGCGGCGTGCCCCTGGAAGAAGACGTGGTCCCCCGCCCCCTCGTCGCCCGGGGCGCGGAAGAAGTGGTTGAAGCCGACCTCGTAGATCGACGCCGCCGAGGCGTAGGTCGAGATGTGGCCGCCGAGCCCGGGGAAGCGCGTGTTGGCGCGGTGGACCATCGCCACCGCGTTCCAGCGGATCAGCCGCCGGATCCGGCGCTCCATCGCCTCGTCGCCGGGGAAGGGGGGTTCCTGCTCCGGGCTGATCGTATTGATGTAGCGGGTCTGGGTCGTCGGCGGCAGGCCGAGGTGCAGCATCCGCGCGCGCTTGAGCAGCCGGTAGAGCACGAACTGCGCGCGCGACTTGCCGGCGCGCTCCACGAGCTCGTCGAGCGACTCCATCCAGTCGTCGGTCTCGTCCGGGTCGACGTCGGGGAGCTGGTGCTTGTACTGCTCGAAGATCATGCGGACTCCGGGGGCGGCGCGGTCGGGGACGGCGGGCCGAGCCCGGCATTCTCCTCCCCGCGGCAGGGGCGTTCAAGCTCGCGGCTTACGAACGGGTACGCCGCGGGGCGGCGCCGGCTCACGCGCCGTGCGCGCGCTCCTCGTCCAGCACGCGACGGGTCGCCGTGAAGCGCCCCGGGAAGCGCAGTTGCCCCTCGCGCCGCAGGGCCGGGGCGTGCCGCGCAAGGTAGTCGTCGAGGGCGGCTCGGCCGGTCAGCAGGTACTGGACCGTCAGCAGCAGGCGCCCCTCGCCCGGCCCGTCCTCCTCGGCCGGGTCGCGCCGGAACCGCCGCGCCCCGGTGAATCCCGGCAGCGCAAGGATCTGCCGGACGTGGTCGTCGAGCCACGCGCGGAACTCGGCTTCGATCTTGCTGTCGACGGAGAGGTTGACCTCGTAGACCACCATGCGCTTATTGTAGGCGCGGGGCCCGGCAAGGGAGTGCGCCGCGCGGAGGCCGGATGGTGCAGGGTCGGACGCGCACGGGATCGTGGCAGGCGGTGGCGTGGGCGGCCGCGCTGGCGGCGCTGGCGGCCGCGGGGTGCGGCGACGGGCGCGACCGGGGGGGCGGCGGGAACCACGCCGCCGGCCCGGCGCCGGTCGCGGGCGGGACGCTGGTGGTCGGGATCAAGGCCGATCCCGACTCGCTCAACCCCTACCTGGCGCGGCAGTCCGAGTCGCTGCTGATCGCCAGCCGCGTGCTGCCGCGGCTTTGGCGCGAGGTCCTGCCCGGCGACGCCGAGCCGGCCGGGCTGAAGCCCGAACTCGTCGCCGGCGAGCCGCGCTTCGAGGACGGCGGGAAGACCGTACGCCTCGCGCTGCGCGGCGACGCGGCCTGGAGCGACGGCGCGCCCGTCACCTGCGAGGACGTGCGCTTCACCTGGCAGGCCCAGGTCGACCCGGTGCTCGGCTGGCGGGCGGCCTCGATCAAGCGCCACATCGCGGCGGTCGAGTGCGCCGACGCGCGGACCGTGGTGGCGCGCTTCGACCGCGCCTACCCCGGGATGCTGGTCGACCTGAACGACCTGCACATCCTGCCGCGGTCGCTCGCCGCGCTGCCGCGCGACGGCTGGCGGCAGGTCGACTGGGCGGCGCGGCTGCCGGCCGCCGGCCCCTACCGGATCGAGCGCGCCGCGGCCGGGCAGGAGGTCGTGCTGGCACGCAATCCGTCGTACCGCGGTGAGGCCGGGCTGCCGCGCCTCGACCGGATCGTCTTCCGCGTCGTTCCCGACACGACCGCGCGGCTGACGCAGCTCCTGGCCGGCGACCTCGACCTGGTCGACGGCGTTCCGGCGACGAACGCCGCGCTTCGCGCGGCGGGGAGCGGGATCGCGCTCGTGACGCGGCCGGGCTGGGGCTACACCTACCTGGGATGGATGGACCTCGATCCCGCCGCGTACCGCGCGTACCGCGCCGGACGCGAGGCGGCCTGCCGGGCCGTGAAGCAGGAGAGCTGCCCCGACGAGGCCGCGGCGGTGGCCCGGCTCGCCGCCGAGCGGCCGCACCCGCTGTTCGGCGACCGGCGCGTGCGCCAGGCGATGACGCTGGCGATCGACCGCCCGGCGCTGGTCGACACCCTGCTGGCGGGGCAGGGCGAGGTCCCGCCCAGCCCGATCCTCGCGCCGCTGCCCGAGCACGACGCGTCGCTGGCCGCGGCGCCGCGCGATCCGGCGCGGGCCCGGGCCCTCCTGGCCGAGGCCGGCTTCGCGGACCGCGACGGCGACGGCACGCTGGACCGGAATGGGCGGCCCTTCGCTTTCGAGCTGGCGGTGCAGGCCGGCAACGCGCAGCGCCGCGACGCGGCGGTCTTGGTCCAGCGCGACCTCGCGGCGCTGGGGATCGCAGTCACGATCCGCCCGGTCGAGGACTCGGCCTTCTTCGCCACGCTCGGTGCGCGCGGGGCCGACGCCTGGATCGGCCGCTGGTCGGTGCCGGGCCGCGTCGACATGGTCGAGCTGCTGCACGGGCAGGCCTGCGGGACAGGCGGCCTGAACTTCGGGGCCTGGAGCGAGCCGGAGGCCGACCGGCTGGCGCTCGCGGCGCGCGAGGAATCCGACCCCGGCCGGCGCGCCGCGTTCTGGCGCGAGTGGGAGCGGATCTTCGTCGTCGAGCAGCCCTACACGCTGCTCTTCCGCGAGGCCCGGCTGACCGCGGTGCGCGACCGCGTGCGCGGCGCGGAGACGCTGCTGGCCAACGACCCGCTCAACGGGGTGGAGGGCTGGTGGCTCGCGCCGTAGGCTCGAGCGCGGCGCGCGCGCGGTCGCCGAGGTAATTGGCGGCCAGCACCGCCGCGGCCAGCGCGAGCCCGGGCAGGGTCGAGACCCACCAGGCCTCGAGCAGCACCTCCCGCCCGTCGGCGATGATGTTGCCCCACGAGGGGTGCGGTGGCGGCACGCCGAAGCCGAGGAACGACAGCGAGGCCTCGACCAGCAGGTAGCTCCCGGCGCGCAGCGCGGCGGCGACGATCAGCGTCGGCAGCACGGCGGGCAGCGCGTGGACCAGCGCGCGGCGCAGGGGCCCGGCCCCCGCCGCGCGCGCCGCGGCGAGCAGCCCGGAGCGCGCGGCGACGCGCGCGTCGGAGCGCACCAGCCGCGCCAGCGCGGGCCAGCCGGTCAACGCCAGCAGCGCCGCGAGCAACCCCGCCGACGGCGCGAGCCAGGCGGCCAGCACCATCACCAGGACGATCCGCGGGAACGACAGGACCGCGTCGCCGGCCCGCGAGAGCAGCGCGTCGACCAGCCCGCCGCCGAGCCCGGCCGCGAGCCCGATCGCCAGCGCCAGCAGCGCTGCGCCCAGGATCCCCGCCAGCCCGATCGCCAGCGAGACCCGCGCACCGGCGGCGATCCGCGAGAGCAGGTCGCGCCCGAAGCTGTCGGTGCCGAGCAGGAAGCGCAGCGTCGTCAGCCGCGGCGCGCCGGCGGCGTCGCGCGCCAGCGCGGCGAGCGGCACGCGGCGCTCGGCGCCGCCGCGCAGCCGGGCGACGATCTCGTCCCCGTCGATGCGCCAGGCTGCACCCGGCGCCCTCGCGTCGAGCGGCAGCAGCGCGCCGTCGGTCCCGACCAGCGCCGGCACGCGCGAGCCGGGCGGCAGCAGCCGCAGCGCCGCGGGCGACGCGCTGGCCAGCGGATCGGCCGGCGCCAGCAGCGGGCCCAGGAGGCCGGCCGCCAGCACCGCCGCGGAGAGCGCCAGCGGGGCCGCGTGCCTCACCGCGGCGGCTCCTCGCGCAGCCGCGGGTCGGCGCGGCGGGCGAGCAGCTCGGCGAGCGCGCCCCCGGCCAGCACGAGCAGGGCGTAGAGCAGCAGCGAGCCGAGCGCGAGCGGGGCGTCGCGCGCCAGCAGCGCGCGCTGCGTGAGCGATCCCAGCCCGGGCCACGAGAAGACGACCTCGACCACCGCCGCGCCGCCGGCCAGGGCCGGGAGCCCCAGGCCGAGCAGGACCAGCGCGGGCTGAAGCGCGGTGCGGAAGGCCTGGTGCCAGATCACCCGGCGCTCGGGCACGCCGAGCGCGCGCGCGGTCGCCGCGGCCGGCGAGGCGAGGGCGCGGCGCATCGCGTCCCACTGGTGGCGCGCCACCGCCGCCGCAGAGGGGAGCGCGAGCACCGCCACCGGGAGCGCGAGGTGCGCGAGCAGGTCGAGCGGCGCGGCGGGTCCTGATCCCGCCGGCGAGCGCATGTGCGAGGCCGGCAGCCATCCCAGCTTCCAGGAAAACGCCAGGATCGCGACCAGTCCGAGCCAGAACGGGGGCGCCGCATCGAGCGCCGGCAGCCCGAAGCGCACCGCCCACGCGGCGAGCCCGCGCGGCCGCGCGGCGGCCCGGGTGCCGAGCGCGATCCCCAGCGCGAAGGCGGCCGCGAGCGCGGTCCCCGACAGCAGCAGGGTCGGGCCGAGCGCCTCGCCGAGCACCGCCGCGACCGGCCGCGAGCGGCTGAGCGAGGTCCCCAGGTCGCCCTGCAGCAGGCCGCGAAGGTAGCGCGCGAAGCGCTCCGGGGCCGGCCGGTCGAGCCCCAGCGCGGATTCGAGGCGGGCCCGGTCCGCGGCCGAGACGGAAGGATCGTCGCCCGGGCCGACCGCGCTGCCTGGCGCCGCCTCGAGCAGCACGAAGACCAGGACCAGGACGAGCAGGAGCGTGACCAGCCACGCGCCGGCCCGCCGCAGGACCCGGGCCGCCCGTCGGCCGCTCCCGCCCCACACCGTCTCTGCCTCCCGTTCGGCCATACCTGCCCGTCCTCCGCGCCGCGTGCCGGCCCCGGCCGCCGCGCGGCCGTGCCCGCGAACGGAGACGATACAAGGCATGCGGTCCCGGGCGCGCCCCCCCCACGGTGGCCGCGAGCCTGTTGGCGCCGCTTCCGGAAAGCCAGTTCCGGCGCGGCTTTTCAGCGATCCGCCGGGGACGCCGGGGGCGTGCCTCGGGCCGGTGGGCGCCTGCCCCGGTTCCTTTCCGCCGGCCGGGCCGTTGGCGCGCCCGTCACCAACATTCTTGCGGCCACCGTGGGTTCGCTTCGTTTTCGGCTCCGATTCCGGAGGTGCCCCGCGTCCGCCCGATCCCTAGATTGTCCGTAGCGTCCGCTCCCGATCCGGGCGGCGAGGTGAGGCGTGCTGCAGTCGGGGTTCAATCGTGCGACCACCGCCTTCGTCGCGGTGCTGCTCGGCGTCTCGCTGCTCGCGGCGGGGTCGCTGGCCCCCGGCCTGTCGCGGCTCACACCGGCCGACCTGACCGCGCTCGGCACCTTCCTCGGGGTCGGGATCTTCTGGTCGCTGCTTACCTTCAAGGTCGCGCGCCAGCGCGGCGGCCGGGTCGCGGTCTGGCTGGCCCCGGTCGCCTACCAGGCGCTGCTGCCGGTCGCCGACCCGTCGGCCGCGATCGTCGTCGCCGCGACCCTGCCGCTGGTCGACTGGGCGATGCACCGGCGCCAGGCGACGATCGGGCTGTTCAACCTCGCGCAGGCGCTGCTCGGCGTCTTTGCGGCCTCGAAGGTCGTGGTGCTGCTCGATCCGCTGCCCGACGACCTGACCTCGATCGCGCTCGCCGCGCTGGCCGGCGCGACGCTCTGCTCGCTCACGACCTTCGCGACCCTCCCGATCGTGATCAAGCTCGCCACCGGCCGCAGCCCGAGGGACAGCGGCCTCTTCTCGTGGACGACCACGATCAACGAGGCGGTCACCGGGAGCTTCTCGGCGCTGACTGCGGTGATGTGGTCGATCCACCCGCTGCTGCTGGCCCTCTCGGTCCTGCCGCTGACGCTGGTCTTCCTGCTGCTCTCGCGGCTCGAGTCGCGCGAGGCCTCGCTGCGCCAGGAGATCGTCGAGCGCGAGCGGGCCGAACTGGAACTGCGCCGTGCCAAGGATGTGGCCGAGGCGGCGAGCCAGGCCAAGAGCGACTTCCTGGCCCGGATGAGCCACGAGATCCGGACCCCGATGAACGGGATCGTCGGGATGGCCGGGCTGCTGCGCGAGACCCCGCTCGACCGCGAGCAGCAGGAGTACCTCGACATCTGCCTGCGCTCGGCCGACTCGCTGCTCTTCCTGATCGACCAGATCCTCGACCTTTCGCGGGTCGAGGCCGGCAAGCTGGAGCTCGACCCGCAGCCGTTCGCGCTGCGGGCCTGGCTGGGGGACCTGCTGCGCGTGCACGCCTCGCTGGCGCACGGCAAGGGGCTCGACCTGGCCTGGTTCGTCGCGCCCGAGGTGCCCGACGCGCTGGTCGCCGACACGCTGCGCCTGCGCCAGGTCGTGATGAACCTGGTCGCCAACGCGATCAAGTTCACGCGCGAAGGCGAGGTCGTCGTGCGGGTCGGGCTGGACGAGAGCGCGGGGGACGAACTCTGGATGCACCTCACCGTGCGCGACACCGGGATGGGGATCGAGCCGGAAAAGCAGCAGCTGATCTTCGAGGCCTTCACGCAGGCCGAGCGCTACATGACGCGCCAGCACGGCGGTGCCGGGCTGGGGCTCGCGATCTCGGCCCAGCTGGTGCGGCTGTGGGGCGGCTCGATCTGGGTCGAGAGCGTCCCGGGCAGCGGCAGCACCTTCCACGTCACGCTCCCCTGCGCGGTGCGCGAGCCGACCGGGCCGGCCGCGCCGCGTCCGGACGGCGCCGGACGGCGCGTGCTGGTGCTCGACGCGCACGCGGCGAGCCGCGCGGCCAACGCCGAGGCGCTGGGCGCGGCCGGTTTCGCGGCCGTCACCTCCGCCGGGGCGACCGAGGCGCTCGGGCTGCTGCTCGACGCGGCCGCGGCCGGGCGGCCATTCGAGGCGCTGGTGGTCGACGTCGGGCTGCCCGACCCCGGGCCGGCCGCCTTCCTCGACCGCGTCCGCGCCCTGACCTCCGGCCCGCTGGCGCCGGTCGTGCTGACGACGACGGCCGACACCCGGCCGGCCGGCGCGGGCGGCGAGATCGACCCCTTCGCGCGCGTGATGAAGCCCGCGCTCTGGAACCAGCTCGCCGGGGCGGTCGCCGCCGCGCTCGACAACACCGACGCCGGCGCGGGCCTGGCGCCGGGCGCCGCGGCCGAGAGGGCGGGGGAGCGCGCGGTGGTGCCGAGCGCGGTCGCGGGCGCGCCGCTCGAGATCCTGCTGGCCGAGGACAACCCGGTGAACCGCACGCTCGCGGTGCGGCTGCTCGAGCGCCGCGGGCACCGCGTCGCCTGCGCGGCCAACGGCGTTGAGGCGGTCGAGCTCTGGAAAGCGCGCCCCGTCGACCTGGTGCTGATGGACGTGCAGATGCCGGAGATGGACGGGCTGGCCGCGACCCGCGCGATCCGCGAACTGGAAGGCGCGGCCGGCCGTCGCACGCCGATCGTCGCGGTCACCGCGCACGCCTCGGCCGAGGACCGGGTGCGTTGCCTGGAGGCCGGGATGGACGGGTTCCTCGCCAAGCCGATCCAGGCGGCGGAGCTGCACCGGGTGCTGGCCGAGGCCGCGGCCGGGCTGCAGCCGGCCTAGCCTCCGCGCCGAAAAGAGGCGGGCGCCGGCCCGGAGGCCGGCGCCCGTCAGCCAGCAAGGGGCGCCGAGGAGGGTCAGTCGCCCCAGAGGATCCCGTCGCCCCACAGAATCCCGTCGCCCCACAGGATCCCGTCGCCCCACAGGATCCCGTCGCCCCACAGGATGCCGTCGCCCCAGAGGATCCCGTCCGGCGCGAGCGTGCCGTCGCCCCAGAGGATGCCGTCGCCCCAGAGGATCCCGTCGGCGCCGAAGGTCGTGCTGTCGCCCCAGAGGATGCCGTCGCCCCAGAGGATCCCGTCCGAGCCGCGGTGCAGCGCTTCCTCGCGCGCGTCGGCCGGGGCGTGGTCGATGTCGCCCCAGAGGATCCCGTCGCCCCAGAGGATCCCTTCGCCGGCGACCGAGGCGTCGCCCCAGAGGATGCCGTCGCCCCAGAGGATGCCGTCGCCCCAGAGGATCCCCTCGCCGCCGACCTTGCCGTCGCCCCAGCGCACGCCCTTCGCGCGGTAGAGGCGGTCGCCAAAGTACCAGCCGTCGCAGTAGACGACGCGCCGGCCGGCGGGGGCGGCGAGGCCGGCGATCGTCGTCGCCAGCGCGGTGCGGCGCAGGTCGAGCGCCGGGGCCGCCGCGGCCCCGAACGCCAGCGCGCCCGGGTTGGCCACGAGCTGCTTCGCGACGCTCACGGCCAGGCTCGCGTTGAGCAGGCCGGCGCCCTGGTCGAGGAACGAGGCGTCCGGCAGCTCCTGGGCGGTGTACATCAGGATCGACTTGGCCAGCGCCGGGGTCAGGTCGGGGCGCGCCTGCAGCATCAGCGCCACCGCGCCCGCGACGACCGGCGCCGCCATCGAGGTCCCGGAGAGCTCGAGGTAGCTCGCCCCGCGGGTCAGTTCGGGGTGCTCGAGCGCGAGCCGGCTGCGCGGGGCCTGCAGCGAGACCAGCCGGTTGCCCGGGGCCACCAGGTCGGGCTTCATCAGGTTGTCGTAGCGCCGCTCCTCGGGCTCGGAGGTTCCGTCGCCGTCGAGGTCGCGCTCGCGGTACGAGCGGGTCGGCCCGCGCGAGGAGTAGCTGGCGATGCCGTCGTCGGACCGTTCGTCGGTCTGGAAGCTGTTCGCGGCGCCGACCGTGATCACCTTCGGCGCGTTGGCCGGCGAGAGGATCCCGCCGTAGATCTTCGTCCCGTCGTCGAGCTTGCCGTGGTTGCCGGCCGCGACCACGACCACCAGGCCGGCGTCGACCAGCTTTTCGACCGCGCGGCAGAGCGGATCGGTCTCGAACGACTCCTTCGGCGCCGTCCCGACCGAGAGGTTGACGACGCGGATCCCGTAGCGGTCCTTGTTGGCCAGCGTCCAGGCCAGGCCCTGCAGCAGGCCGTCGAGCGAGCCGGTGCCGTCGCTCTTCAGCACCCGGAGGTCGGCCAGCGTCGCCTCCGGCGCCGCGCCGGCGAGCGGCCGGCCCGTCGGCGCGAGCGCGCCGTTGCCGGCGATCAGCCCGGCGACGTGCGAGCCATGGCCGTAGGGGTCGCGCTGTGTGGAGGCCTCGCCGGTGAAGTCGGCGCGAACCACGATCCGGCTGGTGTTCCCGTTCCTCAGCGCGGCGTGGTCGGTGATCCCGGAGTCGAGCACCGCGACCGTCACGCCGCGGCCGTCGAGGCCGGCGAGCTGCGCGATGCCGGTCGTCGTCCGCACGTGGCCTTCGGTGGCCGGCGCGGCCTGCGTCGCGAGCAGGGGACGGTTCGGCACGACGTACTTCACCGACGAGCTGGCCGCGAGCGAGCCCAGCCGCGACGAGAGTGCCGAGCCCGGCAGGTCGAGCACGACGAGGCCGAACTCGGGGATGGCGACGGCCCGGGTCGCGCCGGCCGCCGCGGCGAGCGTGTTCACGCTGGCGCCCGGGGTCAGGTTGACGATCACGCGCATCGAGGAGGAGGAAGCGACGAGCCCGGCCTCGGCCGCGAGGTCGGGGGCCTGCTTCTCGGTGAGGGTGGTCTGCGCGAACGCCGTCGCCGAGGCACAGACGACGAGGGCGAGCAGCGCGAGTCCCACTCTGGGGTGCCGCCTTGTCCTCGTGAACATCGATCCGCTCCTGCGCGCAGCCACTCGGGGAGGCCGCGACCGAGCTTCATGAAGGCAAGGGCCGTGCCGCGGACAGGCGCGGAGCAGCGCGGCAGCGCGGGGACGGCCCGCGACAGCGTCCCGCGCCGGCCTGTCCGGCCATCCTGTCCGACCCCGTGACACGGCGTGGCACACTCCCGGCCGAATCGGTAATTCCCTGAAGTGCCCGATGCGCTGGAGTTTCGGGGGGGCGCAGATTCGGGCCTTGACGCCGCCCGCGTCCCACGAGGAGGGGCTGGGTCCGCTGCGCGGCCCGACCCTCAGGAAGGGGCCGAGCACGCGATGCTGGTCTACCTGGCGCGCCACGACCTGGGGTGCGTGGCCCTGCCCGGCACCTTCGGGGACGGGCCGTGTCGCGCGGTCGAGCGCTCCCGTCGCATGATGCACGTCGTGACGGGCGTGGGCGGCGTCCCGGCCGTGGAGCACGACGCGTTCGACCTGCCCGCCGCGACCTTCCCGGCCGAGGAGGGGCCTTGAGCGCCCGCGTCCTGCTGATCGACAACTACGACTCGTTCACCTACAACCTGGTCCAGGCCCTGGCGCAGCTCGGCGCGCACGTGGCTGTTCGGCGCAACGACCGGGTCGCGGTCGACGAGGCGCTCGCGCTGGGCGCGACGCACCTCGTCGTCTCGCCCGGGCCCGGCCGGCCCGAGCAGGCCGGGATCACGATGCCGCTGCTCGAGCGGGCCCTGGGGCGTCTGCCGCTGCTCGGCGTCTGCCTCGGGCACCAGGCGCTGGCGGCGGTACTCGGCGCGCGCGTCGTGGCCGCGCGCGAGCTGGTCCACGGCAGGGCCTCGCCCGTCTACCACGACGGCCGCACGCTCTACCGGGGGCTGCCCAACCCGTTCCGCGCCGGCCGCTATCACTCGCTGGCGGTGGCCGAGGAGGGACTTCCGCGCGAGCTGGCGGTGACGGCCTGCACCAGCGACGCCGAGATCATGGGCCTGCGCCACGCCGGGCTGGCGGCGGAAGGGGTGCAGTTCCACCCCGAGAGCGTGCTGACGCCGGACGGCGAGCAGCTGCTGCGCAACTTCCTCGATCTCGAGCCGCCGCAGCCTCCTCCGGCCGCGTCGGCCCCGTGAGTCCGGCGTTCCTGCGGCTGCCTGCGGGCGGGGACCGGGCGAAGAGCAGGCGGCGTGGTGATCGGGCCGGCGTTGATCGAAGCCCTCGAGCGGGGCGATGATCCGGGGCCGCTCCTGGCCGGGCTGCGCGACGCGGCCGGCCCGGGAGCGGCCGCGGAAGGGAAAGGGAAGCGATGATCGCGGTACTGGAGCGCGGCTGCCCGCTGAAGGTGAGGGCCGAGATCGTGCGCTTCGTCGAGGCCGAGGGGTTCCGGCTGCTGGTGACCGAGACCGGCGGCGAGAGCCTGGTCGGCGTGATCGGGCCGGGGGCCGAGGCGCTCGCGCCGCGGCTGGCCGCGATGCCGGGCGTAGCCGAGGTCCGGCCGGTCGCCGCCCCCTACCCGCAGGTCTCGCGCGAGCACCACCCCGAGCCGACGCGCGTCAAGGTCGGGCCGGTGACGATCGGCGGCGACGAGGTGGTCGTGATCGGCGGCCCCTGCGCGGTCGAGAGCGAGGCGCAACTGCTGACCACCGCGCGCGCGGTCGCGGCGGCGGTCGGGCGTACGCTGCGCGTGCCCGGCGCGGCGGACGCTGCGCCGCGGTGAGCGCCGCGCCGCGCGTGCTGTGCCCGGCCCGGCGGCTGACCGGGATGCTGGCCGTGCCGGGCGACAAGTCGATCGGCCACCGCGCGCTGCTGTTCGCGTCGTTCGCGGCGGGGCGCAGCGTCGTGCGCGGCCTGCCGCCCGGGGCCGACGTCGCGACGACGCGCCGCGCGGTCGAGGCGCTGGGCGTGGCCGTGCGCGACGAGGGCGGGGCCGTGGTGATCGAGGGGCGCGGCTGGGACGGTCTCTCGCACGACCCGGCGGCGCCGCCCCGGGCGCTCGACTGCGGCAACTCGGGGACCACCTCGCGGCTGCTGCTGGGCCTGCTCGCCGGGCGGCCCGGGCGCTTCGCGCTCTCCGGCGACGCTTCGCTCTCGCGGCGGCCGATGGGGCGCGTGACCCGCCCCCTGGCGGCCTTCGGGGCGCGGATCGCGGGGGGCGAGACGCTGCCGCTGACGGTCGCCGGGACGCGGCTGCACGCCGCGCGGGTCGCGACCGGCGTCGCCTCGGCGCAGGTCAAGAGCGCGCTCGTGCTGGCCGCGCTGCAGGCCGACGGCGAGAGCACGATCGAGGAGCCGGAGCCGACGCGCGACCACACCGAGCGGTTGCTGGCCGCGATGGGGGCCGCTCTGGCGCCGGCCGCGGGGGCCGGGGGCGGCCCGGCGTGGCGCGTCGCGGGCGGCTGCCCCGTCCTCGCGCCGCTCGAGCTGGCCGTGCCGGGCGATCCGTCCTCGGCGGCGTTCTTCGTCGGCCTCGCCTGCGCCCTGCCGGGCAGCGCGCTCGCCGTGCGCGGCGTCGCGCTCAACCCGCGGCGGACCGGCGCGCTGCGGATCCTGCAGCGGATGGGGGCGCGGCTGCGCTTTCGCGTCGAGTCCGAGCGGCCCGAGCCGTCCGGCACGATCGAAGCCGAAGGGGGTGGGCTGGCCGGCACGACGATCGCCGGGCCGGAGGTCGTCGACGCGATCGACGAGCTGCCGCTGCTCGCCGTGCTCGCCGCCGTCGCGGAGGGGAGACGCGGATCGAGGGGGCGGCCGAGCTGCGCGTGAAGGAGAGCGACCGGATCGCCGCCACCGCCACCCTGTTGCGGGCCTTCGGCGCGGCCTGCGAGGAGCTGCCCGACGGGCTCGTCGTCGCCGGCGGCGCGCGGCTGAGGGGGACCGCCTTCGACGCCCGCGGCGACCACCGGATCGCGATGGCGGGGGCGGTCGCGGCGGCCCTCGCCGACGGACCCTCGACGCTGACCGGCGGCGAGTGGGTCACGATCTCGTACCCTGCGTTCTTCGAGGACCTCGAGCGCCTCGCGGAGCGCGCGTGAAGATCGCCCTGTTCGGCCACCCGGTCGCGCACAGCCGCTCGGCCGACCTGTTCCGCGCGCTCGGCGCCGCCGGCGGTCCCGTGGTCGACTTCCAGCCGGTCGACGTGCCGCCGGCCGAGTTCGCCGCCGCGGCGCGCCGGGTCGCGTCGGGCGAGCTCTGCGGCGCGAGCGTCACGATCCCGCACAAGCTTGCGGCCGCCGCGCTGGCCGACGAGCTCGACCCCGCGGCGCGCGCCACCGGCGCGGTCAACGCGCTGGTGCCCCGGGCCGGCGGCGGGCTCCACGGCGCCAACACCGACGCCCGCGGCTTCTTCGACGCGCTGCTCGCCGAGCGCCGGGCGGTCGAGCGCCTGGCCGGGGCGCCGGCACGGGTTGCGATCCTGGGGGCCGGGGGCGCGGCGCGCGCGGTCGCCTGGGCCCTGGCGCGGCAGGCCTTCGACGTGCTGATCGTGGCGCGCGACCCGGCGCGCGTGGCGGCCTGGCCGGCGCCGCTCTCCGCGCGCGCGGTCGGCTGGGACGACCCGGCGCTGGCGGCGCGGGTCGCGGCCTGCCCCCTGGTGGTGCAGGCCACGCCGCTCGGGACCTGGCCCGACGTGACCGCGACGCCGCCCCTGACCGACGAAGCGTTCCGCCCCGAGCAGGTCGTCGTCGACCTGGTCTACAACCCCTGGCAGACGCGCTTTCTCGAGCGCGCGCGCGCGGCCGGCGCGCTCGGCGTCAACGGCTGGCCGATGCTCGTGCGGCAGGCCGCGGCGGCGGCCGAGCTGTGGCTCGGGCCGGGGACGGGGAGCGGCTCGTGGCGGCCGCGGGCACGGTCGAGGACCGCGACCCGGCCGACGCGCCCTGACCGGTCGCGGGCGGTCGCCCCCCCCGGCAACTGGCAGCGCCGGGCCACGGACACCAGAATACCCGCCCTGCGGAGAGAAGCCCGATGAAGCGCAAGACGGCGCCCCGTGCGCCCCGTCCCGGCGCGATGCCCGTGCTCGCGATCCTGCTCGCGATCCTCGTCGCGCTCGGGGCCGCGGCCTGCTCCGGCCCGCGCGGCGGGGAATCGGAAAAGGGCCCCGGCGGCGGCGCGCCGCCGACCGTGCTGCTGGTCACGATCGACACGCTGCGCGCCGACCGCGTCGGCTGCTACGGCCGCGCCGACGCCGGCACGCCCCGACTCGACGCGCTGGCCGCAGCGGGGGCGCGCTTCACCGCCGCACAGACCACCGCGCCGATCACCACACCGGCCCACGCCTCGATCCTGACCGGGCGCACGCTGCCCGGGCACGGCGTGGTCGAGAACGGGACCTTCGCGCTGCCGGAGGAGGTCCCTACCCTGCCCGAGGCTTTCAAGAGCAGGGGCTTCGCGACCGGCGCCTTCGTCTCCAGCCAGGTCCTGGCGCGCGCCCACGGCCTGGCCCGCGGCTTCGACGTCTACGACGACCGGATGCCGCCATCCGACGCGCGCCAGGGCCCGATCCTGCGCTTCGCCCAGCGGCGCGGCGTCGACACCGTCGACAGCGCGCTGACCTGGCTGATCGCGCTCGGTCCGAAGCCGGCCTTCCTCTGGGTCCACCTGTTCGAGCCCCACGCGCCGTACGACCCGCCGCCCGACCTGGCCGCGCGCTACAAGGGGAACCTCTACCAGGGCGAGGTGGCCGAGGCCGACCGTGCGCTCGGCCGCCTGCTCGACGGGCTGGCCACCGAGGGGCGCGACCGCGACCTGCTCGTGGTCGTCGCCGCCGACCACGGCGAGGGGCTGGGCGAGCACGATGAGGCGACGCACGGGATCTTCCTCTATCAGGGGGTGATGCACGTCCCGCTGGTCGTCGCCGGGGCTTCGCGCGGGGTCCGGTCGGCGGTGATCGACGGCACCGTCAGCCTGGCCGACCTGGCGCCGACGCTGGCAGAACTTATGGGGCTGGCCCCGCTGGCCGGCGCCGACGGACTGTCGCTCGCGGCCGCGCTGACCGGCCAGGGTCCGCTCCCGGCGCGGCCGGGGGTCTTCGCCGAGAGCCACACGCCGCGGATCCAGTACGGCTGGTCGGGGCTGCGCGCCTTCGTCAACGGCCCCGCCAAGCTGATCGAGGCGCCGCGGGCGGAGTTTTTCGACCTGGCCGACGACCCGAAGGAACTGCGCGACCTGGAGGCCGTGCGGCCCGCCGAGGTCGACGCCGCGCGGCGCAGCCTGGCGCTGCTGGTCCAGCGCGCGCGCGACGCGGCCCCCGAGGCCTCGGGCGAGCGCGCGGTGAGCGAGGAGGAGATGGCGCAGCTGCGGGCGCTGGGCTACGCCGCCAGCGCGCGGCGCGCCGACGCCGGCGAACTGGTCGAGCGCGAGGCGGTCGATCCCAAGGACCGCGGCGCGTTCCTCAAGCAGTACGACGCCGCGCTCGTCGCCAGCCAGTCGTCGCGACCGGAAACGGCGCTGCCCCTGTTCGAGGCGCTCCGCGCGGTCGAGCCCGACAACCCGGCCTTCCTCGAGAGCTACGGCCGCGCACTGATCCTGACCGGCCGCACCGACGAGGCGATCGGCGTCTTCCGGCACGCGGTGCAGGTCGACCCGGGGTTCGCGCTGGGCTGGCACCGGCTCGGCCAGCTGCTCGACTCGAAGGGGGACCGGACCGGCGCCGAAGCGGCCTATCGCCGGGCGATCGCCACCGACCCGCTGGCGATCCTGTCCTACAAGGCGCTGGCCAGCCTGCTGGTCGAGGCCGGCCGCGACGGCGATGCGCTGAAGGTCCTGACCGAGGCCCAGGCGCTCGACCCCGGGGACAAGGCGGTCGCGAACCTGCTGGCGCAGGTCCGCGTCCGCACCGCGAAGTGAACGCCGCTCAGCGCGGCTGGATGTCGAAGGCCAGCCGCGCGTAGGCCCCCTGCGGGTCGCTCAGCAGGGACAGCCGCTCGACCTCGGCCGCGACGCGCCGGGCCTCGCCGAGCAGCGCGCCCCCGGCCGCCCGGTCCCGCTCCTGGTGCCGGCCGACCGACTCGAGGACCTGCTGCCAGGGGGTCTTCTGCTCCTGGTAGAAGGTCAGGCCGTACTGTTCGCCGAGACCGGCCTTCTTCGCGGTCCACTCGATCGCCGCCGAGAGACCGCCGAACTCGTCGACCAGCCCGAGCGCCTTGGCCGAGCCGCCCGACCAGACCCGGCCCTGGGCGATCTCGAGCACCTTCTCCCGCGGCAGCTTGCGGCTCTCCGCGACCTTGTTCGTGAACTCGTCGTAGATCCGGTCGACGAAGCCCTGGACGATCGCCAGCTCCTCCGGGCTCTTGGGGCGGTAGAGCGTGAACAGGTCGGCGTAGCGCCCGGTCTTCACGACGTCGGTCGTGACCCCGACGCCGTTCATCAGGCGCTGCACGCTGGGGAGCATCCCGAACACCCCGATCGAGCCGGTGATCGTGTTCGGCTCGGCGAAGATCCGGTCGGCGAAGGTCGAGATCCAGTACCCGCCGGAGGCCGCGACGGTCCCCATCGAAACCGCCACCGGCTTCTTCTCGCGGGTCAGCCGGACCTCGCGCTGGATCACCTCCGAGGCCGAGGCGCTGCCGCCCGGGCTGTTGACCCGCAGCACGACCCCCTTGACGTCCTTGTCGAGCCGGGCCCGCCGCAGCAGGCGCGCCAGCACGTCGCCGCCGACCTCGGACTTGCTGTTGCCGTCGACGATCTCCCCTTCGGCGTAGATCACCGCGATCCGGTTCCGGCCGGCGGCCGGCCGGCGGCGCGCCTCGCGCCAGAGGATGTAGTCGTCGAGGTCGATCCGGCGGAAGGTCCGGGCGTCGGCGTCGGCTCCCGTCAGCTTCTTCAGCTCCTGCTGCAGCTCGTCGTAGTAGGCCAGCCGGTCGACCAGCTTGGCCGCTCGGGCCTGGTCGGCTTGGTAGTAGCCGCGCTCGTCCGCCAGCCGCTGCAGCTCGGATTGGGGCAGCCCGCGCGAGGCCCCGACGTCGGCCAGGAAGACGCCCCACAGGTCGCCCAGCAGCAGCCCGACCTGCTCGCGGTTCTCGTCCGACATCCGGTCCAGCACGAAGGGCTCGACTGCCGACTTGTACTTGCCGACCCGCGTGACCTGGACGTCGACGCCGTACTTCTCGAAGGCCCGGGCAAAGAACATCGGCTCGCTGGCGAAGCCGTTCAGCTCGACGTCGCCGAAGGGGTGGACCACCAGGTGGTCGGCGACCGAGGCCAGGTAGTAGGAGGCCTCGTCGTAGCCCATGTCGTAGGCCCAGACCGGCTTCTTCGACTCCTTGAAGGCGGAGAGCGCGCGCCGGATGTCGGAGAGCGCAGCCCAGCCCGAGCTGTAGCCGTCGCGCGCCACCCCGCCGGTGATCAGGATCCCGCGGATCGCGTCGTCCTTGGCCGCCTGGCGGATCGCCTGGGTCACGTCCCAGAGCGAAAGCCGCTCGCCCTGGCGCCCCATCAGCGCGTCCTGCAGCAGCTGTCCCGGCTCGCGGAAGTCCGGCCGGTCGGCGACCGGCGTCGAGAGATCGACCACCAGCATCGCGTCGCGCGGGGCGCGCGGGGCCCCGCTCTGGCCGGCCGAGCCGGCGGCCAGGAGGGCCACCAGCAGGACCGCGAAGAACAGCCCGGCCGCGACGAACGCGAGCGCCAGGAGGCTCGCGAAGAACATCTTCAGGAAGTCTTTCATGGGAGCCTCGGGGTGCCTTTCGCCGCTCAGTCCGCGGCCTTGATCTGGTCCCAGATGCGAGTGTACTTCCGGTTCTCGTCGCCCAGGTCGAGGATCACTTCGCTCCGCGCCCGCACCGCCGGGTCGAGGAAGACCGCCGGGCTCGACCGGAACTCCTCGGGCAGCAAGGGGTAGCTGGCCGAGTTCGGGCAAAGGTAACCGATGAACTCGCTGTTCGCCGCCGCGTTCTTCGGATCGTGCAGGAAGTCGATGAAGGTGTAGGCCAGGTCGGCCTGCTTCGCGCCCTTCGGGATCACCAAGTCGTCGCAGGAGATCGAGATCCCCTCGCGCGGGGCCGCGAAGACGATGTCCTCGTTCTCGCGACTGGACCTGGAAGATGTCGCCGCTGTAGCCGTGGACCAGCAGGAACTCGCCCGAGGCCAGGCCGCTCTTGTACTGCTCGTTCTCGAACTTGGCCAGGTTCTTCTTCCAGCGGATCACCACGTCGCGGGCCTGCTCCAGCTCCTGGTCGTCGGTGGTGTTCAGGCTGTAGCCCAGGAACTTGAGCGCCGCGCCGATCGTCTCGCGCATGTCGTTCAGCATCGTCATGCGGCCCTTGAGGTCGGCCCGGTCGAAGGCCGCCCAGGTGGGCTCGAAGTCCGGCACCTTGGACTTGAGGTAGGCGATCCCGGTGTTGGTCAGCATGTAGGGCACGCTGTGCTGCATCTTCGGGTCGAGCGCGAGGTCCCCAGGTAGTCGGGATCGACGTGCTTCAGGTTGGGGAGCTTGCGCGTGGTCGAGCGGCTGCAGCATGCCCTGCTTGTTCATGATGCTGACCATGTAGCTGGACGGCGTGATCAGGTCGTAGCCCGACGCCCCGGCCTTGAGCTTGGCGTACATCGCTTCGTTGGAGTCGAAGGTGTCGATGACGACCTGCACCTCCGTCCTGTCTCGAACTGCTGGACCAGCTCGGGCTTGATGTAGTCGGCCCAGGTGTAGACGTGGAGCACCGGCTGCGGCCTGCCGCAGCCGGCAGCGCGAGGGCGAGCGCGGCGAGCGCGAGAACGGCGCAGGACGGACGCGGTGCGGGAAGGTCATCGCTTGTCCCCCATGAGGCGCTGGCTGAGCCAGACCGTGACGAAGGTGACCACCAGCAGGAGCGTGGACAGGGCGTTGATCAGCGGCGGCGAGCCGTGCTTGATCATGCTGTAGATCCGCATCGGCAGCGTGGTCGAGCCCGGCCCGGCCACGAAGAAGGTGATGACGAAATCGTCGATCGAGAGGGTGAAGGCCAGCAGCGCGCCGGCGGCGATGCCGGGGGCCAGCAGCGGCAGCAGCACGCGCCGGATCGTGGTCCACCAGCCGGCGCCGAGGTCCTGCGCGGCCTCGACCAGCGACCAGTCGAAGTCCTGCAGCCGGCCGAGCACGATCATCGTCACGTAGCTCACGCAGAAGGTGACGTGGGACAGGATGATGGTGATCAGCCCCAGCTGCACCCGAGCGCGACGAAGAACAGCAGCAGGCTCATGCCCATCAGGATCTCGGGGACCACCAGCGGCGTGTAGATCAGCAGGTAGTGCAGCCGCTGCAGCCGGCTGCGGTGTAGCGGTGCAGCGCGAACGCCGCGGTGGTGCCGAGCACGGTCGACACGGTCGTCGCGACCGTCGCGATGATCAGCGTGTTGCGCAGCGCGTGCCAGATCTCGCGCGCGTCCCACAGCCGGCGGTACCAGTCGAGCGTGAACCCCTCCCACGCGCCGCCGAAGCGCGAGGCGTTGAACGAGTTGAGCACCAGCACCAGCGACCGGCAGGTAGAAGAAGACCAGCACGGCCAGCGTCGTGATCAGAGCGGCACGCGGCTGCGCTTCATGGCGAGCTCCTCCGCCTTCGCGGCGCCGGAGCGTCCCGGCCGCGGCTGCAGGACCAGCGACGGCCGAAGCGTCGGCAGCAGCACCGCCAGCGCCAGCAGCGCCGAGAGGGCGCTGGCGTGCGGCAGGTTGCGGTCCACGAAGGTGCGCTGGGCGATCTTGTTGCCGATCATCTCGCTGGTGGGCCCGCCGACGATGTCGGGCACGACGTAGGAGCCCAGCGCCGGGATGAACACCACCAGCATGGCGGTCAGCAGGCCGCGCCGGATGCCGGGCAGGAAGACGCGCGGAACGCGCGCAACGGGCGAGGCGCCGAGGTCGCGCGCGGCCTCGATCAGGCGGAAGTCGAACTTCTCGGCGGCGGCGTAGATCGGCAGGATGGCGAACGGCAGCTCGGTGTAGACCAGCACCAGCAGCACCGCCCCGGCGTTGTAGAGCAGCGAGGTGTCGGGCGCGACCAGCCCCAGCGACGACCAGCACGTGCTTGAGCAGGCCCTCCGGGTGCAGCAGCACCTTCCAGGCGAAGATGCGCACCAGGAAGCTGGTCCAGAACGGCACGATCACCAGCAGCAGCAGCGTGCGCCGCCAGCGCCGCGGCGCACCGCGGCCATGTAGTAGCCCATCGGCGTCGCCAGCAGCAGGCACAGCGACGGTCGTCACGACGCTCAGCCAGATCGTGCGCCAGATGATCGCCGGGTAGTTCGGGTTGCCGAGCGTGCGCAGCGTCTCCAGCGTCCAGCCCGCGCCGATCCCGCCGTAGGGCGTCGGCCGGCTTGAAGGCGATCGCGAACACGATCACCGTCGGGACCAGGAACAGCACCAGCAGCCAGACGAACGACGGCAGGGTCACCGAGCCACTCGGCGCTGCGGCGGCTGCGGCTGCACGCGCTCAGGCCCCGCCGGGACCCGTCCGCCGGCGCTCTCGCCGGCCGTTGCCTCGGCGTCTCGCCGACCTCCTCGGGCGGGGTGCCGATCAGGCGTCTCGTCCGGCTCGGCGTAGCGCTCGAGCATGAAGCCGTCGTCGGCGTGCCAGCGGATGCCAGACGCTTCTCGCCCCAGCGGATCGGCTTCTCGTCCAGCAGGAAGCGGTTGTGCTGCTGGTAGCACCGAGATGCGGTAGTCCTCGGCCCGCACCCAGTACTTGGTGTGCGAGCCCGAGGTAGATCGACGTCCTCCACCCGCGCCTGCGACGACGTTCGAGTGGGCCGCCGGCTCGGGCCGCTCGCGCGAGATGCGGATCTTCTCCGGCCGCACGCTCAGGTAGACGTGGTCGCCCGTCCTTGATCTGCTTGTCGTTGTAGGCCACGCAGGTCGGGGAAGCCGTCGATGCGCCAGCCGGCTGTAGTCCGTCGACGGCCGAGCCAGTTCTCGAGTCGACCGTCCCCTCGAAGAAGTTCGTGTCGCCGATGAAGGCGGCGACGAAGCTGGTGCGCGGGGCCTCGTAGATCTCGGCCGGGGTGCCGAGCTGCTCGATCCTGCCGTGCTTCATCACCGCGATGCGGTCCGACAGGCTCATCGCCTCGCCCTGGTCGTGGGTCACGTAGAGGAAGGTGATGCCCGACCTCGTCGTGGATCAGGTCCAGCTCGATCAGCATGCGCTGGCGCAGCTTGAGGTCGAGCGCGGCCAGCGGCTCGTCGAGCAGCAGCACGCTGCGGCTTGTTGATCAGCGCGCGCGCGATGGCCACGCGCTGCTTCTGCCCGCCGCTGATCTGGTCCGGGCTTCTTGCAGGCCTGGTCCTCCATCTGGATCAGCGTCAGCATCTTCGTCGACCTCGGCGCTCGATCTCGCCTGTCGGGCCGCTTGGCGACCTTCAGGCCGAAGGCGATGTTCTCGCGCACCGTCAGGTGCGGGAACAGCGCGTAGCTCTGGAAGATGGTGTTGACCTTGCGCTCGTTGGGCGGCAGGTCGGTGATGTCCTCCCCGTCGAGCAGCACCCGGCCGGTGTCGGGCTGCTCGAAGCCGGCCAGGATGCGCAGCAGGGTGGTCTTGCCGCAGCCGCTCGGCCCCAGCAGCGAGAAGAACTCGCCCTGCGGATCGACAGCGACACGCCGTCCACGGCCTTCACCGGCGCCGTAGTGCTTGGATACGTCCTCGAACTCGAGGAACTCGGCCAAGGCCCCGGCTCCCTCCGCGGCCCGGGGCCGGCAACGCCCGGGCAGGCGGGAGTTTAGGGCGGGGGGGCGGCGCGGTCCAGAGGCGGTGCGGGGCGCCCCCGCGCGGCTAGAAGGTCCAGTCGAGGACGACCGCCCCGCCGAGGAACGAGTCGTCACCGTAGCTCGCCTTCGCCGCGTCGAGCGGCCGAGCCCAGCCGAGGTATCCCCAGAGGCCCCACGAGTCGTTGATCGTCCACTCGAAGTTCAGGTCGAGCTCGTCCGCGAACTCATTTCCCGCGCCCTCGGGAACCTCGTGGTACGCGCCGGTATCGACCCAGATCCGGTGGACGAGGGCGCGGAGGATCAGGACGTCGGAGGGGGACCAGGCCCCCTCGAGCCACAGCACCTTTTCGTCGGTGTTGTCGTTGAGCGTCGACCCGACGAGTTCGCCGATGTACCACTCCGACCAGCCGTCCTTGCCGTAGAACCAGGAGTAGTACCCTTCCTGGTCCTCGGTCCCGGGGTCGTCCCCGCTGAAGAAGGCGTAGCGCAGGCGCAGGTAGCTCTCGAACTCGCTCGGCAGGGTCCAGCGGACGGCGGCGTTCCAGGCCGACGCATCGTACGGGCCGTCCCGATCGATCCGAACTCCCACGCGTACTCGCCGTTGAAGGTGACCGGTCCGACCGGCAGGCTGCCGCGCACCGAGAGGACCTCCGCGTCGTTGTCCAGCGGTCCGCTGTCGGCGCGCGCGAGGTAGAGCGCTCCGAGGCCGGGCCCTTCCTCGCCCTTCGACCAGCTCAGGTCGACGCCGCCGAAGTAGCCGTCTTCCTGGGGATAGTCGTACGTCGTGTTCCCGAGCAGGCCCCCCAGCGCCTTGACCGCGAACCCGTCGCGCTCCCAATCGATGACGAGGGCGTCGAAGAAGCTGAACGGGACCAGGTAGCCTGCCGTCTTCTCGTCGCGGTACCCGTCGCTGACGATGAAGCCGTCCCCGATCTTGAGGTTCTGCCGACCGGCCGTGATGCTGATCCCCGAACCGCCGATGTCGGGGAAGGCGACCGAGAGGCGCTCGACGAGGGCCTTGCCGTCCGTATCGGAACCGTAGACGTCGTCACCCAGGGTGAACGACGCGGCGCCCGCGGCGTCGATCGTCACCCATCCGGCGGGCCGCCAGGTCAGCCCGATCGAGACATACCCCTCGCCCCAGAAGTAGTCGCTCCCTGGATCGGGCTGGTCGGGGCTGCCGAAGCGGCCCCGCTCGCCGCGTTGCCGAGGATGCTCACCGCGCCGCCCCACTCGAACGTCTTGGGAGCCTCCTCCGTCGCGGCCGCCTTGGCGGCGGCTTCGGTCGGCGAGTCTCGGAGGCGGGCTCCTGCTGCGCCGCCGTGCCCGGCAGGGTGAGCGGCGCGGCGAGCAGGACGAGCAGCGCGGCGACGGCGGCGTGGCGCATGAGGAACCTCCCGTTCCGCACGGCCGGAGCGCCGCGGGCGCGCGCATCCTGCGCGAGCCGGCCGCGCCCGGTCAAGCGCTCGAGCCCTCCCGCTGGCCACCGCGCGGGCGGCGGTTCAGACTCTCGGCATGATGAAGAAGAGGACCTGCCCCGTCCCGCGGCGGCGCCGCGCCCCCGCCGGCCGCGGGCGACAGCGACGAGTTCGCCCGCCTGCTGGCCGAGACCGGCCGCGAGCGCTTCGCCGTCCTCTCGGCCGGCGACCGGGTCGAGGGGACGGTCGTGCAGCGCACCGCCTCGGCCCTGCTGGTCGACGTCGGCCAGCGCAGCGAGGCGGTGATGCCGCTCGAGGGGATGACCCCCGAGGAGCTGGTCGCGTTCCGGGTCGGCACGCGGGCCCAGTTCCTGGTGACGCGCGCCGCGGGCGGGACGATCGAGCTGTCGCACGCGCTGGCGGCCCGCGCGCTCGACCTCGAGCGGCTGCAGGAGGCCCGGCGCAGCGGCGTACCGGTCGAGGGGAAGGTCTCGGGCGAGAACAAGGGCGGGTTCACGGTCGAGCTGGGCGGCCAGCGCGGCTTCGTCCCCTTCTCGCAGATGGAGCTCGGGCAGGCTCGGCCGCTGGCGGAGTACGCGGGGCACACGCTGCGCTTCAAGGTGACCGACGTCCGCGGCCGCGACATCGTGCTGTCGCGGATCGACCTGTTGCGCGAGCAACAGGCTGCGGCGCGTGACGAGCTGCTGGCCGGGCTCGACGAGGGCCAGATCCTCGAGGCGATGGTGGTGCGCGCGGAGCGCTTCGGTGTCTTCGTCGACCTCGGCGCCGGCGTCCACGCCCTGATCCCGCGCTCCGAGCTCTCGTGGTCGCGCGACGATACGGCGCGGCCGGCCCTGCCGCCGGGGACCGCGGTCACGGTCCGGCTGCTGGAGGTCGATCTGGAAGGGGAGCGGCCGCGGATCTCGGCCAGCCTGAAGCAGGTCGGCGAGGATCCGTGGCGCGAGGCGGCCGCGCTGCTGGCGCCGGGCCGCACCCTGAAGGGGCGCGTGACGCGGGTCGCGGCCTTCGGCGCGTTCGTCGAGCTGACGCCCGGGGTCGAGGGGCTGGTCCATGTCAGCGCGATGGGCGGCGACCGGCGCGTGACGCACCCCAGCGAGGTCGTGCGCCCGGGCCAGGAGGTCGAGGTCGCGGTCCTGGCGATCGATCCCGAGGCGCGGCGGATCTCGCTCTCGCTCGACCCGCTCGAGGCCGGCGGACTGGACGAGCTCCAGCGCGCCAAGCTGGCGGCGCCCGAGCCGGCGGGCGGCGGCGGCGGCGCGCTGGCCGACGCGCTGCAGCGCGCGCTCGCCGCGAAACCGGAGAAGGGGCGCGGCCGCTCCGATTGACCGCGCCGGGCGGAATGCCGTAGCGTGCCTTCTCCGCCCGGAACGCCCCCGCCGATGCTCCCCGACGCGCGCTTTCCCGCTTCGAATCCGTGCCCCCGCCGCGACGGGACCGCGCGCGCGGCCGGCGGACGACGGCGGGCGGGGCGATCCGTCCTGGGCGCCCTGCTCGCGGCCGCCGCTGCGGCCGCCGCTGCGACCACCGCCGCCGCAGCCGCGCCGCCGGCGCCGGCGCTCGAGCTGCCGCCCACGGCGATCTCCTACCGGATCGACGCCCGGCTGGAGCCCGCGACGCGGGCCCTCGCGGGGACCGAAGAGATCCGCTGGACCAACACCACCGGCGCGCCGCTCGAGGCGCTGCCGCTCCACCTCTACCTCAACGCCTTCGCGCACGAGCGCACGACCTGGCTCTCGGAGGAGCAGATCGGCCGCTTCGACGCGGTCGACGAGCTGCTCGAGAAGGAGCCCGACCCCTGGGGCTGGATCGAGCCGAAGTCGATCGCGCTGCGCGGGCCGGACGGCCGCGAACTGCCCCTGTCCTGGCGGCCGGTCCAGCCCGACGACGGCAACCCGCTCGACCGCTCGCTGGCCGAGATCGCGCTGCCCGGGCCGCTCGCCCCGGGGGAGACGGTGACGCTGGCGATCGCCTTCGAAGGGCGCCTGCCGCACCCGATCGCGCGCACCGGCGGCGCGCGCGACTTCTTCCTGGTCGGGCAGTGGTACCCCAAGATCGGCGTCCCCGGCGCGGCCCGGCAGTTCCACTCGACGACCGAGTTCTTCGCCGAGTTCGCCGACTTCGACGTCACCTTCCGGGTCCCGTCGGGCTGGCTCGTCGGCGCCACCGGGCGGCCGGACGGACCGCCCGCGCCCGGCGCGGACGGCTTGGTCGCGCACCGCTTCACGCAGCGCGCGGTCCACGACTTCGCGCTCGTCGCCGGCTCCCGGCTGGCCGAGGCGACGAGCCGCCACGCGCCGCAGGGGGGCGGTCCGGCGGTCACGGTCCGCTACCTCTTTCCGCGCGGCCTCGAGGCGCTCGTCCCGCGCTGGCAGCGTGCGACCGAGGCGGCGCTCGACACGCTCGGTGCCGGCGTCGGCCCGTATCCCTACGACCACCTGACCGAGGTCTTCCCGCCGTCGTGGGCCCAGGAGACCGCCGGGATGGAGTACCCGACCTTCTTCACCGGCAGCGCCGCCGACCTCGCCGACCTCCGCTTCCCGTCGGCCGGGCTGCGGTTCCAGGAAGGGACGCTGGTCCACGAGTTCGCCCACGAGTACTTCTACGGCCTCCTGGCCTCGAACGAGCAGGAGGCGGCGTACCTCGACGAAGGGTTCGCGACCTACTGGCAGGCCCGCGCGATGGAGACCCTGTTCGGCGGCGACGAGGCGTCGAGCGTGCTGCTCGGCCGGCCGCTGCTGCGCGGGGGGTCCGGCCGGCTCGCGCTCGGCTTCGGCAACGAGCGGATCCGCGAGCCGATCGCGCGCTCGCCATCGTGGCTCTACGCCCCGGGCACGCTGGGACTGCAGGTCTACATCCGGGTCGGGCAGACGCTCGAGACCGCCGAGAAGCGCTTCGGACGCGAGACGATCGACCGGGTCTTCCGCGCCTTCTACGCGCGCTGGGCCTTCCGCCACCCGACCCTCGCCGACTTCCTCGCGGTGGCGCGCGAGCAGGGAGGGGGACCGCTGGCCGACTTTCTGGCCGAGGCCTACACCACCGCGCGCCAGCCCGACTTCGCGGTCGAGCGCGCGACGACCGCGCGCTGGCAGCCGCCGCTCGGCCGCGTGCCCGGGCCGGCGGGCCCGCTCGAGGTGACGCCCGCGACGCGCGACGAGCACGCCGCCGCGCTGGCGCCGGAGGACGCGCGCGAAACCGACGGGACGGTCTTCGTGGAGGTCGCCGACCCGGGCTGGACGCGGGCCGACGCGGCCGCGCCGGGATCGATCGCCCGGCGCCGCCTGGCGGCCGTGCGCGGCCCGGCCGAGCCGGGCTACGAGCCCGAGGAGGGCGCGCTCTACGAGAGCCGCGTCCGCGTCACCGGCCCGGCCTGGCAGCACCTGCCGGTCGAGCTCGAGTTTCGTTTCGCCGACGGCGCCGGGGTGACCGAGGTCTGGGACGGACGCGCGCCCTGGCGCGCCTACCGCTTCCTGCGCGCGGCCCCGCTGGTTGCGGCGCGGGTCGATCCCCGGGGAACGATCGCGATCGACCCCATCGAACTGAACGACGGCCGACGGCTCGAACCGAAGCCGGGCCTCGCCGCCGACTGGGGGGGCTGGCTCGGGAGCCTGGCCGGTTGGGTGGTGGGGGCGCTGACGCTGTGGCTCTGAAACCCAGCCCCGGTCCCTTCTCCCGCGCCACGCTGAAGGTCGCGGCCGCGCGGCTCGCGCTGGTCGTGCTCGGCGCGCTGCCGGCGTGGCTGCTGGCCCGCGGCGCGATCGCGGCCGGACCGGCCACGAACTCCTATTTCGCGGATGGCGCGGGACCGCTCCCCTGGGTCCTCGCCGCGCGGATGGTGGTCGAGGTCGGCGGCGCCTGGGCCGGCGGGCTCGCGCTCGGCCTCGCCGCCGCGTTGCTGCTCGACCAGCTGCTGCTGGCCGGCGCGGTCCGCGTGCTGGCGCCGCCGCGCGGGCCGTGGGACCGCCCGCGGCTCGCGCCGGCCGTCTTCCGCGGCGGCCTCTCGCACCTCTGGCCGCTGCTGCGGGTGGCGCTTTTCGCGCTGCTCGCCGGCGGCGCGGGGGCGGCGGCGCTGCGCGGTCTGTCGGGCGCGCTGCACCGCGCCGGCGTGCAGGCCGGGTGGTGGCGTTACACGATCGACGTCGCGATCCCGCTGGCCGCGCTGCTGGCGAGCCTCGGCTGGCTCGCGCTGGTCGCGGCGGCCGCGCTCTGGACGCGCGTGATCGTCGTCGCCGACGGCCGCCGGCGCGCGCGGCGCGCGGTCGCGGTGGCGCTGGGGGTCTGCCGCCGTCACCCGCTCGGGGCGCTCTTCGGCCCGGCGGCGGCGCTGTTCGTCGCGGCCGCCCTCCCGTTGCCGGTGCTGGCCGGGTGGCGTGCGGCCGAGCCGCTGGGCGGGGGCGGGGTCGCGCTCTTCACGCTGCTCGCGCTGGCCGCGTTCGCGCTGCAGGCCTGGATCTGGACGCGGCTCGTGGGGGCCGCGGTGGCCCGTTACGCGGGGGCGGAGCTGGAGGACGTGCGCCAGGCGCCCGACGCCCCGTTCGGCCTGTTCGCGCGGCTCACAAACGCGGCGCGGGGGGCGGCGGCGGGGCGGCGGCGGGCGGCGCCGTAGCCACTGCGGGCTCGTGTCCGGCCAGCGTGGCCTCGATCGTGCGGTTGGTCTCGACGACCGATCCGGCCGGAGTCCCCCCCGGGACGGCCCCGCCTTCCACCCGCTGCGCGCTCGTGACCGTCGTCGCCTGCGAGAGCGGGATGCCGAGCGCCGTGGCCAGCAGCAGCGTCGAGTCGGCGGCGTAGCGCGTGGTGGTGACGACCACGCGCCGCTCGCCCTCGCCCACCGTCGAGGGCGGCAGCGACTCGGCCGAGAGCGTGCGCACGACGCGCAGCGCCTCGCGCCCGTCCACCGTCTCGACGCCGGCGAAGGTGACGGTCGCCTCCTGCGGCTCGGCGCTGCCGGGGACCGGCAGGCGCACCGGAAGCGCCACGCCCGGGGCGACCGCGCGGTTGGGGAGCGGCATGACGATCGCGCCGAGGCGGTCGGCGAGTTCGGCCTCGGAGACCGGCAGGACGTAGCGCAGCAGCCCGTCGCGGTTCGGGCCCTCCGGCAGCGCGCCGCGCGCGGCGTCCAGGAAGGCCGTCAGCCCCTCGACCCGCAGCGCGCGGCCGCCGGGCGAGAGCGCGATCCGCGGCGGCGCGGCGCGCACCGCCGCGAGCACCGCCGGGAGCGCGGCCAGCGGGCCCCCCTTGAGGTTCGCGCTGGCGTCCGAGTCGGCCTCAAGTCCCTGCGGGTCGGCCTGGATCGAGACCCGCTCGAAGCGGACCTCGAGCACGGTTTCCTTGTCGCTGCGCGCGACCGGCACGAGCTGCAGCAGGGTCTCGACCGTCACCGCGCCCGGGGTGCTCTTCCCCTCGTGCACGGTGACCGACTCCTCGCGCTGCACGACCCGGTAGCGCGCCGAGGCGACCCGGTCCCAGTGGTAGCCGAGCCAGCCCTCGCCCTCGGCGCGGACCGGCTGGAGCGCCGCCGGCACGAGCGTGCACAGCAGCGCGACGAGCGGCGGCAGGACGCGCATCGCGGCCCCGCTCAGCGGGCGCCGGACGCCTTGCGGGTCTCCGCCACGAATGCCGGCGTGACCGGCGAGGCGCCGCTGCCGAAGGTCTGGCGGACGTAGGTCACGACCGCCGCGACGTCCTCGTCGCCGAGGTGGTCGAAGGCGGGCATCACGTTCTGGTAGCGCCGCCCGGCGACGGCCTTCTCCGCCTCCGAGCCGAGCAGCACCCAGCGCACCACCGTCGCCGGGTCGCCCGCGACCTTGGACGAGCCCATGAGGGCGGGCTGCAGGTCGGCGACACCGCCGCCGGAGGCCTGGTGGCAGACCAGGCAGTTGTCGGAGTAGAGCTCGATCCCGCGCTGCATCAGCGGGTCGGTCGGCGGCAGGCGCGAGCCGCCACAGGCGGCGGCGCAGAGCATCGTCACGAGAGCGGCGGCGAGGCCGGAGCGCGGCATGGAGCGGTCTCCCTGGAAACGCGCGTCATCGTAGCAGCAAGCGCCAGGCGCCGCCGGAAGGCGAGGTGACGCCGCCGCGAGAGCGCGATCAGCGGGCGCCAGAACGGGCCCACGAGCCGGTGCCGGATCAGGAACGGCCAGAGCCGATTGGTCTTCTTGTAGAGCACCGACATCGCGAGGTAAGGGAGAACCGCGCCCGGGTCCTCGGGCCGGCGGGCCCAGATCGAGGCCGGCGAGAACAGCCGGCGGTAGAGCCAGGCGTAGCCCTCGGCGAGCTGCGTCTCGGTCATCCGCGCCGGGCGGAAGACGACGTGCGCCGTGTCGTACAGCTCCCAGTTCCGGTGCAGCAGGCGGTCTTCCTGCTCGAGCCGGCGGAACAGCGGCGTGCCCGGGTAGGGCGTCAGGATGTGGAAGGTCGCGCACTCCAGCCGCTGCTGCTCGATCCACTCCGCGGTGCGCTCGAAGACCTCGGGGCCGTCGGCGTCGAACCCCAGCACGAAGCTGCCGTTCACCTGGATCCCGGCGTCGTGGAGGATCCTCACGCGACGCGCGTAGTCCGAGGGGGGTGGCGAGCGCTTGCCGGCCGCGCGGAGGTTCTCGGCCTCGAGCGTCTCGAGCCCGACGAAGACGCCGGTGCAGCCGGCCAGCGCCATCTCGCGCACCAGCGACGGGTCGTCCGTCACGTCCAGCGAGAGCGCGGCGCTCCAGATCCCCTGCAGCGGCGCGAGCGCGCGGCAGAGCGCGCGCAGCACCTCGGGCTGCGCGCCGAGGTTGTTGTCGAGGAAGACGGCGTAGGGCTCGCCCGTGGCCTCCCACTCCGCCGCGACCCGGGCCGGGTCGCGGGCCTGGAACGGGAGGTCCAGCCCCTCGGTCGCGAGGTGGCAGAAGCGGCAGCGGTTCGAGCAGCCGCGGGTCGCGACCAGGCTGGCGGTCGTCAGGAAGCTGCCGCGCGGCAGCCGCTCGCGCCGCGCGACCGGCTCCTCGTCGAACGGCCCGCGGTAGCTCCCCTGGTACTCCGCCGAGAGCGCGCCGCGCTCGGCGTCCGCCAGCACGCGCGGCCAAACCCGGACCCCGCCCGAGAAGACCAGCGCGTCGGCGTGCTCCCGGGCCTCGGACGGGCAGCTCTGCACGTGCGGGCCGCCCAGCACGACCAGTGCGCCGCGCGCGCGGTACCAGCGCGCCAGCTCGTAGGCCCGGCGCGCGAAGGTCAGGTGGACGGTGATCCCGACCAGCGCCGGGAACGGGTCGAGCGGGGGAGGGCCCTGCAGCAGGTTCTCGTCCCACAGCGCCACGGTCCAGGCGGGCGGAGTGGCCGCGGCGAGCCCCGTCAGCGCCAGCGCCGGCGTCAGGACGTGCTTGCCGAAGCTGCCGTGCGGGTCCTTCGGGTAGAAGGGGTTGAGCAGCAGCGCGTGGCGCGGGGTCGGGGGCGGGGCGGGGGCGCGGGGATCGAGCGGCGGGGGCAGGCGCATCGCGGAGGGAAGGGGCAGGCTGGGCATCGGTCACTCCCGTCAAGTACTTTGCGCCATAAAGTACCGTCCGGACCGGGGCGGGTCAAGCCGTATCCTCCGGCCCCGGACGCCCGTGGACGCCCCGACCCCGCCCGCCCCCCCGCCGCCCCCGCCCGCCGCCGCCGGCCGCGCGGCCTGGGGCGCGCTCGCGGTCCTGGCCCTGGCCCAGGTTTCGTCCTTCCTGGACCGCGCGGTGCTGTTCGCGCTGGCCGTCCCGATCAAGCGCGACTTCGCGCTCAGCGACACCCAGGTGAGCCTGCTGATGGGGACCGCCTTCTCGGCGACCTACGTGCTCTTCGGGCTGCTCCTCGGGCGGATGGTCGACCGCGGCACGCGGCGCACGATCGCCGCGGCGGGGATCGCGGGCTGGAGCCTGGCGACGATCGCGGCCGGGCTCGCGGACGGCTACGGCGAGCTGCTGCTGGCGCGCGCGGCGGTCGGGATCGGCGAGGCGACGCTGGCCCCGGCCGCCTACTCGATGATCGCCGACCTCTTCCCGCCGCGGCAGGTCGCCGGCGCGAGCGGTCTGTTCGCGGCCGGGAGCACGGTCGGCTCCGGGCTTGCGACGCTCCTGGGCGGGACGCTCGCGGCGGTGGCGGGGACGGGGACGATCGCGCTCCCGTTCGGCCGCACGATCTTCGCCTGGCAGACGGTCTTCCTCTGGATCGGCATCCCGGGGCTTTTCATCGCCGCGCTGATGCTCGCGGTCCGCGAGCCGCCGCGCCACGGCGCGGGCGCCGCGGAGGCCCGCGTACCGCTGGCCGGGACGCTGGCCTACCTGCGCGACAACGCGCGGGCGATGACCGCGCTGTTCGCCGGCGCGGCCCTGCTGGGGGTGGCCGCGTACGGTGTGCAGGCCTGGTCGGTGACCTTCTTCGTGCGCCGCCACGGCCTCTCGCTGGCGGCGGCCGGGACGCTGCAGGGGCTCGCGATGCTGGTCGCCGGGACCGCGGCGATGGCGGCCGGGGGCTACCTGGCCGACCGCTGGCGGGCCCGCGGCCGGCGCGCGGCCGCCTTCCTCGTGCCCGCGGCGGCGGCCGTGGCGGCGCTTCCGCTGCTCTGCGGCTTCACGCTGGTCCCGGGGCGCGCGCCGGCTGCGGCGCTGTTCGTCGCGCTGGTGTTCTGCCTGACCGCGCCGTGGGGCGCGCTGGCTGGGGCGATCGCCGAGCTGGCCCCGAACCGGCTGCGGGGCCAGGTCGTCGGGGTCTACCTGCTGCTGCAGAACCTGGTCGGCCTCGGCCTCGGCCCGACCGCGGTGGCGCTCGTCTCCGACCGCGTGCTGCGCGACGAGGCCGCGCTGCCGCTGGCGCTGCTGGCGGTGGCGGGGACGGCGCTGGGCGGGGCGCTCGTCGTGCTGGTCCGCGGCCTCGGCGACTACCCGGCGACCGCCGCGCGCGCCGGGGAGTGGCGCTTCAACCGCGCAGGAACGACCAGGCCAGGCGGACCACCAGCGCCAGGCTGACCACGATCACCGTTCCCCGGACCAGCCCCTGGCCGCGCCGGATCGTCAGGTGCGCGCCGGCCCAGCTTCCCGCCAGCTGGCCCGCCGCCATCGGCAGCGCGACGCTCCAGACCGTCAGCCCCGCGGCGGCGAACGACACCGCGGCCGCCAGGTTCGAGCAGAAGTTGACGACCTTGGCGTTGGCGCTGGCGGCGTCGAGCGGGTCGTGCCAGAGCAGCGTGTAGAGCGCGATCAGGAAGGTCCCGGTCCCGGGGCCGAAGAAGCCGTCGTAGAAGGCGAGCGCGCCGGCGACCAGTGCGGCCAGCGCCGCGGACCGCGGGCGCGGGGCCGCGCCGGCGGGGGCCGCCGGGCGCCGCACCAGGAAGAAGACGGCGACCGCCGCGAGCAGCGCCATGACCAGCGGCGCCAGCGCCGCGGGTGACACGGCGCGCACAACGAGCACGCCGGCCGCCGAGCCGGCCAGCGCCGGCCCGACACCGATCGCCGCGCGGCGCCGGTCGAGCAACGGGGAGTGGGCGAAGCGCAGCAGCGCGGCCGCCGTGCCGAAGACGCTCTGCGCCTTGTTGGTCCCCAGCGCGAGGTGCGGCGGCATCCCGGTCAGCAGGATCGCGGGCAGCGTGAGCAGGCCCCCGCCCCCCGCGATCGCGTCGACGAAGCCGGCCGCGGCGCCGACCGCGGCGAGGCCGGCGACCAGCGGCAGCGAGAGCTCCACCCGCGACCCGTCAGGCCGCCGCGGCGCGGCGGATCGCGGTCAGCAGGTCGGCCAGGTCGGCCTCGCTGGTGCGCGGGTGGATCAGCGTCGTGCGCAGGTGGACCGCGCCGTCGAGCCGGGTCTGGACCAGATAGAAGCTGCCGTCCTCGAGCAGCCGCCGCCGGACCCGCTCCTGGACCGCGTCGAGGTCCTGGTCGCCCCCCAGCGGGACGTAGCGGAAGCAGACGATGTTCGCCTCCGGGGCGACCGGCAGCTCGAAGTCCGGCGTCTCTTCGAGCAGTTCGCCGAAGCGCCGCGCGAGGTCGAAGCAGCGCGTCACGTAGTCCCCGAGCAGCGCCGGGCCGAAGCCCGCCAGCACGGCGTAGAGCTCGAAGGACATCATCCGCTTGGTGCACTCGAGTGTGCGGTGCGCGACGTCGAACCAGGCCTCCCCCTCGCCGCGGACCGCGCCCGGGAACAGGTAGGGAGCCTCCTCGGCGAACGGGTCCCACGAGCGCCGCGCATCGCGGAACAGCACGGCGGTCACGAGTGCCGGGACCAGCAGCATCTTGTGCGCGTCCCAGACGACCGAGTCGGCGCGCTCGATCCCGGCGACCAGGCCGCGGTACTTCGGCGACAGCGCCGCGGCGGCGCCGTGCGCGCCGTCGACGTGCAGCCACAGCCCCTCGCGGGCGCAGAACTCGGCGATCTCCTCGAGCGGGTCGAAGGCCCCGACCGGGGTCGAGCCGGCGTTGGCGGCGACCCCCAGCACGCGGCGCCCGGCCCGCGCCGCAGCGGCGAGCGCCGGCTTCAGGTGCTCCGGCGCGAGCCGGCGCCGCGCGTCGAGCGGGACGCGTACCAGCCCGTCGGCGCCCAGCCCCATGATCCCGGCCGCGCGGGCCAGCGCGTAGTGGGCGTCGGCGCCGGCGAGAAACGCCAGGGGCGGCCCTGCGGCCGCGCCGTCGCGCCACGCGTCGAACCCCGCGCCGGCCCGGCGCGCGGCCAGCAGCGCGGTCAGGTTGCCGAGCGAGCCGCCCGAGGTCAGGACGCCGCCCGATTCCGGATCGGCCCCGGCACCCCCGCCCAGCCCCAGCGCGTCGCAGAGGAAGCGCACCACGGCGTGCTCCATCGCGGTTGCGGCGGGGCCCATTTCGTAGATCGCCATCCCGTTGTTCAGCAGCGCAGCGGCGAACTCGGCCAGCGCGGCGTGCGGCAGCGGGGCGGTGACCTGGTGGCCGACGAAGCGCGGGTGGTGGAGGTGGATCGAGCCGGCGATCGCGCGCTCGAGCAGCTCGGCGAAGGGCGTGCCGCCCCGTTCGGGGAACTCGGCCGGCCAGGCCGCGAGCGCAGCCTCCGGCGCGGCCCAGGGGAGGACCGGCAGGCTGCGCCCGTCGAGCGCGTCCCTCAAGTAGTCGGCGAGCCGCTCGACGACCGCGTGCCCGTCGCGGCGGAAGACCTCGGGATCGAAGGCGCGGTGCAGCGCGTCGCCGGCCGGATCGTCCATGCGCGACAGCATGGAACGGCGCGCGGCACGCCGCCACCGCATCCACGGTGGCCGCGAGCCTGTTGGTGAGCGGCCCGGGCGCGTGCCCGCCGGTGGACAGGTGTCCGGCCCGGAATGGCCGCGGGCGGACGGTCGTGGGATCGGGAGCGCGGAGAGACGGGGGTTTCCCGTCGGCCCGCGCCTTGCTCTCCCCGGTCTCCATGAGATGGCGAACGAAGCCCGTCGAAACCGTGCGTCCCTCGCGCTTCCGGCCCCCCTTCTGCCCCTGGCCGGACTGCCCCGCCCATCACCACCGCGGCCGCGGCCTGATCCGCTACGGCAGCTACGCCCGCGCCCTCGACCGCCGCCGGGTCCCGCGCTTCCGCTGCCGGGACTGCGGCCGGACCTGCTCCCAGCAGACCTTCTCCTGCACCTACTTCCTCAAGCGCCCCGAGCTCCTCCCGGCCGTCGCCGCCGGGCTCCAGGCCGGCTCAGCCCACCGCCAGTTGGGTCGCTCCCTGCGCTGCGCCAAGACCACCGTCACCCGGCTGGCCCGACGCCTCGCCCAGCACGCCGTCCTGCTCCAAGCCCGGCTCGAGGCCGAGCTGCCCCTCCTGGCCGAAGCCGTCGTCCACGATCACTTCGAGAGCTTCGTCGGCTGCCAGCAGCAGGCGCTGGCGCTGGGCACCGCGGTCGGCGCCCGCTCGCGCTTCGTCTTCGGGCCCGACCCGGCACCGCATCGCGGCGCCGGCCGGCGGCCCGATCGGCCTGACGGCTCCGCCCCTCCCTGGGCCGAGAGCGACGCCTACGTCACCAGCATCCGGCGCTCGCTCGACCGGCTGCTGCGACTGGTGCCGGAGGGGCAGCAGCTCGTGCTCGTCGCCGACGGCCGGAGCGACTACCGGACGGCCCTGAAGGACCACCCCGCGGCCGAGCGGGTCCAACTCGTGGCCCACCCCAACCCGATCCGCGGGCCGAAAGGCAGCCCGCGCTCGAAGGAGGCGATCGCGCGCGATCTCGCGATGGCCCCGGTCGACCAGCTGCACCAACTGCTGCGCCACACCTGCGCCGAGCACAAGCGCGAGACGATCGCTTTCGGGCGCGCCCAGCCGGCGGTGCTGGGCCGGGCCTTTCTGACGACCGTCTGGAAGAACCTGGTCAAGGGCCGCTCCGAGCGGCGGCCCGACCGGACGACCCCGGCGATGGCGCTGGGGCTGACCGCCGAGCCGTGGCGCTGGGAGCGGGTCCTGGCCCAGCGGCTCTTCCCCGAGCGCGAAGCGCTACCCGACTCGTGGCGCCCGCTGCTCGGACCTCAGCCCCAGCCCGAAGACCCGCCCCCCGACGCCGCCCCGGCCCCCGACCCGACCCCGCCGCACCAACAGGCTTGCGGCCACCGTGGGTTAGTTCGCCGCGCCCGTCGGCGGGGCCTCCGGCGCAGCGCCGGGCTCCGCGCGGGACACCCTCCCCGGCTCGCCCGCGCGCATCGCCACGCGCGCCGCGGCCCGGTCGAGCCGCCGCACGACCCGCTCCACCGTGCGCAGCGGCATCTCGATCCGCACCCGGTCGCCGTGTTCGTCGACGTCGACTAACAGCACGCCCCCCTCGGTCCGGATCGTCACCCGCTCCTCCCGCCGCACGACCGAGACCAGCGTGAAGTCGCCCGCGGCGCCCAGTTCGTCGACCGCGGCGCGGGCGATCTCGAGCCACGGGCGCGCGTAGTTTAGGGAGCCGGCCAGGGCGTCGTCCGGGACCAGCGCGAGCGCCAGCCCGACGACGAAGCCCGGGACCGCGATCCGGACGTCGTCGCCGCCCTGCTCGTGGACCGCGATCCGGACGGGGCCGCCGCCTGCGCGGCCGGCCGCCGACGCGGCCAGGGCGATCCCGGCGACGGCGGCCAGGAAGAGCGTGCCCGCGAGTGCGAATGTCCACTTCGATCCCCGGGTCGTGCGCATCGTGCCTCCCGGGCCGCGCGGCGCCCGGCGGCGCCGCCCGCGGCGATCCTGCGCTACGGTGACTCGTTCCGGTCGTCGATCCAGATGCGGACCGTCTCGTCGCCATCCTCAACGGTCATCAGTTCGCCCTGGCCGGTGCGCTGCAGCTCGCGCAGCGCGGCCACCAGGTCCAGTTGGCCGCGCGCCCCGGTGCCGCCGAACAGCGCGTCGGCCACCGCCAGCGGGACCTTGACCCGGACGGTCGAGCGCCGGCCCTGCTCGTCCGGCCGCTCCTCGGCCAGCACCAGCAGGAAACCCTTGTCCTTGGCGACGCGGACGTTCTCCGAGCGCGACTTCACGGTCACGAACTCGGCGTCGGGCGCTTCGCGCACCGCCTTCCACATCGCGGCAAGATCGACATCGCCGTGGTCCTCGAGGTCGAACACCACCTTGCCGTCGCGCAGGTGCTCGTCCGAGACGGCGCCGAGCACGCGGGCGGCGAGATCGAGCGGGACGTTGATCGAGACGGTTTCGGGATCGTCCCCGGCCGTCTCGACCCGCACGTGCAGCCAGGCGTCGGCGGCGAGGGCGGGGGCGGGGAGCAGAAGCGCGGCGGTGAGCGCGAGCGCGATGGCGGCGGTGCGGGCGTTCATGGTCGAGCCTCCCGGCGGCCGGTGCGGGAGGAGCGTGTCCGGCCTCGCCGCTCGAAACGGACGCGGCGCGGGAAGGTTGCGCGGAAGAAGAACGGGACCGGCGAGTGGCCGCGGGGCGGGTGCGAGCGGTCGCGGCACGGTGGCCACAAGCGTGTTGGTGCCGGTCGCGTCGAAGGGCGCAGCCCAGCGTGAATCCATGGGCTGGCGGAGTCTCCTCGGGGGGGCCGCTCTCTCCGTACCTCTGTACTTGGTGTAAGTCCTTACGGCTATGTAGGTTATGAAGAGCTCACCAACACACTTGCGGCCACCGTGCGGTCAGGCCGGCGCGGCGAGGACCTCCTCGAGCGCGGCGCGCAGCTGCTCGCGTCCCAGCGGCTTGGCGAGGTAGCCGTCCATCCCGGCCGCCAGGCAGCGGGTCCGATCTTCGGGGAAGGCGTGGGCGGTCAGGGCGATGACGGGGACCCTCCGTCCCGAGCCGGCCTCCCGCCGGCGCAGCTCGGCCGTCGCCTCGAGCCCGTCCATCACCGGCATCTGGACGTCCATCAGCACGATGTCGAACGGTTCGGCGGCCAGCGCCTCGAGCGCCTGCCGCCCGTCGCCGGCGAGCGTCGGGGCGTGCCCCTCGCGCTCGAGCAGCCGTGCCGCGAGCTTCAGGTTGACCGGGTTGTCGTCGACCAGCAGCACGCGCAGGCCGCGGCGCGCCGCCGCCCCCGTCTCGCGGCTGGTGGGCGCCGGCTCCGGTACGGCGTCCGCCGCCGGCAGGTCGATCTCGAAGGCGAACGTGCTGCCCCGGCCCAGCTCGCTCTCGAGTCCGACCTCGCCCCCCATCTGGCGCACCAGCTGCGAGACGATCGCGAGCCCGAGGCCCGTCCCGCCGTAGCGGCGGCTGGTCGAGCCGTCGGCCTGCTCGAACGGCCGGAAGATCCGCTGCTGCGCCTCGGGCGCGACCCCGATCCCGGTGTCGACGACGGCGAAGGCCACCCGCCCGGTCCGCGCCCCCGGGCGGACGCGCAGTTCCACGCTCCCCTCGTGCGTGAACTTCATCGCGTTGCCGACGAGGTTGGTCAGGACCTGATTCAACCGCCCGCGGTCCCCGACGACACGCTGGGGAAGAGCCGTGTCGAGCTCGACGCGCAGCGCGAGCCCCTTGCGCCGGGCCTCCGGGCCGAAGGTCGTCGCCTGCGCCTCGGCCAGCTCGCGCAGCGCGAAGGGCTGCGGGTCGAGTCGCAGCGCCTCGGCCTCGATCTTGGAGAAGTCGAGGAGATCGTTCAGCAGGGCGAGCAGCCCGAGCGCCGCGGCGTAGGCTGCCGCGAGGTTGTCGCGCTGGTCGTCGGCAAGCGGGCTGTCGAGCGTGTCCGCGGTCAGCCCGATGATCGCGTTCATCGGCGTGCGCAGCTCGTGGCTGACGTTGGCCAGGAAGGCGACGCGGGCGCGGTTCGAGGCCTCGGCCTCGGTCAGCGCGCGGGCCAGGTCGGTGGTCCGCTCCTCGACCCGTCGCTCCAGCCCGAGCCGCGCCTCTTCCAGCGCTTGGCGCGCCCCCTCGAGCGAGCCCAGGGCGTCGTTGATCGCGGTCCCCAGTTCCGCCAGCTCGTCCCGGCCGCGCACCGTCACCCGGCCGGCGAAGTCCTGCCGCCGCCCGATCCGGCTGACCTCGCCGTGGAGCCGCTGGACCGGCCGGAGGATCCCGCGGTCGAGCAGCACCGCCGTCGTCCCGACCGCCAGCAGCACTACCGTGAGCAGCGACAGCACGAGGTTCCAGACGGTGCGCATCGCCGCGGCGCGCAGCGGGCGGGCAGCGACCGCCCGCACCTCGAACGCGGGACGCCGCTCGAGGCCGTCGAGCGCGAACACGCCGGCCATCCGGTCGACCCCTTCCACCTCGACCTCCGGATCGGTCCCGGCGGGGATCCGGCTGCCGGCGGCCTCGGGTGCCGCGAGGGCGACCTCGGCGTCGGCCCGCGCCGCGAGCGGGGCGAGAAAGCGCTGGTCGAGCCGGCGCACCATGAGCAACGTGCCCGCCGGGGCCGCGGGGTCGCCGATCGGCACCGCCGCGACCAGCGCCGGCCCGCCGTCGAACGGAACCGCGCCCGACCAGACCCCGGCCGGGTCCCCGCCGGCCGGCCGCGCGGTGCCCGCGAAGCGCCGCGCCAGCGCCGCCGCCGGGCCCGGGTTCGGCACCGCGGTCCGGTCCCGCAACGCGCTGGCGACGAGTCCGCCCCTCGCGTCCAGGATCGCGATCGCGTCGATCGCCAGGTTGTCGAGCTTCGCGGCGGTCAGGTTCTCGCGGACGAAGGCCGCGTTGCGCGAAGCCAGGTAGCGCCCGATGTCGTCCCAGTGGGCCCAGTCGCGCGCGCTCGCCCGCAACCGGGCCTCCTCGGCCGAGAAGGCCGAGGCGACCAGCGAGACGCGCTGGGCGAAGAGCGCGCGTTCCAGCCGCTCTTGCCCCGCGAGCAGGCCACTCGCCGACAGGGCCGCCACCCCGGCGGCGAGCGCCGCCGCGGGCAGGACCAGGATCAGCAGCGCCCGGGTGCGGATCCGCACGGGCCCCCCAGAGGTCCCGGCCGGCGCACCCCTACCGGGCACCGGCCGTGCGAGGCCAAGCTAGGTTCAGCGGGGGCCCGCGGGCCACTCCGGCCGGGTCCGGGAGGATTCGGAACCCGGCCCCCCGGAGTGCGCGGGCCGGACGGGCTACCCTGTGCGGCCGCCTCCCCATGCCGACCATTCCCGCCCCGCGCCGCCTGGTCCAGCTCCTGCGCCCCGAGCGCGGCCGCTACGCCGTCGGCCTCTTTTCGCTCTTGGTCGTCAACCTGACCGACGTGCTGGCCCCGCTCTTCCTGGCGGTGGCGATCGACCGGGTCGCGGCGGCTTCGACCGGGCAGCCGGCCGCCGTCCCGCGGCTCCTGGGCTGGCTCGGACTGACCGGCGCGACGCGCTCGGTCGGCGTCGCGATCGCCGCCTACGTGGCGATCGCCCTGGTTTCGAACCTGTTCCGCTACCCGATGCTGATGAACGTCTCGGTCCCGTCGCACCGGGTCGTGCAGGGGGTCCGGCGCGCGCTGGTCGAGCATCTGCTGCGGCTGGCGCGGCCGTTCTATGACCGCTCGCGCACGGGGGACCTGATGTCGCTCGCCACCTCCGACAGCCAGGCCCTGCGGATGGCGCTCGGCCCGGGGGTGCTGCTGCTGATCGACACCGCGCTGCTGGTCGGCCTCGTGCTGGGGACGATGGCCACGCTGTCGGTCCCGCTGACGCTGGCGGCGCTGCTCCCGCTGCCGGCGATCGCGCTCCTCACGCACCGGTTCTCGCACGCCGAGTTCGCGCGCTTCGGGGCGGTCCAGGAGGACCTGGCGCGGCTGACCGAGCGGGCCCGCGAGACCTACGCCGGGATCCGCGTGCTGCAGGGGTTCGCGCGCGAGGACTTCGAGCGCGCGCGCTTCGCCGCCGACTCGCGCCGCCACTTTGCGCTCAACCTGCGGCTGGCGCGGATCCGCAGCCTGTTCGACCCGTCGCTCGAGTTCTTCCTGGGGCTCTCGACGCTCTTCGTGCTGGTCGCGGGCGGCGTGCAGATGGCGCAGGGGGCGCTCTCGGTCGGCGCCTTCACCGCGTTCCTCTACCTGGTGGGCCAGCTCTCCGGCCCGATGATCGGCTTCGGCTGGGCCGTCTCGCTGATGCAGCGCGGCCGCAAGTCGCTCGAGCGGATCGACGGGCTGCTGGCCGAGCCGGTCGAGATCGAGGACGCGCCGGACGCGGTCGAGGCGGCGGGGCCGGGGCGGCTCGAGGTCAAGGACCTGAGCTTCCGTTACGCCGGGGCCGCCGCCCCCGCGCTAGACGGCGTCTCGTTCACGCTGCCGGCGGGCGGGACGCTGGGCGTGATCGGCCCGGTCGGCGGCGGCAAGTCGACCCTGGCCGCGCTGCTGGCCCGGCTCTACGAGCCGCCGCCGGGCGCGATCCGGCTCGACGGGGTCGACGTCCGGCGCCTGACGCTCGGCTCGCTGCGCGGCGCGATCGCGGTCGCGCCGCAGGAGACCTTCCTGTTCGGCGACACCGTGCTGCGCAACATCGCGCTCGCCGCCGCGCCCGACGCGCGGGACGCGCGGCGGCTGGCGCGGCTGGCCGCGATCGACGACGAGATCGAAGCGCTGCCCGAGGGCTACGCCACGCTGCTCGGCGAGCGGGGGGTCAACCTCTCGGGCGGCCAGCGCCAGCGGCTGGCAATCGCCCGCGCGGTCGGGGCCGCGCCGCGCGTGCTGGTGCTCGACGACTGCCTGGCCGCGGTCGACGCCGCGACCGAGGCCGAGATCCTGGCCAATCTCGACGAGGCGCTGGCGGGCCGCAGCGGGATCGTGATCAGCCAGCGGGTCCGCGCCGTCCGGCGCTGCGACGAGATCCTGGTGCTCGACGGTGGGCGCGTGGCCGAGCGCGGCACGCACGCCGAACTGCTCGCGCGCGGCGGCTGGTACGCCGCGGTAGCGCGGGCCCAGGCCCGGATCGAGGAGGGCGCCCCGTGAGCGGCCGCGCCGCCCCCGCGCCGCGCGATCCCGTGCTGGAGCGGATGATCGCCGAGGAGCGGGTCGAGTCCCGGCTGCTCGACGCGGCCCTGCTGCGCCGCTTCGCGCGGTCGCTGGGGCCCCACCCCGGGCTGGTCGCGTCGGCGCTGCTGCTGGCGCTGGCCGAGGCGCTGACGATGACGCTGCCGGCCTGGATGATCGGGTTGGCGGTCGACCGGCTGATCGGCGCGCCGCGCCCCGGCTCGCCGTTCGAGCACGCCGTGCTCGCCGCCGCCGACGCGCTGGGCCGCCTGCTCGCCGCGATCGGCCCGCGGGCGGCGCTGGTCGGGGGGCTGGGCCTGCTGATCTTCCTGGCCTGGGCGCTGCGCTGGGCGATCGCGATCGTGACCTCCTACATCGTGCAGTGGCTGGGCCAGGCGATCGTTCACGACCTCCGGGTCGAGGTCTTCCACCGGATCACCGGGATGGACGCCGGCTGGTTCGCGGTCCACCCGGTCGGCCGGCTGGTCAACCGCACCACCTTCGACGTCCAGGCGCTGGCCGAGCTGTTCTCCGACGCCTTCGCCCAGGGGGTGCGCGACCTGTTCTTCGTCGTCGTGCTGGGGGCGGTGATGTGCGCGCTGGACGTCCCGCTGGCGGTGATCCTGGTCGGGACCTTCCCGCCGCTGGTGGCGATCGCCTGGGGCTACCGCCGCCTGGCGCGGGGGCCGCTGCGGACCAACGCGGCGGTCCAGTCGCGGATGAACGCCTGGCTGGCCGAGAACCTGGCCGGGATGCGCGAGAACCACCTCTACCGCGCCGAGCCGCGGCGCCGCGCCGAGTTCGCGGCGCTGACCGACGCGCACCAGGCCTCGATCAGCGAGGTCGTGCGGGCCTGGGCCCTGCTGCGCCCGGCGATGCTGACGGTCACGGCGCTGGCGACGGCGCTGGTCCTCCTGGTCGGCCAGCAGCGCGTGGCGGCCGGGGCGATCTCGGTCGGACTGCTGCTCACCTTCCTGCAGTACACGACGCGGCTCTGGATCCCGGTGCGCAACCTGACCGAGAAGTTCAACACGATCCAGGCCGCGCTGACCGCGGCCGAGCGGATCGCGGAGGTGCTCGACGCGCGCCCGGCGATCGCCGACCTCCCCGAGGCCGACCCGGCGCTGCGTGTGCGCCAGGGGACGGTCCGCTTCGAGAGGGTCCGCTTCACCTACCCGGGCCAGCCGCGGCCGGCGCTCGACGGGATCGACTTCGAGGCCGGGCGCGGCGAGATGGTCGCGCTGGTCGGCGACACGGGGGCGGGGAAGACCACGGTCGCCAAGCTGGTCTCGCGGGTCCACGACCCGGACGCGGGGCGGGTGCTGATCGACGGCCGCGACGCGCGCGACTACGCCCTGCAGCACCTGCGCGGCGGCATGGCGGCCGTGCCGCAGGACGTCGTGGTCTTCGCCGGCTCGCTGCGCGAGAACGCGACGCTCGGGCTCGAGGTGCCGGAGCCGCGGGTCCGCGAGTGCCTGGCCGCGGTCGGGCTCGAGCCGCTGGTCGAGCGCCTCGGGGGGCTGGACGCGCCGCTCGAGGAGGGGGGGCGCAACCTCTCGGCCGGCGAGCGCCAACTCCTTTCCTTCGCTCGCGCCCTGGTGCGCGACGCCCCGCTGCTGATCCTCGACGAAGCGACGGCGAACGTCGACTCCGAGACCGAACTGCTGTTGCAGCGGGCGCTGGCCCGGCTGACCGCGGGCCGGACCAGCCTCGTGATCGCCCACCGGCTCTCGACGATCCGCGACGCCGACCGGATCCTCGTGTTCTCCGGCGGCCGGATCGTCGAAGAGGGGACGCACGAGGATCTGCTGGCCCGGGGGGGGGAGTACGGCCGGCTGGTCGGGGATCGGGGACCAGCCCCTCCAGAACCCACGGTGGCCGCAAGCGTGTTGGTCGGCCCTCCCTAATTTACTGATCTGCATGGGCTTACGCCGATTTCAGTGGTACGCCGCCAGCGTCCCCCGCGTAACTCCGGCTTGTTCCGCCGACTAAAGCTCGGCAGAGCCCTAAGGCGCGAGCGACGCCAACAGGCTTGCGGCCACCGTGGGCGTCCCCGGCCGCCCTCCCTCGCCCGCCGCCTATCCGGGCCTTCCCGCCCCCCGCGACCCATATTCAGACCGGCGGCCCCCTGCCGCCCGCGAGGCCTCGGGACCCGATCGAGATGGCGTACTCCGCGATCCGCCGCCCCCCCGGCACGTGCGCCGTGCGCCGCGCGCTCGCCGCCGTCGCCTGCGCGCTCGCCGCGGCCGGCCCGGCCGCGCTCGCGCTGGACCCCGAACGCGGCATCACTCAGTTCACGCAGCGCGGCTGGAACGCCGAGCAGGGGCTGCCGCAGAACTCGGTGACCGCGATTGTGCAGGGGCGCTTCGGCTACCTCTGGCTGGGAACGCAGGAGGGGCTGGTCCGCTTCGACGGCGCGTCATTCCAGGTCTTCAACCGCCGCAACACCCCGGCGCTCAGCACCCATACCATCACCGCGCTCGCGGTCGGCTCGAACGGTGAGATCTGGATCGGGACCGAGGGCGGCCTGGTGCGGCGAACGGACCAGGGCTTTACCCGCTTCGGCCTGCCCGAGGGGCTGCCCAGCGAGCAGATCGTCGCGCTCGCCGCGCCGCCCGACGGCTCGATCTGGATCGGAACCGCCGACGCCGGGCTGGCCCGCCTCAAGGGGCGCAAGGTCACCCGCTACCGGCGCTCCGAGGGCCTGCCCGACGACCGGGTCCGCGCGCTCACGCTGGCGCCCGACGGCAGCCTCTGGGTCGCCACCGCGGCCGGGCTGGCGCGCTGGGAGAAGGGGCGGCTCCACCCCGTCGGCCCCGACCAGGGGGTGCCCGCCACCGACGTCCACGCGGTGATGGCGGCGCTCGACGGCTCGCTCTGGTTCGGCACCGGCGACGGGCTCGGCCGGCTGCACCGGGGCCAGGTAACGCACCTCGGCGAGGCCGCAGGACTGCGCCGCACGCGCGTCCAGGCGCTGGCCGAGGACGCCGAGGGGACGCTCTGGGTCGGGACCCAGGGGGGCGGCGTGGCGCGGCTGAAGGACGGCCGCTTCGAGCACTTCGGCACGCCCGAGGGGCTCGCGCACGACGACGTCATCTCACTCGGGACCGACCGCGAGGGGAACCTCTGGGTCGGCACCGACGGCGGCGGCCTGCATCGCTTCTCGGACGGCGCCTTCACGACCCTGACGTGTAAGCAGGGGCTGCCGGTCGACGACGCCTGGACCGTCTTCGCGGACCGGCGCGGCCGGCTCTGGGTCGGGACCAACGGCGGCGGGCTGGCGGTGATCGAGCAGGGGCAGGTCCGACGGATCGAGTTCCCTCCGGCGGCCGGGGTCGACGGCGCGATCGTCGGCGCGATCGCCGAGGACGCGCACGGCGCGATCTGGGCCGGCCTCTCGCGGGAAGGTCTGGTGCGGATCGACCGCTCGGGCGCGGTCCGCGTCTTCACCGCCCGCGACGGGCTCCGGCCGCACCGGATCAACGCGATCGTTCCGCGCGCGGCGGGCGGGCTGTGGATCGGCTTCGACGACCGCGGCGGCCTGCAGTGCCATGACGGCGGGCGGTTCTTCGCCTGCGCCCCGCCGCGGGCGGTCGGCCGCACGGTGCGGGTCCTGCTCGAGCGGCCCGACGGGACGCTCTGGATCGGCACCGAGGGGGAAGGGCTGATCGCGCTGAAGGACGACCGCGAGCGGGCCTGGTCGCTGGCCGAGGGGCTGCCCTCCGCGCGCGTGCTCGCGCTCTACGCCGAGCCCGACGGCACGCTCTGGATCGGGACCTACGGCGGCGGCCTGGCCCGCCTGCGCGGCGAGCAGCTCGAGCACGTCGACGCCGGCGCCGGGTTCTTCGACGACATCGTCTTCTCGATCGTCGACGACGGGCGCGACGCGCTCTGGCTGGCCTCCAACCGCGGCGTCTTCCGGATGCCCAAGCGTGCCTTCGACGCGATGGCGTCCGGCCAGGCCCTGGTTCCCGCCGGCCAGGCCTTCGGCACCGCCGACGGGATGCGCAGCGCCGAGTGCAACGGCCGCTTCCAGCCCGCCGCGACGCGCGGGGCCGACGGCCGGATCTGGTTCCCGACGGTCAAGGGGATCGTCGTGACCGACCCGTCCCGCCACTCCACGGGGGGCGTCCCGCCGCAGGTGCTGATCGAGCGAATCGAAGCCGGCCACCAGGTCCAGCCGTTCGCGGCCACCAACCGCCTGCCGGTCGGCGTGCGCGACCTCGAGATCGGCTACGTCGGGATCTCGCTGAAGGCGCCCGAGAAGGTACGCTACCGCTACATCCTCGAGGGCTACGACAAGGACTGGGTCGACGCCGGCGACCGCCGCACCGCGTTCTACACCAACCTCCCGCCGGGCGAGTACACTTTCCGCGTGGTGGCCAGCAACGCGGCCGGGCGCTGGAGCGAGTCGGGCGCGGCGCAGGCGATCGTCGTCCCGCCGATCCTCCACGAGACCTGGGCCTTCTACCTGCTGGTGGGCTCGCTCGCGGTGGCGCTCTTCTCGGGCGTCTACCTGGCCCGCATCCTCAAGCTCAACCGCCAGAACCGGATGCTCGAGGAGCGCGTCGCCGGGCGCACGGTGGAGCTGCGGTGCCAGGCGGACCAGCTCGCGGCGGCCAATCTCGAGCTGCAGGCCGCGCGCGAGCAGTCCGAGGCCGCCAACCACGCCAAGAGCGAGTTCCTGGCGACGATGAGCCACGAGATCCGCACCCCGATGAACGGCATCATCGGGATGACCGAGCTGGCGCTCGGCACCGAGCTGTCGCCCGAGCAGCGCGAGTACCTCGACCTGGTCAAGCTCTCGTCCCACTCGCTGCTGCGCCTGCTCAACGACATCCTCGACCTGTCCAAGGTCGACGCGGGGAAGCTGCAGCTGCGCCAGGAGGAGTTCCCGCTGCGCGAGCGACTGGGCGACGCGGTCAAGGGGCTGGCCTGCCACGCCTTCGAGAAGGAGCTGGAGCTGGTCTTCCGCGTCGCGCCCGACGTCCCCGACCGGTTGATCGGCGACGAGGGACGGTTCCGCCAGGTGCTGGTCAACCTGGTCGGCAACGCGATCAAGTTCACCGCGCGCGGCGAGGTCGCGATCGAGGTGGCGGGGCGCGAGCGGGGCGAGAACGACGTGCTCCTGGTCTGCACCGTGCGCGACACCGGGATCGGGATCCCGCGCGAGAAGCTGGCGCTGATCTTCGAGCCCTTCCGCCAGGTCGACGGCTCGCACACCCGCAGTTACGGCGGCACCGGCCTGGGGCTGACGATCTCGCGCCGGATGGCCGAGTTGATGGGCGGCGACCTGCGGGTCCAGAGCGAGCCGGGCCGGGGCAGCACCTTCGAGCTGACGATGCGCTTCGGGATCGCCGACGCGACCGGCGAGCCGGCCACCGATCGCGACCTGGCGACGCTCTCGGGCCTGCGCGTACTGGTCGTCGAAGACAACGCGACCGCCTGTGCGCAGCTCGTCGCGCAGCTCTCCGAGTGGGGGCTGCGGGCCGGCGGCGCCAGTTCCTCCGAGGACGCGCGGGCCGTGCTGGCGCGGGCGCTCGAGGAGCACGACCCGTACGTCCTGGCGCTGGTCGACGAGCGGCTGGGGAGCGAGCCCGGCTTCGCCTTCGCACGGGCGCTCTCCCACGACCCGCGGCTGGCGGCGCTGCACACCGTCTACCTCGCGGTGCTGGCGCCCCACACCGGCGGCCTGCCCCAGACCGAGCCCGGCCGGAGCTCGCTGCTGACCAAGCCGGTTACCGCCGCGGAGCTGCGGCGCGCGCTGGTCGAGGCGATGGGCGTGCCCTCGCCGGCTCAAGCCCGCGAGGCCGACGAGAGCGCCTCGACCGGCGCGATCTCGCGCCCGCTCTCGGTCCTGGTGGCCGAGGACCACCCGGTGAACCAGCGCCTGGTCACGCGGCTGCTGGAGAAGGCCGGGCACACCGTCACCGTCGTGGCCAACGGCCGCGAGGCGGTCGAGGCCTTCGGGTGCGGCCCGTTCGACGTCGTGCTGATGGACGTCCAGATGCCCGAGATGGACGGGCTGGCCGCGACGCGCGCGATCCGCGCGATCGAGACGGTGCGCGGCGGCCGGATCCCGATCGTCGCGATGACCGCGCGCGCGATGGAGCGCGACCGCGAGGAGTGCCTGGCCGCCGGGATGGACGGCCACCTCCCCAAGCCGATCCAGCCGCGCGAGCTGCGGGCCTACCTGCGGCGGCTGGCCACCAGCCCGCAGCCGGCCGTCCCGGCTTAGCGCGCCGTCCGGCCGGCGCTCCCGGACCCGCTCACGGCCGCACCATCCGCTCCGGCCGCACCGTGCGGTCGAACTCCTCGCCGCTCAGGAGGCCCAGCGCGACGACCGCCTCGCGCAGCGTGAGCCCCTCGGCGTGGGCCTTCTTCGCGGCCCGTGCCGCGGCGTCGTAGCCGATCACCGGGTTGAGCGCGGTGACCAGCATCAGCGAGCGCTCGACCAGCTCGGCGATCCGCGCGCGGTCGGGCTCCAGCCCCGCGACGCAGCGGTCGGCGAACGAGCGCGCGGCGTCGCCCAAAAGGCGCGCGCTCTCCAGCACGTTGCGCGCGATCAGCGGCTTGCAGGCGTTCAGCTCGAGCTGGCCCCCCATCGCCCCCAGCGCCACCGCGACGTCGTTGCCCACGACCTGCGCCGCGACCATCACCAGCGCCTCGGCCTGGGTCGGGTTGACCTTGCCGGGCATGATCGACGAGCCCGGCTCGTTGGCCGGGAGCGCGAGTTCGCCGAGCCCCGCGCGCGGCCCCGAGGCCAGCAGGCGCACGTCGTTGCCCAGCTTGGTCAGCGCGGTGGCCGCGGTCTTCAGCGCCCCCGACAGCGCGACCAGCGGCTCGTGCCCGGCGATCCCCGCGAAGCGGTTGCGCGCCGGCCGGAACGGCCGCCCGGTCGCCTCGGCCAGGCGCGCGATCGTGCGGGCCGCGAACTCCGGGTGCGCGTTGAGACCGGTGCCGACCGCGGTTCCGCCCAGCGGCAGCTCGTAGATCGGGCCGAGCGCCGCCTCGATCGCCTCGATCGCGATCTCCAGCTGCGCGCCCCAGCCCGAGATCTCCTGGCCCAGCGTCAGCGGCACGGCGTCCATCAGGTGCGTGCGGCCGATCTTGACGAGGTCGTCGAAAGCGCGGGCCTTTTCCGCCAGCCGCGCCACCAGGTGCCGCAGCGCGGGCAGCGTGTTCTCCTCCACCTCCGCGGCCGCGGCCAGGTGCATCGCGGCCGGGAAGGCGTCGTTGCTGCTCTGGCCGCGGTTGACGTCGTCGTTGGGGTGGACGCGCCGGCCGCCGCCGAGCCGCTCGCCGGCGCGGTGTGCGATCACCTCGTTGACGTTCATGTTGGTCTGGGTCCCCGACCCGGTCTGCCAGACGACGAGCGGGAAGTGGTCGTCGAGCGCGCCCTCCGCGACCTCGTGCGCCGCGGCGGCGATCGCCTCCGCGACCTCCGGGTCGAAGAGGCCCAGCTCGGCGTGGACGCGCGCCGCGGCCTCCTTGATCCGCGCGAGCGCGTGGATCAGCCGCGGGTTCATGCGCTCGGTGCCGATCGGGAAGTTGCGGCGCGAGCGCTCGGTCTGCGCGCCCCAGTAGCGGTCGGCCGGAACGTCGACGGGGCCCAGGCTGTCGGTCTCGGTGCGGGTCTTCATCGGCGGCCTCCGGGGAAGGGCGGGGAAGGGCGGTACGGTAACCCTGTTCTCCTCGCGGAGGTACTCACGCGGGTTCGAGCTGGAGTCGGTGGGGCCATTGACCCGACCCCTCGGGAATCGAACTCCCGCCGGAACGGGGCGCGGGGAGGGTGGGCCGGCCTTCCTGGCTGTCACCAGGTGACAGCCGGCGTCCGGATGCGGACGCCGTGCGGGAGCGGGTCGGCCTGAGACGCGGGTTCCCGCCCGGCCTACCCTTCGCATCGCCCCCGCCGTGGCGACGGCGACCCGGCATGCGTCCTGTCTCGACCGCAGCGAGCCCCGCTGCGGCGCTCCACGCCGTGTCGCCACAAGTGACGACACGCGCGCGCGGCGCGCCCGGGGTATCTATCTCCCCACGGAGGCGTCCAGCACTTGGACCATCTCGCGCCAGGCAGGAGGATCCATGTCCCGCACCAGGCACAGTTCCGCATCGCGAATCACCGAGCCGCCTCGAAGCCGCCGCGGCTTCGGCCGGCCGCGGCTCCCGCGCCGTACCGTGGCCGCCCTCGCAGCACTGCTCGCCCTGGCGGGTTCGGCGGGCGCGGGGGACCTCGATCCGGCAGGACCTCCAGCTCCGACGATGAAGCGGCTCGACGTCGTGGAGCCTCGGATTCCTATCTCATCGCTGCCCTTCACGATCACGCAGAGCGGGTCGTACTACGTGACGGGGAACCTCTCGGCGGGCGCCGGGGACGGGATCGTCATCGAAGCGAGCGACGTAAGTATCGATCTGAATGGGTACACGCTCTCCGCAGACTCCGGACTCGGGAATACCGGACTGAGCGTCGCCGCGGGTCGAACCAACATCTCGGTGCGTGACGGCGGGGTGAGAGGTTTCAATTTCGGGTTCTATTCGGCGGTCGCTTCCGACGTCACCGTGTCCGATCTCATCGCGACTGAGAACCTCTACGGGGTGGAGGTGTATGGCAGCGGTACGATCCGGGACTCGATTGCGGCGAACAACGGGGGTGACGGCTTCTTTCTCTACGGCGCGGGCTCGATCATCAGGAACTCCCGCGCAGACAGCAACGGTGACGCCGGGATCACCGCCACGGGATCGGGAAGCCTGGTCGAATCCTGCACCGCGTCCTTCAACGGCGCTGCCGGGGGTGCCCCCGCAAGCCGCGCTGGCATCTTCGTAAGGCAGGCCTCGCGAGTGGTCGGCTGCACCACGCAGGACAACGCGGGATCTGGGATCGTCTTCGGTGACAGGAACTTCATCGCCGAGAACAACATCTTCCGCAACGGCGGTAGCGGCCTCGAGAATTACGGCCAGGGTGAGAACCGCCTCGAAGCCAATAACCTCGTCTCGAACACCGGCTGGGGGATCCTGGTCGGTTCGGCGGGCAACTTCATCATCAGGAACAGCGCCCGGGGGAATCAACTCGGGCCCTTCTCGATCGTCGGCGGCAACGTCGCGCCGATCGAGGTCGGCACCATCTCGAACATGGCATCCAACGTCTCTTTCTGAAGCGGAGGGCTCATGAACAGGATCGATCAACGGCCCGCGGACCAACGTGCCGAACCCCGCCAAGGCCGCCGCTCGATCGGCCGGCCGCGGCTCCCGCTCCTGACCGTCGCGGCCCTGGCGGGAGCCCTGGCCCTGGCGGGTTCCGCGATCGCCGGGGATCTCGAGCCACCGGGCCCTCCGGCCCCGACGATGAAGCCGCTGGACGTCGTGGAGCCGAGGATTCCGATCTCCTCGCTGCCGTTCTATGCGACACAGAGCGGCTCGTATTACCTGACGAAGTCCCTCTCGGGATCGGAGGGCGTCTATCTCCTCGCGACCCGGGTCACGCTCGACCTGAATGGCTTCTCGCTCACCGGGCCCGGCGGGGCGACCATCGCCAACGGCATCCAAGCGTGGGGGGCCTACGATGTCGTAGTGCGCAACGGTTTCGTGTCGGGGTGGAAAGACGGCGTGAACATCGGTGGTGGAGATGCGCGCATCGAGGGGATCACCGCGTTTTCCAACGGCGGCAACGGGTTCTACTTCTCTTCGCGTGGGGAGATCGTGAGCTGTTCGGCTCGCGCCAACGCGGCTTCGGGGATCGTCGTCGAGAACAGCAACGTGCGCGTCTTGCGCTCCGAGGCGCGCGAGAATGGCGCAGGGATCGGCATCGAGATCCGGTCGGGAACGACCGGCGTGATCGACGAATGCCTCGTCACCGGGAACGGCATCGGGGTCCGTCTCGGTCGCGATTGGACCATCCGGCGCAGCGCCGTCAGCTTCAGTAACAGCTCGGGGATCGAGGTCGGGGAAGGCGATCTCGTAGTCGAGAACACCGTTTTCGGCAACAGCGCGGTCGGCATTCTGTTGATGGTTGGCGGAGGGAATCGGGTCGAAGGCAACAACATCGTGTCGAACGCGCAATGGGGCATTCGCTGCATGGTCGGCGGCAATCTCTTCGTCAGGAACAGCGCGCGCGGCAATGTGGACGGTAACTACATCATCGGTCCAGGCAACGTCGCCCCGATCGAGGTCGGCACGGTGTCGAACCTCGCCTCCAACGTCTCCTACTGAACCGGGAGCGCCGATGCCGACGACGACCCCCCTCCGGAACCCGCGCGCTCGCCGCGCCCGGCGCCTCCTGCCGGCCTGCGCCGCGGTCCTCCTCGCGGCAATCCCGCTCCCCCGCGCCGAGAACGTCAACCCGGCCAACGACGGCTCGAAATACGCCTATGCCGAGAACGCCGGCTGGATCAACGCCCAGCCGCTCGGCCCGGGCGCGCAGGGGATGCAGGTGAGCGACCTCGCCGTGTCCGGCTGGCTCTGGTCCGAGAACGCCGGTTGGATCAGCTTGTCCTGCTCGAACGACGCCAGCTGCGGGAGCACGGCCTTCGGCGTCACGAACGACCTCGCCGGCCGCCTCGGCGGCTTCGGATGGGGGGAGAACGTCGGCTGGGTGAACTTCGCTCCCGGCGGCGTGCCGGTGACGATCGACCGGCCGACCGGCACGCTGACCGGCCGGGCGTGGGGCGAGAACATCGGCTGGATCACCTTCTCGGCGGCGGCGCCGGTCCCCTACGGCGTGAAGACCTCGTGGTGCCTGCCGGCTCCGGCCCCTCCCTCGGTCCCGACACTCGGCGTCCACCGGATCGGTCCGGACTTCGAGCTGTTCTGGAGCGCCAGCGGCCCGGACACCTACCACGACGTCGTGCGCGGCGACGTGGCGACCCTGCGCGCCGCGGGCGGGAACTTCGCGCTCGCGGCCCAGGCCTGCGTCGCGACCCGCATTCCGCAGCTCTCCGTCGGGATCGACGAGTCGGTGCCCGCAGGTCGCGCCGACTGGTTCCTCGTGCGGAGCGTCAACTGCGGCGCGGCGTCGAGCTTCGACGATCCGGGCGGGCAGCAGGTCGCGCCGCGGGACGCCGGGATCGCGGCCTCAGGCGGCGCCTGTCCGTGACGGCGCGTTGCGCGCCCCGCTCACTCGAGCGTGATCGCTACTGACGACTGTAGTGCGCCACCGAATTGTCGGACGGCGCTTGTTGAGCAAGACCTCTCTTTGCAGGGACCAATCATACTTCGGCCTCGCCGTAACCCGCCTCACGTTGCCCTCCAACGAGTTGCGTTCCTTGGCAGTATTCCCGAATCACCTGCGGATGAGCCCGGTGGCCCCCCGTTCTTCCCGCCGGTGCTGCGCTGAGCGCGTGCTGAACCGCGGGCAATTCCTCTTAGCCCCCGGATCCAGGTCAGACAGACGGGGCCGACTTCGAAGCGGATCAGCGACGGCGCGACCGGTTTCCCTCCACGAAATTCGCCTGCGGGACTATTCTGACCCGGGACTGGGCTGCGGCGGGGCGCCATGCGGCGCCGGACCGGACCCCCGCGCCGCCCCCCGTGTCGCCGTTTCAGACGACAGGACCGGGCCCGCGATGTGCGGCATGCTCCGCCGGAGTCGGGGGCGGGCCGGCCCCGGCGCGGCGCCCCTCTGGCAGGAAAGGGACCGACGTGACGCGGGTAGCGATCGTCGAGGACGACCCCAAGTACCGCAGCGGGCTGGCCGCCACGCTGGGCCTGACCGTGGAGTTCCGGGTCGTCGACGCATTCGCCGCCGCGACCCCGTTCCTAGCGCGGAACGAGGCCGCCGGGGCGCACTCCCCCTGGGACCTCGTGGTGACGGATCTCGGCCTCCCCGACCTCAGCGGGATCGACGTGATCCGCCGCTTCAAGCAGGAGCGCCCGCAGGTCCCGGTCGTTGCGCTCACGGTGTTCGAGGATCCGGCGCGCATCGTCGACGCGATCTGCGCCGGCGCCGACGGCTACCTCCTGAAACGGACACCTCCGGACGAACTGACCAGCCAGTTGCAGGCCATCGTTGCGGGAGGCTCGCCGCTGACCCCCGACGTTGCCCGCACCCTGATGCGCTTCGTCCGGCGCGCCGATCCGCATCTCTCGGGCGAAGCCGGGCCGCTCGGCCTGTCGGAAAGGGAGCGGGACGTCCTGCGACTCCTCGCCGAGGGGATGATCTACAAGCAGGTCGCCGATGAACTGAGCATCAGCGTCGTCACGGTCCGGACCTACGTCCGGCGGATCTACGAGAAGATGCAGGTCCGGACGGTGGCGCAGGCGGTCCAGCGCGCCGTGCGCGAGGGGGCGATCTAGCGCCGTCGCGCGGCGGGATCGCCACGCGGTGGTAACCTTCCGGGGTGCGTACCGCGCTCCGGACCGTCGCCGCGCTCGCGCTGCTGGCGTTGTCGCTCCGCTCGGCGCCCGCCGCGGAGCAGCGGCTGATCCGCGTGCTCGAGCCCCGCGCCGGGGGACCGCCCGGCGTCGTCTTTTCGCTGGCCCAGGACCCCGACGGCTACCTGTGGGTCGGCGCCGACACGGGGGTCCTGCGCTACGACGGCAGCGAGTGGCGGCGTGTCGATCCCCGCACGGTGCAGTTCGCCCCGGGGTGCGTCGAATCGGGGCGGCTGATCGGTCTGGCGCGGGACCAGCTCCTCGAGCGGGGCACCGTAGGACTCGCGAGCCTGACGCTGCCGCCGGAGCTCGGCCCCAAGGTCACGAGCGCGGCGTGCGACGGCGAGCGGACGCTCTGGGTGCTGGCGAAGGACGCGCTCTGGCGCCAGGCCCGGAGCGGTGCGTGGCAGCGCCTCGCTCTCCCGCCACTCGCGGCAAGCGACGCACCGCGGCGTCTTTTCCCGCGTCCGCGCGCCGGCGTGCTCTGCGCGACCCGCGAGCGGCTGCTGACGATCGACGCCGCCGGCCGCGCCGGTGCGACGGCAGCCATCGCGGGTGTGGTGGACGCGCTCGAGCGCGGCGACGGCACCCTGCTCGCCGCGTCGAACGTCGCCGATGCCGCGTGCTCGGGCGTCTTCGAAATCTCCACCGCCGGGACACGCCCGCTGATCTGCCGCCCCGCGCGAGTGCTGAGCGTGCGGGAACGCGGAACGGAAGTGTGGGCCGGGTTCGACTCTGAACTCGCGGTGAGAACGCCGGAAGGCGGGGTCGCCGCGATCACCTGGAAACAGGGGCTCGCCGGCTGGTCGTTCCTGGTGGACCACGACGGCAGCCTCTGGGTCGGCAGCCAGAGCCAGGGCCTGGCTCAACTCCCCGAGCCGAGCACGACCGGGTACGTCGACGACCGTTCCCCGATCTGGTCCCGCTGGCTGAGCGTGCACGGAGACGAGCTGGCGCTCGTCGGCTGGCATGGAACCTGGACCTTCGACACGCGGCACGATCGCCTGGAGCCGGTTTCGATCGACCCCCACGGCGGCGCTGTCTGCCGCGACGCGGACGGTCGCCGGTGGACCCTCGGGGACGGAGCGTTCTTCGTGCGCCAGGCCCCCGATCGGGCCGAGACGCGTTTCCCCGCCCCGGAGATCGCGCAGCTCGGGCCCTGTGCGCTCGACGCGAACGGGACGCTCTTCATGCCGACCGACGCCGGCCTGTTCGCGCTTCGCAGGGGCGATCGGCAGCCGGAGCGCGTTCCCCTCGGGCCGGCCGCGAGCGGCGCCTGGCCGACCGACAGCAACGCCCTGTCGGTGTCGACGCGCGGGAACGAGCTATGGTTCACAAGCGCCACCGGCGTCTGCCACGGCACGACCGACGGCGCGCGCCTGCGCGACCTGCGCTGCGAGACCGTGCCGGGCGAGGTCGGTCCCTTCTCGGTGGTGGCGCTCGAGGAGGGCGGCGTCTGGACCTCGCACCCGTCGCTCGGGCTGCTCGCCCGCGACGCTGCGGGAGCGTGGCGACCGGTCCAGGGGCTCGAAGAACTCGGCCCGCTCGCCGTCAACAGGCTGCGCCCCTCGCCACGCGGCGGGTTCTGGCTCGCGGGGATCGGCGACCTGGTGCGCGTGGTGCCGGAAGATCTGTTGGGCAGCCGCGTCCGCGTCGTGGAGCGGCTGACGAGCGGGAACGGCCTGATCGGCGGCGCGTGGGCCGACTGCGTCGAACAGCCCGACGGCACGATCTGGGCTGCGGCGCCCTCCATGCTCGCCCGCATCCCGCCGCGCGCCCGGAAGCCGCTCGAGCCGCCGCGCCGCGTCGCCTTGACCTCGATCACCGCCGGCGGAACGCCCGTCGAGCGATCGCAACCCATCGTACTGCCGCACGGCAACAACCAGTTGGAGGTGCGCGCGTCGGCCTTCTCGTACCGCGACCCGTCGCGCCTGCGCTACCGGATCCGGCTGCACGACGACGAGCCCTGGTCGGCGCCGCAGGCCGAGCCGGTCTTCCGGCTCCGGGCGCTCGACTCCGGGCGCTTCGCGCTGGCGGTCGCGGCCTCGCTCGACGGGATTTCCTGGACCGACGCCGAAGCGCCCCTGCGCTTTCGCGTGCGGGGCCCCTGGTACCTGCAGCCCTGGTCCCTGCTCGTTTTCGCCGGCGCGGCCGCGCTCGTTCTGGCGCTCGTACACCGCGCCCGCGTCGCGCACCTGCTCGCGCTCGAGCGGCAGCGCACGCGGATCGCGATGGACCTGCACGACGCGATCGGCTCCGGGCTGGGGGGACTCGGACTGGTGGCCGGGATCGCCCGCCATCCCGGCTGCGATCCGTCGCGGGCGCGCGAGCTCTGGGACGAGGTCGCCGAGACCAGCGCGGAGCTGGGGACGTCGCTGTCCGAGATCGTCTGGTCGCTGCGGCCGGGATCGGAGCGGCTCGACGCGCTGGCGCTGCACCTGCGCGATCGCGGGCGGCGCCTTTTCCCGTCCGACCGGCCGCGGCTCGAGACCGCGTTCCCGGACCCCTGGCCCGACGTCACGCTCTCGCTGCCGGTGCGGCGCAACCTGCTGCTGATCGCCACCGAAGCGCTGGCCAACGCCGCGCGCCACGCGGACGCGGAGCGGGTGCGGCTGGGGTTCGCGCGGAGCGGGTCGGCCTGGCGCCTGTTCGTCGAGGACGACGGCCGCGGCGTGGCCGACGGCGTCGCGCCGGGCGGCGGGATGGGGCTCGACAACATGCGGCGCCGGGCGGTGGAGATCGGCGCCCGGCTGAGCGTGCGCTCCGAGCCGGGCGCGGGGACGACGGTCGAGGTCCTGTTCGATCCGGCCTGAGCAGGCCGCCTGACGAATCCATAAGCCGCGCTGCGGCGATGCCCGCGCGCCGCCGGCGTGTCATCCCATTTGAGGACACGACGGCCCTTCGCGCCTGCGGTCCAATCCTCTTCGCCGCGCACCTCACGCGGAGCGAGGGACCGATGAAGGCTGCAGCGTGCCTCCTGGCGTTGGCGCTGGCCCCGGCCGCGGCGTCCGCCCAAACGAGCGCCAGCTTCAAGCAGACCGAGCACGTGATCAACGCGGGCGGCACCCCGCTGCAGGGCGCAGGGCCGGCCAGCGCCAGCTACCGGGTGAAGCTCGGCGCGATCGGCGACAGCGTCCTGGTGAGCGGGATGAGCAGCGCCTCGTACCGCGCGGACGGCGGGTTCGTCGGCGCCTACCCGCCGCCGCTCGAAGCGTCCGGCCTGCGCTGGACGAGCCGAACCGCGATGACCTGGTCCCCCGAGAAGTCGGCCGGGGCCTACAACCTGTACCGCGACCTGCTGGGGAACGTGCCCGCTGCGGGGACCTGCCTCCAGTCCGCGCTGCCGACGAACGCGGCGACCGACGCAGCCACGCCATCGGCCGGACAGGGGTTCTTCTACCTCGTCACCGCAAGAAACCGCCTGCGCGAGGAAGGGACGAAGGGCAGCCGCTCGAACGGCACCCTGCGGCCCAACGCCTCCCCGTGTCCGTGATGCACCCGAGAAGAGGAGCCATCGCCATGAAGCAAGCACTCGTTCTCCTGGTCGCCCTGACGGCATCGCTCGCGCTCGCCGCCAACCCGCCGGACACGATGAACTACCAGGGGGTGCTGCGGAACGCCAGCGACGCCCCGCTCACCGGGAACTACGACATCGTCTTCCGCTTCTTCGATGCCGCCACGGGCGGAAACGAGATCGCGCTCGAGCGCCACACGGCCAGCTCGCCCCTCGGGCAGGTCGCGGTCGCGGGCGGGCTCTTCAGCGTGACCCTGGGGAGTCGCATCGAAGATGGAGCGGGGGCCGGGACCTACGGCTCGCTGTCGCTGATGTTCGACAACTACAGCGCCGTCTGGCTCGAACTGCAGGTCGGGGGCGAGACCCTCGCTCCCCGCGTGAGCGTCACGTCGACCCCGTGGGCGCTCAACGCGCTCAAGCTGGGCGGCCTGCCGCGCTCGCTGTTCCTGAACACCCAGAGCGAGGAGCAGACCAAGCAGGGCCGGCTGATCCTGCACGGCGGGCCTGCGCCAGGCAGCGACGGGAACGCGCTCACGCTCAGACAGGGGAACCACTTCAACACCACGACGCGGGACCAGGTGCTCCTGTCCTATTTTCCCGACGGGCTCTTCTCCCACGCAATCAAGAGCCGCCACAACGCCACCTCGGTGGAAGGCAACGCGATCGACTATTTCCTGTGGACGCCTGCAGACTCATCGACCGATCCCGGAACGGGACACGGCCTGTCGATCACCGCTACCGGCGTCGGCATCGGGACGACGGACCCGGGAAGCCGTCTCTCCGTCTTGGACAATCGTGCCGGTGATTCCACGGCTTTGATCTTCAACTCGTACGGGGGCACGGCCGCCTACCTTGCGGGCCCTGACTACGCGCTTCGGGGCAGCGGTCAGGTCTACGCCTCGGGATACTGCAACACTGTGGCCTGTCCCGACGCCTACCTGGCAGGACCCGGGACGAGCGGGTGGGGGGTGTACGCGCTTGGGGGCTACGACACGTCCGTGCTCTCCGGCGGAGGCGGGTACTTCCGCGACAAGGCGTGGGGCGGTGAGGCCAAGGTCGGATTCGAGATGTTCGGCGTGCAGGGCCGCGGACTGTATGCCGGCGGCTACTTCGCGGACGCCACCAGCGGAAACTACGCCTTGGTCGGTTTCGACACGTGGAAGATCCAGGGCACCGGTGCGGTGAGCTTCGTCCAGAACCACCCCGACGATCCCTCGAAGGTGATCGTCTACACTGCCCCGGAGTCGTCGGACGTGGCGACGTTCACGCGCGGCACGGCGCAGTTGGTCGCGGGCGAAGCGCGCGTCGCGCTCGACCCGACCTTCGCCTGGGTGACCAACCCGGAGATCGGCCTGACGGTGCACCTGACGCCGCGCGGCGACGCGGTCGCGCTGGCGGTGCGGTCGATCACCAGCGAGAGCCTCGTCGTCGTCGGGCCGCCTGGCTCCGACGCGTCGTTCGACTACCTCGTGTTCGGCCTCAGGCTCGGCTTCGAGCAGACGGTTCCCGTGCAGCCGAAGCAGTTTGACGCGTCGATCCCCTCGATGAAGTCCCACCGCGACCTGCTCGCCGCGCAGCCGGAGCTGGCGCGCTACGCGGCCGGGACGCGCTTCCGCGCGATGGCACCGGCCCTGGCCGGCGGCGCGCTCGCCGGCCGGGCCGACCAGCTCAGGCAGCGGGTCCACGAGTTCGATCCGGCGACGGACAGCGGCCGGCCGACGGCTTGGGGTGCCGAGGTGGCGGCACCGGATGATCCGCGGATCGGCGTCCCGGGCCGTGGACCGTCCCCCGTTCCCGCGACGGCCGGGGCGGCGGTCCCCTCGACGGCCGCCTCCACCGCCACGGCCTCCCGGCGCGACGACGCCTCGCGTCGCGACCGCGCAGAACTGGTCGCGGCGACGGCGGCCAACCTGGTTCCGGTCTCGTCGCCGATCGAGGCCGGAGAGGTCGTCGCAACCGATCCCGCCGTGCCGGGGAGCTTCGGGCCCGCGACGCTGGCCGCCGACCGCAGCGTCGCCGGGATCGCCGGCGGCGAGCCGGGCACCGTCCACACCGGCGCCGCACCGATCGCGATGGCCGGGACGATCATGCTGATCCGCGTCGATGCCACGGTCGCCCCGATCGCCGTGGGCGACCTGCTCAGCTCGTCGCCCATTCCCGGCCGGGCGATGCACTCTCCCGACGCGGCGCCGGGAACGGTGGTCGCAAAGGCACTCGAGCCGCTCGCCGCGGGGACCGGAACGATCCGGGCGCTGGTGATGGCTCGCTAGCGCCGCGCCCTACCCCATGAACCCCACGTCCCGGCTCGTGAAGTTCACGAGCTGCGGGAAGACCTATGGCTCGCCAGAAGTGAAGTCGCCCGCGGCAGCGGCCTCAGCGGGGGGAAAGCGAGGTCGCGGCGCTGGCCGAATGCGCGCCGGGAGATCGCGAAGGGGCTCGCAGGTGCGACGAACAGCAGGTCCATGGGCCGCCGCAGTTCGCGAGCACACACCTATCGCGCAACGAACACGGCAGCGATCGGTGGGCCGACACGAGACGTCAGGCGGCCCTTCGCCAGGCGTAGCGGTGATGGAGTCCCTCCAGGCGAGGATGTGCGACGATCACCGCTTGGAGGTTTGGTTTCGACTCCACGGCGCGCATTGCTGGCGCATCCTTCGCAAGCGTCAAGTACGTCAGATCGTCGAGGTAGTAGCCCGCGAACTCGGCCAACAGGCGCTGCAGGTGTTTCTCGTTGAGGACGATGCCGTGGTCGAGAAGCTCGCGGCGTGCTGTGCCCACGAAACGTTCGGCGACGGCCTTCTGCCGGGAGCTGCGCGCGGTGATCTGCTTCGGCCACACTCCCATGCGGCGGATTGCGGCGGGGACCTCGCGGCCGCACTTTGCGTCCCGGTCGAGGATCAGGTAGCGCGGTGGTTGTCGAGAAAGGCGAGCCCTCGTTGCCGTTCGTCGGGATTGGCCCAGTACCGGGGCATGGAGCGCGACACCGTGCGTTGGGAGAGCTCAAGGCCAAGCTTCTGAATCTCCCCGTCGATGCGCGGCACTCCTCATGCTGGATTCTCGGCAGCCATCCGGTGAACGGGGGCACGGATGTCGGATCCTGTGCTCGGTCGTCCAGCGTGGCGCCGCGATGTCCAGCCCCAGGACCGCTTGAAGCCCTCGCGATGCCAGCGGATGACGGTCTCGGGCTGGACGGTGTCGAGCATTTCCTTCCAGCGCGGCCACCAGCGGCGCAGGGCGAGCGAGAAGAGTCGATCGGATGCGCGGAGACGAGGTCGAGGTTGCGTCCGTCGGAGGACGGCAAGCTGCTGTCGGAGCGCGAGGTTTTCCGGGATCAGGTCGGCCCGGCTGGCGAAGATCGCGAGCAGATTCCGGGCGACGAAAAGGGCGCGGTTGAGCATCCTCGCACGATGCTGGCGGTAAGGGCGGAGGGCAACCGGGCTTATCTGCGGGCGATTCGGGTATCCTGCAGAGGAACGCAACTCGTTGAAGGGCAGGGCGGACGGGGTTGTGGCGAGGGACAGCCCCTGAGCGACTCGGAGCGGCTCCGGCTCCCGAGGACGAGACGGGTGAGGACGGCGAGCCGCGCCCCCGCCCCCATCCCCGGGCGGCCCGGCCGAACTGCTCTCGAGTGCACCAGGCTGTGACGTGCGGCGGGCAGCCTTGATCGCCCTCGCGGAGCGCCTTACACTCGGGCTCTGTGCCCTTGGACCAAGGTCGTTACCTAACCGAAGAGAGGAGATCAAGTTGATCAAGACAATCGGAAAGTGCGCGGTCGCGACCCTCGCGGCGCTGCTCGCCGGCCTCTCGCTCTATGCGCAAGAGGGCGGAGCCCCTGGAGACTACGACGCTCAGGCCGGCAAGATGACCGGCAAGTCCATGTCGAACAAGGACTGGTGGCCGGACCAGCTCGACCTCGAAATCCTGCATCAGAACTCGCTCGAGAGTAATCCGCTCGGCTCCAGATTCGACTACGCCGCGGAGTTCCAGAAGCTCGATCTGGCGGTGGTGAAGAAGGACATCGAGAAGATTATGACCACCTCGCAGGAGTGGTGGCCGGCGGACTGGGGCAACTACGGGCCGTTCTTCATCCGCATGGCCTGGCACAGCGCGGGCACGTACCGCGTGACCGACGGGCGAGGCGGCGCGTCCGATGGCACCCAGCGCTTTGCGCCTCTGAACAGCTGGCCCGACAACGCGAACCTCGACAAGGCGCGCCGACTGCTCTGGCCGGTGAAGAAGAAGTACGGGCAAGCGCTCTCCTGGGCCGACCTGATGGTCCTCGCCGGCAACGTTGCGCTCGAGAACGCGGGTCTGAAGACCTTCGGATTCGGCGGCGGCCGCGAGGACGTCTGGGAACCGCAGAAGGACATCTACTGGGGCCCCGAAGGCAAGTGGCTCGCCGACGCGCGCTACTCCGGTGATCGCAACCTGGCCAATCCTCTCGCCGCCGTGCAGATGGGCCTGATCTACGTGAACCCCGAAGGACCCAACGGCAAGCCTGATCCGCTCGCCGCGGCACACGACATCCGCACGACCTTCGCCCGCATGGCGATGAACGACGAAGAGACCGTCGCCCTGATCGCCGGCGGCCACACGCTCGGCAAGGTCCATGGCGCCGGTCCGGCCAAGCACGTCGGCCCCGAGCCCGAGGCCGCTCCGCTCGAAGAGCAGGGCCTGGGATGGAAGAGCAGCTTCGGGACCGGCAAGGGTGCCGACACGATCACCAGCGGTCTCGAGGGTGCCTGGACCCGCACGCCGATTAAGTGGTCGAATGCCTACCTCAATAATCTCTTTGCGTTCGAGTGGGAGCTGACCAAGAGCCCTGCCGGTGCCTGGCAGTGGACGCCCAAGGACGGCCCGGAGATCGTCCCCGACGCTCACATCCCGGGCAAGCAGCACAAGATCATGATGCTCACCACCGACATCGCGCTGATCAAGGATCCGATCTACCGCCCGATCTCGCAGCGCTTCGCCAAGGACGCCGACGCGTTCAACGATGCGTTCGCGCGCGCCTGGTACAAGCTCACGCACCGCGACATGGGCCCGCACGTACGACTGCTCGGCTCGGAGGTCGCACCCCAACAGGTCTGGCAGGATCCCGTCCCGCCCGTCGATCACGCGCTGATCGACGAGAAGGACAGCGCGGCCCTGAAGCGCACGATCCTCGACTCGGGGCTCTCGATCCAGGATCTGGTGAAGACCGCCTGGGCCTCGGCCTCGACCTACCGAGACAGCGACAAGCGCGGCGGAGCCAACGGCGCCCGCATCCGTCTGGAGCCGCAGATCGGCTGGGAGGTCAACGAACCCGAAAAGCTGAAGACCGTTCTCGCGAAGCTTGCGACGGTGCAGGCCGGGTTCAACGGCGCACGGCAAGGCGGCAAGAAGGTTTCGATGGCCGACTTGATCGTGCTCGGCGGCGCGGCCGGGATCGAGGCCGCGGCGAAGAAGGCCGGCTACGAGGTGACCGTTCCGTTCACGCCCGGTCGCACGGACGCGACCGCAGAGATGACGGACAAGGACTCGGTCGCCTTCCTGCGTCCGACGACCGACGGCTTCCGCAACTACGTCGGCAAGGAACACTTCCGCCGTCCCGAGGTCGAACTGATCGACCGCGCGAACCAGCTTACCCTGACCGCTCCCGAGCTGACGGTCCTCATCGGCGGGATGCGCGCGATCGGCGCGAACTACCAGAGCAGCGGGCTCGGCATGTTCGGCGAGAACACGGGCGCCCTCACGAACGGGTGGTTCGTGGCCTTGCTCGACATGAGCACCGAGTGGAAGAAGTCCGACGAGAGCGACTCCCTCTACGTCGGCTACGACCGGAAGTCGGGGGCACGCAAGTGGACGGGGTCGTCGGTCGATCTGGTCTTCGGGTCGAACTCGCAGCTTCGCGCGCTGGCGGAGGTCTACGCGAGCGACGACGCCGCGCGGAAGTTCGTCGACGACTTCGTGGCGGCGTGGGTCAAGGTGATGAACCTCGATCGCTTCGAACTGAAGGCGCCGGCGGGTGCGAAGGCTCTGAGGGCCTCGAGGTGACTCGAACGGCTTGACCGGCCGAGAACACCGCTCTCGATGTCCAGCACGTCCGGGTGAGCCCGCGGGGGCGACGGCCTTTCGGCCGTCGTCCCCGTTTGTCCCTCGCCACAACAGAGCGCCCGCGGACGAGCCTGGCTTCCCTCCGCCCCCACCGCCGTCATCGTGCGAGGATGCTCAACCCGGCTTTCAGCGACAGATCGGTCATGCCGGCGGGTGGATGCGGTTGTGGCGAAGCACAGCGGCCGGAATCACTTCGACGTTGCGCTTCCCGCCACAGTGCCCCCCGTCCCGCCGGGTTCGGCGCGGAACTCCGCCGCGCGCTCCGGCCGGCCCAGCGCGTCGTAGATCGCCGCCAAGTCGCTCCTTGCGGCAGTCAGGTAGCTGACCGACGGGTCGGCCTGCCGAGCCAGGATCGCGTAGCCTCCCGACGTTTCCCGCTCGGCTTCAGCATAGCGCCGCTGTCGCAGGAGCGAGCGCCCGAGCTTGATCCGTGCGATCGCCGTATTCGAGTGATCGGCCGGCAGCGTCGCGCCGTAGACCGCGAGCGCCTCGCGGAAGAGCTGCTCGGCCCGGGCGTTCTCCCCGCGCGCCATCTGGACGCTGGCGAGATTCGACAGGGCGATGCCGACCAGGTAGTGGCCGTCGGGGTAGGCCTTGCGGTAGATCTCGACCATCCGGCGGTAGGCGGCCTCGGCGTCGTCCAGCTGGTCCTGCTGCAGCGCCACGTTCCCCAGCTCGTTGACCGCCGAAGCGACGCGCGGGTGGTCGGGGCCGAAGACTCGCTCCTGGATCGCCAGCGCCTCGCCGAGCAGGCCGACCGCCTCGTCGAAGCGCTTCTGGAACACGAGCGACCGGCCGAGCATCGTCAGGTTGGACGCGGTCTTGTAGTGGTCGGTCCCGAACCACGACCGCGTGATCTCGAGCGCCTCGCGGTAGTAGCGCTCGGCGTCGGCGTAGCCGCCCTGCTCGTGCCGGATTGCGCCGAGGTCGACCAGGTCGTCCGCCACGTGAGGGTGACGCTCGCCGTAGAGGGCCCGATCCAGCGCCAGCACGCGGTCCGTAAGCGATTCCGCGATCGGCCAGTGCCCCTGGTAGAAGTGCGCACTGGCCAGCTCGTGCAGTGCGGCGGCCGTCTCGGGCGTCGTCACGCCGCGCAGCTCCTGGAGCCGGACCGCCTCGTCGAGCACCTCTGTCGCCTCGGCATAGGACCCCTTCTCCACGAGCACGTGCCCCAAGGCGGCCGTGGCCGCGGCGACGGCGGGGTGATCGGCCGGAAGGGCCCGCCGCGAGTCCTCGAGGCCGTCGCGGACCAGCCGTTCGCCTTCCTCGAACTGCGCCTGGTCGGAGCGCAGGAGACCCAGCGCCACCGTGCTCGCCGCCACGTCGGGGTGGCCGGCTCCCAGCAGCGCGCGACGCTGGTCGAGAGCCGACCGGAGCAGCTCGTCCGCCTGCTCGAGCCGTCCCAGCTTCTGGTAGATCCCCCCGAGCGTCCCGAGGAGTTCTGCCTGCACGGCCGGCTCCGCGGAGAGGCCCCGCGCCTCCTGCACGCCGCGCTCGACCAGCGTCACGACGCGCAGGTCCTCGGCCGGACCGACCGCCTCGTCGCCTCCCTCGAAGAGGCGCAGCATGAAGCGCTGGATCCGCTCGGTCCGCGCCGCCCCGGCCACCGCCTCGTTGCGCGCGTGCGCCAGGCGGACCGTGTAGAACGCCACCAGCCCGACCACCGTGGCCAGCGCGAGCGCCGCGGCCGCGACGGCCGCGCGGTTTCGCCGGACGAACTTGCCCAACCGGTAGCCCATCGCGTCGGGGCGAGCCTGAAGCGGCTCGCCCGCGAGGTAGCGATCGAGGTCGCGGATCAGCGCTTCCACCGTCGGGTAGCGCCGCTGCGGATCCCGGTGCATCGCGGTCAGGCACAGCACGTCGAGGTCCGACCAGGAGATCCTCCCGGCCGAGCGGGGCCACGGGCCCTCGCGGAAGCCGCCTGAGGAGCCCTCCCCGGTCGCGCGCGCCGCCCGCCGCGCCACGACCGAGGGGCGCTCGGGTTCCCGCTCCGTGACGATCGACACCGCCTCGGCCGGCGTGCGGTTCGACACGTCGAACGGCAGCCGTCCGGTCAGCAGCTCGTAGAGGATCACTCCCAGCGCGTAGACGTCGCTGCGGATCCCCACGGGCTCGCCGCGGATCTGCTCCGGCGCCGCGTAGGCCGGGGTCAGTTGACGCAGACCGGTCCGGGTCTGGTCGATCGGCGCGTCGAGGCTCTCGAGGTGCCTGGCGATCCCGAAATCGAGCAGCTTCACGGTGCCGTCGGGCGTCACGAGGATGTTCGACGGCTTCAGGTCGCGGTGGATCACCGCCTGCGCGTGGGCGTACTGCACGGCCTCGCCGACCGCGCGGACCAGTTCCAGGCGCCCCTCGATCGACGTGGCGTGCGTCCGGCAGTACGCGGTGAGCGGCACGCCCTCGACGTACTCCATGACGAACCAGGGCGTGCCGTCGGGAAGCGCGTCGGCGTCGTAGAGCCGCGCGATCGAAGGGTGACTGAGCTGGGCCAGCGTCCGCTGCTCCGCGGCGAAGCGCTCGCGCCGCGCGCGCGAGAGCCACGCGTCGCGCAGAACCTTGATCGCCACCTGGCTGCCGAGGTCGTCACGCTCGGCAAGGTAGACGATCCCCATCCCGCCTTCGCCCAGGATCCCCTTGATCGCGTACGGTCCGAAGCGCTGCCGCGGCAACCGATCCGCGTCGGCGTCGCCGAGGACCGCTTCCGCAACGGGGGCCACGCCGCGGTCGAGGACCGAGCCGCCCTCCCCGTCCTCGTTCAGCAGGGCCGCGACCTCGGCGACGAGGTCCGGGTCGTCGCCTCCCTCGGCACGCAGGTACGCATCCCGCGCGTCCGGCGGCAGATCGGCTGCGCCGTGGAACAAGACCTGGAGTCGCTCCCAGCGCGTACCGTCCATCAGCAGGTCCCCGGCGCCCCAACAGGGCGCGGCCCGTCGCGTGCGTCAGCGCGCCCGGCGCAGCTGCCGCGCAAGCCAGGCGCGAGCCGCGCGCCAGTCGCGAAGGACGGTGGCCTCGGAGACCGAAAGGACCTGCGCGGTCTCGGTGACGTCGAGCCCGCCGAAGAAGCGGCTCTCGACCACGGCCGCCTGGCGCGGGTCGAGGCGGGCCAGCTCGTCGAGCGCCGCGTCGAGCGCGAGCAGGTGATCTCCACCGGTCGTGGCCGGTTCGAACGCCTCGTCCAGGGTCGCCAGGGCGAGCCCGCCGCCGCGCTTGTCGGAGTTCCGGCGCCGGGCCGCTTCGACCAGCACCTGACGCATCGCGCGCGCGGCGATCCGCTTGAAGTGCAGGGGCGTGAGCGAGCCGAGCGACGGCGAGTGGGCCAGCTTGAGCCAGGCCTCGTTGACGAGCGCCGTCGGATCGATGGTCGCCCGCGCGTCGTGGCGACGGACGCTGGAGGCGAGGCGACGCAGCTCCGAGTAGGTCAGGCAGAACAGGTCATCCAGGGCCTGCCGGTCGCCCGCGTCATCACTTAGTAGTTTGTCACCCAGCCCATGTTCCATGCCGGGCCCCCGCCGCGGTAGAGAATTACCCGAACGCTAGGTTAAGTTAGCACGCTCCGCGATGCCCGATCAAACGGATTTCGATCGTGCTCCCGCCCGCGGCCGTGACGGTTTCCGCGGCCCGATTTCGCAATGCGGAGGTGAAAGGAGCCACGCCATGCAGATCGAACGGAGTCCGTTCCTCAAGCTCGACAAGTCGTCGGTCATCGGTTACCTGAAGTCGACCGGCTCGCGCGATCCCGACATCATCCACACCCAGAAGGCGAACCTCGTCTCGCTCGCCAAGTTCCCCAAGTACGTGGGTGTCTACGTGATGGTCCTCGGCGCCATGCTGACGATCACGATCCTCATGTCCTTCATCGGGATCCCGATGCTGATCCTCGGCTGGTGGATGCGCAGCCGGGGCGTGAAGAACCTCAAGGCCGTCGACGAGGGGTACGGCGAGTTCACCTCGCTGGCCCGCGCCGCATAACAGCCCAGCCCGCTCCGAGTCCAGGCACCGCAAGCCGCCACCCTTCCAGGGAGAACGCCATGAGATCCGCACCTGCCCGACACGGCGCGAGCCGAGCCGTCACCGCCGTCCTGTCGATCCTCCTCTGTCCGGCGCTCCCGGCGGCCGCGGCGATTCCCGGCAAGACCCTCGCGCCGGAGCAGATGCAACAGGACACCACGGGGCTGCTGCTCGGGATGGACGCCGCCGCGGCCCCGGGGTGCGGGAGTCGGGCGCTGGTGACGGCCGAGCTGATCCGGCCGCCGGACCCTGCATCGTCGCCGGGCGAGGCGGGCCCCGCGGGCCCCTGGCAGGAGCGCTGGCACCTGGATCGGTGCGGCGACGCGGTTGCCTGGGACGTCTGGTACACGCCCGCGCCGGGGGGCGGCGTTCTCATCGGGGCCGGGCTCGCCGCGCGAGGCGAGAGCGCCCCGGTCGCGCGCTCCGGCGTCGGGGAAGTGCCGCCGCGGCCGGCGGACCCTCCGGCCCGGCGGACGTTCCTCGTGACCAGCACCGGCGACTCCGGGCCCGGCTCCCTCACCCAGGCCATCCTCGACGCCAACGCGTCCGGCAACCAGGACGGCATCGACGTCATCCGCTTCGAGATTCCGGGTCAGGGACCGCACTCGATCTCCCTGCTGGCGGCTCTCCCCGCGATCACGGACCCGGTGTTGATCGACGCCCTCCAGCGAGAGGCCGGGCCGGACGCTCTCCCGAGCGGGAGCGATCCGATCCCGGAGGTGGAACTGGACGGGAGCCGGTTGAGCCAACCCGCGCACGGGCTGCTGCTGCGTGCCGGCTCGAGCACGATCCGGGGGCTCCGGATCCACGGCTTCACGGGCGACGGCATCCGGATCGAGGGTGGCGGATCGAACACCATCGAGGGGAACGTTTTCGGCGGCGGCGGCGGCGGCGGCGGCGAGCCGACGAGCGGACCATCGAATGCGGGAAGCGGTGTTGCGATCGTCGACTCCTCGGGCAACGTGATCGGTGGATCCGTTCCTTCCGCCCGGAACGTGATCGCGGGCAACGACGGGAGCGGCGTGCGGATCTCCGGGGCGAGGTCGACCGGGAATGCCGTCCTGGGCAATCGCATCGTCCGCAACGGCGCGAGGGGAATCACCCTCGAAGCGGATGCGCCCGACTCCCGAAGGGAGCCTGGCACCGGGCCGAACCTCTTCCAGAAGCCGCCCACGCTGACGTCTGTCGCGTTCTCGCCGGCGCGCGAAGGCCAGGCGGCCGAGGCCACGGTCGAGGGCGTTGTCGAAGGAAACCCATCGGCCGCCTACCGGGTCGAGCTCTTCGCCACGAGCTCGCATTCCCTCATCCCACGCGCCGGATCGACCGACCAGCGACGGGCGCTCCTTCCCCGATCCGAAGGGGACCGGCTCCTGGCCGTCGCGGAAGTGACCACCGGCGCGGACGGCAGGGCCGGCTTTCTGCTTCGCCTGCCGCAGGGAATCCAATCGCGCGACAGCGTCACGGCGACGGCGACCGATCTGGAGGGCAATTCGTCCGAGTTCTCGCCGCCCGTCGATGCGCCGTCGCTTGTCATCACCTGGAACGCCGGCACCGGGACCTGGGGCAACGCCGCGAACTGGAGCCCGTCCCAGCTGCCGGCCGCGGGGGACGACGTCGTCATCGGCGCGAACGGATCCAACACCACCTTCACCGTGACGCTCGACGTCGCCGCCACCGTGAACAGCCTCAACCTGGGTGGCGGCAGCGGGACGCAGACACTTTCCATCGCGTCCCCGACACTCACGCTGACCGGGCCATCCACGGTCAACGCGAACGGCACCCTCAGCCAGAGCGGCGGGACGATCGCCGGAGCCGGCAGCCTGACCATCAACGGCACATTCAACTGGTCGGGAGGGCTGATGACCGGGGCGGGGGTGACGACGGTCAACGGTCCGTTCAACCTCAGCGGACTGACCAACCTCAACGGCGGCCGGACCCTGAACAACGCCTCGACCGCGAACTGGACCTCCGCGACCGGCCTGGGAATGCGCACCGGGACCGGTTCGGTCATCAACAACACCGGGACCTGGGACGCCCAGACCGACGGCGCCACGATCGTCAACTACTACCTCGGCGCGACCAGCTTCAACAACTCGGGCACTTTCAAGAAGTCGGCCGGCACCGGCACCACGTCGATCAACATCGCGTTCACCAACACCGGCACCGTGGACGTCCAGAGCGGGACGCTGAGCCTGGGCGCCGGCGGGAGCAATACCGCCGCGCTGAACGTCTCGGGGGCGTCGGCGACCCTGCTGTTCGCCGGCCGGCATCTTCGACCTCAACGCCGGCACGACCGTCACGGGACCCGGGACGGTCCTCCTCAACAGCAGCGGCACGCTGAACGTCAACACCGCGGTCCCCATCCCCGCGGCCACGACCTTCACGTTCCTCGCCGGGACGCTTGGCGCGGGACCGGGACGCTGACCACGAACGGCCCGTTCAACTGGTCGGGGGGACTGATGACCGGGGCGGGGGTGACGACGGTCAACGGTCCGCTCAACCTCAGCGGACTGGCCACCTCAACGGCGGCCGGACCCTGAACAACGCCTCGACCGCGAACTGGACCTCCGCGGCCGGCCTGGGAATGCGCACCGGGACCGGTTCGGTCATCAACAACACCGGGACCTGGGACGCCCAGACCGACGGCGCCACGATCGTCAACTACTACCTCGGCGCGACCAGCTTCAACAACTCCGGGCACCTTCAAGAAGTCGGCCGGCACCGGCACCACGTCGATCAACATCGCGTTCACCAACACCGGCACCGTGGACGTCCAGAGCGGGACGCTGAGCCTGGGCGCCAACGGGAGCAATACCGCGGCGCTGAACGTCTCGGGGGCGTCGGCGACGCTGCTGTTCGCCGCCGGCATCTTCGACCTCAACGCCGGCACGACCGTGACGGGACCCGGAACGGTCCTGCTCAACAGCAGCGGCACCCTGAACGTCAACACGGCGGTCCCCATCCCGGTGGCCACGACCTTCACGTTCCTCGCCGGGACCCTGGCGGGGACCGGGACGCTGACCACGAACGGCCCGTTCAACTGGTCGGGGGGACTGATGACCGGGGCAGGGGTGACGACGGTCAACGGTCCGTTCAACCTCAGCGGACTGACCGCCTCAACGGCGGCCGGACGCTGAACAACGCCTCGACCGCGAACTGGACCTCCGCGAACGGCCTGGGGATGCGCACCGGGACCGGTTCGGTCATCAACAACACCGGGACCTGGGACGCCCAGACCGACGGCGCCACGATCGTCAACTACTACCTCGGCGCCACCAACTTCAACAACTCCGGGCACTTTCAGGAAGTCGGCCGGTACCGGCACCACGTCGATCAACATCGCATTCACCAACACCGGCACCGTGGACGTCCAGAGCGGGACGCTGAGCCTGGGCGCCGGCGGGAGCAATACCGCCGCGCTGAACGTCTCGGGGGCGTCGGCGACGCTGCTGTTCGCCGCCGGCATCTTCGACCTCAACGCCGGCACGACCGTGACGGGACCCGGGACGGTCCTCCTCAACAGCAGCGGCACCCTGAACGTCAACACGGCGGTCCCCATCCCGGTGGCCACGACCTTCACGTTCCTCGCCGGGACCTTGGCCGGGACCGGGACGCTGACCACGAACGGCCCGTTCAACTGGTCGGGGGGACTGATGACCGGGGCGGGGGTGACGACGCTCAACGGTCCGCTCAACCTCAGCGGACTGACCACCTCAACGGCGGCCGGACCCTGAACAACGCCTCGACCGCGAACTGGACCTCCGCGACCGGCCTGGGAATGCGCACCGGAACCGGTTCGGTCATCAACAACACCGGGACCTGGGACGCCCAGACCGACGGCGCCGCGATCGTCAACTACTACCTCGGCGCGACCAGCTTCAACAACTCGGGCACTTTCAAGAAGTCGGCCGGCACCGGCACCACGTCGATCTCGATCGCGTTCACCAACACCGGCACCGTCGACGTCCAGAGCGGCACCCTCAACGTGAGCGGATCGAGCTTCAAGCAGACCGCAGGAATCACCAGGCTCACAGGCGGAGCGCTCACCTCGCTCCAGAACATCGCCATCCAGGGAGGGATCTTCGCGGGATCGGGTACGGTCACCGGCCCGATGACCGTCTCGGCGACGGGGACGCTCGCTCCGGGGCTGTCGCCGGGCTCGCTGAGCCTCGTGGGCAGCTACACCCAGCAGGGCCCGGCTGGAGCCTTCAACGTGGAGATCGGCGGGACGGCGCCCGGCTCGCAGTTCGACACCGTCAACGTCTCGGGCGCCGGCAGCGTCGCCACGCTCGCGGGAGTCCTCAACGTGAGCCTCGTCGACTCGTTCGTGCCGGCCGCCGGGGACAGCTTCACGATCATGACCTACCCCTCCCACACCGGCACCTACACGCTGAACCTGCCGACGCTTCCATGCCTCGGCTGGAAAGCGACCTATGGGGCGACCGCGCTCGTCCTCACCGCGTTCCCGCTCCCGACGGAGGTCACCGGTCTCGCGTTCCCCTTGACGAAGGTGGACATGGCGTGGGATTCGGGCGTCTCCGGGCCCACGAGAACCTATGACGTCCTGAAGGGCGATCTCCGCCAGCTGCCCGTGGGAACCGGCCCCAACGAGTCCTGCCTCGCGCAGGCGATCTCGGGGACGACGGCGTCCGACACGGCAACGCCCGCTCCCAACCGCGGGTTCTGGTACGTCGTTCGGGAACGGGTCGCGGGCTGCGGGATCGGAACGTACGGCAACGCGAGCAGCGGCGCGCAGCGAACGAGTACGGCCTGTCCCTGAGGTCGAAGGGCGATGCGAGCCCATGGACGAAACATCCGGAGCCGCGTCTTCGAAAGGCGCGGCTCCCCGAAAGGTGAAGCCATGTCGTCGAAGCCAGGCTGGTTCCCGTGGATCGTGGCCGGCGTCATCGCGCTGGCCCCGGCACTTGCCGAGGCGCAGCAGCCGGTCAAGCTGAGCGTGTTCCTTACGACCTTCCTGGCGGATGCGAACGTCAAGACCAGGGGTCTCCCCTGGACCACCGGGGCGGACCTTCCGGTGAGATGGCAGTCCCCGAAGCCGGTGGCGGCTGCGGCGTACCTCCAGCAGCAGGGATTCACGCTGAGTCGCGAGGGGACGGCTCGCGTGGCCGTCGGCGCCGAGCAGTTCGACGCGACGGTCCAGGTCCTCGGGAACGACGCGGGCATCCAGCAGGTCACCATCGGCTGGAACCAGTTGAGCGGACCGTTCGACGCTGCGCCGCGATCGCTCGGGACCGACGGCATCGCGCTCGAGCCGCTCAAGTGCAAGCGCGAGACGGAGGGGGCCTCCTACGGCAACCTCGTCCACGTCGTCAAGGCCCCGGGAAAGACGGCGTCCGCGCTCTGGGAGAACTGGAACTGCGCCCACGACGGGTGCGGCTATGGCATCACGATCCTCTACCGGAAGAGCGCCGTCGCCGCGATCGAGTGCTATAGCGGCGGGTAGCTGGAATCGCTCCTTGTGCCTCGCCAGAGTCCGGTCCGCCTTGCCCGTACTTCGCCCATCTCGAGTCCGCGCACCGCTGATACCTCACGCGGCTTGGAATGGCAGGTAGACTCACCTGCTCCACGACGCGGCCGCGGCGACGGACTGGTCGAGCGGAATCGTCGCATCGCGGGTGGCGCCTCAGCCGGTGCGTTCGATCACCAGCAGCGAGACGTCGTCCTTCAAGGGGCCGCCGGACCAGGCACGGACCGTGGCAGCGATGCGGTCGAGGCCGGCGCGCAGCGGGAGCTCGCGCCAGCGTGCAATCTCGGCCATCAGTCGGTCAAGGCCGAACTCCTGCTCGGCGGCATTCAAGGCTTCGATGGCGCCGTCCGTGTAACAGTACAGGCGATCGCCTGGCTCGAGCGTCAGCATCTCGTCGTCGTAGGAGGCGTCATCGATCATTCCGATGGGGAGCCCCGAGCCGGCGACCGACATGGGCGGTCCCGTTCGCGGAAGCCGCACCGGCGCCGGGTGACCGGTCATCACGTACTGGAATTGGCCGGAGGACGGGTCGGCGACGCCGTAGACGAGCGTGAAATACTGGCCGGTGCGGTCCATCGGAAACTGCCGGTTCAGCCGCTCGGCGACGCGGGAAGGCGGGACGACCGACAGGCCGGTTCCGTCGTTCTCGGTGAGTAGCGAGCCCTCGATGGTCCTCGACAGCAGGTGGGCCAGGGTGAACGACAGCAGGGCGGCTCCCACGCCGTGCCCGCTGACATCCAGCAGGTAGATCCCCAGCCGGTTGTCCGGCAGCGAGACGACGCCCACGCCGTCGCCGGCGAGATCGTCGCAGGGATGGAACGCATGGGCGATGCGCAGTCCGCCGGCTTGGATCTCCGGAGGAGGCAACAGCGCCTGCTGCACGCGTGCCGCCAGCCTCAAATCGTTCTCGAGCGCCTGCTTCGCCTTTCGCAGGCCGTCCTCCGCCAGGCGACGGATCGTGACGTCGGACTGGATCCCGATGAAATGCGTGACCTCGCCCGCCGCGTCCCGGAGGGGCGTAATCGACAGGCGATTCCAGAACGTCGTCCCGTCCTTGCGGTAGTTCAGAATCTCGACCACGCATTCGCGGCGTTCCGCGAGGGCCGTCCGGATCTCTGCGATGGCCGCAGGGTCGGTGTCCGGGCCCTGGAGGAATCGGCAGTTGCGGCCCAGCACGTCCGCAACCGGGAAGCCGGTCATGCGCTCGAAGCCCTGGTTGATGTAGATCAGCGGCCGATCGGGCTGTCGTGCGTCGGCGATCGTGACGCCTTCGGCTACCACGTCGAGCGCCTGGTCCTTCAGCTCCAGCCAGCCGGCCACGTGTTTCGGCCAACCCGTGGTCGTCATTTCTCCTTTCCTGTCACCCATCCCCGCCTCACAAATCCGTCCCATCGCTCGGCGCCGCCCGCTCATTTCCCGGCCGGCCGCAACTGAGGGGTAGGGTACCACGCCAACGCCGCATCGATCGGCCGGGTACAGCGACGATCACCGCGCGGAACACGCCGAGACCGGTCTCATCGTCCGCGGCAAGGTGGGTGGCCCCTGCTCGGCGAGGCCCGCGTTCGTCTTACACGCGACACTGACGGAACTCTTGGCTCGGGCATCGACCAGCGACAAAGAGACGCAAACATAGAGGAACAAGCCGTGCTTGCCGGTGCGGCGCCGCCCGGGTCCGCGCGGCCGGCGCATCCCGGCGTTCGATCGCACCCGCGCCGGGGTGCTACCATCGCCGGGTGAGTGGAGCCGAACCCAGACCAGAGCGTCCGTGCGGGGCGTGCCATGACGTCGAGGGGCTGCTCGTCGACCTCGCCGCGAGCGCAGCCGACGTCGGAATGTGGATGTTCGACGGCGCGAGCGGCGGGTTCCAGGCCAGCCGCAAGGCCCGGGAGCTGTTCGGTTTTCCCGCGGATGCCGAGATCACTCTGGAGCGCTTCCTCGGAACGGTTCTCCCCGCTCACCGAGCGCGCATTCGCGGGACCGTCCAGCACTTGATGGAGGCCGGAGGCGAGGTCGATACGCAGTACCCGATCGCCCGCCCTGACGGCAGCGTGCGCTGGATCCACTCGCGCGGCCGCTCGTACCCGGACCCCGCCGGGCGGCCGGCCCGCGTCTTCGGGGCGTCGGTGGACGTGACGGACCGTGCGCTCGCCGAGGCGTCCCGCGCGAGCCAGATGCGGTTCGAGAGGCTGCTCGCGGACCTTTCGGCTCGACTCGTGAGGATCTCCGGGGGCGAGGTCGCCGGGGAGATCGAGCGAGCGTTGCAGGAGATCGGGACCTTCTGGGATGCCGACCGCTGCGCGCTGCTCTCGGTGCGGGCGGACCGCCAGTTCGTCCACGTCGAGCACGCCTGGTACGCCGAGGGTCTCGAGCGGGTCTCGGGGGAGATCAACCTGATCGAGCTCTTCCCCTGGCAGTACGAGCGGCTCGTCCTGGTCGGCGAGCCGGTCGCCGTCACCCGGATCGCGGACACCCCGCCGGAAGCGGAACGCGATCGGCAGACCTGGGTCGCGATGGGAGTCAGGTCCGTGCTGACGGTCCCCCTGGCCGCTCGCGAGGGGATCCCCTGGCTGCTCACGATCAACGCGCTGCGCGAGGAGCGACACTGGGAGCCGGAGCTCGTTCCGCGGCTGCGGCTGCTCGGCGAGGTCCTGCTCGGCGCCCTCGAGAGGACGCGGGCCGAGAACCTGCTCCGGGGGGCGTACGCCGAGGTCGAGCGGCTGAAACAGCAGCTCGAGCTCGAGAACCTCTACCTGCGGCAGGAGAACGAGAGCCGCCAGGGGATCGGGAGAATCGTCGGCGAGAGCCCGGCCATGGCGGCGGTGCTGGCGCTGGTCGAGCAGGTTGCGCCGACGAGGTCGACGGTCCTCATCGAGGGGGAGACGGGAACGGGAAAGGAACTGGTCGCGAACCGCATCCACGAGCTCAGCCCGCGGAGCCACCGCGCGATGGTCAAGGTCAACTGCGCGGCCCTGCCCTCGACGCTGGTGGAGAGCGAGCTGTTCGGCCGGGAGAAGGGGGCTTTCACCGGAGCGGTCTCCCGCGAGGCGGGGCGCTTCGAAGTGGCCGACGGCTCGACGCTGTTCCTGGACGAGGTCGCCGAGCTGCCGTTCGAGCTGCAATCCAAGCTGCTGAGGGTGCTGGAGGAGGGACGGTTCGAGCGTGTCGGCAGCGCGCGGACGCTGCAGACCGACGTCCGGGTCATCGCCGCCACCAACCGCGACCTGGCGGCCGAAGTCGAGGCCGGGCGATTCCGCCGGGACCTCTACTTCCGCCTCTCCGTCTTCCCGATCCGCCTGCCCTCGCTGCGGGAGCGCCGTGGCGACGTGCCGCTGCTGGTCTGGTCGGCCGTCGCAGACTTCAGCAGCGCGATGCAGAAGTCGATCGAGAGCATCCCGCGCGAGGACATGCAGCGTCTCGAACGGTACGAGTGGCCCGGCAACGTCCGCGAGCTGCGCAACGTGGTCGAGCGCGCCATGATCCTGGGTTCGGGCCCCGTCCTGCGCCTCGAGCCCCCCGCCGGACGCAGTCCGGCCGAGCGCGCGATCCTCTCGCTCGACGAGGCGCAGCGGCGGCAGATCGCGAAGGCGCTCGAGGCCGCCGGCGGACGGGTGAGCGGCCCCGGCGGCGCGGCCGAAACGCTGGGGATCAAGCCCACCACGCTGCGCTCCCGGATGGAGCGCCTGGGACTCGACCCGCGCCGCGGGCGGGGCCACCGGCCGCCGGCGTGACCGGCGCCCCTCCGCGACGGACGTTGAAGTGTCGGCGCGACTCGTGCCATAAGGTGCACGGCGGGTCGTGCGATCCCGCGAAAGGAGACGACGTGAGCATCCGCGCGGGAATCACCCTGTTCGTCCTCGCATCGATGGCCGTGACGCCGCTGGTCGCGCAGCAGGCCCCGGCCGCCGCTCCGGCTCCCGCCACCGGGGCGGACCACGTGGCGGCCGTGAAGCAGTCGCTGCAGCAGAGCGCGGCGGCGATCCGCCAGTACGAGTGGGTCGAGTCGACGGCCGTCTCCGTCAAGGGCGACGTGAAGTCGCAGAAGCAGGCGAAGTGCTACTACGGCGCCGACGGCAAGCTCCAGAAAACCCCGCTCGCCGGCGAGCCGGCGGGCGACGCCCGGCAGCCGCGCGGGATCCGGGGGCGGGTCGCCGAGAACAAGAAGGAGGAGCTCTCCGGCTCGATGCAGGAGGCGGTCGCCCTCGTGAAGCAGTACGTGCCTCCCGATCCGGCGCGGATCCAGGCGGCCAAGGACGCAGGCCGGCTCTCCTTGACGCCTCCCGACGCCCAGGGGCGCGTCCGGCTGGCCATCACGGACTACCTCAAGCCGGGGGACAAGCTCACGATCGACCTGAATGCCGCCGCGGACCGGATCTCGAGCCTGAAGGTCTCGACCTTCACCGACAGCGCCAAGGACGCGGTCGGGATGACGGTCGCGTTCGGGACCCTCGCCGACGGGACGGTGTACGCGTCGACGGTGGACCTCGAGGTCGCGGCGCAGCAACTCGCCGTCAAGGTCGAGAACTCGGGGTACAGGAAGCTCGGAAGCTGAGCCCGTGAGCCGCGCGCTCCGCGGACGGGTCGCGTCTTCCATGGCGAGGATCGGTGGTCGCACGAGCGGCGGGCCGGGACCGGCTGCCGCGGTGGTGCTCCTATGGACCCTCCTGGGCGCGGCGAGCCTGCCGGCCTCCGCCGGCGGATCGACCCAGGCCTGGGGCAACGTCGCGATCGGTTGGACCCCCGGCGAGAAGGTCTACACGGAACTCGACATCGAGCCGAAGGTGCTCATCTCGGGGGAACCCAAGTGGTGGAACGTCGACCTGACGCCGCTGGTAGAGTACTACCCCAACGGCTGGATCGACCTCAGCGGGGAGATGGTCGCCGGCCGAACGCTCCAGACCGACGACCTCCGCACGACGGAGTTGACGTTCCGCGCCGGCGTGCGCCTGCACTTCCTGAGGAACGTGCAGGACCTGGTCCACCAGGAGCGTCGGCCGCTCGGCCGCGTCGGGGTGTCGACGCTGATCCGGCTGGAGGAGCGCAATTTCTGGTACTCCGACGACACTCCCTCGCAGCACGAGATGCGCCTGCGCGCGCGGCTGGAGTTCAAGGCACCGCTCAACCACGCCGACCTGGCGGCGGACGGGACCATCTACCTCCTCGCCGACGCCGAGGGCTACGTCCCGCTCGGCGAGGAGGTCGACGAGCGATTCGCGAACAAGTTCCGCACGAGGGTCGGGCTGGGCTACCGCGTCAGTGCGCGCCACCGCGTGGACTTGCTCTACATCCGGGACTGGACCCGGAACTCGATCGAGGACGATCCCAGCGAGTCGAGCCAGGCTTTCGACGTCCGGTACCGCGTCCTCTTTTGACATTTCAGCGGCGACGGGAAGGGCGGCTCGGGTCGTAACGACTCGTCAACGTGACGACATGTCGTAACCGCGGCTCGGTTCACCGAGTTGGGGAGAATCCAGGGCAGAAGCCAAGCGGCTGATTCGTAGGGGGATAAGCCGGTTGTTTCGCTCTGGAACAGTCTGGCATGATTCGTGCTTCTTCCGTTCCCAGGCGCTCGTTCTCGTTCGCGAGCCGGACCGCGCCGATGAAGCGGGGGCAGGCATGAAGTCCACGGTTCTCTTCGCCTTGTCCGCCGCGGTGCTCCTGCCGCTGGCGGCTCCCGCTGCCATCGCGCAGTCCGACCCGGGGAGTTGGCAGTACACGATCGCCCCGTACCTGATGGCCGGGAGCCTGGATGGCTCGCTCGGGATCGGGCCGATCGAGGCCGACGTCGACGGTCCCTCCGAGGCCGGCGCGATGGACTACGAGGACGGGAGCGGGCGCGAATTCTTCGCCTACGACGTGACGATGTCCGGCCCGCAGGTCGGCGTCGGTTTCCACTTCTGATGCAACAGGACGGATTGAGCTCGCGAGGTTCCCCGATGATCGTCACGTTCCGGCTGCAGATGGACTTCCCACCGCAGGCGATCGAGGAGGCGATCCACGCGCTCCGCTCGCTGATCGGTCCGGTCCGGGCGGAGCCCGGATGCACCGCGACCCGGCTGCTGGAGGAACTCCAGGAGGGGCGCGCCGTGGTCTTCATGGAGGAGTGGCGGGACATGGCGCATCTGCAGCGCCATCTTTACGCTCCGACGTTCCGTAAACTGCTGGCGGTGATGGAGCTGGCGGGCGCCGTGCCCACCGTGGAGATCGATGAGGTCTCCTCACGGCGCGGATTCGATCTGGTGGAAGAGGTGCTCAGCCTGCATCCGCCCGGCGCTGCCGCGGGCGAGCGGGATGAGACGTCAAGGAGGCATCCAAGATGAACGCGACCAGGTTGCTGTCGGTGATCCTCTCGCTCACGCTGTTCGCCACGGCGAGCGCAACGGCTCAGCCCGCGGCAGCGGCACCGGGGCCGTTGGACCGGACGGTCCTGCCGATCCCCGAGCCGCCGCCGCCGCTCTACACCGAACTCGACGCGCGCAACGCGACCCCGCCGCCGCGCTTCGAGGTGAAGGCGCCGAAAGGCGCCCCCAACGTGCTGCTCGTCCTGGTCGACGACCTGGGCTTCGCGGGGACCAGCGCGTTCGGCGGCCCCGTCGGGACGCCCACCTTCGACCGGCTCGCCGGCGGGGGGCTGCGCTTCAACAACTTCCACACCACGGCCGTCTGCTCGCCGACGCGCACGGCCCTGAAGAGCGGGCGCAACCACCACGTCAACAACATGGGCGGGATCGTGGAGACCGGCACGGCCTTCCCCGGGAACACCGCCCAGATCCCGAACAACGTCGCCCCGCTCGCCGAGATGCTGCGTCTCAACGGCTACAGCACCGGCGCCTTCGGCAAGTGGCACGAGCTGGCTCCCTGGGAGGCGAGCATCTCGGGGCCGCTCGACCGCTGGCCGACCCGCCAGGGCTTCGACAAGTTCTACGGTTTCCTCGGCGGCGAGACCAACCAGTGGGCACCGTTCATCTACGACGGCGTGCACCCGGTCGAGCTGCCCGACGACCCCGACTACCACTTCCTGACCGACATGACCAACCAGGCGATCGCCTGGATCAAGTACCAGAAGGCGCTCACCCCGGACCGGCCGTTCTTCGTCTACTTCGCGCCGGGCGCCACGCACGCCCCGCACCACGTCCCGAAGGAGTGGATCGCGAGCTGGAAGGGGAAGTTCGACCAGGGCTGGGACGTGATGCGCCAGGAGATCCTCGCCCGTCAGATCGAGCGGGGCGTCGTGCCGAAGGGCACGCCCCTCGCCCCCAAGCCCCAGGCCATCCCGGACTGGGACACGCTCTCGGCGGACGAGAAGCGCCTCTTCACCCGCCAGGCGGAGGTGTTTGCCGCCTTCGTCGAGATGACCGACGACCACATCGGCCGGGTCGTCAAGGCCGTCGAGGAAACCGGAGAACTCGACAACACGCTGGTCATCCTCGTCTACGGCGACAACGGCACCAGCGCGGAAGGCGGCCGGAGCGGCATGTTCAGCGAGATGACCTACTTCAACGGCGTGCAGGAAACCGTGCCGGACATGCTCAAGCTCATCGACAAGTGGGGCGGACCGGAGACCTACCCGCACATGGCGGCAGGCTGGGCGGTCGCGTTCGACACCCCCTACCAGTGGACGAAGCAGATCGCCTCGGACTTCGGCGGAACCAAGGTGGGACATGGCCATCCACTGGCCCGCCGGGATCAAGGCGAAGGGCGGGCTGCGCCGCCAGTTCCACCACGTGATCGACGTCGCCCCCACGATCCTCGAGGCGGCCGGCCTGCCGGAGCCGAAGATCGTCAACGGCACGCCGCAGCGGCCGATGGACGGCGTGAGCATGGTCTACTCGTTCGAAAACGCGGATGCGAAGGACCGCCACGTCACGCAGTACTTCGAGATGTTCGGCAACCGGGCGATGTACCAGGACGGCTGGTTCGCGCGGACCATCCACAAGGCGCCCTGGGAGCCCAAGCCGCGCCGGGCGCTGGCGGAGGACATCTGGGAACTGTACGACACGCGGACCGACTTCAGCCTGGTCAGCGACCTGGCGGCGAAGAACCCGCAGAAGCTCGCCGAGCTGCAGGCCCTGTTCATGAAGGAGGCCGAGAAGTACCACGTGCTGCCGATCGACGACCGGAGTGTCGAGCGGGTCAATGCAGCCCTGGCGGGTCGGCCCGACCTGATGGCCGGCCGCACTTCGCTCACGCTGGCCGAGGGGATGACCGGCATGGGTGAGAACGTCTTCCTGAACGTCAAGAACAGGTCGAAGACGATCACGGCCGAGATCGAGGTTCCGCAGGGTCGCGCGAACGGCACGATCATCGCGCAGGGCGGCCGCTTCGGCGGCTGGGCGCTGTACGTCAAGGACGGCGTGCCCGCGTACGACTACAACTTCCTCGGCCTGCAGCGCACGACTGTTGCAGCCAGCCGTCCGCTCGCTCCCGGAAAAGCGACGCTCCGCTTCGAGTTCGATTACGACGGCGGGGGGGTCGGGAAGGGTGGGAACGCGAGGCTCTTCGTCAACGCCGAGAAGGTCGCAGAGGGGCGAATCGAGCGAACTCAGCCGATGGTCTTCTCGGCGGACGAGACGGCCGACGTGGGGATCGACCTCGCGACGCCCGTCGTCGAGGCGATCGGGGCCGAGGCCAAGTCCCGCTTCACGGGACGCATTCCGAAGGTCACGGTGCAGGTGAAGTAGGTGCGGCGCCAGGAGCAGGGAATCGCTCGCGCTGCAGAGCGCGTGGATACGATCAGAGGGGAGTTCCCATGAAGAGAAGCACAGCGTTGCAGTCGGTGGGTCGAGGACGCCGGGCGCGTCGATCGGGAACGATCCTCGTTGCGCTCCCGGTGGTTCTCGGCCTCGTTCTGGCGGCGTCCTTCGTTCCGGGACAGGCGGCCGAACGAGTCGATCCCAGGGCGACGGACCTGCTGAAGAGGATGTGCGACTACCTGACGGCCTTGCCGGCTTTCACGGTGAAGGCCGTCAACGAGTCCGAGGTCATCCTGATCGACGGACAGAAGCTCGATTTCAGCACCGTCAGCCAGGTCACGCTGAAGCGGCCGAACCGGCTCCGGGCGCACCGCATCGACTCGCGGGACGTAGCGGACCTGTACTACGACGGGAAGTCGGTCGCGCTGCACTACAGGAACTCGAACTTCTACGCCACCAAGGCGGTCCCGGCCAGCCTGGACGGAGCGCTGGACCTCCTGCGCGACAGCCTGACGATCGACATCCCCGGAGCCGACCTGCTCTACTCCGATGCCTTCGAGGGGATGACCTGGGACGTGACCGACGCGCAGTACGTCGGGCTCGAGAGCCTCGGCGACGTGGCGGTTCATCACCTCGCCTTCCGGACCCCCTCGATCGACTTCCAGGTGTGGGTCGAGGATGGAGACAAGCCGCTGCCGCGCAAGTACGTCATCACGACCAAGTGGATGACGGGAGCGCCGCAGAACGGCGTCGAGCTCACGGACTGGAACCTCGCGCCCCGGATCGATGACGCGGTCTTCACCTTCACACCGCCTGCCGGCGCCCGGAAGATCGACTTCCTGAGGGCCGGGGCGCTGGTCTCCGAGCGCTAGGGCGCGGCGGAAGGAGCACGCGATGAGAACCTCGAGGATCATCCGCACCACCGCCGCGGCCGCGGCCGGCCTCGTGCTGGTGGAGCTGCTCGCGGCGCCCCTGGCGCTCGCGATCGTCGGCGCGCCGCTCACCCCGGTCAGCGTCGCGGGAGTCGCACGCCGGACGACGCGGCGCACGGTAGTGGTCGCCGAGTCGGCGGCCGCCTCCTCCGCAGCGGCCTCCCAGACGGCAGCGGCCAACCAGGCCGCGGCCCAGTCGGCCGCGGCGGCGAGCCAGTCCGCGGCGGCCAGCGCGGCCGCAGCGCAGAGTGCCGCTGCGACGGCCCAGGCGGCGTCGAGCAAGACCACGGGGCCCGCGGCAGCGCCGGCGGGTGCCGCCCTGGCCAGCCTTCCGGAAGGCTGCGTGGCCAAGGGCGAGGTCTTCCAGTGCGGGAACGCGACCTACAAGCCCTATGTCCAGGGTGGCGCCATCGTCTACGTTCCCGTCGGTGGATAGCTTTCGCACCTCGACGCGCGAGAAGGAGGGTTCACATGATCGGGTCCGGGCACATCCGGTTCGCCGGGATCGTCGTCTACGCCCTGCTGGCCTGTGGGGCCTGCGCGGGGCCGCCAAGCGAGACTGGCTCGCAGGCGCCGGAACGTTCGCCCGAGGCAGGCCTCGCGTCCGCCACCGCGCTTCCAGGTGGCGGCGCGGCGGCCGCGGCGGCGCAAGCCGGGCCGGAGAGCGGCGAGGCGAGGGCACTGCTCAAGGCCATGTCGGACTACGTCGGCGGCCAGCAGACGATCGAGCTGACCTTCGACAGCGACATCGAAGTGATCACGCCGCAGCTGGAGAAGATCCAGTTCGCCAGTTCCGGCGAAGTGTTGCTGAACCGCCCGGACAAGCTGCGCGCCCGCCGCGTGGGCGGCTATGCGGACGTGGAGATGGTCTTCGACGGCAAGAGCGTCGGCATCCACGGCAGGAACGTCAACGCCTTCGCGCAGTTCGACGCCCCCGGCGACCTCGATGGGCTGTTCCACGCGCTGCGGGAGGGGCACGGCGTCGCGCTGCCGGCCGCGGACTTCCTGCTGGCGAACTCCTACGACGTTCTCGTGGCTGGGGTGCAGGAGGCCAAGTACATGGGCCGCGGCGTGATCGACGGCCGGGAATGCGAGCACCTCGCCTTCCGCAACTTCGACACCGACTGGCAGCTCTGGCTGGAAGCAGGGCAGCGTCCCATCCCGCGCAAGGTGGTGATCACCAGCAAGACGGTGAACGGCGCTCCGCAGTACACGATCCGCATCAAGAGCTGGAAGACCGGCGTCAAGCCGGCGCGGGGTGCCTTCGCGTTCGTCCCGCCGGCCGGCGCGACGAGGCTCAACCCCGACCAGTTGATCGAGCTCGACGAGTTGCCGCCGGACGCAACGGCAGGAGGGACACCATGAGGCACGCTCTGCGGGGATACGGGACCGCTCTTCTCGCCATCGCCGCCGGGTGGCTCGCGGGCAGCACCGCCGCGGAAGCGGTCGTCGGCCGGCCGGCGACGCCGGTCAGCTACGCCGGCGTGGCCCGGCGATCGACGGTGGGCGCGGGGGCGCCGGGCGTCGGCGTGACGCCCGGGGTCGGGGTCGGCGCGCCGGGAGTCGGCGTGGCACCCGGCGTGGGGGCGCCCGGCGTGGGAGTGACGCCGGGGGTCGGCGTCGGCGCGCCGGGCGTGGGCGTGACGCCGGGGGTCGGCGTCGGCGCGCCGGGCGTGGGAGCGGCCCCCGCGAATCGCGGCGGGCCCGTGAACCGGGTCGGGGTGCGCTGAGCGTCGAAGCCCCGGGGGCAGCGGGGGCCGGCGCGGAGACCGGCCCCTTCCGGTTCTGCGACATGTCGATCGGCGCCCCGTAGGGGCGGCCCTCTGTGGCCGCCCGTGCGCGCGAAATAGGACGGGCCGGCACGGAGGCCGGCCCCTACCGGTAGAGTGCGTCCGCCGTCCGTGTCATTCGCCAGAATCGAGCCCGCGCATGGCCGATGGCTCCGCGGCCTGGAAGGGCAGGCAAACACGCCGGCCGAACCGGTTCCGGCATGTGTCGGCGCCGATGATGCCCACCGGTTGACAGAAATGATGGTGGTCCGTCTTCCGCAAAAGCACACCCGCTCCACGACGAGGCCGCAGCGACGGACTGGTCGAGCGGAATTGTCAGGCCGCGCGACGCCAATCGCCGCGACGATGGAGCCCGCCAAGGCCGCGTAGAGCGTTCACCTCGACGGCGGCATCCAGCTTCGACTCCACGGCTCGCACCGCGGGCGAATCCCTCTTCAGGGACAAGCGCGTGCGGTCGTTCAGGTAGTACGAGGCGAAACAGGCCAGAAGGCGCTGCAGGCGTCCTTCGTTCGGGGCAATGACGTGATTGGGGAGATCGTACCGCGCGGTGTTCGCGAACCTCTCAGCGGCTCCGCTCTGCCACGCGCCGAGCGCCGTGATCTGCCTTGGTTCGATTCCCATGTGGTGGATCGCGGCGATGACGCCGCGGTAGTTGGCGACAGGGGTAAGCCATCGACGCCGTTCGTCGGGGTGAGCCCGGTGCCGGGGCATGAAGCGCGAACCGGTGCATGCGGGGACCCCGAACGGAGCGCGAGGTCCTCCCGGATCAGGTCGGTCCGGCTGGCGAAGATCGCGAGGAAAGTCCGGCCGACGGAAGAGACCGGCGTTGAGCATCCTCACCCGATGATGGCGGTAGGGACGGAGGGCAACCGGGTTCTTCCGCGGGGCGATTCGGGTATCCTGCATGGGAACGCGACTCGTTGAAAGTCAGGGCCGAGAGGGATCTGGCGAGGCACACCTGTTCCAGGCGCAGGAGTGACGGGGAGCACACGATGAGCTTGCGCAACTACCTTCGCACCGGGTACCGAGCCGCCATCCAGTTGACCCAGGCGAGGTCTCGCTACCGCTTCTTCCTGACGACGAGCTTCACCGACCTCGACGCGCGCATCAGGCAGCTTGCGCTTGCCACGGATCACCTCTCGAGGATGGTCCGACCCGTGCTCGTCGAACCGCCGTTTGGGCGGTCGATGCTGGTGGTCGCTCCCCACCAAGACGACGAACTGGTCGGCTGCGGCGGAACGCTGCTCAGGCACGTAGCTGCCGGCGGCACGGCGCGCGTCGTGTTCGTGAGCGACGGCGGCGGCGAGCATGAGGAGGACGGCCTCGCCCGGCACGAATCGGTCGCAATCCGGGAGGCTGAGGCCAGGAAAGTGGCGAAGGCGATTGGCATCGACCCACCGAAGTTCCTCGCGTTCGAGTCACTGCGCTGGCAGTCGGTGGCACCGCTGGCCGAATCACTTCGCGCAGAGATCGACTCATCCTGCCCTGACTCGCTCTTCGTGCCGTTCTTCCTCGACACCAACGAAGAGCACAGAGTCGTCAGCCTGGCGGTTGCAGAAGCTCTTGCCGGAATCGACCGCTGGATCCGCGTCTACTCGTACGAGGTCTGGGGGCTGTGCGTGCCGAACACGGCGGTCAGGATCGACCCTGTCGTGGAGAGGAGGAACGAGTTGCTGGCGTTCTACGAGTCGCAGTTGTCCGGCACCGACTACATCACGAGCACGACCGGGTTGAACATGTACCGGTCGCGGGCGTTCGGTGCCGGCACGTGTCGGTACGTGGAGGCGTTCATGGAGATGCCGTCCAGCGACTACACGGAAATCGTCCGCCAGGTTCTGGCTCCTAGGTGATTGGGATGGCGCCGCAGGAATCCGCACTGACGTTCCGTCTGGTCGAGGCCGGCTCACATCGCCCGATCCTGATGAAGATCTACCGCGAGGTGTTCCAGGAGAAGAGAAGCGAGGAGCAGTTCCGATGGAAGTACGAGGAGTGCTCCACAAGGCCCGATGGTCGTGAACACAGCCTGGGACGAACGCCGGGGCGCGGAAGGGCTGGCCGGAGCCTTCGGCTCGTACCCGCGGTCGTTCCTGCACGCCGGTCGAACGATCACCGTCTTTCAGGACGCCGATGCGATGGTCGATCCGGCTTATCGGGGCCAGGGAATCTTCGGCCGCTTGACCGACGGGCTGAACGCCGAGATCGCACGTCGCGGATGTCTGTTTCATTTCGGCTACCCCAATAGCCAGTCGGCGCCGCTACTGGGAAAGCGGCCCGAAGCGAAGATGCTCCGACTGTCGCGGGCCTACGCCTTTCCCATCGGATTCGCGAATGCGGCATCCGCGCACCTGGGCCTCAAAGGCGCACCGAAGAAGATTGCGGCAGTCGTCGGGGGCCTGGCTGTTCGGGTATGGAACGGCCTGCACCGCTATGGGCGGAGAACGGGTCTGTCGCTCGAACCGGTCACCAGGTTCGATGAACGGACGCTGGCGTGGTCGCTGGAGAACGCACAGCACTACCGGTTCTGTCCGGTCAGAGATCACGACTTCCTGAACTGGCGGGCGATCGACGTGCCGCCGACGGTGAAGCCCGGGATGCTGTGCTTCTGGTTCACGGAGGCCGGCAGGAAGGTAGGGTACTGCGTGCTCTACAATGACGCGCCGCGCAGGGTGCTGAAGCTGCTCGACGTGCTGTGCGAGCGTCCGGCGGAGTGGCTGGGTCGGTGCGTTGCCGCAATTCGCGCGTTCGCGATCGCACAACGCTTCGATGTCATCACCACGAACGTCGCCGGCGCTCTGCATCAGAAGGCCCTCGAAGAGAACGGCTTCTGGCCCGCAGGTGATGTCGCCGCCTACCTGCTCGTCACAGCCCCGAAGGCCATGGAGCGGCAGACCTACGACGAGAGCTTCTGGCTTCAACTTCCCATTGATCGCGACAACTACGATTACTGACGAGTGCTGTCCTGGGCCTGTCCTTCGCCAAGAGCAGGTCCGCGCACGAGTACCTTCTGAAGCCCTCGCACTTCCTGGAGTTGACGATTTCGGGCTGGACGATGGCGAGCGATTCCTTCCATCGCGGCCAGCAGCGGCCGAGGGCAAGCCAGGAGAGTCGGTCGGGCGCGCTGAGACGAGATCCTGCCTGTTTCCGACCGAGGACAGCGAGCTGCTGTCGGCGCGCGAGGCGATGCAGGGTCAGGTCGGCGCCGGTCCGTCCCGGGGACCGTCCCGTCCTCCTCCCGACCGGCTCGGCGCCACGCCTCCTGCGGTATTCTCCCGGGGCGGAGGATGGATGGCGCTACGGTACCTCACCGCCGGGGAGTCGCACGGCCCGGTGCTGGTCGGGATCCTCGACGGACTGCCGGCCGGGATGCCGCTGACCGAGCGCGACCTGGCCCCGCGGATGGCGCGGCGGCGGGCCGGCTACGGCCGCGGCAAGCGGATGGCTTTCGAGGCCGACCACCCGCAGCTCGTCGGCGGGACCTGGAAGGGCGTGACGACCGGCGCGCCGCTGGCGGTGCTGATCGAGAACCGGTCCAACCGCCAGGGGCGCACGACCGTCCGCAAGACGGTGCCGCGCCCGGGCCACGCCGACCTGGCCGGGATGCTCAAGTACGGGCTCGACGACGCCAACGCGGTGATCGAGCGCGCCTCGGCCCGCGAGACCGCGGTGCGCGTCGCGCTGGGGGCCGCCGCCTGCCGGCTGCTGGAGCTGTGCGGCGCGCGGCTGGCGGGGCACGTGATCGAGCTGGGGGGCGTGGACGCCAAGCCGTTCGCCGCCACCGGCCCGGGGAGCGCCGCGGCGGACCGCCTGGAGCGGGCGCGCGACGCCTCCCCGGTCGCGGCGGCCGATCCCCGTGCGTCGCAGGCGATGGTGGCGCGGATCGACGAGGCGACGGCGCGCGGCGAGACGCTCGGCGGGCGGGTCGAGCTGGTCGTCTGGGGCCTGCCGCCGGGGCTGGGCAGCTACGTCCAGCACGACCGCCGGCTCGACGCACGGCTGGCCGCGGCGCTGGCCTCGATCCCGTCGGTCAAGGAGGTCGAGCTGGGGGACGCGCTGGCGGCGGGCCGCGCGTTCGGGCGCGAGGCGCACGACGTGATCGCGCGCGCCGGGACCGGGCTTGGCCGCGAGAGCAATCACGCCGGCGGCCTCGAGGGGGGCGTCACCAACGGCCAGCCCCTGATCGTGCGGCTGACGCTCAAGCCGATCTCGACGCTGCGCCGGCCGCTGCCGTCGGTCGACCTCGACACCGGCCGCGCGGTCGAGGGGCGCTACGTCCGCAGCGACGTCGCGGTCGTGCCGGCGGCGACGGTGGTTGCGGAGGCGGTCGCCGGGATCGTGCTGGCCGACGCACTGCTGGAGAAGTTCGGGGCCGACGCGCTCTCCGACCTGCAGGCCGCGCTGGCCGCCTACCGCGGGCGGCTGCCGCGCTGGCCGAAGGGGCGCGGCCAGTGAGCGTGCGCCGCGACCTGGTGCTGGCCGGGCCGATGGGCTCGGGCAAGACGACCGTCGGGACGCTGCTCGCGGCGCTGCTCGAGCGCGCCTTCGTCGACCTCGACGCGCGGATCGAGATCCTCGAGCAGCGCTCGATCCCGGCGCTCTTCGCCGCCGGCGAGCCGGCCTTCCGCGCCGCCGAGGAGCGCGCCGCGCGGCTCTGGCTGGCGCGCCCCGCCGACGCCTGGCCGGAGGTTCTCGCAGTCGGCGGTGGGACGCTGGAGAACGCCGCGCTGGCCGAGGCGCTGGGGCGGCGCGCGGCGATCGTCCACCTCGACGCGCCGGCGGGCGAGCTGGCGGCGCGGCTGGCCGAGCCCGAGGTCGCGGCGCGGCCGCTCCTGGCGAGCGCCGCCGACCGCGTGGCGCGGCTCGACGCGCTGCGCGGCGAGCGGGCCGCCGGCTACGCGCGCGCCGACCTGCGCGTCGAGACCGCGGGCAGCGGGCCGCGCGAGGTCGCGGTCCGCGTGCTGCGCGCGCTCCACGCCGACGACGCCGGGCCGTGGGCGGCGCGTGCCCAGGAACTGGCGCCCGGCCTGCCGACCGCGCGCGGCGTGACGATCGGCCGCGGCGCGCTGCCGTTCCCGCCGGTGCTGCGGGCGGCGCTGGTGTGGGACGCGCACCTGCCGGCCTGCCACCGCGACGCGTTGCGCGCGCCGCTCTCGGCCCACGCCCCCGGGGGCCTGGCCTGGATCGAGATCCCGGGGGTGAGCCGTGCAAGACGCCGGCGACGCTGGCGCGGCTGTGGGACGCGCTGCTCGAGGCCGGGCTCGACAAGGACATGCCGCTCTGGGCGGCGGGGGGCGGGACGATCACCGACCTGGCCGGCCTCGCCGCCGCGACCTTCAAGCGCGGCGTGCCGCTGGCGCTGCTTCCAACCACGCTGCTGGCGCAGCTCGACGCCGCGCTGGGGGGCAAGAACGGGATCAACCTCGCCGGCGCCAAGAACGCCGCCGGGACCGTGCGCCTTCCCGAGCGGGTCCATCTCGACCCGCTCTTCCTGCTCACCCTCCCGCCCGCCGAGCTGGCGGCCGGGATGGCCGAGGCGGTCAAGAGCGCGCTGATCGGCGACGCGGGCCTGCTCGACGCGATCGAGGACGGCGCGGCGCGCGAGGCGGGCTGGCCGCTGCCGCGGCTCGAGGAGGTCGCGGCCCGCGCCGCGCGGGTCAAGCTGGAGATCGTCGACCGCGACCTCGAGGAGCGCGACGAGCGCCGCAAGCTGAACCTGGGCCACACGCTCGGCCACGCGCTCGAGACCGCGACCCGCGCCCGCCCCGTCCCGCTGTCGCACGGCGAGGCGGTCGCGATCGGCACCGTCTTCGCGCTCGAGCTGGCCGACCGTGCGGGTGTGCTGCTCGACCGGCCGCTGCTCGACCGGATCCCGGCGCTGTTTCAGGCGCTCGGGCTGCCGGCGGCGCTGCCGGCGCTCGACGCGGCCGAAAAGGACGCGCTGAAGGTCGCGCTGGGGCACGACAAGAAGCGCGCCGGCGGCGAGCTGCCGTGGGTCCTGCCCGTGCGCGCCGGGGCGGTCCTGGTGGCGCCGGTCCCGGCGGCGACGGTCGCAGCGCTGCTGGCGGAGGAACTCCGGTGAACGGCCCCGCGATCCTGGTGCTGCACGGCCCCAACCTCAACCGCCTCGGCCGGCGCGACCCGGCGCACTACGGGTCCCTGACGCTCCCGGAACTGGAAGCGAAGATCGCGGGCTGGGCCGCCGCGCACGGGGCGCGGGCGATCTTCTTCCAGTCCAACCACGAGGGGGCGCTGATCGACGCGCTCCAGCGCCACGCGGACGCCGCCGCCGGCGCGCTGGTCAACCTGGGGGCCTTGACCCACACCAGCTACGCGCTGCACGACGCGCTCTTGGACTTCGGCCGCCCGGTGGTCGAGGTCCATCTGTCGAAGCTCGCCGAGCGCGAGCCCTGGCGGCAGGTCAGCGTGATCCGCCCGGCCTGCGTCGCGGCGGTCGACGGGAAGGGGGCGGACGGCTACCGTGAGGCGCTCGATCGGCTGCTGGCGGCGATCGCGGAGCGGTCGGCTCCCGGGCGCGGAAAGGAGGCCTGACGATGGCGGCAACCCGCAGGACCCGCAGGACCCGCGGCGAGCGGGGCGGCGTGCTGGTCAAGATCCTGGTCGCGCTGGCGCTGATCGCGCTGGTCGTGATCGCGGCGGTCGGGGTGGCCAGCTACTACGCCATCCGCAAGGCCTCGCAGGCGGTCGAGCAGGCGGCGAAGGACCCGGCGGGGAAGGCGATCGAGTGGATCACCCGCCTCAACCCCGACCTCGAGATCGCGCGCCAGCCCGACGGCCGCTACCTCATCCGCAACAAGAAGACGGGGGAGGAGACGACGGTCGACCTGTCGCGGCTCAAGGAAGGGAAGTTCGAGCTGAAGCGGCCCGGCGGCCGCGACGTGAAGATCGAGGCGGGCGCGGGGGGTGTGACGCTCGAGCGGGACGGCACCGTGTCGCGGCTCGGCGCGGCAGGGCCGGCACCCGATTGGCTGCCGACCTACCCGGGCACGACGGGTTACGGAAGCGGCTTTTCGGCGCGCGGCTTTCCCGGCGTCGGGGGCGGCGTGGAGGGCTCCGCGGTCTACTCGCTGTCGGTCGCGGAGACCCCCGACGCGGTCCTGGCGTGGTACGCATCCGAGTTCCGCGCCGCCGGCTTTGACGTCGAGGAGCCGCAGGGCCAGGCGGTCACGATCAGCGAGGACAGCCCCTGGGGCGGCACCGCGACCGGCAAGCTGCTGGTCGCGCGCAACCACGACGGCTCGCGCGTGGTGCGGGTGCTGGCGCTGGGCGGCAAGACGGGCGCCTCGGAAGGGACGCAGGTCTTCGTCGCGGTCAGCTCGTAGGCGGCCGGAGCCGGGGCCGCGCCGCGCCGCGCCGTCCTTCAGGGCGCGACCTCCAGCACGACCTTCCCCAGCGTATCGTTGCGCTCGAGCAGCGCGTGCGCCGCGGCCGCCTCGGCCAGCGGCAGCACCCGATCGACCACCGCGCGCAGCCGCCCCGCGGCCAGCGCCGGCAGCAGCCGCTCGGCGAAGGCCCGCGTCAGCGCGACCTTCTCCGCGGGCGGCCGCGAGCGCAGCACGGTCCCGACCAGCGTCGCGCGGCGCCGCATCAGCGCCCCCAGGTCCAGCTCGATCCGCGCCCCGGACATCGTGCCGACCGCGACGATCCGCCCGCGCGGCGCCAGCGCGTCGAGCGCCAGGGGCCAGCTCGCCGCGCCGACCAGGTCGAGCACGACGTCGACGCCGCGCGGCCCGGCCGCGGCCGTCAGTTGCGCCGCCAGGTCGAGGGCGCCCGCATCGAGCAGCGCGGCGAAGCCCAGGTCCAGCGCCGCGACACGCTCGCGCTTGGCCGCGGTGCGCAGCGTGCCGATCGCCCGCGCCCCGGCCTCGCGCGCGATCTGCGCCGCCGCCGTGCCGACGCCCGAGCCGGCGGCGGTGATCAGCGCGGTCTCGCCGGGCGCGAGGCCGGCCTGCAGCACCAGCGCGTCGAAGGCGGTGAGGAAGGTCTCGGGGATCGCCGCCGCCTCGGCCCACGACAGCCGCTCCGGCACCGGCAGGCACTGCCCCGCCGGCACCGCCAGTCGCTCGGCGTAGCCGCCGCCGCCGAGGATCCCCATCACGCGGTCGCCGAGCGCGAAGCCGCTCCCCTCGAGCGCGCCGCCCAGCACCTCGCCCGCGAACTCGAGCCCGGGGATCTCCGCGGGCGAGCCGGGCGGGGCGGGGTAGAGCCCGCGTCGCTGCAGCAGGTCGGCCCGGTTCACCGCGGTCGCGCGGACGGCGACCAGCAGCTCGCCGGGGCCGGGGGCCGGCTCGGGGTGCTCGCGCAGCGCGAGCGCGTCGGGCGGGCCGGGGCGGGTGATCACGATCGCCTTCATGGCGGCGATCTTCCCACGCCGCCGCGGTACCGGTCACGGGTGCCAGGGCGCCGGTCGCGGCCCGCCGCGGCCCGCTCGCGCTGCGATCCGCCGCGCCGCCGGAGGGCCGGCCGCGCCGCCGTCGTAAGATCATCTTGGAAGGGGACGGCCATGGCCCGCACGATCGACTGGTACTACCGGCGCAAGGGGTGAAGCAGCTGCCAGAAGGCTCAGGGGTTCCTTGAGCCGCGCGGCGTCCAGGTCCGGGAGGAGGTCGACGCCACGAAGGTCCGGCTGGGCGCGAAGGACGCGCTCGCGCTGGCCCGCGGCGCCGACCGGGTCGTCGCCGCGCGCGGCGCGAAGGTCGTCGTCTTCGACCTGCGCAAGGACCGCCCGGCGGACGACGAGCTGCTCGCCGTGCTGCTCGGGCCGACCGGCAACCTGCGCGCGCCGACCATCAAGGTTGGACGGACGCTGGTCGTCGGCTTCGGCGAGGGCGCCTATGGCGAGATCTTCTGAGGGGCGGGTGCCCCGAACGCGAGGTTTCCGATGAGACGAGGGCTGTTCTGGCTGGCGCTGGCCGCGGCCGTGCTGGCCGGCTGGGCGACGCCCGCCCGGGCCGACAAGCGCTACAGCGTGCCGCAGATGGAGATCGACGCGCTGGTCCTGCCGGACGGCCGCGTCACGGTCACCGAGACGCTGGTCTACTCCTTTCGCGGCCGCTTCCGCTTCGCGTACCGCGAGATCCCGCTGCGTCCCGGCGAACAGATCGAGACGATCGAGGTCGCCGAGGCCGGAGTGCCGTACACCGACGCCGCGGGCACCGACGAGGAGCCGGGGACCTTTCGCGTCGAGCGCGGCGAGTCCCGCGTGCGCGTCACCTGGTACTACCGCGCGAAAGACGAGCGCCGCGCCTTCACGCTCGCCTATGCCTTTACCGGCGCCGTGGAGCGGGGCCCCGCGATCGCGGCGTTCTACCACCAGTTCGTGGGGGCCGACTGGGACCGCTCGATCGGCGCGGTGACGGCGCGCCTGCGCTTCGCCGAGCCGGTCGCGGCCGAGCGCGCTGCGCGCCTGGGCCCACGGCCCGCTCCACGGCGCGGTCGCGATCGAGCCCGCGGGGAGCGTCCTCTTCGAGGTCTCGCCGCTGCCGAAGCGGACCTTCTTCGAGGGGCGGGTCGTCTTCCCGGTCGAGGCCGTCCCGGGACTCGCCCCGGCCGCCGCCGGCGGCCCGAACCTCGACACGATCCTGGCCGAGGAGTCGCGCTGGGCGGACGAGGCCAACCGCGCGCGCGAGCGGGCGCGGGTGCTTGCGGCGCGACGCCGCCCGGCCTGGATCATCTCCGCCGTGCTGGCGGCGCTGGGGGTGGCCGGCTGGTTCGCGCTCTACCGGACCACAGCCTGGCCCCACGCCGTCACGCTGCGGCTGGCGCCGGGCGAGCGGCCCTCCGACAAGCCGCCCGCGCTGGTCGCGCAGCTGGTCCACGGCGGCGTCGACGCTCGCGCGCTGGGGTCGACCCTCGTCGACCTGGCGCGGCGCGGGCACCTGGCGATCGCCGAGGACCGCAGCGAGGTGACCTGGTACCGCCCGCAGCCGCACTACTGGGTGCGGCTGACCGGCCGCCCCTCCGACCGGCTCGCGCCGTTCGAGGCCGAGCTGCTGGCCTTCCTGCGCCGCATCGCCTCGGCCGGGCAGGAGGTCGACCTGGCCGACCTGCCCGGGGCGGCCCGCCGCTCGGGCGAGCGGGTGACGAGCTGGTTCGCGAGCTGGAAGGAGCTGGTCACCCAGGCTGACGCCGCGCGTCCGGCGTTCGAGCCGCGCCCGGCCGGCGCGATGATCGCCAACGCGGCGATCGCCGCGCTGCTGATCGGAACCGGGATCGCGCTGGTCATCTGGACGCGTCACGCGCCCTCGGCGCTGCCGGCCCTGATCGCGGGGATCCTCGTCGCGGCCCTGACCGCGACATTCCGGCGTCGCACGCCGGAGGCGCAGCGCGAGGTCCTGGGCTGGAAGGCCTGGGGCGAGCATGTGAAGCAGCAAGCCAAGGCGGGACGGGTGCCCCCCTTCGGCGCGGCGGATTGGGGCCAGGCCTTCGCGCTCGCGATCGGGCTGGGGGTCTCGAAGGAGTTCGCGGCGCTCGTCGACCGGCTGCCGCGCGAGCAGGCCGCCGGCTTCTACGGCTGGTACGTCGGCGCGCTGGGCGACGGGCACGGCGGCGGCGCGGGGCTGGGGTCGGCGCTCGGCTCGTTTGCGGGGGTCGTCACCTCGGCGCAGAGCTCGGGCGTCGGGGCCGGCGGCGGGGCCTCTGCCGGCGGCGGGGGCGGGTCCGGCGGCGGCGGCGGCGGCGCCGGCTAGAAAGCGGGGACAGCGACCCGTTTCCGAGGACGGGGACGGCTGCCCGTTTTCCGGCTCAGTCCTCGATCGCGCCGATGGCGCTGGTCGCGCCGGAGCGCTTCGTGCCGAGCTGGTCCTCGGCGGCGCGATGCACCATCCGCTTCGGCTCGCGGAGCTGCAGCACCACGCCGGAGCTGGCCGGCAGGTCCTCGAACGAGCCCCAGAACTCGTCCCCCAGCCCGATCGCGCCGAGCCGCCCGTCGAGCGCCGCGTCGAGATCGCGCCAGAAACGGATCCAGCGCGCGTTCTCGGGGTCGCTGGGCCAGGTCTCGGGGGTCGGCACGAAGGGGATCCCGCGGACGTCGCCGAACTCCTCGCCGAAGTCGCTCCCCAGCAGGGCGCCGTGCTCGGTGCGCAGCCGCTCCAGCACGACCTCGAGCATCCCGTCGGTCCGCCCCGGCAGCACCATGTACTGCGCCGACACCGGGGTCGCCGGGTAGCGCTTCGAGGGGATCCGGCCGCGCGCCTCCGGACCGGGCGGATACCAGAGCGGCACGGGGTGGCCGGGCTCGACGCCGACCGAGAAGACCGTGTCGTGCAGCGCCGCGCCGTCGCGGTCGACGGCTGCCGCGAGCGGCACCCCGTCGCGATCGCCTTCCTTCGGCCAGTGCTTGCGCGAGAGCGACCACCAGGGCGGGATCGGCACCAGAATGTGTCTGGCGTCGAGATCCCCGACCAGGTTGTAGCCGTCGCTCGTGAACTGGATCAGCGAGCCGGTGAACAGGTCGCTCGGCGCGCCGTTCAGCGTGTTGCCGGCCAGGATCGCGTGCCGCAGCCGGATCTCCTCGACCGTGTGCGCGTCGCCGATCGTCGCCGCCAGCGCCCCGCCCCCCATGTTGGGCCGCCCGCGGAAGACGGCCGGGATCCCGGTCACCGCGTTCTCGACGAGCGTCGAGCCGGACACGGTCAGCGAGCCGTTCGACATGTAGATCCCGCCGCCGCGGTAGTAGTACTGCGAACCGGCCGGCTCGGGCAGCGCCGGGTTGTCCTCGACCAGGTTGCGCGCCACCGTGCAGTTCTCGACCGTCAGCCGCTTGCGGTTCCCGGGCCCGCCGCCGTCGGTGTAGACCCCGCCGCCGTAGGCGTGCTGCGCGGTGACGCGGTTGCCGCTGACGGTGGTCCGGGCCAGCGCCGATTCGCCCGCGTCCGCGGCGCCGCCGACCGAGTAGACCCCGCCCCCGGCCGCGCCGTAGCCGGAGGCCGCGTTCCCCGCGATCACGCAGTCCGACAGCCGCAGCAGGTTGCCGTAGATCGCACCGCCGAACGCGCCGCGGTCGCGGCTGGCCTCGTGGTCGCCGGCCACGCGGTTCCCGGCGAAGGTGCAGCGCCGCAGCGTCGCCGTGCCCCAGATCGCCAGCCCGCCGCCGCGCGCCAGCGTCCAGGGCTGGGCCGGATCGGCGGTCGGCACCGCCTGGGCGACGCCCCCCGTGACGGTCACGTTCTCCATCGTCAGGTTGCCGTAGACGGCGAGCACCCGCGCCGGGTTCTCCGCGCCGCCGCCCCAGGCCAGCGTGATCCCGTGCCGCAGCGACGAGGCGTCGATCGTCACGTTCTTCCGCACCGAGAGCGCCGAGCGGCCGTAGTCGCGCTCGGCGTACCCGCCGAACTTCCCCTGCGGGAAGGTCTCGCCGAGCAGGATCGTGTGCTCGCTGGCGACGAGCGTCAGCGCGATCGTCCCGCCGTCCAGCTCGCGGGCGAAGCGGATCGTGCCCCCCGGGCGGATCTGCTCGAGCGCGGCGCGCAGCGTGAGCCCACCGCCGGCGGGCGCCGCCTCGTCGGCCAGCGAGTCGACGACGAGCGTCCGCGGCGCCTTGGGCTTCGACCCCGCCGCGGCCGGACCGGCGGCAAGAAGTGCCAGCAGTACCAGCAGCAGCGCGGCCAGCCCGGCGCGGAGGGTGCCGCCGCCCGGGAGCGGCGCGACGGGCCGGGCCGGACGGGGCCCGGCCGCCGCGCGGCGAGCGGCCGCGGGACCGGACGGGCGCGACGGGCGGGAAGGGCGGGGTGGGCGGCGCAGGCGGGACGGACGGGGCGCATGGCGAACCTCCTGGCGGACGGCCTCGCGCGGGTCCACGCGGGGATGGACGAGGTTTAGGCCCGCCGGGCCGGATGTGTCAATCGCGCACTCCCCACGAACCCGGCTAAAATAAACGGCTTCCGCGGTCAGCGGGGGGCCGGGGGGGCGTCCCGGCCCCGGAGCCAGGGCGAACGAGATGAGCGACGGCGAGCAGAACTCCCCGGACCACGGGCACGTCCCCCTGAACCTCGCGTTCGCCGAGGTCCTCTACGAGGACTGGCAGCGCGACCCGCTGTCGGTTCCCGAGGACTGGCGGGAGTACTTCAGCGACCTGCCGGCGATGGGCGAGCCGGCCCGGCCCGGTCCGTCGTTCCGGCCGCCGTCGCTGTTCCACCCGACCAAGGACGCCTGCGAGACCTGCGCCGTGATCCGCCAGGAGGCCGACGTCGCGGCCCGCCAGGACCGGGTCGACCAGATCGTCCGGGCCTACCGCGTGCGCGGCCACCTGATCGCGCACCTCGATCCGCTCGGCCTGCCGCGCCCGCCGCACCCCGAGCTCGACCCGTCCTACTACGGCTTCACGGAAGCCGACATGGACAAGGTCGTCTCGTCGCGCACGATCGCCGGTTCGCCCGGCGCGCTGTCCTTCCGCGAGGTGCTCGAGCGGCTGAGGAACACCTACTGCCGCACGATCGGCGCGCAGTACATGCACATCGACGACATCCGCCCCAAGATGTGGCTGCAGGAGCGGATGGAGGCCTCGCAGAACCGGATCCACCTGACGCGCGAGGAGCAGCTCCGGCTGCTGACCAAGCTGACCGACGCGGTGGTCTTCGAGGAGTTCATCCACCGCAAGTACATCGGCGCCAAGCGCTTCTCGCTGGAAGGGGCGGAGAGCCTGATCCCGCTGCTCGACATCGCGGTCGAGACCGCGGCCGAGCACGGGATCGACGAGATCGTGTTCGGAATGGCCCACCGCGGCCGGATCAACGTGCTGGCCAACATCGTCGGCAAGAGCCCGGCCCAGATCTTCCGCGAGTTCGACGACAACGACCCCGAGAACTTCTTCGGGCGCGGCGACGTCAAGTACCACCTGGGCTTCAGCAGCGACGCCGCCTGCAGCAACGGCCGGACGATCCACCTGACGCTCTGCTTCAACCCCAGCCACCTCGAGTTCGTCAACCCGGTCGCGGTCGGCCGGACGCGGGCCAAGCAGGACCGCCGCGGCGACGCCCAGCGCACGCGCGGCATGACCGTGCTGATCCACGGCGACGCGGCCTTCGCGGGGCAGGGGATCGTCCAGGAGACGCTCAACATGAGCGAGCTGCCGGGCTACGCCACCGGCGGCACGCTGCACGTGATCGTCAACAACCAGATCGGCTTCACGACCGACCCCGCCGAGTCGCGCTCGACGACCTACGCCACCGACGTCGCCAAGATGCTCCAGGTCCCGATCTTCCACGTCAACGGCGAGGACCCCGAGGCGGTCGCCCAGGTGATCCACCTGGCGATGGACTTCCGGCGCGAGTTCCATCGCGACGTCGTGATCGACATGTACTGCTACCGGCGCTACGGCCACAACGAGGGCGACGAGCCGGAGTTCACGCAGCCGCTGATGTACGCCGCGATCAAGCGCCGCAAGTCGGTGCGCGAGGGGTACCTCGACCGCCTGCTGGCGCTGAGCGGCTTGACCCAGGCGGAGGCGGACCAGATCGCCCGCGCGCGCCGCGAGAACCTGGAGCGCGAACTGTCGGTGGCGCGCAGCCCCGAGTACCAGCTCAAGGGGAACGAGTTGCGCGGGACCTGGGCCGGCTACCTCGGCGGCGACGACGCGGTCGTGCCCGAGCCCGAGACCGGCGTGCCGGAGGCGACCCTGGCCCGCCTGCTGGACGCGCTGACGCGCGTCCCCGACGGCTTCACGCCGCACCCCAAGATCGCGCGCTGGCTCGGCCAGCGCCGCGAGATGGCGGAAGGAAAGCGGCCGCTCGACTGGTCCGCCGCGGAGGCGCTGGCCTTGGCCACGCTGGCGGTGGAAGGCCACCCGGTGCGCCTGTCCGGCCAGGACTCGCAGCGCGGCACCTTCAGCCACCGCCACGCCGCGCTCACCGACCTCCAGACCGGCGCGCGCTGGCTGCCGCTGCAGCACCTCGCTCCCGACCAGGCCCCGGTGACGGTCGTCAACAGCCCGCTCTCGGAAGCGGGCGTGCTGGGCTTCGAGTACGGTTACAGCCTCGAGATGCCCGAGGCGCTCGTGATCTGGGAAGCCCAGTTCGGCGACTTCGTCAACGGCGCGCAGGTGATCATCGACCAGTTCCTGGTCAGCGCCGAGGACAAGTGGGAGCGGCTTTCGGGCCTGGCGCTGCTGCTTCCGCACGGCTTCGAAGGGCAGGGGCCGGAGCACTCCTCGGCGCGGCTCGAGCGCTTCATGGCGCTGGCCGCCGACGACAACATCCAGCTGATCCAGCCCACCACTCCGGCCCAGTATTACCACGCGCTGCGGCGGCAGGTCGTGCGGCCGCTGCGCAAGCCGCTGGTCGTGATGACCCCCAAGAGCCTGCTGCGCCATCCGCAGGTCGTGTCGTCGCTCGGCGAGCTGGCCACGGGGCGATTCCGCCGGATCCTGCCCGACACCGCGGGACTGGCGCCAGCCGGGGTCAGGCGGGTGCTGCTGGCGACCGGCAAGGTCTACTACGACCTGGTGAAGGCGCGCGAGGAGTCGGGCCGGCGCGACGTCGCGATCCTGAGGCTCGAGCAGCTCTACCCGCTGGCCGACTCCGAGCTGGCGGCCGCGCTCGAGCCCTACCGGACGGGGACGCCGGTGGTCTGGGTGCAGGAGGAGCCGGAGAACATGGGGGCCTGGCGCACGCTGCGCGTGCGGTTCGGCGAGACCCTGCTGGGGCGCTGGCCGTTCTCCGGCGTGACGCGCGAGTCTTCGGCCAGCCCCGCCACCGGCTCGGCGAAGAGCCACGCGCTCGAGCAGCAGCAGCTGGTCGAGCGTGCCTTCGCGGTCGAGGTCAGGACGTAGGGGCCGGCCTCCGTGCCGGCCCGAAACGAGGGATTCACGATGCCCGTGGAATTGCCGATTGAACTGAAGGTCCCGTCCTTCGGCGAGTCGATCACCGAGGCGCTGGTCGCGCGCTGGCTCAAGCAGCCCGGCGAGCCGTTCGCGCAGGACGAGCTGCTGGTCGTGCTCGAGACCGACAAGGTCACGCAGGAGCTGCCCGCGCCGGTCGCCGGGACGCTCACCGAGCTGCGGAAGAAGGAAGGGGAGTACGCGAAGATCGGCGACGCACTCGCGCTGATCGCCCCGGGGGCCGCGCCGGCGGGAGCCGCGGGGGCCGGCCCCGCGGGAGCGGTGGCCGCCGCCCCGGGCGCCTCGCCGGCTGCGCCGGCGCCGCCCGCCGCGCCCGGCGCCGCCCCCTTCGTCATGCCGGCCGCCGCGCGCGCGCTGCACGAGGCCGGCCTCGCATCGACGCAGGTCGCGCCGACCGGCCCCGGTGGCCGGCTGCTCAAGGAGGATGTCCAGCGGGCCGCCGCGGCCGGTGCGGCTGCCGCGCCAGGCGCGCCGGGCGCGCCGGCACCCTCGGCGGCCCCCGCCTCCGCGCCTGCGCCGTTCTCCGCCCCCGGCGCCGGGATGGCCGCGCTCCCCTCCGCCCCCGCCCGCAACCTCCCCACGCACCCGCGGCTCGAGGAGGCGGTTCCGATGACCCCGCTGCGCAAGCGCGCCGCGGAGCGGCTGGTCCAGGCCAAGCAGGTCACCGCCTCGCTCACGACGTTCAACGAGATCGACATGTCGAACGTCATGGCGTTGCGGGCCCAGTTCAAGGACGCCTTCGAGAAGAAGTACGGCGTGCGGCTGGGCTTCATGTCGTTCTTCGTCAAGGCCGCGATCGAGGCGCTGAAGGAAGTCCCCCAGGTCAACGCCGAGATCCGCGGCGAGACGATCGTCTACCGCAACTACTACGACGTCGGGATCGCGGTCGGCGGCGGCCGCGGCCTGGTGGTGCCGATCATCCGCAACGCCGAGAAGCTCTCGTTCGCGGAGATCGAGCTGAAGATCGCCGAGTACGCCGGCCGGGCGAAGGACAACAAGCTGACGCTCGACGAGCTGACGGGCGGGACCTTCACGATCAGCAACGGCGGGATCTACGGCTCGATGCTCTCGACCCCGATCCTCAACCACCCGCAGAGCGGGATCCTGGGGCTGCACGCGATCCAGGACCGCCCGGTCGCGATGGGCGGCCAGGTCGTGATCCGGCCGATGATGTTCGTGGCCCTGACCTACGACCACCGCGTGATCGACGGGCGCGAGTCGGTGACCTTCCTCAAGCGGATCAAGGAATGCGTCGAGAACCCACAGCGCATCCTGCTGGAGGTCTGAGATGGCCGGCACGCAGCACGACGTCGTCGTGATTGGTGCGGGGCCGGGGGGCTACGTCGCGGCGATCCGCGCCGCGCAGCTGGGGCTGGACACCGCCTGCGTCGAAATGGAGCCGGCGCTCGGCGGGACCTGCCTGCGGATCGGCTGCATCCCGTCCAAGGCGCTGCTCGAGTCGTCCGAGCTGTTCGCCGAGGCGAAGAGGGGGTTCCCGCGCCAGGGGATCAAGCTGGCCGGCGTCGCGCTCGACCTGCCCGAGATGCTCAAGCGCAAGTCCGACACCGTCAACGCGCTGACCAAGGGGATCGAGGGGCTGTTCCGCAAGAACAGGGTCACGCGCTACGCCGGGCGTGGCCGGCTGGCCGGCCCCGGGACGGTGGTGGTCGACGCCGCCGACGGCAGCGCGACCACGCTCGCCGCGGCGCACGTGATCCTGGCCACCGGCAGCCGCTCGGCCCCGCTGCGCGGGGTCACGATCGACGGCGAACGGGTCGGGACCAGCACCGAGGCGCTCTCGTACCCGGAAGTCCCCGGGCACCTCGTCGTGATCGGCGCCGGGGCGATCGGGCTCGAGCTGGGCTCGGTCTGGTCGCGGCTCGGTGCCAAGGTGACCGTGCTCGAGTACATGGACCGGATCCTGCCGGGAATGGATGCCGAGCTGTCGGCCGAGATGGAGAAGCTCCTGAAGAAGCAGGGGCTCGAGATCCGGACCGGCATGCGCGTCACCGGCGCGCGGGCCGACGGCGACGGCGCGGTGGTGGAGTGCGAAGGGGTGGAGCCGCTGCGCTGTGACCGGGTGCTGGTCGCGGTCGGGCGCGTGCCGTACACGGAGGGGCTGGGCCTCGAGACCGTCGGGATCGCACTGGACGAGCGCGGCCGGATCCCGGTCGACGCGCACTGGCGCACGACGGCGCCCGGGATCTACGCGATCGGCGATGTCATCCCCGGCCCGATGCTGGCGCACAAGGCCGAGGACGAAGGGGTCGCCTGCGCCGAGTTCATCAAGACCGGCTACGGCCACGTCAACTACGACGCGGTCCCCAACGTCGTCTACACCCATCCGGAGGTCGCCTCGGTGGGGAAGACGGAAGAGGAACTGAAGGCCGCCGGCGCCGCCTACCGCAAGGGGAGCTTCCCCTTCATGGCCAACGGCCGTGCCAAGGCGCTGGCCCAGGTCGACGGCCGGGTCAAGATCCTGGCCGACGCCGCGACCGACCGGATCCTCGGCGTGCACATCCTCGGCCCGCGCGCCGGCGACCTGATCGCCGAGGCCGTCGCGGCGATCGAGTTCGGCGCCTCGTCCGAGGACCTGGCCCGGACCTGCCACGCCCACCCCACGCTGGCCGAGGTCGTCAAGGAGGCGGCGCTGGCCGTCGACGGCAGGGCGATCCACGTCTGAGGCCGAGCAGCCCGCGCCGGCCTCGCGCGCCGGCGCCGCGCCGCGCGCCGACGACGGCGCGCTGCTGCGCGTGCCGCGGCCCGGCGTCGCGCTGCGCGGCGCGCTGGCCGAGGGGTACGGCGCCGCGGCCCTTCGGTCGGACCTGCTGGCGAGTCTCGTCGTCGGGATCGTCGCGCTGCCGCTCTCGATGGCGCTGGCGATCGCGTCGGGCGTGCCGCCGCAGGTCGGCCTCTATACCGCCATCGTCGCCGGGGTCCTGGTCCCGCTGCTCGGCGGCTCGCGCTGGCAGGTGACCGGGCCCACGGCGGCCTTCGTGGTCGTGCTGGCGCCGATCGCGGCGCGCCACGGCGTCTCGGGGCTGCTGGTCGCGACCGTGCTGGCCGGCTTCATGCTGATCGCGATGGGGGTGCTGCGGCTCGGGAAGCTGATCGAGTTCGTGCCCTACCCGGTGACGACCGGCTTCACCGCCGGGATCGGCGTCGTGATCGCGACGCTGCAGGTCAAGGACCTCCTGGGCCTGACGATCGAGTCGCCCGCGCCGCACTTCGTCGAGCGCCTCGGCGACATCGTGCTGGCGCTGCCGACGGCGCGGCTGGCCGACGTGGCGATCGCGGCCCTGACGCTCGCGGTCCTGCTCGCCTGGCCGCGCGTCACGCGCTCGATCCCGTCGCCGCTGGTGGCGCTGGCCGCGGCCGCCGCGGCAGCCTGGCTGGCCTCACGGCTGGTTCCCGGATTCCACGTCGCGACGATCCGCGACCGCTTCGCCTTCGCCGGGGCCGACGGCGCGCTGATCCCCGGGATCCCGCGCCAGCCGCCGCTGCCCGTCCTGCCGTGGCAGGCCGCCGGCGCGGGCGGCCCGGCCGCGCGCTTCTCCTTCGACCTGGTCCGCACGCTGATCCCGCCGGCCTTCGCGATCGCCGTGCTGGGGGCGATCGAGTCGCTGCTGTCGGCGACGATCGCCGACGGGATGAAGGGGACCAAGCACGATCCCGACGCCGAGCTGGTGGCCCAGGGGATCGGCAACGTCGTCGCGCCCTTCTTCGGCGGGATCGCGGCGACCGGCGCGATCGCGCGCACCGCGACCGGGATCCGCAGCGGGGCCCGGACGCCGCTGGCCTCGGCCTTCCACGGCGGCGTGGTGCTGGCCGCGATGCTGGCCCTCGCGCCGGCCCTGGGCTACCTGCCGATGGCGGCGCTGGCCGCGCTGCTGCTGGTCGTGGCCTGGAACATGTCGGAGCTGCCGCACTTCCTGCGGCTGCTGCGCGAGGCGCCGCGCGCCGACGTCGCGGTCCTGCTGGCGTGCTTCGGGCTGACCGTGATCTTCGACATGACCGTCGCCGTGACCGCCGGGATGCTGCTGTCGATGCTGTTCTTCATCAAGCGCATGTCGGATGTCTTCGGGATCGAGCGCGCGGCCGCCGACCACCCCGCGCTGCGCGAACCGCTGCCGCCCGGCGTCGTGCTCTACGAGGTCGCGGGGCCGCTCTTCTTCGGCGCCGCCGCCAAGGCCGTCGAGGCGCTCGAGACGGTCGACCGCAGCGCGCGGGTCGTGGTGCTCGACCTGACCGCCGTTCCCGCGATCGACGCGACCGGTATCGTGCACCTCGAGGCGGCCATCGAGTTCCTGCGGCGCCGGAAGGTGGTGGTGATCCTGGCCGGGCTGCGGCGCCAGCCGGCGCGGGCCCTGGTGCGCGCCGACTGGCGGCACCGCCTGCCGGACGTGCGGGTGGTGCGCCGGCTGGAGCGCGGGATCGCCCTGGCGCGGTCCGCGACGGGCCGAGCGCTGCCCCCGCGGAGCGGTTGACGCCCCGCTTCGGTCGGCGTACGGGGAGTGTGAAGCCGGCGCGGGGTTCCCGCGAGGTCTCCGTCCGGTCCCCTCCAGTCTCCCCGCCGGTCTCGCCGCCCGCCGCGGCCGCCGCGGCCGTCTATACTGCCGCCCGGAGGCCCCGGCACCGCGGGCGCCAGGAAAGGGGAGTCGCCATGTCCGTCGCGAAAGTGATCGAGATCACCTCGTCGTCCAGCAAGGGGTTCGAGGATGCCGTCCGGTCCGGGATCGCCACGGTGGACGAGACCGTGGAACACGTGCAGGGAGCGTGGGTTTCGGAGCAGAAAGTGGTCGTCGACGCAGGGAGGGTCGTCGAGTACCGCGTCACCATGCGCGTGACCTTCCTGGTTGAAGGCAACAAGGGGAAGAAGTCGCACAAGAAGTAGGGCGCGCGCGGGAAGGGTCGCGCACGGAGCCGGGCTGCGGACCGTGCGGGCGCGGCGCGGATCAGAGTCTCGGGCCGCGGAGGCAGACCGGTGAGGCGGCCCTCGGCAGCCACCGGCGAAGGCCGATGGGGAGGGACGATCGCAGCGGAGCCCCGAGGCGAAGCGCCGCGGGGGAGATCGGGGGACGAGAGCCGCGGCGGTGTCGGGCCGGGCACCAGGCCGGCCTCCCGGAACCGGCGCGGAAACGAGTTCCCCGCCGGAGTCCGGCCGAAAGCAGCGTTGCCCGTCGGGGCCCGACGGCCGCAGATCGCGAGAAGAGAGCCGCCAGAGAGCGCCTCTCGCCGAAGCGAGCGGCCTCGAGTGCGTCTCGCGCCGGACCTGGCCGCCTCGGGTGCTCCTCGTGTCGAGCAGCGCGGCCCCCCGAGTGCGTCTCGCGTCGAACAGACCGGTCCTGAGTGCACCTCGCGCAGAACAGAGCAGCCTCGAGTGCACCCTGCGTCGAACAGAAGGGCCCTATGTGCACCTTCGAATGCGACGCCGCGGAATCGGCCGCGGCGGCGCCGTCCGGGCGGGTCCGTTCCTGTCCGGATCCTCCGCACAGGGGCCGCGGCGGCGCGGCCCGGGATGTCTCCGCCCCAGCACTGGGCCTTTCGCGTGCACTTGACCCCGCTCCGTCTCGCGCGAGGTGCACTGGAGCGGGCTCTGTTTCGCCTTCCTCAGCAGCGGACGAGTGCCCGCCGACGCGATGGCCGTGGCGGATGCCGCGGCGCGAAAGACGGTGCCCGGTGGGCCGCCGCGTGCGGTCATCAGGGTGCGCGAAAGCGCGAGCCGCCAGGGCCAGCGGCGGCGGGGGGTCGCCGCGCCGAGCGCCGCCGCACCCATCGACGAACTCACGCAGTAACGCCCTGTCCAAGCGCCGGTTGCGCCCCGTAGAGCGGCGCATCCCGGAATCGCGCGGGCCCGGGGCCGCGCTACGACAGGACTCGCTTCAGGTCGTGCCGCGTGAGCCCGATGCCGTGGTGCGCGTCGGCGCGCCGGGCCGGACGGCCGCCTTCGAAGAGGATCAGCGTCGGCACCACGTCGATTCCGTACTCGTCCCAGAGCGGGTTGTCGTCGTCGTCGACCACCGCCTCGACCGGGACCCAGTCGGTCGCCGCCGCGCCGGCCTCCTCGAAGACCGGCGCGAAGCTCCGGCAGTAGGGGCACCACGTGGCGTGGAACAGCACCAGCGCACGCTTGCCGTCGATCGCCGCGGCCAGCGCGCGCGCGTCGTTGACCTTGATCATCCGTCCCCTCGCTCGAGCGCGTGCTTTGTAGCACGGGAGACGGGGCGGCGCCGCCTTCGGCGGCCGGCGCGCGGGCGCGTCGGGTCCGCTACCGCGCGCCCGCGACCGCGGTGCCGCCGCCTTCCGGCGCAGCGCCGGCGGCAGGAATCCAAATGGCAGGGGTCTAGGAAGTCGGGGCCCCCGCCGGAGCGGCTTCGGCGGGAGCGGCTCCTGCGGGAGCGGTCCCGGCGGCCGCCGAGCGCCGGCGCGTCGCGGGCCGGTCGATCCGCTCCAGCAGCCGGTCAATCGCATCGAGTTTGGCCGGCGTGTCTGCCACGATCAGCACGCCGCGCTCGGGCAGCTCGGCGATCCGGCCGGCCTCGAAGATCGTGCGGAGCACCAACGCGGCTTCCCTCGTGGCGAGGTGTTTCAGTTCGTACACCCGGACCTGCGCGGTTCCGTCGCCCGGGATCGGCGCCTGCGCTCGCGCGGCCCCGGTCCCCAGGAGCGCGAGCGAAAGTCCCGCCATCAGCAGCCAACGCATTCTCCTCACGTGCGGTCCTCCTTGGGTGTCGCTCGGACTACGCGCCTGCGACGCACTCCGTCCAGTCGCCCGACGGCCGCTTGCCCCGCGGCGCCCGGCGGTGCTACAACCCGGCCGTCGACACGCGGTCCGGTAACGGGAAAGGGGTGCGATTCCCCTGCCGCCCGGCGACTGTGAGCGGTGACGGCATCCGCAGTCCCTGCCCCTGGGGCGGGGAAGCCACTGGGCAGGCGCCGAGGCGCCGGCCCGGGAAGGCGCGGACGGCCGGTTGACCCGCGAGCCAGGAGACCGACCGGGACGCGCGAGGTGGACCCGACCAGGGCCAGGGTCCTCCGCTTCGTGCGCACCGGCCCCCTCGCTTCGACGGCGTGGGGTTTTTTCTTGGCCGGGGCGCCCGGGGCTCGATCTCCGCCCCACGGAGATCGCCATGCGTCGCCTCTGCCTCGCGCTCGCCGCGCTGCTCGCGCCGGGCGCCCTTGCCGCAACGGGGCCGCCGCCCCCGGCCGGCGAGCCTTCCGCGTCAGTGCCCTCCGCCGGGCCCTCCACCGCAGCCAGCACCGACCCCGGCACCGACCCCGGCACCGACGCCGCCCCCGATGCCGGCGCCGGCGCTGACGCCAGCACCGACGCCAGCACCGACGCCGACGGCAGCGCCGCCTCCGCGCTCACCGAGGAGGTCCTGGTCCGGGCCCGTGCGCCGCGGCCGGAGGACGCCGCCTTCGCGACGGTCGTCCCGGCCAGCGACCTGGCGCGCCGCGGCGCCGACCTCTCGGACCTGCTGCGCCGCGTCCCCGGCGCGCGTGTCGCCTCCTACGGCGGCATCGGCCAGTTCGCGACCATTTCGCTGCGCGGCTCGACCGCCGAGCAGGTCACGCTGCTGGTCGACGGCGTGCCGCAGAACCGCACGCTCGGCGGCCCGGTCGACCTCTCCACGATCCCGGTCTCGCAGGTCGCGGAGGTCGCGGTCTACCGCGGCTTTGCGCCCGCCGCGCTGGGCCTCGACGGCCTGGGCGGGGCGATCGACGTCCGCACGAGGCGCCCCGCCGACGAGACCGCGGGCGTCGCCGTCGACCTGGTCGCCGGCTCGCTCGCCACCGCGCGGGCCGCCGCCGGCTGGGGCCTCCCGTTCGCCAACGGGCGGGGCGGGGTGCGCCTCGCGCTGGAGGCCTTCCGCTCGGACGGCGACTTCGTCTACCTCGACACCGCGGGCACGATCTACGAGCCCTCCGACGACCAGCAGCGCACCCGCGCCAACAACGACAGCTCGTCCCTCGCGCTGCAGTTCCAGGGGGTAGCCGACCGCGTCGCCGGCGGCGCGCTGTCGTTTGGCCTGCGCGGCCGCACTGGTGAGGGAGGCGTCCCCGGCCCCGACTCGCTCCCTTCCGAGACCGCGCGGCTCGACGAGGATGCCGCAAACCTGGCGCTGAGCTGGACGCGCGGCGGCTGGGAACTGGCGGCCGACGGCTTCGGCGAGCGCACGCTCTTCGACGACCCCGACGCCGATCTCGGCGTCCGCCGCGCGCAGGAGACGCGGATCGGCGGCGCGGGGCTGGGCGCCGCGTGGCGCGGCCGGGCCGGCGCGCATCACCTGCTGGTCCGCGCCGACGCGCGCTGGGAGCGGGCCCGCGTCACCGACGACGCGCTGGCCCTCCCCGACCGCGGGGGCGGCACCCGCACCGCGCTCTCGATCGCGGCCGAGGACGCGCTGACGCTGGGCCGCTGGACGGTTGCCCCGGCGCTGCGCTGGAAGGGGCGCGACGACCGCTTCGTCGCCGGCGCCGACGGCCTGCTCCCGCCGCCGGCGACCTCGGGCGACGACGCCTGGCTCGACGGCAAGCTCGCGGTGGCGTACGCGGTCGGCACGGCCGACGCGCTGCGCGCCAGCGCCGGCCGCTTCTCGCGCGACCCGAGCCTGGTCGAGCTGTTCGGCGACCGCGGCGCGGTCGTCGGCAACCCGCGCCTCAAGCCGGAGACGGGCCTCAAGGCCGAGCTGGGCTACGCGCTGGGGGAGCGCGACTGGGGCGGCTGGCGCCTTGCGGGCGAACTCGTCGCGTTCGGCAGCCGGATCGACGACATGATCCTGCTGTGGCCCAACGCGCAGGGGGTCGTCGTCCCGCGCAACATCGCCTCGGCGCAGCTCTACGGGCTGGAGGGCTCGCTCGCGCTGCGCGTCCCCGGCAACCTCGTGTTCGAGGCGGCCGGGACGCTGCTCCACTCCCAGGACACCTCGGGCGGCTTCGCCGATGGCAACCCGCTGCCGGGCCGGCCGGGCCAGGAGGGCTTCCTTGCCGCGCGCTGGTCGCCCGGCCGGTGGCAGGTCGGCTGGGAGCTGACCTACGTCGGCGAGAACTCGACCGACCCGCTCGACCTGCCGCGCTACCGGATCCCGGCGCGCACGCTGAACGACGCGATGGTCTCGTGCGCCGTCGGCCGCGGGTTTCGTCTCGGGCTCGAGGCCCGCAACCTCCTCGACGTCGAAACGCGCGACGTGCTGCGTTTCCCGCTGCCGGGACGGATGGTCTTCGCCAGCCTCTCGTGGGCCCCGGGGGAGGGACGATGACCCGGCTGCTGCTGCTCCTTGCCACCGTCGCCGCGGGCGCAGCCTGCGGCGGCTCGTACGTGCCCCCCTCCGCGCCGGCGACCGGCCAGCCGGCCGCGCCGCTGGGCCGCGCCTTCGACCTGACCGTGCGGCTGCCGTTTCTGGAACTGCCGGAGGTCCCGGCGCGCGGCGCGACGCTCGCAGTGGAGCTGGAGGTCGACGGGGCAGGGGACGGCCGCCACGGCGTCACCGTGCGCTACGGCAAGGCGCAGGTCGGCGGGCAGCAGTTCGACGTGCTCGACCTCTCCGGCGGCGACGCCGAGCTGGTCGAGAACGACGGCGCCTGGCTGATCGCGCGGCTCGGCCCGGTGCAGGTCGCGGGGACCGCCTTCGAGTACCGCCTCGAGGGGCGGACGGGCCCCGACGGCTGGGTCGTCGCGGGGAGCAGCCGGGAGTCGCAGACCGGCGGCGAGGGGACCTTCACGGGCAGCCGCCGCCACCGCTTCGCGGTCGCCTGCACCGACTACGCCTCGGGTGGCCAGGTCGTCCTGCTGGAGTGGCGCGAAGGGGGGGGCGGCCTGACGGTGCGCGGGCAGGTCACGGAGGCCAGCTCCGATCCGCGGCTTCGCCTGACCCGCGACGCGCTCTTCGTGATCAACGGCTTTTCCTACGACAATCTGCAGCGGCTCGACCCGGCGGAGGAGTTCGCGACCGCCTGGCAGGCGGGCACCGGCCCCGGCTCGAATCCGCGCGACGTCGCGCTGATCGACCCGGCCAAGGCCTACGTCTCGCGCTACGAGCCCCCGTTCGACGACCTCCTGGTGATCGACCCGCGCGGCGGCGCCCGGCGCGGCTCGATCCCGCTCGGCCCGCTTGCCGCCAACCCCGACGGCACGCCGCGTCCCGATGAGATCGCCCCCGTCGGCGACGCGGTCTTCGTCGCGCTGCAGGACATCGACCGGACCTTTACCCGCTATGGCGACGGCAAGCTGGCGGTGATCGACCCGCGGACCGATCGCGTCGTCGGCAGCGTTTCGCTTCCCGGAAAGAACCCGGTCGCGCTCCGGCCCCTGACCGGCCGCGACGGCCGCGAGCGGATCTTCGTCGCGCTGGCCGGGATCTACCCCGGCCTGCGGCCGCAGGAGCTGTCGGGCGGCGTGGCCGTCGTGGACGCCGGCAGCCGCACCTTCGAGCGCTGGGCGCTGGACGACGACGACGCGGGGGAAACGTCGGCGGGCTCGAGCTGGCGGGCGAGCGGCTGGGCTACGCCCTGGTGACCGACGCCGCCTACGTGTCACGCGTCGTGGCCTTCGACCCGGAGCGGGCCGAGCTGCGGCGCGAGGTGCTGAGGACGCCGGAGTACGTCGGCGGGATCGAGTTGGACGGGGGCGGCGTGCTGGCCGTGGCCGAGGCCAGCTTCTTCGCGCCGCGGGTCTGCCTGTGGCGCATCCCGGCCGACCCGGCGGGGGAGGAGACCTCGCTGGGCTGTGCCGCGATGCCGCTTCCGCCGGTCGCGCTGGAGCCGCTCGATTGAGCCCCGCCCGCCGCTCTGGCCGCCGCTCCGGCCGCCGCTCCGCCCGCCGCCCGGGCAGCCCCGTTCTTGTGGCCACCCCGGGGCGGGCCGGCGGCGCGGCGGCCCCGTACAATCGAATCATGTCCCTCCGCCTCGTCCTCGCCCTCACCCTGCTGCCGGCCCTGCTCCTGTCGCTCGCGACCCTTCCCGCCGCGGCCGGCACCGGCGCCGCCGAGCTGCAGCTCGACCGCGGCGCGGTCGGCGCGCTGCTCCAGGCGCACCTCCCGGCGCGCACCGCGGTCGCGCTGCCGCCGCTGGGGCAGATCACGCTCGCCGTGACCGCGCCCGACCCCGTGAGCTTCGTCGACGGCGCGCTGGAGACCTCGCTGCGGGTCGAGATCATCGAGGCCCGGATGACGGGCCGGGTGACGGTCCGGATGGTGCCGGAGGTCGATAAGGACGGCGGCACGCTCGTCTTCCGCACGACGCGCGCGCAGCCGACCGGCGAGCTGGCGGGGCTCCCCGACCTGGCGCCGCTGCTGCCGCCGATCGAGCTGCCGCGGGTCTTCGACTGGCTCGCGGGGCCCGACTCGGGCTCGGCCGGGACGCGCTTCACGGTCGCGGTGCAGGGGGTGACGGTCGGGGCCGAGCGGATGACGGTGAAGATGGGGCTCGCGACGCGCCCGGCGGCCCCCGCGGCGCGGCCGCCCGCGGCGCCGTCCCGGCCTGCCGCGCCACCGCCCCGCCCGCCCGCGTCGAAGTAGGGAAGCCGGGCGGAAAAGCAATCGGCCCGCCGTGAGGCGGGCCGTCGCGCGGGAACCGGAAGCTGGCAGGGCTACGGGGATTCGAACCCCGGTTTCATGGCTGAGAACCACGCGTCCTAGACCCCTAGACGATAGCCCCGCGTGGTCGGCTCCGGGCCGAGTCGCGGATTATAGGGTGCCGGGCCGTGCTGTCAACCGAGCCGCCCGCGGCGCGCTGGGACACCCCGAAAAACGACGAGGCGGCCCGCCGCGGCGGCCCGCCTCGCGCGCGACCCGGCGCCGCTGCGCCGCGTCAGGGGGTGTCGCTCGAGGGCCCTGCCGGCGGCACGGCGGGGGGCGGGGTCGGGGCGACGACGGCGGTCACCGAGCGACGCACGACGATCCGCGCTTCCTTCTGCGGCTTGGGGCCGGGAGCCGGGGCCTTGGGGGCCTTGGCCGGCGTCGGCGACATCTTCGCGGCGACGGCAGGCGCGATCGCGGTCTTGACCGGCGTCGGCGACATCTTCGCGGCGACGGCAGGCGCGAGGGCGGTCTTGACCGGCGCGGCCTTGGCCTTGACTTGAACGGCCTTGGCCTTGACTTGAACGGCCTTGGCCTTGACTTGCACGGCCTTGGCCTTGGCCTTCACGGCGGCGGCGACGGCGGTCACGGCGGCGGCGACCTTCTTTTCCACCTTCTTCGCGCGGGCCTTCTGGACCAGCGCGCCGACAGCAGTACGGGGGGCCTTGGACTTGGCCTCGGCCTTCATGGCCCTAGCCGCGCCCGCGACGGCCCGCTTCGCCTTGCGCACCGCGCGCTTGGTCTTCGCCTTGACCAGCGCCTGCTTGAGCTTTCCGGGCGGCTTGGCCGCCTTCTTTGCCTTCTTCGCGACCTTCCTGACGGCCCGCTTGGCCTTCCTGACGGCCTTCTTGACCTTCCTCTTCGCCTTGGCCGCGGTCTTTGCGGCGGCCTTCGCCGGGTTCCTCTTCTTCAGCGCCATGAGATTGCCTCCGTCGATCGTCTTTTCTTGATGACGATCGACATCGCGATGATAGCAAAGTTCTCGCGCGCGAAACGCGCGTCAGCGCGTGTTTCGTCGCCCTCCCGTCCCGCTCGGAGGAGGCGACGCGGTGCGCGGATCGTCGGGCCAGGCGTGGCGCGGGTAGCGCCGCATCAGCTCGCGCCGCAGCGCGGGGTAGTGCCGCTCCCAGAAGCCGGCGAGATCGGTCGTGACCTGCACCGGGCGCTGGTTCGGCGCGAGCAGGTGCAGCACCAGCGGCACGCGGCCGTCGGCGGCGCGCGGCCCCTCGCCCATCCCGAAGAAGTCCTGCAGCCGCGAAGCGATCCAGGGGGGCTTCCCCGGCTCGTAGTGGACGGCGACGCGCCGCCCGCCCGGGAGCGTCACGCGCTCTGGCGCCAGCCGCTCGACGGCAGCCCGCTGGGCCGGGGCCAGGCCGGCGAGCCAACTCGCCAGCAGCGCCGCCTCACGCAGCTCGGACAGGCTGCGGCGCCCGGCGCAGGACGCGCGCAGCGCGGCGTCCAGCGCTGCGTCGTCGAGCCGCGGCAGGCCGGGGTGGTGCTCGGCGGCGAAGGCGAGCCGCTGCTGCCAGCGGGCCAGCTCCTCCAGGTCGACCACCGCGCCGAGCCCCAGTTCCCGCACCGCGCGATGAAGGACTTCGGCCGTCTCGTCGTCGGGTGGCGCGGGGCCGCGGCTGGCGTCGAGCGTCAGCCCCTCGAAGCGCAGCGTCGAGATCCGCTCGACCCGCCCCGAGGTGGACTGGAAGGCCGTCTCGGTCCGCTCCTCCAGCCGCTCGGGGAAGAGGTCGATCAGCCAGGCCGGGTCGATCGCGCTGGCCAGCCGCACCGCGACGCCGCGCTCGCGCCGGTCGTCGGCGTCGACGGCCACCAGGAACTCCGCGCTTCGCACGACGGAGGAGGGGGTCAGCTCGCCCGCGCCGCCGCGCGCGAAGACCAGCGCCGGCCGGCTGGGCTCGCGGCGCCGCGCGACGCGGTCGGGGAAGGCGGCCAGCGTCGCCTCCAGCAGGACCTGCTCTTCGGCCTCCGTGTCGAGCGGCGCCTCGGCGGCGCGGCCGGCCAGCCGCAGCAGCTGGTCGCGCGCCCGCAGCACCGCCAGCGTCGCCGCCGGGTCGAGCCCGCGGGCGCGCAGCCGCTCCGGCGAGTGCGCACCGCGCGTCGCCTTCTCGACCGCGTCGAGCTGGGCCAGCAGGTCCGACGGGCCGGCCGGCCCCGCGGCGCCGCCGGGAACTCCGCCGCCGAAGGCGAAAGCGCCGCCGCCGCCCCCCGCCGGCACGCCGTCACCGAAGCGCGTCCGCGCCGCCAACCGGACCTCGCGCTCGCCCAGGAGCGCCGCGAACAGCGCCCCGCGCCGCGCGGCCCCGCGGCGCGCCGCCTCGACCAGCAGCCGCGCGGCGCGCGGGTGGAGCGGGTAGCGCAGCAGCGAGCGGCCGGTCGCCGTCAACTCGCCGCCGGGCCCGGTCGCCCCCAGGTCGGCCAGCAGCCGCTCGCCCGCCTCGAGCGCGGCCGGGCGGGGGGTCTCGAACCACTCGAACGCCGCCGCGTCGCGCACTCCCAGCGCGTGCAGCAGGAGCAGGCTGCCCGCCAGGTCCTCGCGCCGCACCGCCGGCTCGTCGAAGGCCGGGCGCGTGTCGTGGTCGTGCCGGGTGAAGAGGCGCAGGCAGCGCCCCGGCGCGGTCCGCCCGGCGCGGCCGGCGCGCTGCGCCGCAGACGCCCGGCTGATCGGCTGGGTCGCCAGCGTCGGCAGCCCCGACCACGGGGAGTGGCCCGCCACGCGCGCCAGGCCCGAGTCGATCACCACCGTCACGCCGTCGATCGTGACCGAGGTCTCGGCGACGTTGGTCGAGAGGATCAGCTTGCGGCGCGGTGCGGGGCGTACCGCGCGGTCCTGCTCGACCGACGGCAGGTCGCCGTGAAGCGGGACGATTTCCAGGTCGTGTGCCGCGGCCAGCCCGGTGCACGCCTCGCGCGCCCGCCGGATCTCCGCCGCGCCGGGCAGGAACACCAGGATGTCGCCGCGGCTGCCACGGTCGCTGTGGTCGCCGCCGTCGCAATGGCCCTCGCGGCCGCCCCCACCGTCCCCGGCGTGACCGGCACCGCCGCCGCCCGGCCCGCCTTCGCCTTCCAGCGCGGCCCGCACCGCCCCCGCGACCTGCTGCTCGAGCGGGCGCGGGTCGGGCCGCGGCAGGTGCTCGAGCGCTACCGGGAACGGCCGCCCCGCGACGCGGTGCACCGGTGCGCCCAGGAAGGTGGCCACCGGCTCGGCCGCCAGCGTCGCGCTCATCACGACCAGCCGCAGGTCGGGGCGCGGCCCGCGCTGCAGCCGCCGCAGCAGGGCCAGCGCCAGGTCGGCGTCCAGCGTCCTTTCGTGGAACTCGTCCAGCACGACGGCCGCCACGCCGTCCAGCGCCGGGTCGGTGGAGAGCCGCCGCAGCAGCACCCCCTCGGTGAGGTAGACCAGGCGCGTGGCAGGCCCCGCGGCCTCCTCGAAGCGGATCCGGTAGCCGACGCGCTCCCCCAGCCGCTCACCGCGCTCCTCCGCGACGCGACGGGCGGCCAGCCGCACCGCCAGCCGGCGCGGCGCGGTGACCAGCACCTCGCGCCCGGCGGCGAAAGGAGCGTCGAGCAGGGCGGGGGGGACGCGGGTCGTCTTCCCCGCGCCCGGCTCGGCGACCAGGACGAGAGACGGGTGCCGCTCCAGCGCCCCGACCAGGCCGGGAAGCTCGGGGTCGATCGGGAGCGGCGTCAAGGGCGCGGCGGGGGGCCTACGCGCCCGCGGCCGGCGGCGTGAAGACGCGCGTCGCCAACTCGCGGTCGATCATGAAGAGGCCGGCGCCGTCCTTGCCGGCCAGCTTCAGCTTCTGGACCACGTCCTCGGCGGTCTTCTCCTCCTCGATCTGCTCGGAGATGAACCACTGGAGGAAGTTGTGCGTGCCGTGGTCGCGGTGCTTCAGCGCCAGGTCGGCGATCTTGTGGATCCGCGCGCTGATCAGGCGCTCGTGGGCCAGCGCGGCCTCGAAGGCGGCCAAGGGCGACTTCCACTGCGACGGCGGCGCGGCCACCGCGCCCAGCGCCACCCGCCCGCCGCGGTCGACGATGTACTCGAAGTACTTGCTGACGTGGACCAGCTCCTCCTGCGTCTGGATCCGCATCCAGTTCGCGGCGCCGGGGATCCCGGTGGCCTCGAAGTAGGCGGCCATCGCGTAGTACAGGTAGGAGGAGAAGAGCTCGGCGTTGATCTGGTCGTTCAGGGCCTTCTCGATGTCGGCGTGCAGCATCGTGGTCACTCCTCGAGGGTCCCGGGCGGGACGGAAGAAAGAGGATAGCCGACGCGGGGGGCGCCGTCGCGGGACCCCGGAGGGGGGGCGGGCCCCCGAGGGCTGGCTGGGGAGCAGGGATTCGAACCCCGATTCGCGGATCCAAAGTCCGCTGTCCTGCCGTTGGACGACTCCCCAAATCAACGACTTAGCTTGGAGCGTGTCGCGTTCGTGTCACGTTTTTCCCCGGCCAGGGCCGCCACGGCCACCGCGGTCGCCGCCGCGATCCCGTGATGGTAGCCCATCGTCGTGACCAGGTCGGCGTGACCCGCCCGGTCCTTGACCGCTGCCGGAAAAACCCCTGCGTCCAGCAGCCTGGACACCCATCGGTGGCGCGACTCGTGGAGCCGGGAGCCGGGCCCCAGCTTGGCGGCTGTCCAGATCTCCTCGGACAAGAGCCGGACGCCCTGGGTCGTCGCGCGGAGTAGCGGTTTGTCGTCGCCAGGGAAGGTCGCCTTGAGCGAGTCGTGGAGCCGCATGCTCAGGCTCGGCACTGTCCGGCCGGGAGACGGCGTTACCGCGACTCGCGGAGTCCGAGGGATGGCTGGCCCACTTCACCTGGCCGCTCCCCGCCGCGCCGAGAGTCGGCGTTTCAGGCCGCCGAAAGCCCGAGAACGGTTCGCCGGCGCCGCTCCCGCCCGCTAACTCGGCCGTGGCCGACGGTCAGCCTTCTGTCGTCCCCGCCGGTGCTACGCTAAGCGCGTGCTGAAACGCGGGCAACTCCGACTCTCCGCTCCGCTTCTCTGCGCAAGCGGGGAGCGAGGGATCGTACGGCACCAACGGATCCGGGATCGAGATTTCCCAAGGGACCTCCGCAAGTCTCGTCCATGTCATCGCAACAGGTCCCTGACCCGACGAGTCAGGGGACGTGTCGGCTCGACGATACCCGCGGTATCGGCACTGCGGCGGCATTCGGGAGGCACATCATGGACTCACGCGGCCTCGTCGGCTGGTTCGCTGCGGTCGGCGCGCTGGGACTGACCGCCATCCTGCCCTGGCGTTGCTCCTACGTCGATACGCGGGTCGATCCCGACCCGGTCAAGCAGGGCGACCGTGCGCACATCCGGATCGAGGCGGGCGGCATACCCGGACCGAGCGAGCTCCGGTATCGCATCAACGGAGTCGACGGATCGACGACCCAGTGGGTTCACGAGGAAGACGTGGAGACGTGCCGCTACCACGCCTGGGTTCATAACTGGGCCTCGCTCTCCGTCTGGACCGAGGCTCGGTTCGGGAATCGCGTCATCACGGACGGGCCAAGAGTGTACGACCTCACGCACTGCAGCGACGCTCGCGAGGACAGCGACCGAGGCTTCGGTGTCTATGTTGCGCACGACGCTGACCAGGACAACGAGAACAACTTCCTGCACTTCGCCACCGGTTTCCTCGAGAGCTTCGATTCGTACACGCAATCCCAGTACTTCTGGTCGGAGCCTCACTTCTTCCTCGCGTCCTCGCCGTGGGTCGCCGACAGCGTGGACTTGGCCTTCGCGGTGGGTCACGGCCAGCCGCACCTCTACCAGGCGGGGAGCTCCAACCAGGACATCGTGGACTTCTCGAAAGCGGCCTACGGGGGATGCGCGAGTTGCGGGCCGACGGGCGACCTCGAGTACCTGGTCGTGATGGGCTGCGATGTGTTGTCGATGAACGACGCTGGGGAAGACTACCGGAACCCCTCGCCGATCCAGCCGTACTGGTGGTTCTGGTTAAACGCACCGGCCACGGCGCGTGAGCGACGCCCATTCGCTGGTCTCCACATGGTGTTGTCGTTTCGGACGGGCTACCTCCTGGATCGGGTGGAAGGGCGCGAGTTCACCTCGACCTTTGCAGACCGACTCGACGCGGGGATGACCGTCATCGACGCCTGGCAGGGGGCAGCCGTCGGTCTCGACTTCTCCGACGGAGCGAATCGGACGGCGGTCCTCTACCTTGGCGAATACGAGGGGGACACAATCAGGTCGAGCCGCGACGACTATCTCTACCCAAATCCTAAGTATGCCGATGTTTGGATTGACTACTATGAATGAGAACCTCGGGAGCGAGGCGGCGGGGCGAGAGCGGGCCATCTCTCGGCCAGCATATGTCGCGGGCGCCGCTCTACTCCTTTTGCTCGCGTGGCCCGCGCAGCCTGCGGTCGACAGCACGATGGAGCAACGGATCGGCGAGATCCTCCCTGCTCGCCTCGAGGTATTCCGGCTCGACGTCGCAGCGAACCGGGACGTCTTCTCTCGTGTCGACACCTGGCTTGAGACGAACGTCGGGACTGCGGCGACCGCCGCGAACAGTCGCGGCCCGTGGACCTGCTGGCTCCACACGTCGAATCGCCCGTGGCTCGTTGCGGACGAGCCGGACCGGGGAGTCGTCGCGCGGGCGCCTTTCGACGTGTTCGTCCTCCGTGAGGCGTGGAAGCGCGCCGTCGCAAAATCCCTCTACGTGCCCGGCACGCAGGATCTTCCCGCTGGCGAAGCGATCGCACTCGCGAGACGGTTCGTCGAGGGACACGCGTTCTGCCGCCTGACGGAGAGGGACCGCTGGGGAAGCGCGACCGTGCTCTCGCGCAAGCGGAGGTCGTTTTCGGGAAGTGGCAAGAAGGGCGGGGAGCAGATGCTCCAGAGGCGAGTCGCTCTGAAGCGCGAGTTCCGCGGTCTCGAGGTGGTGAACTCGAGGCAGGTCGTCGATCTCCATCCGGACACGCGGGAAGTCCTCGGCTATGCGAGCCTCCGCTGGAGTCCCGTAGACGAGGCCTCCGCCGTGCCCGCGACGGGGTTCTCGGCCTCCGATCTGAGCCGGCAGATTGAGGCTCGCCTCGGGAAGGGATCGACCGCCGTCGTGTCCGGATTTCGAGCAGCCTACTTCCAAACGGACACCCAATTGGTTCCCGTATTGGTCGTCGAAGTGGTGAAACCTGCGGGGAAGGAACTCCGCGCATCGGAACGAGCGCGTCTCCTCTTCTCCCTCGTGCGGGGCGTGAGGATCGAGGAGGACACCAAGATCCAGCCACCGGCGGAGGGTCCACCCGCACACTGAGTGAGGATCGCAACGCCGGCGTCGTACGTCTACCTGCTGCTGTTCGCCAATATCGAGTCCGCGCATTGCTTATAGAGCCAAGCACCGCATGAAGGGAAACTGGATCGAGTTCTACGACAAGGACGTTCTTGTGCTGCGAGTCAGACGTGGTCGAGGAGATCGCGGCGTGCAGTGCTCACGACCCTCTCGGCGACTCCGGCCTGCCAGGGACTGCGCGCCGTGGTCTGCTTTGGTTCGATGCTCATGTGGCGGATCGCGGTAAGGACCTCGTTGGCGTACTTGGCGTCACGGCCGAGGACCAGATAGCGCGGTGCCCGGTCGTAGTGGAATGCCTCGCCGAGTTGCTGCGTGACCCAGCCCGCCGTCGGGTGGCCGGTGACACGGAAGTGCAACAGCACGCGCCGAGCGTGGTGGACGACGACGAAGTCGTAGAGGACGCGGAAGGTGACGGTGGGGACTGTAAAGAAGTCCATCGCGGCGATGACCGCGCGGTGGTTGGCGGGAAAGGTGCCCCATTGTTGCCTTGCGTCGGGGTGAGTCGGGTGCCGGGGCATATGGCGCGAGACCGTGCGTTCGGAGACTGAAAAGCCGAGCTGCTGGATCTCCTCGTGGACCCGCGGCGCACCCCGCGCCGGGTTCTCGGCAGCCATCCGCTGCACGAGGGCACGGATGTCGGCTCCTGTGTTCGGGCGTCCAGCGCGGCGACGCGACTTCGAGCGCCAGTACCGCCTGAAGCCCTCGCGATGCCAGCCGATGACGGTGTGGGGCTGGACGATTGCGGGGGTCTCCTTCCATCGCGGCCACCCGCGACGCTGGACAAGCCAGAAGACTCGATCGGACGCGCGGAGACGAGGTCGAGGTTGCTTCCGTCGGAGGACAGCGAGCTGCTGTCGGAGCGCGAGGTTCTCCACGATCAGGTCGGTCCGGCTGGCGAAGATCGCGAGGAGAGTCCGGACGCCGGACACCAGGGACACCGGACCGGCCGATGCTCCCCGCTGCGGCGAATTCGACCCGAACAGCTACGGCCCCAACGTCGTGGTCGCGGCCCTGAGGTGTCCCAGCGCGACCCAGGCGATGAACAAGTTGACGCACATCATCACCAGCGCCGGAAGTGTCTGTGCGAGCGAGTCGAGCACGCGGATGCGGTCGCCACGCCCACGAACATCATCAGGGCCAGACCTGTGCCTCGCCAGATCTCCGTCCGCCTTGCCCTTCAACCGGTAGCGTTCCCGTGAAGGACACCCGAAATACCCATGGAAGCGCCCGGTTGCCCTTCGTCCCAACCGCCGTCTTCGCGCGGGGATGCTCAGCCGCGCTCTTTCCGTCGCCCGGACCCTTCTCACGATCTTCGCCAGCCGGACCGACCTGATCCTGGAGAACCTCGCGCTCCGCCGGCAGCTTGCCCTCCTCCAGAGGAAGAACCCCCGACCCCGCCCTCTCGTCATCGACCGCCTTTTCTAGCTGGGCCTGCGCCGCTGGTGGCCGCGATGGAAGGCCGCAGCGGACTGAACTCATCGGCCACCACCCCGGCCCGCGCGGGTCCTGCCCCCCCGGAGGACGGATCTCCGCCTCCAAGGCGGCCCTCCGCGCGTCCCATGCGCGGCCGATCGCGGCCCTGCGCAGCGCCCGACCGCGGACGGCCCCCGCGGCCGGCCGGTCCCCCATCCCGCAGGCCCGCGGCTACGCTTTCCGCCTCAGAACCCGCGGCTTGAATCGCTCATCCTCCTCGCCCCGAAACTCGGGACGACATTTTCTATCTTGAACGAGACCAATTCGCGATTGACGCCGCAGTACGGCATTCTGTCGTGCCCGACCTTCGTGGTCGGTCCAGAGAAAACATGAACGGATCGGTGCCACCATCAGCCAGCAGGTCGGCCGCCGAGCGCGACGTGATCGTCTTCGACGGCGTCTGCCGACTCTGCACGGGATCGGTCCGCTTCGTCGCGGCGCGCGATGACGGCGCACGGTTCTCGTTCGCGCCGTTCCAGTCCGCCGCGGCCCGCACGCTGCTCGGGCGCATCGCGCCGGGGATCGACCCGCAGGACGGGATCGTGCTCGTCACGCGCGGCGGCGCCGTCCTGACGGGCGCCGACGCCGCGCTCGCGATCGCGTCGGGTTTGCGTTTTCCGTGGCCGGCCGCGGCGGCGATCGCACGGCTCGCTCCACGCGGGCTGCGCGATGCGATATACCGTCTCGTCGCGCGCCGCCGCTATCGCTGGTTCGGCCGCCGCGATGCCTGCTTCGTGCCCGACGCGTCGCTCCGCGGACGCTTCATGGAGGACGCCGCGGCAGGCGTGCGCACGGATGACGAACGGCAAACCTGAAGATGACCCGGCAGACGCTCCCCGCGCCGCGCGCATCGCTGCTGTGCCTTCTTACCGCCGGCTTCGCCCGTCCGACGGACAACGCTCATCAGCGCTGTGCGCACCTCGAGGCGCCGTGTCCTAAAGCGCCGACACCACAATTGCGGTGCAGGGTTTCTTTCCCACGCGGCGGTATCCGTGCGGAACGGAGGCGTCGAAGTAAATCGCGTCGCCCTGGTCGAGCGTGTGCGCGTCCTTCCCGATTTCCACCTCGAGAGATCCCGTCATGAGGTAGATGAGCTCGACGCCGCCATGCTGGTGCCGCCGGACCTTGTCGGCCGCAAGGGGATGGAACTCCGCGTAATAGGCGTTCAGGCGACGGTCCTTCGCCGGGAAATCCAGGCTCTCGAAGTGGTAGGCGATGTCATCGGAGCCGGGCGTGTCCGGGAAGCGTTGGCGGTCGCCGCGCCTCACGACGGCGAGGACCGGGCCGGCCTCCTCGGCAGCGAAGAAGTGCTCCAGCCCGACGTTGAAGACCGTGGCGATCCGGAGGAGCGTCGGCAGGGTCGGGAACAACTTGCCGGTTTCGATCTTCGAAAGAAGTGCCGGAGACAGGGCCGTGTGCTTGCCCAGGTCGACGAGGCCCATCTTCTTTCGCAGCCGCATCGCCCGGAGCTTCTCGCCGATCGAGTACTTCGAAAGGCCCTCCTGGAGAGTCTTCGAGAGCATCTAGCGTCTCCATTGTGATCCACAAGAGAACAAAGGAACGAAATGTGACTCTGACTCAAACGAATTGACTCAAAAGACAACATTTGATTGTAAAGCAAAGCGATTTGCTTGACAATCCAAGCCATCGGAGCCAAAGACGCTTCGATCAAGGAGATAGACGTGAAGAGGTTCCTGACCCGAATGATCGCCGCCGCCGCCGTCCTCACTCTCGGAATCGTCGCCGTCCAGGCCGGCAAGGCGCCGCCGAAGGACATCGTCGACACCGCCGTCGCCGCCGGTTCCTTCAACACGCTGGCCGCCGCGCTGAAGGCGGCCGACCTGATCGACACCCTGAAGGGCGCCGGGCCGTTCACGGTCTTCGCGCCGAACGACGCGGCCTTCGCCAAGCTCCCCGCCGGCACGGTCGAGGACCTGCTCAAGCCCGAGAACAAGGCCAAGCTCGTGTCGATCCTCACCTACCACGTGGTTCGCCGGCTCCGTGTCGTCCGCCCAGGTCGTCAAGATGACCTCCGCGAAGACGGTCGAGGGGCGGTCGGTCAAGATCTCCACCAAGGACGGCGGCGTGATGATCGACAACGCCAAGGTCGTGAAGGCGGATGTCATGGCCTCGAACGGCGTCATTCACGTGATCGACACCGTCCTGCTCCCCCAGTAAGTGGACTGATCGTCAGCCGGGGGGCGACTCAGGTCGCCCTCCTTTCATTTCTCAAGGAGGAGAGTTGAAGCTCGCATCGGCACTCTGCACCGTGGCTCTTCTCGCGGCCTCCCAAACAGCTCAAGGGGAAGACGCCATGTCGCTTTTCGATCTCACCGTGAACACCCTCGACGGAACCCCGAAGAACCTCTCCGATTACAAGGGCAAGGTGCTCCTGGTCGTCAACACGGCCTCTCAGTGCGGCTACACGCCACAGTACGCCGACCTCGAGAAGCTCTACGAGGACTACAAGGACAAGGGCGTCGTCGTGCTCGGGTTCCCGTCGAACGATTTCGGAGGCCAGGAGCCGGGTACGGCGGCCGAGATCAAGACGTTCTGCGAGAAGAAGTTCCAGGTCACGTTTCCGATGTTCGCGAAGGTGAAGACGAAGGGCGAGGGCCAGTCGCCCGTCTACGAGTTCCTCGTCGCCGGGCACGGGGAGCCCAAGTGGAACTTCCACAAGTACCTCGTCGGCAAGGACGGCCAGGTCCGCGCTGCGTTCCCCAGCTCGGTCAAGCCCGACAGCACGGAGCTGGTGAAAGCCATTGAAACTGCACTCAAGTCGTGAAGTCGGGCCACTGCGAGGATAACCGATCATGAGCAACTTGACACGAGCGCGGTACCTGTTTCTGGTCGCGGCTGGGATCTCGTTCATCCTGTCGGTGTCCCTCTGGTTCCTGGGGTACAAGGAACAGGGTGCCTTCGTGGGTCTCTGGGTGCCGTCGATCCTGGCGCTCGGCGCTCTGATGCTGGCGGGCAGAGGGCGCGCCGGTGCCTGATCTGGGAATCTTCGCTCTCGGCGCGGTGGTCACCTCCGCCGTCGTGATCGCCTGCCTGCTGGTGGGCCGGGCGGAGGAAGAGGACGCGCGAAGTCGGGAAAGCCAGCATTCAGGGAAACCTTAGCGCCCTGCCGGGCGGATCGTCGGGATTGCCCGCCGTGCTTCGCCGAGGTCACACTCACGCGTCGGCGAGACCGGTGCCTCGGCGGCTACTCCCCGTCACCGAATTCCCGATCTCGCGGATGCCCGTCGTCGTCTGGGAGACCAGCACGAACGGCTGGAAGGACCTCTACAGGCCCGAGCCGGGCGGGGACGCCCCGGCTGGCCGGCGAGAGCAGCTTCGAGAGGGGGACCCCGCTCGAGCCGCGGAACGGATCGACGGCGTGCCCCGGGGGGCCTGCTTGCCGCCGTCGGGGCCGCGGGTCTAGACTCCTGATCGCGTTCAATTCGCTTCGCCGTCCCCGCGCTCGCTGGGAGGCGGTCATGGTCGAAGAACCGGTCCCGCCGACGATCTCCGAGGAGGGCACCACCGTCGCCCGCCCGGCAGCCGGTCTGCCGTGGCGGTCGATCGGTCCTTATCGACTGGTGCGGAAGGTCGGCGAGGGCGGCATGGGGCTGGTCTTCGAGGCCGAGCAGGAGCGGCCGATCCGCCGGCGCGTCGCGCTCAAGCTGATCCGGAGCGGCCTCGACACCGAGCAGTTCATCGCGCGCTTCGAGATCGAACGCCAGGCGCTGGCGCTGATGGACCATCCGAACATCGCGCGCGTCCTGGACGCCGGCGCGACGGACGACGGCCGGCCCTACTTCGTGATGGACTTCGTGGCCGGCGTGCCGCTCACCGACTACTGCGACCGCGAGCGGTTCGACACGCCGCGGAGGATCGAGTTGTTCCTCACGGTCTGCGAGGCGGTGCAGCACGCGCACCAGAAGGGGATCATCCACCGCGATCTCAAGCCGTCGAACGTCCTTGTCTCCGTCAGCGACGGCGTCCCGACACCGAAAGTGATCGACTTCGGCGTCGCGAAGGCGACCTCGGCGGCGCTCGGATCGACGGCGGCCCGCACCGAGATCGGCCGCCCGCTCGGGACGCCCGAGTACATGAGCCCCGAGCAGGCGGAGATGAGCGGCCTCGACGTCGACACGCGCGCCGATGTCTACTCGCTCGGCGTCATGCTCTACGAACTGCTCACGGGCTCGCTCCCGTTCCCCCCCGAGGAGCTGCGCCGCCTCTCCGTCGCCGAACTGCAGCGCCAGCTTCGCGAGGTCGAACCGCCGCGTCCCAGCCGGCGGTTGTTGGCGCCGGGGACGGACGCCGGCGAGATCGCCCGCCGGCGGCGCACGGATCCGCACGCGCTGACCCGCACGCTGGCACACGACCTCGACTGGATCGTGCTCAAGGCGATGGACAAGGACCGCACCCGGCGCTACGCCGCGGCCAGCGAACTGGCGGCCGACCTGCGCCGCTACGAGCGCCACGAACCGGTCGTCGCGCGGCCCCCGAGCCCGGCCTACAAGCTGTCCAAGTTCGCACGGCGTCACCGGCTCGGGGTGCTCGCCGCCGGTGCGGTCGCGGCCGCCCTGGTCCTGGGCCTCGCGGCCGCGACGGTCGGGCTGGTCCAGACCCGGCGCGCGGAGCGGCGGGCCAGCGAGGAGGCCGCGACGGCGAAGCGCGTCTCGGACTTCCTGGTCGGGCTGTTCAAGGTGTCCGATCCCGGGGAGTCGCGCGGCAGCACGGTGACGGCCCGCGAGATCCTCGACCAGGGCGTGGCCCGCATCGACCGCGAGCTGGCCGACGAGCCCGCGGTCCGGGCCCGGCTGCAGCGCACGATGGGAAGCGTCTACCGCAGTCTTGGCCTCTTCCCGCAGGCCGAGTCGCTGCTCGAGAAGGCCGTCGCGACGCTGCGGGCGACGGTGCCGGACGACCGGCGCACCCTCCCCGGAGCGCTGCTCGACCTGTCCTGGCTGCGGCAGGATCAGGGGCGGTCGGGCGACGCACTGCCGCTGCAGCAGGAGGCGATCGCGCTGCTCGAGAGCGCGGACCCGCCGGACGAGCTGTCGCTTGGCTATGCCTACTCGACTATGGGACGGAGCCTGCGCGATCTGGGCCGCTACGCCGAGGCCCGGGCCGCGCTCGAGCGTGCGCTGGCGATCCGCGAGCGGCTGCTCGGCCCGGACCATCAGGACGTCGGACACACGCTCTTCCAGCTCGGCTGGCTGCTGCATCTGATGGGCGAGCACCGCCAGGCCCAGCGGGTCTACCAGCGGGTCCTGGCCATGATGGAGCGGACGCTCCCGCCGGGTCACCCCTTCCTGGCCTGGGTGCTCTCCGACCTCGCCGTCGTCGACCAGAGCCTCGGCGAGTACGAAGCCTCCCAGGCGCTGCTGCAGCGCGCGCTCGCGATCCGCAAGAAGACGCTCGCCCCGAACCACCCCGACATCGCCGCGACGTACAACAACCTGGGCGCACTCTTCTGGTACCAGAAGCGATTCGATGAGGCGCGGGTGGCCTGGGAGCGAACGCTCGCGATCCGCGAGGTCGCGCTCCCGGCAGGGCACCCGGACATCGCCGGCGCGCTGATGAACATCGGCCTGGCCGACGAGGCGCTCGGGCGCTCGGCCGACGCTCGCTCCCGGATGGAACGCGCCCTCGCGGTCCACGAGAAGGCCCTCGGCCCGCGTCACCCCGAGGTCGCGGCCTGCCTCTCGAACCTGGCCGGCCCGCTGCTGTCGCTGGGGGAGTACGACGCGGCCGAGGCCGCGCTCGCGCGGGCGCTTTCGATCCAGGAGGAGTCCTTCGGCCCCGACCACCCGTCGATTGCCGAGTCGCTCGAGTTGCGGGCGAAGGTGGCGCGGGCGCGCGGCCGCGAGGCGGCGGCCCGGGAGGACGAGCAGCGCGCAGCCGCGATCCGGGCGCGGGCGAAGGTGGCGGCGCAAGCGCCCTGATGTCGGGTCCAGGCCCGCCCGTCGATTCTTCTTTTCGACCGCGATGATGGTCTCAGGGTCCCGCCTCGGCCGCGTGAGCTTCCGTGGCTCGCACCGTGAGCGCGCGTGCTACCCTGCCGGCACTTCGGGTCGCGGCGCCCCAGCTGGCGCGCCGCACCGGGGCGCACCTTCCGGGGGAAACAGGGCGTGCGGCGCGGAAACGAGCGAGGACGGGAGGACGCGACCGGCGGGCAGGCCGGCGGAGCGTGTCCCGGCACAGGGCGGCCCGGCGCGGTGCATCCGCGCCTGCGCCCGCGCCCTCGGGCCGTCGCGCTCCTGGCGCTGGCCGCGTGCGTCGCGCCCCTCTCCTCCGCCGGCACGATCTCGCTCCGCTGGCCGGCGCTCGACGATCCCGCGGTGCGCGGCTACGCCGTCTACTACGGCCGCGACGAGGCGACGATGAGCGGGCGCTTCGACGCCGGACTCGCGACCGAGGCGACGCTCGGGAGCCTGGACGACTGCACGACCTGGTTCGTCACCGTGCGGGCCTACGACGCCGACGGGAACGAGAGCCCCGAGCCGAGCAACCTGATCCGCGGCTGGCCGCGCCCGGTCGTGACGGCCGTCGAGCCGCGCTCGATCCTGCCGGGCGCGAGCGCGCTGCTGACCGTGACCGGCGCCAACTTCGATCCCGGCGACGCGGCGGACCCGTCGCACCTGGGGGCCGCGATCGCCCTGGGCCACCCCGGCCTGAAAGTGCTCGAGATCCTCCGCGACGCCTGCGGGCAGCTCCGCGTCCGGGTCGTGGCCGCGCCCGACGCGCTCCCCGGTGTGTCGTCGCTGACCGTCCGGAACATCGACCTCTCGTCCCCCGACCCGGCCGCCCCGGGCTGGATCTACGGCACGCTCGAGCAGGCGCTCGAGGTTCTCGCGCCCCCCGCGGGCCCGACCGCGGCGATCCTCGAAGCCCGCCCGGCCGCGGGGCAGCAGGGAGTCAGCGTCTCCTCCCGCGAGGTGCGGGTCCAGTTCGACCGGGATCTGCGCCCGCTGGCGGAGGTGCTCGACGCGGGTGCGCTGCGCCGCGCCTTCCGCGTGTTGGAAGGGAAGAAGCCCTGCCCCAGGCGACCGACTCGCCCGCCTTCGAGGACGAGGGCCGGACGGTCGTGATCCGGCTGCGCGATCCGCTCCAGGCCGGGCTGCACTATGCGACCGCGGTCGACCTGGCCGGCGCGTCGCTGCGGGCGGCGCTCGAGCGTGCGGGCCACGGCGAGCTGGCGATGCGCAGGGCCTGGAGCACGCTCCCCGGCTGGAAGACGATCGACGCGCTCGTCTCCGCCGAAGCCCGCTCCGGCGCGACCGCCGCGGTGCAGCCGCTCGCGCTCGGCACGGCGGCGGACAGACCGCCGAACGCCGGGGTCGCGCCCGACGCCGAGTTCCGGCTGCGCTTCGCCGAGCCGGTCTGGGGCCCCTCGGTCAGCGCCTCGACGATTCGCCTCTTGCGCGGCGGCCGCCCGGTGAAGGGGGTCGAGGCGCCGTACTTCGAGGACGGCGGGCGCACGGTGGTGATCCGCCCCGGCGCGCCGCTCGTCCCCGGCGCGAACTACCGGCTCCAGGTCCGCACCGGAGCAGGCGGGGTCCGGTTCCAGGTCACGGGAGGCGGCAGCGCGCCGATCGGCGCGCCGCGCGAGCTGGGGATCCGCTTCGCGACCGCCGAGTCCTCAGCTCCCGGACCCTAGGCAGCGCATCGCCCCGTCCGACGGGCAGGCGGGGCCGCCGACCTCGCCCATCGCGACCGGCCGGACGGCGCCCGGCGCGACCGCGCACTCGGGCACGTCCTCCTCGCCGGCCACGCGCTTCTTCCCGACGTAGCCGATCGAGCGCAGCGCCTTCTCCAGCGACTGGACCACCTCGGGCGGCTGCGCCGCCTGCGGGATCTTCGCCGCGGCCAGCCGGTCCAGCTCCTGCACCAGCCGCGCGCGGTAGCGCGCGACCAGCTCCGGCTGGGCCGCCGCCAGGTCGTTCTGCTCGCGCGGATCGGCTTCCAGGTCGAACAGCGTCTCCCGGCACGAGCGGTGGTCCACGACGTACTTGTAGCGCTCTCCGACCAGCCCGGTGAAGCACTGGTCGCGCAGCGTCTCGGACAGCGCCAGCCGCTCGTCGGCCGCGCCCGGCTCGCCGGGCCCGCCCGGCGGTGGACCCGCCACCGGCAGCGCCGGCTCCATCCCGAACTTCGAGCCGTCGATCCCGACCAGCTCGAGCAACGTCCGCCCGATCTGCGCGGTCGAGACGACGGCGTCCTCCTGCCGCGGCGCGATCTTCCCCGGCCAGCGCAGCATCAGCGGGACGTGCACCACCTCGTGGTCGAGCCGTCCGGCGTGCGTCAGCCAGCCGTGCTCCAGGAAAGCCTCGCCGTGGTCGGCCATCACCGCCAGCAGCGTGTCGTCCTTCAGCCCCTGGCGCTCGAGGAAGTCGAGGAAGTCCCCCATGAACTTGTCGGTGAACAGGACCTCACCCTCGTAGCGTCCCTTGAGATAGAGCGCCTGCGGCGGCGTGACCGCGTTCTCGTACCAGCGCAGGCACTGCATGTCCTCGGTCGGGGGCTTCTCGCCCTGCTTGAACAGGTCGAACTGCGGCGGCGGGATGTAGTCGTAGTGCGGGTCCCAGAGGTGGACCCAGAGGAAGAAGGGCTTCCCCTTCCAGGCGGTGATCTGCTCGATCATCGCGCGTACCAGCTGCTTGGAGGAGCGCTGGCTGTGCCCGTAGTGCTCGACCGTGTAGCTGTCGAAGCCGGCGCCGAAGCCGAACGACTTGCGCAGCGTCGCGGCCGAGACGATCGCCGCGGTGGCGTAGCCCGCGTCCTGGAACTGCTGCGCGAGCTGCGGCACGGTCGGCGAGAGCGCGCGGTCGTAGGCTCCTACGCCGTGGGCCCGCGGGTGGAGCCCGGTCATCACCGTCATCATCGACGGCGTGGTCCACGGCGCGGCCGAGATCGTGTTGTCGAAGTAGAGCGACTCCTTCCTCAGCGCCGACAGCCGCGGCGTGACCGGCTTGCCGTCGACCTCGCGGTCGAGCTGGTCGGTCCGCAGCGAGTCGATCGAGATCAGGATGACCGAGGGGCGCGGCGAGCCGCAGCCCGCGGCGGCGAGAGCCAGGGCCAGGGCGATCACGAACAGGACCGGTCGATTCACGCGGCGCCTCTCCTCTCGCGGCGACCGGTCGAAGATACCGAGAACCGGGCCGGGCGCGGATTATCGTGTGCGGGGCCGGGCCCGCCAAGCGCCGCACGCGGCGCCGGCTAACCGATCGGGAAGCAGGGCGGTCGCCGTATACTCCCGCCGGAACGGATCGGGAAGGGGAAGGGTGAGCGAAGCCGTCCAGCCGGCGCAGGCGACCGCCAGCGTTCTGCGCCTTCACTGGCCATTCGGGCGGACGCTGCTGCTGGGCCTGGCGCTGGCCGCCGCGCTGGCCGGCGCCGCCGAACTGGCCGCCCGCTCGCACGCCCTCGCCGGGCGGCTCCCGCCCGAGACGGTCAGCGGCGGGCTGGTCCAGCTCGACCGCAAGCTGGTCCTGCTGCGCCAGCAGGTCGCCGCCGCCGGCCCGGTCGACTGCCTTTTCCTCGGCAGCTCGCAGGTCTACCGCAGCGTCGACCCGGCGGTGGTCGACGCGCTCGTCGGGAGCGCGGCCGGGCGCCCCTTCCGCAGCTTCAACTTCGGGCTGGGCGGGATGTCGGAGACGGGCGAGGCGCAGATCGCGCGGATCCTGGTCTCCGAGTTCCGCCCGCGGCTGGTCGTGATCGGCGCCTCGTCGTACGGGCTGCACGAGCGGCGCGACCGCGACCAGTTCGAGACGCACCTGGCGAAGAGCCCGTGGTTCCTTCACCGCCGCGGGGAGGCCTCGCTCGAGGGCTGGCTCTCCGACCGCTCCGCCGCCTTCCGCCGCTGGCGCGGCTACCGCTTCTGGCGCGAGCAGCCGCCCGACACGGCGCAGAAGCTGCGGCGCGCGGTCGAGGGGATGACCCCCACGGGCTACGGCCGGAGCGAGACGGGCGAGTTCCGGGGGATCGACCGCGGCGCGGCGCGCGACCTGTCGAGCTTCGAGGTCAGCCCGGACCGGCTCTCGGCGCTGGACGGGCTGCTTGCCGAGCGGCCGCCGGGGCTGGCCGTCGTCGTGGCCGAGGTGCCGATCAGCGCGACCGCGCTCGCGCACTTCGGCGAGGGGGAGGCCGACCACGCGCGGGCGCTCGACGCGATCGAGGCGGTCGCCGCCCGCCACGGCGTGCCGTTCTGGCGCTACCCGGCGGAGGGGGCGATCCCGCAGGACGGCTGGGCCGACTTCATCCACCTGAACCGGGCCGGGGCCCAGCAGTACAGCCGCTGGCTGGGCGAGCGGCTGGCCGAGGCGCTGCAGGGCGGCCGGCTGGCGCTCGGGCCGGGCTGACGGACGCGCCGTGTCGCTCACCTCCTGGCCCTTCGCCGTCTTCGTCCTCGCGCTCCTGGCGCTCTATTTCGTGCTGCCGCGGCGCGCGCAACTGGCGCTGCTGCTGGCCGGGTCGCTGCTCTTCTACGGCACCTTCTCGTGGCAGTTCCCGCTGGGCCTGCTGGCGCTCACCGTCGTCAACTGGGCGATCGCGCGCCGGCTGTGGGAGCGCGGCGGGCGGGGCTGGCTGGCGGCCGGGATCGCGCTGAACGTGCTGGCGCTGGGGCTGCTCAAGTACGCCGGCGACTTCCTGCCGGCGCTGATCCGCGCGCTGGGGCAGGGGAGCGGTCGGGAGTCGGTGACCTTCGTGCAGCTCGCGCTGCCGCTCGGCTTCTCCTACCGCGTGCTGGAGAACATCTCGTTCCTGGTCGATGCCTCGCGCCGGCAGCTCGGCGGCTTCCCGGCCTGGCCCGACTATGCGCTCTACAGCACCTGGTTCCCCAAGCTGGTCTCGGGGCCGATCGAGCGCGGCCGGAACTTCCTGTCGCAGCTCCCGCGGGGCCGCATCGTCGACAACGACGCGATCGCGCGGGCGGTGACGCTGATCGTGCTCGGCCTGGTCCGCAAGCTGGTGATCTCGGACTCGATCCGCGGGCTGACGCCCGACGGGCAGTTCGCCTCCCCGGCCGAGTACGCCGGCTGGACCGCGCTGCTCTGGCTGCTGGCCGACGTCTTCGTGGTCTACAACGACTTCGCCGGCTACACCGACATCGTGCGCGGGGTCAGCGGGCTGTTCGGGATCGAACTGTCGCGCAACTTCGCGGCGCCGTTCTTCGCGCGCAACTTCAGCGAGCTGTGGACGCGCTGGCACATGAGCCTGTCGTCGTGGCTGCGCGACTACGTCTACCTGCCGGTCAGCCGCGCCCTGCTGCGGCGCAGTGCGCGCCCGAACACGGTCCTGAACCTGGTCGTGCCGCCCCTCGCGGCGATGCTGGTCAGCGCGCTCTGGCACCAGGCGGCCTGGCACATCCTGGCGTGGGGTCTGCTCTGGGGCGTCTTCCTGATCGCCGGGCGGATCCCCACGCTGTGGCGTCCGGTCGTCCCGCCCGACCGGCAGCCGCTGGCGCGCCAGGTCGCGGGGGCGCTGGGGGTCGTGGTCATGCTGACGGCCAGCAACGTCCTGTTCCGGATGGACTTCCCCGAGGCGCGGATCTTCCTGCGCGGCGCCCTCCGGGCCGCGTCGTGGAACAGCTCGCTGAGCTTCGCCGCGCTCTTCATCCTGGCCTCGCTGGCGATCGACTGGGTCCAGCATCGCGCGGGGGACGAGACGGTCTTCCGCCGCTGGCCGCTGTGGGGGCGCTCGCTCGCGCTGGCGGTCGCGCTGCTGGCCATCCTGCTGGCCTCGGCCAGCGGCGACACGGCGCCGTTCATCTACCAGTACTTCTGACGGAAGCGGCGCGCGAGGCGGCGGGCGGCGGGCTCAGACCCGCGCCAGCGCCGCGACTCAGGAGCGCTTGCGGCTGCGCTCCAGCACCCGAATGTCGGCCAGATCCTGTTCGCGTGCGGTGGCCCGCTTGGCTGCGAGCAGATCGTCGAGGCCGATGATCTCGACCGGGATGCTCGCCCACCGCGCATGAAGACGCCGCTCCCAGGCTGCCGCGAACTCGACGCCCGGGATCGTGCGGAAGATCTCGACCCGAACGGGTGCCGCTCCCATCCAGACGATGTCGTCCGGCCCGGCGCCCTGAAGCTCCGCGAGAGCGGTCGCGGGAGCGCCGAAGGCACCGGAGCGCCGCGAGGACACGAACCAGGTTCTCCGGCTCCTCGCCGATCCAGAGGTCGAGGTCCTTCGTGAAGCGCGGACGGCCGTGGAACGCGACGGCGTAGCCGCCGACGACGAGGTACTCAGCGCTCGCCGCGGCGAGTGCCGAAAAGAGATCTCTCAAGTCGGGGTGGAGGTCCATCGTTGCCCTCGATTGCCCACGCCTCCTCGACCAGCTGCCACGCGGCGGCGAGCCGCACGGCGGGCGGCGCGGCGAGCCAGAACTCTATCTCCGCGTCGAGAGCTTCTGCCCCGTGGCGGACGCGCCCCGCGGTCCAACCCGGGCGCGCTACGGGATCTTCTTCGACCGTCATGAAATCGATTCTAGCAGAGGCGCGGCGATCGGAAGGACCGCGGGTCGGGCGCAATCCCGCCCCGGCAACGGCCGCCCGGCGCCCGCCCTGCGCCGCGCCCCACCGCGGCGTAGGCTCCACGCAGTGGGAGTGGGACTGCGATCATGACCGAAATGGCAGACCGCTCCCGGGATGGGTTGGCGCAGGCCGAACAGGACCTGCAAGCCGCGGCGTCTCTGGCGCACGCGGGCCACCACGAATGGGCCTGCTTCGTCTGCCAGCAGGCCGGCGCGAAGGCGGTGAAGGCGTTCCACCTCGCGCGTCAGGTCGTCGACCATGCCCGTTCGCATCTACCCTGACCGAGCAGCCGTCGGCCGGGCGCTCGCGGCGTGGGCCGACGAGCAGCGGCGCCTGCGGCCCGAGCTGCTGCGGCTGGGGGTCTTCGGCTCGTTCGCGCGCGGCGACTGGGGAGTCGGTTCGGACCTCGACCTGGTCGTCGTGGTCCGCCGCGCGGAGCGGCCGTTCATCGAGCGCGCGCGGGACTGGCCGCTCGAGACGCTCCCCATCGACGCCGACCTGTTCGTCTACACCCCCGAGGAACTGGCGAAGCTCTCCGCCGGGAACACCCGGTTCGCACGGGTCCTGCGGGAGGAGACGCGCTGGATCGTCGGGGGAGACGGCGAAGCGCCCCCCTCCGCCTGAACGGCCCTGCCCCCGTTCATCCCGGCCCGTCCCCGGGCGTAAGATCCCCGCATGGCGCGCTGCCCCGCGTGCTTCCAGGGGGATCTCGACCCCTCGGGCGCCTGCCCGTCCTGCGGTCGGGACGCTGCCGGCGTGGGCCGTACCCTCCCGACCCTGCACCCAGGCGTTCCGCTCGACGCCGCGCCCGCGGCCGGCCATCCCGCCGCTGCCCCCGCGTCCCCCGGCACCTTCCTTCCCGGCGCCGTCCTCGGCGGCCGCTACCAGGTCCTCCGCCCGCTCGGCCGGGGCGGGATCGGCGAGGTCTGGCAGGCGCTCGACCTGAAGCTGCGGGTCGTCGTCGCGCTGAAGACGCTGCGCGCCGAGTGGGCCGGCGGCAGGATGCTCGAGCGCCTGCGGCGCGAGGTCCGTGCCGCCCGCGATGTCGTCTCCCCGAACGTCTGCCGGATCTTCGACATGGTGGAACTCGACGGCCACGACGTCGTGACGATGGAGTTCGTCGACGGCGCGACGCTGGCCGAGCTGCTGCGCGAGCGCGGCCCGCTCCCGCTGCCCGAGGCGATGGAGATCGCCTCGCAGTTCCTGGCCGGGCTCGAGGCGATCCACCAGGCGGGCTTCGTCCACTGCGACCTCAAGCCCGAGAACCTGATGCTGACCCGGGCCGGGCGCGTCGTGGTGATGGACTTCGGGCTGGCGCGGCCGCAGGCCCAGGACGGCACGCTGTCGATCGCCGGCACGCCGGCCTACATGGCGCCCGAGCAGGTCCGCGGGACGGGGATCGATGCGCGGGCCGACCTGTTCGCGGCCGGCCTCGTGCTGGCCGAGATGGTCGGTACCGACGGCTCACCGGCGTCGCGCGCCGCGCTCCAGCGCGCCGCGCGCGAGGACCCGCCGCGCCTGCCCGACGGCCCGTGGCGCCCGGCCCTGCTGCGCGCGCTCGCCGAGCGGCGCGAGGCGCGCTGGGCCTCGGCGCACGAGTTGCTGCGGGCTCTCGAGCAGGTCGCGCTGCGGGTCCCCGGCGCCGACGAGCGCCAGCCCTACCCCGGCCTCTCCGTCCTTCACCGACGCCGACGCCGAGTACTTCTTCGGGCGGGAGTTGGAGGTCGAGGCGCTCTGGCAGAAGCTGGGGCAGGCTCACCTGCTGGCCGTGATCGGGCCGTCCGGGGCGGGGAAGAGCTCGTTCCTGCGCGCCGGCCTGCTGCCAGCGCTGCCCCGCGGCTGGCACGCCGTCGTCGCCACGCCGGGCACGCGTCCGTTCGCGGCGCTGGCCCACGCGCTGGCCGTCGAGTTCGCCGGAGACGCGGACGCGGTCCGCGAGCTGCCGCGCCTCGACGACCCGGAGGCCGCGCTGGCGATCCTCCGGCGCTGGCGCGGGCGCCACGCCGAGACGCTGCTGGTCGTCGACCAGTTCGAGGAGCTGTTCACGCTCAACGACGACGCGACGCAGCGCCGCTTCGCCGAGCTGCTGGGGCGGGCGGCGGTGGAGGCCGACGTCCGCGTGCTGCTCTCGCTGCGCGACGACTTCCTGGTCCGGTGCCACGAGCACGCCGCGCTGCAGCCGATCCTCGCGGACCTGACAGTGCTGCGCCCCCCGACCGGCGCCGCGCTGCGCCGCGCGGTGGTCCAGCCGGCGCTGCTCTGCGGCTACCGCTTCGAGGACGAGGACCTGGCCGCCGAGATGATCGAGGCCGTGGCCCGCGAGCGGGGCGCGCTGCCGCTGCTGGCCTTCGCCGCCGCGCGGCTATGGGACGAGCGCGACCGCGCCTCCGGCCTGCTCACGCGCGAGGCCTACGCGCGGATCGGCGGCGTCGGCGGCGCGCTGGCCCAGCACGCCGAGGCGACGGTGGAGCGGATCGGCGCCGAACACCTACCGGTCGTGCGCGAACTGTTCCGCAACCTCGTCACCGCGCAGGGGACCCGCGCGGTCCGCGACTACGACGAGCTGCTCTCGGTCTTCGGCGAGCGCTGTGCCGAGGCCGAGACCGTGCTGCGCGCGCTGATCGACGCGCGCCTGCTGACCGAGTATCGGGAGCGCGCGGCCGAGCGGAACGGGGGGGCGAAGCGCCGACGGGTCGAGATCATCCACGAGTCGCTGCTGACGGCATGGCCGCGGCTGGAGCGCTGGCAGGCCCAGGACGCCGAGGGGGCGCTGCTGCGCGACCAGCTCCGGCAGGCGGCGTCGACCTGGGAGGAGCGCGGCCGCGCCGCGGACCTGCTCTGGTCGGGGACCGCCTACCAGGAGTTTTCGGTCTGGCAGGAGCGCTATCCCGGCGCGCTCACGGCGACCGAGCAGGCCTTCGCCGAGGCGATGCGCTGCCACGCCCAGCGCCGCCGCCGGCGGCAGTGGACCGCCGTCGGCGCGCTGATCGCAGCGCTGGTCGCGGTGCTCGCCGTTGTCACGGTGCTGCGCCAGCAGAGCGAGCGCGCCAAGGTCCTGGCCGAGCAGGAAGCGCGGCGCGCCCAGGCCAACGAGCTGCTCGCGCTCGCGCGCACGGCGCTCGGCGGCGACTCGACCAAGGCGCTCGCCCTGGCCCGCAAGAGCCTCGAGCTGGCGGACACGCCCACGGCGCGGCAGTTCGTGGCGGAGCTGCTCTGGCGCGGCCCGGTGGCACGGATTCTCTCGCCCGAAGCGTCGGTGAAGGGCCTGGAGCGGTCCGAGTACTCGACCTGGTTCGAGCCGCCGCTCTTCAGCCCCGACGGCCGCTGGATCGCCGCGCTCAACGGCCACGCCGGCCGGATCGCGCTCTTCCGGGATGACGGTGGCGAACCGCTGCTGGTCCCGGCGCCGCCGCCGGGGAACGCGGCGGTGATGGTGTTCGGGCCGCGGAGCGACATCCTCGTCACCGGGGCCGGCGGCGCGGGCCTGCAGGTCCGCTCGCTCCCCGATCTCGGCGAGCAGGGTCGGATCGAGCTGGGGGGCGTCGAGTCGACCGGCTGGCTGCACGGCGAGCGGCTGCTCACCGCGACGCGCGAGGCCGCCGACAGCGCACGGACGGTCGTCCGCTCCTGGCCGCTTCCCGCGGGGGAGCCGGAGCTGGTCGCCCGCTACGATGCCCGCGGCCCGGCGGTCCAGCGGCTCTCTCCCGACGGCCGCAGCCTGGCCTACGAGCGCGACCGCACGCTGTTCCTGAAGGCGCTGGGGGCGGGCGGCGGCTCGGTCTCCCCGGGGCGCGACCGCGCGATCGGGCGGCTCGAGACCGAGCCGTGGGACGCCCGCGCGCTGCGATTCCAGCCCGACGGCCGCACGCTGATCTCGATGGAGCGCTCGGGTGCGATCCGCCTATGGCCCCTCGGGGAGGGAGCGGCCTCGACGGCGCGCGCCTTCGGCGGTCCCGACGCGGCGGACTTCCTCGCGGCCAGCGCCGACGGCTCGCTGCTGGCGCGGGTCGACATGGTGGGGCTCTCGGTCTGGATCCTCGACGATCCGCCGGACGCGCAGCCGCTGTCGCTGCGCTCCGAGGGGAACCAGACCTACATGGGGGCTTTCGATCCGGCCAACCGCTGGCTCGCGATGAGCAACGCGAACCGCTTCTTCTTCTTCCCCTTGGAGACGCCGCGGCGGCGCGTGCTGCCGCATCGCGGTGCGGGGACCTGGTTCCTGCGCTTCTCGCGCGACGGCCGCTGGCTGGTCTCGTGCGCGATCCAGGAGCCGGTCCGGCTCTGGCCGCTCGATCCGCGGGACGGCAGCTTCCGGGACCTCTCGCCGAGGGTCCGCTCGTGGAGCATCGCCGTCGACGACGCCAGCACGGAAGTCCTGGTGGGAACCTGGGCCCACGCCAACCAGGCCCAGCCCGACGGCCGCGTCTTCCTCCACCCGATCGCCGGCGGCCCGCCGCGCCGGCTCGAAACGGGCTGGGAGGGGCGGGCCGGCACCTTCACGGTGGCGATCGACCCCGAAGGCCGCCGCGCCGCGGCATGCCCGGAGGGGATCGGCGCCGACCCGCTGGCCGACCCGGCGCTGCGCGTGCTGGCGGTCTGGGACCTGGCGACCGGCCGGCGCCGGACGATCTCCCTCGCCGACGCGGTCCCGACGACCTGGTTCGGCTGCGACTCGCTCGAGTTCGGGGCCGACGGGACGCTGTACGAGAGCGGGCCGGGCGGCGTCTTCACGATCCGGCTGCCCGACGGCCTCGACGGGCCCGCTTCGGTCGAGTGCATCGCTCCCAGGACGCGCGCCCGGAGCCACCTCGCCGCCGACCGCCGCACGCTGGCCCTGCTCTCCCACGACCGCGACAACCCGCGCGGCTTCGAGTTCGACCGGCTGGAGCTGCTCGACCTCGAGTCCGGCGCCCTGCGCGAGATCCCCTCGCACGGGCCGCACCCCTTCGCCGCCGCGCTCGACCCGACGGGCCGGATCCTCGCCACCGGCGACCTCGACGGCGTCGTCCGCGTCGGCCGCGCGACGGGCGAGGCCCCGCACCTGCTTCCCGGCCACACCGGCATGGTCGAGTCGCTCGCGATCTCGCCCGACGGGCGCTGGATCGCGTCGGTCGCGGGGAACGAACTGTTCCTGTGGCCGATGCCCGACCTCGACCGGCCGCCGCTGCACACCGTGCCGCTGGACCGCCTGCTCGCGACGCTCGATCGCCTGACGAACCTGCGCGTCGTCCCCGACGCTTCGTCGTCCACGGGGTGGGGCTTCGCGCTCGATCCGTTCCCCGGCTGGAAGGACGTCCCTGAGTGGTGACGCGCCTCAGGCCAGCCGTCGCACCTCGGCGACGATCGCCGCCTTGATCTCGCGCCAGCCGACGCGCCGGATCAGGCGCGGCATCGGCTCGGTCTCGGCGTCGTCGAAGTACACGAGCGAGCGCAGCAGGTGGTAGTCGTTGTGGTCGAGCCGCGGGAAGCGCCGTCGCAGCATTCCGAAGACGGTCTGCAGCGTCCCGCCGCCGCGCAGGTAGAAGTACAGGTCGACGAAGTCCTTGCGGCTGCCGCGCCCGCCGATCGCGATCACCTTCATCACGGCGATGTCGCGGGGATCGGCGAGCACGAGGTCCCGGTAGGGCGTGCCGGGAAAGAGCAGGGGGGCCTGCGCCCGGAGGTAGCTCAGCCGCAGCCGGTCGAGCGTGACGTGCAGGGTCTCCGCGGCGCGGCCCTGGACCGTCACGCGGCCCAGTCCCGCCAGCCGGTGCAGCAGCGCCTCCGCGTCGAACGGCTCCGCGCGGAAGAAGTCGAGGTCGTGCGAGACGCGGTGCCCCAGCTGGAGCGCGAGCGCCGTGCCGCCGGCGAGGGTCCAGCCCGTGGTCAGGCCGGACGCCGCCAGCCTGCTCACGACCTCCCAGCCCGCTCGCCCCACGACCTTCGGGTGCACGCGCTCACGCTCCGCCCAGGATCAGCCGCCAGTAGTTGCGGGTCCGGGCGTCCACGTCCCGGCGCCGCACGGCGCGCAGGATGGCACGGTCTCCGAACACGGCGCGCACGGCCCGCACCTGCTCGAGGCCGCCGGCGGTCAGCACCCGCGCAATCACCCAGTCCTGGCTCGTCTCCAGGTCCTCCGTGGACAAGTCGCGGTCCCAGAAGAGCGGTGCGAGCAGCCGGCGCAGGGCCGCTCGCGACGGACGCCCGCTCCGGGCCGGGGCAGGTCCCGGGACGAGGCGCACCTCGAGCGAGGCGTCGAGCGCCGCGGCGATGCGGCGGAGCGTCGCCAGCTCGAAGCGGTCCCAGCCGCTCTCGTAGCGGTGGATCGTGGGAGCGCTGGTCCCGGTGCGCCGGGCGAGGCCCTCGAGCGTCAGGCCGGCCGCCCGGCGCAGGGTGCGGATCTGGTTCCCGAGGACGGGTGGGGCTTCCTCATACTTATCACCCATGATAATAGTGTAGGGGACGGCGACGCGCCGGGCAACGACCGCGCCTCAGAAGCTCAGCTCCAGCCCCAGCCGCACCGTCGTCGGGGGGTAGTACCGGATCGGCTCGCCGTAGGTCGGGTTGGGGTCGATCTGATTCCCGTCGGCGTCCTGGTTGAAGTAGTGGAACTGGTCGTAGTCCACCGGCCGCTCGTCGCTGAACAGGTGGTAGACATCCAGGATCAGCCGCGGCTTCCAGCGGCGGTCGGAGCGGGCGAAGAAGGTGTAGTCCAGGCGCAGGCTGAGGTCGAAAATCGACGGCGACTCCCCGGCCGTGCCGCGCGGCTGCAGGAAGGTCCACCAGGGCGGGCCGTACACGGATCCGCCGAACTCGTTGAGCGGCGCGCCGCTCTCCCAGAGCAGAGAAGCTCCCACGTTCAGGCCCGAGTCGAAGGCATAGAACCCGGAGGCCTTGAAGACATGCGTCCGGTCGTTCGGAAGGCGCCCCTCGCCGTCGACCAGCATGTCCGGGACGTCGAAAGCGAAGGCGCAGTTGGGATTGGGCGCCTTGCCGTCCGAGCTGAAGATCCCGGTGTAGTTGCCCCAGTTCTCGGACCAGGTGTAGGAGGCGAGCCAGTTGAACTTCGCGGCGCGCCGCTCGACGCTCAGCTCGAGCGCCTTGTAGGTCCGGACGGGATCGGGATAATCGGCGTCCAGCGCACCCCGGCCGGGGTTGCCGAACACGAAGGCCTGGTCGGCCGTGACCAGCCCGTCCTCGAGGATCGAGCGCAGGGTGCGGTAGACCGCGCGGACCTGGCCTCGGTGCTGAGCGCCAAGCAGGCGCTCGTATCCCGAGCGTGTACTCGTCGTAGTACTGGCCGCGCAGGCCGTTGATTTCGGGCTGGATCGCCCCGGTCAACTCGAACCCGTCACATCCCGACGGATCGATCCGGGGGTCATGGTCGTAGTTGCAGAACTTCTGGGAGAAGTCCTCGCTGTAGTAGGCCACTGTAGCGGCCGGAGCGAGGTCCTGGACGAACCGTCCGGCCGAACCATAGATCCGCTGGGTCCCGGGCGTTCCCGGCTCGTAGACGATGCCGATCCGGGGCTGGTACTGGTTCGTGATCGTCTGCGCCACCTGGCCGTTCGACGCCACGAGTTGGAGGCCGTCCCAGCGCAGTCCGTAATTCAGGGTGACGCGCGATCCGATGCGCCACGAATCCTGGACGAAGAGCGAGGGAACGCGGTTGTGGACCGTGCCGCCGAGGTGGATCGTGATCAGGTTGTACGAGGTATCGCTGAAGCGCGTGAGGAACGCGCTCTCCCAGCTGTTCTGCAGTTCCGTATCCCGGTACTCCGCTCCGGCCTTGAGGGTGTGGCGGGCAAGCGCCCAGGTCGCCTTCACACCCAGCGTGAACTGCGTCGTCTCGTTGTCGATGTCGAACCCCGACCCGCCCGAGAAGGTCCCGGTCGGCGCGTCGATGAAGAGACTCTCCGCGTGGCCCCGCTCGGTCGCGGGAAGGTTCCTGTCGGTGCGCCAAAGGCCGGCGATCGACGTTTCCAGCAATGTCCGGGCGCCCAGGGCGTGCGTCCCGCGGATGGCGGCGCCGATCGAGCTGTAGTCGATCTCCCTCAGGAAGGGGTCCGGGTTCGCGAACGTTACCGGCGTCCCCCCGACGGGGGCGAAGGTGTCTCCCACCGCGTCCCGTCGCGTCGGGTCGCCCACCACGGACAGAACCAGGTTGTTGCCGGCGTTCACCTGCCAGCTCAGATTGCCCGCGAACCGGTGTGCGACCGAGTCGTCGGGGTAGAAGCCCTGGCCGGGGATCTCGACGTCCGCGCTCTGGACGAGCGGGTTGTAGGCCAGGAAGAACCGCAGCGCGTCGCCGACGATCGGCCCGCCTAGGCTGACTCCGGCGTCGTACTGCGTGTAGTTCTCGGTCTCGAGTTGCGTCTTCCCCGTGCGCGATTCACCCGAGATCTGGTGCCCCGCCCAGTAGACGAAGGCGCTTCCGGCCAGAGTGTCCCCACCCGGAGGGGTCACGACGTTCACCGTTCCGCCCAGCGAGGATCGGTACTCGGCCTCGTACCCGCCCGTCCTGACCTCGACCGCCTGGATCACGTCGTACGGCAGGTTGATGCCGCTCGCCGCGCGGTACGGGTCGGTGACCTCGATCCCGTCGACGAAATAGCGGTTCTCGAAGCCGGTCCCGCCGTTGATGTTGAAGCCGTCGCCCAGGTAGCTGACGTTCACGCTCGGCAGCAGGGCCGCGATGCTCTGGTAGTCCCGGCTGAGCGGGATCCCGTCGAAGTACCGCGCGGAGAGCGTGCCCCCGCCGGTCGTCGAGACGGGATCGATCCGCGGGGCCTGACCCACGACCACGATCTCCTCGGCGACCTCGCCGATCGCCGCGAGGGTGACCATGGGCAGGCCCGTGGTTCGCCCGAGGCGCACGGGAACGTCCTGGAAGGCGACGGGCCGATAGCTCGGGTGCGCGATCCGGACGGTGTACCTGCCCAGCGGCAGCGCTGCGAGGTGGAATTCGCCGGACGAGCCGGTCGTGGTCCGGCGCGGGGCTTGCAGCGCTGGCCCCTCGACGGTCACCTCCGCTGCCGCGACGGGCGTGCCATCCGGCGCCTCGACCCGACCCTGCAGGCTGCCGCCGGTGTCCTGGGCGAGCGACGCCGGGCAACACAGCAGAAGGACGCTGAAGAGAACAACCAACGACCACGTGCGAGTTCGTATGGGAACTCGGGACGAAGGCATCGACGGAACGGATCGCATCACGGCACCCCCTGAGCCTGACGACGACCACCGCGGGCTTCTTACGGCCACTTGCTACCACTACGCACGGCCCGGCACAAGCAGCCTCTCGAAGGTACCCGGAATGCCTCTCGATTACTCGCGATCGGCGACCGTAGCGAGGAGCGCGGTGCGCAAGAGCGCTCGCGAAGCCCGACCAGCCGCCACGCTACGCCGTATCCGCAGTGGTACCCTCTCGTTCGAGCATTCGGGCGCGGCGGTCCTGTCCGCGCCGGGGGAGAGCGGGAGCCTTGGGGGGGTCCTGAAACTCCTGCCTTCCCGAAGTCCGGGGAAGGGGGAGCGTCATGTCTGCAGGTCGCGTTGCTCTGTCGCTCGTCGTGTGTCTTGCGTCGGCCGTGCCGGTACTCGGCCAGGCGCCCGACGCCATCACGTTCACCGACCTCCCGGCGCCGGAGATCGATCTCCTGGCGCCGTTGCCGAAGGTTCCGGCTGACGACCAGGCTCCACTGGTCTTCGGCATGACCGACGGACGGGCCTGCACGCTCAACGTCGAGGGCTGGAGCCTCCTCGCACAGACCTCGGCCAACGCGGGATCGACCTTCGGAACGGAAGTCCTGGTCACGGGTCCGCCGAGCGGGCTGCCGGTCCTGTCCTGGCACGCAGTGCTGTCCTCGGCGGGCCGGGCACGCTGGCCTGCACGGCGACCATTGCGCTGACCCGGACCTCTGCGGGGGTGTGGGTGCTGGCCTGGAACGACGTCCGCGACGATGACGGGCTGGTGCAGCGCAGCGACGTCTACGCCCGCAACTCGACGGACGGAGCCACGTGGGCGGCCGAGCAGCGGGTGGATGGGGGGTCCGCCGGTGCCGCCCAGAGCTCGCTGGGTGCGATCGCGGCGGTCTCCATGAACGACGTCGTGCTCGTCTATCGCGACGCCCGTGACGATCCCCGGTCGCTCAACCTGTACCGCAATCGCTCCGCGGCCAACCCGCTCGCCTTCGGCGCCGACGCGCGGATCGATGCCGATCCCGCGCAGCAGAGCCCGAGCGGCCTGAACGATGTCGCGGTCGCGACAGACGGTGCCGGCCGCGTGTACGCCGCCTTCTCGGCCTTCGTCAACGGGGCTTTCACCGACGTGTTCGTCGCGACGAGCCACGACGGCGGGCATTCGTTCGGCACGCCGGTGCGCGTCGGCGGGTTTGCGGCAGGGACGATGATGGCCTTCTTCGCGGTGATCGCCGCCGAGCCGGGAGGACATGTCTACCTGGTGTACGAGATCAACACCGGGGCTCCCGCGTCCGGTTTCGGCATCCGGGAAGTGCGCTTCAACCGCTCGTCGGACTTCGGCGCGACCTGGCAGGCCTCGGATCTGGTTCTGGACTCGTCGATGGAGAACTCCGGACCAGGCTACTACACGCATTGGGACCGGGCTCCGACGCCACAGGTCTTCGCCGGCGCGGGAGGCCGCGTGCTCGTCACCTGGACCAACGAGATCGACGTCTTCCTGGCTCGCTCGACGGACTACGGCGCGAGCTTCACGACCAACGCCGTCGACCAGGACTCGCGAACGAGCAGCGTGGGGAACTCCCAGGCCTGCGTGCGCGGAGATACCGTCGTGATCGCCTACGAGGCTCCGAAGCTCGGCTCCTCGAACACGAGCGTCTGGGCGGTGACGAGCAGTGACGCCGGAGTTTCCTGGGCCCCGAGGGTCCAGGTGCGCCCGGAGTCGGCGGCGTCCGTCAGCGACGACCACGCCGTCGCATGCGACGGGGCCGGTGGAGCCGTCGTCGTCTGGTCCGACTTCCGCAGCGGCGACAACCGCGGGGCGCTCCGTGCCAACCGGTTCACCGGAACGAGCTGGCTCGGCGACGTCGCGGTTGCCGGGCCGGCCACGGGAAACAACGACTACCCGCGCGTGACGTTCGCCTCACCGACGGTCGCGGTGGTCGTGTGGGACAACACGCGAGGCCCGGAAGTCTACGCGGCCCGCTCGACCGACGGCGGTGCGACGTTCCCGAGCTACCAGCGGCTGAACTCCTCTCCGCCGGCGTGGACCTGGGGGTCGTACATCGCGAGCGTCACGGCCGACGGCACCGGCAATGTCTGGGCCGCGTGGCTGGACCTCGGTGCCGGGGCGGTCTCCGTCGTGGCGCGGCACTCCTCCGACTACGGCGCGAGCTGGGGTGGCATCCGCCGCGTGCACCGCGACACGCCCCAGGGCGCGTACCTGAACTCGTACTTTCCGCTCGGCCGCGGCCTCACCGCGGCCCCTGGCGTCGCCTACTTCGGCTGGGTCGGCCAGCGCGAAAGCTGGTCGGTCACGCCGCTGTTCAACGCGTGGCACCTTGACGACCCCGACCGCGACGGTGCCGCGGCCGGCGCCGACTGCAACGACGAGGACGCGGCAGTCGTTTCCGCTCCGGCCGTCGTCTCCGGCGTCCTGCTGCAGCCGGCCGAGGGGGCGACGCGCCTGTCGTGGACCTCGCAGGACGCCGCCGCTGGACCCGGCACCGTCTACGACATCGCGTCCGGCCGGCTCGGCGACCTGCTCGCGACCGGAAGCCACGGCGACTCGTCGCTGCTTCCCGATCCGCGTGACGCGCTCGACGCGGCGAGCCCCTGCCCGTAGGGGGGGGCGCGTTCGGAGGGCCCGGGGTCGCCGGCCCGCCCCGGCGGGGGCGGCCCCGGGCGCCATAAACAGGCTTGAATAGGCTAAATGAAAAGGCTATAATAGCCTTATGAAAACGGCCACGATTACCGAGACGAAGAACCAGCTCAGCGCGCTGCTGGATCGCGTTCGCCGCGGCGAGACGATCCTGATCCTGGACCGCGGCCGCCCGGTGGCCCGGCTCGCCTCGATCGTAGGCGCAGCGGAGGACGACGCCGAGGGCCGGCTCGCGCGCCTCGAGCGCGAGGCCGCCGTGCGGCGCGCCGCAGCGCCCGCTCCGCGCGCGCTGCTGGCGAGGCGTCCGCCGTGTCCCCGGGCCGGCGCCTCGGCCAGCCGCGCGCTCGCTGCGGAGCGCAGGGAGGGGCGGTGAGGTACTGGGACGCGTCCGCCCTCGTCCCGCTGCTGGTGGAGGAGCCCGCGACGGCCTCGCTGCTCGACTCCTACCGCAAGGACGCGGACGTGCTCACCTGGTGGGGCTCGGCGGTCGAGTGCGCCTCGGCGATCGCGCGGCTCGAGCGCGACGGCGACCTGGCCGTCACGGCGGCGGGAGTGGCGTTCGAGCGGCTCGCGGCGCTGTCGGCCGCGTGGCACGAGATCCAGCCGCTGGACGAGATCCGGGAAGCCGCCGTGCGCTTCCTGCGCGTCCACAACCTGCGGGCGGCCGACGCGCTGCAGTTGGCGGCAGCGTTCGTGGCGGCCGAGCGCCGTCCGGCGACGCTCGGCTTCGTGTGCCTGGACGACCGGCTGGCGCTGGCGGCGTCCCGCGAGGGGTTCCGCGTCGTCGCCGGCTGAGGCCTCACCCCCCCAGCTTCTTCTCGATCTTCGCCCAGCTGTCGCGCAGCGACACCGAGCGGTTGAACACCAACCTCCCGCCGCAGGAGTCGGGATCGACGCAGAAGTACCCCTGCCGCTCGAACTGGTAGAACGCCTCGACCGGCGCCCCCGCCACGCTCGGCTCCACCCTGCAGCCGGAGAGCACCTGCAGCGAGTCCGGGTTGATGTCGCCCAGGAAGTCGCCGCTCTCGTCGCCCGGGAAGGGCTTGCCGAAGAGGTGGTCGTAAACCCGCACCTCGGCCTCCAGCGCGTGCGCGGCAGACACCCAGTGCAGCGTGCCGCGCGGCGAGCGGCCGTCGGGTGCCGTCCCGCCGCGCGTCGCGGCGTCGTACTGGGCGTGGATCTCGACGATCTCGCCGGCGGCGTCCTTCACGACGTGCGTCGCCGTCACCAGGTACGCCGCGCGCAGCCGGACCTCGCGCCCGGGCGACATGCGGTGGAACTTCTTCGGCGGGTCCTCGCGGAAGTCCTCGCGCTCGATGTACAGCTCGCGCGAGAAGGGGACCTGCCGCGTGCCGGTGGCCGGGTCCTCGGGGTTGTTCGGGACCTCCATGAACTCGACCTGCCCCTCGGGGTAGTTGTCGAGCACCAGCTTGACCGGCCGCAGCACCCCCATCACGCGCGGCGCGCGGCGGTTGAGGTCCTCGCGCAGCGCGTCCTCCAGCAGCGCGACGTCGACCACGCTGTCGCGCTTGGCGACGCCGATCCGGTCGCAGAAGGCGCGGATCGCCTGCGGGGTGAAGCCGCGCCGCCGCATCCCGGCCAGCGTCGGCATCCGCGGGTCGTCCCAGCCGCCGACGATCCCTTCCTGCACCAGCTGCAGCAGCTTGCGCTTGCTCATCACGGTGTAGGTCAGGTTGAGCCGCGCGAATTCGATCTGCTGCGGGTGGCAGGGGGTCTTCAACTCGTCCAGGAACCAGTCGTAGAGCGGGCGGTGGTCCTCGAACTCCAGCGTGCAGATCGAGTGCGTGATCGCCTCGAGCATGTCCGAGATCGGGTGGGCGTAGTCGTACATCGGGTAGATGCACCACTCGTCGCCGGTCCGGTGGTGGGTCGCGCGCTTGATCCGGTAGAGCACCGGGTCGCGCAGGTTGAGGTTGGGCGAGGCCATGTCGATCTTCGCCCGCAGCGTGCGCGCGCCGTCCGGGAACTCGCCGGCCCGCATCCGGCGGAACAGGTCGAGGCTCTCCTCGATCGAGCGGTTCCGGAACGGGCTCTCGATCCCCGGCTCGGTCAGGGTCCCGCGCGTCCCGCGGACCTCTTCCGCCGAGAGGTCGCAGACGTAGGCGTCGCCCGACAGGATCAGCTGCTCGGCGTAGTCGTAAAGCTGGTGGTAGTAGTCCGAGGCGTAGAACAGGCGGTCGTCCCAGTCAAAACCGAGCCAGCTCACGTCGCGGATGATCGAGTCGACGTACTCCTGCTCCTCCTTCTCCGGGTTGGTGTCGTCGAAGCGCAGGTTGCAGGTCCCGCCGAACTGGTTCGCGATCCCGAAGTTGAGGCAGATCGACTTGGCGTGGCCGATGTGCAGGTAGCCGTTGGGCTCGGGGGGAAGCGGGTCGCGACCCGCCCGCCGTGCTTCCCGCTGGCGCGGTCGGCCAGGACGATCTCGCGGATGAAGTCGACGTTCCCGGAGGGGGCGCTGTCCGCCGTGCTCATGCTGTGAGGCCTCGGTCGCGGGAGGGAAGGGGCCGGGAAGGCCCGGCCGCGACGGGGCATTCTGCCAGAACGGCGCGAAGCCGGGCGAATCGGCGCTCCGGGCCCGTTTCGCCGCCGGACACGAGGTGGGCAAGCGCGCCAGGCCGCGCGCCGCGCCGGAGGGCCTGACTTGACGGTTCGGGCGTCTTTCCTTAAGGTACCCGGCGGTTGACCCTGCTGGGGGGTCGTCCAACGGTAGGACATGCGGCTCTGGACCGCAGAATCGGGGTTCGAGTCCCTGCCCCTCAGCCAATCCCGCCCGCCGCGCCGGCGCTCGAGCCCGCGGCTTCCGGGTCGCCGCCCCCCCCTCCGGATCTGGCCCCCATCCGAACTTGCCCGTTGACCCGCGGTCGGCTCCGCGGTACCTAGGCCATGTGCACCGCGCGCGGCGTCCGCGCGGGGTGCACACGGGACGAGGAGGCGGCATGCGGGGAGTCGGCAGGCGGTTCGTGTGCGCCGCGGGAGCGGTGCTCGGGTTCGTGTCGATCGCGTGGGGCTCCGGCGGACCGCCGGCCGCGCCGGCGGCTCCTTCGTCGAAGCTGCGCGGCGACCTCGCGCGCGCGCTCGATGCGGCGGCCCCGGACCAGATGGTCCCGGTCAGCGTCGTCCTCGCCGACCAGCTCGAGCCGTCGGCGATCGAGCGCCTGGCCCGGGCCGACGATCCGCGCCGCGCGATCGTCTCCCGCCTGAAGCAGCACGCCGCCCGGACCCAGGCCCCGCTGCTCGCCGCCGTCGCCGGGTACGAGCGCGACGGGCTCGCGGCGCGGGTCCGCCCGCTCTGGCTCTCCAGCGTCGTCGGCCTCGACGCCACGCCGGCCGTGATCCGCGCGCTGGCGCAGCGTCCCGAGGTCGCCTGGATCAACCACAACCCCAAGCGCCCGGTCTTCGTCGAGGCGCCGCGGCCGGAGGGCCAGCCCGACGGCCCGACCGACTGGGGCGTGCTCAAGATGCGCGCGCCCGAGGTCTGGACCCAGCTCGGCCTGACCGGCAAGGGGGTCGTCGTCGCCGACATCGACTCCGGCGTCTGCTACGAGCACCCCGACATCGTCGACCACGTCTGGATCAACCCCGGCGAGGACCTCGACGGCGACCGCGTCGTGATGGACCCGACCGACCTGAACGGCGTCGACGACGACGGCAACGGCCGCGTCGACGACCTGATCGGCTGGAACTTCGAGATCAACACGAACGACCCGCGCGACACCGCGTCCGGCCACGGTTCGCACACCGCCGGGACGGTCGCCGGCGACGGGACGCAGGGGACTCAGACCGGCGTCGCGCCCGACGCGCAGATCATGGTGATCAAGGTCGGCCTCAGCCTCTCGGACGAGGTCGACGTCTGGAACGGGATGGAGTACGCCGCCGAGAACGACGCCGACCTGATCACGATGAGCCTGGGGTGGCAGCACTCCTGGGACCCCGACCGCACGACCTGGCGCCGCAACAGCGAGAACACGATCGCGATGGGGACGATCATGATCGTCGCCGCCGGGAACGAGGGGGGCGGGAACGAGCCGGACAACGTCCGCACCCCGGGCGACGTGCCGAAGGTGATCACCGTCGGCGCGACCGACCCGGACGACGCGGCCGCTTACTTCACCTCGCTCGGCCCCGTCACCTGGGAGGGCGTGGCGGGGTTCGGCGACCACCCCTACCCGCCGGGACTGATCAAGCCGGACGTCTCGGCGCCCGGGACCGACACCGTCTCGTTCAACTACTGCAACGGCTACACCACGATGTCCGGGACCTCGATGGCCACCCCGCATGTCGCCGGCCTGGCCGCGCTGATGCTGGAAGGCGACCCCTACCTGACGCGCGACGAGATGGCGGCGATCCTCGAAGAGACCGCGATCGACCTGGGGACCCCCGGCAAGGACAACACCTTCGGGGCCGGGCGGGTCGACGCGCTCGCCGCCGCGAACGAGGCCAACGCCAAGCTGCGCTACCTCTCGCATCGGCTCGACGACACGGGGCAGGATCGCGGCAACGGCGACCTGGCGCTCGATCCGGGCGAGGTCGTGACGCTGTTCGTCACCGTCCGCAACGCCGACGCGGTCCGCACCTTCACCGGGATCTCGGCCTTCCTGGTCTCCGAGACCCCCGGCGTGACGGTGCTCGACAACCACGCCGTCTACCCCGACCTGGGCCCGGGCGCGAGCAGCGAGCCCACCGGCCCGGCCTTCGCGGTCCAGGTCCAGGCCCCCTGCTTCACCGACGCCACGCTGCGCCTGGACGTCTACGACGCGAGCGGGCGCCGCTCGCGCAGCCGCTTCGTGCTGCGCGTCGGCTCGCCGGTCCCGACGGTCCTGTTCGCCGACGACGCGGAACAGGACCGCGGCTGGACCTCCGCCGGGACGGCGGCCGACGGCCGCTGGGAGCGCGGCGTGCCGAAGCCGACGATCAGCAACGGCAAGACCGCGAACCCGGGCGAGGACGCGGGCGCGGCCAGCACCCGCGCCTGGGTCACGGGCAACGCCGGCGTCACCGCGTTGGACGACGACGTCGACGGCGGCGAGGCCTGGCTGACCTCCCCGGCACTCGACGCCTCCGCCTACGCCTCGCTGGGATTGACCTACTCGCGCTGGTACTTCCGCGAGGGGATCCCGTCCTACCCGCCGGCGCAGTGGTTGCTGGTCGAGATCTCCTCCAACGACGGGGCCAGTTGGACCGAGGTCGAGCGGGTCATCTCCGCGGCCGCGGCCTGGACGCCGATGTCGTTCGCGCTGGGCGAGATGATCCCGCTGACCGGCTCGCTGCGGGTGCGCGTCCGCGTCGCCGATACCGGAGGCGGGGACGCGGTCGTGGAGGGCGGCCTCGACGAGGTCCGCCTGCAGGGCGACCGGATCGTCTGCGATGCCTGGACGCCGCCCGCGCTCGCGCTGCCGCCGCCGGTCGGGAACACGCTGCGCGCCGTCCGCGTCGGCGACTCCGTCCGGCTGACCTGGACCGCGCCCACCCCCGGGGCCGGGCAGGGACCGGCGACGCGGTACGACGTGCTCGGCGCCGACGCTCCGGGCACGCCGATGAGCACGGTCGGCGGCGCGACGCAGCCGGAGTGGTGGGACGCGGGCGCGCGCCTCGACGGGCGGGCGCTGCGGATCTACCGGATCGTCGCCGAGAACGGCAGCGGCCAGGCGCCGGGCGACCTGCCGTAGCGGGCTACGGGGTCGTCCGGGCCGCGCGCGCCACCGCGGGAGCCTCAGGGGCTGCCGCGGGGGCGGCGGCTGCGGCCGTGGCGAAGGGCAGGGAAGGATCGCGGCGCCAGGCCGCGATCCCGCCCGGGAAGAGCTTCGCGTCCCGCACCCCCAGGCCGTAGCGCAGCAGGAACCAGCCGAGCGCTCCGTCGTGGAACGACTCGCCCACGACGACCAGGTCGCGCTCCGCGAAGAGCCCGGCCGCGGCAGCCGCGCGCTCGAGCGCGGCGAGGTCGAACGGCGCGGCGGCGCGAGCGCGGCGGTCGGTCGGTTCCGGATCCGGGAGGGGCCAGGACAGGGCGCCGGGGATCCAGCCGTCATGGCCGCCGGCGGTGCTGGCCGCGTCCCGGCTGCGCCCGGGTGACCGCACGTCGACGATCGCCCCCTCGGGCCGGGCCGTCGCTTCGCGCAGATACAGCGGCGTCGCGAGCCCTGGCGGCCGCGCCGGAATCTGCGGCGCGGTGGGTCCCGTGCCCGCGGCAGGGCGGCCGACGACGGGTGCACCGCCCGCCGCGCGCCACGCCTCGACCCCGCCGGGGAGGACCGCGCATCGCGTCGCGCCGGCCAGCGCGAGCAGCCAGCAGCCGGCCGCGGCGCGGCGGAGTCCGCCGGGCCCGCCCCCGTCGGTCACCACCATCTCGGCGTCTGGATCGAAGCCCGCAGCCCCGAGCGCCGCGGCCAGGCGCCGCAGCGCGGCGTCGTCGAAGCCCTCCCGCGCACGGAAGCCCTCCTGCGCACGGAAGCCCTCCCGCGCACGGAGGCCCTCCCGCGCACGGAAGCCCTCCTCCGCACGGAAGCCCTCCCGCGCACGGAGGCCCTCCCGCGCACCGACAACCTCCGGTGCGTCGGAGTCTTCCTCCACGGGAGCGAATTCGTCCAGCGGCAGCGGCCGCGCCTGTGCGACATGGCCGAGCCGGTAGTCGGCGAGAGGCCGGCTATCGAAGAGGAGCACGCTCCCGCTCGCGAGATGCGCTTCCAACTGCTCGGGCGTGACCCACAGCGGCAGCGCTTCGCCCCCCCGTCCGGTCGCCGGGGGGCCGCCCTTGCCGCAGGCCGCGGCCCCGGCGAGGGCGAGCGCAGCCAGGAGGGCCGGCCTCGCGACCGACCCCCTCCTCGCCCTCCGGTCCCCGATCCGCCCACGCTCCGCCACGCCGCAACGATCGGTCCACGCCGGGGGTGGGACAAGCCGCGGCTTTGACACCCCGGTGCCGGACGGCTAGCATCTCCGGGCTTTGCGAGGCCCGTGCCGCAGTTCACCGCAGCGCCCTCGCGTCGCCTTGGGGCCGTAGCTCAGCTGGGAGAGCGCCTGACTGGCAGTCAGGAGGTCGACGGTTCGATCCCGTTCGGCTCCACCAAGTCCACAAGTTCCGCCAACTTCGCCGGTTCCACCTGGTACGGGGCTCACGCGATCCTCGCCGTCGCTGAGAGTCGCCCGCTGAAGCCCGAGGGCGCTTCGTTCTCTGCCCGATCTGCGCGCTCGCCGGCCAAGGTGTGCGACAGTTTCCTTCCGTCCCCGCGCCGGCCCGCCTGACGCCGGCTCCCGTCACCGGACTCCGACCCGACCGGCCCGCCGTGCTTTGGGACGCGATCCTCGCGGGCGCGATTCTCCGGGGCGCGATCCGTCGGGCTCCGCGATGTCGAGAGTGAATCACTCGCGTCGCGGCATGCCGCTCTCAGGCAGGCCCCGATCCGCCGCGTGTCGCCCGTTCACCTCCCGGACCTGCGGGTCGCGATCGGTCGTGCCCCGATCGGTCCCACCGCGATTCGACGAGCCTTGCAGCTTCGTGCCCCGAGCCTTCGGGTCGCGCGCGGCCGCGCCTCGATCGGCCGGGCCGCGATCGGCCGGGCCGCGATCGGCCGGGCCCGCTCCCTGGCGTCCCGAACCATTGGTCCCGCTCGATGGCGTCCGCAACGCCGGTCTTGCTCCGTCGGCGGGCGCGCTCGGCCGCGCGGGGGAGCGCCACCGTCCCGGAGCGGCAACAGAAAAAGCCACTGAAGCATTGACAGCGATAAGTCTGCCTTGTACAATGCGACAAGTTGAGGGTGCGTGGGGAGGATTCATGCGCGAAACGGTGGTGGAGCGCGCCAGCGCAGACGGCCCGCCCGGCCTGCCCGGCCTGCCCGGCCTGCCCGGCCTGCCCGGCCTGCCCGGCCTGCCCGGCCTGCCCGGCCTGCCCGGCCTGCACGGCCTGCACGGCCTGGACCGTCTCGCGACGGCGCTCGCCGCGCGGCTGCACCGCCTCGCGCTGCCGCTCGCACGCGCCGGTGAGGCCTTTGCCGATGGGCGCGGCTGGTTCGATCTCGGCTTCGCCCGCGCGGAGGACTTCGCACGCGAACGCCTCGGTCGCTCCGGCCGCTGGCTTCGTGACCGGGCCGCACTCGGCCACGCGGTAGGACGTTGCCGCCGGCTGCGACTGGCCCTCGACGGCGCGGACGGGGGACCGCCGCTCGGCGCGGTCGCGGCCGTGAGGATCGCTCGTCACGCCGACCTCGACTCCATCCCCACCTGGATCGCCATCGCGCGCGCCTCGGGAGTGCGCCGCCTCAAGGAGCGGATCCGGGAGTCCCGCGCCCGCCAGGTGGCGTGGCCCGTCCTTCCCGACGGCAGCCCCGACGAAGAACTGCGGCCGCCCGACGAACTGGTCGAGTGGGCGGCACAGGTCTGCCCGCAGATCCTCACCGGACCCGCCTTTGCCGAAGCGCTGAAGCGACCGTGGAATCGCCGCTTCGTGGAGTCGCATGGCCTGCCGATGTTCGATCCCGGCGTGCCGGCGGAGGGTTCCGACGCTTCTCCGGATCGCGTAGCGCATCACGAAGATCCCTCCGCCTCGCCAACCGAGGACGGAACCGCTGCGTCGCGCGCGGTGTGCGCCGGGCCTTCGGCGCTTGCAGACTCCGACCCTTCCGACCCTTCCGCACCTTCCGGGCCGCCCGCCGCGCCCGAACCGTCGTCGCCGACCGGTCCCTCGTCGCCGCCCGGAGCACGCACCGATTCCGTCCCGGAGCCGCCGCTGCTCGGCTGGCGCGATCTCATCACCTGGGCGGACGCGCAGCGCTCCGATCCGGACGCCGATGTGGACCTCGGCCCCGGCCCCGAGGACGGACCCGACAGCGATCGCCACGAACCGCGCGCGACGATTCGGCTCGTCCTCCCGGCGCCGGTCGTCGCCGCGTTCCACGAGGTGCGCCAGCTGCACCGCTGCGTCTGCGGGACGCGCGACACGCTCGGCGGATTCGCGGCAGCCCTCGTCGCCGAAGCGCGGGCGGCGGGGCTCGACCCCCACCCCGATCTCGACGGCGCGCTCGAGTTGCTGCGCCGCGTCGACCGACCCGATCCGGCAGAGCGCGAAGCCGGGTGGGACCGCCGCCGCGGATCCCCGTCCGTCCCGCCCTCCGAGACCTCCGAGGCCTCCGCACCGTCCGAATGTTTTCCGCCCGGCCCGTCCGTCCCGCCCTCCGAGACCTCCGAGACCTCCGAGATCTCCCTGCCGCCCGAATGTTTTCCGCCCGGCGCCGACTCGGCCGACGTGGTCCGTCGGGCGGAGGCCCTGCTCGCCCGCGCCGGGGACCTGTTCGCGCGCGCGGGGGAGGGGGACGCGGCGCAGCTGGCCCGGCAGCTCGGCGAGTTGGTCGCCATCGAAGAGGAGATCCGCCGCTCCCTCGGCGACCTGCTGGCGCTCATGGCGCGCTCCCGGGCGTGGCCCGTGCTCGGCTTCGACTCCATCCGCCACTACGCCGAGGTCCGGCTGGGGATGTCGCGCAGCGTCGCGGAGGACCTTGCGACCCTGGCCCGCGGCCTGGCCCCGCTCTCCATCCTCGAGGAGGCCCGCGCCGCGGGACGTCTCTCGAGCCTCGCCGCACTTCGCGTTCTGCGGATCCTCGGCCGCGGCCCGGTGCCGGCGGAGCTGCAGCAGGCGTGGCTCCTGCGCGCGGAGACGGCGACGATCAAGCGGCTCGACGACGAGCTCCACGCGATCCGCCAGCGCCGTCTCGCCGAGTCCGGCCCGAACGCCCGGGACGTGCACCCGCTCTCTGACGCCGCGTGGCACCGCTCGCTGGAGCGGCCGCCCGGTGCAACCACGTCCCGGATCCGCGCGTTCTCCCGCCTGGCCGACGAGCGCGGGGGCCAGATCGCGGTCCTTCGGCTGGACCTTCCGTTCGGTATCGCGGCCGACTTCCTCGGCGCGCTCGAGGCCGCCGCCCGGGGCGTCCGAATGTTCTCCGCCGACCTCGCCCCCTTCGATGCCCGCTGGCTCGGCCTCTACGCCCTGCTCACGACCTACGCCGCCACCCACGACGCGCACCGCGGCCCGCTCGGCGTCTACGCGCGCGACGGCTGGCGCTGCATGGCCCCGGGCTGCACTTCGTCGTCCCGGCTCGAGGACCACCACGTCCTCTATCGGGCCCGGGGCGGGGACGACGAGCCGGACAACCGCGTGACGCTCTGCCGCTTTCACCACCAACGGGGAGAGCATGGCGGCGCGATGCGGGTGCGGGGACGGGCGCCGCTCCGCCTGGAGTTCGAACTGGGAGGGCTGCGCTACCGGAACGAGAGAGTCGTCGCGCGTCCCGGCGCGCCCGGGGCCGCGCCCGAGGCCGCGGCCGGCCGGGCTCAGCTGAGGTGCTGACCGCTCCGCTCGCGCGCCTCCGCCCGGATCTCCTCGCGCAGCCGCTCGAGGTCGCCGCGCGGCACCTCGTACCGCGCGTGGCAGAAGCCGCAGGTCAGCTCGATCGACCGCTCGTCCGGCTTCTCCTCGATCAGCCGCGTGACCTCGCCCTCGCCCAGCAGCTTGAGCGCCCGCTCGACGCGATCGGCGGAGCAGCCGCAGCGGAACTCCACCGCCTGCCGCGCCAGCAGCTCGCACCCTTCGGGGAACAGCCGTGCCAGCCACGCGTCCGGCCCCAGCCCCTCGCGCAACCGGTCGGTGACCATGCCCAACTCGCGCACGCGCCCGGCAAGCGCCTCGGCCTCGTCGTCCGGCACTCCCGGCAGCAGCTGGATCACGTACCCGCCCGCCTGGCCCACCGTCGCGTCGCCGTTCAGCCGCACGCCGACCCCGACGGCCGACGGCGTCTGTTCCGACTCCAGCAGGTAGCGCGCCAGGTCCTCGCCGATCTCGCCGGACACCAGGTCCACCACCCCGCGATACGGCTGACCGGCCCCCAGGTCGCGCATCACCGCCAGCGCGCCGGCGCTCCCCACGACCTCCCCGACGTTCAGCTTCCCGTCCGGTCGCGACGGCGCGTCGGCCTCGGGGTGCGCGGCCGTGGCCCGGACCCAGCCGGCGGGGGAGGCCGTCGCCAGGATCCGGCCCCCGGGCCCACCGCCGTCGATTTCCAGCGTCAGCGTCGGCTCGCGGTGCGTCAGCTTCTCCAGCGCTGCGGCCAGCAGCAGCGCGCCGGTCGCGGCGCGGCCCAGGGCCGCGGTCATCGGCGGGGAGGGGGCGTGGATCCGCCACAGTTCTTCGACCGTCCGGCGCGTGTCGGCGGCCACGACGCGGGCGCGCCCGCCCAGCGCCAGCGCGCGGATCAGTTGGTCGGTGCGGGGGCTCTCGGCCATGCGGGCGTCCTCGGGCCGACGAGTCTGCCGCGCCGCGCCGCGCGCGGCCAGCGAGAGTGCGGTAGCCTCGCCCGATGACCCCGCCCGTTCCCGAACTCGGCTCCCTCGAGCGGCGCCTCGTGCGCGCCCTGGCGGGCCCGCTGCCCGGGGCCGCGGCCCAGTTCGCGATGGCCCCGACTCCCCGGCCCGGCTGGCAGCCCGGGCGGATCCCCGACGGCCTGCGCGACGCAGCCGCGCTGGCGCTGATCTACGCGCGCGGCGGGGCGCCACACCTGCTGCTCACCGTGCGTGCCACCGACCTGCCGCACCACGGCGGCCAGATCTCGCTCCCCGGCGGCGAGCTCGAGCCCGGCGAGTCGTTCGAAGACGCCGCGCTGCGCGAGGCGGAGGAGGAGGTCGGCGTCGATCCCCGCACGATCCGCCTGCTCGGCCGGCTCTCGCCGATGCACATCCCGGTCAGCGGCTACGCCCTGCACCCGGTCGTCGGAATCGCCGACGGTCCGGGCGCCTGGGCGCCCCACGCCCGCGAGGTCGCGCGCGTGCTGGAGGCGCCGCTCGCCGTCCTGCGCGACCCGGCGCGGCGGCGGCGCGAGCCCCGCCGCCACGAGCAGCGTGACTACGACGTCCCGTTCTACGACGTCGACGGCGAGAAGGTCTGGGGAGCGACTGCCATGGTCCTCGCCGAGCTGCTCGTGCTCCTCGACGGGGATTGACCGCGCGATGCGGATCCTGCTCGTCAAGCCCACGCCCCGGCTGGCCCCGATCCGGGCGCTGCAGCGCTTCCAGCTGCTCGAGCCGCTCGAGCTCGGGCTACCTCGCGGCGGCGGTCCCGCCCGGTCACGAGGTCCGCGTCCTCGACCTGCGGCTGGCGCGCTTCCCCGGGCTGGCGTTCCGCCGCGCGCTGGCGCGCTTCCGCCCCGATCTCGTCGGCTTCACCGCCTACACCCACGAGGCCTCCGACGCGAAGCGGCTGGCGCGCGAGGCGCGGGCCGCGCTCCCGGCGGCCCGGATCGTGGTCGGCGGCCACCACGCGACCGTCGCCCCCGAGGACTTCTCGCGACGACCCGCCGCCGTTCGACGCCGTCGTGCGCGGCGAGGGATGCACGCCGTTCCGGGCGATCGTCGAGCGGGCTGCGGCCGGCGCCCCCTTCGACGGGATCCCCCAGGTCGCCGTCCCGGGCGCGACCGAGAGCCCCGGCTGGCCGCTCTTCCCCGACCCGGCGACCCTGCCGCGGCCCCGGCGCGACCTGTGGGACGCGCGGCGCTACCACGCCGTCTGGGTCCGCGAGGACGCCCCCGACTGGACCTCGATCTACCCGCCGGTGGCGATGGTCCGCGCCTCGTGGGGCTGCCGGATGAAGTGCACCTTCTGCATCGTCCCGTCCCTCTGCGGCGGCCGGCACCTGCCGCGTCCGGTCGCCGTCGTGGCCGACGAGATCGCGTCGCTCGAGGCCGGCCACGTCTACTTCTGCGACGACGAGAACTTCATCGACGAGGGCTTCGCGGCCGAGCTGGCCGAGGCGCTGGCGCGGCGCGGCGTCACGAAGCGCTACTTCGCCTGGACCCGCTCGACCAGTGTCCTCAAGCACCCCGAGCTCTTCCGCGCCTGGCGCGCGCTCGGGCCTCGACGCCGCCTTCATCGGCTTCGAGTTCCCGACCGACGAGGAGCTCAAGCGCGTCGCCAAGGGGGCGACCGTCGCCGACAACGAGCGCGCCCACGACGCGCTGCGCGCCGAGGGGATCGCCGTCCACGCCGGCTTCATGCTGATGCCCGAGAGCGGCGAGGAGGAGTTCGAGCGGCTGGCGCGAGTACGTCCGCGCGATGCCGCCCGCGCAGCGCTCGTTCACGGTCTGCACGCCGTCGCCCGGCACCCCCGACTACGACGCGATCCGCGACCGGATCTGGGTCGACAACCCCTACGACCTGCACGACTGCATGCACCCGCTGACGCCGACCGCGCTCCCGCTGCCGCCGCTTCTGCGCGCTCTTCGCGCGGCAGGTCGCCGAGGGCGGCCACAAGACCCCGCTGCGCACCCACAACCACCCGGTGCCGCCGCTCGAGCTGGCCCGCATCCTGGTCGCCGCCGCGCTCTACCCGCGCGCCTTCGCCGCGGTCTACCGCGACTACCCGCGCGAGCTGTGGGGCTGACGCCCGGCTCAGGGCACGATCCAGGTCCCGGTCTTCCCGTCGAGCGCGTCCACCAGCGAATCGATCCCGGTGATCAGGCAGCGCCGCCCGCCGCGCTCCACGAACCGGCAGGCCGCTTCGACCTTGGGCCCCATCGAGCCGGCCGGGAACTGCCCGGCCGCCAGGTGCCCGCGGGCTTCGGCCACGGTCATCCCCGCCACCCCCCGGGCCGCCGGCGTCGCGTAGTCCAGCATCACCCGATCGACCCCGGTGAGGATGAACAGCTCCGGCGCGCCGATCTCCAGCGCCAGCAGCGCCGAGGCCAGGTCCTTGTCGATCACCCCCTCGAACCCGGCCAGCGTCCCGTCCGCCGCGCGGCAGACCGGGATCCCGCCGCCGCCCCCGCTGATCACCACCGCTCCGGCGTCGAGCAAGGTCGCCAGCTCGCGCCGCTCGACGATCGCGATCGGCTCGGGGGAGGGGACGACGCGGCGCCAGCCGCGGCCGCGGTCCTCCTTCATCGCCCAGCCGCGGGCCCGGCAGGCCTCCAGCTGGTCGGCCCCGAAGACCGGCCCGACGAACTTCGTCGGCTCGGCCAGCGCGGGGTCGTCCGCCCGCACCTCGACCATCGACAGCATGCAGCAGACGGGCAGGTCGAGGCCCCGCGCGCGCAGCTTGTCGCGCAGCACGCGCTCGATCATGTAACCCAGCCCCCCCTGGATGTCGGCGCCCATCACGTCGAGCGGCAGGTCGGGGGCCGCGCCCCGCGACAGCTCGACCCGGATCATCTGGTTGCCGACCTGCGGGCCGTTGCCGTGGGTGAGCAGCAGGGCGTAGCCGCGCTCGAGCAGGGCCGCGATCCCCTCGAGGCTGCGGCCGAGGTTCGCCAGGTCCTGCGGGACGGTCCCCTCCTCGCCGGGGCGGGTGATCGCGTTGCCGCCGAGCGCGACCACGGCGCGCGGGCGGGATTCGGTTCGCGGCACGACATTCTCCTGGGACGGGGAAGCCGAAAGGCTACCCCCCGGGCTGCCCGGTGCCAGCGGGGGCCGGGGGGCGGGGGCCGGGGGCCGGGGGCCGGGGGCGGGGGCCGGGGGCGGGGCGGGGGCCGGGGGCCGGAGATCCGGCACCGCTCCGGGCCGCACGCCCGGGGACCCCGGCCGAAATCCCGGCCCCGGGGCCCCGCAAACCGGCCCGGGTGTGTATCATGACGCAGATCCCCGGGAGATCCGGGGAGAGCAGTTCGGCCTCCGTGCGGGGCCGATCGAACGGAAACGGTAGCCGGACCGTCGGTCCGGCCGGGGAACTTGGACGAGTTCTTGGACATTCCGGGGCGGCACCGCGGGCCGTCCCGGGGGAGAGGACGAATGATGAAGCGTGTCTCGAAAGTGCTGCCGCTGACCCTCGCGCTGGCCCTCGTGGCCTTGCTGCTGGTGGGTGCGACCGGTTGTACCTGCAAGAAGCCGATCGAGGAAGTTCCGCCGCCGCCGCCGCCGCCGCCCAAGGTCTGCGCGATCGACGCGATCGACGCGAACCCCTGGACGATCAACGTCGGACAGTCCTCCAGCCTCAGCGTGCGGGGCACGCCCAGCTCCGGGCCCGTGACCGCGCTCCTCACCTGCATCGAGGGGTCCGCGCTGGGCACGACGAAGTCGATGACGCTGACCGAGTCGACCTCGGGCGTCTACACCGGGACCGCCACCGCCGACGCGACCCTGCCGCCGTGCAAGTACCGGGTCGAAGCCGAAATGGCCTGCCCGGGCGGCGCGCCCGTGAAGCTCGTCTCGTCGCGCGCGCTGGTCGTCAACGCCCCGGCCCCGCCGCCGGCGCCGACCGCCTGCATGCAGTTCATGGAAGAGCTGCAGCGCGACGCGAAGAACCCGAAGATCCTCTTCAACTTCGACAAGGCGCTGATCACCTCCGCCAACGCCGAATACATCAAGTACGTCGCCGGCAAGCTCGCCAGCTTCAAGGGCGACATCGACATGGTCCTGATCGAGGGCCACACCGATCCGTTCGGCACCACCGAGTACAACCTCAACCTCGGTGCCGAGCGCGCCCGCGCCACGCTGGACGCCACGCAGGCCGCCGCCGACCTGAGCGGCGTGAACTTCGAGACCAAGAGCTGGGGCGAGGAGCAGCTGCTCGTGATCGTCCCGTCGACCGTCAAGACCCAGAAGGCGATCGACGAGAACCAGCCGAACCGCCGCGCCGTCTACACGCTGCAGTGCCGCGCGAAGTAGGCGCCGCGTGACCTGACCGGGGGGCCCCGCCCGCGAGGGCGGGGCCCTTCGTTCTTTTGCGGCGGCTTGCCGCGCCGGCCGCCCGGGGCCAACATCCGGCCTGCCGCCGCCGCGCGGCCGAGGACCGCCGCCATGACCGCTCTCCACCGCATCGCCCTCGCCCTCGCCCTCCCCTCGCGCTCGCCGCCCCGGGTCTCGCGCTGGCGGCCGCGCCGGCATCGATCTCCGGCGTCGTCGCCGCGGTCGACCTCGACGGGCGCACGCTGACCGTGAAGGACCCCAAGGCGGGGGAGGTCGTCGTGCTCGTTCCGGACGGCGCGGTGATCGTGCTCGACGGCGACGAGCAGGCCGTGCTCGAGGACGTCTTCGAAGGGGACCTCGTCGAGCACGCGACCGTACGGGAGGCCGGCCCGGGGAAACTCGCCCTGGTGAAGGCCGTGGTCTCCACCGCCCCGGAGGAGGACGAGGACGACGCAGGCGGGGCGGAAGACGCCCCCGCGGAGCCCGCCCCCCCGTCCCCGCCGCCCCCCCGCTCCGCGCCCCCCCGGTCCGCGCCGCCCCGCCTGCCCTGACCGGGCTGGCTCCTCCCGGGCCAGGGACCCAGATTCCCCGGGGGTCCCGGCGCCGTCCGCCTGAAGGCGCCGGAACCCGCGCGAAGCCCGAGGAGCCCCCTTGCCCGCCGTCTCCGACCCGGTCGCCCCCCGGCTGCGCGCCGGCCTCGTCGTCATGCCCGACGGCGAGACCGGGACGGGCCGCATCGTCAAGGACCCGCGCTCGCGGCGCTACTACCGCTTCGACGACCTCGAGGCCGCGATCCTCGACCGGCTCGACGGCGAGCACACCGCGGTCGACATCCAGGTCGAGCTGGCGACGGCCTGGTCGGAAGAGTTCGCGCTCGACGAAGTCCAGGATTTCATCGACACGCTGCGCGACAAGGGGCTGCTCGAGCCGGACGGCTGCGCGATCCCGGCGCGCTCCCCCGAACTCGGCCAGATGGTGGTCGCGGCGCTCGAGCAGCGCGGTCTCGGGCTGCCCGATCCCGCCTCCACGCCGGTCCGTCCCGGTCTCCCGGCCCGGATCGATCCGGCCACCGAGCGGCTGGCCGAGGCGGTGGCCTGCCTGCGCGACGGACGCTTCGCGGCGGCCCTGCGGGTCCTCGACGAGGTCCTCGCCGCCGATCCGCAGCACGCCCGCGCGGCCGCCCTGCGGCAGATCCTGCTGCAGGCCGGGGCCGCGGCGGCGCTCGAGGCGGTCTCCCGCGACGGCGCTCCGTCCCGCCCGCAGAGCGCGGTCTACTACCAGGTCCCGCTCGTCGACCCCGACTGGCTCCTGTCGCGGCTCGCACCCCTGCTCGGCTGGATCTACACGCCGGCCTTCGCCTTCGCCTTCGCGGCGCTGGTCGTCGGCGCGGCCTACACCGCGCTGCGCAGCGGCTCCGAGATCTTCGCGACGCTGCCGGTCGTGCCGGGCTGGGGCTGGACCGCCGGCCTCGTGCTCGCGGCCCTGGTCTCCACCGCGCTGCACGAGATGGCGCACGGGCTGACCTGCAAGCACTACGGCGGGCGCGTCCAGGAGATGGGGTTCCTGCTGATCTTCTTCGCGTTCCCCGCGCTCTACGCCGACGTCTCGGACGCCTGGCTGATGCGCGAGCGCCGGCACCGCGTGCTGGTCGGGCTGGCCGGGCCGCTGTGGGACCTCGGGCTCGCCTCGGTCGCCATCCTGGCCTGGCGCGTGCAAGCGCCCGGCTACGGGCGCTTCGTCGCGGTGCTCTTCGCCACCGCATGCCTGACCAGCGTGCTGGTCAACCTCAACCCGCTGATCAAGCTCGACGGCTACTACGTCCTGTCGGACCTCTCGGGGATCCCGAACCTGCGCGCGGCGGCCGGCCGGCTCCTGTCACGCACCGCCGCCCGCCTCTCCGGGCGGAGCCTCGACGGACCGGCCCCGACCCAGCGCGCGACCCTCTTCCTGCTGGTCTACGGCCTGCTCTCGACGGCCTACACCGTGGCCCTCTGCGCCGTGCTGCTCGGCTTCGTGCTCCAGGGCGCGGCCCGGCTGGCGGGCCTGTGGGGGCCGGTGGCGATCCTGCTCGGGCTGCTCGTCGTGGCGCGCCGCCCGCTGGTCCTGGCGTTGCGCGCCGGGGTGCGCGCGGCGGCCCGTCTCACGCCGCGCGGCGCGCTCAAGCTGGCCGTGGTCGGGGCGGCGGCGGTCGCGCTCGCGCTGCTCCCGGTGCGGCTCAAGGTGGCCGGCCCGGCCGCGCTCGACGCCCGGACCCGCGTCGCGCTGCGGCCCGAGGTCTCCGGCAAGATCGCGGAGATCCTGGTCGGGGAAGGGGCCCGCGTGACGGCCGGCCAGGTCGTCGCGCGGCTCGACACGAGCGAACTGCTGGCGCAGCTGGCGATGACCCGCGCCGACGTGCAGCGCGCCCAGGCCAACCTCGACATGATCGAGCGCGGGCCGGAGATCGAGCGCGTGCGCCAGGCCCGCGAGGACGTCGTCGCGGCCCGGACCGAGGTCCACCGGCTGCGCACGCAGCAGGCGCGGCTCGCCCGGTTGCGGCAGGAAGGGCTGGTCTCGGCCGACTCGTTCGAGCAGGTCGGGAGCGACCTCGAGGTCCGCGAGGCGGCGCTGCGCGCCGCCAGCCAGCAGGTCCAGCTGGTCGAGCGCGGTCCGCGCCCCGAACTGGTCGCCGGCGCCCGCGCCGAGGTGGTGCGCCTGCAGGCGCTGGTGGAGGACGTCGAGCGGCGTCTCGCGGCCTGCACCCTGGCCGCGCCCGCGGCCGGAACCGTCCTCAGCCCCGCCCTCGACAAGCGGGTCGGCGAGTTCGTGCCGGCCGGCGGCCTGGTGCTCGAGCTGGCCGGCGACGGCGGGCTGGTCGCCGACGCCCAGGTCCAGGAGAGCGAGATCGGCGACGTGGCGGCGGGGCTGCCGGTCCAGCTGCGCCTCAGCGCCTACCCGGACCGCACCTTCGACGGGAGCGTGCTCGAGATCGCGCCGCTCGGCGTCGCCGACCGGATCGGCCGCACCAGCTTCCGCGTGCGCTGCAGCGTGACCGATCCCGCGGGTCTGCTGCGGCCGGGGATGACCGGCGCGGTGAAGATCGCCGGCGGGACGATGCCGCTCGGGCGGCTGGTCGCGCGCCGCGTGATCCGGCTGATCGACCCGTCGCTGCTCTGACCCGGGGGGGCGGGCGCCCCTCGGCTAGTCGCTCGGCAGCGGCCGGAAGGTGAAGGCCGCGCGCCGCTCGTCGCGGGCGACCTCGCCCGTCCGCTCGTGGCACTCGGCGACCTTCACGACCGCGTCGAGCGCCTCCTCGACCGTCGGCGCCATCCCGAAGGTCAGGCCGCGCAGCCGCTCGTCGGGGCCCGGCACGACCTCGTAGAGGTTCCAGCGCACCTGCGGGCGTCGCCGGCCGGGTGTCGGGAAGGCGAAGACGTGGTAGCGCCGGCCTCCGACGTTGAACGAGGTGTCGACGCCGCTCTCGCCCGCACCGGCGAGCCGTTCCCTGGCGCTGGCCATTCCGCTCCCTCCGCGGCCCGCCCCGGGGGCGGTCCCTCCACCGGGAACCTAGGGCGAGGCCCGACCGGTGGCTACCCGGGACCCGGTCCAGCCGGTAGGCTACCCGGGGCACGACCCGGCCGGCGGCGACCGGGAGCGCGGCCCGGACAGCCGCAGCCGCCCCAGCGGTCCGCGATAATCGCGGGCGTGAGCGAGCTCGTGACCACCCCCCTGGGGATCGCCTTCCTGGCCGGCCTGGCGGGGGCCGTCCTGGCCTGGCGCCGGCATCGCCGCGGGCCGCGCCCCGGCGCCCCCGTCGCCGTCCTGCTGGGCGCCTGGGCTCTCGTGATGGTCGCGGCTTCCCCCCCGATCGCCTGGCTGGCCGAATCGCGGCTGGCCCGGCTGGGGGAGCGCTGGCCCCCGCCCCCGGCCGCCGGACCGCCCCCCGAGGGGGTCCTGGTCTTCGGCGGAGGACTCGACGGGACCGGCCCCGGGGCCCCGCTCTCCGCCTCGTCCCGCGAGCGGCTGCTGGCCGCGCTGGCCGCGGCGCGCCGCTGGCCCGAGGCGACGCTGGTCTTCAGCGGCGGGTCGGGGCGGCCCGGCCGTCCCGGGGTGGGGCAGCGGATGGCCGAGGAGGCGGCCGCGCTCGGGCTCCCCCCGGGCCGCCTCGTGGTGGAGGCGCAGGCCCGCACCACGCGCGACAACGCCCGCTTCGGCGCGGCCGAGGCGCGGGCCCGGGGCTGGTCGCGCGTCGCCCTCGTGACCTCCGCGGTCCACCTCGCGCGCTCGCGGGCGAGCCTGGCCCGCGAAGGGTTCCTCGCCGTCCCCGCGGCGGCCTCGCTGGGCGACCCCGGCCGCTGGGACGCGGCCGACCTGCTCCCCAGCGCGGCGGCGCTCGAGCGCACGACGGGCGCGCTGCACGAGGCGATCGGGCTGGCCTACTACGGGGTGCGGGGCTGGCTGGCGGCGGCGCCGCCGCCGGTCACGGGACCAGCGAGCGGTGCAGCTCCTCGGCCCAGCCCTCGGTGATGAAGCGGAAGAAGAAGCCGTTCGCGGCGTGCATCCGCCGGTAGCACTCCCGCAGGTCGAGCACCAGCGTGATCCGCCGCGAGGTGCAGTTGAGTTCGCCGACCTCGTGCGTTGCGACCGGCACGAAGCCGAGCACGCGGGTGTGGAACTCGTACGGGGAGTGCGGGTCGTCCTCGAAGACGTCGGTGATGTAGTGCGTGTAGCCGCGCGCCACGGTCTCGGTGATCGCGGCCCGGATCAGCGCCAGCACGATCACCGTGTGGCGGCGCTTGTCGGGCAGCACCGCGAAGCGGCCGATCTCGGCGATCCGGTGCTCGCGGATGAAGGCCTCGATGTCGACGCCGCGGTCGATCAGGTCGAGCCCGTACTCCTTGTAGAGGTGCAGCGGCGGATCGTAGAGCACCCGCAGCACGCCGACCGGCGCGCCGTTCTCCTGGACCACGAACCACGAGACGTCGGGGCGTTTCAGGTCGTCTTCGGGGACCTGCTTCTCCTCGTCGCTGACCCAGCCCTTCTCGTCGCGGTAGGTGGCGCGCAGGACCTCGAGCGCCTGCGTCCGTCCGGCTTCGTCCTCGACCCGGATCGTGGAGACGCGGTCCTTCAACGACGTCATGCGCGGCTCCCGCCGGAGCGCGGTTCCCAAGCCTTGCCGGACAGGCGCGACAACTCCCTCATCAATCGATCATGCCACGCCCGAACCTCCTCGGGCGAGGGGCGTCCCGGGCGCTCGGTCGCCGGCGGGACGAGCGGCTCGCCGATCTCCAGCACGAAGCGCGACAGGTCCCGGATCGGCTGATCCAGTGGGTGGCCCGGGAAGCGCAGCCCGGCCGGGATCAGCGGCCGCCCGCTCTGCAGCGACAGCCGCGCCGCGCCGGGGTGACCGGGCAGCAGCCGCGCCGGGTCGCGGTTGACCGTCCCCTCCGGGAAGATCCCGACCGAGCGGCCCGCGTCGAGCAGTCGCCGGGCGCGGACGAACACCGGGTCGGGGTGCTGGTAAAGCGGTTTGAGCAGGTTCAGGAACCGCGGCCGCGCGTCTTTCCGGACCAGCACGATCACCTTTCCGCGGCGCATGACGTAGCCGACCCCCGGGATCAGCATCGAGTTCCAGTCGGCGATGAAGTGGATGATCCGCCCGCCGCGGAACATGTAGAGCATCGTCGGCAGCGCCACCGCCTCCGGTCGCTGGTTGTGGTTGAGGGCGATGATGAACGGGTCGTGCTCGACCGCGACCCGCTCGACGCCGTGGGCCTCGAGGAACAGGCCGCGCAGGAGCGAGACCACGACGCGCTGCAGCGGGCGGTCGCGCCGCGGCAGGTCGGGCAGGGGAACGGTCAGGATCTCGCGCCGCGACGGCAGCGCCCGCGGTGCGGCGCCGGCCGGCCGCTCGCCTTTCACCGGGCCGCGGCCGGGGTGGCCGGGTTGACCGTGATCGGCATCGACTCCGGCGAGTCGGCCTGGTTGATCGTGGTGAGCGGACGGCCGTCGACGGGAATGAAGCTGACGGAGCGGATGTAGATCTGCGGCTCCCCCGCGGCGATCGCGTTGAACAGGATTCCGAAGAGCGTCCCCGAGCTGATCACGCCGGTGTGCGGCCGGTTGGTCCGCTCGTAGTTGATGCGCATCGTGCCGCGCGGCGCGTCGACCACGTAGAGGTCGGTCGACGTCGGCGCGCCGGCGGCGTCGAGATCGTTGAAGACCCCGCCCTCGGCGGTCGTCACGAACTCGACGACGGCCGGGTCGTAGGAGATCTCGAACAGCGCCTGGCGCACCTGGCAGAGCCCCGTCGTCGGCACCAGGACCGTGATCGTGTCGCCGACCGTGACCTCGTCGTCGGCTGTGATCATCGCGACCCGCGCGTCGGCCGGGGCGTTGATCGTCACCGAGTCGTCCTTGCCGTCCTCCAGCGTCCCCGTCACCACGATCTCGTCGTCGGGCGGCCGCCGCGTCGTGAGCACGATGTTGGCGATCCCGGCGTCGCCGGTCTTGATCGTCTCGATCTGCGTGCCGTTGGGGAACCGTCCAGCGGTCGTCGTCATCGTGACGTCGACCGCCGCCGCCACCGAGCCGTCGAGGCCGTAGACCGTGGCCTGGACGTTGACGGTGCTGTCGGCGTCGGGGAGCGGGCAGATGTTGGAGGAGACCGCACCGACGACGACTCGCTGCTCGCGCCGCGACAACTCCTTGCTCTCGTCGCAGGCGGACGCCGTGAGCAGGGCCAGCAGGGCGGCCGTGGCGGCGATCCGGGCGGTGCAGGGCCGGCAACGGTTCACTTTTACCTCGTGCGGGACGGGATTGTCCCCGTCCCGCCGATCCGGCGCAAGGCCGCGGCGCCGAACCCGCGGCGGGCCGCGATTTGACGGCTCCGCCCCGTCTGGCGATGATCCGGCCCCCACGGAAGGGACCTGGCATGGCGGCAACCGGGCGCGAGGAGATCGAGGTCGACGTCGCGATCGTCGGGGGCGGCCCCGCCGGCCTCGCCGCGGCGATCCACCTCGTGCGGGAAGCCCGCCGCCGCGGCGCCGACGAGCCGGCGATCGCGCTGCTCGAGAAGGCCCCCGAGATGGGAGCCCACTCGCTCTCCGGCGCGGTGATGGACCCCCGCGGCCTCGACGCGCTGCTCCCGGGCTGGCGCGAGCGGGCCCCGGTCGAGGGGGAGGTGCGGGAGGAGGCGATGCTCTTCCTGACCGCCACCCGCGCCCTGGCCCTCCCGTACGTCCCGCCCGCGATGCACCACGCCGGCGGCCTGATCGTCTCGCTCCAGAAGCTGGTCGTGTGGCTGGAGGGGGAGGCCGAGGAGCTGGGGGTCAACATCTTCGCCGGCTTCGCGGCCGCGGCCCTGCTGCGCGAGGAAGGGCGGGTCGTCGGCGTCCGCACCGGCGACCGCGGCGTCGACCGCCGCGGCGAGCCCAAGGCGAACTTCGAGCCCGGCTACGACGTGCGCGCCCGCCTGACGCTGCTCGCGGACGGCGTGCGGGGGAACCTCTCGCAGGCGCTGATCCGCGCGGCCCGGCTCGACGAGGGGAAGAACCCGATGATCTACGCCGGCGGCGCCAAGGAGATCTGGCGGCTGCCGGCGGGCCGCGTCCGGGGCGGCCGGATCTGGCACACGATGGGCTGGCCGCTGCCGTCGCACACCTTCGGCGGCGCCTTCCTCTACGAGATGCAGGGCGACCTGGTCTCGCTCGGGCTGGTCGCCGGGCTCGACTCGCCGGACCCGCGGCTCAACGTCCACGAGCGGCTGCAGGAGCTGAAGACCCACCCCTTCTTCCGCGAGTACCTCGAGGGCGGGGAACTCGTTTCCTACGGCGCGAAGGCGATCCCCGAGGGGGGCTACTGGGCGATTCCCCGGCTGGCCGTCGACGGCGCGCTCTTGCTGGGCGACGCCGCCGGGCTGGTGAACGCGCTGCGGCTCAAGGGGATCCACCTCGCGATCGAGTCGGGGATGGCGGCCGCCGAGGTGGCGCTCGACGCGCTGGCCGCGGACGACGTCTCCGCGCCGCGGCTGATGGCCTACGACCGGAGCCTCCACGACGGCCCCGTCGGCCAGGAGCTCTACCCGGTCCGCAACTTCCGCCAGGCGTACCAGCAGGGGCTGGTGCGCGGGATGATGCACACCGCGCTGCAGTTCGTGACCCGGGGTCGCGGGCTGGTCGAGCGCTACCCGGCCGAGGAGGACCACCGCCTGACGGCCCGGCTGCCGGCCTGGAACCGTCCTGCCCCGTCGCGCCCCCCGGTCGACGGCCAGCGGCTGTTCGACAAGGTCTCGGACGTCTTCCACTCCGGCACGCGGCACGACGAGAACCAGCCGCCGCACCTGGTCGTGACCGACCCCGACCTCTGCGGGACGCGCTGCCGCGCCGAGTACGGCAACCCGTGCGAGTCGTTCTGCCCGGCGGGCGTCTACGAGATGCGCCCCGACGGCCCGGACGGCGCGCGGCTGCACCTGAACTTCTCCAACTGCGTGCACTGCAAGATCTGCGATATCGCCGACCCCTACGGCGTGATCCTCTGGGTCCCACCGGAAGGGGGCGAGGGCCCGCGCTACCGCTTCACCTGACCGGGCGCGCCTACTTGTTGAAGATCTTCCCGAGCGTGCGGTTCACCGGGTGGGAGCGCTCGAGGAACGGCAGCGGCGGCCGCTTCCGGCGACCCATCTCGGCCCGCAGTTCGTGCAGCCCCTCGTCGTCGGGCGCGATCGCCAGACCGCGCTCGAGCGTTGCGACCGCGTCCTTGCGGTGCCCGCACGCCAGCTCCAGCCGCGCCAGGTTCTCGAGGACCCGTGGCTCCCAGAACAACTCGGAGGCGGCGTTGCGACAGAGCGCGAGCCCCTCGCTCGCGCGGCTGCCGACGGTCCCCAGCAGCAGGCCGTACCAGGAGGGGACGATCGCCGCGTCGCGCGGCGCACCCGGGATCTCGCGCAGCATCCGGAAGGACGCCGCGGCCAACGCCAGCGCCTCGCGGGCCTGCCCGTTGCGGTGCGCGGCGCGCGAGCGCGCCAGGGTGTCGAACGAAGGGTGGTCGGCCATCGGAGCCCTCGCGAACGCGTCCGAGCCGAATGTAGGCCGCACGCGCGGAGGAACTCCACGCCGATTTCCGCACCCGCGAGCGCGGTATCGTAATCGAAACGGCGAACCCGGGCGGCGCCGTGCGGACGGGTCCGGCGCCTCAGCCGTTCCCGCCGCGGCCGAGCAGCGAGTCGTTGAACTCGACCTCCGCCGCGGTGCGCAGCGCCTCGATCCGGTTCTGGATCAGGCGCTGGGCCTGGAGCGACCGCAGCGAGGCGCGGATCGTCTCGGCCTCGTCCGCCAGCTTGGCCATGTCGGCCTGGCTCCGCCCCGAGATCCGCATCACGACGACCGCACGCTCGCCGGCCACCGGGCCGACGACCTGCCCCACCGTGCCGGCGAAGGCGGCGGCCTCGATCGCCGGGTCGATCCCGACCCCGGGGATCGCCTGGCCGCGCGCCAGCGAGGGCTGGGTGCTCTGCACCGTCCCGCCCAGCGTCTTCGCCATCGCCGCGAGGTCGGCCGACTGCGCGCCGCGGGCGCGGGCCACGGCCGACTCCTTGGCCTTCTCGCGCCGGTAGTCGTCGGCCACCCGGGCCCGGACCGCCTCGAGCGGCGGCTTGTAGTCGGGGATGACCTCCAGCAACTGGATCACCGCGTCGCCACGCGGCAGCGCGACCGGTTCGGAGACGGCGCCCTTCTCGAGCGCGAACAGCGCCGCGACGAACTCCGGCGCCGGCCCGAGCCCGGGGATCGTCCCCTGGCGCGTGAGCACGCCCGCGTCCTGCACCGGCAGCTTCATCTCCTCGGCGGCCTTGCGCAGGTCGGCCCCCGCCTTGACCTTGGCCCGCAGCTCCTGCGCCAGCTTCGAGGCCTCCTCGCGCAGCCGCGGGAAGCGGAGCTGCCCCTTGATCTGCTCCTTCACCTCGGCCAGCGGGCGCTGGCCGGCCGGCCGGACCTCCTCGAGCCGGATCACGTGGTAGCCGTACTGGGTCCGCACGGGGTCCGAGATCGCCCCCGGGGCCATCGAGAAGACCGCCTCGTCGAACTCGGGGACCATCCGGCCGCGCTGGTTGAACCCGAGGTCGCCCCCCTGGTTCTTGCTGCCCGGGTCGTCCGAGTACTTCGCGGCGAGCTGGGCGAAGTCGGCCCCGGCGCGGGCCTGCGCCGCGACGGTCTCGATCGTCTTCTGCGCCGCGTCCAGCGTCGCCTGGTCGGCAGTGGCGTCGACCTTGACCAGGACGTGGCTCGCGCGCCGCTCCTCGGGCCGCGAGAAGGTCTCCTTGTTCTGGTCGTAGAAGGCCTGGATCTCGGCGTCGGTGACCTGCACCCGGCCCTCGACCGCCTTGTCGTCGACCAGCACGTAGACCGCGCGCCGGCCGTCGCCCTGCGCGTAGCGCGAGACGCGCGAGGCGTACCAGGGGCCCAGTTCGGCGTCGCCCGGCGCGGCGACCGCGGCCGGATCGACCGGCACCACGACGTAGTCGAACGAGACCGTCTCGTGCCGCTCCCGGAACGCCTGCTCGACCTCCGCCGGCGCGACCGTCACCGAGGACGCGATCAGCTCCTGCCAGCGCTGCGCCAAGATGTCCTGGCGCACCGCCGCCTCGAACTGGTCCGGCGAGTAGTAGGGGGCCACCGCGCCGCGGCGCAGCAGCTGCCGGTACTCCTCGACGCCGACGAACTTGCCGTCGCGCTGGAGCACGGGGATCCGCAGCAGGGCCGCGGCCAGCTCCTCGTCCGACACGGTCAGCCCCTGGCGCGCCGCGTCCTCCAGGATCAGCTCCTTCTGGATCAGCTGCTCGGCGGCCTGCCGCCGGACGTCGATCCGGTCCCGCAACTGGGCGTACTGCGGTCCGTACATCCGCTGGTACTGCTCGTCGAGGCGCTGCGCCGTCTCCTGCCAGAGCTGGAGCGGAACCTCCGTCCCGTTGACCCGGGCGACCCACGGCATCGAGCCGCCCCCGCCGTACCCCGTGTCCCACCACGACACCCCGTAGAAGCCCACGAAGGACGCGATGATCAGGACCAGGATCCACTTGAAATGCTTCAGGTTCTGGCGAAAGACTTCGAGCACGTTCGAAACTCCTTGGAAACCACCCCGGCACACATCGGGCGGTCGGCGGTAGCGCCGAAACCCGCGGAGCGTAGCGCGAACCCGCCAGGCCCGGCAACCCGAGCCACCGCGGGGGTTTGCCCCCTCCCCGCCGGGACACCAAGTTACCTCGGGGGCCCCGCGTCCGGCCCCCGGGCGGGACCGTCACGGACGCGGGGAGCGTTGGATGGATCCGGAGAGAACCGCCGGCCGACGCGGTGCCCAGAAGCTCCGCGTCGAGTGGATCTACATCCGCTACCGGACGATCGCGGTCGGCGTCGCGCTCCTGCTGGTCGGTGCCGGGATCCTGCTCTGGAGCCGCTTCGGGCCCTCCCTGCGGCGCGGCGCCGAGCGGGCCGCGATCGAGGCCGCCCGCCCGGGCGAGTCCGAGGACGGCGTGCGCGTCGTCCGGATCGACGGCGACGTCCGCGTCAAGCGCGCCGGCCAGTTCCTGTGGGAGCCGGCCAACGACCGGACCGTGCTGCGCGCCGGCGACCAGATCCGCACCAGCGAGGGGGGTACCGCCCAGTTGCTCTACTTCGACGGCACCGCGATGACGGTCAGCCCCGACTCCCTGCTCGAGATCCGCGACCTCTGGCGCGACGCGACGCAGCGCCGCCAGAAGGTCTCCGAGCGCCTGGCCTTCGGCTCGCTGTCGGCGCGGACCCAGGACAACGCCGGGATCTCCTCGGTCCACGAGGTGGCGACCGAGAAAGTCTCGGTCCGCGCTCGCAAGGCCTCGGACTTCCAGGTCAGCGTGGAGGCGGACGACGGCACCTCCGAGGTCCTCAACTACCGCGGCGCGTTGACGGTCAGCACCGGCGCCGAGGAGATCCAGCTGCCGCAGAGCACCCGCGCCACGATCGACCGCAGCGGCAAGGTGCGCGAGCTGGTCGCGCTGCTCGAGGCACCGCGGCTCAACTTCCCGCCGGATCAGCGCGCGTTCGCCGCGGCCGGGAAGGCGCCGGTCGGGCTGGGCTGGGGCGAGGTCCCGGGCGCCGACTCGTACCGCGTGCAGGTCTCCGACCGCCACCACTTCGCGCAGGCGACCCGGGACGAGGGCCGGCTCGAGGCGACCGGGCTCGAGCTCGCCAACCTGGCCGCCGGCACCTACTACTGGCGGGTGGCCGCTGTCGACGCCAAGGGGCACGACGGCCAGTGGTCCGAAACCCGGGCCTTCCGGCTGCTCGGCTCCGAGTTCCGCGACGCCGCCGACCGCCAGGCCCCGCCGCTCGACGTCCACGAGATCCTGGTCGTCGGGACCAACGCGATCGTCTCGGGCCGCACGGAGCCGGGAAGCCTGGTCTGGATCGACGGCGAGCGGGTCGACGTCGAGGACGACGGGCGCTTCACCTGGCTGGTCCGGCTGCCCGAGTACGGCAAGAACCAGATCTCCTTCCTCGCCCAGGACGCGGCCGGCAACGAGACGCGGCGGGCCGGCTCGGCCTATGTCGACGCCTTCTGACCGGGGCGGCGGGAGCGGGCGCGACCCGCTGGCCCGGGCCGAGCGCAACGCCGCCCGGCAGCGCGCGCGGGCCGACGCGCTGGCCCGCCGGCTGGAGCTGTTCACCTCCACGGTGCGGGCGGCGGGATCCCTGCTCGACCCCGAGATGGTCGCGCAGTTCGTCATGGAGCGCGCCGCCGGGATGCTCGGCGCGCAGCGCTTCCGGCTCTACCGCGTCGACGAGGCCGCCGGAGTCCTGCGGCTCGACGCCCGCCGCGACCCCGAGCGAGCCCCGGCGCCGGTCGCGGAGCTGCCGCTGGGGACGGGGCTCGCCGGCTGGGTGGCGCGCTGGCGCGAGCCGGTCCGGCTGGCCGGAGCCGCGTCCGATCCCCGCTTCGACAGCCACCTGGAGTGGCCCGAGGGGCCCCCGCGGGCGCTGCTCGCGCTCCCTCTGGTCTCCCGCGGGCGGGTGATCGGCGTGGCCGAGCTGGCCGAGCCGGAGGCGGCGAGCTTCTGCGCCGCCGACGCCCGGCTGCTGGCGGCGCTGCTCGACCCGGCCGCGATCGCGCTGGAGAACGCCCTGCTGTTCCGCAAGCTCGAGGAGCGGACCGTCACCGACGACCTGACCCGGCTCTACAACGCCCGCTTCATGCAGAACTACCTCCGCCGCGAGACCAAGCGGGCCGCCCGCTACGGCCACCAGGTCGCGCTGCTCTTCCTGGACCTCGACGGCTTCAAGCAGGTCAACGACCAGCACGGCCACATGGCCGGCTCGCGGACCCTGGCCGAGGTCGGGGAGGTCCTGCGCTGCAACGTGCGGGACATCGACGTCGTGGCCCGCTACGGCGGGGACGAGTTCACGATCGTGCTGGCCGAGACCGGGACGCCGGGGGCGCTGGCGATGGCCGAGCGGGTCCGTCGCCGGATCGAGGAGCACGAGTTCCTGCGCGGGATGGGGCTGGCGGTCCACATTTCGGCCAGCGTCGGGGTCGCCTGTTTCCCGGAGCACGCGCACGGGCCGGACGCGCTGCTCGCCGCGGCCGACGCGGCGATGTACCGGGTCAAGTACTCGGGAAAGAACGGGGTCCAGCTGGCCCGGCCGGCCGGGGCCCCGGAACCGGAGCCGGTCGCGGCCTCGTGAGCCGCCCCCGGCCCGGCCGCGGTCGCCCCGGAACTCCCGCGGAATCCGTGGTTTCGGGGCGGGCTGCCTTGTTTCCCCTGGGATGTTTGGCTACTATTTCGTCCGCTCGGGGCCGGATTTTCCGCGCGGCAGGGTCCCACCCCGACCCCATCCCCCGGAACCGGTGGCAGGTGGCGCCCGGAACGTAACGAAAGAGGGGTTCGCCTGACCGGCCGCCCCGGAGGAAGTGCGTTGGCATTCTGGCCCCGTTCGGTCCTGTCGCTCTTCTCGAACGATCTGGCGATCGATCTCGGCACCGCGACGACGATCGTCTTCGCGCGCGGCAAGGGGATCGTCGTCAACGAGCCCTCGATCGTCGCCGTCAACCAGAAGACAGGGAAGGTCGAGGCGGTCGGGCGCGAGGCCAAGGAGATGCTCGGCCGCACGCCGGGCAACATCCTCGCGATCCGGCCGATGAAGGACGGCGTCATCGCCGACTTCGAACACACGGAGAAGATGCTCGAGTACTTCATCGTGCGGGCCCACAACCGGCGGCTCGGCGTCCGCCCGCGGATCGTGATCGGTGTGCCTTCGGAGATCACGCAGGTCGAGAAGCGCGCCGTGCGCGACTCGGCGATCAAGGCCAAGGCGACCGAGGTCTTCCTGGTCGAGCAGGCGATGATGGCCGCGATCGGCGCCGGCCTGCCGATCACCGAGCCGACCGGCAACATGATCATCGACATCGGCGGCGGGACGACCGACATCGCGGTCATCTCGATGGCCGGGATCGTCTACAGCCGCTCGGTGCGCGTCGCCGGCAACGAGATGGACGAGGCGATCATCCAGTACATCAAGAAGAAGCACAATCTCCTGATCGGCGAGCGTACGGCCGAGGAAATCAAGATCAGGGTCGGTTCGGCCTTCCCGCTCGACGACCCGCTGGCGATGGAGATCCGCGGCCGCGACCTGGTCGAGGGGATCCCCAAGACCGTTTCGGTCACCGACGACGAGATCCGCGAGGCGCTGGCCGAGACGGTTTCGGTGATCGTCGACGCGACGCGGATCGCGCTCGAACAGATCCCGCCCGAGCTGTCGGCCGACATCGGCGACCGCGGGATCATCCTGGCCGGCGGCGGCTCGATGCTGCGCAACCTCGACAAGCGGCTGCGCGAGGAGACCGGGCTGCCGGTCAGCCTGGCCGAGGAACCGCAGGCCGCGGTCGCGCTGGGGATCGGCCGGATGCTGACCGACTTCGACCTGCTGCGGAAGGTGTGCATCGATTGAGCGCGCCGCGCCGCCTGCCCGGGCGGCCGCGCGCCCGCCTCGGGTGCGGGCCATGAGCGAGCGGCAGTCCTTCTTCGTGTTCCTCGTCTCCGCGCTGGTGCTGCTCGCCGCGATGGCGCTGCAGGTCCGCCACGCGGGCGGCGAGACGGCGCTGGGCCACGCCTTCCGCGTCGTGACCGCGCCGGTGGTCGAGGGGGTCTCGGGCGCGGGCGGCAGCGTGCTCGGGGCCTGGCGCGGCTACGCCGAACTGCGCGGCGCGCGGGCCGAGCGCGACCAGCTCGCGGCCCGGGTCCGGGCGCTCGAGGCCGAGCGCGTCGCCTGGCAGGAGGCGCTGCGCGAGAACCAGCGGCTGCGCGCCCAGCTCGGGCTCAAGGCCGCGGTCGACCCGGCGCGGGGCGTGGTCGCGCGCGTCGTCAGCGACCTCTCGGCCGGGCCGCTGCAGCGCGCGGCGATGATCGACAAGGGACGGAGCAGCGGGATCGGGCCGGGCTGGGTCGCGATCCAGGGCGGCGCGCTGGTCGGGCGGGTCGTCGACGCGACGCCGGGAGCGGCCAAGGTCCTGCTGATCGTCGATCCCGACAGCGGGGTCGCGGTGCGGCACCAGGCCGACCGCTTCAACGGCGTGCTGCGTGGCGGCAACCGCGGCTCGGCCCGCCTGGCGCGGCTCGAGTACGTGCCGCGCGACCAGGCGGTCGCGGTCGGCGACACGCTCGTCACGTCGGGGCTCGACGGGCTCTACCCGCCCGGGATCCTGGTCGGGCACATCCGCGAGATCTCGGGCGAGTCGCCCCTGACCTGGAAGATCGCGGTCCAGGTCGCGGCCGAGCCGGGGCTGCTGGAGGAGTTGCTGCTGGTCCCGCCGGCCGGGGTGCCGCCGCCGGCGGCCGAGGCGGCGCGGTGAGGCCGCGCGTCGTCTTCGCGCTGGCCGTGGCGGCCGTGCTGCTGCGCTGGCTGATGGGACTGTGGTCCCCCCTGGCCGCGTACGCCAACCCGCTGCTGGCGATCACGATCGTCGCCACCCTGCCCGGGCTGGCGCTGCCGGCGATGGGGGTCGGGATCGCGACCGGCCTGGCGCAGGACGTCTGGACCGGGCGCTGGTTCGGCCAGCACGCCTTCGCCCACCTGGTCGTGGCCTACCTGCTCTCCCTGGTCTCCTCGCGGATGGACATGGTCGGCTGGGTGCCTGCGGCGATCGCCCTGCTGGTCGGCAGCCTGGTCGACTGGGGGATCCTGGTCGGGCTTTCGGCGCTGTTCGACCGCCGGGTCGCCGGCGTGCCGGGACCCGGGGCGTGGGCCATCATGGCGCTGGTGAACGTGGCGATCGGCCTGGTCTTCTTCGCGCTGGCGCGCGAGCGATCGCCGCAGAAGAAGACGCGGCGCTGACGGCGATGGACTTCCGCAATCTCAAGCCCTTCCGCGACTACCAGCGCAGCCTGATGCTGTCGCGGCGGCTGACGGTGGTGAAGGTCCTGGTCGCGATCCTGTTCGTCGCACAGCTCGGCGTCTTCGCCCACCTGCAGCTGGTGAAGGGGGCGCACTATCGCCGGTTGGCCGAGGAGAACCGGCTGCATCGCAAGGTCGAGCGCCCGCTGCGCGGGATCCTGCTCGACGACCAGGGGCGGGTGCTGGTCACCAACCGCCCCTCCTTCTCGGTCTACATGGACCGCGAGCGCTCCGAGGACCCGCGGGCCGAGATCCGGACCCTGGCGCGCTTCCTCGGCCTGACCGAGGAGACGCTGCTGGCGCGCTACGAGCGCGCCCGCAACTCTCCGCGCTACGTGCCGGTGCTGCTGCTCCCCGACGTCGGGCTCGACGTGGCGGCGCGGCTCGAGGCCCACCGCCCCGAGCTGCCGGCCTTCGACGTCGCGATGGACTGGAAGCGGCATTACCCGCTCGGGACCGCGGCCTCGCACATCGTCGGCTACATGTCCGAGGCGACCGAGCGCGAGATCGACTCGCGCCGGGACCTGTTCATGGGCGACCGGGTCGGCCGGATCGGGGCCGAGCGCGTCTTCGACGAGGACCTGCGCGGCCAGCCCGGGATCCTGCTCGAAGAGGTCAACGCCCGCGGCCGCTCGCTGGGGGTCGTGGCGACGCTGCGCCCGACCCGCTTCGGTCGCTCGATCCGGACCACGATCGACGCCGCGATGCAGCGCGACCTCGAGGAGGCCTTCGCCGGGCGCTCCGGAGCCGCGGTCTTCCTCGACCCGCAGAACGGCGCCGTGCGCGCGCTCTACTCCGGGCCGGGCTTCGACCCGAACGTCTTCGCCGGCCACCTGACCGCCTCCACCTGGAAGGAGCTGATCGAGAACGTCGAGAAGCCGCTGCAGAACCGCGCGTTGCAGTCGGCCTACTCGCCCGGCTCGACTTTCAAGATCGTGATGGCTGCCGCAGCGCTGGAGGAGGGGGTGGTCGACCCGGGCTCGACGGTCTTCTGCGGCGGCGGGGCCAACTTCTTCGGGCGCTTCTTCCAGTGCCACAAGAAGGGCGGGCACGGCGGGATGGACGTGCACGAGGGGATCGTCCGCTCCTGCAACGTCTTCTTCTACACGGTCGGGAACCGGCTCGGGATCGAGAAGATCGCCAAATGGGGAGCGCGCTTCGGCCTGGGCCAGGAGACCGGGCTGCCCCTGCGGCAGTCGACCGGGATTCTGCCCTCGGCGGCCTGGAAGGAGAAGGCGCGCGGCGAGCCCTGGTACGCCGGCGAGACGATCTCGGTCGCGATCGGGCAGGGCTACCTGCAGGTCACGCCGATCCAGATGGCGGTCGCGGCCGCGGCGTTCGCCAACGGTGGGATGCGCGTCGCGCCGCACCTCGGCGAGCGGCCGGGGGAGTCGCTGCCGCCCCAGCCGATCGGGCTGTCCCCGCGCACGGTCGAGATCATCCGGAGCGCGATGATCGACGTCGTCGAGAGCGAGCGCGGCACGGCGCGGCGCGCCCGCGTGCCGGGGATCCGGATGGCCGGCAAGACCGGGACGGCGCAGACGATCTCGCGCGAGGCCAACCGCTCCGACGTCAAGGACAACGCCTGGTTCGTCGGTTTCGGTCCGGCCGACCGGCCGACCCTGGCCTGGGCGATCATCGTCGAGTCGGGTGGCCACGGCGGCGAGGCGGCGGCGCCGATCGCGTCGTTCGTGGTGGAGCGGGCGCAGGCGCGCACGGCCCAGGCCCCGGCCCCGACCGGCGCGGCGCCGGGACAGCTGGCGCGGAGAGCGGACGGCGATGGCGTTTCGGTCCGATAAGTTCGACCTCCGCGCGTTGGCGATCCTGGTCGGGCTCGCGCTCGTCGGCGTGGTCGCGATCGCCAGCGCGACGCAGGGAAAGAGCGTCTCGCTCTGGGCCGGCCCCGCGGCCAAGCAGTTCCTCTACCTCCTGGCCGGAATCGCGATCTACTTCCTGGTCCAGCAACTCGACTACCACACCTGGGCCGACTTCTGGGTCCCGCTCTACCTCGGCGGGCTGGCGACACTGATCCTGCTGCTGGTCTTCGCCCGGCCGATCGCGGGCACCCGCGCCTGGTTCGAGCTGGGCCCGCTGCGCTTCCAGCCCAGCGAGCCGATGAAGGCGCTGACCGCGCTCGCGGTCGCGGCCTTCCTGGCGGAGGCGGGCGGCACGCTCAGCCTGCGCCAGTTGCTCAAGCTGGGCGGGCTGGTCGCGGCGCCGATGGCGCTGATCGTCATGCAGCCCGACATGGGGACCGCCCTGACCTTCTTCCCGCTCTTCCTGGTCCTGGCCTGGATTGCCGGGATGCGGACGCGGCTGCTGGCCGTGATGTTCGCGGCGGCGCTGCTGGCCGCGCCGGTGGTCTGGCTGGAGGTCCTCAAGCCGTACCAGAAGGACCGGATCCTCAACGTCTTCCAGCCCGAGCGCGACCCGGCGGGGACGGGCTACCAGGTGATCCAGTCCAAGATCGCGGTCGGCTCCGGCCGCGTCGTCGGGACCGGGGTCTTCCAGGGGAGCCAGTCGCGGCTCGACTTCCTGCCGGCGCGCGAGACCGACTTCGTGCTCGGCGTGGTGGCGGAGGAGACCGGCTTCGTCGGGGTCAGCGTCGTGCTCTCGCTTTTCCTGGTGCTGATCCTGCGCGCGCTCGAGACGGCCAAGCAGGCCCGCGACCAGCTCGGGACCTACCTCGCGACGGGGATCGCCGCGATCTGGTCCGGCCAGGTCTTCATCAACACCGGGATGGTCACGGGGGTGCTGCCGACGATCGGCGTCCCGCTGCCGGTCCTGTCGTACGGGGGATCGTCGATGCTGGCGACCTTCTTCGCCTTCGGCCTGGTGGCCTCGGTCCGCTCCGGGCGGATCGTGAACCAGTAGACGGGCCCGCCCCCCGGTGCTACCGTCAGGCGTGGAAAGGGGGGCCTCGCCGCCCCGGAACCTGTTGAAAACGAACGGAATCGATCACCTTTCGAGCGCGATCGCCGCGATCGTGGCGACGCCGCCGACCGGGCCATGAGCGAGCCGCGCTCCGAGCCCCCCGCGCTGCGCGTCGCGTTCACCCCCGAGGCCTTCCGGGCCGTACTCGGTCAGTACGACGCCAACCTGCGCCTGATCGAGCGGACCTTCGGCGTGCGCCTGGTGGGGCGGGACGGGGAGGTCGTGGTCGCCGGCGACGCGGTCCCGGCCGCGGCCTGCGTGCGCTTCCTCGAGCAGCTCGCCCGCCTGGTCGAGTCGGGCTACGCGATGACCGCGCAGGACGTCGCGGCCGCCGCACGGCTGGCGCGCGAGGCCCCCGACACGCCGCTCGCCGAGCACTTCCTGCGGGGCGGGACGCGCAGCCCCGGGCGGCGGCTGGTCACGCCCCGCACGGCGCGCCAATCGACCTACCTCGACGCGATCCGGCAGCACGAGCTGGTCTTCGCGGTCGGCCCGGCCGGCACCGGCAAGACCTACCTCGCGGTCGCGATGGCGGCCGAGGCGCTGGCGCTGCGCCAGGTGCGGCGGCTGGTGCTGGTCCGGCCGGCGGTCGAGGCGGGGGAGCGGCTCGGCTTCCTGCCCGGCGACCTGGCCCAGAAGGTCGACCCCTACCTGCGCCCGCTCTACGACGCGCTGTTCGACATCCTGGACGCCGAGAAGGTCCGCAAGATGATCGAACAGGGGGTGGTCGAGATCGCCCCGCTGGCCTTCATGCGCGGCCGCACCCTGAACGACAGCTTCATCATCCTGGACGAGGCGCAGAACACGACCCCCGAGCAGATGAAGATGTTCCTGACCCGGATCGGTGAGGGCTCGAAGGTGGTCGTCACGGGCGACGTCACGCAGATCGACCTCGGCCCGGGCCGGCTCTCCGGGCTGGTCCACGCGCGCGATGTCGTGGCCGGGATCGAGGGGGTCGTCTTCGTCGACTTCGACAAGCGCGACGTGGTGCGCCACGCGCTGGTCCGGCGGATCGTGCATGCCTACGAGCTGCACGGCGAGCGGGTCGACGAGGCCGCGGGCGAGCGCCGCAGCGGGGGCGGGCAGTGAGGGTCGTGTTCACGGGCGCGCGCTCCGCCGCTGCGGCCGGCGCCGCGGCCGGCGACCCGGCCGTGCTGCAGCGCGGCCTGCGGGCCGTCCTGGGCCAGGCCTCCCGCCGGCTCGGCGTCGGGGCCGGCGACGTCGTCGTGCGCTTCGTCCAAGAGGCCGAGATCCGCGAGCTGAACCGGGCCTGGCGCGGCAAGGACCGGCCGACCGACGTGCTCTCGTTCCCGTCGGGGGTGGTCGACCCGGCGGGGCGGCGCCACGTCGGCGACATCGCGCTCTGCCTGCCGGTTGCCGCGCGCCAGGCCGCGCGCCGGCGCCACGCGCCGGGCCGCGAGGCGATGCTGCTGGCGCTGCACGGGCTGCTGCACCTGCTCGGCTACGACCACGAGACCGACGGCGGCGAGATGGAGGCGCTCGAGCGGCGGCTGCGGCGCGAGTGCCTGCCGCCGCGAGCGTGAGCCCGATGGACCCCGCGGCCTCGCCCCAGCTGATCGCGGCCTGGCTCTTCGCCGGGCTGGCGCTGCTCGCGCTCTACGCCGTGCTCTCGCTCGCGGTCGGCGCGCGCCTGGCGGTCGGCCGCGTGGCGGCCGAGCGCGTCGCCGACGAGTCCGGCCTCAACGAGCCGCTCGACCCGGGCTCCCGGCTCTGGTCGGCGGCGGCGCTGGTGCGCCAGGTCTCGCTGGTCGGGCTGACGCTGGTCGCCGGGTTCGCGCCGCTGCCCGGTGCCGGCGCGCCGGCCGCCGGGCTGTCGGGGCTGGTCGCCGTCGTCTTCGGGCGCGTGGCCGAGGCGCTGGTCGCGCCCCGCGCCCCCGAGCGCCTGCTCGCCGCGGTGGCCCCGCTCCTGCGCGTGATCGACGCCCTGTTCGGCTGGCTGGTGGCCCCGCTGGTGCGCCGGCCGGAGGAGCCGTCCGCCGAGCCCCGCACGCGAACCCCGGCCGACGAGGAGGCCCGCGAGGAGCAGCTCGAGGAGTACATCCGCGACGCCGAGGAGGAGGGGCTGCTCGAGCGCGAGCAGTCGGAGATCATGCGCGAGATCGCCGACACCGGGGACCTGACCGTGCGCGAGATCATGACCCCGCGCACCGAGATCGCGGCGGTCGAGGCCGACGAGGGGCTGGAGGAGCTGGCGCGGGCCTTCAACGACTCGCGCCATTCGCGCCTTCTGGTCTACGACGATACGCTCGACCGCGTCGTCGGGGTGGTCGCGGTGCGCGACCTCCTGCCCCACCTCACAGCCGGCGACGATCCGCTCCGGATCCGCAACCTGATGCGCCCGGTGCCGCTCGTCCCGTCGACCAAGAAGGTGCTCGAGCTGATGCGCGAGCTGCAGCAGGAGCGCCAGCAGATGGCGGTCGTCGTCGACGAGTACGGCGGAACCTCGGGGCTGGTGACGCTCGAGGACCTGGTCGAGGAGATCGTCGGCGAGATCCGCGACGAGCACGAGACCGACGCCTGCCGCCCCGACGAGCGCGGCGGGTTCATCGCCGACGGCCTGCTGCCGGTCGACGACCTGGCCGAGGCGCTGGGGGTCGACCTCGCGTCCGACGGCGTCGACACCGTGGGCGGGCTGGTCTTCTCGCGGATGGGACGGGTCCCGCGGGTCGGCGACCGGGTGACGGCCGCGCCGGGGATCGACCTGGAGGTGGTGCGGATGATCGGGCGCCGGATCGCGACCGTGCGGGTGTCCCGCGCGCCCGGGGGAGACACGGCGTGAGCGACGATCTCGACCTGTCCGGGGCGAGCACACCCCCCGGTTTCCGCTCCGGCTTCGCCGCGCTCGTCGGGCGCGCCAACGTCGGCAAGAGCACCCTGCTCAACCGCCTCGTCGGGGTCAAGGTGGCGATCGTCTCGCCCGTGCCGCAGACGACCCGCCACCGGATCCTGGGAGTGACGAACGTCCCCGGCCGCGGCCAGATCGCCTTCCTCGACAGCCCCGGCCTGCACCGCCCGCAGCACCACCTCGGCGAGCGGCTCAACGAGACCGCGCGCCAGGTCGCGGGCGAGGCCGACGTGCTGGTCTTCGTCTTCGACGCCTCGGCCGGCTTCGGGCCGGGCGACGAGCACGTGCGCGGCGAGCTGGGGCGCGACGGCGGCACGCGCCCGGTGATCCTGGTCCCCAACAAGGTCGACCAGATGAACAAGGGGAAGCTGCTGCCGCTGATCGAGCAGGCGTCCGGGGAGTGGGGCTACGCCGACATCGTCCCGGTCTCCGCGCTGTCGGGCGACAACGTCGCGCGGCTGGTCGAGGTCGTCCTGTCGCGCCTCCCTGCGGGGCCCCCGCTCTTCCCGCTGGACTACGTCACCGATCAGGGCGACCGGCGGATGATCGCGGAGATCGTGCGCGAGAAGCTCCTGGCGCGGCTGCGGCAGGAGGTGCCGCACTCCGTCGCCGTCGTGCTCGACCACCTCGAGCCGCGGCCCGGCGGGCTGCTGCACGTCGACGCCTCGATCCTGGTCGAGCGCCCGACGCAGAAGGCGATCGTGATCGGCAAGGGCGGCGCGATGCTCAAGGAGGTCGGCACCGAGGCCCGCAAGGAACTCGAGGCGCGCCTCGGCACGCGGGTCTACCTGAAGCTGTGGGTCAAGGTCCGCGAGAACTGGCGCGATCGCGACCCGATCCTGCACGAGCTGGGGCTGTAGCCCCCTCCCGTCACTCCTCGGAATCGCCCCCCTCGTCGATCGGCCGAACCTCGCCGGGCTCCTCCTCGCCCAGCGGGTTGGCCGGGGTGCAGGCCACGACCCGCGGCCGCGCGGTCAGCCGAGCATCGCCGACCTCGACCAGCGCGCCAAAGCGCGAGCTGATCAGCACCAGCTCGCCCGCGACCGTCGTCCCGGCCAGGTCGACCCCCTGCGCGATGTCGCTCCCCTCGATCCGCAGCGACTTGCCGACCTGGATCCCGGTCAACACGACGTCGCTGCCCAGCACCGCGCGCAGCAGCACCAGGTTCCCGTCGACCGACGAGTCGGTCACCGTCAGCTCGCCGTCCGAGGTCAGCGTGTCGAACACCAGGTCGCGCCGGAAGGAGCCGCCCAGCATCACGCCGTCCGGGGCTGTCAGGCGCGCCGCGCGCGCGTCGCCGCCGACCTCGAGCCCCGTCCCCTCCAGCGCCCCGGCCAGCGCCAGGTCGTCCAGCGTCAGCGCGCCGGTCAGCTTCAGGCCGCGCAGGCTGGCCGCGCCCATCGCGACGCTCTTGGCGAAGGTCAGCGACGGGCCGGACAGCCCCAGCGCGACGTCGCCGCCGATCGCCGCGCTGCGGATCTCCGCGCCGCGGCCGGCCCGGGCCTGGTCCAGCGAGAGGCTCCCCAGGCTGCGCAGCCCGGTTGCGGAGAACCGCCCGTCGATCGCCGCGCGCTCGGCCTGCGTCGCGCCGCCGACCAGGACCCGGTCGAGCAGCACGTCGCCGCCGACCCGCGTGCCCGCCAGCGACAGGTCGCCGAGGATCTCGCAGGACTCGAGCGACAGCCCCGACGACAGATCGGCCCCCGAGAGGTCGAGTTCGCCGTCGATCACGACGTTGCGCAGGCTCAGAGGCGCCGTGATCTGCGCACAGGCCAGCTTGATCGGCGCGGGCACGATGCACGGGACCGCGTCGTCGGGCACGCCGGGGCAGAGCACCGTGCGATCGATCGCGCCGACGATTGCCGCGCCGGAGGGGACCGCAACCGGGCTGCCGCCGAGGATCATCTCGCGCAGTTCCTCGGCGCGGATCGACGGGCCGCGTCCGGGCTCGCACGGCGCCTGGGCGCGGGCCGGGGCGGGGGCGAGGCCGAGGAACAACAACAACGCACCGCACAGGGCGGCCGTTCGACGGGTCACGGCGTCCTCCGCCCGCGAGTCTGCCACGGACCTTCAGGCGGGGGCTAGGATCGTGACCGCGCGCGCGTCGTCGCCGTGGCCCGCGGCGGGCCCCAGGATCACCCGCCAGGCGGCGTGGCGCAGGGCCGGCGGCAGCCGCTCTCCCCACTCGACCGCGACGACCCACCCCCGGCCGAGCGCCTCGTCGATCCCCAGGTCGTCGACGCCCGCTCCCGCGGCCAGCCGGTAGAGGTCGACGTGCAGCAGCGGGACCCGCCCGCCCGGGTGCTCGACCGCGAGCACGAAGCTGGGGGAGGCGACCGCCTCCGGGTCGTGCCCGAGACCTTCCGCCAGACCGCGCACGAAGACCGTCTTGCCGGCCCCGAGGTCCCCCTCCAGCGCGACCAGCGCGCCCGGGTCGAGCGCCTCGCCCAGCGCCCGTCCCGCGTCGCGCGTCGCGTCCTCGCCGCGGCAGAGGCTGGAGAGGGGATCGCCCATCGCGCTCAGTGAGCGTGCCCGGCGCCGTCCGCGCCCTCCGCGCCGCCCTCGTCGGCCGCCGCGTCGCCGAGCCGCTCGAAGGCCTCGGAGAGCGCCTCCAGGACCGCGCCCGCGGTCAGCGTCGCCTCCGTCTCCGTACCGTCGTCGACCGCGATGTCGGCGGCGAGCCCGTGCAGGAAGACGCCCAGCACGGCCGCGTCGAGCGGCTCGAGGCCCTGCGCCATCAGCCCGGCGATGATCCCGGTCAGCGCGTCGCCCATCCCGGCCGTCGCCATCCCCGGGTTGCCGGAGGGGTTGATGAAGGCCGTCCCCGAGGGGTCCGCGACGATCGTGCGGTAGCCCTTCAGCACGGCGACCGCGTTCGCGCCGCGCGCGATCGCCCGCGCCGCGGCGACCCGGTCGGCCTGCACCTCCTCGACGCTCGCGCCCAGCAGCCGCGCCGCCTCGCCCGGGTGGGGCGTGACGACCAGGGGCGCCCGGCGGCGCGCCAGCGCGGTAAGCCGGCCCGCGAAGGCGTTGATCCCGTCGGCGTCGAGCACGACCGGGACCGGCGCGTCCTTCACCAGCGCGCGGACCTCGGCCGCCGCGCCTGCGCCCAGTCCCGGCCCGACGGCCAGCACCGAGCAGTCCCCGGCCAGGATCAGCGCGCGCGCCGCCGCCCCCTTCGCCAGCACGCCGTCGCGCGTGGCGGGCAGGGCCTCGGTCATCAGCTCCGCGGCGAACTGCGCGACCTCGGCCCGCGCCGGCGCCGGCGCCGCGACCGTCACCAGGCCGGCCCCCGCGCGCAGGGCGCCCCAGCCGGTCAGCGCCGCGGCGCCCGCCCTGCCGGCGCTCCCGGCGACGACCAGCACGTGCCCGCAGTGCCCCTTGTGGTCCTCCGGCGCGCGCTCGGGGAGCATCAGCGCCGCCTCGTCGAGCAGCACCCAGTGCAGGTCGGGGTCGGTGGCGTAGATCGCCGCGTCGGGGATCCCGATGTCGGCGACGGTGACGGTGCCGCAGAGGTGCTCGGCGGGAGGCAGCAGGTGCGCCACCTTCGGGCGGGCGAAGGTCACGGTCAGGTCGGCCTGCACAGCCGGCCCCGGGACCTCGGAGGACGAGGCGGACAGCCCCGACGGGAGATCGACCGCGACCACCGCGGCCCCGGCGTCGGCGGCGCGGTTGATCGTCTCGACCACTTCCGCCGCCAGCCCCGCCAGCGGCCGGTCGAGGCCGGTCCCGAACAGCGCGTCGACGATCACGTCGCCCGGGAGGAACGCCGCCGCGGCGTGCCAGCGCTTCGCGTCCGGGATCTCGATCGTTTCGCCGCCGATCCCGTGCCAGGCGGCCGCCATCGCCGCGGTGTCGCCGGCGAGCTTCGCGCGCGCTGCGCCGACCAGCAGCACGACCGAGGAGATCCCGAACCGTGCCAGGTGCCGCGCCGCGACGAAACCGTCGCCGCCGTTGTTCCCCGGCCCGGCGACCACGAAGACGCGCCGCTCCGTGAGATCCGCGAACTCGTCGAGCATCGCCTCGGCGACCGCGCGCCCGGCGTTCTCCATCAGCACGAGACCCGGGATCTTCATCTTCTCGATCGCGATCCGGTCCGCCTGCCGCATCCGCTCGCCGTCGAGCACGTCCATCGCCGTCGTCCTCCCGGCCGAGTCTGCCAGAAAACGCGCCGGATGCGGGGTATGCTGCCCCCACGATGCGTCCGCAACCGGCCCGCCCGGCGCCGCCGCGTCCCGGCGCGCGCCTCGTCGTCGAGATCGAGGACCTGACCTCGGAAGGCGCCGGCGTGGCGCGGCACGAGGGCTGGGTCTTCTTCGTCCCGGGCGCGGTGCCGGGCGATCGCGCCGAGGTCCGCGTCGGCCGCGCCCGACGCGGCGTGGTCGAGGCCGAGCTGCTCGACCTGCCGCGCCGCTCGGCGGATCGCGTCGAGCCCCCGTGCCCGCACCAGCCGTCGTGCGGCGGCTGTCCGCTGATGGTCCTGGAGCCGGGGGCCCAGCTCGCGCTGAAGGTCCGTCACCTCGAGCAGACGCTGCGCCGGATCGGCGGGTTCGCGGGGCCACGGGTCGCGCCCGTGATCGCCTCGCCGGAGCCGCTGCGCTACCGCGGGCGGGTCCGCTTCGCCGTCGCGCCGCGCGCCGGCGGTCCGGCGTTCGGGTTCCACCCGCGCGGCGCCGGCGGGGCGATCGTGGCCGTCGACGACTGCCGGCTGGCGCCGGCCTCCTGCTCGCGCCTCGCGCGCGCGCTGCTGGCGCGCCTCGACGCGCTCTCCCCGCCCGGCGCGTGGTGGCCGGCGCAGCTCGAGTCCCGCCACTCGTTCGCCCAGGGGCAGGGACTGCTGGTCGTATTCGGTCCGCCCGGGCCGGCCCCGGAGCTGGACCGCGCGGCGCGCGAGCTGGTCGAGGCCGAGCCGGGGCTGGCCGGCGTCGCGCGGGTTCTCGGGCTCCCCGGCGAGGGGGCGGACGAGGCGCTCCTCGCCGGCGCCGCCGAGATGGTCGAGCGGATCGGCGGCGCGGAGCTGGAACTGGGCGCGACGACCTTCCTGCAGGTCAATCCCGGCGCCGCCGCGTCGCTCTACGCCGAGGTCCGGCGCCTGCTCGAGCCGGCCGGCCCCTCGCCGCGCCGGCTGCTCGACCTCTTCTGCGGTTCCGGGGCGATCGGTCTGCTGGCCGCCGGCCCGGACGACGAGGTCCTGGGGATCGAGCGCGACCCGGCGACCGTCGAGCGGGCGCGGCGCAGCGCCCGGCGCGCCGGCCGCCCCCGCGCCGAGTTCCGCGCCGGGGACGCGCAGTCGGCTGCGCTGCAGCTGGCCCGGGCCGGCGTGCGCTTCGACGCCGTGACCGCGAACCCGCCGCGGACCGGCCTCGGCCCGGAGCTTCCCCGCGCGATCGCGGCCCTCGAGCCGCGCGCGGTCGTGGTGGTCTCGTGTCACGCCGCGACGCTGGCCCGCGACCTGCGCGCCTTCTCCGACGCGGGGCTCGAGCCGGTGGAGATCGCGGCCGTCGACCTGTTCCCGCAGACGCCGCACCTCGAGGCGGCAGTGCGGCTGGCACCCCGCGGGGCGGACCCATGAGCGCGGCCGGCCGCGCCGCTCGCCCGCTCGCGACGCTGCTCGCGGGCCTGGCGGCGGCCGTCCCGGGGCCGTCGGCGGCCCGGGCCCAGGCGGCCCCCGAGGCGCCGCTGGCGGACGCCGCGGTCCCGCCGCTGGTCGCCGCGCGCTGCCCGGCGGCGGGCGCGGCCCGCCTCGGCGAGAGCGCGGTGCTGCTCGAGCGCCGCGCGGTCGAGGCGGCCGCCGACGAGGACCGGGAGTGCGCGGCGCACGGGCTGGCGCTGGCCGACGCACTGCACCGCGTGGGCCGCGGGGCCTGCAGCGCGGCCGACCGGATCGCGAACGGCCCGCAGCAGGCACCCGACGCCGACCTCCTGGCCTGGCACGCGCTGCTCTCGTGGCGCTGCGGCCGGCCCCGCGACGCATGGGACTCGGCCCGCGCCGCGCTCGCGCAGGACGAGCGCACGACGCTGGCCTGGAGCACGCTCGGCCGCGTGCTCTCGGCGCGCTTCCGCCCGCGCGCGGCGCGCGCCGCACTCGAGCGCGCGCTGGCGCTCGATCCGCAGGAGACGGGGGCGCTGCTCGCGCTCTCGCGGATCGCCGAGGGCCGCGCCGCCTCGCGCGCGCTGCTCGCCCGCTATCTCGACGCCGCCCCGGCCCGCGGCGAGCCGCCCGACCGGGTCCGCGCCGCGCGCGAGACGCTCGACTTCCTCGAGCTGCTCGGCGAGCGGTCGATCTGGAAGCTGGAGAAGGCGGAGCTGCCGGGAACGCTGCCGCTGGAGCCCTACGCCGTGCGGCCGGGCCAGGTCAACGGCTGGATCGTGAGGCTCGGCCTCGACGAGAAGGGGAGCGTGCCGGCGCTGTTCGACAGCGGGGCCTCCGGCCTGCACCTCGCGGACAACGCAGCCCGCAGGCTGGTGCTGCAGCCGGTCTCGAGCGGGACGCTGGTCGGCGGTGGCGGCGACAAGGAGCACGGCGTCGAGCGCGCGATCGTCCCCCGCCTGGACTTCGGCCCGGTGCGGTTCGCCGACGCGCTCGGCGTGGTCGCCGAGGGGTCGCTGCACCCGCAGGGGGTTTACCGCGCGATCGTCGGCTTCGACGTCCTCGGCGGCACGCGGATCCGGTTCGACGCCGCGGCGATGACCGCGACGATCGAGGAGGCGGCGGCGGTCGAGGACGGCGACGACCCGCTGGCGCTCGACCCCTGGCCCGCCGCGCCGCGCGTCCCGATCGTCGAGGTCGAGGGGCAGCTGCTCGTCCCGGCGCGCCTCACCGGCCCAGCGGGCGCGGTCGAAGGGCTGGCGCTGCTCGACACCGGCGCCTCGCGCACGCTGGTCGATCTGTCCGCGGCGGAAGAGATCGCGACGCTGACCCAGCGCGGCCAGCGCTCGGCCTCGGCCTACGGCGGCCAGGTGGCGTTTGCCGGCGTGCTGCCGGCCGTGCGCGTCGCCGCCGCGGGTGCCGACGAGACGGTCCGGGAGGCGGGAGTGATCGACCTCGCGGACCGCGCGCGCCACGCCGGCGTCGGCCTCGTCGCGTTCATCGGGCTCGACCTCCTGGGCCGGGGAACGCTCGACGTCGACCTCGCCTCCGGGACCGCGCTGCTCACGATCGCGCCCGCGTCCGGGAAGGGGCGCTGAGCGGCCCGCCGCGGCGTGCGGCCCCGGGTCAGGCGCTGAACTGAGGCGGCGGCATCGGTGGTGCGCCGCGCCGGATCGCGCCGTGGTCCTTCTCGTAGCGCGCGACGTTCTCGGCCAGCGCGTCGAGCAAGGCCGCGGCGTGAGCCGGCGCGGTGATCACCCGCGCCACCACGCACGGCCCCGGCGGCAGCTCGGCGATGAAGTCGAAGACGAACTCGTCGCGGGTGTGACCGATCACGACGCGGTTGGCGTAGGCCCCGCGCTGCATCTCTTCGCTGATCTTGATCGTGAGCTGCGGGGCCTGGGGCCGCGCCGCGGGCTTGTCGGACATCGCGGGACTCCTCTCCGGTTCGGAACGGTCAGGGACGGAGCGCGCCGGCCAGCGCCAGCACCGCGCCTTCGACCCCCAGCCGCGGGTTGCGGTTGATCGACACGATCTCGCGCCGCAGCGTCTCGACCGCGTCGGCGCGGTCGAGCGCGGGCCCCAGCAGCGCCGTCGCGGCCGGCGCGAGACGGGCCGCGGCCGCGGGCGAGAGCGTCCGCGGCGCCGCGCCCGCGTGCGCGGCGGCGACGTCGCGCAGCACGGCGAGCAGCGCGGCCAGCCCCTCCAGCGCCTCGGCCGCCGACCCGCCGAACGTCTCGCCGGCCAGCACCGCCAGCGGCGGCGCGGGGGCGCGCGCGCCGAGCCGCTCGAGGATCTGCAGCCAGGCCTCGAGGCGCGCGGCCTCCCCCTCCAGGTCGAGCGCGCGGGCCCGCGCCAGGCTGCCGGCGGCGCGCCGCGCCCGCGTCTGCGCCTCGCCCGGCTCGAGCCCCTCGGCCTCCAGCAGCCGCCGGACGGTCTCCTCCGGCAGCGGCCGGAACCGGACCGCGCGCAGCCGCGAGCGGACGGTGATCGGCAGCGCCCAGGGGGCCGCCGTGACGAGCACGAGCACGCCGTAGGGGGGCGGCTCCTCGAGCGACTTGAGCAGCGCGTTGGCCGCGCCGGGGGTCAGCGCGTCGGCGGGGTCGACGACGTAGATCCGGCGGCTCAGTTCGAACGGCTGCAGCGACAGCGATTGCGCGATGTCGCGGGCCTGCAGCACCGAGATCCGGGTCTTCCCCTTCGGGATCGAGACCAGGCCGGAGTCGGGGTAGGAGCGAGGCGCGTCCTGCGCGGTCGCCCCCTCGCGCAGCGCGGTGATCGCCTCCGCTCCGGCGATCCGGCGGCAGGGGCCGCAGCGCCCGCAGGCGTCGGTTCCCGAGCGCCGCAGGCAGGCCAGGGTCGAGGCGAACGCGAGCGCGGCGGTCCGCTTGCCGACCCCATCGGGGCCGAACAGCAGCAGCGGCGGGACTGCGTCGCCCGCCAGCGCGCGTACGGCGAGCGCAGTCAACGCCTCGATCGCGGGCTCCTGGCCGAGCAGCCCGGAGAGCGGGGGAGGGGACGCCGCCTCGCTCATGGCGCCTGCTCCGCCGGCATCAGCCCCGGGACCAGGTCGGCGAGCGCCGCGACCAGGCGGGCGTGCACCACCGCCTCCGGCCCGCTGCCGTCGACGACCCGCACCCGCTCCGGCTCGCGCCGCGCGATCGCCAGGAATCCGTCCCGCACGCGGCCGAAGAACGCGACGTCTTCCTCGTCGTAGCCCGAGGGGGCCTCATCGGTGCGCCGGCGCGCGCGGGCCAGCCCCTCCTCGACCGGCAGGTCGAGCAGCAGCGTCCGGTCGGGCCGCAGCGTCAGGGGCGGCAGCGCGTGGAGTTGCTCGATCAGCTCGGGCGGGCGGCCGCGGCCCGAGCCCTGGTAGACGCGGGTCGAATCGAGGTAGCGGTCGCAGATCACGACCGCGCCGCGCTCCAGCGCCGGCAGGACGAGCGACTCGAGGTGGTGGCAGCGGGCGGCGGCGTAGAGGTAGATCTCGGCCAGCCCCAGGTCGCGCCAGATGGCGGGGTCCTTGAGCAGGGCCCGCAGCGCCTCCCCCAGCGGGGTTCCTCCGCCCGGCTCCCGGGTGGAGACGACCTGCCGCCCCGCGGCCTCCAGGGCGCACGCCAGCCGTCGGGCCTGGGTCGACTTGCCCGCCCCCTCGATCCCTTCCAGCGTGACGAACAACCCGCGAGCGGGGGCCATGGGCCGCCTTTCAGCCTCCCGGACGGCGCTCCGTGTGACAGGTGTGTGACGGGCCGGGGCGGGGGCTCGAGGATTATAGAATCCCCTTGCATGCCCCGTCGGGCCGACCAGACCGATCACCACCACGACCTGCAGCGCCGTGAGCGCGAGTTGCGCCTCGAGGGCTACCGCTGCATCGCCGGGACGGACGAGGCGGGGGCCGGGCCGCTGGCCGGGCCGCTCGTCGCGGCCGCCGTGGTGCTGCGCTCGGGTGCGGGACTGCTCGGCGTCGACGACAGCAAGCGGCTCACCGCGCGCCAGCGTGAGACGCTGGCCGAGGAGATCCGCCAGCGCGCCATCGCCTGGTCGGTCGCCGTCGTGCCGGCGGCAGAGGTCGACGCCGTCGGGCCGCTCGTGGCGGCGATCCGCGGCATGACCCGCGCGGTGCTGTCGCTCTCGCCCGAGCCGGACTTCGTGCTGATCGACGCGCGCCGCCTGCCCGACGTCCCGATTCCGCAGCAGGCCGTGGTCGGCGGGGACCACCGCCACCTCTGCATCGCCGCCGCGAGCATCCTGGCGAAGGTCCACCGCGACGAGCTGATGCTCGACCTCGACGCGCGCTACCCGGGCTACGGCTTCGCCCAGCACAAGGGGTACGGGACCTCCGACCACCTCGCCGCGCTGGCCAGCCTCGGCCCCTCGCCCGAACACCGGCGGCGCTACGCGCCGGTGCGCGTGCTGCTCGGCGAGGCGCCGCGCCTTTCCTTCTAGCCCGGCCCGTCAGGAATGATCCGGGCCGGCACCCGGCCGGTGCTTCAGCCCGGCGCGGGCTAGACTGCCCCTGATGCGGATCCTGGTCGCGGGCTGTGGCTACGTCGGAAGTGAGCTGGCGGGGCGCCTCGTCGCCGCCGGCCACGACGCGTGGGGCCTCTCGCGCCGGCCCTCCGGCCTGCCTCCCGGGGTCCGGCCGATCGCCGCCGACCTGGCCGATCCCGCCGCGCTGCGCGCGCTGCCGCCGGCGCTCGACGCGATCGTCTACGCCGCCGCAGCCGGCGGACCCACCGAAGCGCACTACCGCGCGGCCTACCTCGACGGGCCACGGAACCTGCTCGCCGCGCTGGCTGCGGCCGGCCAGACGCCGCGCCGCGTGGTCTACGTCTCGAGCACCGGGGTCTATCCGCAGCGCGACGGGAGCTGGGTCGACGAGGACTCGCCGGCCGAGCCGCCCGACTTGATGGGGCAGGTGATGCGTGACGGCGAGCGGGCCGTACGGGGCGGACCGTTCCCGGGGACGGTGCTGCGGCTCGCCGGGATCTACGGCCCGGGCCGCACCCACTGGATCGACCGCGTGAAGGACGGCAGTGCGCGCCGCCCGCCGCCGGGCACCTGGACCAACCGGATCCACCGCGACGACGCGGCCGGCGCGATCGCGCACCTGCTCGCCTTGCCGGCCCCGGAGCCGCTCTACCTCGGCGTCGACGACGAGCCGGCAGAGTTGGCGGCCGTGCTCGACTTCCTGGCCGAGCGGCTGCGGGTCCCCGCCCCGCCGCCGGACCCCGACGCGCCGGGGGCCGACCCGATGCGCGGCCGTGGCGCCAAGCGGTGCAGCAACCGCCGGCTGCGCGCCTCGGGTTTCGCCCCCCTCTATCCCACCTACCGAGAAGGCTACGGCTCGCTCCTCGCGAGCCGCTAGCCGTTCGTGCGCAGGAACTCCTCCATGAACGAGACCAGCGTCTTCACGTCGTCGACCGAGACCGCGTTGTAGGTTGAGACGCGGATCCCGCCGACCGTCCGGTAGCCCTTCAACCCGACCATTCCCGCCTTCTTCGCCTCGGCCACGAACTTCGCGTCCAGTTCCTCGCCGGGCAGCCGGAAGGCGACGTTCATGAAGGAGCGGTCGGCCTGGTTCGAGACCGTGCTGCGGAAGAAGTCGGGGTGCCGGTCGATCGTCCCGTAGAGCAGCCGCCCCTTCTCGCGGTTGCGCCGCTCGATCTCGGCCAGGCCCCCGATCGACTTGTTGTACGCGAGCACGTTGCGCAGGATGTAGATCCCGAAGCAGGGGGGCGTGTTGTAAAGGCTGTTCTTCTCGGCGTGGATCGCGTACCGCAGATAGGTCGGGAGCTTGTCGACCCGGGCCTGCGCCAGGAAGTCGTCGCGGATGATCACGACCGTCACGCCCGAGGGGCCGAGGTTCTTCTGGGCGCCGGCGTAGATGAGCCCGAACGGCCGGACGTCGAAGGGCCGCCACATGAAGTCGGACGACATGTCGCAGGCCAGCGGGACCCCCCCGCCGTCGGGGAAGGCCTGCCACTGGGTCCCCTCGATCGTGTTGTTCGAGCAGAAGTGAACGTAGGCCGCGCCGGGAGTGAGGTGGACCTCGTCCGCCCGCGGCAGCCGGGCGTACTGCTCGGCCTCGGTCGTCGCGGCCAGCTTCGCGGCGTCGCCGACGACGATCTTCGCCTCCTTGTACGCCTTCTTGGCCCAGTTGCCGGTGTCGATGTAGTCGGCGACGCGCCCGTCGCCGAGGTAGTTCATCGGCAGCATCCCGAACTGCAGGTTGCCGCCCCCCTGGATCAGCAGGATCTTGAAGTTGTCCGGGACGGCCAGCAGCTCCTTGACCAGCGCGATCGCCTCGTAGTGGACGGCGTCGTACTCCTTGGCGCGGTGGCTGATCTCCATGACCGACATCCCGGCCCCGTTGAAGTCGAGCAGCTCGCGCTGCGCCCGCTCCAGCGCGGGGAGCGGCAGGCCGGCGGGGCCGGCGTAGAAGTTGATCACCCGAGCCATGCGGTTCCTCCGTCGGCGGGCTCAGACGCCCGCGGTCACCTTCTTCTTGGTCAGGATCTCGACGATCGCGTCGCCGATCCGCAGCAGGTTCTCCTTGCTCGAGGCGCCGATGTGCGGCGTCATGAGGACGTTCGGCGCCGCGAGCAGCGGGCTCGCCGGGTCGGGCGGGTCCGAGGCCCAGACGTCGGTGGCGTAGGCGCGCACCTTCCCGGACTTCAGCGCCGCCGCCAGGTCCTCCTCGACGACGACCTTGCCGCGGGCGGTGTTCACGATCACGACGCCGTCCTTCATCTTCGCCAGCGCGCGGGCGTCGATCATCCCCTTCGTCTCGGCGTCAGCGGCAGGTGGATGCTGATGTAGTCGGCCACCGCGAACAGGTCCTCCTCGGTGTCCAGCATCTCGGCCAGGGCGTGGTGCGGGACGTAGTGGTCGTGGGCCACGACCCGCATCCCGAAGGCCAGCGCGCGGCGCGCGACCTCGGTCCCGATCAGCCCGACGCCGAGGAGGCCGAGCGTCTTGCCGAACAGCTCGGTCCGCTTCAGCTCCTTCTTCAGGAACTTCCCTGCCTTCATGCCGTCGTGCCCCTCGATGACGCGGTTGGGGACCGCCAGCATCAGCGCCAACGCCAGCTCGGCCACCGCCACCGACGAGGCGCGCGGGGTGTTGCTGACCTCGATCCCGCGCTCGCGGCAGGCCTCGACGTCGACGTTGTCGAGGCCGACGCCGCCGCGGATGACCAGCTTCAGCTTCGGCGCCTTGTCCAGCATCTCGCGCGTGACCTTGGTCTTGGAGCGGACCAGCAGGACCTCGGCGCCGCCCAGGTCGTTCAGGTCGGTGCTCACCTCGCCGAAGGAAGCCAGGCGCCCGGGGAGCGACTCGTCGAAGGTGTCGGCGATCAGGATCTTCATCGTTTCCTCCTTGGTCTCTTTCGTCCGGGCTACTCGTCGAGCGTCCGGACCGTGAGCCCGGAGCGGAGCTTGGGCTCGAACCAGGTCGACTTCGGCGGCATCACCATCCCGGCGTCGGCCACCGCCATGAGCTGGTCGAGCGAGGTCGGGTAGAGCGAGAACGCGACGGCGCAGCCTTCCCGCACGCGCTTCTCCAGCTCGGCCGGGCCGCGGATTCCGCCGACGAAGTCGATCCGCTTGTCGGTTCGCGGGTCGGCGATCCCCAGGACCGGCGCCAGCAGGTTGTCCTGCAGGATCGCGACATCGAGGCCGCGGACCGGGTCGCCCGCGGGGAAGGTGCCGGGCTTCGCCGCCAGGCGGTACCAGCGGCCGTCGAGGAACATCCCGAACTCGTGCGGGGTGCGCGGGCGGGGTCCGTCGGCCGGTCCGACCTCGAACCGCTCCGCGACCCGCGCGAGGAACTCCTCCTTGGACAGGCCGCTGAGGTCCTTCACCACGCGGTTGTAGTCCAGGATCTGCAGCTGGTCGTGGGGGAAGACGACCGCCATGAAGTACTCGTACGGGGCGTCGGGGCCGGCGCCCGGGTGCTTCGCGCGGGCGGCCTGGCCGTGCCGCACCGCGGCCGCCGTGCGGTGATGGCCGTCGGCGACGTACAGCGCGGGCACCGCGGCGAACAGCCGCGACAGCTCGGCGATCTCGCCGGGCTCGTCGACCACCCAGACGGTGTGGCCGATGCCGTCCGCGGTCACGAAGTCGTAGACCGGCGGGCGAGTCCGCACGCGGTCGACGATCGCGTCGATCGCCGGGACCTTGCGGTAGGTCAGGAAGACCGGCTCGGCGTTGGCGTCGCACTCGGTGACGTGGCGCGTGCGGTCGTCCTCCTTGTCCCTGCGCGTGTGCTCGTGCTTCTTGATCAGGTCGCGCTCGTACTCCGCGACCGAGGTCAGGCCGACGACGCCGGCCTGCACGTGGTCGCCCATCCGCTGCTGGTAGACGGACAGCGTCGGCCGTGCGTCGCGCCGCAGGATCCCGTCCGCGATCAGCCGCGCGAGGTTCTCGCGGGCCTTGGCGTAGACCCGGTCGTCGTAGAGCGGGACCGCGGGGTCGAGGTCGATCTCGGGCTTGCCGACGTGGAGGAACGAGTACGGGTTTCCCGCCGCCAGCGTGCGGGCCTCGTCCGACGAGATGACGTCGTACGGGAAGCTCGCGACCTGGCGGGCAAGGTCCGGCCGGGGGCGGTAGGCCCGGAACGGCTTGACGGACGACATCCAGGGTCCTTTCGCGGGCGGGAGGGTGGGAGACACGCTGCCGGTGCGCCCGCGGGCAAACCGGGCGGTGGGGCGGACAGGTTACTCCAGGGAGGCTCGCGGTTGCATCCGGGGGGCGGTCCGGCCCCGCGTCCGGCCGGGTCAGCGCCCGCCGTCCGCGGCCCTCCACGCCTCGAAGGCCTCGAGGTCGCGCCGGATCTGCGCGACCAGGTCGGCCGGCGTCGCGAAGAGCCGCTCCTCGCGCAGCCGGGCCAGGAACTCGAGCTCGGCCCGCGCGCCGTAGAGGTCGCCTTCGAAGCCCGGCAGGTGGGTTTCGACCGTGATCCGGTCGGCCCCGAAGGTCGGCCGCGTGCCGACGTTGGTCAGCCCTTCGCGCCGTCCGCCGGGCCAGGCGAGGCGCGTGATGTAGACCCCCCGCGCCGGCAGGAACTCGTTCTCGGGCGCGAGGTTGGCCGTCGCCACCACGACCTTCCCGCCGCGGCCCTCACCGTGCACGATCGTCCCGGCCAGGGCGAACGGCCGGCCCAGCAGCCGCGCCGCCTCGGTAACGCGTCCGTCGGCCAGCTCGCGCCGGATGCGCGAGGCCGAGATCGGTTCCCCGCCGTCGAGGACCTGGGAGAGCGCCTCGGCCGTGAAGCCGCATCCCGCGCCGACGCGGGAGAGCAGCGGGACGTCGCCGGCGCGGCCCCGGCCGAAGCGGAAGTTCGACCCGACCAGGACCTGCGAGGGACGCAGCAGCCCGCCGACCACCTCCCGGGCGAAGACCTCCGCCGGCATCGCCGACATCGGCCGGTCGAAGGGGACGAACACGGCCGCGTCCAGCCCGGCTCGCTCGAGCAGCGCGATCTTCTGGTCGTCGGTCAACAGCAGGCGCGGCGCGCGCTCGGGGGCCAGCACGCGCAGCGGGTGCGGCTCGAAGGTGACGACCGCCGCCAGCTCGCCCGCGGCCCGCGCGCGGCGCACGACCTCGTCCAGGATCGCCTGGTGGCCGCGGTGCAGCCCGTCGTAGAAGCCGATCGTCGCGACCGGCCGCCGCCCGCCCGGCAGCGGCAGCTGCTCGAGCCGGTCGACGACGATCACGCGCGGGCCCAGAGCCAGAGCGCGGCCTGCAGCGCGAGGTTGGCGTAGAGCCCGGCGATCAGGTCGTCGGCCATGATCCCCCAGGCTCCCGGGAGCGCCTGCGAGCGGCCGGCGGGGAAGGGCTTCACGACGTCGAAGGCGCGGAACAGGAAGAACGACAGCGCCAGCGCCGGGAGGGTGTGGGGCACGAGGAATGTCGCCACCAGGTAGCCGGCGGTCTCGTCGATCACGACCTGGCCCGGGTCCTTGCGGCCCCAGCGCTGTTCCGCCCCGCGCGCGGCCCAGAGGCCGAGCGCGGCGATCGCGACGATCGCCGCGGCGTGCAGCGGCGCCGAGCCGATCCACCACAGCAGCAGCACCAGCGGTACGCTGGCCAGCGTCCCGGCGGTGCCCGAGGCGAAGGGGGAGTAGCCGCTGCCGAACCAGGTCGCCAGCGCCGTCTCGAGCCGGGTCAACGGTCCGCTCCGCCGGACGCGAGGCGCGCGACCAGCTCGTGCGGCCCGGCATCGACGACCGTCCCGGCGACCAGCGTGCCCGGCGCGATCCCGCCGCCGTCGATCACGACGACCCGCCCATCGACCTCCGGCGCCTGCCCCCGCCAGCGCGCGACCGCGTCGCGCGGCGAGTCCTCGTCCGGCCCTTCGACCAGGAGCTCGAGCGTGCTCCCGATCCGGGCCCGGTTGCGCTCGTGCGCGGCCGAGGCCGCGATTTCCTCGAGCGTCTCCCGCCGCTCTTCCTTGAGCACCTCGGGGACGTCGTCCTCGAGCGCGAAGGCGGTCGTCGCCTCCTCGTGCGAGTAGGTGAAGACGCCGACCGCGTCGAGCCCGGCCGTCTGGACGAAGGCGCAGAGCTCGTCGAACTCCGCCTCGGTCTCGCCGGGAAAGCCGACGATGAAGCTCGAGCGCACGCCCGCGCCGGGGAGTGCGGCTCCGCAGCGCCTCGAGCTGCGCCCGGTGCGTCTCGACCGAGCCCGGCCGGTTCATCCGCTGCAGCGTGGCGCGGTGCGCGTGCTGCAGCGGCAGGTCGACGTACTCGACCAGCCGCGTCGAGCGCGCCAGCGCCTCGAGCAACCGGCGCGAGATCCGACCGGGGTAGAGGTAGTGCAGCCGGATCCAGCGCGGGATCTCGGAGAGCGGCTCGAACGACTCGATCAGCTCGGCCAGCCCGTCGCGCAGCCCGAGGTCGCGGCCGTAGCCGGTCGAGTCCTGGGCCACCAGGTTGGCCTCGACCACCCCCTCGCGCGCCAGCTGCGCCAGTTCGGCCCCCAGGTCCGCGCTCGAGCGCGAGCGCATCCGGCCGCGAAAGGTCGGGATCGCGCAGAAGGCGCACTGCTGATTGCACCCCTCCGCGATCTTGACGAATGCCGTCCACGGCGGGGAGAGCCGCAGTCGCGGATCGGTCGCGTCGAACAACCCGGTCGCCGGCCCGGGCTCCGGCGCGGCGGCCGGAAGCGCGGCCAGCCCCGGCTTGTGCTGCGGCAGCGAGTGGTGGATCCGCTGGATCCCGTCGAGCCCGATCAGCGCGTCGAGCTCGGGGATCTCCCGCGCCAGTTCGCCGCCGTAGCGCTGGACCAGGCAGCCGGCCGCCACGACCTGCCGCCCGTCGCCCCCCTTCTTCCACTGCACGGCGTCGACCAGCGCCTCGACCGACTCGGCGCGCGCCTTGTCGATGAAGGCGCAGGTGTTGATCACCAGGGTGTCGGCGGCGTCGGCCTCGGCCACGACTTCCCACCCCTCGGCCCGCAGCCGCCCCAGGATCAGCTCGCTGTCGACCTGGTTCTTGGGGCAGCCCAGGCTGACCAGGGCGACGCGGCGAGGGGCGGGCTCGCGGCTCACGGGTACAACCGCTGGATCGTCCTCGGGTAGGGGATCGTCTCGCGCAGGTGCCGCGTCCCGGTGATCCACCCGACGACGCGCTCGATCCCCATCCCGAACCCGGCGTGCGGCACCGTCCCGTAGCGCCGGGCGTCGAGATACCAGCGGAAGGCCGACTCCGGCAGGCCATGCTCCGCGATCCGCGCCTTCAGCAGCTCCGGGTCGTGGATGCGCTGGCTGCCGCCGATGATCTCGCCGTAGCCCTCGGGCGCGATCACGTCGACGCAGAGCGCGCGGTCGGGCCGCTCCGGGTCGGGCTGCATGTAGAAGGCCTTCACCTCGACCGGGTAGCGGTGGATCATCACCGGCCGGTCGAAGGGCTCGCCCAGGATCGTCTCGTCCATCGCCCCGAGGTCGGAGCCCGGGACGAACGGCGGCGCGCCGGCCTCCTCGGCCCGCGTCACGCTCTCCGGGCGGGTCAGGATCGCCGCCGCCTCGTCGTAGGACAGGCGCGGGAAGGGGGGCACGACCGACTCCAGCTTCGCGGTGTCGCGCTCGAGGACCTTCAACTCCTCGGCCCGCCGGTCGAGCACCCGGGCCACGATGTACGAGACCATCTCCTCGGCCAGCGCCATCGCGTCGTCGAGCGTGGCCCAGGCCATCTCCGGCTCGATCATCCAGAACTCGGTCAGGTGCCGCCGGGTCTTGGACTTCTCGGCGCGAAAGGTCGGTCCGAAGCAGTAGACCTTGTCGAAGGCCATGCAGGCCGGCTCGAGGTAGAGCTGGCCCGACTGCGAGAGGTAGGCCTTTTCGTCGAAATAGTCGGTCTCGAACAGCGTGCTGGTCCCCTCGCAGGCCGCGGGGGTCAGGATCGGCGAGTCGATCAGCACGAACTCGCGGTCGTACATGAAGTCGCGGATCGCCTTCTCGACCTCGTCGCGGACCCGCAGGATCGCCCACGGACCACGGTGGCGCAGCCAGAGGTGGCGGTGGTCGAGCAGGTACTCGACCCCGTGTTCCTTGGGGGAGATCGGGTAGTCGGGCGAGTTCCCGGCGACCTCGAACGACTGGACCTGCAGCTCGAACCCTCCGGGAGCGCGCTTGTCGGCCCGCACCGTCCCGGTGACGACCACCGAGGTCTCCTGGGTCGCGCCGTCCATCCGCGCCAGGGCCTGCTCCCCGACGTCCTGCAGCGACGCGACGGTCTGCACGATCCCCGAGCCGTCGCGCAGCACGACGAACGCGATCTTCCCCTTCGAGCGGACGTGCGTTACCCAGCCGCGGACCGCGACCAACTGGCCCTCGTGGCGGCCGAGATCCTTGATGCGGACGGCCTGGGTCAAGGGGTCAGTCCTCGGTCTCGTGCGGCCTGTACTCGGCCTGCAGCTTGGTCTGGATGTCGGCCGGCACGCGCTCGTAGTGGTCCAGCTCCATCAGGTACTGGCCGCGGTCGGAAGTCAGCGACTTGAGGGTCGCCGCGTACTCCAGCATCTCGGCCATCGGGACCTGCGCGCGCACCACGCTCCGCCCGCCCGCGTTGTCGGAGCCCTGGACCTTCCCGCGGCGCCGGGTCAGGTCGCCCAGGATGTCGCCCATGCACTCGTCGGGGCAGGTCACGACGACCTTCATGATCGGTTCGAGCACGACCGGGCCGGCCTTCTGCACGCAGAGCTTGAAGACCTCGCGCCCAGCCACCTGGAAGGCGATGTCCTTCGAGTCGACCGGGTGCTCCTTGCCGTCGAAGATCACGGCCTTGACGTCGACCATCGGGTAGCCGGCGATCGCGCCGCCGTCGAGGACCCTGTGCACGCCCTTCTCGATCGACGGCCAGAAGTTGCGCGAGATCGACCCGCCGAAGATCTCCGACGTGAACTCGAACCCGACGCCGCGGGGCTGAGGGTCGATCCGCATGTGGACCTCGGCGAACTGCCCGGCGCCGCCGGTCTGCTTCTTGTGGCGGTACATGTCCTGCGCGCTCCTGGTGATCGTCTCGAGGTACGGCACCTTCGGCTTCTCGAGCGTCGCCTTGAGGTTGGCCCGCTTGGCGATCTTGTCGAGCGCGATCTTGACGTGATCGGCCCCCATTCCGGCCAGCATCAGCTCGTGCGAGCGCGGGTCGCGGTCGAGCTTGAGCGTCGGGTCCTCCTCCGCCACGCGCTGCAGCGCGGCCGAGATCTTCTCGTCGTCCCCCTTGGCCTCGCCCTTGATCGCGTAGGCGATCATCGGCCGCGGGAAGGGGATCGGCGGCAGCAGCGCGCCGTGGGCCTTGTCCCCGACCAGCGTGTCGCCCGTGTGGGTGTCCTTGAGCTTGACCAGCATCGCGATGTCACCCGCCTTCGCCTCGGTCAGCTTCTCGCCGGACTTGCCGTGGGGGACCGCGAGGCCGCCTAGCTTCTCGGCAACGCCGCGCTTGGCGTTCCAGCCGTTCTGGTCCGCGGCGAGCGTGCCGGAGAAGATCCGGACCAGCGAGATCCGGCCGGCGAAGGGGTCGATGTAGGTCTTGAAGACCTGCGCCGTGAGCGGGCCGGCGGGATCGGCCGCGCGCTCGGCCTCCTCGCCCGACTCGAGCTTCACGAGGACCGGCGGCCGGTCGGCCGGCGAGGGGGCGAACTGGACGAGGGCGTCCAGCAGGTGGTGCGCTCCCACCATCGCGGTGGCGGCGGTCGCGTAGATCGGGAAGAGCTTGCGCCCGGCGATCGCTTTCTGGAGCCCTGCCGCGAACTGCATGTCGTCCAGCGTGCCGTTCTCGAGGAACGCATTCATCAGCTCGTCGTCGCTCTCGGCGACCGCCTCGAGCAGCTTCTCGCGCGCCTCGTCGAAGTCCCCCTTCATCTCCGCGGGGAGTTCGGCGATCTGCGCGTCCGGCGAGCCGGGCCGGGACAGGTAGGCCTTCCCGGAAACCAGGCAGATGACGCCCTGGACCCGGGACTCCTCGCCGATCGGCAGCGCGACCGGGAGCGCCGCCCGGCCAAAGCGCTTCGCGACCAGCGCGGCGGCGTCGGCGAACGACGCGCGCTCGCGGTCGAGCGCCGAGACCACGATCAGGACGGGCAGGCCGGCCCGCTCCGCGTCCTCCCACATCCGCTCGGTCTGGACCGCCACGCCGTCGATCGCGTGCACCACCAGCAGCGCCGCGTCCGCGGCGCGCATCGCGGCCGCGGCCTCGCCGATGAAATTGGCGTAGCCCGGGGCGTCGACCAGGTTCAGCTTGGTGTCCTTCCACCCGGCGGCGACGACGGCGAGCGCCATGCTCACCTTGCGCTCGATCTCGTCGGGATCGAAGTCGGTCAGCGCGCTGCCCTCCGCGACCGAGCCCAGCTTGTCGGTCGCGTGGGCCGCGAACAGCAGGGAGGAAACGAGGCTGGTCTTGCCGGCGTGGCCGTGGCCGACGAAGGCGAGGTTCCGGATGTCGCGCGTGTCGTAGACCTTCATGCTCCTGTCGCTCCTGGCGGAGGGGTGACCCGCCGGCGCAGGCGGCCGCGGCGCGAAGCTCCCCACGGCGCGTCAGGCCTCGGCTGCGCGGCGCGGGAGGCGCCGCGGTCGGCGCGCGCGAGCGGGGAGCGATCGGCGGGATTTCCGGCCAACCTGGCAAAAACCGGAACTTTAGAGGCCCCGGGCGGAAGGGTCAAGCGAGCCGCCGCCGGCCGCCCGGCGGCTCGTCCGCAGCGGCGCGCTGGCCCATATTGAGGGTGTGAGGAGCCCGTTCGCAGCCGTCTGCCCGGTCGTGGGCGAACCCGCCTCCGGCCCGCCGCGCCTGGCGCCCGGCGCCCGCTCCGCCGCACTGCCCGCCGGCTTCTGGCGCGGGCCGGCCGGGACCGAGGGGGAGGGCGCAACCCGCGGTGCCGAACTGGAGGGGAAGCCGTGCCCGCACTGCCGCGAGCGGGCCGCGCTCGCGCTCCCCTCGGGGGGCGGGTGGTGCGCCGCGTGCGGCGGCCTCGTCGCGCCGGGAGGCGAGGCCGAGTCGATCTGCCGCGCCTGCGCGCGGCCCCACGGCTCCGCCGCCGGCCGCGGGCGGCCCTGCGCGGGGGAGCCCGAGGAGTCCGGCCCGGCCGCCGGTGAGCGGCTCGCGGCCCGGCTGCGCGAACTGCTCGCCGCGCGCTTCGACGCGATGCGGGAGCCTGCCGCGGAGCACTACGTCGCCGCGGTTCGGGCGGCCCTGCCCGGGACGGCCGCCGGCCCGGTGACCTTCGTGGCGTTCCCCGAGCCGATCCTGCTCGCCCTGCCCGACCGCTCCATGGTGCTGAGCACCGGGCTGGTGCGCACGCTCGAGGACGAGGCGCAGCTGGCCTTCGTGCTGGCGCGCGAGGAGTCGCTCGCCCGTCACGGCTGGATCGCCCGGCGCTACCGCGGGGAGGTCGCGGGGACCTGGTCGTTCTGGCGGCGCAGCGACGAAGGGCCGCTTGCCGACGCGATCGACTTGTCTTGCCGCGTCGGGTTCGGGGCCGAGGCCGAGCAACTGGCGGACGGCGAGGGGCTCGCCGCGCTGGTCGCCGCCGACTACGACCCGCAGGCCGGGGCCCGCGCCCTCGCGCTGCTCGATCGCGCCTCGCGGGAGTCGGGCCGCTTCCGACTGTCGCAGCTCCGCTCTCACCTGCTCGGGCGCAGCCTGGCCGACGCCGGTCGCCCGCCGTTGGCGCGGCTCAATCGCGAGGTCTACTGCCGGGCCGCCGGACCGCTGCTCGGCGCGGCCCGCTGACCGGATCAGCGCTTCGGCGAGGCCGAGTGTCCGCCACCGCCACCGCCGCGGCTCCCCCCCCCCGAACCGGAAGACGAGCGGCCGCCTCCGCCGGACCGCGGGGCGGGGGCGCTGCGGGACGGGCTCCCGCCCGACCCCGAGCGGGGCGCCGCGGCGGGCGGTTTGGCCCCACCGCTGGAACCGCCCCGGGATCCGGCCGACGGCGCCTTCGGCGTGGGAGCGCCCTTCGGAACTCCCGGGCTCCCGGCCTGCGGGCGCGGGACGCGGGGTGCGGGCGCGACGTCGCCGGCGCGGCTCGGGCCGGATCCCGGGCGTAGCGGGGCGGGCCGCGGAGCGCGCGGAGCGAGCCGGGTGTCCTCCGACAGGCGCCCGAAGAACCGGCGCACCGACTCGTCGTTGCGCGGGGCCACGCTCCCTTCCGGGGCCCGCGGGAAAGTCCGCGGGGCGCGCGGCCCGCCCGGGGAGACGCCCGGCTCGCGCTCGGCGCTCCCCTCGGGCAGGGTGCGGCGCGGGACGCGGGGCGCTCCCGGGCGCGCCGGCGGCGTGGCGGGCGAGGTGGGCGTGGCGGAAGGACCCCGCGGCGCTGCGCTCCGGCCGCCGACGTTGCCGCTGCCGGCGCGCGGGGCGTCGGCGGCGGGCGGCTTCGCCCCCGCCGCGGGCCGCTCGCCGCTGCCGCGCCCGACGGCGTCGCGCCGGCCGGACGGCACGGCGCCCCCCGAGCCGGAACGCGTCCCCGGCGTCGCGCCGCCGCGCTCGCGCCGCATCTCGTCCTCGACCGAGCCGCGCGGCACCGGCCGCACGTCGCGGTCGCCGCGCTCGGCCCGCTTGCGGGCCCGCTCGTAGACGCCCCGGTCGAGCGTCTCCCGGGCCTCGCGGTCACCCGCCCGCGCGCGCCGCCCCTCGGGGGAGGGGATCGCCTCGCGCGAGACCACGCCGCGGTCGAGTTCGGGGTTCAGGATCCGGTCGCGCGACACCGCCGCGCGCGGGACCGGGTTGTACCAGAAGTCGTTGTAGCCGACGAAGGTCCAGGGGCAGGTGTCGAACCAGGGCGAGCCCCAGTACCCGCCGTACCACCCGTAGACCGGCCAGCCCCAGTACCCGACCGGGACCCAGCCGACGTAGCTCGGGCCGTAGTACCACCAGACGTTGGCCGGGACCCAGGTCGAGCCGGGCACCCAGAGCCACCCGCCGAAGCCGGCGTTGAAGTTCCAGCTGCCGTAACGCCAGGTCGCCCAGCCCCAGGGCTCGGTCCCGACCCAGACCGGGTCGCCACCGGGGCTCGGAACCCACTGGCCGTCCTGGTACGGCTGCCAGTCGCTCTCGACACTGGGCTGGAAGGCCCAGCCGTAGTCCTCCGTGTAGACCCAGTTCCCGTTGCCGGACAGCTCGCCGTAGTAGGGCTGGACCTCCTCGGGAAGCGCCTCGTACTCCGCGCCGGCGTCCGCGGTCCCGACCGCGAGCGGGTTGTCGATCTCGCGCTGAGCGGTCCAGGCGTCGAAGTTGTCGCGCGCGCCGGAGGCGTAGCGCCAGGGATCGCGCGGCGCGGCGCCCGGCCCGACGGCGGTCCGCTCGCCGCTCACCAGCACGACCGACCCGGCCTCGGCCGCGACCTCGACCCGCCCGCTCGACACCGAGACGCGGACCATGTCGCCCGGATCGACGTCGATCCGCATCGCGCTCGCGTCGAGCGGGTAGATCGACGCCGACGGCGTGTCGACGCGCAGCCCGTCGCCGCCGCGCGCGTTCCCGATCACCAGTTGCAGCTGCCCCACCGCCAGCGAGACGACCGAGGTTCCGCCGTCCTGCGCGGCGAAGTCGTCGAACGCGACCGCGCTGTCGCGGTCGATCCGCAGCAGCGTGCCGTCGGGCAGCTGGAGTTCCGCCCGTTGACCCGAGTCGGTCGCGATCCGGTCGCCGGCGAAGACCGGATAGTTGACGTCGACCGCCTGCGGCAGGTCGCCCCCCTGCCGGATCTCGACCCCCCCCTCCTGGTAGCGGACGCGCGCGAACGGCGCGCTGTGGGAGCTGGCGGCGGGGGCGAGCGACGACGGGGCCGGCACCGGCTCTTCGGTCGAGTAGGAGACCGGCGGGCGGGCTTCGGCGGGAAGGGCCGCGACCAGCGCGGCGCACGCGGCGAGCGCGGCGCCGGCGGCGCGGGCATCGACGATCCGGCGGGGAATGGCGGTTGCGGGGCGGTTCATGGATCCCTCCAGCGCCAGAATCCGGCTGCAAACTCCGTTCCGCTCTGTAAGGCGTCGTGGCCTGCCACCCAAATGCTTGGAGAACAATGGCTTGACCGCGCGGAGGTCGGGCCCCTCCCGTCCTCTCGCCGCGTGGATCGTCCTCGCCAGGGGACGCATCGGGTGGGATGTTTGCTCGCTCCGGGGGCCGATGCTAGCTTGCGCAGACGGGCGCACGGGAGCGCGCCCCGGGGAATGCAGCCATGGCCGTCCGCCCGATCGTCGCTTATCCGCACCCCGTGCTGCTCGAGCCGACGCGCGAGGTCACCGAGATCACCGACGACCTCCGGACCCTGGTCCAGGACATGGTCGAGACGATGCACGCCGAGCCGGGCGTCGGGCTGGCCGCGAACCAGGTCGCCGACCGGCGCCGGATCATGGTCATCGACCTGACCGCGGGCGAGGAGCCGGGCCAGGTCAAGGTCTTCGTCAACCCGCGGGTGGTCGAGGCGACGGGCAAGCAGGACGGGGAGGAGGGCTGCCTCTCGTTCCCGGGGATCTACGAGAACGTCCCGCGGCCGTTGCGCGTCCGCTACGCCGGGATCGACCTGGACGGCCGCCCGATCGAGGGCGAGGCCGAAGGGTTCTTCGCCCGCGCGATCTGCCACGAGCTGGACCACCTCGACGGGATCACCTTCCTGCAGCGGATGTCGCCGCTCAAGCGCCGGCTGGTCCTGCGCCGGATCGAGCGGATGCGCCGCGACGGCGAGTGGCCGGAGGTCGCGGCCGGCTGACGGGCGCGCGACAATGGTCGCGCGTGAACGTCCTCTTCTTCGGCACGCCCGCCTGGGCGGTCCCCGCGCTCGAGGCGCTGGCGGCGTCGGCGCATCGCGTCGTCGCCGTGGTGACCGCGCCCGACGCGCCGGCGCGCCGCACCCGGCAGCCGCTTCCGCCGCCGGTGAAACAGGCGGCCGCGCGGCTGGGTCTGGGGCCGGTCCTGCAGCCCGCGACGCTGCGCGGTGATGCGGCGCGGGCCGAACTCCTGGCGTTCGCTCCGGAAGCGCTGGCGGTCGTCGCCTATGGGCGGATCCTGCCCGGCCGGCTGCTCGACGCCCCGCGCTGGGGCGGCGTCAATCTCCACTTCTCACTGCTCCCGCGCCACCGCGGCGCCAGCCCCGTGCAGCACGCGCTCTGGGCCGGCGACGCCGAGGCCGGCGTGAGCACGATGTGCATGGAGCGCGGCCTCGACACCGGCCCGGTCTATCTGCAGAGCACGGTCCCGGTCGGGCCGGACGAGGACGCCGCAGCGTTGGGCGCGCGGCTGGCCCGGCTCGGCGCACCGCTCCTGGTCGAGACGCTCGACCGGCTGGCGGCCGGTACGCTCGGGGCCCAGCCGCAGGACCCCGCGGCCGCGAGCTGGGCGCCGCCCCTCTCGCGCGAGATGGGGATCGTCGACTGGAGCGGGGACGCCGCCGAGATCGCGCGCCGCGTGCGAGCCTTCGTCCCCTGGCCGCCGGTCGTCACCCGCGGGGCGAAGGGGACGCTGCGGTTGCTGCGCGCGGTGGCGCTGGAGGAGACTGCGCCCCCCGGCACGGCGCCCGGCACCGTGCTGCGGCGGGCGGGCGACGCGGTCGACGTGGCCTGCGGCCGGGGCACGCTGCGGGTCTTCGAGTTGCTGCCCGAGAACGGCCGGCCGATGTCCGCGGGCGCGGCGTTGGCGGGGCGCCACCTGGAACCCGGAGGGAGGCTCGAGGGGTGGTCGGGTCCGTGAACGCGCGCGTGCCGGCCGAGGGGGCGGCCGCCCCGCGCTCCCCGCGGGTGCGGGCGCACGCGCTCGCCGTGCTGGCCGGAATCGAGGCGGGCGCCTGGTCGGACCGGCTGCTCGCGGCTCGCGAACGGCGGCTCGAGGCCCCCGCCGACCGGGCCCGGCTGCACGCGCTGGTCTACGCGACGCTGCGCTGGCAGGGGGCGATCGACGTGCGGCTCGACCCCCTGGTGCGCTCCGGGCTGGGGACGCTCGATCCGCGGGTTCGTGCCGCGCTCCGGGTTGCGGCGGCGGAGTTCCTGGTGCTCGGTCACCCCGCGCCGGTCGCGGTCGACGCCGCCGTCCACGCCGTCCGGCTGGCCGGGGCCGAGCGCGCCGCGGGCCTGGTCAACGCCGTGCTGCGGCGGCTGGCGGCGGAAGGCGGCGCGCTCGATCCGGCCGCGACGATGCCGGCCTGGCTGACCGCGCGCTGGAGCGCGCGTTTCGGCGAGGCCGCGGCCCGCGCGCTGGTGGAAGCCGCGAACCGCCCGGCGCGCCCCTTCGCGGTGGCCCGCGCCGTCCTGGGCCGGACCGGAGGCGCGGCGCCGCGCGAGGATCTGGCGCGCGAGTTCGCCGCGGAAGGGGTCGAGACCGAGCCCGCGACGCGGCACCCCGAGGGGCTGGTCGTGACGCGCGGAGCGCCGCAGTCCACCGCGGCCTTTGCCGAGGGGCGCTGCGTGCTGCTCGACGAGGCCGCGGCGCTGGTCGCGCTGCTGGCCACGAGCAGCGACGCGCGGCCGATCGCCGACCTTGCCGCGGCGCCCGGCGGCAAGGCGGCGCTCCTCGCGCAGCGGGCGCTGGGGGCGCTGGTTGCGCTCGAGCCGGTCCCGTCGCGCGCGCGGCGGCTGGCCGAAACGCTCGCGCTGCGCGCGCCGGCCGGCCGGACGATCGTGCTGCGCGCAGACGCCGAGGCGCCGCCCCTCGCCGCGGCGGCCTTTGGCTGCGTCCTGCTCGACGCGCCGTGCAGCGGGACCGGGACGCTGCGGCGCCGCCCCGACAAGCGGCAGCGGCTCGCGCCCGGCGACATTGCCGACTGCGCCGTCCGCCAGGCGCGGATGCTCGACGCGGCGGCCCCGCTCGTCGCACCGGGCGGGGCGCTGGTCTACGCGGTCTGCAGCCTTGAACCCGAGGAAGGCGAGGACCAGTTGCGCGCCTTCCTTGCGCGCCACCCGGAGTTCGCGCCGGACGACCCGGCGGACCACCTTGGCGCCGCGGCCGCGGGGCTGGTGTCCGGCGACCCGCCGGCGCTCGCCACCCGGCCGGACCGCGATGGGCTCGACGGCTTCTTCGCCGCCCGGCTCTCCCGGGCGGCCGCGTGAGCGGTCCCGGCCGCCTCCGGACCTGGCTGCGCCGCGGGGTGTTCGGCGCGCTCTTCGCCGGCTCGCTGGCCCTCGTGTTCGGGCTCGCGGCCTGGTTCACGCTTCGCGCCTCGGTCCGATTCGTGTCCGAGCTCACCGTGCCGTCGGTGGTCGGCAGCGACCAGGCCGAGGCCATGGCGCGGCTGCGTGCGCTCGGGCTTCACCCGCAGGTGACGGGCCGGCGCGCCGATCCGGCCCGCCCCGCGGGGAAGGTCCTCGACCAGTTCCCCGCGGCCGGCAGCCGCAGCAAGCCCGGCCGCCCCGTGCGCCTCGTGCTGAGCAGCGGCCCCGAGAAGACGACCGTGCCCGACCTCGCCGGTTCGAGCGTCAGCCGGGCCCAACTCGCGCTGCGGCGCGCCGGGATGGTGCTCGGCACGACCTCCCGCGCCCCGCACCCCCGCGAGGGGGCCGGGCGGATCCTCGCGCATCACCCACCCGCGGGCGGCGACGGCTCGACCGGGCAGGCGATCGCCGTGCTCGTCAGCGCCGGCCGCACGCCGCGCGCCTTCGTCATGCCCGACTTCGTCGGGCGGCCCGCGGCGACCGCGGTCCGCTCGCTCGAGGGGCTGGGCTTCCGTTCGATCGCGATCGGCGGCCCGGGCGACCTCCGGCCCGGGGCTGTCGTCGCGGAGCAGCGCCCCCCGGTCGGAAGCCGGGTCACCGCCACCACCCGCATCACCCTGACACCGGCCCCGTGAGCGGGCCGGGCGGGACACGCGCGAGGTTCAAGCCATGAAGATCGAGATCGCCCCCTCCATCCTGTCCGCCGACTTTGCGCGCCTGGCCGACGCGCTGGCCCTGCTCGAATCGGCGGGCGCCGACGTCGTGCACGTCGACGTGATGGACGGGCACTTCGTCCCCAACCTGACGATCGGGCCGCCGGTCGTGGCCGCGCTCCGGAAGGCGACCCGGCTGCCGCTCGATTGCCACCTGATGATCGAGGACGCGGAGCGCTGGATCGGCGACTACGGCCGGGCCGGGGCCGCGCGGCTGACGGTCCACGTCGAGGCCTGCCCGCACCTCCACCGCACCGTGCAGCAGATCAAGGGACTCGGGCTCGAGGCCGGGGTCTCGCTCAACCCGGCCACGCCCCCGGAGACCCTCTCCGAGATCCTGCCGCTGATCGACTGGGTGCTCGTGATGTCGGTCGAGCCGGGGTTCCCGGCCCAGTCGTTCATCCCCGGTGCGCTGGGCAAGGTCGAGCGCGTCGCCGCGATGATCGCCGCGGCCGGCGCCTCGGCGCGGATCCAGGTCGACGGCGGGATCGGCACGGCCAACGCGGCCGCGGTGGCGCGCGCCGGGGCGCGCAGCCTGGTCGCCGGCAACGCGATCTTCGGGGCGCCCGACCCGAGGGCGGCGCTGGCCGCGCTGCGCGCCGCCGCCGAGTCCGGGTCGTGAGGGCCCTCTCGACCCCGCTCCGGGTGCGCTACCCCGAGGTCGATCGGATGGGGGTGGCACACCACACGCACTACCTGGCCTGGTTCGAGCTGGGTCGGACCGAACTGATGCGCGAGGCGGGGCTGCCCTACGGGATCCTCGAGGACGAGCGGGGGATCCTTTTCCCCGTGGTCGAGGCCGGGGCTCGCTATCGGCGCCCGGCGCGCTACGATGACGAGCTCGAGGTCCGGACCGGGCTCGCCGCGCTGACGGCCGTCCGGGTCCGGTTCGAGTACCGGGTCGTGCGGCCCGCGGACGGCGCCCTGCTGGCCGAGGGGTTCAGCGAGCACGCGGCGGTGGGCCGCGACGGCCGGCCGCAGCGGCTGCCGCCCGAGATGATGGAGAGGCTCTCGCCGTGGATGCCCTGACCGCCCTCAGTCGTTCCCGGGCCGCCCGCCGGCTCGTCCTGCCGGCGCTGCTGATCCCGCTCGCGCTGGCCCTGCCCGGCTGCGGCAGCTCGAAGAAGAGGGACCAGCTGAACGAGGACAACGAGGCGCTCTATCGCGAGGCCCGCGCGCTGATCGAGGAGCGGCGCTTCGTCGAGGCGACGACGCGGCTCGGGGACGTCGGGATGGTCACGCCGGTCGGGGAGACGCTCGACCCGATGGTCAAGCTCGCGCTGGCCGACGCCTACTTCTACCAACTCGGCACGACCAGCGCGATCGAGGCCCAGAGCCGCTACGAGCAGTTTCTCAACTTCTACCCGCTGCACCCGATGTCCTCGTACGCCCGGTTCCAGGTCGGGGCCTGCCTGCTGGAGCAGGCGAGCGACCCGTCCAACGACCAGGAGTACCCGCGCCGGGCCCGCGAGCACTACCGGACGATGCTCCGCGAGCTGCCCCCCGGCGACCCGTGGCGCCTCGCGGCGCTCCAGGCCTCGGCCCGGGCCGGCGACATGCTGGCCGAGCACGACTGGCTGGTCGCCCAGTTCTACCTGAAGCGGGGCAAGCCGCTCGGCGAGATTCAGCGGCTCGCGCGGCTGGTCGACGAGTACCCCTCCTCGCAGCGCCGCGAGGAGGCGCTGTTCCAGCTCGGGCAGGCCTACGCGAAGGCCGGCGACCAGGCCAAGGCGCGCCTTTCGTACGAGCGCCTGATCGCCGACTACCCGGCCGGCTCCTGGGCCGGCAAGGCGCAGACCGAACTGGCGGCGCTCGCTGCGACCGAGCCCGGCGCCGCGCCGGCGCCCTCCGACGCCGCGGCCCCGCCGCGGACCGGGGGGGCGTGATGCGCGTGACCTCGACCACCGTCGTCGCGGTGCGGCGCGCCGGACGGGTCGCGATGGCCGCCGACGGCCAGGTCACGCTCGACCGGACGATCGTCAAGGAAGGCGCGCGCAAGGTGCGGCGGCTCGCCGACGGCCGGATCCTGGCCGGCTTCGCGGGCGGGGCCGCCGACGCCTTCGCGCTGCTGCAGCGCTTCGAGGAGCGGCTCGAGCAGCACGGCGGGCGGCTCGAGCGCGCGGCGATCGAGCTGGCGCGCGACTGGCGCCAGGACCGCGCGCTGCGGCGCCTCGAGGCGCTGCTCCTGGTCGCCGATCGCGAGCACACGCTGCTGCTGTCGGGCACCGGCGACCTGATCGAGCCGGACGACGGCGTGATCGCGATCGGCAGCGGCGGCTCGGCCGCGCTCGCCGCAGCGCGCGCCCTGGTGCAGCACACCGAGCTGGCGGCTGACGCGATCGCGATCGCGGCGCTGCAGACCGCGGCCTCGATCGACATCTACACCAACGAGCGGATCGTCTGCGAGACGCTCGGCGACTGAGCCGGGGGACGACGATGGTCTTCTACATGCCGGGCAGCGGCGGCCCGCCGCACCTCGAGCCGAGTCGCCCGCTCGGGCGCCAGGACGACCTGACTCCGGCCCAGGTCGTGGCCGAGCTCGACGCCTACATCGTCGGCCAGACGGAGGCCAAGCGCGCCGTCGCGGTCGCGCTGCGCAACCGCTGGCGCCGCAAGCAGCTCCCGCCCGAGCAGGCCGAGGAGGTGCTGCCCAAGAACATCCTGATGATCGGCCCGACGGGCGTCGGCAAGACGGAGATCGCGCGGCGGCTCGCTCGGCTGGTCGGGAGCCCCTTCCTGAAGGTCGAGGCGACGAAATACACCGAGATCGGCTACGTCGGCCGGGACGTCGAGTCGATGATCCGGGACCTGCTCGAGCTGGCGGTCGAGATGGTGCGCCGTGAGCGGCGCCGCGAGGTCGCGGCGGCGGCGGTGCGCGCGACCGAGGACCGGCTGCTCGAGCTGCTCGCCGGGCCCCGGGGCGCGGGGACCGACGGGCGCGAGTGGATCGAGGCGCGCGAGGAACTGCGCGGCCGGCTGCGCGGCGGCGAGCTCGAGGAGCGGATGGTCGAGCTCGAGCTTCCGGACGAGGAGAAGCCCGCCTTCCGGATCGCCGGCGGCCCGGGCATGGACGAGATGGAGGTCAAGCTGGGCGAGATGCTCCCCGGCTTCATGGGCCGGCGCACCCGGCGCGCCCGCGTCAGCGTGCGCGAGGCGCGCGAGCTGCTGCAGCGCGAGGAGGAGGACCGGCGGCTCGACGAGGCGACGCTGGCCAAGGAGGCGATCGAGCGCACCGAGCAGACCGGGATCGTCTTCATCGACGAGATCGACAAGGTGGCGGGCGGAGGGAGCCAATCCGGCCCCGACGTCAGCCGGCAGGGGGTCCAGCGCGACCTGCTGCCGATCGTCGAGGGGACGATCGTGCAGACCAAGCGCGGCCCGGTGCGGACCGACCACATCCTGTTCATCGCGGCCGGCGCGTTCCACGCGGCGAAGCCCTCCGATCTGCTGCCGGAGCTGCAGGGCCGGTTCCCGATCCGCGTCGAGCTCCGGCGCCTGACGCGCGAGGACCTCTACCAGATCCTGACCGTACCGAAGAACGCGCTGGTCCGGCAGTACCAGAGCCTGCTCGCGGTCGACGGGGTCGAACTCTCCTTCAGCGACGCGTCGCTGCGCGAGATCGCCGAGCTGGCCGACCGGGTCAACGAGTCGGTCGAGGACATCGGGGCGCGGCGCCTGGCGACGATCCTGGAGCGGCTCCTCGGGCCGCTGCTCTTCGACGCGCCCGACCGCCGGCGGGGGCCGGTCGCGATCGACGCCCCCGAGGTGCGCGAGGCGCTCTCCGGGCTGGTGGCGCGCCAGGACCTCGCCCGCTTCGCGTTGTGAGATGAGACGCGCCCTCGCGCTGCTTCCGCTCGCGCTCGCGGCGCTCGGCTGCGGCCACCGCGGGCCGCCCACGCCGCCGCTCCCGCACCTGCCGGAGCCGCCGGCGGGGGTTCGCTGGCGCCAGCGCGGCGACGCGCTGCAGCTCGAGGCGCGCTACGCGCTGCGGATCGTCGGTGGCGGCGCGCTGCGCCTGCCGGCCCGGCCCGAGATCCTGTTCACGACGGGCGGCACCGGCCAGGGCTCCTCGTGGTCGGCCTCCAACCGCGACCGTGAGTTCCGGCGGGTGGCCCGGCCGCTCGCGCTGCCGCCGTTCGCGGCGGGTGCGGAATCGCCCGTGACCCGCCGCGACGCGGTCCCGCTCGAGCAGCTCCCGGCTTCGCCCGAGCTGGTCCTCGCCGTCGGGCTGGCGGACGCGCGGGCCAGGTCGCTGGCCTCGCCGCGCTCCGCGCTGGCCCCGCTCCGCCCCGCCCTGCCCGCGATGACCACGCTCGCCGCCGAGCCGCGCGAGAACGGGATCCAGTTGAGCTGGGCGGCCCCGGCGGACCAACGCGCGGAGACGGTCCGGATCTGGCGCTGGTCGCCGCCCGCCGCCGAGCCGTGGGAGCCGTTCCGCACCGTGGCGGCGAAGGACGGGACGCTGCTCGACACCGCACCGCGCTACGGGGAGACGGTCGTCTACCTCGCCGCCTTCGCCCGCACTGCGGCCCAGATCCCGGTCGAGGGGGAGCCGCAGCAGCTCGGGCCGATCGACTATCAGGACCGCTTCCCGCCGGCCTCACCGCGCGATCTCGACGCGGTCGCGGAGGCCGGACGGATCCGCGTGCTGTGGTACCCCGGCGGCGCGGCCGACGAGAAGGCCTGGGTCGTCGAGCGGCAGCGCGAAGGGGAGCCCGGGTTCTCCGAGGTTGGCCGTTCCGAGGCCCCCGACGCCTTCTTCCTCGACGCCGCCGCCGAGCCCGGCGCGCGCTACCGCTACCGGGTGCTGGCCGAGGACGCGAGCGGGAACCGCTCCGAGGCGGTCGGCCCGACCGGCTGGGTGGTCGCGCGCCCGCCCGCTGCGAGCGCGCCGTGAGCGGCGGCCTCTCGTTCTGGAAGATGGAGGGGGCGGGGAACGACTTCGTCGTGATCGACGCCCGCGACGGCCTGCCCGGCGCTGCCGACGAGCTGGCGCGACGGCTCTGCGCGCGCGGCACCGGGATCGGCGCCGACGGCCTGCTGGCCGTCAGCGAGGCCCGGCCCGGCCGCGTCGTCGTCGACTACCGCAACGCCGACGGCAGCAGCGCCGCGTTCTGCGGCAACGGCGCGCGCTGCGCCGCGCGCTTCGCGGTCGAGCGCGGCCTCTCCGGCTCGCCGCTCGAGCTCGTTTTCCCAGGCTTCTCGGTCGACGCCCGGGTCGAGGGGGCGACGGTCTCGATCCGCGGGCCGCGCCCGGCGGTCGACGACACGCCACGCTCCCTGCCGCTCCCGGACGGGGGCACCCTCGCGGCGCGGCTGGTTCGGGCCGGCGTGCCCCACCTGGTCGCGCGCGAGCCGGCGGGCACGCGGCTCGACCTCGCGGACCTGGCCGCGCGACTCCTAGCCGCCGACCCGGAGCTGGCGGGGGCGGTCAACCTCACGCTCGTCCGCGAGGCCTCGGGGCGGGCCCTCTTCGTGCGCACCTTCGAGCGTGGCAGCGGCGAGACGCTGGCCTGCGGGAGCGGCGCCTGGGCCGCGGCCGCCTTCTGCGAGTCCCCTCCCGGCTGTGGGGGGACCTTCCAGGTCTACCCGCCCGCCGGCATCCCGTTGACGGTCGAACTGGCTCCGGCCGGCGGCGGCGCGCTGCTGACCGGCCCGGCGCGCGTGGTCTTCCGCGGGCTGCTCGCCGAGGGCTAGCGCGGGCCTCAGCCGCCGGAACGCGGGTGCACCGTGGCGACCAGGATCCCGGCCAGGACGACCAGCGCGCCGGCCACCTCGTGCGCCGACAGCGCGTCGCCCGCCAGGCGGCCGAAGAGCGCAGCCCACACCGGCTCCGACGCGAACAGGATTGCGGCCCGCGTCGGGGTCGTGTGGGCCTGCCCGTAGTTCTGCAGCCCCAGGAACAGCGCGGTGGCGACCAGCGCGAGGAAGATCAGGCGGGCCGCCAACCCGGGCGAGGGCTCGAAGCGGACCGTCTCCAGCAGCGGTGCGGCGGCGGCGCAGATCAGGCCGGCCGCCAGGACCTGCGCGAAGAGCAGCGCGCGCGACGAGTGGCGGGGCAGCGCGGCGTGCAGCCCGACCAGCTGCCCCGCGAACAGCAGCGCCGCGGCCAGCGTCGCGAGGTCGGCCAGCGTCGGCACACCGCCGAGGCCGAGGCCGCTCATCACCCCCGCTCCGGCGAACGCGAGCAGCGCGCCCGCGGCGGTCGAGGCGGGCGGCCGGCGCCCGGTCGCGAGCCAATCGAGGAGCGGCGTGAAGATCACGTAGAAGGCCGTCAGGAACGCCGAACGGGTCGGGCCGACCTGCGGCATCGCCCAGGCCTGCAGCGAGAAACCGGCCGCGAGCAGCGCGCCCAGCGCGACGCCCCAGCCGGCCGCGTGCCGCACCGCGCGCGGCCCCGGGGCGACCAGGATCCACCCCAGCGCCGCGGCGGCGAGCAGGAAGCGCGCGGCGTTGAAGGCGACGGGCGAAGCCGAGCGCATCGCGGCGTCGACGAGCGGGAAGGTCGCCCCCCAGCCGACGGCGCAAACGACGAGCGCCGCGTCGCCCTTCCACGACGGGCGGGAAGGCGTCATCGGGGCTTCTGATCCGCGAAACTAGAACGCGGCGCGGTCCACGCGCCCCAGCGCGTTCGTTTCGCCCGCGGCGAGCACGCGCACCAGCGCCTCGTCGAAGAAGTCGCCCAGCGCCCGGATCTCGGGCGGGACGCGCTGCTCGTACATCTGCCGCGCGCGCTCGACCTGGTCCGACAGGCGCGAGAGCAGGTCGGCCTGCGCTCGCCCCTCGTCGACCTTGTCGGCGTGGTAAAGGCAGATCTCCTCCATCAGCAGGCGCGCGAAGCGGCGCGCGTCCTGGACCTCGGGGGAGACCGCACCCGGTCCCGGCTCGGGACCGGTCGGGGGGCCCGCCGCCGCCGCGGGGACGGCCGCCGCGGGGATCGACCCCACCGGTTGCGAGAGGGTCGGCGGCGCCGCGTCGGGGACCCGGGGCGGGGCCTCCGCAGCCGCCCCCTCGCCGGGGCGCTGCGACCAGCGCGCCAGCGCGAGCCGCTCGATCGCCAGCCCGCCGACCTCGCCCAGCACCTCGAGCGCGGTGGTGTCGATCGCCGCGCCGTGCTCCGCCGGGTCGGCGTAGATCACCGCCACCAGCCTGCCGTGGACCTGGACCGGGATCAGCACCGCGGGCGAACGCGGGCCCTGCCCGAAGTCCGGCGCGGGCAGCCCCGTCTCGCCGCCCAGCGCGATCGGCCGCTGCTCGACCAGGAGGGCCGCGAGCGCGGCGTCGTCGGGCGAGAGCCCCACGCCGTGGAAGTCGACCTCGTCGAAGCCCGCGCCTTCCCAGCCCTCGATCCGGTCCTGCTTGACGACGAAGAGCGCCGCCCGCGCGCCGGCGTCGCCCGCGCTCGCCAGCAACGCGCGCAGCAACGCGACCTGGCCCGGGGCCTCGCGCAGCGCGGCACAGGCCGCGCGGAGCCACTCCGGGGTCCGGGCCACCGGGGGCGGCAGCTGGATCGCGGAGAGCTCGTCGCGCAGCGCGTCGGCGAGCCGATCGATGACGCCATCCATGGTCTCGGCGGAAAGGGCACGCTCTTTCATCGGGGTCCTCCGGGACGGGCGCCGCCATTCTCCGTGGCAGGTCCCGCCGGGTCAACAGTATAGAATCGTCCCATGGTGCGTCTGCAGCGGACCCTGGCCGCCCCGGTCCGGCTCGAGGGGATCGGTCTCCACCACGGCCGGACCGAGCGCGTCGAGCTCGAGCCCGCCCCGCCGGGGTCGGGGGTCGTCTTCGTGCTCGACGGGGCCGGCGGGCTCGAGCTCCCGGCGCTCCAGCAGTTCCGCAGCCCGATGATGCACGCGACGCGCCTCGAGCGGGACGGCGCGACGATCGACACCCCCGAGCACCTGATGGCCGCGGTCTACGCCCTGGGCCTCGACAACGCCCGGATCCGCATGTCGGGGAGCGAGCTGCCGATCCTCGACGGCTCGTCGCTCCCGTTCGCGCGCGCGATCCTGGCCGCGGGGCTGGTCGAGCAGCAGGCCTGGTACCCGCGGATCGTGGTCACGCAGAAGCTGGTCGTCGGGGACGAGGAGCGGCGGATCACGATCGAGCCCGGAGAGGGGCTGCGGGTCACGACCGCGATCGACTTCGAGCACGAGCACCTCGGCTACCAGGAGGTCACGGTCCAGCTCGACCAGCCCGACGACTTCCTGGGCAAGCTGGCCGCGGCCCGGACCTTCGGGATGCGGCGCGACGTCGAGAAGCTCCAGCGGGCCGGGCTGATCCGGGGCGGATCGCTCGACAACGCGATCCTGGTCGACGACGACGGGATCAAGGGGGTCGACCTCCGCTACCGGGACGAGTTCGTGCGCCACAAGACGCTCGACCTGGTCGGCGACCTCGCGCTGCTGGGCTGCGGCCTGGCCGGGCGTGTCGTGGCCTGGCGGGCCGGCCACGACCTCCACGGCCGGCTGGCCGACGCGCTGCTGGCCGACCGCTCCAACTGGATTTTCGAGAGCGGCCCCGGGGGGCCGACCGAGCCGCCGTCGCGGCCCGCCCCGCCCGGCCGCGCGCGTTGACCGGATGCTGCGCAACCGCTTCCGCTCCGACCGGCTGCTGTTCACGATCGTCGGCCTCTCGTTCGTCCTGACGTTCGTCCTCTACTACGTCATCCAGCGCGGCAAGCTGGGGGACACGCGGCTGGCGGGCGACAAGACGCTGCTCTCGGGCCTGGCCGCGGCGCTCGTGCTGCTGGCCCTCGCCGTGGCCGCGCTGATCGTGCGCAACGTGGCCCGGGTGCTGGCCGGCCGCCGCAGCGGGATCCTGGGGGCGCGACTTCAGGCGCGGGTCTTCTTCGCCTTCTTCTTCCTCGTCCTGATCCCTTCCCTGACCCTCTTCGCCGGCGCGATCGCGATCGTGCTGCGCTCGCTGTCGGACCTGATCCCCCCCGACATCGCGAAGACGATGGACCAGGCCGCGGGGATCGCGCAGATGGCCCAGCGCGAGGCCTCGGCCGAGGCGCGGCACTTCGCCCGCGTCGTGGCCGACGACCTGGCGCGCGGCCCCCTGGCCCGCGATCCGGCGGCCGCCCGCGGCGAGATCGCCGGCACGCTGGACCAGCTGCGGCGGCGCTACGGGCTGACGGCGGTCGGCGTGGCGTTCCCCAGCGGAAGCCCCGTCGCGGTGGCCGAGATCGTACGCAGCGGGGCCGCGACGGCGCTGCCGACCGAGCTGACGCGCGTGCCCGAGGCGATCGTCCGCGAGACCTTCGAGAGCGGGAAGGGCGGGCTGACCAGCGACCGCCTCGTGTACGGCTGGCGCACGGTGGCGACCGAGGCGGTGCGTGCCCGGGGCCAGACGGTCGCGGTGGCCTGGGCGGCGGTCTACATCCCGGAGGACGACGCGCGGCGAATCGACAGCGTGCTGCTCTCGGGGCGGGAGGTCGAGGACTACGGCACCCGGCGGCCGGTCGTGCAGCGGCTCTACGTCGCGCTCTTCGCGCTGCTGACGCTGCTCGTGCTGTTCGCCGCGGTCTGGACCAGCTTCTACGTCGCGGGCCAGATCACCAACCCGATCCTGGCGCTGGCGCGCGGGACCGAGGCGCTGGCGGGGGGCGACCTGACCTACCGCGTCCCCGGCAGCGGCAGCGACGAGATCGGGCAGCTGGTCTCGTCGTTCAACCGGATGGCGGGCGAGATCCAGCGCCAGCGGCGCGAGATCGAGGGGCGGCGGCGCTACATCGAGACGATCCTCGAGGCGATCCCGGTCGGCGTGCTCAGCCTCGACGCCGATGCGCGCGTCGCGACCGCCAACCGCGCGGCGCTCGAGCTGCTGCGGCTGTCCGACCTGCCGCGCGGCGCGCCGGTGACCGAGGCGCTCTCGGGCGGCCGCGAGGCGGTCTACCGCGTGGTCCAGCCGGTGCTCGAGGGCTGGGCCCGGCGCTCGAGCCGCGAGGTCCCGGTCGAGGTCGAGGGGAAGCAGGCGATGGTCGAGGCGACCGCCGCCCGCTTCGGGATCCCGGGCCGCGGCGAGGGGGTGCTGGTCGTGCTCGAGGACCTGACGCCGCTGCGGCGCGCCGAGCGGCTCGCCGCCTGGGGCGAGGTCGCGCGGCGGCTGGCGCACGAGTTCAAGAACCCCCTGACCCCGATCCGGCTCTCCGCCGAGCGGTTGCTGCGCCGCTACCGCCGCAGCCCGGAGGAGGCCGGCGAGGTGCTCGAGGAGATGGTCGGGAACATCGTGCGCGAGGTCGACAGCCTGAAGGGGCTGGTCGACGAGTTCTCGCGCTTCGCCCGGCTGCCCGAGTTGCGCCCCGAGCCCGGGGACGTCGGCAAGGTGGCCGAGGAGGCGTTGGCCCTCTACCGGACCTCGCACCCGCAGATCCGCTACGAGACCGAGTTCGCCGCCGACCTGCCGACGCACGCGGTCGACACCGAGGCGATGCGCCGCGCGCTGATCAACCTGCTCGACAACGCCGTCGCGCTGCTCGGCCCGGGCGGGGCGATCGCGGTGCGCACGCGGCGGCAGCCGGGGCAGTGGCCGGTCGTGCTCGAGGTCGCCGACAACGGCCCCGGACTGCCCGAGGGGGCGCGCGAGCAGCTCTTCCTGCCCAGCTTCACCCGGCGGCCGGGCGGGACCGGGCTCGGGCTCGCGATCGTGCACCGGATCGTGACCGACCACGGCGGACGGATCCGGGCCGAGGACAACCCCGGCGGCGGCACCCGTTTCGTGATCGAATTGCCGGCCGCGGCCGCCGCCGCCGCCGCGGACGAGGAGACGACCTCATGACCCCGCCCGCCGCCCGCCGCGGCCGGGTTCTCGTCGTCGACGACGAGGACGCGGTGCGCCGCTCGATGACCGAGATCCTCGAGGACGAGGGGTACGAGGTGATCCCCGCCGCGTCGGGGGAGGAGGGGGTCGAGCAGGCGCTGGCCGGCTCGCCCGACGCCGTCTTCCTCGACGTCTGGCTGCCGGGCGTCGACGGGATCGAGGCGCTGCGGATGATGCGCGAGCGCGGCGTCAGGGCCCCGGTGGTCATGATCTCCGGCCACGGCACGATCGATACCGCCGTCAAGGCGACCAAGCGCGGCGCCTACGACTTCGTCGAGAAGCCGCTCTCGCTCGAGCGCGTGCTGCTGGTGCTGCGCAACGCGCTGCGCCACGCGCGGCTCGAGCGGCAGCACCGCGCGCTGCAGGTGGAACTGCGGCGCGAAGCCGAGTTCATCGGCCGCGGCGCCGCGGTCGAGGCGCTGCGCGCCCGGCTCGCGGGGGCCGCCGACGGCCGGCCGGCGCTGCTCCGGGGCGAGCGCGGCACCGGACGCAGCCTCGCCGCGCGCTGGCTCTCCCTGCACGGGCCGCGGCCGGACGGGCCGTTTCTCGATCTGCGCGCCGGGACTGTCCCGCCGGAGCGTCTGCTGCGGGCCCTCTACGGCGGGGACGGCGCCGGGCCGGACGATGCCGGGCGGATCGCGTTGGCCGACGAAGGGACGCTCTACATCGAGGGGGCCGAGGCGCTGCCGCCCGCGGTCCAGCTCTCTCTGGCCGAGGGGCTGCGCACCGGCAGCTTTCCGGTCCCCGGCGCGGTGCACGGCGTGCGCTCGGAGCCGGGGCTGGTCGTCTCGCTGTCCGGCCCGCCCGACGGTGCGGCCGCGGCGCGGCTCGAGCCGGCGTTTCTGGAGGCCTTCCCGCACCGGATCGATCTTCCCCGGCTGAGCGCGCGGGCGGGGGACCTGCCGGAGCTGGCGGAGATCTTCCTGCAGGAGGTGGCACGCGAGTACGGGCAGCCCGCCCCCACGCTGGCGCTCGACGCGCTCCACGCCCTGGCGCGTCACACCTGGCCCGGCAACGTGCGCGAGCTGCGCCGGCTCGCCGAGCGCATCGTGCTCGCCCTGCCGCCCGCGGTGGTCCACGCCGAGGACCTCCCGCGCGAGTTCCTCGAGGGGCGCGAGACCGGCCCCGCGGCTCCCGCGGCGCCGAGCGAGCTGGAGGCCCAGTGGCTGCGCCGGCTGCTCGACGAGGTGGGCGGCGACGTGGCGCGGGCGGCGCCGCGGCTCGGCCTCTCCGAGCCGGACCTGCGCGCGCACCTCGCGGCCCTCGGCCTGCCCTCCTGACGCCGCGGCGTGAACGGCCCCGGCGCGCTCCTGTCGATCCTGGCCCGGCACCCGGCCGGGCGGCGCGACGCGCTGGTGCCGCTCCTCGGCGAGGTCCAGGCCGGGCGCGGCTGGCTGACCGCGGAGGACGTCGAGCGGATCGCCGAGCACGTCGGCGTCCCGGGCGAGGTCGCGTGGAGTGCAGTCCGGTCCGCGGGAGGCCTGCGGCTGGAGCCGCCCGGCCGCCGGCCGATCCGGGTCTGCGTCGGAACGGCCTGCCAGGTCCACGGCGCGAACGCGACCCTGGCCGCGTTGGTGTCGGCGCTGGGTGTGGCGGCCGGGCGAACGACGGCCGACGGCGCCTTCAGCCTCGACGCGGTCGCCTGCTTCGGCGCCTGCGGCTTCGCGCCGGTCGCGGAGGTCTGCGGCTCGCTGCGCTTCGGGCTGGTCGCGGCGTCGGTTCCGGAACTGCTCGCGGAACTGCGCCCGGCCCGCGCCGGGGAGCCGGACCGCGGGCCGCGCGAGGCCAGGGGCGCCGCGCCGGGTGCGGGCGGCGGCCCGTGACGCGGGCCGCCGTGCTGGCGCTCGAGGGAGCGCTCCACCCCGCGACCGCGGCGCTGGCGCTGGACGGGAAGGTCTTCGAGGGGCCCGCGCCGGGAGACGCGGACGGCGTTCGGGCCGATCTCGCCCGCGCCGCGCGGGAACTGCTCGCGCGCTGCGGCGTGGCGCCGGCGGCGCTGACCGGGCTCGCGGTCGGCATCGGTCCCGGCTCGACGACCGGGCTGCGCGTCGCGCTCGGGCTGGCGCAGGGGCTCGCCGACGGGGGCCCGCCCCTGCCGGTCGCGTTTTCCGACAGCCCGCGGCTGCTCGCCGCCGGCGCGGGACTCGCGCTTCCGGCCTGGGTCGCGATCCCGTGGGGCCGCTGGCGCGTGATGCTGGCCCGGGCGCGCGAAGAGGGGGTGCGTCCCGGGGAGGCCGAACTCCTGCCACTCGAGGCGTTGCCTGCGCGCCGCGAGTTCGCCGGACACGCGGTCGCGGTGCCGCGCGGTGCGCCGCCCTTGCCGTTTGCCGAAGGGGTCCGCACGGTGGAGGCCACGGCGCCGGCCGCCGTGGTGCTGGCGCGGCTGGCCGCGGCCGGCGCGCTGCCGCTGGCCGACCGTGTCCCCGGGCCGGGATACCTCCTGCCCCCCGACGCCGTGCTGCCGGCCGGGCGCCCGGCGGCCGCGCTGGCGGCCGCGATCGTGAGCCTCTCGCCGGGCGACCTCGACCGCCTCCACACGGTCGAGCGCGAGTGCTTCCGCGAGCCCTGGAGCCGCGGAATGCTGGCCGACGAGTTGCGCGGCGGGCCGGGGCGCGTCGCGCTCGGCGTCGCCGCCGGTGACTGTGCGCTCGACGCGGTGGCGCTCGCCTTCCTTGCCGTCGGGACGCTCGAGATCCGCAGCGTCGCGGTCCGGCCGCGCGCGCGCGGACGGGGACTCGGCCGCGCGCTGGTGCGCGAACTCCTGGCTCGGGCCCGGGCCGCGGGGGCCGGGCGCGCGGACCTCGAAGTGCGGGCGGGGAACGCCGCCGCGATCGCGCTCTACGCCTCGGAGGGGTTCGTGCCGGTCGGGCGCCGCCGGCGCTACTACGGCGACGGCGAGGACGCGCTGCTGATGAGCCTGGTCCTGGGCCGGAACGCCGGCGCGGCCGACTGAACCGGCGCCCCGCGGGGGGAGCGCGCTTTGTTGCCCCCGACGGCGGCCGGGTGCTAGCCTCGCCCGGCCGATGACGTCCCCCGCCGAAACGACCCCGGGAGCGGCCGTGCCCACGCCGCGGCGGCGGATCCGCATCGATCGCGCCGGCGTCCCGTTCGTCGCGGTCCCGCTCGGCGCGGCGCTGGCGGCGGCGGTCGCGGGATCCCCGTGGTCCTGGCTCGCCCTGCCGGCTGCCGCACTCGGCCTGTTCTCGGCCTGGTTCTTCCGCGATCCCGATCGCGCCATCCCCCAGGACCCGTCGCTCGTCCTCTCGCCGGCTGACGGGCGGGTCACCGCCGTCGACGAGGGCGCCGGCGGGCTCGTCGTGACGATCTTCCTCAACGTCTTCAACGTGCACGTCAACCGCGCGCCGGTCGCCGGCACGGTGCGGAGCGTGACCCACCGCCCGGGCCGGTTCCTCGCCGCCTACCGGCCGGAAGCGACCGAGGTCAACGAGCGCACCGACCTCGTGCTCGAGACCGCGCGCGGGCCGGTCGCGGTCGCTCAGATCGCGGGGCTGATCGCGCGGCGGATCGTGGTCCGCGTCGTGCCGGGCGAGCGGCTGGCGGCCGGTGCGCGCTACGGCCTGATCCGCTTCGGGTCCTGCACCCAGGTCGCGCTACCGCCCGGCGCCGAGCCGCTGGTCCGACCGGGCGAGGCGGTGCGCGGCGGATCGAGCGCGCTCGCGCGCTGGCGCGACGCGGCGCCGGGTGCCCCGTGATCGCGCCGCGCGACCGCCTGCACCGCGTGCCTCACCCGCTCGGCGCGCGCCTGCGCGGGGCGGCTGGCTGGCTCCCCGGCGCGCTGACGCTGGGCAACGTGCTGGCCGGGTTCTCGGCGATCATCATGGCCTCGCAGGGCCGGCTCGCCGTCGCGGCGGTGCTCGTGCTGGGGGCCTTCTTCCTGGACGGCCTCGACGGCCGGATCGCCCGCATGACCGGCACCACGAGCGAGTTCGGCGAGCAGCTCGACTCGATCGCCGACGGGATCTCGTTCGCCGTCGCGCCGTCGCTCTTCGCCTTCTTTGCGGGCCTCGACGGGCTGGACCGCACCGGCTGGGCGGTCGCCTTCCTCTTTACGGCGTGCGGGGTGATCCGGCTGGCGCGCTTCTCCGCGGGGATGCAGGACCCGCGCTTCTTCATCGGGCTGCCCAGCCCGACCGCGGCGGCGATCGCGGTGTGCCCGGCGCTGGTCACCGGCGGGGAGCGGATCCCGGGGCCGTACGTCCCACTCTACGCCGCGCTGGTCGCGGTGGCCGGCCTGCTGATGGTCAGCAAGATCCGCTTCCGCTCCTTCAAGGACCTGCGGTTCGGCCGGCAGCCCTACCGCGTGCTGGCGCTCTGGGCGCTGGTGATCGCCGGCTTCGTCGCGCTGGGGGAGTGGATGGTGCCGGCGATGATCGCGGTCTACGTCCTGTCGCCGCTCGCCGACGCCGTGCTGCGGCGGCGCAGCGGCTTGCAGCATGCGCCGGCGCAAGACTACGATCGATCCGTTCCCGCGGGAGGCAGCCATGACGAGCGCGCGTGACCGGGCCGCACGGCGCCTGGGACTGGCTCTGGCGCTCCTCGTCGCGGTCGCGCCGTTCGCCGGCGCCGTCGAGGACGAGGCGCCTTCGGCGGCGCGGGGCGAGGAGCCCAACCCGCTCGAGTCGCAGCGGATCGGGGCCGCGCTCGCGGGGCTGGAAGAGCGGGCACGCCTGGTCCAGGACATGATCCACGAGGCCGCGCGCCAGTACCGGCAGGTCGCGCTCGAGCGCGCCGCCGCCGACCAGGAGCTGGTCACGGCCCAGGACCGGCTGGACCGCGAGGCGGTGCGCGCGCGCGAGGTCACGGCGTCCTCGCTCTCGGCGCTCTATCGCGATCTGCTGGCCGCGCGGGCGCGGGTCGAGGTCGCCCGCGTCGAGGGGGACGCGCGGCTCCAGGAACTGCGCCGCCTGCTCGGCGAGCGCGACGCGCTGGCGCGGCGCGTGGCGGACCTGAGGGCCCGCCTGCCGCTTCAGGAGGAGCTGCTGACGGGGGTCTGGGACGTCACCTGGATGCCCGCGGGCGTGCAGGGCACCTTCTATCTCGACCAGTCGGGAACGCTCGTGACCGGCCAGTACCGGCTCGGGCCGCACGGCAGCGGCAGCCTCCAGGGGACCTTCGTCAACGGCAAGCTCTTCCTGCAGCGGATCGACGCCGAGCGTGGCCGCGACGCCGAACTGGAAGGGGTAGTCGACCCCGACGGCTCGCGGATCCGCGGGACCTGGCAGGCCTACGAGATGGTCCAGGGCGGCATCCCCCAGGGGCAGTGGGTCGCCAAGCGTGCGCGCTGACGAAGCCGCCGCGCGCGGCGAGCGCTACGCCCCGTTCATCGCGAGCCGTTTCGTGCGGGCGCGCCGGCAGGGGTTCCTGTCGCTGATCTCGCTGCTCTCGGCGCTCGGCTTCCTGGTCGGGGTGGCCTCGCTGATCGTCGCGCTGTCGCTGATGACCGGGTTCCAGGAGGACGTGGTGCGCCGGATCCTCGGCGCCAACGCGCACCTCGTCGTCTTCCCGATGAACCAGAGCCGCACGATCGAGGACCCCGAGGCGGCGCGGGCCGCGCTCGCGGGCGTCGAGGGAGTCGTGGCCACCGAGCCGGTGGTGCAGGGCTTCGGCGGGATCGTTGCACCCGGGGGCGAGATCCAGTGGACCACGCTCGCCGGAATCGATCCCCGGCTGAGCCGTGCCGTGACCGACATCGCGGCCAACGTCCAGGAGGGGGCGCTCGACGCGCTCTCCGCGGTCGGGCCGTCGGGCCGCCCGGGGATCGTGATCGGGCGCGAAATGGCCTCGCGCCTCGGCGTCACGGTCGGCGATGTGGTGCGGGTCATGGTGCCGCGGCCCAGGGTCTCGCCCTGGGGGGTGTCGGTCCGCACGCCGACGTTCGAGGTGGTCGGGGTCTTCTCGACCGGGTTCCACGACTACGACCTCAACTGGTCCTTCGTGCCGTTGGCCACGGCTCAGGAAATCTGGGGGACCGGGACCGGCGTCCACCGGCTCGGCGTGCGCATCGGCAACCTCGCCGACCTGCACGAGACGCAGCAGGCGGTCAGCCGCGCGCTGGCCGCGCCCGCGGCCGGGGGAGGCTTCTTCGTCAGCTCGATCATGGAGCACAACCGGCCGTTCTTCGCGGCGCTGCGGCTGGAGAAGCTGCTGATGTTCGTCGCGGTCGGTCTGATCGTGATCGTCGCGGCGCTCGGCGTGGTCAGCACGCTGGTCCTGACCGTGACCCAGAAGCGGCGCGAGGTCGGGGTCCTGGTCGCGCTGGGGGCGACGCCGGCCGGGGTGATGCGGATCTTCGTCCTGCAGGGGCTCTCGATGGGCGTGCTCGGGACGCTGCTCGGCGCGCTGCTCGGCGTCGGGCTGTCGGTCGTGCTCGACCGCTTCCAGCTGATCCGTCTCGACCCCGGCGTCTACTACCTCGACCACCTGCCGTTCACGGTCCGGCCCGCCGACCTGGCAGCGATCGTCGGGGTCGCGGTGCTGGTCGCGCTGCTGGCGACGCTCTACCCGGCCTGGCGCGCCGCCCGTCTCGACCCGGTGGAGTCGCTGCGCCATGAGTGACCGGGGGCTGGTGATCGAGGTGGCCGGGCTTGCCAAGAGCTACCACCGGGCGGGCCGCGGCGAGGCGGTGCGGGTACTCGACGGGGTCGACCTGGCGGTCGGCCCGGGCGAAAGCGTGGCGATCCAGGGGGAGTCCGGGACCGGTAAGACGACCCTCCTGAACCTGGTGGGCGCCCTCGACCGTCCGGACACCGGCACGCTGCGCTGCCGCGGACGGGAACTGCCGCGCGAGCCGGCCGAAAGGGCCCGCTGGCGCCGCACCGAGGTGGGCTTCATCTTTCAGTTTCATGGGCTCCTCCCCGAGTTTTCGGCGGCCGAGAACGTCGCCCTGGCCGGCCTCGTGGCCGGCCACCCGCGGCGCGACGCGCTCTCCCGGGGGCGCCAACTCCTTGACCAGATGGGGCTTTCGCACCGCGCGGAGCACTTCCCCGACGAGCTGTCGGGGGAGCAGCAGCGGGTCGCGGTGGCCCGCGCCCTCTTCGGGCACCCCGCGGTGGTGCTGGCCGACGAGCCGACCGGCAACCTCGACCCGCGGACCGGCGACCGCGTCCTGGACGCGCTGTTCGAGCTCCAGCGCCGGCAGGGGTTCGCGCTCCTGGTCGCGACCCACAGCGCCCGGCTGGCCCGGCGGTGCGACCGGGTCGTGCGCCTGGCCGACGGTCGGCTGTACGCTTCCTCTGCGGAGGACGACGGCGTCCTCCCCCCGCCGTGACGGCGCCCGGGTGACGCGATGATCGAACAGTTCACGGAGAAGGCGAAGCGCGTGCTCTTCCTGGCCCGATACGAGGCCACGCAGCGCGGCGCCGCGGTGATCGGCACCGAGCACGTCCTGATCGGCCTGCTGCGCGAGGACGATCCGTTCGTGCGCGAGCTGTTCCACCGCTCGAACCTCTCGGTCGACCTGCTGCGGACCGAGATGGAGACCCGGCAGGGGAGCCTGCTGCAGGGCTCGCGCGGGGTCGACATCCCGTTCGCCGAGGACGCCCGCCGGGTGCTCGAGTGCGCCCAGGAGGAGTCGCGTGGCCTGATGTCCCCCGCCGTCGACGTCGAGCACCTGCTGCTGGGGCTGATCCGGGTCGACGACGCGCCGGCCGGGCGGATCCTGGCCGAGCGCGGGATGCGGCTCTACACCGTGCGGGAGGACGTGATCAACCTCGCCAAGCGCCGCGCGGTGGTGCAGGGGAAGGCGCCCGGCAAGAAGAAGGAAACGCCCTTCCTCGACGAATTCAGCCGCGACATGACCAAGATCGCCCGCGAGGGGGGCTTCGACCCCCTGATCGGGCGGGAGATCGAACTCGAGCGTGTGGTCCAGATCCTCTCGCGCCGGCGCAAGAACAACCCCGTGCTGCTCGGTGAGCCGGGCGTGGGCAAGACCGCGATCGTGGAGGGACTGGCGACGCGGATCGTCGGTGGCGACGTGCCGCCTTCCCTGACCGGCAAGCGGATCCTGGCGCTCGACCTCTCGCTGGTCGTGGCCGGGACCAAGTACCGCGGCCAGTTCGAGGAGCGGCTGAAGGGGATCATCCAGGAGTTGATCTCGGCGCGCGACGTGATCCTGTTCATCGACGAGATCCACACCCTGATCGGGGCCGGCTCGGCCGAGGGCTCGCTCGACGCGGCCAACATTCTCAAGCCGACGCTGTCGCGCGGCGAGGTCCAGTGCATCGGGGCCACCACCCCGCGCGACTACCACAAGCACATCGAGCGCGACCGGGCCCTGGTCCGGCGCTTCCAGCCGATCAACGTCCACCCGCCCAGCGAGGACGAGACGATCGGCGTGCTGATGGGGATCAAGGAGCGCTACGAGCGCTTCCACGGCGTCACGTTCACCGACGAGGCGGTCCGCGCCTCGGTCTTCCAGTCCAACCGCTACATTACCGACCGCTTCCTGCCGGACAAGGCGATCGACGTGATCGACGAGGCGGGGGCCTGGGCCAAGCTGCGCAAGCGCACTTCGTACCGCGCCCTGCGCGACGTCGAACGCGAGATCCAGCACGCGGTCGAGGGGATGAAGGCCGCGCTGGCCCGCAAGGACTTCGACGAAGCGGTGACCTGGCACGACAAGGAGGTCACGCTGCGCGAGAAGGCCGACGCCCTGCGCAGCCAGGCCGAACGCGAGGCGGCGACGCCGATCGAGGTCGACCGGGCCGACGTCGAGGAGGTGATCGCGAAGTGGACCGGGATCCCGGTGACGCGGGTGCAGGCCGAGGAGATGGACCGCCTGCTGCACATGGAGGAGTACCTCCACCAGCGGATCGTCGGGCAGCACGACGCGATCCAGGCGCTCTCCAAGGCGATCCGCCGCTCGCGCGCCGGGCTCAAGAGCCCGCGCCGGCCGGTCGGCTCGTTCGTCTTCCTCGGCCCGACCGGCGTCGGGAAGACCGAGCTCGCCAAGACCCTGGCCGATTTCCTGTTCGGCGACGAGAAGTCGATGGTCCGCTTCGACATGTCGGAGTACATGGAGAAGCATGCCGTCGCCAAGATGATCGGCTCGCCCCCGGGCTACGTCGGCCACGAGGAAGGCGGCCAGCTCACGAAGCGGATCAAGCGCCAGCCGTACTCGGTGCTGCTGCTCGACGAGATCGAGAAGGCCCACGACGACGTTCTGAACATCCTGCTCCAGGTGCTCGACGACGGGCAGATCACCGACGCCTACGGCGACACGATCGATTTCAAGAACACGATCATCATCATGACCAGCAACCTCGGCTCGTCCGAGCTGGCGAACAAGGCGCGGCTGGGGTTCGGCTCGTCCAAGTGGGCCGAGACCGTCAAGGACACCAAGGACCAGGTGCTGTCCGTGGTGCGCCAGCGGCTGCTTCCCGAGTTCATCAACCGCATCGACGAGATCATCGTCTTCGACCCGCTGACGGACGAGGACCTGATGACGATCTCCTCGCTGATGATCGAGCAGCTCAACGGCGTGCTGGCCGACAAGGGGATCCGCCTGACGGCCCGGCCCGAGGTCTTCCGCTGGCTGGTCGACAACACCTGCTCGGACCGCCGGCTGGGGGCCCGTCCGCTGCGGCGCGCGATCCAGCGCCACATCGAGGACCGGATCTCCGAGAAGATCTTCGAGGGCGAGATCCAGGGGCACGGCGGGATCGAGATCCTCGTCGGCGAGGACGGCCAGCTGGCGTTCCGCAACGCGCTGATGGCCGTGTAGCCCCCCCCTCGACCTCGCGGTTTCCGGGCGCTCCGCGGCCGTCCCGCCGGGCCCGCCCGGAGCCCCAGCCGGGCGCGCGCCCCGCGGTTTCGGGCTAGAATCCCGCCGTTTGGCCGCTGCCGCCGGCCCGGCGCCGGCGTCCGCCTCTTCCCGGATACCGCAAAGGAGCGATTCATGACCGCCAGGAAGCTCGTCGCCCTCGCCCTGGGCCTCGCCGTCGCGGCCCTCGTCACGCTGGCCTCGCTGCCCGCCCTCGCCCAGACCGCGCCCAAGATCGGGGTCTTCGACCCCCAGCGCATCACCACCGAGACTGCAGAGGGGGCGCGGATCCAGGCCCGTCTGAACGCGCTCCAGGAGAAGAAGCGCGGCGAGCTCCAGAAGACCCAGGAGGACCTGAAGAAGCTGCAGGATCAGTTCGCGGCCGGCGCCGTCAGCATGACCGAGGACAAGCGCAAGGACCTGCTGATGCAGATCGAGCGCAAGCAGCTCGAGTTGGAGGGCGCGCAGAAGTCGGCGTCGCGCGAGCTGCAGCTCGAGGCCGAGCAGGCCCAGCAGCAGTGGCAGCGCGCGGTGCTCGCCGCAGTCGGCGCGTACGGCAAGGACAAGGGCTACACGATCCTGCTGCCGGCCGAGGTCGCTCCTTACTTCTCGCCCTCGATCGACGTGACTGACGACCTGATCAAGGCGATCGACGCGTCGAAGCCGGCGGCGGCTCCGGCGGCCGGCGCGAAGTGATTCCTCACTCCTCCCGGTCCTGGCGCGCGGCCGAACTCGCCGCGGCCCTCGGTGCGGACTACCGGGGCCCGGAGGGGGTGGTCGTCGCGTGCGCGGCCGACCTGGAGGGGGCGGGCCCGGACGCGCTGGCCGCGCTCTACGACCCCCGGTTCGCGGCCCGCGCCCGGGCCTCGCGCGCCGGCGCGCTGCTGGTGCCCGAGGCCGCGGCGGGCGAGCTGGCGGGGCGCGCGCTGCTGGTCGCGAAGGCGCCCAAGGCGGCCTTCGCGCGCGCGATCGGCCTGCTGCACCCGCAGCCGCGGCCGGCGCCGGGTGTGCACCCGACCGCGGTCGTCGGGCGCGAGGTTGCGCTCGGCGCGGGGGTCACGATCGGGCCGCACGCCGTGATCGGCGACCGGTGCCGGCTCGGCGACCGCGTGCTGGTCGGGGCCGGCAGTGTGCTGCTCGACGAGGTCGAGCTGGGGGACGACGTCACGCTCCACCCCGGGGTCGTGGTCTACCCGCGGACCGTGATCGGCGCGCGCACGACGCTCCTGGCCGGGGCGGTCGTCGGCTCGCCCGGGTTCGGCCACGCTTTCGACGAGGCCGGCCGGGCGCTGCGCGTACCGCACCTCGGGCGGACCGTGATCGGCGAGGACTGCGAGATCGGGGCCAACGCCACGATCGACCGCGCCACCTTCGGCGAGACGCGGCTGCACGACCGGGCCCGGCTCGACAACCTGGTCCAGATCGCGCACAACGTCGAGGTCGGGCCGGACTCGATGCTGGCCGCCCAGAGCGGGATCGCCGGCAGCTCCCGGCTGGGCCGCGGCGTGCTGATGGGTGGCCAGTCGGGCATCGCCGACCATCGCGTGGTCGGGGATCGCGCGATCGTCGCCGCCAAGTCGGCGGTGCTGAGCGACCTCGAGGGGGGGCAGATGGTGGCCGGCATTCCGGCTCAGCCGATCCGGCGCTGGCGCCGGATGGTGGCGATCCAGGCCCGTCTGCCCGAGCTGTGGCGCCGCGTCATGGGCGGCGCCGGCCCGGCGGAAGGAGATCGAGAGTGAAGACGGTACTCGACATCCAGAAGATCATGGAGCTGCTGCCGCACCGCTACCCGTTCCTGCTCCTCGACCGGATCGTCGAGCTCGAGCCGCGGCAGCGGATCGTCGGGCTCAAGTGCGTCTCGGCGAACGAGCCGTTCTTCCAGGGGCACTTCCCGGGGAAGCCGGTCATGCCGGGGGTGCTGATCATCGAGGCCCTGGCCCAGGCCGCGGCGGCTCTCGTCCTGCACGAGGTCCCCGAGCGGGCCGAGCGGCTGGTCTACTTCACGGGGATCGACGAGGCGCGCTTCCGCCGGCCCGTCGGCCCGGGCGACGTGCTGCGGCTGGAGATCGACGTGCTGCAGCTCCGCCCGCGCGCCGCCAAGATGAAGGGGGTCGCGTGGGTCGGGACGGAGGTCGCGGCCGAAGCGATCATCCGTTCCCACATGCTGGACCGGAAGGAGGCCGCGCGATGATCGAGTGGATCCAGGGGATCGACCCGCGGGCGGTGGTCCATTCGGACGCGCGCCTGGGCGAGCGCGTCACCGTCGCCCCGTTCGCGATGGTCGGGCCCGAGGCGGTGATCGGGGACGACTGCTGGATCGGGCCGCACGCGATCGTCGACGGCCGGACCACGCTGGGGAAGGGGAACGTCGTCGGGCCCTACAGCACGATCGGCGTCCGGCCTCAGGACCTCAAGTACCGTGGCGAGCCCAGCGAGCTGGTGATCGGCGACCACAACACTTTCCGCGAAAGCTGCACCATCCACCGCGGCAGCGAGCACGGCGGGAACGTGACCCGGATCGGCAGCCACGGGCTGTTCATGGTCGGGACCCACATCGCGCACGACTGCCAGATCGGTAACGGCGTGCTGTTCGTCAACGGCGCGACGCTGGGCGGGCACATCGAGGTCGGCGACCAAGCCACCGTCGGGGCCTTCTCCGGCGTGCACCAGTTCTGCCGGATCGGGCCGCACGCCTTCATCGGCGGATACTCCGTGATCACCCGCGACGCGATGCCGTTTTGCACGACCGTCGGGAACCGCGCACACTGCTACGGCGTGAACAAGATCGGGCTCGTCCGCAAGGGGTTCGCCAAGGAACTGATCGAGTCGATGGACCAGGCGGTGCGCCGGATCTTCAGCCCCCAGCTGCGCCGCGAGCAGGCGCTGGCGGAGGTCGAATCGAGATGGGGGCAGCTCCCCGAGGTGCGCCAGATGGTCGAGTTCGTCCGCAGCTCGCCGCGCGGGGTGATCCCGATCCGGTTCGGCGAGAGCGCCGAAGCCTGACCCTCCCGCCCGCGCGCGGCGCGGCCGTCCGCGGTGCGATCCGGGGGAGACCGACCGAGTCCACGGTGAGACACGCCCGATGACCGCCGCCGGCCCCGGACCCGGGGAATGTCCGCGCCTCGACGCGTGGGCCCGGTCCCACGCCGCGCGCGGCGACTGGCCCGGGTGTGCGGTTGCGGTCGGGCCGCCCGGCGCTGCGCCCCGCTGGCGGGCCGCCGCCGGCCGCCTGGCCCTGGAGCCGGAGCAGGAGCCGCTCCCCGCCGACGGCGAGGCGCTCTACGACCTGGCCAGCCTGACCAAGCCGCTCGTCACCGCGGCCGTGGCCGCGCGGCTGGCCGACTTGGGCCGGCTCGACATCGACGCCCCGCTCGACGCGCTGCTGCCCGAACTGGACGGCTACGCCGGCCGGACTCCGGGCCTGGCCGCGCTGCTGGCCCACGATGCCGGGCTGCCGGCGTGGCACCCGCTCTACCGGAGCGCGGCCGACGCGACGCCGGAGCGCGTGGCCGCGGCGATCGCCGCGCTCCCCCCGGCGGGGCGCGCCGGCGAGGGGGAGCCGCGCTACTCCGACCTCGGCGCGATCCTCGCCGCGATCGCCTGCGAGCGGGCGACGGGCGAGCGGCTCGACGCCCTCTTCGCACGCCTCGTGCGCGGGCCGCTCGGCCTCGAGCCGCAGGACTGCGCGTTCGGGCCGATCGCGGCCCCGGACCGCGCGCGCACCGCCCCGACCGAAACCGGTCGCCGCCGCGAAGCGCAGCTGGCTGGCGGCGCCGGCGGAGGGCAGGACGGCGTCCCGGGCCCCGCCGTCCCGCTGCGGGGCGTGGTCCACGACGGCAACGCGGCTTTTCTCGGCGGCGTCGCCGGCCACGCCGGGCTGTTCGGGACCGCGAGCGCGGTCTTCCGGCTGGCCTCGGCCTGTGCTGGAGCGCTCCCGCTCTTCTCGCCCTCCGCCGTCAACCGCTTCCTGACACCGCGCGTCACGGGTGCCCGCGATGCGTACACGCTGGGTTTCCAGTGCGCGGCCGCGCCCAAGGCGCCCGCCGGGAGCGCGTTCGGTCCGCATGCCGTCGGTCACGTCGGGTTCACGGGGGCGTCGGTGTTCGTCGATCCGCGCCGGCCGCTGGTCGCCGTCCTGCTGACCAACGCCGTGCACCCCGCGTGGCGCGACCTCCCGATCCGGTCGTGGCGGATCGAGTTCCACGACCTCGCGGCGGCGCTCGCGGACGGGGCGTCGGCGTGAGCGGGCCCTCGCTCTTCGACCGCTCGCCGCTGGTCGATCCCGCGCCCGACCGCAGCCCCTGGGCCGGGCTCGCCGTCTCGGTCGCGGTCCACGCGGTCCTCGTGATGCTGCTCGTGGCCCAGGCGATCCGGTTCGACGACCGCCCACCGGAGCCCGAGCAGGAGCCCGACGTCGCGCTCTCGTTCCAGGAGCCGCGCCCGGCGCTCGAAATCCCGTTCCCGGAGGCGCCGGCCCCGCCGCCGCGGCCTGCGCCGGCCCCGTCCCCCGCGCCCCCCCCGGAGGCGCCGCAGCAGCCGGCCCCGTCGCCGGCGATTCCTCCGGACGCCCCGCTCCTGGGCTGGAACAGCAAGCAGGGGAACGAGCCCGGGAAGGCGCTGCGGCCGCCCGGCCCGGAGGGCCCGGTCCACGCACCCCCGCCGCCCGGCGGAGGCGCGGCCGCGACGCCGCAGGACGCCGTCCCCGAGCCACCGGCGACGGCGGCGGAGCAGGTCGACCCGGAGCGTCCTCCGGCCGCTCCCGCAATGCAGACGCCGCCCGGCCTCGAGCGCGGCGCCGACGGCGAGGTCGCTCCGGCGCGCCCGGCGGAGGATCGGCCGTCGACACCGCGCGCCGAGAACCCGACCGTGCCGCGCCGCTACGAGGTCCCGGACCGGCCGCGCCCCGGCGAGGGGTCGGGCGGCACGGGCCGCGGCAAGGGGACCGGCCCCGGCGCCGGACCGGACTTCAACCAGAAGATCACCGGCGGGCTGTTCGGCGACCTGCACTTCGACAGTGGCGACTACAACTGGTCGGAATACACGACGAAGGTCTACTTCGCGGTCTACCGCGCCTGGCTGCGCGAGCTGCTGGGCCGTACGCGCCGCTTCGAGCGCGACCAGAACCTGCTGCGGCTCCCCGACCTCGACGGCGTCGTCGCGATCCACTTCGTGCTGACGCGCGCCGGGCCGGTCGAGGCGGTCGAAGTCGTCCGCCCCTCGCCGATCCCGACGCTCGACGAGGCCTCGGCGGCGGCGCTGCGCCGCGCGGTCATGCCGCCGCTGCCGGCCGACTTCCCGCGCGACCGGGAGGGGGTCACCTTCACTTTCCGGATCTCCGGCTTCGAGACCGCGACGCAGCTCGAGCGCCAGCTCGAGTGGGCGCAGGCCAACGGCGAGTTCTGAGCGCGATGCGGATCGTCGCCGGGGAGTTCGGGGGCCGCACGCTGGCGCCGGTTCCGCGCCGAGGGGTCCGCCCGACGGCCGACCCGGTGCGGGAGGCGCTCTTCAACATCCTCGGCGCGGCGGTGCGCGATGAGCCGTTCGTCGACGTCGCGGCCGGGACCGGTGCGGTCGGGCTCGAGGCCTACTCGCGCGGGGCGCGGCCCGTCTGGCTGGTGGAGCACGACCGGCACGCGCTGGACACGATCCGGAAGAATCTCGGGCGGCTCGGGCTCGATCCGCGCGGCGGCGACGGCCTCGCGGTCGTGTCCGAGGAGGCCGGGCGGTTCCTGCGCGGCGCGGCGCGCGGGCTGCTCCCGCCGCAGGTCGGGGTCTTCTTCCTCGACCCGCCCTACGGCGAGCCGCGCCTGCCGCGCTGGATCGAGGCGATCGCCGAGGGCGGCTGGCTGGACGGCGGCGGGCTGGTCGTCGTCGAGCACCGGTCCGGCGACCCGGTGGCCTGGGGGCCGCTGGCGGCGCGCTGGTCGCGCCGTTACGGCGATTCGACGCTGAGCGCCGCGGGGTGGCCCGAGACCCCCTGACGAACAGCGGCGATACACGGCGGACCGCTGTTGCCGCCGGCCTCCCCCCGGACCTAGATTCCCTCTGGAACACCGGCCGTGTGGAGCCGGTGCGGAGGCAGGCATGTCCAGGGAGAGGGGCGCGGGCATCGCCCTCATCGTCGTTTCGCTCGTCGTCGGATCGATCGCCGCGGTGCCGGCCCAGATCGCAGAGCAGCGCGACGCGGCCGCGCCGGCCCCGGACGGCCGGGTCAAGGGCTACGTCCCGCCGCCGAAGAACCTGCGCCTCGTGGGCGACCACTGGACGGCGTACGACCCGCCGGTGCCGCCCGAGGGGGCACAGGTTCGCACCGTGGTTCCGGGCGACAGCCTGTGGGGGCTCTCCCAGCAGGCCTACAACGACCCCTACCTGTGGCCGACGATCTGGGACGCGAATCGCTGGATCACCTACTCGCACTGGATCTACCCGGGCGACCCGATCGTGATCCCCGGGGCGCCCACCGTGGTCGGCGAGGCCGCGCCTCCCGCGATCGTCGAGCCGGTCGGAGAGCCGTGGACCTCCGCCCAGCCGCGGGCCGCCGCCGCGCCGCCTCCGGCGGCCCCGGCCGGACCCCTGCGCCTGCCGGTGGCGTCCGAAACCGAGATGCGCTGCGCCCCCCAGCTCGCGGCCGGGATCGATCCGACCTCGGTCCAGCTCTTCGCGCGCGAGGAGCCCGAGAAGGTCCTCCAGGGACAGGGCGACATCGTCTACATCGACGGCGGCGCGAGTCGCGGCATGGCCCCCGGTCAGCAGTACGCCGTCCAGCGCCAGGAGGGGCCGGTGCAGCACCCGGCGACCTCCAAGGCGCAGGCTCAGTTCATCCGCAACCTCGGCTGGGTGCGCGTCATCGCGGTCCAGGCCGAGAGCGCGACGGCCGAGATCGTGACCTCCTGCGACGCGATGATCGTCGGTGACCGCCTGGTCCCCGCGACGACCTATCCGCTGCCGGTCGTCGAGATCGCGCGACTGGGCGAACTGGCCGGGATCACCGACGGCGAGCTCGGCTGGGTGGTCACCTTGTTCGAACCCGAAGCCATGATCGCCGGCGAGGGGCACATGATCGGGATCGATCTCGGCAGCGGCGCGGGGCTGACGGTCGGGGACCAGGTCCTCTTCTGGCGGCCGGGCGAGCCCGGCGCGCCGCGCCGCGTGCTGGGGCAGGGGATCGTGCTGCAGACCGGCGAGGCCGGCTCGACGGTCAAGCTGGCCGAAACCGTCCTCGAGATCCGGATCGGAGACCGGGCCCAGGCGCTCTGAGCCTCGGCCCGGCCCGTTCGCGTTTCAGGCGCCGCTCTCGCGCAGGATCTTGCCGCGCAGGATGACGGCTTCGAGCGCCCACGCGGTCAGCGCGGCCAGCCGCCGCGCCCGGACGAAGTCGGGTGGCCGCGAGGTCCCCTCCGGGTCGTCGCCATAGAGCACGACGACGGTCCGCTTCTTGACCTGCACCGGCACGACCAGCGCCACGCGCGGGATCCGGCCACCGAGCAGGATGTAGAGGTCCTGGTTGGCGGCGGTCGCCGCCACCGGGCCGTAGCGCACGGCCGGCCCCTCATCCGGGAACGAAAGCACCGAGGACTCGTCGAGCGGGATCGCGATCGGCCGGGACGGAGTGCGGGGCAGGCCGGCCGAGCGCCAGAGCACCGCCTCGCGGCCGCGCACGGCGAAGGCGCAGACGCGCGGGAAGTGCGCGGCCATCTCCTCCAGCGCGACGGCGAGGACCTCGTCGCGGCTCGACGCCGCGGCGAGCCGGCGCCCCACCGCCGCCAGCGGGTCGCCGGGGCCGGGTCCGTCGGGCCCCAAGGTGGTGCCGTGGGCGGCGGCCGGATGCCGGAGCGCGGCGGTCGGCGATTCCTCGTCGTCGGGCTGCTCAGGCCGCGCGGCCGGCGGGGAAGGGGCCGCAGGGGGCCGCGCCGGAGGCCGTGCCGGGGAGACCACGACCGGGTTGGTATCGACGGCGGCGGCAGGCGGGCGTCCGGGCGGGGCCGGCGCGCGGTCCGCCTGCGACGGTCCGGCCGCGCGCATCGGTCCGGTGGTGACGTCCCGGACCGGCGGTGCGGCCGGCGCCGCGGCGGCGTCGCGCCGCAGGTGCGCGGCGAGGGCGTCGCGGATGACCGCTTCCGGTGCGATGTGTGGAACGACCCGGAACCCGGTCAGGAACGCGGCCTCGTGCAGCGCCAGCGTGTCGGCGGGGTTCTGCAGCGCCAGGTGGAGCTCGTCCCCCTCGACCCGGAACGGCAGCGCGCGATGGCGCCGCGCGTAGTCGGCGGGCAGCAGGGCGAAGACGCCGGGCGGCGCCGCCAGCAGTGCATCGCGGCCGACGGCGGGGACGCCATGGACCTCCTCGAGGGCGACCCCGAGTTCGGACTCGGAGACGAACCCCAGCTGGAGCAGGTGGGTGCCGAGCGAACCTCCGAAGATCCGCTGCGAACGCAGCGCCTCCTGGAGCTCGAGCGGCGTGATCCGCCCCTGCTCTACGAGCAGATCGCCCAGCTTCTTCGACACCGACCCCTCCCGCCGGGGGGCGGGGACTCAGGGAGTCCCCGGCTCCGGCGCCGCGGCGGCGTCCTGCTCGCGCATCGCGGCCTTGCGCGACAGGCGGATCTTGCCGTTGTTGTCGAGGTCGATCACCTTGACCAGGATCTCGTCGCCCTCCTGCACCTCGTCCGTCGTGTTCTTCACGCGGTGCTCGGCCAGCTCGGAGATGTGGACCAGCCCCTCGGTCCCCGGCAGGATCTCGACGAACGCGCCGAACGAGGTCGTGCGCACCACCTTGCCCAGGTAGATCTTGCCGAGCTCGGCCTCCGCGGTCAGCCCGCGGATGATGTCGGCCGCGCGGCGGGCGCTGTCGAGGTTGACCGAGGCGATGTCGACCCGCCCGTCGTCCTCGATCATGATCTCGCAGCCGGTCTGCTCCTGGATCGAGCGGATCATCTTTCCGCCGGGCCCGATCACGTCGCGGATCCGGTCCTTGGAGATGTGGATCGTCAGGATCCGCGGCGCGAACTGCGAGACGTCCGAGCGCGGCGCGGCCAGCGCCCCGTCCATGATGTCGAGCAGCGTGAGCCGGGCGCGGCGGGCCTGCTCGAGCGCTTCGCGCATGATCTCGCGCGTCACCCCGGTGATCTTGATGTCCATCTGCAGCGCGGTGATCCCGTCGCGGGTCCCGGTGACCTTGAAGTCCATGTCGCCGTGATGGTCCTCGGCGCCCGCGATGTCGGTCAGGATCGCGTACTTCTGGTCGCGCATGACCAGGCCCATCGCGATCCCCGCGACGGCCCGTTTGATCGGGACCCCGGCGTCCATCAGCGCCAGGGAGCCGCCGCAGACCGAGGCCATCGAGGACGACCCGTTCGACTCGAGGATGTCCGAGACGATGCGGATCGTGTAGGGGAACTTTTCCTCTTCGGGCATGATCGGGCGCAGCGCCCGCTCGGCGAGCGCCCCGTGGCCGATCTCGCGCCGGCCGGCGCCGCGCAGGAAGCGGACCTCGCCGACCGAGAAGGGCGGGAAGTTGTAGTGCAGCATGAAGCGCTTCTCGCCCTCGAACTCGAGCCAGTCCAGGCGCTGGGTGTCGGCCGAGGTTCCGAGCGTGGTCGTCGCCAGCGCCTGGGTCTCGCCGCGCGTGAACAGCACCGAGCCGTGGGTCCGCGGCAGCGGCCCGACGACGATCGAGACCGGCCGGATCTGGTCCAGCGCGCGGCCATCGAGCCGGACCCGCTTGTCGATCGTGTGGTTGTGCAGGATCTCGTCCTGCAGGTCGTAGAACGCCTCCTTGACGAAGCGCTCGTCGGCCTTGCGGTCCTCCGGGAGGGACGCCACGAGCTCGGCCAGGATCGCGTCGACCCGGGCATACGACTCGAGCTTGCGCGGGATCTGCATCGCCTCGTAGAGCGGGCGCCCGGCCTTCTCGAAGACCATCGCCCGGAGGTCCTCCGGGAAGGCCGGCGGCGTGAAGCTGCGCTTGGCCTTGCCGGCGGCGGCGGCGAGCTGCTGCTGGACCGCGATGATCGCGCGGATCGCCTCGTGGCCGGCGAACAGCGCACCGACGACCTCGTCCTCGGTCGCCTCCCTGGCCCCGGCCTCGACCATCACGATCGCATCGTCCGTCGCGGCCACGGTGATATCCAGCTTGCTGGCCTCGACCTGCTCGTGGGTCGGGTTGATCACGAACTTCCCGTCGACCAGCCCGACGCGCACTGCCGCGAGCGGGTGCGGGAAGGGGATGTCCGAGAGCGCCAGCGCGAAGCCCGCGCCGGTCAGCGCCAGGACGTCGGGGTTGGTCTCCTTGTCGGCCGAAAGGACCATCGCGATGACCTGCGTCTCGAAGTTCCAGCCCTTGGGGAAGAGCGGGCGCAGCGGGCGGTCGATCAGCCGCGAGCTGAGCGTCTCCTTCTCGTTGGGACGCCCCTCGCGCTTGAAGAAGCCGCCGGGGATCTTGCCGGCGGCGTACATCGCCTCGCGGTAGTCGACGGTCAGCGGCAGGAAGCCGGCGTCGCGCGGGGTCGGGGCCGCCTGGGCCGTGACCAGGACGACGGTGTCGCCCTGGCGGACCGTGACCGATCCGGCCGCCTGCTTGGCCATCAGGCCGGTTTCGATGATCAGCGGGCGCCCGCCGACGGACACTTCGACTTTGTGATGGGACACGACTCACTCCTCGCGGGCGCCTGGCCCGCCGGCAGGTGCAGGGACGGCATGACGCGACCGAATCGCCGCCGCCCGGGAGAACGCGAGACGCGCGCGGGAAGCGCCGCTCCTCGCCGGAGCGCAGGGCACCGGGCTACTTGCGGATGCCGAGTCGCTGGATCACGTCGCGGTAGCGGGCCGGATCCTTCCGCCGCAGGTAGTTCAGCAGGCGCCGGCGCTGCCCGACCAGCTTCAGCAGACCGAGACGCGAATGGTGGTCCTTCACGTGGTCGGCGAAGTGGCCGGTCAGGTGGTTGATCCGCTCGGAGAGCAGGGCCACCTGGACCTCGGGGGAGCCGGTGTCGCTGGGGTGCTGGCGGAACGCGGTGATGGTGTCGGACTTCTCGATGCGCTGGGACAACGTCGGACTCTCCCGGGCCCGGAACCCGTCCGCGCCCGCTTGCACTGCTGCCTTCGTTTCAACTCTCGGTCTTGTCGCGGTTTAAGAACGGCGGAGATTAGCACCCGGGGTCCGCGGGGGCAACCCTCCAGGAGCCCGCTCCCCCCTCCGCGGGGGGGTCCGCCTCGCCCAGCACCGTACGTGGGGACAGGTCCCCCCGCTCGTCCACCGCGCCGATCCCGGCCAGTCGGCCGACCGGGTCGAGGGCCCGGACCGGCCCCAAAACCGCCCCGGGCGGGCCGGGGACCGGCCGTCCCTGGGAAAACCGTCGCCACCCCGCCGCGTCCAGGAGCACTGCCGGGATCCGCAGCGGGATCCGTTCGAGGTCGATCATCCGGCCGGCCAGCCCGGGGAAGCCCGCGCTCCAGTCCGGGCGCAGGGCCTGGCGCACCCGGAGCGGGCCGATCCCGGTCCGCCGCAGGGTCTCGAGATAGGCCCCGCTCCCGAGCAGCCGCCCCAGGTCGCGCGCGAGGCTGCGCAGGTAGGTCCCGCTCGAGACCTCCGCGGCAAAGTGCAGGCGGCCTCCCGGGACGCGGGACAGCCGAAGCCGGTGAACGGTGACCGGGACGGGGGAGAGCGGGGCCTCGTACCCCCGGCGGGCCAGTTCGTGGGCCCGCATCCCGCCGATCTTCTTGGCGGAGAAGGCCGGCGGCTGCTGCAGGTAGCTCCCGCGCAGCCGTTGCTCGGCGGCCCGCACCGCGGCGGCGGGCGGCGTGGGGACGGGGGGGAACGACGTCCCCTCCATTCCTTCGAGGTCCCCGGTCGGCGACTCCGCGCCCAGCACCACGATCCCGACGTAGGCCTTGGGCCAGCCGTGGAGATATTGCAGCAGGCGGGTGGCCGGCCCGACGAGGCAGGGGAGGAGCCCGGTGGCGAACGGATCGAGGGTCCCCGCGTGGCCCACGCGGCGGAAGCCCAGCTCGCGCCGGACCCAGCGCACGACGTCGTGGCTCGTGCGTCCGGCGGGCTTGTCGAGCAGCAGCAGGCCGGAGAGGGCGGGGGCCGGCAGCCGCGTCATCCCAGGATGTCGCGCGCGATCTCGTTGACGCCGCCCGGCGCGGCCCGCTCCGCCTCCTCGACGATCCGGTCGAAGAGCCGCTCGAGCGGGGGATCGGAGTCCGCGACTGAGGCGAAGGCGAGCTGGGCCCGCTGCAGGAGGTCCTGGTGGTCGACCTCGGCGGTGGCGACGTTGTGGCGGGCGCGCGTCCCCTCGAGCAGGGAGCGCACCACCCGCCGCTTGTCCTTCAGCGACGCGCAGCCCGGCAGGAAGAGCTCGATCACCAGCAGGCCGACCCGCATCCCGTCCCCCGGCGCCGGCTACGCCGACGCGCCCGGGTCGAGCGACTCGCGGCGCGTCATCTCGATCGTGAAGGCCTCGATCTCGTCGCCCGGCTTCAGGTCGTGGTAGCGCTCGAGGGCGAGGCCGCACTCGAACCCGGCGCGCACTTCGCGCGCGTCGTCCTTGAAGCGGCGCAGTGTCGCGATCTTCCCGGTGTGGACCACCACGTTGTCGCGCAGCAGCCGCACCTGCGCGTCGCGCCGCACCACGCCCTCGGTGACGTAGCAACCGGCTACGGTCCCGATCTTCGCGATCCGGAAGACCTGGCGCACCGCCACCCGGCCGAGCGCGACCTCCTTCTCGACCGGCGAGAGCTGGGCCAGCATCGCCTTCTTGATCTCCTCGGTCACGTTGTAGATCACCGTGTGCAGCCGGATGTCGACCCCCTCCTCGCGCGCGAGGTCCAGGACGCCGCGATCGGGGCGGACGTTGAAGCCGACCACGATCGCGCGGCTGGCCGAGGCCAGCAGGATGTCGGTCTCGCTGATGGCTCCCGTGCCGGAGTGGATCACGCGCACCGTGACCTCGCTGGTCGAGAGGTCCTCGATCGACTTTCGCAGCACCTCGACCGAGCCCTGCACGTCTGCCTTGACGACGATCGCCAGCTCGCTGACCGCGCCCTCCTTGATCTGCTGGTGGAGGGTCTCGAGGGTCGGGAGCTTGGTGCGCCGGGCGGCTTCTTCCTCGCGGCGCTTGGTCTGGCGGTAGAGCGCGATCTGGCGCGCGCGCTGCTCGTCGGGGAAGACCTGCAGCGTGTCGCCGGCCAGCGGGACACTCTCGAGTCCCATCACCACCACCGGGGTCGACGGCCCGGCCTCGGTGATCCGCTTCTCGTGCTCGTCGACCAGCGCGCGTACGCGGCCGACCAGCGAGCCGACGACGAAGACGTCGCCGACGCGCAGGGTGCCATTCTGGACCAGCACGGTGGCGATCGGGCCACGCGCCTTGTCCAGCTTGGCCTCGAGCACGGTTCCCGCCGCCGGGACCTCCGGGTTGGCGCCGAGCTCCTGCATGTCGGTCACGAGCAGGATCATCTCGAGCAGGCTGTCGATGCCGGTCAGGGCCTTGGCCGAGACGTCGACCGCGACGACGTCGCCGCCGAAGTCCTCGACCAGTACGCCGCGGTCCGCCAGCTGCTGCTTGACGCGGTCCGGCCTGGCCCCGGCCTTGTCGACCTTGTTGACGGCGATGACGAGCGGCACCTCGGCCGCGCGGGCGTGATTGATCGCCTCGACGGTCTGCGGCATCACGCCATCGTCCGCGGCCACGACGAGGACCACGATGTCGGTCACGCGGGCGCCGCGGCTGCGCATCATCGTGAAGGCTTCGTGGCCCGGGGTGTCGAGGAAGACGATCTCCCGGTCCACGCTCTCGCGGCGATGCTTCACCTTGTAGGCGCCGATGTGCTGGGTGATGCCGCCCGCCTCGCGCTCGGCGACCCGCGTCTTGCGGATCGCGTCGAGCAGGCTGGTCTTGCCGTGGTCGACGTGGCCCATGAAGGTCACGACCGGGGCGCGCGGAGCCTTCTTCTCGGCGGCCAGCGCGGCGGCTTCGACCGACTGGCCGGACATCGCCTCGGCGATCGCCTCCTGCTCGACGCCGACGACCATCACCGTGCCGCCGAAGTTCTCGACGACCCAGCGGGCCGTCTCCTCGTCGAGCGCGTGGTTGATCGTCGCCATCACGCCGCGCTGCAGGAACAGCCGCGTGATGATGTCCTTGGCCTTGCGGTTCATCCGCTCGGCGAGGTCCTTGATCGAGACCCCCTCGGAGACCCGCACCTCGCCGACCGGCGGCTCGGCCTCGACGGGCCGGCGCGGGGCGGCGGGCTGCGGCCGTGCCGAGGGCGAGGGAGCGTGCGGCCGGCGGCCGGCGCCCGGACCGGGCGCGGGCGCGCCGCGACCTCCGCCCGGCGGGGCCGGCGTGCGGCGGGCCGGGGCCGCGCCCGTCGAGCGCATCTGGCTGAGCGGGCGTCCGAGCAGTTCGGCCCGCTCCTTGGCCGTCGCGGGCGGGGGAGCGATCACCGCGCGTCCGAGCCGGCTGGCCGGAGCCGCGGGGGCGTGCCTCGCCGGGGCGTGGGGAGTGGGCGCCGCGGGGAGCGCCGGCGCAGGCGGCGTATCGGCCGCGGCGGGCGCAGCGTCGCCGGGTGCGGGACGCAGGGCGGCGGCGGCCGCGTCGAAACCGGTGGCGGCCAGTGCGGCCTCTTCGGTCGATGTGGCGGTCGACGCGGCGGTCGATGCGGCCGGCAGTGTGGACGGCGGCGCGAAGGGCGCCTCCGACGCAGGGCGGGGCGGCTCGTCGGCCGGGGCGCCCGGCCCGCGCTGGGCGGCCTGCCGACGCCGTGCCGCCCGCTCGAGCGCCTGGCGGCGGGCCTCCGCCTTCCGCTCTTCCTCGCGCCGTGCCGCGTCCTCGGCGGCGCGCTCGCGCGCCTCGCGCTCGGCGATCGCCCGCCGGACGGCCTCGTCCTTGGCGCTAGGGACCACCTTCGCCTTGGGTTTGGGCTTGAACAGCTCGCGCAGGTCGGCGACGACGCCGTCCTCGAGCGCGACGAGGTTGGACTTCGCCTGGATCCCCATGTCGTCCAGCGCGTCCATCAGCTCGGCGCTGTCGATGTTGAGCTCATGGGCCAGCTGGAAGATGCGCACCGTGCTCACTCCTCACCCCGCGGAGCGCCGGGCTCCGCCGCGTCCGGGGGCGGCGGCTCGGGCTCGGGCTCGGGTTCCGCCGGGGCGTCGTCGAGACCGCCCTCGGGTGCGGCCGCCGCGGCGAACTCCTCGGCCAGCCGCCGGGCCTCCTCCTCTTCCTCCCGGACCTGGGCCAGGACGACCTCGGCCTGATCGTGGATGCTGAGGGCCAGGTCCACGTCCACGCCGGGGATCAGGGTGAGGTCTTCGAGGTCGGCGTCGATCAGCTGTTCGAGGGCGCGGAAGCCCGCCTCGACCATCGCGTCCACCACCGTTGCCGGCGCCCCGAGGCGGCCGAACAGCTCGTAGGCCCGCTGCCGGGAGTACGTCTCCTCCTCGACCTCCGAGCGCTTCTCCGTCTCGCTCTTGACTTCGATCCGCCAGCCGACGAGGCGGCCGGCGAGCCGAACGTTCTGGCCCTTCTTGCCGATCGCCAGCGACAGCTGGTCGTCCGCGACGATGACCTCGACCTCACGCCGCTCGACGTCGCGCATCCCGACGCGGTTGGCCGTCGCCGGCTTGAGCGCTTCGCGCACGAAGGCGAGCGAGTCCTCCGAGTACTGGACGATGTCGATCTTCTCGCCGCGCAGCTCGCGGATCACGCTCTGGACGCGGTTGCCCTTCATCCCGACGCAGGCGCCGACCGGGTCGACGTCCCGGTCCCGCGACTGGACCGCGATCTTGGTCCGCTCGCCGGCGTCGCGCGCGATCGAGACGATCCGCACGGTGCCGTCGTAGATCTCGGGAACCTCCATCGCGAACAGCGCGAGGACCAGCCGCGGGTCGGTGCGCGAGAGCACGACCTGCGGACCCTTGCCCGAGCGCTCGACGTCGACGATGATCGCGCGCATCCGGTCGCCCTGGTTGTAGTGCTCGACGCGCGAGACTTCCTTGCGCGGGATGATCCCCTCGGTCGTACCGAGGTCGATGATGATGTCGCCGCGCTCGATCCGCTTGACGATCCCGTTGATCAGTTCGCCGACGCGGTCGATGTACTCGTTGTAAATCTTCTCGCGCTCCGCCTCCTTGATCTTCTGGTAGATCACCTGCTTGGCGGTCTGGGCCGCGATCCGGCCCATCTCCGGGGCCGTGCGCGGGAAGCGCAGCTCCTGGTCGAAATCGGCCGCGGCGTCGATCTCGATCGCGTCGTCGAGGCTGATCTCGGTGTCCGGGTCCTCGACCTCCGCGACGACGCGCTTCTTGGCGAAGATGTGGAACTCGCCTGACGAGTCGTCGAACTCGGACACGATGTTCTCGTGGGTCCGCAGGACCTTCCGCGACGCCGCGGCGTAGGCCTCCTCGAGCGCCCGGACGAGGATCTCGCGATCGATGCCCTTTTCACGGCCGGTCTGTTCGATCACCTGGAGGAGCGGGTTCTGGGCCATGGTGCGCGTCTCTCCTGCGTTCACTTCCACTCGGCGTGGATCCGCGCCGAGATCACGTCGTCGAACGGAATGGTGTGCGGCTCCGCGCCGGGCACGGCGACCGTCGCGCCGTTCTCGCCGACGCCGACGAGTTCGCCCGTGGCGTGCTGCGTCCGGCCGTCCCGGTCGCGCCACTTGACCAGGATCGAGCGACCGCGGGCGCGCTCCCAATGCCACGGGCGGCGCAGGATGCGCTCGATGCCGGGGGAGGACACCTCGAGGTCGTAGCTGTGGCCGATCGGGTCCAGGACGTCGAGCTCCCGCGCGAGCTGGCGGCTGTACGACTCGCAGTCGTCGATCGTGACGCCGCCGGGATCGCGGTCGATGAACACGGCGAGCTTCGAGCGCGGGCCGGAGCGGCGGAAGACGACGTCGTAGACGAGAAGGTCCTGAGCGCGAGCAATGCTCTCGCACAGCGTCACGAGGCGGGCTTCGATCTCGGCGCCGCTCGTCATCCCGGCCGTCTCCTGCCGCGTGTGCGGCATGAAAAAAGGCGGCCCGCAGGCCGCCTCACGAAGTGAGGTTCGAACTGGAGAAGATGCTATCAGCGGGGCGCGCGTCTGTCCACCGCGAACTGCGCCTAAGTGCATGGACCGGAGGCACCTAGCGGGATGGCCAGAGGGCTCGCGGCGCCTCTTTGGCCGGTCCCGCGGGCGGCTCGAGGGCGCGGCCGCGCCGCCGCCGTCTTTCGGCCCGTCGCCGCACGGGCGGATCCAAGTCCCTGACCTGAAACGACTTGAGAGAAAGAAAAAAAACTTCGCGGGGCTTGCTTGACAACTCCCCGGGGGGTCCGCATAATCCGGCCCGTTGTCCCTGAGGACCTCCAAGGGAGCTTGGAGGCCGGGGGTCTTGCGGCCTCTAAAAGGGTTTGAGTAGCAACTCTGGCCGTTGTTCTTTGAAAACTGAGTAGCGTGAAGTCGAGCTTTGCGACCAACTTCATTAGGCTCGCAAGAGCCACCACTCTGGTTCACGATCGGCGGTTCGTCCGCCGTCTCGAAAGAAACTGGAGAGTTTGATCCTGGCTCAGAACGAACGCTGGCGGCGTGCTTAACACATGCAAGTCGAGCGGGCCTGGGGCAACCCAGGTCAGCGGCAGACGGGTGAGTAACACGTGGGTAATCTGCCCTCGAGTGGGGAACAACCCGGGGAAACTCGGGCTAATACCGCATAATATCGCGATGTCCTTGGGCGTTGCGATCAAAGCTGGGGACCGAAAGGCCTGGCGCTTGAGGAGGAGCCCGCGCCCGATTAGCTAGTTGGTGGGGTCATGGCCTACCAAGGCGACGATCGGTAGCCGGCCTGAGAGGGTGATCGGCCACACTGGGACTGAGACACGGCCCAGACTCCTACGGGAGGCAGCAGTGAGGAATTATGCGCAATGGGGGCAACCCTGACGCTGCGACGCCGCGTGGGTGATGAAGGTCTTCGGATCGTAAAACCCTGTCGAGAGGGGCGAAAAAGCGAGGTGTTAACACCGCCTTGTTTTGACGGTACCTCTGGAGGAAGCCCCGGCTAACTCCGTGCCAGCAGCCGCGGTAATACGGAGGGGGCAAGCGTTGTTCGGAATTACTGGGCGTAAAGCGCGCGTAGGCGGTTGGGTAAGTCAGATGTGAAAGCCCTCAGCTCAACTGGGGAACTGCGTCTGATACTGCTCGGCTTGAGTCCGATAGGGGATGGCAGAATTCCCGGTGTAGCGGTGGAATGCGTAGATATCGGGAGGAATACCGATGGCGAAGGCGGCCATCTGGGTCGGTACTGACGCTGAGGCGCGAAAGCTAGGGGAGCAAACAGGATTAGATACCCTGGTAGTCCTAGCTGTAAACGATGACCACTTGGTGTTGCGGGTTTCTACCCCCGCAGTGCCGGAGCTAACGCGTTAAGTGGTCCGCCTGGGGAGTACGGTCGCAAGGCTGAAACTCAAAGGAATTGACGGGGGCCCGCACAAGCGGTGGAGCATGTGGTTTAATTCGACGCAACGCGAAAAACCTTACCTGGGTTTGAACTGCTGTGGAAAGCTCCAGAGATGGGGCCTTTCCTTCGGGAACCGCAGTGGAGGTGCTGCATGGCTGTCGTCAGCTCGTGTCGTGAGATGTTGGGTTAAGTCCCGCAACGAGCGCAACCCTTGCCCTTAGTTGCCAGCGGTTCGGCCGGGCACTCTAGGGGGACTGCCGGTGACAAGCCGGAGGAAGGTGGGGATGACGTCAAGTCATCATGGCCTTTATGTCCAGGGCTACACACGTGCTACAATGGCCGGTATAAAGGGCTGCGAACCCGCGAGGGGGAGCCAATCCCAAAAACCCGGCCCCAGTTCGGATTGCAGTCTGCAACTCGACTGCATGAAGGCGGAATCGCTAGTAATCGCGGATCAGCACGCCGCGGTGAATACGTTCCCGGGCCTTGTACACACCGCCCGTCACATCACGGAAGCCGGTTGCTCCCGAAGCCGCTGGGCTAACCCGCAAGGGAGGCAGGCGTCTACGGAGTGGTTGGTGACTGGGGTGAAGTCGTAACAAGGTAGCCGTAGGGGAACCTGTGGCTGGATCACCTCCTTTCTAGGAGTCTCCTGTCCGCGCGAGCGGGCAAGACATCCAGGTAGAACGCGAAGTTCGCTCACGCTACTCAGTTTTGAGGGAGCAACAAGGGCTTCCCTGGGGCCCCGAAAGGGCCGGCCAGCGGGGCGGGCCTATAGCTCAGCTGGTTAGAGCGCACGCCTGATAAGCGTGAGGTCGGTAGTTCAAATCTACCTAGGCCCACCACATCCACGCGGCGCTCGGGTGACTGCAACAGCGGGGGCATAGCTCAGTCGGGAGAGCGCCTGCTTTGCAAGCAGGAGGTCAGCGGTTCGATCCCGCTTGCCTCCACCAGCCCTTGCCCGAGGAATCGGTCCGGCGGCCTACCGCCGGAGCGCTCTTTGACAATCTGGATAGTTCGCTGAATTTCAAAATGAGCTCGTATTTTCGAGCGCGCTTAAGGAATCTCTGATTCGTAGGTCAAGCTACTAAGGGCGTACGGTGGATGCCTTGGCGCGGGGAAGCGATGAAGGACGCAGCAGGCTGCGATAAGCCTCGGTGAGCCGCGAGCAGGCTTTGACCCGGGGATTTCCGAATGGGGCAACCCGGCTGGAGTCATGTCCAGTCACCTCCTCCTGAATCCATAGGGAGGAAGGGGCGAACGGGGGGAATTGAACCATCTCAGTACCCCCAGGAAGAGAAAGCAACCGCGATTCCCTGAGTAGCGGCGAGCGAAATGGGAACAGCCTAAACCGGTGGCGTGCCAAGCCCGCAAGCGTTGCGTTGCCGGTGTCGTGGGTCCGTATCGGGCTCCTTTGCGGAGGGGCCGGGAAGTGAAAAACCCCAGAGCTAGTCGAACGGCTTGGAACGGCCGACCATAGAAGGTGAAAGTCCTGTAGACGAAAGCTCGAGGGCTTCCTGGATGCGGTACCCGAGTACCACGGGGCACGAGAAACCCCGTGGGAATCCGGGAGGACCATCTTCCAAGGCTAAATATTACCCCGCGACCGATAGTGCACTAGTACCGTGAGGGAAAGGCGAAAAGAACCCCTGCTAGGGGAGTGAAATAGAACCTGAAACCGTATGCCTACAAGCAGTGGGAGGGCTATGGCCGCAAGGCAAGGCCTGACCGCGTGCCTTTTGCATAATGAGCCGGCTAGTTGTTCTCGGCGGCAAGGTGAAGCGATAAGCCAGCCGGAGCGAAAGCGAGTCCTAACTGGGCGTCGAGTCGCCGGGAGCAAACGCGAAGCTTAGTGATCTACCCTTGGCCAGG
>CAVPDB010000007.1:0-22500 GCA_963702545.1 uncultured Acidobacteriota bacterium | reverse complement strand
ACGACGGACGAGGGTGAGGGTTGACATGATGAGCAGGACACGGGTGAAGCTCGTCGGCGGCGCGGCGATTGCGCTGCTGGCCGTTTTCGGGGCGAGCGCAGAGGAGACGAAGGGCCGCTGGCGCTTCGAGGTGGCGATCGGCGGCTATTCGCCGGTCGACACGATTCCGTCCGCCGCGGCCAACGTCGAAACCGGGTACAACGACGCGGGGCAACTGGTGAACGTCTTCGATCCTCGCCCGGACGAGTTCGGCGTCTACGTCGCCGGCAACTCCGGCGGGCCGCGGATCGACCTGCGCGCGTCGTACGGCATCGCCTCGTTTGACGGCGTCGAGCTCGTGCTGAGCGGAGGCATCGGGTTCTTCGAGTCGAATATCGAGGACCTCGAATTCTCCTACTCGCTCGACCGGCTCGACCCGGACTATGTCATTCTCGTGCCGCCGGAATTTCCGGGCGGCGAACCCCGTGAGCTCTGGGTCCCCGGCTGCGAGAGCCTGGCCCCGGGCAGCCAGGATCCGGGCGTCAACTGCCGGTTCTTCTACGGCGACATCGGCGGCGACCAGTTCAACTCGTCCGACTACGAGACCTGGAAGACCGAACTGGTCGATCCCGCGACGCTGTACGTCTACCCCGTGTCCATCGACGTGCTGGCCCGGTTCCGCCCGACGAAGCGATTCAACCCCTACGTCGGCGCGGGGCTCGGCTACTACATCGTGACGCAGAAGTCGTCGGAGCGCTGGCGCGAGATCCAGGACCAACTCGACGCGAGCCGCGTCAGCTACGTCCAGAAGGTACCCGGCTCGCTCGATCTGCGCGAGCTCAAAGGGAACGGCCCCGACGGCACCGCGACCGATCTCGAGCGGCCCGCGATCGACTCGCCGGACAGCCTCTTCGCACAGCTGCGCGGCGGGGCCGAGTGGCAGTGGCGCCAGAAGACCGCGTTCTTCTTCGAGGCCATGTTCGCGTGGGCGCAGGACAATGTGGAGATCACGGTGGATGGCCGTCCGGAATGGGGCCGCGCGACGCCGACGGTGCTGTTTCGCGACCCGTTCGACACCGACGCCTTTCCGTACGGCGGGCTGCCGGCCTACGTCACGCAGGGCGGGATCAAGAAGAAGATCGTCGACGAGAACGGGCAGCTGGTAGGCAAGGGCCCCTGGCCGGGTGAGTACTACCTGAACGGCGGGACCCTGGATTACGGCGGCTGGTCCTTCTCCTTCGGGGTCCGCTTCACGATGTGACTTGACAGGCCCGCGGGGCCGTGAGATCTTCTTCGGACTTGAGTACAAGAATTTCCCGGTGACCATAGCGAAGGGGCCACACCCGTTCCCATCCCGAACACGGTAGTTAAGCCCTTCAGCGCCGATGGTACTGCGCGGGAAACTGCGTGGGAGAGTAGGACGCCGCCGGGGATTTAATCCGGGCCCCCGCCTTCGGGCGGGGGTTTTTCTTTTCCGACCCGTCCAAGGTCCGCGCTCCGGCACGAAACCCCGCCATGTCCCGCGCACCCCCGCCCGGCCGCACCGGGGGATGGATGCCCGCGTGCTAAAATCAACAGGTTAGGGAGGTTCCGATGTCCGGCCACTCCAAGTGGGCCAACATCAAGCATCGCAAGGGGGCGCAGGACGCCCGGCGGGCGAAGCTTTTCACGAGGATCGGCCGGGAGATCCAGACCGCCGCCCGGGAAGGGGGCGGGGACCCGGCTGCGAACGCCCGGCTGCGCGCGGCGATGGTGGCTGCGCGGGCGGTCAACATGCCCGGGGAGAACATCGAGCGGGCGGTCAAGCGGGGTACCGGCGAGATCGAAGGGGTCCACTACGAAGAAGTCGTCTACGAGGGGTTCGGCCCCGGTGGCGTCGCGGTCCTCGTCCAGGCCCTGACCGACAACCGCAATCGGACCACGTCGGAGATCCGCTACCTCTTCACGCGAAACGGGGGCGACCTCGGCGGAGCCGGCAGCGTCGCGTGGATGTTCGAGCGCCGCGGGTACCTGGAAATCGCGCGCGAAGCCGTTTCGGAGGACGCACTGACCGAGGCGGTGCTCGAGGCCGGAGGCGACGACCTGCGCGCCGGGGAGGAGGCGTACGAGGTCTACACCGCCCCCGGGGCCTTCCACGCCGTGCGTGACGCGCTCGAGAAGGCAGGCCTGAAGCCGTCGAACGCCGAGCTGGCGATGCTCCCAGAGAGCCCCGTCGCGGTCGATCCGGCCCGCCGGGGCCAGCTGCTCGCGCTGCTCGAGGCGCTCGACGACCATGACGATGTCCAGCAGGTCGCCGCGAACTGCGAGCTCTGACGGCCCGCGGACGACGAGGGGGGGCGCGGCGCTGTGATCGAGATGAAGGTCCTGGGGCTCGATCCGGGCTCGCGCGTCGCGGGCTTCGCGCTCGTGACCTTCTCGGGCGGCCGGGTCCACGAGCTCGAGCTCGGTGCCTGGAACGTCGGCGCCGCCGGCAGCCGGTCGCGCTCGCTCGGGGCGCTGCTCGCCGCGATCGAGGGCTGGCTGGGCGAGCGGCGGCCGGACGTTGCGGCGGTCGAGTCGCCCTTTCTGCACCGCAATGCGCGCTCCGCGCTCGCCCTGGCGGAAGCCCGCGGCGTGCTGCTGGCGGCGCTCGGCTCGGCCGGTATCGAGGTCGCGGAGTACGCCCCGGCGGCGGTCAAGAAGACGATCTGCGGCGACGGGAACGCGGACAAGGAGCGGGTCCGGGCGCTGCTCTCCCGCAGCGTGCCCGGGCTCGAGCGGTTCCCGGTCGCGGACGCCGGGCTCGACGCGACGGACGCCCTGGCGGTCGCGATCTGCCATTGCGTTCACGCGCGCTTCGACGCGCGCGTCCCGGGGACGGTCCGGTGATCGGACACCTCTCGGGCACGCTGCGGCGGAAGGCGATGCCGCAGGTCATCGTCGACGCCGGCGGCGTCGGCTACGAGTTGACCGTCTCGCTCGCCACGCTGGAGCAGCTCCCGCCGGAGGGGCGTCCCGTGGCGCTGGAGGTCCTGACGCTCTGGCGCAACGAGAGCCTCCAGCTCTTCGGCTTCACCACGCCCGACGAAAAGGCCCTGTTCGGGATCCTGACGGCCGTGCCCGGGATCGGCCCGCGCCTGGGGATGGCGCTCTTGTCGTCGCTCTCGGTCGGCGAACTGGTGAGCGCGGTGCGCCACGAGCGGGCCGCGACGCTGCAGGCCGTCCCCGGGATCGGCAGGAAGACGGCCGATCGGCTCATTCTGGAGCTGCGCGACCGCCTTAAGGACTGGCGCCCCGACGCGCCCGGCGCGGCAGCCGGAGCGCCGGTGGGGGCCGCCGGAGTGCTCGAGCGCGACGCCGCGAGCGCGCTCGAGAACCTCGGATATCGGCCGGCCGAGGTCCAGGCGGCGCTGGCGCGCGTCGCGGCCGACGGGACGTCGCTCGACCTTGCGGCCCTGGTCCGCGCGGTGCTGCGCGAGCTCGGGGCCCGCCCGTGAGCGGCCCTGCCCCGGACCGCGACGTGCTGACGCCGCTCGCGTCGGGCGAAGACCTGCGCCACGAGGCGAGCCTGCGCCCGCGCACGCTGCCCGAGTTCGTCGGGCAGGGGCGGGTGGTCGACAACCTCGCCGTCTTCCTCGAAGCGGCGCGGCGCCGCGGCAAGCCGCCCGACCACGTCCTGCTGGCGGGTCCCCCGGGCCTCGGCAAGACCAGCCTCGCCCACATCATCGCGGCCGAGCTGGGGAGCCGGCTCCACCAGACCTCCGGCCCGGCGATCGAGCGGCCGGGCGACCTCGCTGCGCTGCTCACCCACCTCGAGCCGGGCGACGTGCTGTTCGTCGACGAGATCCACCGCCTCGGCACGGTCGTCGAGGAGGTGCTCTACCCGGCGATGGAGGATTTCGGGCTCGACCTGACGATCGGCCAGGGCCCCGGCGCGCGCTCGGTCCGGATCGATCTCCCGCCGTTCACGCTGGTCGGCGCGACGACCCGTTCCGGGCTGCTCAGCGCGCCGCTGCGCGACCGCTTCGGGATCGTCGAGCGGCTGGAGTTCTATCCGCCCGCCGACCTGCAGACGATCGTGCTGCGCGCCACGGGACGGCTCGGCGTGCGCGTCGACGACGACGCGGCGGCCGAGATCGCCGGACGCGGCCGCGGCACGCCGCGCGTCGCGCTCCGCCTGCTGCGCCGGATCCGCGACTTCGCCGACGTCGAGACCGGCGGGCACGTCGATCTCGCGCTGGCGCGGCGCGCGCTCGAGCGGCTGGGCGTCGACGGCCTCGGCCTGGACGGGCTCGACCGCCGGCTGCTGGCGCTGATCGTCGAGAACTACGGCGGCGGGCCGGTCGGGCTGGGAACCCTGGCCGCCGCGCTGGGCGAGGAGCCGGACACGCTCGAGGAGGTCTCCGAGCCCTTCCTGATCCAGATCGGCCTGCTCGAGCGCACGCCGCGGGGGCGCTGCGCCACCGAGCGCGCGCGGCGGCACCTCGGGTTCGAGCCGGGGCGCGGGCCGTCCCTCTTCCCGTGAGCGAGGCGAGCGTGAGCGACATCCGCCGGCTGGGCCGCCTGCTGCTGCAGTACCGGACCACCCTGCTCGCGGCGGCGGTGGCCTCGCTGCTCGCCTCGCTGCTGCTGGCCGGCGCGATCGGGCTGCTCAAGCCGCTGTTCCAGGAGCTGGGCGGCGGGACGCCGGGCGTGGCGGCGGCGGTGCCGGTGCTCCCCTCCAGCCCGGAGTCGCTGGTTCCGGCGTGGGCGGGCGAGCTGCGGGCCCGGGCCCAGGCGGCGCTCGAGCCGGTCCGGGATTGGTTGTTCGCCAAGGGCTACCTGCGGATCCCCTTCGCGATCGCGGTCCTCTACCTGCTCAAGTGCCTCCTGGACTTCTTCGCCACCTACAGCATGCAGCGGGTCGGGCTGCGCATCGTCGCCGACCTGCGGCAGCAGCTCTACGCCAAGGCCCTCTCCCAGTCCGACGAGTTCTACCGCGACCACGGCGTGGCCGAGATGCAGTCGCGCGTGATGAGCGACGTGACCCGGCTCCAGGCGATCGTCGGTCAGAACCTCGGGCAGGCGATGCAGTCGATCCCGCTCGTGATCGTGATGCTGGCGGTGTCGTTCGTCGGCTCGTGGCAGATCGCGCTGGTCACGCTGGTCACGATCCCGGTCTTCGGCTACGGGGCGGCGCGTTTCGGCAGGCGGGTCAAGACCGCCACCCGCCGCAGCCAGGAGCAGGCGGCCCGGCTCTCCTCGCTGATCGCCGAGACCCTGATCGCGCGCCGGGTGGTCCAGGCCTTCGGCGGCGTCGGGCACGAGCTGGCGCGCTTCGGGACGGCGCTCAAGGCGATGCTGCGCCAGGACCTGAAGGTGGCGCGGGTGCTGGCCCTCACGCCGCCGGCGATGGAGTTCCTGGGCACGCTGGTCGGCGTGGGCCTGATCGTCTATGCCGGCTGGCTGGTGCACGCCGGGAGCGTCACCGGTACCGACCTGATGCGCTCGATCGTCGCCCTGCTCGTGGTCTTCAACAACGTGCGCAAGCTCTCGAGCCTCAACAACTCGCTGCAGCAGGCCGCCGCCGCGGCGCGGCGGGTCTACGAGGTGCTGGACGCCCCCGTCGCGGTCGTCGACCGGCCGGGGGCGGAGCCGCTGCCACCGTTCCGCGACGCGATCCGCTTCGAGGACGTGGTCTACACCTACGGGCGCGGACCGGTCCTGGAAGGGGTCTCGATGACGATCGGCGCCGGCGAGATCCACGCGCTGGTCGGCCCCTCCGGCTCCGGAAAGAGCACTCTGGCCGCGCTCCTGCCGCGCTTCGCCGACCCGACCGGGGGCCGGGTCACGCTCGACGGGCACGACCTGCGCGACGTCACGCTGCGAACGCTGCGCGACCAGCTCACGCTGGTCACGCAGGAGACTCACCTGTTCGACGACACGGTGCTGGCGAACATCGCGTACGCTCGTCCCGGGGCCACCCTGGAGGAGGTCCGTGCGGCGGCCCGGGCGGCCCAGGCGGAGGAGTTCATCGAGGCTCTGCCGCAGGGTTACGACACCCCGCTCGGCGAGCGCGGCGGCCAGCTCTCGTCGGGCCAGCGGCAGCGCCTCGCGATCGCCCGGGCCTTTCTGAAGAACGCGCCGATCCTGATCCTCGACGAGGCCACCTCGCAGCTCGACGTGACCTCGGAGCGGGCGGTGCAGGGGGCGCTCGACGCGCTGCTGGTGGGCCGGACCGCGCTGATCATCGCGCACCGGCTCCACACGGTGACCGGCGCCGACCGGATCCACGTGCTCGAACGCGGGCGCGTGGTCGAGTGCGGGACGCACGCCCAGCTCCTGGAGCGCGGCGGGCTCTACGCCCGGATGTTCGCGCTCCAGGCCGAGTCCGCCGAGTCCGCCGAGACCCTCTAGACCGGCGGGCCCGGGACGGCGCCCGTCGCCTTGGCCACCAGGTAGGCCGAGATCAGGCCGAGGCCCACGATCATCATGTACTCGCGGTTGCGCATGAAGTTCTCGAGCTTCCAGCGCTGCTCGCCGGGCGGCCAGGCGCCGAGGCGCGGAAAGAGCGCCGGAACGGCGTCGCGGTAGCGGCGATACGGTTCGCCGTGGGTCTCCTCGAGCCGCGCGGGCTCGATCCGCTCCTTGCGCGGGAGGTAGTATCCGAAGAAACCGAGCCACCCGGCGACGAGCAGCAGCAGGTTGATTCCCCACGGGAGCCAGGCCGCGATCCCGAGGCCGGTGAGGATCAGGAAGCGGCCGAAGTAGAGCGGGTTCCGGGTGTGGCGGTAGGGGCCGCCGGTGATCAGCTGCCGGGTCTTGACGAGGTAGCCTGCGGCCCACACCCTGACGATCTCGCCGAGCGCGATCAGCGGGACGCCGATCGCGACGCTCCAGAGCGATGGCCGGGACAGGTAGATCAGCAAGGCGATGCCCGCGTAGAGGACCACGAGGCGGAGGATGTTCGCGACCGGACGCTGGCCCATGGGGTCTCCCGGAAGGCGGCCGGGCCGGAACGCCCGGGCCCGGGGATTATAGAGGGATGACCGCGGCTCCCGATCAACGGCCCCCGGCGCCCCCCGCGGGGCCCGTCCGCGGCGCTGGCGCGCGCCGAGCTCGAGACGCTGCGCGACGGCTGGCTGGTGCGCGGGCGCTGGTCGAAGGCCGACCTTTGGACCGCGACGCTCGCCGGCGGCCGGCGCGTCGTCGTCAAGGACTTCGCCGGCAAGCCCTGGCTGGGCCGGGCGCTCGGCCGCTTCCAGCTGCGGCGCGAGCAGCGCGCGCTCGCGGCGCTGGCCGGCCTGCCGGGCGTGCCCGTGCTCGTCGGCGTGCTCGATGCCGACGGCTTCGCGATGGAGCGCGTCGAGGGGACCCGGCTCCCGAAGTGCAGCCCCGAGGCGCGGCAGCGGGCGCTGCCGGAGTTCGCGCGGATTCTCGCGGCCGCCCACGCGGCGGGGGTCGTGCACAACGACCTGCGGGGCCGCGAGAACGTGCTGGTGGCGGCCGACGGCCTTTCGGTCGCGGTCATAGACTGGGGAGGAGCGACCTTCTTCCCGCCCGGCTCGTGGCGACGGCGGCTGTTCTTTCCCTGGGCCCGGCGGGTCGACGAGGGCGGGTTCCTGAAGTGGAAGGAGCAGTTCGCCCCCGAGTCGCTGACCGGGCCGGAGCGGGACTTCCTGCGCCGCTTCCGCCGCTGGCGGCGGCTGTGGCCATTCAATCGCAAGGGAGCGTGAGCGACGTGAGCACGGAGGGAACGGGAACGGGGCCGGCCGCCGGCAGGGCGGCGGGGCCGGAGGTCTCGCTGGTGATCCCGGTCTACAACGAGATCGAGTGCCTGCCGGCGCTGCTGGAGGAGATCCGGGCGGCGCTCGAGCCGGGCGGGACGAGCTACGAGGTCGTGCTGGTCGACGACGGCTCGTCGGACGGCTCGTCCGAATGGCTCGACCGGGCAGCGGCCGCGGACCCGCGCCTGATCGTGGTCCACTTCGTCCGCAACGCGGGGCAGAGCGCCGCCTTCGCCGCCGGCTTCCGGCGGGCGCGGGCGGAGGTCGTCGTCACCCTCGACGCCGACGGGCAGAACCCTCCCGCCGAGGTGCCGAAACTGCTCGCCGCGCTGACGGGCGGCGTCGACATCGTCGCCGGCTACCGCGCCACGCGGCGCGACAGCGCCTGGCGGCGGGTCCAGAGCCGGATCGCCAACGCCGTTCGCAACGGTCTTTCGGGCGAGACGATCCGCGACACGGGCTGCTCGCTGAAGGCCTTCCGTCGGCGCTTCCTGGTCGACCTGCCGGTCTTCAACGGGATGCACCGCTTCCTGCCGACGCTCTGCCGCCTGGCCGGGGCGACGACCGTGGTCGAGGTCCCTGTCGAGCACCGCCCGCGCCAGGGCGGGGCCTCGAAGTACGGCATGCTCAACCGCGCCTGGCGCGCGTTCGTCGACCTGCTGGGCGTGCGCTGGCTGCAGCGCCGCTGGATCCGCTACGAGGTGCGCGCATGATCATCGACGTCGGCCCCTGGCACTTCACTCTCAGTCCCTGGGACGCCCTGGGGTTCGTCGGGCAGGCGATGTTCTTCTCGCGCTTCCTCGTGCAGTGGATCGCCTCCGAGCGCGCGAAGCGCAGCTACGTCCCCAACGCCTTCTGGTGGCTGTCCCTGGCCGGCGGCTCGATCTCGCTGGTCTACGCGGTCGGGATCCACAACCTGGTCTTCACGCTGGGCCAGTCGGCGGGGCTGATCCCCTACGTCCGGAACCTGATGCTGGTCCACCGCCAGTCCCGCGCCGAGGGGGTGGCCGCGGACTGACCCGCCGGCTCAGCGGACGTAGTAGCCCTCGCGGGCGCGCAGCGTCACGTCGGGGCGGGTCGTCGTGACCTCGATCGTGCGCCAGGACTCGCCGGGCTTGCGCGGCGCGGGCGTGAAGGCGAGGTCGTAGCGCTGGCGCAGTTCCTCCAGCACGTCGCGGTAGGCGTCGGCCAGGCTGCGGGAGCGCTCGACCGGGAGGTAGCGGCCGCCGGTCGAGCGGGCGAGCCGGGTCAGGACCTCCTCGGTCGTCATCCGCCCGGTGAAGTCGGTGTCGCGCTTGAGCGCGCTGCCGACGCCGAGCGTGAACAGTGCGGCGTCCTTGAGGTGGGCCTGCCGGATCGCCTCCTCGAGCGTGTGGAACGAGCCCGGCTCGAGGCCGGACGAGGCCTCGTCGCGCCCGTCGGAGAGCACCACCATCACCCGCCGCGCGTCGCTGCGCCCCGAGGTGAGCGCCCGGGCCGCCTCGTAGACCGCGTCGTAGAGCGCCGTGCCGCCGGAGGCGTTGAAGGCCCTGACCGCGCCGCGCGCGGCCTCGCGGTTGGACGACAGCGGCGCCGAGATCCGCACGTCCTCGCCGAAGTCGAGCACGACGACCTGGTCCTGCGGCGGGAGCGAGTCGAGGAAGGCCAGCGCGGCGCGCTGCGCGTCGGCCAGCCGCTCGCCCTGCATGCTGTTCGAGGTGTCGAACACCAGCGCGACGTCGAGCGGCGGCCCGGCGCGCCGGAAGCGCTCGAACGGGACGGACTTTCCCTGGTCCCGGACCCGGACCTCGTCCGCCGCGAGGTCGGTCACGATCCGGTCGCGGCGGTCCACCGCCGTGAACGAGACGTTGATCAGCCGGACGTCGATCTCCTGGACGCCGGCCCCGGGTTCGTAGACCTGGCTCGTCTTGAGTTCCCGGCCGCCGGACAGCCGAACCACCACGTCGACCTGCCGCCGGGCGATCTCGTCGCCGGCCTCGATCGTGGCCCGCCAGGGGGGCTCGGCGAGCCGCGCGAGCGGCCGGCGGTCGAGCACAATCGTGACCTCCTCGACCGCCGCCAGGTCGACCCCGTCGATCCGGATTTCGATCTCGGTCGAGCCGAGCAGGAGGGCCCCCTTGGCGGGCTTGAGGATCACCACCCGCGCCTCGCCGGCGGCGAGCGCGGGAGCGGCGGGGGCGAACGCTGCGGCCAGCAGGGCGGCGGCAAGGGCGAAGGGACGGGGCATCGGCTGACGGCTCCGGCGCGATCCTGTCACGAATCCCCGCCTGCGCCAGCGTGGGTCGGGACCGCCCGGCGCGCGCCGGGAACCGCCGGGATTGGGGGTAGGATCTCCCTGCCCGTCGCAAAGGACGAACCCCGTGCCGAGAGCCCGCGTCGACCGGTTCCTGCTCCCGCCCGAGCGACTCGCCTGGCGCTGTCCTCCCGGCTGGCTCCCGTTCGAGACCACGGCGGAACTGTCCGGCGACGGCGACGACGTCGGCGGCCAGCCCGGCGCGATCGCGGCGATCGAGCTCGGAATCGGGATCGCGGCCCCCGGCTACAACGTGTTCGTCGCCGGCGCCCCCGGGACCGGCCGCACCAGCACCGTGCGGCGGGTGGTCGAGCGTGCGGCGGCGGGCGGACCGGTCCCGGACGACCTCGCCTACGTCTTCAACTTCGACGACCCGCGCGCCCCCCGCGCGCTGCGCCTGCCGCCCGGCACGGGGCGCGTGCTGCGCGACCGGCTGGCGGCGCTGGCCGAGAGCGTGAACCACGGCCTGGCCGCGCTCCGCGCCTCCGGGGCCCACCGGCGCCGCCGCGACCGCGTCGCCAAGGGGCTGCGCGGCAGGCAATCCTCGGTCGTGGCGGAGTTCCAGGCCGAGGTCGCGAAGCAGGGCTTCAGCCTGGTGGAAGTGGCGATGGGTCCGTACCGGATGCACGACCTGGCCCCGCTGGTCGGGGGCCAGCCGGTCGGCCTCGCCGAGCTGCCCTCGCTCGTGAAGGACGGCAAGCTGACGCAGGCCGAGGCCGACCGGCTCGGCGCGCAGCACCCGCTGCTCGCAGCCCGGCTGGCCGAGACCAGCGCGACGCTGAAGGAACTGGGGGAGAAGCTCGACGCGGCGCTGGCCACGGTCGACCGCGAGGCAGCCGAGCCGATGATCGCCGCCGGGCTGGCCGAGGTCCGCCAGGCGCTCGGCGTGCCCGAGGGGCAGCACGAGGCGCTCGACGAGTACCTCGCGCAGGTCCACGCGTTCCTGCTCGAGTTCGTGCCGATCGCGTTCGCGGCCGGCGATCGCGCCGCGGCGGGCGTCGAAGGGAGCGACGACATCATCGAGCGCGGCCCGGCGGTGGCGATGGCGGTCAACGTCGTCGTCGACCGGACGGGGCAGTCCGGGCGCCCGATCATCGAGGAGACGCACCCGACCACGGGGCGCCTCTTGGGCACGATCGAGACCCAGCGCGGGCCCGACGGCGGGCTGCGCGCCGAGTTGAGCGGGATCCGCGCCGGGGCGCTGCAGCGCGCCGACGGCGGGTTCCTGCTGCTCAACGCCCACGATCTGCTGGCCGAGGACGGGGCCTGGAGCGCGCTGCGGCGCACCCTGCGGACCGGACTGGCGGCTCCCGCCGCGCCGTTCACGGGGGAGGGCCCGCCGCCGCTCGTGCCGCAGCCGCTCCCCGTCGCGGCCACGGTGATTCTGGTCGGGACGCCGGCGCTGCGCGACGCGATGGCGCAGGGGGACGAGGAGTTCGGGAAGCTCTTCAAGGTCACCGCGCTGTTCGACGAGCGGATCCCGCTCACCGCGGAGGCGGCGCTCTCCTACGCCCGCTTCCTGGGGCGGGTCTGCGGCGCGGAGCAGCTCCTGCCGTTCGAGGCGTCGGCCGTCGGCCGGATCCTCGAGCACCTCGCCCGGGTGGCGGGCGGCGCCGGCAAGATCTCCACCCGCTTCCGCTGGCTCGCCGACCTGGCGCGCGAGGCCTCCTGGTTCGCGCGCGACGGCGGCGCCTCGTGCGTCGCGCGTGGCCACGTCGAGCAGGCGCTCGCGGCCCGGCGCGAGCGCGAGGGGCTGCTCTCCGGGCGCGTGCACGAGTCGATCCGCGAGGGGTTGCTGCGGCTCGAGCTGACGGGGGAGCGGATCGGCCAGGCCAACGCGCTGGCCGTGATCGAGACCAACCTCGAGCGCTTCGGCTACCCGGTGCGCGTCACCGCGACCGCCTCGGTCGGACGGTCGGGGATCATCGATATCGAGCGCGAGGCCGACCTGTCGGGCGAGATCCACACCAAGGCTTCGCTGATCCTCGCCGGCTACCTGCGGTCGCTGTTCGCCCAGCGGCACCCCCTGGCGGTGACCGCCAGCACCTGCTTCGAGCAGTCGTACGGTGGCGTCGAGGGGGACTCGGCCTCGGGCGCGGAGCTGGTCGCGCTGCTCTCGGCGCTGGCGCGGGCACCCGTCCGCCAGGACCTCGCGCTGACCGGGGCGGTGGACCAGCAAGGCCAGGTCCTGACCGTGGGCGGGATCAACGAGAAGGTCGAGGGGTTCTGGCGGGTCTGCCGGGACCGAGGGTTCTCGGGGAGCCAGGGGGTGATCGTCCCGGCCGCTGCCGTCGGCGCGCTCCAGCTGGACGCCGCGGTCGTCGCGGACGCCGCGCGAAAGTGCTTCCGGGTCTTCGCCGCCTCGACCGTGGACGACCTGTGCCGGCTCATGATGCGGCTGCCGCTCGGGACCCCGGACGCGCAGGGGGAGTGGCCCGCGGGGAGCCTGGGCCGGCGGGTCGACGACCGGCTGCGCGAGATGGCCGACTCGATGAGGGCCTTCGGGCGGCCGGACGCAGACTGAAACCGGAGCACCCGTTCCATTAAGATCATCTTGCTAAAAGGCTGGGCGGAGAGATATTATTCTCCCATGAGCACTCCCGGCAGAATGATCTCTGGCTCCCACCCCAATCCCTCCGAACTCCCGCGGCTGGACGCGGTCGACCGGGCGATCCTCGAGATCCTGCAGCGCGACGCGCGCTGCTCGCGGGCCGAGATCGGCAAGGCGATCAACCTCTCCGCCGCAGCCGTCCACGAGCGGATCAAGAAGCTCGAGCGTTCGGGGGTCGTGCGCGGCTACGCCGCATTGCTCGATCCGGAGCGGGCCCAGTGCGACCTGCTGGCCTTCGTCCAGGTCTTCATCGAGCACCCGCGCCACGAGCAGCGCTTCCTCGACGAGGTCGCGGAGATGGCCGAGGTGCAGGAGTGCCACCGCGTGACCGGCAACGCGACCTGCTTCCTGAAGGTCCGCGTGCCCGACCGCCGCTCGCTCCAGCTGCTGATCCTCGACCGCTTCAACGCGCTTCCCGGCGTGCGGGGCACGGAGACGGTCGTGGTCCTCTCGACCACCAAGGAGTCGCCCCGCATCCACCTCCCGGTCCCCGCGCTCGACGCCGCGGAGGGGGCCGGAGGACCCGCCGGGTCGCGCGGATGAGCACTACGCGGCTCGCTCCGGACGGCGTCCTCGACGCGCTGCGCCGCCGCATGCAGGTCGACGGGCTCGACCTGGTGCTCGACCTCGAGCGCTCGCACGGCTGCCGCCTGGTCGACGCCCGCGACGGCCGCGAGCTGCTCGACTTCTTCACCTTCTTCGCCAGCAACCCGATCGGGATGAACCACCCCGCGCTGACCGAGCCGGCCGCGCTCGAGCGGCTGGCGCGGGTGGCGGTCAACAAGCCGAGCAACTCCGACGTCTACACCGAGACCTACGGCGAGTTCGTCGAGACGGTCGACCGGGTCGCACGCCACCCCTCGATGCGCTGGTTCTTCTTCGTCGACGGCGGCGCGCTGGCGGTCGAGAACGCGCTCAAGGTCGCGTTCGACTGGAAGGTCCGGCGCAACTTCCGCCGCGGCCACACCGCCGAGCGCGGGCACCAGGTGCTGCACCTCGAGTGGGCCTTCCACGGCCGCTCGGGCTACACCCTGTCGCTGACCAACACCGCCGACCCGCGCAAGACGATGTACTTCCCCAAGTTCGACTGGCCGCGCATCCCGTCGCCGGCGATCCACTTCCCGCTCGACGAGCGCGAGGCGGAGCGGCTCGACGCGGCCGAGGCCGACGCGCTGGCGCGGGCCCGGCAGGCCTTCGAGGAGCGGCGGGACGACGTGGCCGCGATCATCGTCGAGCCGATCCAGGCCGAGGGGGGCGACCGGCACTTCCGGCCGGAGTTCCTCGCCGGCCTGCGTGCCCTGGCCGACGAGTTCGACGCGCTGCTGATCTTCGACGAGGTCCAGACCGGCGTCGGGATGACCGGGACCTTCTGGGCCTTCGAGCAGCTCGGCGCGGTGCCCGACCTCGTCACCTTCGCCAAGAAGATGCAGATCGGCGGGATGATGGCGGGGCCCCGCGTCGACGAGGAGCCGGACAACGTCTTCCACGTCTCGTCGCGCATCAACAGCACCTGGGGCGGGCACCTGGTCGACATGTTCCGGGCGACACGGATCCTCGAGGTGATCGAGCGCGAGCGGCTGGTCGAAAACGCGGGGCGGCAGGGAACCCGTCTGCTGGCCGGGCTCGAGACGCTGGGCGACCGCCACCCCGGCCTGGTCGGGAATGTCCGCGGCCGCGGCCTGATGTGCGCGATCAGCTTCCCCGACGGGGCGACGCGCGACCGGGTGATCCGCGACTGCCACGAGGCGCGGCTGCTCGTGCTGCCCTGCGGGCAGCGCTCGCTGCGCTTCCGGCCGGCGCTCAACATCGACGCCGCGGCGATCGACGAGGGGCTCGCGATTCTCGACGCGGTCCTGCTCCGGACCGACCCGCCCAAGGGGAAGACCGCGTCGACGGCGCCCTGAGGGGCGGGTCTCTATACTCCTCCGCAGGCGCCGCGCACGCGCGCGCCGCGGAGGTCCGCGTGGTCACCCAGCGTGTCGTCGCTTCCGTCGCCCTGGTCTTCGCCCTTGCCGGGGCCCTCCTGACCGGCGCCTGGCTCGCGTCCGCCGCGAGCGGCGCGGCGCCGGCCGCCGCCCCGCCGCCGGACGCCGCGGGCGTGCAGGCTGACCCCGGACTGGAGGCGCTGCGGACGCTGCCGGCGCGCGTGCTGGCGGAGCTTCCGGTGCCCGAGCAGGCGACCTTCTGCGGCCAGCCGGTCCCGCTCGACCGGCCCGAGGTCCGCGAAGCGCTGGCCTACGAACTGGTCCTGACCGTCGGGCGCTCGACGATGCCGCTGCTCTGGACTCGGCGCGCCCCGTCGGTGCTGCCGCTGATCGAGGCCCGGCTGCGCGAGGCCCGGCTGCCCGACGACCTGAAGTACGTGGCGATGATCGAGTCGGACCTGCGCTGGACGACCCGCTCGCCGGCCGGCGCGCTCGGGCTCTGGCAGTTCATCGCCGGCACGGCGACGCGCTACGGCCTGCGCGTCGACAAGGTCCTCGACGAACGGATGGACCCCGAACGCTCGACCGACGCGGCGCTGCGCTACCTGCGCGACCTGAAGACCGAGTTCGGCGACTGGTTCCTGGCGATGGCCGCCTACAACGCGGGGGAGGGGACCGTGCGCGGTGCGATCAGGGACAACGGCGCCCCCGCGCCCTACTTCGACCTCTACCTTCCCTACGAGACCCGGCGCTACGTCTACCGCGCGCTCGCCGCCAAGCTGGTCTTCCAGGACCCCGAGGCCTACGGGCTGGTGCGGATGACGCCGCTGTTCGTCCCCGAGTTCACCCGGGTCGTGATCGAGCAGAAGCAGGGGACGATCGCGCTGCGCGAGGTCGCCGTCCGCCACGGCGTCGGCTACGCCGCGCTGCGGACCGCCAACCCCCAGCTCAGGGAGGCGGTGCTGCCGCACGGCCAGTACACGCTGCGGCTGCCGAAGAAGGGGACGGCGGTCGGGGTCGAGGGGAACCCCTAGACCCGGGACACCAGGGTTGCGACGCTACGAGTCCTGGCGCGCCGCGGCCAGCTTGCGCACCGCGGGCTGCCGGCCGGCGACGGAGAACTGGCCGTACTTGTCGAGCACGCGGTCGACGTAGTTCAGCGTCAGCGTGCCGCGCGCGAAGCCGTGGGGCAGCTCCGACGCGATCCGCGGGTCCTCCTTGAGCGGGAGCACCGCGGCCACGTTCCCCTCCCACCGGTCCGGGTCGAGCCCGCGCGAGGCGGCCAGCCCCCGCACGTCGTCGAGATGGCCCAGCCCCATGTTGTAGGCGGCGAGCGTGAAGGCCAGCCGGTCGCGCTCCGCGATCCCCGGGAGGGTCTCCCAGAGCCAGCGCAGGTGGCGGGCCCCGGCCAGGACGTTCTGCTGCGGGTCGAGCGGGTCCTCGGCGCCGAATTCGCGGGCCGTGGCCGGCATCAGCTGCATCAGGCCGATCGAGCCGCCAGGGCCGACCGAGGCCGGGTCGAACCCGCTCTCGGTCGCGACCAGCGCGGCCAGCAGGCGCCAGTCGAAGCCGTGCTGCTGCGCCGCCTGTTGCAGCAGGCCGTCCCAGGGGGAGATCTCGCCCCCGCCGTGCCAGGCCTCGTAGTGCCGGGAATGGCGCAGCCGCCGCGGATTCTCCAGGTACTTCCGGTGGAGCTCGGCGAGCAGGCCGACCTCGCGGGCGGTGTCGAAGAGCCGCGAGACCGTCTGCGCCAGCTGGGGGGCGTTGGGGCGGGTCGCCCAGCGGACCGGCAGCAGGTCGCCGAGCGGGCCGCTGACCTCGAGGTCGTCGAACAGGGCCCGCTCGAGGCGGGCCCGCCGCTCGTCCATCACCACCAGGGGGTAGCGCCCTTCCGCCGCGGCCTCGGCCAGATCCTCGTCGGACACCCGCTGCGGCACGGTCCGGATCGCGATCGGGTAGCCTGCCGCGGCCCAACCGCGGGCGGCTTCCTCCAGCCGGGTGTCGCGGCGGACCACGATCTCGCGGCCGCGCAGATCCTCCAGCGAGCGGATCCCGCCCGCTTCGCGGCCGGCGACGACCACCCGGGCCTGCTCCAGCGGCGTGGTCCAGGCCGCCTGGTCGTGGACGGGGGTCGGACCCGGATCGATGAGCGCCAGCAGGTCGGCCTTGCCCCGCGCCAGGTCGCGCAGGCCGGTCCCGGGCTGAGCCACCGTGTAGACCTCGAGCTTGACCCCGAGACGCCGGGCGATCCGGCTGGCCAGGTCGTACGCCAGCCCGTCGGCCCGGCCGCCGCGCGTGGCGTAGGCCACGTCGTCTACCGGGATGGCGACGCGCAGCACGCCGTCGGCGGCGATGGCCGCGAGGTCGCGGTCGACCGGCGAGCGCTCGACCAGCGCGGCCGGGTGAAGCGGCTCGTCCGCCAGGAGCGCGTAGAACGCGCCCAGCACGAGGCCGCACGCGAGCACGGTCAGGGCAGAGACACGCCTTGTGCGCTTCCAGCAGAACACGTCGTCATCCTCTTTCCGGCCCGCGTCCCGCTTGGCATCCCACAAGGGGTGGGGGGCACGCTCTGCGGGACCACAATGGGTGAGCCCCGCAGCCCCTCCCGGCGACCGGACCCCCTTCTTGTACGGGAGGTCGGGCCGCTTGGCAAGCGGGACGCCTTACCGAGAAGTAAGGCGAGGAATGGGTTCAGTAGGCCCGCGCGAAGATCATCCGGCCCGCCGCGGGGGCCCCGCAGCGGACACACGGACCGGGGTCCTGGGGCCGATCGGGCGGGATGACGCGGACCGTCGCCTTGGTCTCGTCCTGGATCTGGACCTCGCACTCGGTGCCGCCACAGTGCCGGGCGAGCAGGAACCCCCCCGCCTCGACCCCGGCCACGAAGGCCTCCCACGAGTCGACCCCGCGGGTGGTCTCCTCGCGGCGCTGCCGGGCGCGCTCGAACAGGGCGGCCTGGATCGCCTCCAGCAGGGCCGGGACGCTCTCCCCAAGGCCGTCCCAGGGGAGCGGGGTCTTGGACCGGTCGAGCCGGGAGACGGCCACTACGGAGCCGGAGGCGACGTCGCGGGGGCCGAGCTCCAGGCGCAGCGGGACCCCCCGCAGCTCCCACTCGGCATATTTGAAGCCGGGATTGACCGATGTCCCGGTCGTCGACCCGGACCGAGACCCCGGCCCGGCGCAGCCGGCCCTCGATCTCGCGGGCCGCGGCGACCGTCTCCCGCTGCTGCTCGTCGTTGCGCCAGATCGGGACGATCACCGCCTGGATCGGGGCGATCCGCGGCGGGAGGACCAGCCCGTCGTCGTCCCCGTGGGCCATCACGACCGCGCCGATCAGCCGGGTCGAGACCCCCCAGGAGGTGTTCCAGACATGCTCCCAGCCGCCGCTGGCGGTCTGGAACCTGCACATCGAAGGCGCGGGCGAAGTTCTGGCCCAGGTCGTGGGAGGTGCCGGCCTGCAGGGCCCGGCCGTCCTGCATCAGGGCCTCGATGCGTAGGTCCGGAGCGCCCCGGCGAATTTCTCCTTCTCGGTCTTGACCCCGGTGAGGACCGGCAGCGCCAGGTAGTCCTCGGCGAACCGCCGGTAGATCTCGAGGATCCGCAGGACCTCCTCCTCGGCCTCCTCGTGCGTCGCGTGCGCGGTGTGCCCCTCCTGCCAGAGGAACTCCGTCGTCCGCAGGAAGAGCCGCGTGCGCATCTCCCAGCGCACGATGTTGGCCCACTGGTTGAGCAGGAGCGGCAGGTCGCGCCACGACTGGACCCACTTCGCGAACATCGAGTAGATGATCGTCTCGGAGGTCGGGCGGATGATCAGCTCCTCCTCCAGCGCGCTCTCGGGGTCGGGCACCACCGCCATGTGGCCGGGCTCGCCCGTCGCCTTGAGGCGCGTGTGGGTGACGATCGCGCACTCCTTGGCGAACCCCTCGACGTGCTCGGCCTCCTTGGCCAGGAACGACTTGGGGATGAAGAGCGGGAAGTAGGCGTTGAGGTGCCCGGTCTCCTTGAACATCCCGTCGAGGGTCTTCTGGATGTTCTCCCAGAGCGCGTAGCCGTTGGGGCGGATCACCATGCAGCCCTTGACCGGGCTGTAGTCGGCGAGCTGGCTCTTGAGGACGACGTCGGTGTACCAACGGGCGTAGTCGGTTGCCCGGGGGGTGATCTCTTTGGCCACGGCGGGACGCTCCTGGGGCGGCCTTCCGGCCGCGAAAGAACGGGAAGTCTAGCGCAGGAGGCGCGGGATTACCGATTCCGGGCCTCGCCCGTCATCGGCACGAAGCGCACCCCGCCGGCCGAGAAGCGGGAGATCGACCCGTCGCGGGCGCGCTCGACCACGATCAGCTCCTGGTGCCCCTCGCCGACCGGGATGACGAGCCGCCCGCCCGGGGCGAGCTGGTCGATCAGCGGCTGGGGGATCTCCTCCGGGGCGGCGGCGACGATGATCACGTCGAACGGCGCCGCCTCCGGCCAGCCGCGGTAGCCGTCGCCGCAGCGGATCTCGACGTTGCGGTACCCCAGCCGGTCGAGGCGGACCTCGGCCTCGCGCGCCAGCTCGCAGAGGATCTCGATCGAGTAGACCTTCCCGGCGACCTCGGCCAGGACCGCGGCCTGGTAGCCGGAGCCGGTCCCGACGTCGAGCGCCCGGCTCTGCGGCCCGGGCTGCCCGAGCTGGGTCATCAGCGCCACGATGTAGGGCTGGCTGATCGTCTGCCCGAGCCCGATCGGCAGCGGCGAGTCCTGGTAGGCGGCGCCGGCCACGTCGGGCGGGACGAACTCGTGGCGCGGGATCGTGCGCATCGCGGCCAGCACGCGCGGGTCGGTGATGTCGCGTCCCGCGAGCTGCCGCGCCACCATCGCCTCCCGCTCCGCGGCGCGTGCCGCCGGCGCGGCCGCGCCGGCGCCGTCCCGGGGCGTCGTCCGCACCCCCGCCGGTCGCGCCGCGCGGGCCGCAGGCCAGCAGCACCAGCAAGAGCAGGAGTGGGGCGAGGACCGGCGCGGGGCCGGCAGGCATGGCGGAGGGGACCATCGGTGCGTCTCCCGCGCGGGTCGCGCGCCCCGCGATCTTATCCCGTCCGGGTCATAATCCTACGGTCCCCGCGCGGGGCGGAGGGAGGCAGCGGTATGGGGCGGTGGGCGGCGGACTGGCCGGACGCGGCGCACTTCATCGGCGTCGGCGGCGTCGCGATGTCGGGGCTGGCGACGCTGCTCGCCGAGCGCGGCGTGCGCGTGCGCGGCTCGGACCAGGCGGTCTACCCGCCCGCCTCGGAGGTGCTCGCGGGGGCCGGGATCGAGGTCCGCACCCCCTACGCCGCGGCGAACCTCGACCCGCCCGGCGCGCCCGGCCTGGTCGTCGTCGGCAACGCGGTCTCGCGGGGAAACCCGGAGCTGGAGCGCGCGCTGGACGAGCGGCTGCCGCTGGCCTCGCTGGCCGAAGTGGTCGAGCGGCTGCTGGTTCCCGGCCGGCGCGTCAGCGTCGTCGCCGGCACGCACGGCAAGACGACGACCTCCAGCCTCCTGGCCTGGCTGCACCACGCCGCGGGGCGCGACCCGTCTTTTCTGGTCGGCGGGAGACCCGGCAACTTCCCGCACGGCGCGCGGCTCGGCGGCGGCGAGGACCTGGTGCTGGAGGGGGACGAGTACGACACCGCGTTCTTCGACAAGGGACCGAAGTTCCTGCACTACTGGCCCCAGGTTGCGGTGATCGGGGCGGTCGAGTTCGACCACGCCGACATCTACCCGGACCTTGCCGCGGTCGAGCGCGCGTTCGCGTTGCTGGTGAGGATGGTGCCGGAGGCGGGGCTGCTCGCGGTGCCGCATGACGACCCGGTGGCGCGGCGGCTGGCGGCCGCGGCCCGCTGCCGCGTCGCAACCTTCGGGCTCGACGAGAACGCCCTGCTGTCGGCCCGCGACCGCGCGGACGGCGAGGACGGCCAGCGCTTCCTCGCCGTGCGCGAGGGGCGCGTGCTGGCCGAGGTCCGCCTGGCGCTGCCGGGGCCGCACAACGCGATGAACGCGCTGGCGGCGCTGCTCGCGGCCGAGGCCGCCGGGCTGCCCGTGGCGGAGGCCGCGCGGCACCTGACGACCTGGATCCCGCCGCGGCGCCGGCTCGAGGTGACCGGGCGCGGGGGCGGCGTCGTCGTGTACGACGATTTCGCCCACCACCCGACGGCGATCGCCCACACGCTGGCCACGCTGCGCGCGCGCGTCGCCCCCGGCGGGCGGCTCGTGGCCTGTTTCGAGCCGCGCTCGAACACGATGGTGCGGAAGGTCTTCGAGGACGCGCTGGGGGACGCCCTGGCCGGCGCGGATGCGGCCTGGCTGGGTGCCGTCGACCGGCCCGAGCGGTTTCAGGACGACGACCGGCTCGACGTCGCCGCGGTGGTCTCCGGGCTGCGCGCTCGCGGCCGCGCCGCAGCGGGGCCGCTCGCGCCGGACGCGATCCTGGCCGGCCTGAGCGCGGCGTTGCGGCCAGGAGACGTCGTGGCGGTGATGTCGAACGGCGCCTTCGGCGGGCTGGCGCGCCGGCTCGGCGAGGCGGTCGCGGCGCGGGGGGCGGCGTGAGCCGTCGCGGTCCCATCGCGGTCCCGGTCGTGGGAGCCGCATGGCAGGCGCTGCTCGACGCGCTCGACGCCGCGCTCGGCGACGGGCGCCGCCAGGCGGTGACGCGGCTCGCCGAGCGCGAGGAACTGGACGCGGGCGAGGCGCTGCGCGAGCTGGCCGCCTTCCCGGCGCGGCGCTGCGCGGCACGTGGGCCGCGGCTGGGGGTCGATCCGGCGCGCTGCACCGCGGGGACCGGCTGCCCGGTCGGGGACGAGTGCCCGCTGGCCCGGGGCGGGGACCCGCGCGCGATCGCGCGCTCGCACACGGCCCGGTTCGTCGCCGCGCTGGCGCGGCGGCGCGTGCTCGCCGCGCCGGAGGGGGTCACGCTCGCCTTCGACGCGCTGGCCGGCGTGCTCGCCGCGCTGCTCGATCGGAGCGGGCGCTGCGGCCCCGGGGCGCCGTCGCGCGCCCGCAACGCGCTGGCCGTGGCCGAGCTGGCCCGGCGCCGCGGCGGGCCGTTCGGCGCGACGGGCCCCTTCCTCGCGCCCACCGAACTGGAGCAGGTGGCGGCGCACGTCCCGCCGGGGAGCGGCCGCGGCGACCGCGAGCTGGAGCGGGTCGAGGCCTGGCTGCGCCGCGCGACCGCGCACGACGCGGCGCTCGTCGAGCTGCGCTGAGGAGGCGCGATGCCGCCGCGGCTCGGGGCCCACATGTCGATCGCCGGCGGGGTCGACCGCGCGGTCGACCGCGCCGTGCGCGCCGGCTGCGAGACGCTGCAGGTCTTCACCGCGTCGGCCAACCAGTGGGCGGGCAAGCCGCTGACCGGCGAGGTCGTGGCCCGCTTCCGCGAGAAGCGCGCCGCGGCGGGCGCGATCCCGGTGCTGTCGCACGACTCCTACCTGATCAACTGCGCCTCGCCCGACGCGGCGCTGTGGGAGCGCTCGGTCGCCGCGCTGGGCGAGGAGCTGGAACGCTGCGCGCGGCTGGGGATCGAGCTGCTGGTGATGCACCCGGGTGCGCACATGGGCGCGGGCGAGGAGGCTGCCCTCGATCGCGTCGCGCGCGCGCTCGACCGCGCGCTGGCGCGCCCCGGGACGGAAGCGGTGACGATCCTGCTGGAGAACACCGCCGGCCAGGGCTCGGCGCTGGGCCACCGCTTCGGGCAGCTCGCGGCGATCGTCGCGCGCGCGTCGTGCGGGGCGCGGCTCGGCGTCTGTCTCGACACGCAGCACGCCTTCGCCGCCGGTTACGACCTGGCCTCGGACGACGGCTGGGAGCGCGCCTGGGACGAGTTCGAGCGGGTGCTGGGCCGCGGGCGGCTGCGCGCGCTGCACCTCAACGACTCGAAGCGGCCGCTGGGCTCGCGCGTCGACCGGCACGAGCAGATCGGCCTCGGCCTGCTGGGCGCGT
>CAVPDB010000006.1:0-323443 GCA_963702545.1 uncultured Acidobacteriota bacterium | reverse complement strand
CCGTCGCGGCGAGGCCGGCCCCGCGCCGCGGCTGCTACCGCGGCGCGAGAGCCCGCTCGAAGTGGTCGGCGATCCGGCGGTGCAGGTGCAGGCGCGCCGGGTTGCCGGGGATGCCGTGGTTCTTGTTGGGGTAGAGCTGGAGGTCGTACGGCTTCCCCGCGGTGTAGAGCCTCTCGACCAGCTGCAGCGAGTTCTGCGCGTGAACGTTGTCGTCGCCGGTGCCGTGGATCAGCAGCAGAGCGCCCTCCAGCTTGTCGGCCTGGTTGACCGGTGACGGTCGCGGTACCCGTTGGGGTTCTCGGACGGCAGCTTGAGGTAGCGCTCCGTGTAGGCCGAGTCGTACAGCAGCCAGTTGGTGACGGGCGCCACCGCCGCGCCGGCCTTGAAGACGCCCGGGGCGTTGGTCAGCGCGTAGGCCGTCATGTAGCCGCCGTACGACCAGCCCCAGATCCCGAGCCGCTCGCCATCGACGTAGGGCAGCGACTTCAGGTACGCCACGCCGGCCAGCTGGTCCTCCAGCTCGATCCTGCCGAAGCGCTTGTGCAGCGCGCGCTCGAAGGCGCGCTCGCGGCCGCCGGACCCCCGGTTGTCGATCGAGAAGACGAGGAAGCCCCGCGAGGCGAGGTAGCTGTGGAACATCGTGTACGAGCGCCCCCAGGCGTCGGACACGACCTGCGGCCCCGGCCCGCCGTAGAGGTAGACGATCACGGGGTACTTCTTCGCCGGGTCGAACCCCTCGGGGCGCAGCAGGCTGGCGTGGAGCGTCGTGCCGTCCTTCGCCTTGAGCGTCAGGAACTCCTGCGTTCCAACGGCGTACTCGGACCAGGGCGCCTTGCCGTTGTCGGCCAGCGTCGCGGTGCGCCGGCCGGCGGCGTCGATCACGAAGCTCGACGGCGGGACCATCGCGGCGGAGAAGCTGTCGACCGCCCAGCGGTTGTTCGGCGCCATCTCGGTGATGGAGTGCGTGCCGCGTTCCCCGGTCAGGCGCTTGAACCCGGTGCCGTCCAGCTGCACGCGGTAGAGCTGAAGCTCGAGGACGTTCTTTTCCTTGCCGACGAAGAAGACCGTCCCGGCGGCCTCGTCGAGGCCGACCACGGCGGAGACGCTCCACGGTCCGTTCGTGAGCTGCCGGACCGGCTTGCCGGCGGCGTCGTAGAGATAGAGGTGCCGGTTGCCGTCGCGCTCCGAGGACCAGAGGAAGCGCCCGTCCTTGAGAAAGCGCAGGTCGTCGTGGAGGTTGATCCACGCGGCGTCGCTCTCGACGAGCAGCGGCGTCGAGACGCCGGTCGCGCGGTCCAGGCGCGTGAGCTGCAGCCGGGTCTGTGGCCGGTCCAGCACTTCGTACCAGGCCGCCTTGCCGTCCGGGATCCAGCCGACGCGGACCACGTAGGAATCGCCGTTGGTCCACTCCAGGTCGTAGGACAGGCTGCGGCCGTCCGGCTCCGGCACGACCGACACGACGCGCAGCGACGGGACCGGGTTCGGGTCGCCGGGCTTCGGGTACGGGGTCAGTCGTGACGACCGGCTGGACGCTCATCTCGTCCACGAGCGGGAAGCGCGGGACCGGGGTCTCGTCGAGCGAGATGTACGCGATCGCGCGCGAGTCGGGCGACCAGGCGTAGGCGGGGGTGCCCGGATCGGCCAGCTCCTCGCCGTAGAGCCAGTCCCACTGCGCGTTGACGCGATTCTCGCCGCCGTCGGCGGAGAGCTGGATCTCGCGCCCCGAAGCCAGCTCGAGCGCGAACAGGTTCCGCTCGCGCACGAAGGCGAGGAAGCGGCCGTCGGGCGAGAACTGCGGCTCCGCCTCGGCTGCGGGCGTAGTCGGTCAGCCGCCGCGTCGTCTTCGTGCCCGGTTCGAACAGGAAGAGGTCGGTGCCGCCGGACAGGAGCAGCGCCTTCCCGTCCGGCGTCCAGCGGTAGCCACGCAGCGCCGGCCTGACGGTCTTCTCGCCGGCCCCGAACGAGGGCAGGTCCTTGTCCGCGACGAGCGTCGTCCTCGCGCCGCCGGCCGGGTCGACGGCGACCAGCGAGTAGGCCACGTTCGGCTCGGTCCCGGAGCGCTCGAGCAGCGTCACGCGCGAGCCGTCGGGCAGCCAGGCCACCTCCTCCGCGGTCCGGCCGGCCAGCGGCGGATCGGAGAAGATCCGCTCGAGGGTCAGCTCCTTGCCTCCGGCCGCGCCGACCGGAGCGAGCAGGGCGAGCAGCGCGAGCAGGGACGACGCGACGAGGACGAGACGGCCGAAGCGCGGCATGACACCTCCGGAAAGGGCGCCGGAGTATCCCCCATCCGGGGAACCGGGGCAGCTACGGCGCGGTCTTCGGAACCGGGACCGCGAGCGTGACACCGTCCCCGCGGCGAGGTCGACGACCCGCACGCGGTGGTTGTTCGTGTCGGCGACGTAGAGCAGGTTCCCGGCGACCGAGAGCCCGCCCGGCTCGGAGAACGACGCCTCCTTCAGCGGCCCGTCCGCCGCGCCCGGCTTCCCGGTGCCGGCGACGGTCACGATCTCGCCGGTCGACGGGTCGAGGCGCTTGATCCGGTGGTTGTAGCTGTCGGCGACGAAGATCGAGCCGTCCGGCGCGACGGCCACGCCGAGCGGGTGCTGCAGCTTGGCGGCCATCCCGCGCCCGTCGGCGTCGCCGAAGGAGAAGAGGTCCTGCGCGATCGGGCTCGCGCCGGCGAGCGTGACGACCTTGCCCGCGTCGAGTTCCACCGCGCGGATGCTCGACGACTCGCTGTCGGCGAAGACCAGCCGCCGCCCCGCGAGCGCCAGGCCCGACGGCTGCGCCAGCGCGGCGGTCGCGAGCGGCCCGTCCATGCGGGCCTCGCGCCCGTTGCCGGCGAAGGCGCGGGCGGTCCCCGCGGCGAGATCGATCGTCCAGAGCTGGTGCGTCCCGGCCATCGCGACGTAGAGCGTCGAGCCGTCGAGCGCCAGGTCCCAGGGCGAGGCGAGGTTCAGAATCGCGGCCGGGCGCCCCCCGATCCGGTCCTGGCCCTGCCGGCCGGTCCCCGCGATCGTGGTGACGCTGCGCGCCGCCAGGTCGACCCGGCGCACGGCGTGGTTGCCGGTGTCGGCGACGTAGAGCACGCCGTCGCCGAGCGCGAGCCCCTGCGGTTTCCTGAAACGCGCGGCCTCGTAGCCGCCGTCCGCCAGCCCCGGCCCGCCGCCGCCGATCGTCTCGAGCACGCGGCCGTCGAGCCCCAGCACGACCAGCCGGTCGTGGGACGAATCGGCGACGAACAGCCGCCCGCCCGCGGGATCCGCGAGCGATCTTCCCGGGGAAGGCCAGCTCTCCCGGCGCCTGCCGCGCGCGCTCGGGCGCCAGCGGCAGCGGCCGCGGCGCGAGCTTCCCCTTCGCGCGGTAGATGTCGAGCGCGACCGCGATGATCCGCTCCAGCTCGTCCCGGTGCCCCTCGCCCGACATCGCGGCGAGGATGTACCCGTCCGGGCCCACCACCATCAGCGTCGGCCAGGCGCCGGCGCCGTAGCGCTGCCAGATGTCGAACCCGGGGTCGCTGACCACCGGGTGCTCGATCCCGTAGCGCAGCACCGCCTGGCGGATGTTGCCGGCGTCGCGCTCGTTCTCGAACTTCGCCGAGTGGATCCCGACCACCGCGAACGGGTCGTCCGCGAAGCGCTGCTCGAGGTAGGCCAGGTCGGGCAGGATCTGGATGCAGTTGATGCAGCAGAAGGTCCAGAAGTCGAGCAGCACGACGCGCCCGGCCAGGTCCTCCTTCAGCGAGAGCGGGCGGCTGACGTTGAGCCAGTCCTTGCCGTCGCCGAACTCCGGCGCGCGGATCCCCTGGCGGATGGTGCGTTCGATGCTGTCCCTGGTCTGCGCGATCTCGAATTCGGTCATCGGGGGCGTGGTCGCTTTCGGGGGAAGGGGAGGGGGAGAGGGCGGAGGCGGACGCCGGGCAGGCGGCCGCCGCGACGGCGAGGGCCGCCGCGACGATCGGCGCGCGGGAGGAGGCGCGGTCAGGCGGGCGGCGCAAGGTATCCCAGCGCTTCCTGGTTGCCGCCGTCCATGTCGACGTTGAGCACGAGTCCGCCGCTGGCGCGCGGCACGTCCACGACCTTGATCACCGCCGCCAGGTCGGCCAGCTCCGGGACCAGCTCGGCGAACCGGTTGTGGTGGTCGCGCAGGAAGGCCTCGTTGAAGTCGGTGCCGGCGTCGTCGGGGTAGAGCGGCAGGTAGCGGATGTCGGACTCGACCAGGTCCTGGAAGAAGTGGGTCCCGAACGACACCTCGGGGACCTGTCCCTCCTTGACGCGCGCGATCTCGACCAGCATCCGGGCGTTGTTGATGTCGGCGTAGCCGACCTTCACGCCCAGCCGCATGTCGTTCGAGCCCCAGCGCCCCGGGCCCATCAGGACGAAGGTGCGCTCCTTCAGCCGGTCGTTCAGGAGGCCGACCGCGTGCGCGACGCGCTGCCGGTCCTGCATCGACGGCAGCTGGTCGTAGTCGCGCGGGTCGACCAGCACGACGACGTCGATCCCGTGGACCGAGCCGTTCTGCACGTTCCGCGAGGCGCTGAAGATCCGCCGCTCCGAGGCCACGTTGCGCGGCACGCGGACGGCGACCTCCTCCTCGTGCCAGGCCTGGGGCCGGGCCTGGAGCAGGTAGAACCGCTCGCCGTCGAATGCGAACTCGATGTCCATCGGCACGCCGTAGGACTTCTCGAGCGTCGTCAGGATCCAGCGCAGCAGCGCCGGGATCTCGCTCTCCGAGGCCCAGCGGTCGAAGGTCAGGACCAGCTTCGACGGCGGCCGGTCGATCCGCGATGTCGTCGGCTTGCGGATCTCGAAGTCGGTGTCGATCGAGACGACCTGGTCCAGCCCGGGGAACGCGCCGTGCGCCAGCAGGTCGACGAACGAGACGGTCTCGAAGCAGTCCTTCTCGATGTTGATCACGTCGGCGTAGCGCTGCGAGTAGCGCCGGATCTCCGCCGCCGACGCGACCGGCCGCAGCGTCGGCAGCCCGAGCGCGACCATCCGCGGGTAGTCGGACGCCACGCGGTCCACCGCGCGCGTGCCCAGCCCGAAGACGACGCGCGCCAGGCCGTCGTCGCGCTGGATCCGCGGGCTCCAGCGGTACTCGTTGCGCGAGAAGGCCACGCCGGCCCAGGTCGGCAGGAGGTACGGCCCGTAGCGCCGGCCGACGACCTTCTGGATCAGCACCGCCATCGAGTCGTCGTAGTCGATCAGGTCGTGGCGGCGGCGGTAGCTGATCGGGTCGGGCGCGAAGATGCTGGCGTAGACCTCGGCGATCGCGCCGGTGAGCTGGACGAGACGCTGCTCGAGCGGCCCCTGGTTGGCGAGGAAGACGCTGCGGTACTTGCCGGCGAACGAGGCGCCGAAGCGGTCCTCGAGCAGGCTCGACGAGCGGACGATCAGGGGCGACGGACCGACGCGCTCGAGCAGCTTCCGCAGCCGGTCGAGGATGTGGCCCGGGAACTGGCCGTTCTTGAAGAGGTTGAGGACGACCGGATATTCCTGCCGGATCGTGTCGATCGGCTTGTACTTCTGCCCCAGGAACTCCTTGAGCTGGTTGTGATCCATGTACTGCTCGATCGCATCCGAGCGCAGGAAGTACGACTCGGGCAGGTGGATCGGGAGCTTGGGCGCGTGCGGGTCGTCCTGGCGCGCGCGCTCCAGCACCAGCCCGGCCAGCATGATCCCCGCCGCCTTGCCGCCGATCCGTCCCATCCCGTGGTCGTCGCCGACGATCCGGTCGATCAGCCCCTCGAAGTCGCGGATCCGGAAGTAGTTCTTGGCGACGCGGATGAACTCCAGCTGGTCCGAGATGAAGTGCCGCGTCAGCGCGACCCGCACCCCGAGCGACTCCCACTCCGGGATCGCGGTCTGGCCCTCGGGCAGGCGGCAGAAGCGGTGCACCGCCTCGGCCAGCAGCCGGAACGAGACCTGCGAGAGGTTCGCGATCTCCTCGAGGCCCTGGGCCTCCTCGCGCTTGCGCGTCAGGTTGACCAGGTCGTCGATCTCGTCCGGCGTCAGCGATCCGGCCGCGCGCTCGAGCGTGACCTTCTCGATCTCGGCGCGCTCCAGCTCGTCCCAGCGGTGCGCGAGCTGGACGTTGTCGTCCTTCGCGTTCTCGGTCGCGTTCTCGAGCGGGCGCCCGATGCGCTGCCGCGCCTCGGCGTAGATCTCGTCGATCGTCACGACCCCGCGGCTGTGCAGCGCCACCATCAGCGCCCGGCTGATCTTCTCCGCGAGGCTGCGGGAAGGCGGAGAAGGCCTGCTCGATGCGCTGCCGGCTGTCGGCCGGGTCGTGCGCCGGGGGGGTCATCCGTGCGGGGCTCCTTGGGGGGCCGGGAAAGTTACCAGCGAACCGGCCGTGGATGCTACATTGCCGCCTTCCGGGCCCCCGGCCCGGCCCGCGGCGAAAGGGAACGGCGATGAGCGATCTCAAGGACCGGCACTGCCGGCCGTACGAAGGGGCCCCGGAGGGACGGCTCTCCCCGGCCCGCGTCCAGGAACTGCTCGCGCAGGTCCACGGCTGGAGCGTCGACGCCGACGGCGCCGGGATCCGCCGGGAGTTCAAGTTCCCCGACTTCTACCGCACGATGAACTTCATCAATGCGGTCGCCTGGATCGCCAACGCCGAGGACCACCACCCGGACGTCGAGCTGGGCTACAACTACGCGCGCGTGCGCTTCTCGACCCACTCGGTGAAGGGGCTGTCCGAGAACGACTTCATCTGCGCCGCGAAGATCGACGCGCTGGTCGGCTGAACCCCGGGGGCCGTCGGCCGGCCGCGCCGCCCCGCGGGCAGGATGGCGACCCCAACGGGATTTGAACCCGTGTCGCGAGCTTGAAAGGCTCGTGTCCTGACCTGGCTGGACGATGGGGTCGCGCGGACCTGACGCCCGGCGGCCTTCGGCAGGCGAGGCAAGTATAGGAACGGCGCCGGGGGTGTCAACGCGCGGGGCCCCGGCCGGCCGTGGACCCTCCCCCTCATGAGACTACAATCCGCCCCGTGACGATCCGCTCCGCGCGACCGCTCGCCGCCGCCCTCGCCGCGATCCTGCTGCTCGTCGCCGCGCCGGGCGCGGGGGCCGGCCCGCCCAGGCGCCGCCTCCCCGCTGCCGCGCCACGCCGCGCCCGCCCGCGCCGCGCCGGCCCGCCGCCCGTCGCCCCGCGGTCCCCGCCGTCCCCCGCCGCCCCCGCGGCCTTCCGCGTGGTGCTCGACCCCGGCCACGGCGCGACCGAGGACGGCGCGATCGGCCCCTCCGGCCTGAAGGAGAAGGACCTCGCGCTCGACATGGCGCGCCGCCTCGCGGCCCTGCTCAAGGCCGACGGCTTCGAGGTCGTCCTGACCCGCGAGGGGGACGACGGCCCGACCCTCGACCAGCGCGCCGAGCTCGCCAACGTCCAGCGCGCCGACGTCTTCCTCTCGCTCCACGCCAACGCCTCGCGCTCGTCCAAGGCGCGCGGCGCCGAGACCTACTTCCTGTCGCGCGACGCGACCGACGACGCGGCGCGCACCGTCGCCGCGCTCGAGAACGACGCGGCCGGCGTCGGCGCCGATGCCTACCGCCGCCGCGGCCCCCGACGCCGGCGACCCGGCGATCCCGCTGATCCTCTGGGACATGGCGCAGACGATCTACCTCGAGCAGAGCGCGCAGTTCGCCGAGATCGTGCAGCGCGAGCTGAACGGCGCGCTGGGGATCACCGACCGCGGCGTGCGGCAGGCGCCGTTCCGCGTGCTGGTCGGCGCGACGATGCCGGCGGTGCTGGTCGAGCTGGGCTTCCTCACCAACCCCGAGGAGGAGAAGCGCCTGGCCGACGGCGAGTACCGCCGCAAGCTGTCCGAGGCGCTGGCCGCCGCGCTCAAGCAGTACCGCGCCCGGGTCGGCGCGCGAGGCGCCGCGGCCGGGACGGCGCGGTGAACCGCAGGTCCGCGGCCGCCCTGGGCCTTGCGGTGGGCGTCGCTCGGCGGGCTGCTGATCCTGGCCGGGCTTCGGCCCCTGGTCGTGCGGGCGCGGGTCCGCGCGGCCGCGCGGACGGCGCGGGCGCGGCGCCCGGCGGCGCCGGCGCGCCGGCGCCCGTCGCGCCCCCCGAAGCCGAGGTCCCCTACCAGCGAGGTGACGATCTACCTGCGCGCCCCGGCGAGACGCTGGCGCTGGCCGCGGTGCCGGCGCAGATCGTCGACTTCCCGGCGCCGGTCGAGCGGGCGCGGCAGATCGCGCGGCTGGTGCTCGATGGCGTGCCGGATGCGACGGGCGCGGTGGCCCCGGTGCGCCCCGGCGTCCGGCTGCGCGAGGCGCTGATCGACGACCGCGGCATCGCGTGGGTCGACCTCGACGGGCCGAGCCTGCGTGCGGTCGGCGGATCCGACGAGGAGATGGCGCTGGTCGCGGCGCTGGCGCGCTCGCTCAACGAGAACCTGGAGGAGGTCGCCCGCGTCGGGTTCCTGGTCTCGGGGGAGCCGGCCGAGACGCTGGCGGGCCACGTCGACGCGACGCGCACCTACACCGGCTACGAGTGGCCGGGGCCGCCGCCGCCGGCCTCGCTGCTGCCGCCCACCCGGCCGCGCCGGCCGACGCACCGGCCCCCTCCGCGCCGGCCCCCGCGCCGCAGGCCGCGCCGTGAAGTGGGGCGTCTTCGACTCCGGCGTCGGCGGCCTGACGGTCGTCCACGCGCTGAAGGAGCTGCTGCCCGACGACCCGCTCGACTACCTCGGCGACACCGCGCGCGTTCCGTACGGCATCCGCTCGGTCGAGACCGTGCGGCGCTACGCGCACGAGGCGGCGGAGTTCCTGGCGGGGCGCGGCGCGGACGGGCTGATCGTGGCCTGCAACACCGCCTCGGCGCTGGCGCTGGACGTCTTCTGCGACCTCTTCCCGGGGCCGGTGCTGGGGGTGGTCGAGCCCGGGGTGCAGGAAGCGCTGGCCACGACGGCCTGCGGGCGGATCGGCGTGATCGGCACGCCGGCGACGATCCGCTCCGATGCCTACGGCCGGCGGCTGCGCGAGCTGCGCCCGGGGATCGAGGTCCACTCCGCGGCGTGTCCGCTCTTCGTGCCGCTGGCCGAGGAGGGGTGGACCGACGGCGAGATCCCGGCGCTGGTGGCCGAGCGCTACCTGGCGCCGCTGCGCGCGCACGGGATCGACGCGCTGGTGCTGGGCTGCACCCACTATCCGCTGCTGGCGGCGACGATCGCCAGAACGATGGGGCCGGGCGTGACGCTGGTCGACTCCGCCGCGGCGGTGGCGCGCGCGGCGGCGGCGCACGAGGGGAAGCCGCTCGCGCCGCCGGCCGGCCGCGGCGCGGCGAAGGGCGGCGGCCTGCTGCGGCCGGGGCGCGACCGGATCTTCGTCACCGACCCGGGCGGCTCGTTCCGGGGCGTGGCCGACCGGTTCCTGGGCGCGCCGCTGCCGGAGCCCGAGGTCGCGGTGCTGGGGCCGCATGCCTGAGACGCGCGGCGGCCCCGCACGCAGCCGCTACTCGAGCTTGAAGTTCATGACGACCGTGAAATAGACCGGTCACCGGCTTGCCGTCGCGCGTCGCCGGCGCGTACTTCCACCGCGACACCGCGTCCACGACCGACGCCGCGAGGTCCTCGCACCCCTCGGGAACCTTGAGCAGTACCGGCGCACGCACGTGCCCCTCGGCAGTCGATGACCGCCTGGATGATCACCTTGCCCTGTCGCCCTTCCTTGCTCGCCGTCGGCGGGTAGACCGGCTCGACCTTCTCGATCAGCGTGGGCGGCGTCGACGTCGCCCGCGCGAGCTCGATCGGCTCGTTCGGCTGCGATCCGCCGCTCGGCCTCGATCGGGCGCGAGCGCCGTCACCGCGAGCACGACCCATTCGCCGGCGAGCGGTGACGGCGCCGCGATCGCGACCGTGCGCTGGGTGGCCGCCAGCACGCGCGCCTCGGCCAGCGCCTCGCCGCCGCCCATCGGCAACAGCTCGAGCGTCAGGTCGTGCGGCGCGTTCCCGTCGGCGGGCGCCTTCCCGGTGAAGCGCAGACCGCAGCACGGTCTCGCCCGGGTAGATGGTGGCCTCGAAGCGCGCCGTGCCGGACGGGTCGGGCTTCACGATGAAGCCGGTCACGGGCATCGCCCGAGTGCCCCCCAGTCCCTTCGCCAACGCATCGAGCTGCTGCGGGCGTGCCCCAGGCCTCCTCGGTCGGCGCGACGATCGGCCGGCCGCAGAAGCCGTCGCAGCGCACCGCCGCCCCCAGCGACGCCTCGGCGCCCGTCACGCGCACGACGCGCAGGTGGTAGTAGGGCGCCGCCGAGGCGATCGAATTCGCGGCCGGCGAGTCGGGTGGGCCGGCGAGGGAGAGGCCGGACGCAACGAGGACGACGACCATCAGCACGAGCAGCACGGTCTTTCTCATGACGCACCTCCGGGGAGCGCGTTCGCCTCCGGCCGCGGCGCATCCGCGCCCCGCGGCGCCGGCGGCCCTTGCTCCCGCCTGACCTGTGGAATCACCAGAACCGACCCGGCGCCGGCCGGTGCGGTCACGGTCGCCGGCACCGCGCGCCCGCGCACACGGAACAGCTCGACGCGCAGCTCGCTCTCCGCGACGCGCGCGCCGCCGTCGCCCGGGCCGCGCGTGCCGATCAGCCAGGCGGTCCCGGCGACCGCCACCAGGACTGCCGCGGCGGCCGCCAGCGCGCGCCAGCGGGAGGAGCGGATCGACTGCGCGGCCAGGACACCCGCCCCCTCGGCCGCCTCGCGCCGTTCCGGCAGTTCCGCCGCGACGCGCTCCACCGCCTGGCGCAGCAAGTCGACGCCGGAGCGGTCGTCGCCGTTCGGGGTGCCGCCGCCCGGCGGCCCATGACCGTTCTGGGACCCGTCTCATCGCCGTGCCTCCTGGTCGCGTGCCGCGAGCCGCTGCGCTTCCTGCGCCAGCCGCCGGCGCGCGTCGCGCGCAATCGACCGCACCGTGGTCGGCGCGATCCCCAGCGCGACCGCCACCTCGTCCGCGCTCCACTCCGCGATCTCGTAGAGCGCGACGATCTCGCGCTGCTCGGCGGTCAGCGCGTCGAGCAGCCGCTCCAGCGTCAGCCGCGCGTCCAGCGCGGCGACGGCGTCGGGAGCCGTGCGCTCGCGGGAGGTGTGCACCGCGCGCGGCCGACCGAACGCAGCCAGCGCGCGGGCCATGCGCTGGTGGCCGCGCGCCAGGTTGCGGACCCGGCGGACCAGGATCGTCGCCGCCCAGGCCTCGACCCGCCCGCGCTCCGGATCGAACCGCGGCAGCGCGCGCAGGGCCGCCACCAGCGTCTCCTGCACCAGGTCCGGGACGTCGTCGGGAGGGGCGCCGACGGCCAGCGCGATCCGCGTCAGCCGCGGGCGGAGCGCCGAAAGCAGCCGCTCCGCCGCCTCGGTGCGCCCGCGCCCGGCCTCGGCTGCCAGGCCGGCCAGCGGGTCGGCGTCGGTGCGGCCGGCGGCGTCCGCGTCCGCGCCCCCCGTCCAGGGGACCGCGTCGCCGATCGGACAGGCCCGGGAGCCGGCGCCGTCATCCATGCTCGCCTCCTGTCCATGTCTACACCGCATCGGGCCCGGGCGTGCGGCCCGCGCCCCGGATTTCCCGGATAGACTCTCCCGGTTCGCCCAGGCCCCGCGGGGCCGGGCCTCTCGAGGTCTCCGTGAGCGTCCGTTCCTTCCAGCGCGCCCCCGACGCGCTCCGCCCGTTCGAGATCGTTCCCGGCGTCAACCGCCACGCCGAGGGGTCCTGCCTGGTCAAGGCGGGGAACACGCACGTCCTGTGCACGGCCTCGATCGAGGCCCGCACACCGCCGTTCCTGCAGGGGCGCGGGGAGGGCTGGGTGACGGCGGAGTACGGGATGCTGCCGCGGGCCACGCACGACCGGATGCCGCGCGACCGGCAGGGGAAGACGGCCGGGCGCACGCACGAGATCCAGCGCCTGATCGGCCGCTCGCTGCGCGCGGTCGTCGATCGGAAGGTGTTCGGCGAGCGCTCGATCGTGGTCGACTGCGACGTGCTGCAGGCCGACGGCGGGACGCGCTGCGCGTCGATCACCGGCGGCTTCGTGGCGCTGGCGCTGGCGTTCGAGGCGCTGCGCGGTCAGCGCGTGCTGAACGGCTACCCGCTGATCGACACGGTGGCGGCGGTGTCGGCCGGGATCGTGGCGGGCGACCTGCTGCTGGATCTCGACTACGAAGAGGACGCGGCCGCCGAGGTGGACATCAACATCGTGCGGACCGGCGGCGGGCGCTACGTCGAGGTGCAGGGCACGGCCGAGGAGCACCCGTTCGGGCGCGAGCGGCTGGTGCAGATGCTCGACCTGGCGGACCAGGGGATCGCGCAGCTGATCGACGTGCAGCGCGCCGTGCTGGGCGACGCGCTGCGCGGCCTGCTGCGGCCGCGGCCGTGACCGGCGCGGGAAGGGAAGAGGACGGCCGGCGATGAGCCCCCCGAACAAGACCGGCGGCCGGCCGCCCCGCCGCCCGACCGGCGGGCCCGGCGATGGGCCGCGACGGAAGTCCGGACCGGGCGGGCCGAAGCGGCCTGGCGGGCCAGGCGGGGCCGAAGAAGCCGTGGGAGCCGGGCGGTCCGAAGCGGCCGTGGAAACCGGATGGGCCAAAGCGGCCGGGCGGGCCGGGCGGGCCGAAGAAGCCATGGGAGCCGGGGGCTCCGAAGCGTCCGAGCGGGCCGGGTGGCCCGAGGAAGCCTTGGGAGCCGGGGGCTCCGAAGCGTCCGAGCGGGCCGGGCGGGCCGAGGAAGCCGTGGGAGCCGGGCGGTCCGAAGCGTCCGAGCGGGCCGGGCGGGCCGAAGAAGCCATGGGAGCCGGGAGGTCCGAAGCGTCCGAGCGGGCCGGGTGGCCCGAGGAAGCCCTGGGAGCCGGGCGGTCCGAAGCGTCCGAGCGGGCCGGGTGGCCCGAGGAAGCCGTGGGAGCCGGGCGGTCCGAAGCGTCCGAGCGGTCCGGGTGGACCGGGCGGGCCGAAGAAGCCGTGGGAGCCGCGCGGCCCAAAGCGTCCTGGCGGGCCGGGCGGGCCCAAGCGCCCCGGCGGCCCGGGCGGCCTAAAGCGTCCTGGCGGGCCGGGTGGGCCCAAGCGCCCCAGCGGTCCCGGGCCCCGTCCAGGCGCGCCGCGACGCCCGCCCAGTGCAGGGGCCGGGCCCAGCCGCGCGGCGGGGCCGCCCAGGATCCAGCGCCGGAAACTCTCCCCGGGCATCGCCCCGCCGCAGCCCCGGCCGCGCCCGCGGGCCGCCGAGGAGCCCCAGGCGGTCCGTCCGGTCAGCCCGCGGCGCGTCAACCCGCACCGCCCGGCCCTGGTGGTCGCCTCCCGGAATCCGGCAAGGTGGCGGAGATGGCGGCGATCCTCGGCCAGACCGGGATCCAGGTCGTCGGGCCTGAGATCCTGAACAAGCTCCCGGCCCCGCACGAGGACGGCGCCACCTTCGTCGCCAACGCGCGGAAGAAGGCGATTCACTACAGCCGGTATGTGCCCTTCCCGGTGATCGCCGACGACAGCGGGCTCTGTGTCGACGCGCTGGACGGGCAGCCGGGGGTCCGATCGGCCCGGCTCGGGGGCCCCGCGGCGACCGATGGTGACCGCATCCGACTCGTCCTGCGCAAGCTCGAGGGTGTGGCGTGGGAGGCTCGCACGGCGCGCTTCGTCTGCGTGCTCGCCGTCGCGCTGCGCGGCGACGTGCTGGCGACGTTCGAGGGCGAGGTGGAGGGCGTGATCGACCTCGAGCCCAAGGGATCGGGCGGGTTCGGTTACGATCCCGTCTTCTATTACCCGCCTGCCGAAAAGACTTTTGCGGAATTGGACGCAGGGGAGAAAGAACGCGTTTCCCACCGGGGACAGGCCCTTTCCCGGGCTGTCGGCTGGCTGGCCGAGAACCTGCGCGGGGCCCCGGAGGAACTGCCGGAATCGTGAACGCATTCAACTCAGGAACCGTTCCGGAACGGCCGAGATACTTGCGCCGATGGGAGATAAACCGGATTGCTCCCGAGGGGGGACTGGCGTAGACTTTCGGCTGGAAGGTCACCCCGAGTCACCGGCCTTCACCTGCATCGGGCGACGACATGCGGCTGTAGCGTGCACGCGCTGTAGCCCACGGAAGTCGAGGAGGACGTACTCAGGATCGGATCGGGGCCACTCCCCCGGGCATTGCACCCCAACCTAACACCGTCGGCGCACTCCCCCCCTGCCGACCGCACGCCCGGGAGAGGGCCGATGCTGTGGCGTTCTCCTCGACACTTCAAAGCGCCGCCCTACTCCCCCAGGGCGGCGCTTCCTTTTTGTGGTGGCTGCCCCGGCGCTTCGCCGCGCGAATTGACACCCCCGGAGGCGGGCGGTATTTTCTCCGGGCTTCCACGGGTTCCGGGGTAGCTCAGCCGGTAGAGCAGCTGGCTGTTAACCAGCGGGTCGGGGGTTCGAGTCCCTCCCCCGGAGCCAATCCTCCACTTTTCGAACTTCCGGAGCGGCGGTTAACGGGGAAGGTGTGTGCGGGGGGCTCCGGGGGCGCGGAGAGGCGCGAGGGGGCGCGGAAGGCGGGCGGTGGCGGAGATGTCGCCCCTCTCCGCGGGTAGCCAGGCCGGGTCGGGCAGAGGCACCGCTCCTCCGGGGCAGTGGCGCACGTCGCGAAAGAAAAGGCCAATCGAGGCCGCGCGTGGGGGGATCGCGCCGGCGGCAGCGTCACTCCTCCCGACGGCGCATGCGCGCCGCGCGGAGGGGCTGCCGTGAGCGTCCAGACTGATTCGATCCGTTCCCTCTTCCTCGCGATCATGCTCGCGTTCGCGCCCGATGTCCGCGCCGACGGGATCCCGACCGGGACCGATCCCGAGTGGTGGCCGGCCGCACAGGCCGCGATCGCGCGCTCCGAGTACCACGCAAGCCCGTCGGTGGACGGAAGCGACGGCTTCACGCACGGCGCACCGAACCGCGCGCAGGCGTTCCGGACACGCTTCGGGCCGCAGGGGATCGAACTCGTCCCGCGTGGCCCGGACGCGGACCCCTGGCGGCTCTCAATGTCGACGGTTGCGATCGGCCGCGGTCGCGAGCTTGCGCCCGTGGGGAAAGCGACGCTCTCCACTGCGGGCGCGCGCGTCGATCTCGCCCGGGACGGGATCACCGAGTGGTACGGCAACGGTCCGCGCGGCCTGAAGCAATCGTTTGAGATCGCGGAGCGGCCGGCTCCAGCTGTGCCGTCACCCGTCGCGGTGCCGGAGGCAGGGGAAGGAGTGGCCCTTCCCACGGAGGCACCTGCGCGGACGTGCCCTGTCGGCGGCGACGCCGCGCGTGCACCCATCTGCGTCGTTCTCGAGTACGACGGGAACCTCGCCCCGCGCGTCGCCGCCGACGGCCTTGCGATCGAGTTCGCGCGGGCCGGTGGACGGCCCGCTCTGCGTTACGCGGGCCTCGTCGTGCAGGACGCGAGCGGCCGCGAGCTTCCGTCACGCCTCGCGCTTGCGGAAGACGCCGTGCTGATCGTCGTGGACGACGCGGACGCGATGTACCCGTTGACGGTCGACCCGCTGTTCACGACCGCCGACTGGACGCTTGACGGCACGCAGGAAGGCTCCGAGCTGGGCACCGCGGTCGCGACTGCGGGCGACGTCAACGGCGACGGATACTCGGACGTCCTCGTGGCGGCGCCGTACTTCGACAATGGACAGACCAACGAGGGCCGTGTCCTGCTGTTCGACGGCTCGGCCGCCGGGCTCGGGACGACACCGGCATGGCAGGCCGAAGGAAACCAGGTCGGCGCGTCGTTCGGTTACGCCGTCGCGACCGCCGGGGACGTGAACGGCGACGGCTACGCCGACGTCGCGATCGGCGCGCCGTACTTTGACCTGGCCCTCGTCGACGAAGGGGCCGTGTTCGTCTACCACGGCGGAAAGGGAGGTCTCCCGGCCGCCGCGTCCTGGACCTCGTCCGGCGGCCAGGCCGGTGCGCGGTTCGGCGTTGCGCTGGCGAGCGCGGCCGACACCCAGGGCGACGGGTACTCCGATCTCGTCGTCGGCGCGCCGTACTTCGACAATGGCCAGGTCGACGAAGGCCGCGCGTTCCTCTTCCTCGGGACGAGCAGCGGTCTCGGCGCGATCGCGGACTGGACCGCCGAGTCGAACCAGGCCAACGCGCGTTACGCCGAGGCGGTCGCCTGGGCCGGCGACGTGAACGCCGACGGCCGCGCCGACGTGATCGTCGGTGCGCCGCTGGCGGACAATGGACAGACCGACGAGGGCCGGGTCTTCGTGTTCTTCGGGACGGAGCGCGGGCTGAACTCGAAACCCGACTGGCAGGCCGAGTCGAACGAGTCGGGAGCGCACTTCGGGACTGCCGTCGCGACCGCCGGCGACGTCAACGGGGACGGTTACGCCGACGTCGCCGTCGGTGCGCCCGATCACGACCAGGGTGGCCTCGGAGAGATCGGCCGCGCGTTCGTCTATCACGGCAGCGCGAGCCAGCCGTCGACGACGCCGAGCTGGGCCATGTACGGGCTCGATCAGCTCGAGCGCTTCGGTGCCGCAATCACGACCGCCGGCGACGTCAACGGCGACGGCTACGCCGACCTCGCGGTCGGCGCTCCCGGTGTTGAGCAGGACGCGGGTGCGGTGCGCGTGTACCACGGCTCGCCCGCGGGGCTCGGCAATCCGATCATCACGAGCATCGAGACGGGTGAGACCGGGGCGCGGCTCGGCGCGTCGCTCGCGCTCGCCGGCGACGTCGACGGCGACGGCTACTCGGACCTGCTCATCGGCTGGCCGGGGCTGACCTCGGGCCAGTTCCCGGAGGGCCGCGTGACGCTCCACCGCGGCGCGTCCGACGGCCTCGCGACCGCGCCCGCGTGGACCCGCGACGAGACGCAGGCCGGCGCACAGTTCGGGCTCTCGGTCGCCGCCGCCGGGGACGTCGACGGCGACGGCTTCGACGACGTGCTCGTCGGCGCACCGAACTTCGCGGCCGCGGGGCCTGGAGCAGGTCGCGCGTTCGTGTTCCTCGGGGTGGCCGGCGGGCTCGCAACGTCACCGGCCTGGTTCGCGGACGGAGCGCCGGGCGCGTCGTTCGGGTACGCCGCTGCGGGCGCCTTCGACGCCAACGGCGACGGCTACGCCGACATCGCGATCGGCAGTCCCAACTACTACGACGTCCAGCACCCTAGGCAGGTTGGCCGAGGCGATATCTTCTTCGGCGGCCCGGGCGGACCGTCGGCGACGCCGGGATGCTCAGTCTTCGATTTCTTGTTCTACCAGTTACAGCCACCTCGGTCGCAGTGTCGCTGTGATCGGCGACGTCAACGGCGACGGGGTCGAGGACGTCGCCTTCGGCGCCCCGAACGGTGGGGGGACCGGCTACTTCGTCTACACGACCCACTCGAGCTCGCCGTGCGCCACCATCCGGCTGATCGATGGCCTCCAGTACGGCGAGGAATTCGGCGTGTCCATCGCCGGTGCGGGGGACATCAACCGCGACGGGTTCGACGACGTACTCGTGGGGGCGCCGGGGTTCCGGGACGGCGCGGCCTCGAACTCCGGGCGTTTCTTTGTGTTTCACGGTTCGCCCACGGGGATCGGGACGCAGCCATTGGTGTGGTTCTACCTCACGCAGGTCGGAGGCCGGTTCGGCGAGCGACTGGCGGGCGCCGGCGACGTGGACGGTGATGGCTTTGCCGACGTTCTCGTCGGAAATCCCTGGGACGACTGGGGCGCCGTCGACACCGGGAGCGTCGACCTATTCTTCGGCACGCCGAGTGGCCTGTCCACGTCGGCGGTGGTGTCCGTTGGTGGCGGCGTGGCCGGCGCCAACCTCGGCGCCGTCGTCGCGCCGGCCGGCGACGTCGACGGGGACGGCTTCTCGGAGTTCCTCGTCGGCGCGCCGGGCATCGATCTGGAGTGGCAGCCCGACCTCGGACGGCTTGCGCTGCACCGCGGCGCGCCGGGCCATGCGGCGTTCCCGGCGATGGGCTGGGCGACCTACGGCGCGCAGAACCACGAGCGCTGGCCCTCGTCGGCCGCGCTCGCCGGCGACGTCGATGCCGACGGCGATCCCGACGTGATCGTCGGATCCTCGCGCTTCGTCGGCTCGGGGGCCGAGTCCGGCCGCGCGCGGTTGTTCCTCGGGAACGGCCCCGGGACGACGATCCACCCGGCCCAGCGCGACCTGGCCGGGACCCGGGTCGACGCGGGCGCGGGGGCGCGCGTGCCCTCAGGATTCCAGGTCTCGGCCCTCGCGCGCAGCCCGCTCGGGCCGACGCGGGCGCGGCTCGAGATCGAGGTGAAAGAGATCGGCCGGCTCATCGACGGGACGGATCTCCGCGTCGGCGAATCGGAAAGGGACACGGGCACCGCCGGGATCGAACTGGGCGAGACGATCGCCGTGACGGACGCGCCCCCCCGGCAGTCCTGGCGCGTGCGCGCGCGTTTCTCGCGCAGCGCGCACCCGCTCCAGCCGCACGGCCGGTGGGCGACGCTCGGCGACGCCGGACTCACCACGTCCAAGCTCGGGGTCTACGCCGCGTGCGTCGACGGCGACGACGACGGGTACGGCACCGCACCGACGCCGCTCTGCGCGGCATTCACGATGCTCGCTGACTGCGACGACAGCGACCGCAGAGTATTTCCCGGCGCATACAATAGCTGTGACGGCGTCAACAATAACTGCTCCGACCCCGCGTGGCCGGCGGTCCAACCGAGTGAACTCGACACCGACGGCGACGGATACTGGCAGTGTAACGGAGACTGCGACGACACCGATCCAACGACCTACTCTGTTGCTCCGCAACTCTGCGACGGCAAGGACAACGACTGCGGCTGGAATTGGTCGCCGAACACTCCGGCGAACGAAGTGGACGCCGACCTCGACGGCGTGCGGGTCTGCGCGGGGGACTGCGACGAGGGCGACGCGCTGGTCTGGGCGCTGCCGGGGATGATCGACGACCTCGCATTCGCTGCCGACCGCGTGACTTTGACCTGGACCGCGCCGTCGTCGGGGACGAGCCGGCCGCTCCAGTTCGACACCCTTCGCAGCGAACGTCCCGCCGACTTCTTGGCGTTCGGCGTCTGCATCGAGTCGAACGACGCGTCGGACACCACGAGTACGGATCTGCAGAGGCCGTTCCCAGGGCAGGTGCTGTTTTACCTGGCGCGGGCGGAGAACGCGTGCGGCGGCTCGATAGGGGACAATTCGGACGGCACGCCGCGCAGCGGGAGGGCCTGCCCGTGAGGTCGGTCCGCGCTTGCGGGCGACAAGTCCGGCGATATGTTGGACAATCCGCCCCGCGATGCCCGATCGAGCTGACTCCTCTCCCATCGACGACGCGACCGCCGATGCGCTCCGCCGCCAACTGGTCGCGGCCGTCCGAACGAAGTGCCCGGCATGGCTCGCGGGCGAGGCCGAGGACATCGTCCAGTCGGCCCTGGTCCGGCTCCTCTCGGGACCGCTCGGTCAGGGCGGGGGGATCGGAGACCTCTCGTCGTCCTACGTGTGGAAGGCGGGGTCGAGCGCCGTGATCGACGAGATCCGGCGCCGCTTCCGCCGGCCTGAGGCGCCGATGGACGACACGCACGGAGACCGCCACCCCGACCCCGCGGCGGACCCGCACCGCGACGTAGAGGCGCGCGGGGTCCACGCAGCCCTGCAGGACTGCCTCGCCGCCCTCGCCGTGCCCCGCCGGGTCGCCGTGGTCTGCCACCTGCAAGGGTACAGCGTGCCCGAGACGGCAGCGCTCTTGGGCTGGACGGTGAAGAAGGTCGAGCACCTCGTCGCGCGCGGGCTCGCGGGCCTGCGCGACTGCCTGCGCGGGAAGGGAGTCACGCCGTGAGCGACGATCTGGCGACAGTGTTCACGCGGCCGCCGGTCGCGCACTCGGGCGCCGGGCCGTGCCCGGAGGCCGGCGCGATCGCCGACGCCGCACGCAGCGCGGGCGATCCGGCAGGGAACTGTGCGCTCGCCGAGCACGCGGCCGCGTGTCCGGCCTGCGCAGCGGCGTGGAGCGTGGCGCGCGAGATCGCCGTGCTCGAGGCGCGCGCGACGGGCGTAGCGCGGTTGGCGCGGCCGGCGCGCCGGAGATCGCGGCCCATGTGGTTCGCGGCGGCGGCCGCGCTCCTCGCCTTGGCCGTGATCGTGCCGATTACGCTGCGCGATCGCGGCTCGCCGCCGCTGACGCGCAGTGCGAAGGGGCCCGTGATCGCGCAGCTCGTCGACTTGGAGTCGCCCCTGCCCGCGAGGCGCTTCCGGCTGCGCTGGGCGGGAGCGCCGGCGGGCAGCCGCTACGAGGTGCGGGTCTTTGACGCCCGGCTCGAACGGATCGCAGGCGCGCGCGGGCTCGCGGAGCCGGAGTACATCGTGCCGCAGGACGCGCTCGCGAAAGTCCCGCCCGGCGGCGACGTGCTCTGGCAGATCGTGGCCACGCTCCCCGACGGCCGCAGCGTCGTGTCCGACACCTTCGTCGCGCGGCGCGAGTAGAGCCGCCGTGCACCTGCTAGTGCTCGCGCTGTTCGCGCTGTTCGCGCTGTCCGCTCCGGCGCTCGCCGGAACGGCGCCCTCGGTCGGCGACTGCGATGCCCTCGTCGAGCGCGAGCCGGGGAAGTTCGCGTCGTACGCCTGCTACTACGACATGGCCCACCGCCACGGCGCGTGGCGTGAGTCGATCGATCGCCTCGAGGCCCGCCTGCGCCGCGTTCCGGACGACCAGAACGCGCGGGCCTGCCTCGGGCAGCTCGAGGCGGAACGCCTGGAGCCGCGCGGGATCACGCTGCTTGAAGAGGCCGTCGCCGGCTTTGCCGACGCCGGCGACGCCAGGGCCGAAGTCCACACCCGCGTCGTCCTGCGCTACCACCTCGACCTGCTCGGGCGATACGCCGAGGCGGAGGAGGTTCTGGCACGAGCGGCCGAAATCGCGGCGCGATCCGGCGAACCGGACGTCGTGCGTGAGGCGCGGATCGGCGAGGGATGGGCTGCCTACGTGCGTGAGCAGTACGCCGAGGCGCGGAGGATCTTCGATGCGCTCGCCGCCGAAGGCCTACCGGACTGGCCGAGCGCCTGGCAGCGCAGCACGGTGCGCGAGGGGCGGGCGGCCGTGGCGTGGGCCGAGGGCCGCCTCGACGAGGCCCACCGAGTCTACCTCGACGCGGCCGCCGCGCAGGCGGCGGCAGGAGACGCTTTCGCCGCTGCCGCGGCGTCCGTGACGGCGGCGGGGATCGCCTACGACATGGCGGGCGCCGGAACGTACGGGAGCAACGACGCGCGCGAAGAGGCCGGGGCAGCCGCGCGCGCGGCGCACGCGGCCGGCCACCGCGAGGCCGAGTTCCGCGCCCGCGCCCGGCTTGCCGGCGATCCGCTGCTGCCCATCGCGGAGCGGATCGCGCAAGCCGCCGCGGCGCTCGACGCGGGCCACGGCGCGGCGCGTGCCGACGACGTCGTCCTGCTCCGGCTGACGCTGGCCCGCCTCGTCGAGGAACGCGGCGGGCCCGGCGCGCGGCAGGGCGCACTGTCATTGGTCGACGAGGCGATGGCGGAGGCGCAGGCGTCGGGCTTGCCCTACCTCGTCGCTCGCGCGTTCATGACCCGCGCGGACATCGCGGCGGACGCCAGGTCGCCGCACGAGATCGAGGCGGATCTCGCGGCGGCGGCCGACACGGTCGACCGCTGGCGCGACGAACAGGGTGACCGCTCGACGCGCGCGCGCTTCCTGTGGGGGTGGCGACGGGTCTACGACCGGCTGGCGGCGCACTTCTTCGCCGCGGGCCGCGTGGACGACGGGCTGCACGCGATGGAGCGGTTGAAAGCGCGCGCCGCGCTCGACTACTTCGCCGCCGCCGGCGCGACGGAGGCGGTCCGGCCGGCCGCGTCCGGAGCCGCCGACCTCGCACTCGCCGTGGACGAAATCGGGCGCGCGCGGCGTGCGCTGTCGGCGCCGGGCCGCGAGGCGGACGAGCGTGCCGCGCTGCGTGCAGGCCTCGACGCTGCGGTCCGACGGGTGTCGGATGCGCACGAGCAGCTCGCCGCGCAGGATCCGCGGTACGGAGCGGTCGTCCGACCGCGCGCGTGCGGTGCGCGCGACGTCCAGTCCGCGCTCGGCCCCGGCGAGGCGCTGCTCGCGTTCCAGATCGTGCCGTTCGACGACCCGCTCTCGTCCGCGGCCAGCGGCGGTTCGTGGGTCGTCGTGCTCACGCGGGAGACGGCGCAGGCGATGCGTCTGACGTATTCGCCGGGCCTCGCCGACCGCGCCAGCGCCTACCTCGGCCTCGTCGCGCGCCGCGATGCGCGGGAGGAGAACGCGGCCGCGCGGCTCTACGACGACGTCCTGCGCGCGGCGGTCGAAGCGCTGCCGCCGGACATCGAACGGCTCGTCGTGATCCCCGACGGCGTGCTCTCCCGGCTGCCCCTCGCGGCTCTGTTGTTCGCCGGAGCGCCGCCGCTCGCCTCACGCTTCGAGGTCGGCGAGGTTCCTTCGGCGACGGAGTGGCTGCGCCTCCGTTCATCGCCGGCGTCGGCTGGCGCGCAGGCGGTTCTCTCGTTCGCGGACCCGGACCTCGGCGGCCTCGCGTCGACGCAGCCGGGGGATCGTGCGGCGCTGGGACCGATCCCGGCTGCGCGAGCGGAAGGTCGCGAGCTGTCTCGCGCTCTCGGCGGCTCGGGCACTCTGCGCGTGGGCGGTGCGGCGAGCGAGGCGGCACTCGGGAACGAGCGCCTCGCCGACTACCGGATTATCCACCTCGCGGCGCACGCCGTGCTCGACGAACGCGAGCCGCGGCGGACGGCGGTCATGCTCGCGCGCGGCGAGGAAGGCGACGATGGACGGCTCACCGTCGAGGAGTTGCTCACGCTCGACCTCGGCGGCGCGGTCGTGATCCTGTCGGCGTGCAGTTCGGCGGGCGGCGAGCTGACGGCCGGGGAGGGCGTCGTCGGTCTCGCTCGCGCGGCGCTGTACGCGCGCGCCAGCGCCGTGGTGGGCAGCCTGTGGCCGCTGCGGGACGATGAGGCCGCCCGGCTCGTCGTCGCGTTCGCGCGCCGACTCGGGGCAGGGGACAGCGTCGGCGCCGCTCTCGCGGACGCGCGGCGTGAGAGTATCGCCACGGGCGCGCCCGTCGCCGCGTGGGCAGGTCTCGTCGTCGTCGGCGATCCGGCGGCGACCCCGTTCCCAGGAGGCATCGCGAGCAGCAGTACTTCATGGGGTCTGGTGTTCGGGATCGTGGTCCTCGCGCTCGTCCCGGCGGGGTGGATTGCGGCGCGGCGCGCGAGGGTCAAGTCTTCGCGACCTCGGTGACGCTGTAGCGGTCCAGCGATACTGGAGCCGAATGTCGAGGTTGAGCCGCAGGCCTGGCCGCCCCCGGACCAGCGCCCGCGTCCGGGCACAGCGTGGATCGCGGGGCCATCGTGCCCGGGGTCCGAAGCGCTGCCGATGATGGGGGCCACCGATCTTGGGACGCGGCTGGACGCGGTTCTCGGCATCGCAAAGGCCGTCGCGAAGCTCATTCAGCGCGGCGAAATCGGGCCGAGCGTGAGCACAGCGACGGGAATCGCTCGTCGAGCGGCATGCCGGGCTGCACGAGCGCGGACGGCGCCCCCGGCCGGAACAAAGCCGCAGATACCTCTCTCACGCCGCGCGGGTCAGCAAGACGACGGGAAGGTGTGCTCGCCCTTCCAGGTACCGGACCTCGAGAGCGAGCCGCACGCCAGGCCGCCCGCGGACCGGAGCCTGCGGCCGGGCACACCGCGCGTCACGGGGCCATCGCGGCCGGGGCTCGCAGCGCGGGCGATGATGGGCCGGCAGTCGTCCGAAGTAGATCTCGTCGGGGGTCGTGCCGCCGAGCCCGGCATGTGGGCGCTGCCCGTTGTGCCAGTCAGCGAAGAGTGACAGCTCCCTTCCGACGGTGCGCCAACGGACGGGGGCAAGCCAGCGGCGTACGCCTTCTTCCTTGAGCGTGCGAATGCAGCGCTCGATGAGCGCGATGCTGCCGTGCTTTCCGATCGCGCCGAAGCGCTGCCGGATTCCGGCGCGACAGCAGCCGCGCCGGAACGACCTCGCCGTGAACTGCTTCCCGCGGTCCGTGATCAGGTGTCGTGGCGCCTGCCCCGCGGCCCGGATCGAGCCGGCCAGGAAGGCGCTCAGCGCCAGGGCGGCGGGCCGGCCCCGGAAGACCCGGACGCCCATGAACCGGCGCGAGAAGTGGTCCACGCCGACGGCGACCCAGCAGGAGAAGGGCCAGCGCTGGGGGACCGACCAGGGCAGCCACGAGATCCAGAAGCCGGCGAGCGTCGGCACGGTGGTCAGGTCGACCAGCCAGATGTGATTCGGGCGCGACGACCGGATGCAGTGCTCGCTCCGGACCGTCGCGGGGCACAGCTGTGTCTCGCCATATCCCCGTCCGCCTTGCTCCTCAACGAGTTGCACTCCTGTGCAGGATACCCGAAGCGCCCGCGGACGAGCCCGGTTGCCCTCCGTCCCGACCGCCGTCATCGTGCGTGGATGCTCAACCATGCTCTGGCCATCACCCGGGCTCTCCTCGCGATCTTCGCCAACCGGGCCGACCTGATCCTGGAGAACCTCGCGCTCCGACAGCAACTCGCTGTCCTCCGACGGAAGCACCCTCGACCTCGTCTCCGCGCTTCCGATCAAATCTTCTGGCTGGGCCTGCGCCGCTGCTGGCCGCGATGGAAAGAAACGCTCGCCATCGTCCAGCCCGAGACCGTCATCCGCTGGCATCGCGAGGGGTTCAGGCGGTACTGGCGCTGGAAGTCGCGGCGCCGCGCTGGACGACCGAGCACAACGGCCGAGGTCCGAGCCCTGGCTCGCCGGATGGCCGCCGAGAATCCGACGTGGGGTGCGCCGCGCATCCACGGCGAGATCCAGAAGCTCGGCCTTGAGGTCTCCGAGCGCACCGTCTCGCGCTCCATGCCCCGGCGCCCGGCCCATCCCGACGAACGGCAACGATGGCGCACCTTTCTCGCCAACCACCGCGAGGTCATCGCCGCGATCGACTTCTTCACGGTCCCCACCGCCACGTTCCGCGTGCTCTACGTCTTCTTCTTCGTCCACCACGCTCGGCGCCAGCTGCTGCACTTCCGTGTCACCACCCATCCGACGGCGGCCTGGATCACGCAGCAACTCCGCCAGGCGTTCCCCTACGACCAGGCACCGCGCTACCTGATCCTCGACCGCGACGCCAAGTACGGCAACGAGGTCCTCACCGCGATCCGCCACATGAGTATCAAAGCAGATCACGGCTCGCAGTCCCTGGCAGAACGGAGTCGCCGAGCGGTTCGTCAGCACCGCACGCCGCGATCTCCTGGACCACGTCATCGTCGTCAACGAAAAGCACCTGCAGCGCCTTCTGGCCGGTTTCGCCTCGTACTACCTCAACGACCGGACGCACTTGTCCCTGGAGAAGGACGCGCCCGCGGTGCGAGTCGTCGAGCCGAAGCCGCATCCAGCCGCCGAGGTCATCGCTCTGCCTCGCCTCGGCGGGCTTCACCATCGCTACGCTTGGCGCCGCGCCGCCTGACGCTTCCGCTCGACAAGTCCATCGCCGCGGTCTCGTCGTGGAGGGCGTGTGCCCTTGCAGAGAGGCGCACCACCGCCATCGCTGTCAGCCACCACCCATGACCGTCGCCGACGAGCGCGGTGTGCGTTCGGCCCGCGTGTTCGCCTGCCATTCTGAACCGCGCGAGCCATCAAGGGTGCCCGGACTCGATTGTGGCGAAGGACAGCCGCGCAAAGGCGCATCGCCGGTTTCGCTGCGCCGCGTTGGCGGAGAAAAGCACGTCCCCCGGGGGAAGCGTGTTGGCGCGAAGCGGGGCTTGAAAGAAATCGCTGGCTTACTTCACCCGGCGCGACTTGTCGACGACCCGGGTCAAACCTATGCCCCCCCGCCGGTGCTACCCTGCGCCTTTGCTGAAACGCGGGCAATCCCGCACATCCACCTGTCGGTGTATCGATGACCTTCATCCTGCCCCTCTCTTCCAGGAGCTGCTGCGGTAGATGCAGCTGCCGACTGCCAGGAAGGAATAAAGGCTATCGTCATGAAGTGTCCGAAGTGTCACGCCGAGAACAGGAACGATTCGAAGTTCTGCGGCAACTGCGCGGCGCCGCTGGGCCAGGGAGCAAGGACGGGCTCGGAAGCGGCCTCCCTGACCAGGACCTTCGAGGCCCCCGTTCGCGTCCTCAAGGCCGGAACCCTGGTGGCTGACAAATACAAGATCCTCGAAGAGATCGGTCACGGCGGCATGGGCATCGTCTACAGGGCCGAGGACCTCAAACTCAAGCGCGCGGTGGCCCTGAAGTTCCTGCCCCCGCACCTGATGGACTCGCCCGAGCTCAAAGAGCGCCTCCTCGTCGAGGCCCAGGCGGCCGCGGCCCTGAACCATCCGAACATCTGCGTCGTCCACGAGGTCGGGGAGAGCGAAGATCGGCCCTACATCGCCATGGAGTACGTCGAGGGTGAGACGCTGCGGGACAGGGTCCGGAAGGGGCCGCTCGAGCCCGGGGAGGCCGTGGCTCTTGTCGACCAGGTCGCGGCCGGCCTGGCGGAGGCTCACGCTAAGAGCATCATCCACCGGGACATCAAGAGCGCCAACATCATGGTCACGGCCAAGGGCCGGGCCAAGGTCATGGACTTCGGGCTGGCCAAGCTCCGGGGAGGGTCGTCGCTGACGGAAAGCCAGACGACCCTGGGCACGGTGGCCTACATGTCGCCCGAGCAAGCCCGGGGCGAAGAGCTTGACCAGCGAACGGACATCTGGTCGCTGGGGGTGGTCTTGTACGAGCTCCTGTCTGGCAAGGTTCCCTTCCAAGGCGATCACGACCAAGCGGTCATTTATTCTATCCTTCAGAGAGAGCCCGAGTCGCTGGCCAAGCTCCGTCCCGGCCTGGCTCCCGAGCTGGAGCACATCGTCTTCCAGGCCCTGACCAAGAAGGCGGCCGACCGCTATGGGACCATGGAGGAGCTCCGGGAGGACCTCGCCGCGCTGGCCGAGGGCCTCAAGCCGCTCAAGGCCAAGGCCAGGCCCTCCGAGCCCGAGAAGTCCATCGCCGTGCTCCCGTTCATCAATGATAGCCCCGACCAGGAGAACACCTACTTCATCAACGGGGTGATGGAGGAGATCCTGGGCAACCTTCAGAAGATCAAGGCGCTCAGGGTCATCTCCCGCACGTCGGTCGAACGATACCGGGACACGAAGAAGTCCGTCCGCGAGATCGCCGAGGAGCTGGGCGTGAACTACATCGTGGAGGGCAGCGCGCAGAAATACGGCAACGCGTTCCGCTTGAGGGCCCAGCTGATCGCGGCCGAGCGCGAGTCCCATCTCTGGGGGGAGTCATTCCAGCAGAGGATCACCGACGTCGAGGATATCTTCAACATCCAGATCAGGATCGCCACGTCCATAGCCGAGCAGCTCCGGGCGGTCATCTCCCCTGAAGAAAAGAAGCTCATCGAGAAGATACCGGTCGCGGACCTCGCGGTTTATGACGAGTATCTGAAGGCCCGCTCTTACGCTGTTGATGGTCGAAGGGAAGCATTGAACAAAGCCCTGGAATTCCTGACCAGCGGCGTCGCCAAGAACCCCGGCTGGGCGCCTCTCTATGCGGGTCTGGCGGAAGCCTGGCTGTGGATGCAGCAAAGCGCGTTCGAACAGCCGTCCATCGCCGGTCCCCGGATCATCGAGAACCTGAACAAGGCGCTGGCCCTGGACCCGGATCTTGCCGAAGCTCATTATCTCAGCGCCTTGATCGCACATCTCGTGGATTGGGACTGGGAGAAGAGCGAAAAGGAGTTCTTGAAGGCCCTGGCCATCAACCCCAACGATGCCCTTTCCAGGGGACTCTATGCGCATCTCTTGTTGATCCTGCACAGGAAAGATGAGGCGTTGGCCCAGAATGAGCTGGCGCTGAGCCTTGACCCGCTGAATCCCATGATGAAGCAACTCAATATCGGAACGCTGTTGCAGGCCGGTGAATACCAGGTCAGCTTGGCTCTCGCGGAAGAAGCCGTGGCCGAGGATCCGGACAATTTCAACCTCAATCAGATGATCGAGATCGCGGCTTACAGGTTGAAGCAGTACGACAAAGTCCTCCGAGCGGTCCGACATGTCCTTCCCTTTCCCCTCGAGGGGGATGCTTATGAGGACATCGAGAGGATCTACAACGAATCGGGGATCGTCACGGCGTATGAAAAGATCGTGGCGCGTCTGGAGAAATTCGCCGAAAGCCAGTCCGTCGGCTTCTGGGATATGGCTTTCCGATATCTTGTGGCGGATCAACCCGAGAAATCCATGGATTGGGTCGAGAAGGGACTCGAGATGCACGACCCGCTCATGACCTACATCACCACACCGGCGCAATATTTCGATCGACTGTTCGGGGATCCCCGGTTCATTGCGATTTGTCAGAAGATGAATCTTCCGCTTCCAGAATAGGGAATGGAACCCACGCTCGTAGTTGCCCGACGGCCGCTTCTCCGGTTGTAGAGTTTGCCCCGCTTCGGTTTTGGTCGCGATCTGGTCGTTGCCCTCCTTCGGGACGGGTGTTGTAGGCCACCGATCTTGGATCGCGGCTGGACGCGGTTCTCGGCATCGCAAAGGCAGTCGGAACGCTCACTCAGCGCGGCGAACTCGGGCCGAGCGTGAGCACCGGGACGCGGATTGCTCGTCGAGCGGCCTGCTCGGCGGCACCAGCGCAGACGGCGCCCTCGGCCGGAACAGAACTGCAGATACCGCCGTCACGCCGGGCGAGTCAGCGCGACGACGGGAAGGTGCGCTCGTCCGCCCAGGTACCGGACGTCGAGTGCGAGCCGCACCCCGGGCCGACCGCGGACCGGAGCCTGCGGTCGCGTACAGGCGGCAGCACGTGGCCATCGAGCGCGGGGCTCGAAGCGCGGCCGATGATGGGCCGGCAGCCGTCGACAGTAGATCTCGTCGGGCGTGGCGCCAGCGAGTCCAGCATGCGGTCGCTGCCCGTTGTGCCAGTCAGCGAAGAGCGCCAGCTCGCTCCCGACGGTGCGCCACCGGATCGGCGCTAGCGAGCGCCGCACGCCTTCGTCCTTGAGCGTGCGGATGCAGCGCTCGACGAGCGCGATGCTGCCGTGCTTCCCGATCGAGCCGAAGCGTTGCCGGACCCCAGCGCGGCGGCAACCACGCCGGAACGACCGCGCCGTCAACTCACGCCCACGGTCCGTGATCAGGTGCCGGGGCGCCTGCCCTGCGGTCCGGATCATGCTGGCCAGGAAGGAGCTCATCGCCACGGCGGTGGGCCGGCCCCGGAAGACTCGGACGCCCATGATCCGGCACGAGAAGTGATCGAGGCCGACGGCGACCCAGCAGGAGAAGGGCCAGCGCTGGGGGACCAACCAGGGCAGCCATGAGATCCAGAAGCCGGCGAGCGTCGGCACGGTGGTCAGGTCGACCAGCCAGATGTGGTTCGGGCGCGACGACCGGATGCGGCGCTCGCTCCGGTCGGTCCCCGCAGACGCGGCACGTCGGGGTCGGCGCCTGACCATCCGGCGGACGGTTGTGCGCCCGAGATGGAGACCAGCACGGGAGAGCACGGCCGCTATCCGCGCGGTCCCCATCACCGGGCACAGCACCTTCAAGCGCCGAACTAGGTGCGCGACGGGGTCCGGGAACTTGTTGACTGGCTCGGGCGTCCGGACGAGTGCGGACGGTCCGTCTTCGTCGAGCCGCGTCATCCAGGACGCGACAGTCGCCTCCGTGACGAAGAACCGCTCGGCCGTCTGAGCTGCCGACCAGCCGCGGGCCGCGCGGAGTTCGAGGATCGCGAGGCGTTCCACCGCGCGATACTGCGGGCGGCGACGCGGCGGGACGCGCTCGAGGCGAGCGTCCTTGATGCGCAGCTCCTCGCGGACCAAGGCCAGCTCGTGCTCCAGGCGGACGGAGGTGGCGACGCGGTCCGTGGCCGCGGGCAGGGCGATCCGGGCCAGGGAGAGGGCGTGGAGGATCGCGGAGCGGGCAGATCGGGGCCAGAGGGAAGGAAGCGGGAGGCGATTCCAGGGCTCGACCGACACCACACGACCTCCAAGGGGAATGGAAACCGCGTCGACCTCAGACGGGCCTGATCTCTTCGAGCCGCGCCATCGACGGGGACGGAGTCTAGGGCGAGGGACGTCGACGGACGCGAACTCGTCCAGGCTCGACGACGACGATCGGATCCGAGGGCGGGGCCTTGGAGAGCGAGAGCAACGCGCGGACGATGATGACCTTCAGGTCGGCGACAAGGACCGCGGTCGGGACGCGCACGAGCACGAAGCCGGGCACGCTTCGGCTGCCGGGGTCCCGTGGCGCGACCATCCCCACGTCGCGCGTCACGAGAACGCGGGAGGACGCGGCGGCGAGTTCCCGGACGAGGACGTCCGGCTGCCCGCCGAGCGCGACATCCACGGCGTGGACCGCATCGAGCCCCGCGCCCCGAAGCTCGGCCGCGAGCGAGCGCGGCAGATCCTCGTCGATCAGGAAGCGGGACCAGATCGGAGAGACAGGGGCCATCGTCTAGCCGACGGCGCGAACCGTCTCGTCGCCGAGGAGTCGCGCGGCGTATCCGAGAGCGGCTCGGATGCCCTGCTCCGTGACACCGTACTCCGCGCAGATCGTGGCCATGCTGTCGCCCGCGGCAAGATGACCCACGACCACCTCGACCGGCACGCGGGTGCCCTTGATCAACGGCTTTCCGGCCTGGACCGCGTCGTCGATCACGATCCCGGGGGCGACCTCGGTGGTGGCCATGCTCTCCTCCGCAGCGGGTATCGAAGCGGGCCCGCCCCTCCCAGGCTGCCGCTAACTGAAAACCGTAGCGCATGTTACGCCAGCTGCACGCTGCCGGCCATCCGGTTGGAGGAGCGTCCCGGACGGGGAGCCAATCCTCCACTTTTCGAACTTCCGGCGGGGCGGTTAACGGGGAAGGTGTGTTCGGGGGGCGGCCGGGGGGCGGAGAGGGGCGAGGGGGCGCGCGGAGGCAGGCACTGGCGGACGGGTCGCGGCTCTCTGCGAGTTCACTGGGCAAGAGGCCGGTCGAGCGTCATGTCGGCGCTCGGGACCGGAGCTCTCTCTTCCTCTCTGCGACAGGGGGGAGAGCCTCGCAGCGGGCGCATCCTCGACTGGGTGGGTGGTGACAATCCACTCGAACCGCGACGCCGAATGCGGAAGGTCAGGCCCTGACGGCTGAGGGCGTAACCCCGACGGCGACCAGCCGAAGCTCCTGCGCGATCCGCGGGTGGTTGTAGGTCGGCCAGCGCTCCACCATCACCAGGGTCTGCGCACCAACTCCGGCGGTGTCTCGTTGGGCATCCGTGGCCAAAGCCGGAGCTGAGGGGCTCGCCCCTCAGCTCCGAGCTCTCTGATCGATCACGCTGCGGCTCATGCTCTCTTCTGTCGCCGAGATGCCAAGCGGAATCGGGCCCGATTCACGAACATCCCCGCGACTGCGCCGATCGCAGGAATCGCGGTGGAGAGTACCGCGTGGATCATCGGGTAGGATGTGTCCCGAGTCCCGTGGAATAGTCCGTGGCGTAACCCCGCTGCCAGCCGGTTGGTGATTCCAGCTCACGCGGCGTGAGCTTGGTAGGTCTTGAGCAGGGAAGGCAGCTCGCGATGGCCGTCGATCTTCCGCAGTTGGATCTGGCCGAAGGCGACCAACCCGTAGAGCAGGGTGAGCGCGGCGTCTTCGCTGCCGAACGACGCCTGGGTCTTGGTCCGGCGCCGGAATTCGCGGTTGAGGTTCTCGATCGCGTTCGTCGTCCGCAGCGACTTCCACATCGACTTCGGGAAGTCGTAGTAGGTCAGGAGATCCAGGCCCGCCTCCTCGAGCGAGGCGGCCACGGGCGCGCACAGGGCGGACCACTTCTTCACGAAGGCGTCGTAGGCCGCGCGCGCGACAAGGCCGTCCTTGGCGTGGACGATCCGGTGGAAGTCGCGCTGGACCTCCGGCCGCGCGTGGACGGGGCAGTGCTCGAGCAGATTCCGCAACTTGTGCACCGTGCAGCGCTGGATCCTGGCCTGCGGCCAGGCGGCCAGCGCCTTGCGAAGCCCTTCGTGGCCGTCGACGATCAGCAGGCGGGGCGCCCGCAGGCCGCGCCGCTGCAGGTCGACCAGCACGCCGGACCACAGCGCGGCGGCCTCGCTGGCGGCCAGGCGCAGCGCCACCAGGACCTTCCGGCCGGCCTCATCGACGCCGAGCACGGCCAGCACCGGCACCGAGACCACCCGGCGCACGACCCGGACCTTCAGGTGGAAGCCGTCCAGGAACAGGAACGGGTAGTCGGCGTCGGTCAGCGGGCGCTCGCTGGCGGGCGTAGCGCGGCAGGATCGCGCGCTCTGGAACTCCCGGGTCGAGCCGTCGTCCTGGTGCGTCCGGCCGCGCGGCACGCGCAGCGTCCGGCTGCCCGCTTCCGTGGTCACCAGCCGCTCTTCCGTGCCGTGCCGGTAGCCGCGCCGGGTGACCGTCCGGCCCGACTTCGGCGCCCCCAGCGCCTCACCCAACTCCTCGTCCAGGGCGGCCTCGATCGCCTCCCGGATCCGGTCCTTCACCAGCTGTCGCAGGTTCCGGCGGAACACCACCACCTCCGCCTCACTCGTGATACCCTCCTTCAGGGCGTAGCCCGCCTCGCCCTTCGTGGGCGAACTGCTTGGCTAGCAGGAGGTTACGCCACTTTCCTTTCTTCACGGCAATCGGGACGGATCCCCGGCGGGGAGGACGGGAGGCTGACAGGCGGCCCTGGGCGAGTCCGCGGGCCGGAGCGGGCCCGGAGCGGGCCCGGCGAGCCGTTCTCCGGCCCACGAGGGCCCGGGACGCCGAGTCCCGGCGCACCCCGCCCCCCACCAAGGCTGGGCCTCAGTCGCGGATCCAGTCCGGAGCGGGCTCGAACAGCGGCGCCGCCGCGCGGCGCGCGGGTGCCACGGGCGGCGAGTATCGGCGGGGTCGTATCGGTTTCTTTCTACGCCCAACCGGTCACGATCGGGTCACGGCCGGCCGCGAACGGTCGCTCCAGAGGGGGTAAGCGGTCGTCCCCCCTTGCGGCAGGCGAGAACGAATTGGGGTATAACTTCGCGTCGATCGGTGCTCGGGCAGTCCGGGACCGCTTTTGGAGGAGTCTGAAATGCGCGCAGTAAAGGTAGTTGTGTTCGCCCTCGTCGTGCTGGCCGCGTTCGTGGCCCCGGCGGTGGCGGCTGAGCCGGGCAACATCATCCGCGGTGGTCTGCAGTACGTCTGGATCCAGGGTGGGCAGTCCTACAGGGTCGACGGCGTCAACATCAACGTCGACACCAATCCCGGCCTAGGCGTCTACCTGGCCTACGAGTGGCGCACCAAGATGGTCGGCTTCGAGGTTTCGGCCGCGTGGAGCAACCACGAAGGCTCGGGCACGATCCCGAGCTCGCTCTACGACAACCAGCGGGTCACGGGCGAATTCGACATGCTCCCGCTCAGCGTCGCGGCGAACTTCCACGTCTTCGGCCGCAGCTACGTCGATCTGTACCTCGGTCCCGTGGTGGGTTACTACTTCATGAGCAAGAGCATGAACGACGACTTCGGCTACGGCGCGCAGATCGGCGCCGACTGGAACGTGTCGGACAAGGGCCTCGCGCTGAACACGGCGCTCAAGTACATGTTCCTCTCCCCGGACATCGCCGGTACGGGCGGACTGAGCTACGACATCGACCCGCTGTCGCTGCAGGTCGGCCTCACCTACCGCTTCTGATCCCCACCTTCTGACGCATCAGCGGCGCCGCGCGGCCCCACCGCGCGGCGCTTTCTCTTTCGGGACCGGCTGACGGCGGCCACCGATCTTGGACCGCGGCTGGACGCGGTTCTCGGCATCGCATAGGCCGTCGCGAAGCTCTGTCCTTCGCCACAATCGAGTCCGGGCACCCGTGATGGCTCGCGCGGCTCGGGATGGCAGGCGAACACGCCGGCCGAACGCAAGCCTGCGCTTGTCGGCCACGGTCATGCGCAGTGGCTGACAGCGGTGGCGGCGGTGGGTGTTCCTGCAAGAGCACACGCCCTCCATAACGAGACCGCAGCAATGGACTTGTCGAGCGGAACCGTCAGGCCGCGCGGCGCCAAGCGTAGCGATGATGAAGCCCTCCGAGGCGAGGCAGAGCGATGACCTCGGCGGCGGGATGCGGCTTCGGCTCCACGACACGCACCGCGGGCGTGTCCTTCTCCAGGGACAAGTGCGTCCGGTCGTTGAGGTAGTACGAGGCGAAGCCGGCTAGAAGGTGCTGCAGGTGTTTTTCGTTGACGACGATGACGTGGTCCAGGAGATCGCGGCGTGCGGTGCTGACGAACCTCTCGGCGACTCCGTTCTGCCAGGGACTGCGAGCCGTGATCTGCTTTGGTTCGATGCCCATGTGGCGGATCGCGGTGAGGACCTCGTTGCCGTACTTGGCGTCACGGTCGAGGATCAGGTAGCGCGGTGCCTGGTCGTAGGGGAGCGCCTCGCGGAGTTGCTGCGTGATCCAGGCCGCCGTCGGATGGCCGGTGAGTGCGCCGGGAGACCGGCGAGGAGGTGCAGATGAAAGAGCTGTACGCCGAAGGGCCAGCGACCCACGGCGACCCCGAGTCATGCGCCGAAGTCCGCAAGGATGAGGTGAAGCGTTGACAGGGGCACCCGCAGGCGAGGTATTGAGCCGCGAAATCAATAGCTCCGGGGCGCTGACGCCGTTCACCGAGGCGGAAGGCAATACGGCGGCACGCGATAGCGCGAGCGTGCCGGCGGCCCCGCGCGGTCGAAGACCCTCAGCATGCGGAGAAACTCCTCGCACGGGAACCGGGAGATCCCTCGGCTTCCCGCCGGTGTTGGTACGGCGGGACGCATCGGGAAGGCCGAAGGCCACACGCCGATGATGAACGGCCGCGGGAAGTCAGACGGGTTCGTAGTACCGGAGAAGCCGCCGAACAGAGATCAGACACGGTCCGCGGAGGCGGTGGAGGGAAGGGACCCGACCAAGGGGATCGCGGGTCAGCAGACCACGTCCCGGACGCAGAGCCGGCGTAACGACGTGTCCCAGACGCTGGACCGCGTGCGCGAAGCAGCACGGAAGGACCAGAAGGCACGCTTCACCGCGCTCCTTCACCATGTGACCTTGGAACGGATGAGGCTGGCGTTTCACGCACTCAAGCGGAACGCAAGCCCCGGCGTTGACGGAGTGACATGGGAGCAGTACGCCCAGGACCTCGAGAGCAATCTCGTGGATCTCCATCGGCGGCTGCACTGCGGAGCGTACCGAGCGAAGCCATCTCGTAGGGCGTACATCCCGAAGGCGGACGGACGGCAGCGGCCACTGGGAGTGGCCGCGCTGGAAGACAAATTGGTCCAGCGGGCCGTCGTCGACGTGATGAACGCGATCTACGAGGAGGATTTCCTCGGCTTCTCGTACGGATTCCGACCCGGACGACGGCAGCACGACGCGCTGGACGCCTTGGCCACCGGGATCTTGCGGAAGAAGGTGAACTGGGTGCTTGACGCAGACATTCGGGGATTCTTCGATGCGATCTCCCACGAATGGCTGTTGCGATTCGTCGAGCACCGGATTGCGGATCCCAGGATGCTCAGGCTCATCCGGAAGTGGCTGCGAGCTGGCGTCCTGGAACACGGGACATGGTCGATGACCGAGGTAGGCACGCCGCAGGGGGCCACGGTTTCCCCGCTTTTGGCGAACCTCTACTTGCACTACGTCTTCGACCTCTGGATCCAGCGCTGGAGGAAGACGCGCGCGCGCGGCGAAGTGATCGTCGTGCGCTATGCAGATGACTTCATCGTTGGGTTTCAAGACGGCACGGACGCGCAGACGTTTCTCCACGAACTACGCGAGCGTCTCAGGACGTTTGGCCTGGAACTGCACCCCGACAAGACGCGATTGATCCGGTTTGGGAAGAACGCGAGGTCCAATCGGAGAGAACGCGGCGAACGGAAGCCGGAGACTTTCGACTTCCTCGGCCTCACGCACATCTGTGGGAGGACGCACTCGGGGCGATTCCTCTTGGAACGGCGGACCATGCGCAAACGGATGCGGGCGAAGCTACGCGAGATCAAGGAGGAGCTGCTGCGGCGCCGACACCGCCCTGTCCCGGAACAGGGAGCGTGGTTGCGAGCGGTCGTGCGGGGCTACTTCGCCTATCACGCCGTGCCGACCAACATCCACTCCCTGGTGGCGTTCAGAACACAGGTCGGCCGGCTCTGGTGTCGCGCGCTCCGACGGCGCAGCCAACGCCACCGCCTGAACTGGACCCGCATGGCGCGGTACCGCGAGACGCTGGCTCCCCCGCGCCCGCATCCTGCACCCGTGGCCCGATCAACGCTTCGACGCCAGGACCCAAGGTAGGAGCCCGGTGCGTTAGCAGCGCACGCCGGGATCTGTGCGGGGGGCGCCGGGCAACCGGCGTCCCTACCGCGATCACGGAAGTGCATCAGCACGCGCCGAGCGTGGTGGACGATGAAGAAGACGTAGAGCACGCGGAACGTGGCGGTGGGGACCGTGAAGAAGTCGATCGCGGCGATGACCTCGCGGTGGTTGGCGAGAAAGGTGCGCCATCGATGCCGTGCGTCGGGATCAGCCGGGCGCCGGGGCATAAAGCGCGAGACCGTGCGTTCGGAGACCTCAAGACCGAGCTTCTGGATCTCGCCGTGGATGCGCGGCGCACCCCACGTCGGATTCTCGGCGGCCATCCGGCGAACGAGAGCCCGGATCTCGGCCGTTGTGCTTGGTCGTCCAGCGCGGCGCCGCGACTTCCAGCGCCAGTACCGCCTGAAGCCCTCGCGATGCCAGCGGATGACGGTCTCGGGCTGGACGATGGCGAGCGTCTCCTTCCATCGCGGCCAGCAGCGGCGCAGCGCAAGCCAGAAGACGCGATCGGAAGCGCGGAGACGAGGTCGAGGGTGCTTCCGTCGGAGGACAGCAAGTTGCTGTCGGAGCGCGAGGTTCTCCAGGATCAGGTCGGCCCGGCTGGCGAAGATCGCGAGGAGAGCCCGGGCGACGGCCAGAGCGTGGTTGAGCATTCACGCACGATGACGACGGTCGGGACGGAGGGCAACCGGGCTCGTCCGCGGGCGATTCGGGTCTCCCGCACAGGAGCGCAACTCGTTGAAGGGCAATCCGGACGGGGATATGGCAAGGCACACGTATCCTCGCATCACGGATGACGCAGGCCACGTGTCCGCCGCGCCGGCGCTGCTGAGGAATCGACGGATCGCTCACGGCGTGCGTCACCTCACGGCCCGCACACCCCGCCCCCGTCGCGCACACCCGCCTGCCCCGCCCCCCAACCATCCAGCGTCCCGCTCCCCGCGCAGTTCACCCCGCGCACGAGGTACCAGAACCCCTCCCCCGCCGCCGGCGTCGCCGCGTCGCTCACCGACGTCGCGAGCACGTCATCCTGCAGGCAGGCCTCACCCGAACCCGCCACGCCACTCCCCGGCAGTTTCGACAGCAGCCCGCGCAGCAGGTCGTACCCGGTGACGTCCACCAGCTCCGTCCAGCGCAGCGACGTCTCGCCCGGCGCCGGCCCCGGCTTCACCACGAGCCGCGACGTGCCTGCCGCCCGCAGCGGCTCCTCGTCGGTCGTCCCGTCGCAGTCGTTGTCGACGCCGTCGCAGGCCTCGCCCCGCCCGGCATGCCGATCCCAGGCCGAGTCATCGCAATCGAGCGGCACACCGAGCATCTCGCAGTCGGGCGCGGTGTTGTTGCCGTAACCGTCGCCGTCGTTGTCCTCGCACTGCAGGTGCGTGATCGAGAATCCCGCGTCGGCACCGAGCTGCTCCTCGGAGGCCGGGTACATCTCGATCGAATAACGTCGCTGGGCCGGTCCCACGTACGGCGGCAGTGACTCGAAGCCCGGAGGGATCGCACCCGGCCCGTCGGCCTGCGGCCCGAATCCCGGCGGTCCGTCACCGCCGAGCGGGCTGTAGTCGAAGCGCGACAGCGAGTACGACTCGGGTCGGAAACGGAACGTGTGCTCGGTCGAGGGCGCACCGACGGTCGACTCCAGCGCGCGCCCCTCGCCGTCGCGCAGGATCGCCACGAACGGCTGGTTGAACCGCACGGTGGTCTCGGCGATGAAGGGGCGGGGCAACTCGCCGCCGCTGCAGACCGGGCAGATCGGCACGCCGACGTTGACCGGCACCCCGAAATTCATCGGCCAGTAGAAGAACCGCTCGGGGTTGAAGCTGTAGCGGTCTTCGTAGGTCCGGCCCAGTTCGTCCGCGTCACACTCCATGCCGATCCCGTCCTGGTCGGAATCGAGCTGACTGGGGTTGGGAGTGATGCGGCAGTTGTCGGTCGTATCGTCGACGCCGTCGTTGTCGTCGTCGGCATCGCAGGCGTCGCCGGCACCGTCGCGGTCGCTGTCCCTCTGGTCGCCGTTGTCGGTAGTCCGGCAGTTGTCGCAGGCGTTGCCGCGGAAGTCGTTGTCGTCGTTCTGCTGCCCCGGGTTGTGCACCACGACGCAGTTGTCGGAGGTGTCGGGGATGCCGTCCTCGTCGTCGTCGGGGTCGCAGGCGTCGCCCTGCGTATCGCCGCGGCCCGAATCGAGGTTGGACTGGTCTGGATTGCGGACGGTCGGGCAGTTGTCGCGCCAGTCGGGCACACCGTCGCGGTCCAGGTCCTCGCAGCGGTCGCCGACCTGGTCGGCGTCGGCATCGGCCTGGTCGGTGTTGGCCTCGCGCGGGCAGTTGTCGCCGCGGTCGGGAACGGTGTCGTTGTCGTCGTCCACGTCGCAGGCGTCGCCGGTGCCGTCGGCATCGAGGTCGGCCTGCGAGGCATTGAAGAGGAAGGGGCAGTTGTCGGCGCTGCCGGTCAGGCCGTCGGCGTCGGGATCGGCATCGCTGCTGTCGCCCACTCCGTCGCAGTCGGCGTCCCCCTCACCGAGGCCCACCGCGGCGTAGGCGTTGCGAACCTGGCAGCGCTGCCGCGCCGTCAGCCCGGGATCGGCCGCCGCGGCATCGACCATCGCATCGCGCATGTCGGCGAGCTGCGAGGAGCTGGTCAGCCGGTTCGTCACCGCGTCGTACATCAGCCGCGCGACGGTCGGCCCTCCCAGCCGGTCCACGCTGTAACCGCCGTGTTGTCCCCCGGCGATCAACAGCGACGCGGCGCGGTTGGGGATGCCGCTGTTGGTGTGGACGAAGCCGAAGTCGAAGTTGGCCAGCACGCAGGGGCCGGTGGTCGGCGGGTTGAGCGGGTCGCGGAACCCGCACCCGTCGTTGCTCTGCGCCCTCAGCATGTGGTCGGGCTGGTTGAAGAGCCGCGGGTCGACCAGGTCGCGGATCGGCCCCAGCGTGCTTCCCTCGCCGACCGTCCAATCGTCGGGATCGATGAAGTAACCAAAGATGTCGGCGATGCTCTCGTTGAGCGCGCCGGACTGATTCATGTAGACGAGGTCGGCCTCGTTGTCGATCACGCCGTGCGTGACCTCGTGGCCGACGATGTCCTTCGTCCCGGCGCCGCCGCTGAAGCTGAAGTCGGCGCAGGTGGGAGAGTAGAAGGCGTTGAGCGGGCTGAAGTTGATGTTGACGATCGCGTTGTAGAGTCCGCCCGTGCCGGTGAAGCCGTCGCGCGCGTGGCTCTGGCGCAGGTAATTGTCGAAATCGACGAACGAGGTGTAGGTCGTCGTGGCGTCGGCGTCGGGAGTGGTGCCCTGCACCTGCCCCGCCTCGGTAAACCACTCCACGGGCGCCGGGCTGAAGACGCAGGTAGCGGGCGGGTTGCGGTTCTGGTGGGACTTGATGGACAGGTCGAAGACGTCCTGCGCGCCGCTGACTTCCATCAGCAGCGCTCCGCTGCGCGCGTCGATGGCGCGCTGGAGGCCCGCGGGTCCCGCCGTGTGCACCAGCCACGCCAGGCGCGGTTCCTGCCCGGTGCCACCCGAGGACGCGCGGCTCCCCAGCAGGGCCGGGGCAACAAGGGAAAGGGTGACGTCGCCGGTGCGCTCGGCGCCCTCCGGGCCGAGCCCGAGCGCGATCGACTCGGCCTCCGCCGCCGTCAGCAGCGGCTCGAGTCGGGCCGGGATGTCGGGAAAGTAGGTTCCCGCGACGCCGATCACGTCCTCTTCGTCGAGGTGCACGATCAGCTCGCCCGCGTAGACCGGGACGCCGTCCTTCAACTGCCGGAAAACCAGGTGCCGGCCGTCGCTGCTGCCGCGCCGCAACTGCCACGACCCTGCATCGGGCACGCGCAGCAGGTCGGCATACTGTCCGAGGAACCATCGTGCGCGCGTCATGACGTCGCGCCGCGCCGCGGCGGGAATCGGCAGGCGGAAGGCGGCATGGCGCAGCGCGCCGTCGCCGAAGCGGGCCCGCACCGGCTCCAGCGACTCGCCCCGCAGCCGCTCGAGCGCCAGCCGCTGCGCTTCGTCGCCCGGCTCGGCGTCGTCACCGGCGATCGGCGCCTCGACGTGACATGACAATTCCAGCGTGGCTGCCGGGCGCGCCGGGTCCTCGGCCTCCTTGGCCGCGAAGTAGAGCGCGCCGCGATCGATCGCGCGCAGCTCGAGGCCGTGCGGCTCGATCGCGCGCGCGGCCCACGTCCGCACCAGCGGCGTGGCGTCGATCAGCAGCTCACCTTCCCGGCCGGGCAGCTCGTGGCGCACCAGCACGTTGCTCGCCGGCGGGGCCTTGTCCCAGACGACCTCGTTCTCGTTCCAGGGGGCGGACAGCGCGCGCAGTTGCAGCCGCGCGACGGTGGCACCCTCGGAGCGGTCGACCCACAGCCGCAGCAAGGCGCGATCGACGACCGCGCCGGGGGGCAGCGCCGCGGCGACGTCGAAGCGGAGCAGCGTACGCCAGGCCTGTGGGCCGTCGGCCGGATCGACCGCCGCCAGCTCGGGGCTGCCGCCGAAGTTCTCGCGCGGGGCGCCTTCGAAGAGCGCAGCGTCGGCGGCGACGGGGAGCACCGCGCCGCAGGCGGCGCCGGGCTCGTCGGCGCCGGCCGGGGCCAGCGACCCGGGCAGGGCAACGAGCAAGGCGAAAGCAAGGGCGAGGTTTGCGGGGGTTCGACGGGCGTGGGCGCGCATCACGTTTCCCTCGGCCCCGGCTGCAGAGGATGCGGGGCGATGAAAGGCTAGCGAATATACGCAGAATCGCCCGGGTGATCCCGCGATAGTGGCGCCCAGGACCAGCTCGACGACCGCGTGCCGCCGAAGTAACCGTCAGTTTGTCGCGACGTTGCGGAGTGCGTCCGCTCCTCGCATAAACTCGCCGATTCGGAGGTCCGCTCGATGCCCCTTGCCACCGGCACCATCCTGCTTCACTACCGTCTCGTCGAGCCGATCGGCGAAGGGGGGATGGGCGTCGTCTGGCGCGCGACCGAGACGACGCTCGGCGCGACGTCGCGCTCAAGCTGATGCTGACGTGTTTTCGGGCGACCCCGAGCGCATGGCGCGCTTCGGGCGCGAGGTTCCCGAAGCGCCCGCCCTCGTGGGCCGGAGAACGGCTCGCCGGGCCCGCTCCGGCCCGCGAACTCGCCCAGGGCCGCCTGTCAGCCTCCCGTCTTCCCGCCGGTGCTACCCTGAGCAAGTGCTGAAACGCGGGCAATTCCCCTTATCCGTCAGCACGCGGATCCGTACTCGACCGCAGGCGCTTCGGGCATCCTGTACGGGAACCCAACTCGTTGAAGGGCAAGGCGGACGGGGTTTTTGGCGAGGGACACGGTCGCCAAGGACCAGTCGTCGAGTCTTGAAGGTCGGAGCCCTGACTCAGCCCTTGGTGCGCAGCGAGGAGCGGCCGCCATCAACGCTGATGATCTGACCTGTGATCCAACTCGCCTCTGACGAGATGAGGAACGCGGTAAGCGCGGCCATGTCTTCGGGCAGCCCGAGCCGGGGCAAAGCATGCAGCGCCGCAAGGCCGGTGGCCATCTGCTCGCTGGGGATGATCCGCTCGGCCAGGGGCGTCCGCGTGAGCGATGGCGCGATCGCATTCACGCGCACCTTGGGGGCCAACTCAGCCGCCAACGACAAGACCAGCCCGGACACCGCACCTTTCGCCATGCCCATCGACGCGTGCAGCGAAAATCCCTGCAGGGCCGCGACGCTTGAATAGAGCACGATCGACGCAGTGCCGGGGCTCTGCTTGAGCGCCGGCAGCGCCGATTGGACGGCCAGCGCGGCCCCCATCGCGTTCAGTCGGAAGTCGCTCAGAAAATCTGCTTCGGTCAAGCGCGGGAAGCTGCGCAGATTGATCGTTCCCACAGCATAGACAAGTCCCGCCAAGGGTAGGCCGGCGTCAGCGGCCACGCGCTGAAAGAGGCCTTCGTCGTTGACGTCGCCTGTCGTGAAACCGGCTGCGAGCTCTTGCGCGAGCGCAGTCAACTTGGCTTCATCTCGACCGACAAGGTGCAGCTCATAGCCACGCGTGTGAAGCGCTCGCGCGGTGGCTGCGCCAATGCCGCCGGTACCGCCATAGATCAGGATCTTGTCCGCCATGTGTGCCTCCATGTAGGCAAAGGACTGGGTAACGCCCCGAGTGGAGTATAGGCCGGGCTGGCGGGTCACTGACTTCGGTTGGGGCGTCGTGAAGGCAGCAATCGAACCGAGGGGCAAGGGGTTGAAGCGAACGCCGGAACCCGGGGCGGTTCCCACGACCCCTCCCGCCCGCTTATCCTCTTGTCCGCGGAGGCGACCCCCACGCGCCCCGCGCCCGGAGCAAGAATGCGTTCTTCGTGGCCGGTGGCAGCCGCCCTGGCCGCCCTCTCCGCGGGCGGAGCCTTGGCCGCCGTGGAGTTCGGGGTCGAGGAGCGGGTCCGCTCCGAGGCGTGGAACAACACGACGGACCAGGACGAGGCGCAGCCCGACCAGCGGATCCAGTACCGATTCCGAACCCGTGCCTGGGTCAAGGTCGACGCGAGCGGCGGCTTCGAGTTCGCTGCCGGTCTCAACAACGAGAGCCGCGACATCGTCCGGCCCGAGAACACGCCGTTCGCGTGGGACGAAGTCGTCTTCGAGACGCTCTACGCCGGCTTCCGCACGGGCGAGCGGTTCTCTGCGCGTGTTGGCCGCCAGAACCTGATGCGAGGCGAGGGCTTCGTGTTGTTCGACGGCAGCGCGCTCGACGGTTCGCGGACGGCGTACTTCAACGCCGTCGACCTGACGTGGACCTGGCCGCAGACGACGCTCGAGGCGATCGCAATCAGCAACCCCGCGACGGACACATACCTCCCGTGCTTCAACGACAAGGACAGGCCTCTGACCGAGTGGGACGAAGCGGCCGCCGGGGTCTACGCGACGTACAAGCCGTCGAAGGAGACGACGCTCGAGGGCTACTGGTTCTACAAGACCGAGACCGACGACGTGCGCGGGCCGCGGAGCCCGGCGTTCCAGCCGGACCGGCGGCTGCACACAGTCGGCGGGCGCGTCGCGCACCAGATCTCTGGCGGCTGGTCGGTCACGGGCGAGCTGGCGCTTCAACGTGGAACGCAGGATCCCCACCCGGACGAGCAGGGCGCGGGCGACGCCAGCGTCGAGAGCTGGGGCGGTTACGTCTATGTGAAGAAGTCGTTCGCGGGCGCGGCGCGGCCATCGCTCTCGCTCGGCTACGTCGGCCTCTCGGGCGACGACCCGGAGACGCGGGATGTCGAGGGCTGGGACCCGCTCTTCTCGCGCTGGCCGAAGTGGAGCGAGCTCTACATCTACACGCTCGCCGGCGAGCGCGGCGTGGCGTATTGGACGAACCTCGGCATGTGGCAGGCAGAGGTCTCCGTCACGCCGTGGACGCCGGTGGCGCTGCGCGCGACCTGGTATCGAATGGACGCGTACGAGCGCGTGAACGGCCCTCGCTTCGGACCGGGGACGCGGCGCGGCAACCTGTTCGAGGTCCGCGCCGACGTCAGGTTCGACGAGAACTGGAAGGCTCACGTGCTCTGGGAGCACCTCGACCCCGGCGACTTCTATGCCGGGGACGATGCGGGGTACTTCCTGCGCTTCGAAGTCACTTACCGTCTCGAAATGAAGAAGGGTTCCCGTCCGTGACGACGCTCTCCGTCCTCCTCGCCCTGAGCCCCGTGATCGTGATCTTCGCGCTGCTCGTCGCGCGGCGGACGCCGGCCGACCTTGCCGGCGTGGTTGGGTGGGGAGCGACCGCCGCCGTTGCGCTCTGGTGGTTCCGGACCGACCTGTCAGTCGTGCTGCGCGCGAGCGCGGGCGGAGTGATCGCGTCGTTCCCGATCAGCCTGATGGTCGGCGCGAGCATCTTCCAGATGACCTTCATGCAGGAGGTCGGTGCGGTCCGGCGGATCGTGGTCACCATGAAGTCGGTTTCGCCGGACGACCGGATCACGCAGATCCTGATGATCAATGTCGGCTTCGGCACGCTCGTCACGGCCCTCGGCGCCACGCCCGTGTCGATCCTGCCGCCGATCCTGATGGCGCTCGGCTACTCGAGCTACGTCGCGATCGCGCTGCCGGCGATCGGCTACGACAGTCTGTGCACCTACGCTCTGCTGTCGATCCCGGCCGTCGTGTTCACCGATGTCCTCGGGCCGATCGTCGCGAAAGAGGGCATCACGCTCACGCAGCAGGACACGGGGTTCCTGTTCGCGCGTTTCATCCCGCTCGTTACGACCGGGATCGCGCTCGGGATGTTCTGGATCGTCGGCCGCGCGGCGATGCTCCTGCGCGGGTTCCTGCCGGCCGTACTGACGGGGCTCGTCGCAGGCGCGGTCTGCTGGGGGATGGCATGGGTCGACCTGGTCCCGCTCACCGGAGTCGTCGCGGGGATCGCGATCAGTGGGTCCTCGCAGCGGTCCTCGCGCTGCGCGGCCGGACCGTCTGGCGCGAGCCCGAACTCGATCCCGCGGAGAGCGCGTCCAAGCGCGACATGAGCCTGCTCCGTGCGGCGAGCCCGTGGGTGCTGCTCCTCGTCTTCGCGACGCTGATCAACGTCAAGGCGCTGCCGCTCTTCCGGGTCGTCTTCGAGCAGCTGCCGCTCGCGGTTCCGGTGATCCCCGGCCGGCCGACCGCGACGCGCGCGCTCTGGCAGGCCTACACGTGGGTCCTGGTCGCAACGCTCCTCGCCGCACCGCTGTTTCGGCCGACTGCCGCGCAGTGGCGCGCGGTGCTCTCGCGCACCGCGGCGCGCGCACCACGCCCGATGCTCGCGGCCGCGGTCTTCTTTGCGATCGCCTACGTCATCGACCACTCGGGCAAGATCGCGGACCCGGCCGCCGCGACGCTCGCGTGGGCGCTGCCCGGCCCCGACCGGAACATGGTGCAGGTCCTCGCGACGGCGGCCGCGTCGACTTTCGGCGCGTTCTACGGGCTGGCTGCGCCGTACCTGGGACTGCTCGCCGGGTTCATCTCGGGGTCAGAGACGAGCGCGATCGCGATGCTCAGCCGGTTCCACATGGAGACGGCGCGCGCGCTCGGCGCGCCGGCGACGGTCGGGCTTCTGCTCGCGGCCGCGAGCGGAATCGGCGGCGGCCTCGCCTCGGTCATCTCGCCGGCGAAGCTCCAGAACGCGGCGGCGATCATCGACTGCATCGGCGAGGAGGGGAAAGTCCTCCGGACGACGATGGTGATCAGCCTGCTTCTGGCGCTGGCAACGGCCATCGCGACGCTGATCTGGACTTGGGGATGACCCCCCGGATGCTCGTCGCAGACAGGCCTGCGACGCGACGCCGATGCGCGAAGACCCACATCCACCCCGACCGCGGTACGCCCAGGTCGCCCGCGAGGAGATCCGGGCGATGGCAGGGGCGCGGTTGAGCATCCCCGGACGATGACGGCGGCAGGGGCGGAGGGCATCCGGGCTCGTCCGTGGGCGATTCGGGTATCCTGCAGAGGAACGCAACTCGTTGAAGGGCAGGGCGGACGGGGTCTTGGCGAGGGACATCGGCAGGATCCCCGCGCGGGTGGCACAGGAGAATCGTGATGCGCATGTCCTCGCGGCCCCGTTTCGGCGCGCTGTTGCTGCTCTTCGCCGCGCTCTTCGCCGCGCTCCTCGTCGCGCTCCTCGTCGGCTGCAGCCAGGAATCGCCGGAGCGGCCGCCGCCAACCGGGGCCGCAGAGGCCCCGGCGCCGGACGCCGCGGAGATCGAGCGCCTGCGCTCGCTCCCGTATGCCGGTGGAACGCCCGCCGCGCGCGAGGAGCCGACGGGGGTCGTGCAGGGCGACCCCGCGCGTCTCCTGGCGGGCTACCGGCTGTACGAGGTCCCCGAGCTGGCCCGCGCCGACCTGATCGACGCGCAGGGCGAACTCGTCCACGCCTGGCGCGGGGAGCCAGGCGAGAAGTGGCAGCGGGCCGAACTGCTCGCAAGCGGCGACCTCCTCGTCGTCGGGCAGACGGAGTTGCGGCGCGGGGGCGCCGTCTTCGGGCCGGTTCCCGCGTTCGTCCGGCGCTACGACTGGTCCGGCCGACGGCTCTGGGAGCGGTCGCTGCCGGCGCATCACGACATCGAAGAGACACCGCAGGGGAAGCTCCTCGTCCTGACCATGCATGCCCGCCAGGAGCCCTCCGCCGGGGCCAAGCTCGACATCCGGGACGATCACCTCACCCTCCTCGAGCCCGACGGCAGTCCGATCGCGTCGCACTCCTTCTACGACGCCGTCCGCAGCCATCCCGATCTCTTCCCGCTCAAGCCGGTGCAGCCGGCGCGCGTCGACGGGCCGCTGTGGGTCGACCTGTTCCACTCCAACTCGGCCGAGTGGATGCACCAGCCGGCGCTCTTCGGGCGGCACCCGCTTTACGGGCCCGACAACGTCCTCGTCTCCTTCCGCCACCAGGATCGGATCGCGATCTTCCACTGGCCCACGAACGAAGTGCTCTGGTCGTGGGGCATTGCGGAGCTGGTGGGGCCCCACGACGCGCGGATGCTGGAGAGCGGTCGCATCCTCGTCTTCGACAACGGCCTCGGCCGCGGCTGGTCGCGGGTGCTCGAAGTCGATCCGCGCGACGGCCGGATCGCCTGGGAGTACCGGGGGACACCCCCGGAGTCGTTCTACACCGCCAGCAAGGGCTCGTCGCAGCGCCTCCCGAACGGCCACACGCTGATCGCCGAGTCGGACAAGGGCCGGGCGTTCGAGATCGATTCGACGGGCACCGTCGTCTGGGAGTTCATCTGTCCCCACTGGCTGCCCGCCAAGGAGCAGCGCGCCGCCATCGGACGGATCATCTGGCATCCGGCCGAGGCGATCGAGCCGCTCCTCGCTGCGCCGCGGGCGCCGGCGGCCGCCCGCTGACGCGCGCACTCGAGGGTCCCGATCGCATCGCGGGCGTGCTCCGGGCTAGAGGCCGGCGCCCCCGAGGAAGTCGTACTGGATCTTCTTCTGAAAGGTGCCGAGGAGAGAGAAGACCTGCTTCAGGAGTCCCTCCTCCAGGTGGTTCAGGCTCCGCGGGTCCACGTCGTTATCGGCCGGCTGACCGGACCGCAGGCGGCTCACCTGGCGCCGCAGCCGCAGCGTCATGACGAAGTCGTAGGCCTGGGCGAGTTCCTCGTGGCCCGCGGCGCTCACCGCTCCCACCTCCTCGAGCCGCCGCAGGCGGTCGAACGTGCTGGTCTCGGGCAGGCTGCGGCTGAGGGCGTACAGGCGCGCGACGCTCTCGATGGCGGCCGCGATGTCCTTGGTGTCGATGCCGCCGGGGCCGGAGGAGAGGCCACCGAACAGGCCTTTGGACGGCCGGTACTGCACGACGTCCCGGGCCAGCAGCGGGACGAGCGCCGGGGTCCCGGCCAGCTCCTCCCCGACGAAGGCGCGGAGCGTCCGGGCGAGCACGGCCTGCCCGGCGACGCACCTGAAATCGAGGAAGGAAGCGATCTCGAGCCGGTCTTGCGGCTCCGCTTCGCGGATCCAGACCCGCAGTTGCCGCTGCCACTCGTCGAGAGACAGGCACCAGCGCGACTGGCTGGCCATCATCCCACCCTTGCAGGGAGGGTAGCCGGCCTGCTCCAGCCAGCCGGCGACGAGCCCGCCCAGCGCGAGGAAGTGCTGCCGCAGCGGCCCCGGGTCGGTGCCGGGGGGCGTTTCGAACACGATGGCGCTGTCCTGGTCGGCGAGGAGCGTCTGCTCCTCGCGGCCCTGGCTGCCCAGGGCGAGGTAGGCCCACGGGGCCGGGGGCGGACCGAGCTGCGCCGCGGCGAGGTCGACGAGCCGCTGCGTGACGGCGTCCGTCACGGTGGCGACGGCCCGGCAGACGTACCGCGGTCGCGCTCCGCTGTCGAGCAGGGCGTGCACCATGGCCGGGAGTCGCATCCGGCGGTCGGCGACCTCCACGGGCAGGCGGGCGTCCCGGATGCTCCGGGTCAGCGTGGTGAGCGGCAGGTGGTCCGCTCGGAGGAGATCTTGGAAGCGCAGCACCCCGACCACCGCGCCGGCCGCGTCCCGGACGGCCAGGCGCCTGACGTCGCGCTCCTGCATCAGGGCCAGCGCCTCGTGGGCCGGCGTGGCGGCGGACACCGTAACGACGGGCGCGCTCATCACCTCGTGCACCGGCCTCCCCGGATCGAGCCCGCGCGCGAGGACCCTCTCGCGCAGGTCCCGGTCGGTGACCACCCCCACAGTCTCCCCGTCCGCACCCCGGACGAACAGCGTGTCCGTGCCGCGGCGCGCCATGAGCCGAGCGGCGTCGGCCACGGGGGTGCCGGAGGCGGCGAAGAGCGGCTCCCGCACGAAGCGCTCCGCCGGGCGGCCGAGCGAGAGCTGGGCCGACTGCAGCTCGGCGATGAGCGCCTCCTGCTCCCGGCTCTCCCGTTGGCGCGCGGTCACGTCCTCGGCGACGGCGTCGCAGAACCTTGGGCGCCCGTCCTCGTCGCGGACCAGCGTGGCGGTGAGGCTGACCGGGCGGCCGCCGGTCAGTTCGAGCACGCGGTCCCGCACCTCCCCCCGCTCCACGAGCTCTCTTTCGAGCGCCTCGAGCTCGCCCTGTTCGGCCAGCACGCGGGCGAGGCTCGGCAGCTCCGCCTCGTCGTCGAGCCCGAACAGCCGGCGGGCGGTGGAGTTCGCCTCCAGCAGGGGGAAGCCGTCCCCGAAAGCGGCCCGGAAGACACCCACTCGGAGGTTCTCCGCCACCGCCCGGAACCGGGCCTGGCTCTCGGCGAGGGCCGCCTGCACCTGCTTGTGGCCGCCCAGGTCCCGGATCACCAGCGAGACGCCGTGGCGGTCCCCCAGGCGAACGGGCTCGATCTCCAGCAGCACGTCTGCGCGGGCGCCCCCGCGGGACAGGACGACCGCCTCCACGGGCTCCGTGGGCGGGCCCGTCTCCCGCGCCGCGCTCTCGAGCAGCGCCCGCGTCGAGCCGCCCTCCGGCAGCTCGAAGAGCTCCTCGACCGCCATGAACGAGAGCTGCTCTTCCGTGCACCCGGTGAGGTCGAGGAACGTCTGGTTGGCGCAGGCGAAGCGCCCGTCGAGGAGGAGCGCGGTCCCTTCCCGGGACACCTCCACCAGCGTCCGGTAGCGCTCGTGGGACTCGTGCAGCGCCTCCTCGGCCCGGGAGCGCTGGCGCTCGAGGCGGACCCCCTGCAGCGCGACGAACAGCAGGAGCAGGGCGATCGCGAGGGCGATGACGAGCGTGACGCGGACGACCCGCCAGGTGACCGCCTGGATCTCGGTGCGGACGTCCTCGATGTACAGGCCCGTTCCGATGATCCAGCCCCAGGGCTCGAAGCCCAGGACGTAGGACTGCTTGGCCTCGAGGCGGCGGTCGTCGTCCTGCCACTGCCAGACGTACTCGAAATAGCCGTCGCGGCTCTCGGCGACGAGCCGCGCCGCCTCGACGAAGACCCGGTTCCCCTTGGGATCGCGGTAGTCGGTCAGATCCTGGCCGTCGAGGTCGGGGCGGTAGGGGTGGACGACCATGCGCGGGTGGCGGTCGGTGACCCAGAAGTAGTCCTTTCCCTCCGGGCCGTAGCGCAGGAAGCGGATGCGCTCGATGGCGGCGGCCTGGGCCTCGTCGCGGGAGAGGCGGCCCGAGCGCTCCTCGTCGTGGTACTCCTGCAGGATGCTCGCCGCGGAGCGGGCCAGCTCGCGGATCGTCTCCTGCTTGCGCGCCAGCAGCGCTCCTTCGAACGCCGGGATGAGGTAGAGGAAGAGCGGCCCCACGAGCAGGCCGATCGCGAGCGCGGTGGGCAGCAGGATCCGCAGCACGACGCCGCGCCAGTCGAGCCTTACGCCCGCGCGGCGGGAGGGGGGGGCCGGAGCGTTCCGGGACCGGGGCGGGGAGGAGCCGATCACGAGATCCCGGAAGGCCCGCCAGTCCTCCGCCGGAAAGGACACGACGCTGTCCGAGAGCCCCGGTGTGCCGGGGGCGTGGAAGTCGCAGCCGGCGCTGACGGTCAGGCCCAGCCGGCGAGCCAGCTCGCGCAGCTCCCGGATCTGCTCGACCGGGTACGGGGAATAGAACGCCTCGATCCCGTCGAGCCCCCACTCGCGGTAGCGCACGAGACGGGCCTCGAGCCCGGACGCGTCGTTCGCGTAGACGAGCGGGTGGGCCAGGAAGACCCGCCCGCCGGCCCGGTGGACGAGAGCGATCGCCTCCGCCACCGGCAGGCCGCTACCATCCAGGGACTGGCGCGCGCGCGAGAGAGCCTCGGCGAGGGCTGGCGCCTCGGGATCGAACCCGTAGGCCAGGAGGTGGACCGGGCCGCCGTCGCCGGCGGTCAGTTCGACGCCGGTGATGAGACGCACCGGGGTTCCCTCGAGGGCTTCCCGGAACCGCGGGAGGCCTTCGATCGTGTCGTGGTCGGTGAGCGCGGCGACCGTCACCCCGGAGCGCACGAGCAGGTCGGCCAGGGCCTCCGGGGACAGCTCGCCGTCGCTCAGGCTCGAGTGGCAGTGCAGGTTGACCTTCACCGCCTCCATGATCTTGGCTCCCTGCTGCGTTCCCCGCCGCTCTCCGGTCGCACCCCGCCGGGTCGTGCTCAGGCCGGCGCGGCGGCCGACCGGGGCCGAGTGGCGAGCGAGACGACCACCAGGACCAGGAAGCTCAGCGGGATGGAGATGATCCCGGGATTGTCGAACGGGACCGGTGCCGTCGCGGGGTCGAGGCCGTACTGCCCGTACAGGCTTGGCGAGAACGCGATCAGGGCGAGCGAGCTCACGACGCCGACTCCGATCGAGGCCGCGACGCCGCGGGCCGTCGTGCGCTTCCAGAACAGCAGCATCACCACGGCGGGCAGGTTGGCGCTGGCCGCCACCGCGAAGGCCAGGCCCACGAGGAAGCTGACGTTCTGCCCCTTGAACAGGATCCCAAGCACGATCGCGAGGATCCCGACGGCGAAGGCCGCCACGCGGCCCGCCCGCACCTTCTGTTTCTCGTCCATGGCGATGCGGCCGAAGCGGTCCATCAGGTCGTGGGCCACCGCGCCGGAGGCGGCCACGATCAGCCCCGCGACCGTGCCGAGGATCGTGGCGAAGGCGATGGCCGAGATGACCGCGAAGAGGAAGGTTCCGAAGGAGCGGGCGAGCAGCGGCGCCGACATGTTGTTGTCGAGGGGATTGATGACACCGTTGACCATGGCGCCGAGGCCCATGAAGAGGGTCAGGACGTAAAAGAAGCCGATGGCGGCGATGGCCACGATGGTCGACTTGCGGGCGGCGGCCGGGCTGGGGACCGTGTAGTAGCGGATGAGGATGTGGGGCAGCGCCGCGGTGCCCAGGAACAGCGCCAGCATGAGGCTGACGAAGTCGATCCGCTCGAGCAGGGTGCCTTCGAGCTTGAACCGCGTGCCCGGGCGCAGGATCTTGTTGCCGGGGGTCGTGGCGGTGTAGTGCAGGTTGACGTCGGCCCCCGAGTCGTCCTTGACCCGTGTCATCCGCCACTGGAGCACATCCGTGTCGCGCGAGCCGATCGCGGCGAGGAAGCGGAACGGCCCCAGGGGGCCGGTGGCGGCCTCGGGGCCGGTGCGGCCCTCGATCCGGACGAGGGATCCCACCTGGCGCAGCCGGCCGCCCGGCTCGCCGTTGACTACGGCGATCTCGCCGGGCCGCCGCGACTCCCACTGGCACTCCTCGAGGACGGGCCGGCCGTCGCGGTTGGCGCCGACCCACCACGAGACCTCGCCGTTCCGGCCCAGCCGGACGAAGGTCCGCTCGCGGGCCGTCAGCGTCTGCTCGACCGTGAAGGCGTCGTCGACGGGGGCGAGGCCGCCGTCCACCTGCTCCGCGGCGAGGACGGCGAGGGGCCGGAACGGCACGCGCCCCCCCTGGTCGGGCTCGGTGGACAGGCCGCGCCAGAGGACGGCGACGGTCATCACCAGCGAGAAGACGATGAGCATCCCGCCCTTGAGGAACTGCACGTAGGTCGTGGAGGTCATGCCGGCGGTGGCCACGATGACGATGACGACCGCCCCGACCAGGACGACGCCGGCGGCGTGGGGGATCCCCAGCAGCGGCTCGACGAGGACGCCGGCCCCCACCATCTGCGGCACCAGGTAGCACAGCGACACGACCAGGGTGCTCATCGCCGCCATGAGCTTGATCGAACGGCTGTCGAACTTGGCGTCCACCGCGTCGGTGAACGTGTACTTGCCCAGGCGCTTCATGGGCTCGGCCACCACGAAGAGGGCGACGATCCACCCCGCGAGGAACCCGATGGAGTAGAGGAAGCCGTCGTAGCCGCTGGTGGCGATCATGCCGCAGATGCCGAGGAAAGACGCGGCGGAAAGGTAGTCGCCGGCGAAGGCGATCCCGTTGACGCCCCAGTGGATCTGCCCGCCCGCAGCATAGTAGCCGGAGGCGGAGCGGGTCTTCGCCCCGAAGTAGAAGGACAGGCCCAGCACCAGCCCGACGAAGGCGAGGAAGATCGCGACAGCCATGTCTAGCCTCTCTTCTCGCCCGGCCCGCCGCCGGCCAGCTCGCGCTCCTTGCGGGAGCAGAGGGCGTTGTAGACGAGGGCGAGCAGGACGGCAAAGACGATGAGGAAGAGGCCGTACGCCGTGGCGAGGTTCAGGCCCCAGACGACCTCTCGCTCCATCAGCACCGGCGCGCCGACGTTGATCGCGACGAAGCCGGCGTAGAGGAGAGCGTAGAGGACGAACATCCGGCTGCCGAGGCTGGTCTTGTACGGGGAGGCGGGGTCCGCCCCGGCCTGCCCGGCGGGCTCGTGGAACATACAGGTCTCCGTTTCAGGACAGGCCCTCGGTCACCCGATGCCGCGGGGCTCGCGGGGTCGGGACGAGGGCGCCGGCGGATAAGTCCTCTATTCGTCACCTCTCCGCATTTTCGGAGAAGTGAGCGGCCAGTTCAAGCGGGCGCGGCCACGGCTCCGGGAAACGGCTGTGGGGTGCTGCCGCAGGGGGTCGCGTCGGCGCGGCGGGGGAATCACGAGTGCACGCCGCCCGCGAGCTCGACCTTGAGCCAGGCCTTCGCGTGCGTCCAATCGTCGACCACCGTCCGCAGCGAGACGCCGAGCACCTCGGCGGTCTCCGCGTTCGTCAGCCCGAGCAGGCACTTGTACTCGACCACCTCGGCCTGGCGCGCGTCGAGCCGTGCGAGCCGCGTCAGCGCCTCGTCCAGCGCGAGGATCTCGACCGTCGCGTCGCCGGCCCCGGGGATCCACTCGCCGAGCGTGACCAGAGACTGGCCGGAGTTCCGCTTGGTGCCCTTGCGGCGGCGCGCGGCGTCGATGAGGAGTTCGCGCATGGCGCGCTTGGCCGCGGCGAAGAAGTGGGCCTTGTTCTCCCAGACCGTCGGCTTGGCGCCGAACAGCTTGAGATAGGCCTCGTTGACGAGCGCCGTCGTCTGCATCAGGACGTCGCGCCGGTGCTCGCGCGCCAGCATGCCGCGCGCCAGGACGTGCAGCTCCTGCAAGAGCAGCTCGACGAGCCGGTCGCGGGCCGCGACCTCGCCGCGGTTCACGCCCGCGAGCAGCGCTTCGATCGGGGTGACTTCGCGATCCTCGTCGGACATCTCTCCTCCAGCAGCGCGGGCGCAGGCCGTGCGGGCGCAGTCACCCTCTCATGCGCGGATCGCGCGCCGCGCGCGCAGCGGCCGCCTCACGATCCGCCTCTCGCCGTGTCCAGGCGTTCGGCCCGGCCGCCGACCTCGGCCGCCTCCGCCGCGCGCCCCGTCCCCGCGAGGAAGTCACGGTAGACCTCGAGCGCCTCGATCACGTGGGTCGGATCGTCGCCGGCGATCCGCTCCTCGATCGCCAGCGACGCGCGGAGGTGGGCGTCGGCGCTCGCCAGGTCGCCCGCCCCCCAGCAGGCTCGCCCCAGCCGCTCGAGACACGCCGCGAGGTTGGGATGGTCCTCCGGGAGGGCGTTGGACCAGATCGAGAAGGCGGCCTCGAGATCGGCCCTCGCCTCGGCGAAGCGCTTCGCGTCGAGCAGCGCGCGGCCGCGCTCGAAGTAGCCGTAGGCCAGCGCGGGGTCGTCGGCGTCGAGCAGTCGGGTCCTCAGGGCAAGCGCCTCGGAGAGGGTCGCCACCGCGGCCTCGAGCTGGTTCTTCTGGCGCTCGATGTTGCCGATGCTCGTCAGTGTGGCGTACACACCCTCCTCGTCGCCGTTCCGCCGGTCGATGGCGAGGGCCTGGCGCAGCATTCCCATCGCGTCGTCCTCGCGGCCGAGACGCGCGTAGCAGTCGGCGAGATTCTTGTACAGGACGGCGTGTACTTCGCTGCCGGAACCGACGGCGGCGGCGCTCGGCAGCGCCCGCTCGTAGATCTGCGCGGCCCGCGCGTACTCGTTGGCGACGTTGTAGAGGTTGCCAAGCGCGTTGAGCGCGTCGAGCCGCAGCGGATCGCCGCCGGGGATCGACGACTCCGCGAGCGCCACGGCGGGGACGAGTTGGGCCTCGGCCGACTCGTAGTCGCCGAGCTTCCGGTACGCGTCGCCGACGCGCAGGCGCAGGCGCACCGCGGTGCGGGGGCTCATCTCCACCTGCTCGAGCACCTGCTCGACCGCGCGATCGAGCAGGGCGCGGGCCTCGATCGGCTTCCCGCGCGACGTCCGAGGCGAGGTCGTGTCGACCAGATCGACGATCGCGTCGGCCATCTGCTCGACGCGCTCGACCTCGCGCTGGCGCTCCCGCTCCGCCCGGCGCGCCCCCCAGACCGAGGCGCCGCCCACCAGGCTCGCGGCGGCAACGACCGCAGCGACGCCGAGAGCCACGCGGTTCCGCCGGACGAACTTGGCCAGCCGGTACGTGCGGCTCGGCGCGCGCGCCAGGGTTGGCTCGTCCTTGAGGTGTCGCAGCAGGTCCTCGGCGAGCGCGTTGGCCGAGGGGTAGCGCCGCTCCGGGTCGTCGTCGAGCGCCTTGAGGACGATCCAGTCGAGATCGCCCCCCAGCTCGCGGGCGTGCCTGCCCGCGTCGGCGAGGCCGTCGCGCCGCGCCGACTCGCGAAGGCGGAGGCTCGGCCGCAGCGGCTCGCTCCGGGCCGGCGCGAGCCCGCTCCCCGCGCGCTCGTTCCCCGCCGTCTCGGCCGCGAACGGGAGCTCGTTCGTCAGCAGCTCGTAGAGGATGACGCCCAGCGCGTAGACGTCGGTCCGCGTGTCGACCGGCTGCCCGGCGCGCTGCTCGGGGCCCATGTAGGCCGGCGTCCCGAGCTGCTGCCCGAGCCGCGTCCGCCCGCCCTGCTCGGCGAGGCTCTCCGAGAGCGCCTTGGCGATTCCGAAGTCGATGATCTTCGGCACCGGGCGGCCGTCCTGGGTTGCGACCAGGACGTTCGACGGCTTGAGATCGCGATGGATGATCCCCTTGCGGTGGGCGTGCTCGACGCCGCGGCAGATCGCGACGAACAGGTCGATGCGCTCCCGCAGCGGCAGGTCGCGCTCGGCGAGGTAGCGGTTGAGCGGCACGCCGTCGATCAGCTCCATCGCGAGATACGGCCAGCGCCCGTCGGTCGCGCCGGTCTCGAAGACCTGTGCGATGTTGGGGTGGTTCATCAGCGCGAGGGCCTGCTGCTCGAACGCGAAGCGCTGGAGGATCTCCGGCGAACGGAAGCCGATCACCTTCAGCGCGACCTCCCGCCGCGGGTTCTGCTGCTCGGCGCGGTAGACGACGCCCATCCCCCCCTCGCCGAGGCGCTCGAGGATGCGGTACGGCCCGATCTGCCGGGGCCGGTCGAGGAACTCGGGGTCCTCGAGGTGCGCCGCCAGCAGCAAGTGCGCGTGGCGCGCCAGGTCCTCGTCGCCGCCGGCGAGCTCGGCGACGGCCGCGTTCCATTCCTTGGGGTCTCTTTCGCGGAGCTGGTCGAAGATCGCGCGCGCCCGCCGGTAGCGGAGCACGTCCTCATCGGGCGCGCCGCTCGGGGCGCCAGCTGCCGCGTCGTCGTTCACGGTCCGGGCCTCGGGGGTGCGGCTCACTCTAGCCCAGCGGAGCGGCGGAGAGCCGAGCAATCGACGGCCGGGCGCCGGGGTGGAGCGAGGGCGCCGCGGCGCCGGGGCCGCCGCGGCGGGCGTTACGCGCGATCGGCTTCCAATAAGACCGCCCGTGTCGTAGCTTCAGCACACATCTGCGCAGTACGCGCCGGTCTTGCGCATCTGTCTTCGAGGCCGGCGTGAGGGCCTCGGGAGGGGGCCCGGCCGGGAGGACGGCCGGGGGCGGCGGGCAGAGCGGCCGCCGCCGAACCCGACGCTCCCGGAGGGAGGAGCCGTGAATCTCGTCCACAGGCCCGCGGGCAGCGCAGTCCATTTTGTTCTCCTTATGTTCGCATTGTCCGGCTCGGTCGCGATCGCCGACACCGCCACCTGGATAGGGAACAGCGGGAACTACTCCGTGCTGTCCAACTGGCAGATCCAGGGTGCCCCGGCGATCCCCTGCAACAACGGCGAGCGGACGTTCGACGTCGTCATCCCCGACGGAGCCAAGACGGTGACGATGGACGTCTCGTCCTGCACCGTGCGCACGCTCTCCCTCGGCGACGCCGTGGCGTTCCAGCGTGCTGACCGGGAACGGGTTCCAGGTCACGGGCGGCGCCGCGATCTACGGGCTCATCGATGTCGACGGCGGCTCGTTCAGCGCCCCCTCGGGGAGCTTCCCGGGAAACAAGGCGCGGCTCGACGCCGACGCCGGCGGGCGGATCCAGATCGGCGCGACGACGTGGTCGACCGCGGGGCTCAGCGCCCCGAGCTACGACATCGTACGGGCGGCCGGCGCGGGAACCCGCGTCGAGCTGCCGAACCTCACGAGCCTCAATACGGCCTTCAACGACGGCACGATCGGTGCGAGCTACCACGCCATCCTGGTCTCGGGTGGCGCCATCGTGTCGATGCCGTCGCTGAACAGCCTCGCGCTTCCGGCGCGGATCGAGGACTACCTGTATCTCGAGTTGTCGACGGGCGGGTCGATCGACCTGTCGTCGCTGGCGGCGATTCCGGGTGCGGGGGGTTGGGCCTACGTCAACGTGCTCGCGGGGAGCGAGCTGTCGCTGCCCTCGGCGACGACGCTCGAGGACGTCTACCTCTGGGCCGACGGCGGGGGCCGGATCCTGGTGACGGGGGCGTCGCCGGTGACGCTGTCGTGGCTCGGCCTCAACTGGTCGGCCGGAGGGTACACGCCGCTCCGGTCGCACGGGGCGGGCAGCCTGATCGATCTCTCGGCGGTGCGGTCGCTGAACGATCGCTTCGACGACGGCTGGATCGGCTCGAGCTACCACACGATCGACGCCGCGGCCGGCGGCGCCGTCGACCTCGGCCAGTTGACCACCGTGACGCTTCCGGTGCGGGTCGAGGACTACCTGAATCTCGAGCTGACGACGGGCGGGTCGATCGACCTGTCGTCGCTGGCGGTGCTGCCGGGCGCGGGGGGTTGGACCTTCGTCGACGTGCACGGCGGGAGCGAGCTGTCGCTGCCCTCGGCGACGACGCTCGAGGACGTCTACCTCTGGGCCGACGGCGGGGGCCGGATCCTGGTGACGGGGGCGTCGCCGGCAACGCTGTCGTGGCTCGGTTTCAACTGGTCGGCCGGAGGGTACACGGCGCTCCGGTCGCACGGGGCGGGCAGCCTGATCGATCTCTCGGCGGTGCGGTCGCTGAACGATCGCTTCGACGACTCCTGGATCGGCTCGAGCTACCACACGATCGACGCCGCGGCCGGCGGCGCGGTCGACCTCGGCCAGTTGACCACCGTGACGCTTCCGGTGCGGGCCGAGGACTACCTGTATCTCGAGCTGACGACGGGCGGGTCGATCGACCTGTCGTCGCTGGCGGTGATTCCGGGCGCGGGGGGTTGGACCTTCGTCGACGTGCATCGGCGGGAGCGAGCTGTCGCTGCCCTCGGCGACGACGCTCGAGGACGTCTACCTCTGGGCCGACGGCGGGGGCCGGATCCTGGTGACGGGGGCGTCGCCGGTGACGCTGTCGTGGCTCGGTCTCAACTGGTCGGCCGGGGGGTACACGCGCGCTCCGGTCGCACGGGGCGGGCAGCCTGATCGACCTCTCGGCGGTGCGGTCGCTGAACGATCGCTTCGACGACGGTTGGATCGGCTCGAGCTACCACACGATCGACGCCGCGGCCGGCGGCGCCGTCGACCTCGGCCAGTTGACCACCGTGACGCTTCCGGTGCGGGCCGAGGACTACCTCAATCTCGAGCTGACGACGGGCGGATCGATCGACCTGTCGTCGCTGGCGGTGCTGCCGGGCGCGGGGGGTTGGACCTTCATCGACGTGCACGCGCGGGAGCGAGCTGTCGCTGCCCTCGGCGACGACGCTCGAGGACGTCTACCTCTGGGCCGACGGCGGGGGCCGGATCCTGGTGACGGGGGCGTCGCCGGCGACGCTGTCGTGGCTCGGTCTCAACTGGGCGGCCGGGGCCTACACCCCGCTGCGGTCGCAGGGGGCGGGCAGCCTGATCGATCTCTCGGCGGTGCGATCGCTGAACGATCGCTTCGACGACTCCTGGATCGGCTCGAGCTACCACACGATCGAGGCCTCGGCCGGCGGCACGGTCGGCCTGGCTGGCCTGGCCGAGCTTCTCACCCCCCTCCGCTCCGAGGACTTCGTCCATTTCAACGCGGCCGCGGACGGCCAGATCACGGTGCCCCAGCTCCGCGCCGCCTCCGGCGCCGGCGCGGCTCAGTGGAACCTCACGACGGGCGGCCGGGTCCAGCTCGGCGACTACCAGACCTCCGTCGTCTCGCGCTTCACGGTCGCGAGCGGGGCCGCGCTCGTCACGGGCAGCCTCGTCGACGATCCCGGTACCGCGTCCACCTCGTCGCTCGCGCTCGACAGCAGCGACGTCGCGGTGACGATCGGCGGCACGCTCGACCTGCGCGACGGGATCACGCTGACCGCGACGCCGGGCGCCGAGCTGCGCGTCGAGCGCGACCTGCTCCACGCGCATACCGACCCGGCACGCGTCGACCTGGAGCAGGCCGCGCTGCGCCTCGCAGGCAGCGCGCCCCAGCGCCTCGAGGCCGCGTCGGCCGACACGGGAGCGGCACGCCCGGCGGCGGACGGCTTCGGGATCGGCCGGCTCGTCGTCGGCGAGGCGGGAGACCAGGGCCAGAAGACCGTCGTTCAGCTCGTCGACCGCGCCGACAACAACCCCGGGAAGAACGGTCACGGCGAAGCGCTCTACCTGCTCGGGCTCCCCGGCCAGAGGGGTCTCCGGATCCACAGGGACTCGACGCTGAACCTCGGGTGCGTCAAGACCTACCTCTTCGACAACGACCTCACACCGGCGGGGACGCTGCTCAACGACCTCTTCTCGGTCCCCGACGAGACGCGGATCATCTTCGACGAGGGGTTCCTCCAGCTCGACGGCGACACCGACGGCGACGGCTATCCGGACTGCGCCGACAACTGTCCGCGCGTCGCGAACGCCGGCCAGGCAGACGTCAACGCTGACGGCCAGGGTGATGCCTGCGACCGGAGCCTCACTCTGGACGACCCGCTGCTCGCCGAGCTCGCGGAGGGGCTCGGCGGAGGATCGGAGACCGGCTCCGCCGTGTCGGCGGCCGGCGACCTGAACCACGACGGATTCCGCGACTTCATCTCCGGCGCTCCGGCCTACGACCGCGCGGCCGGCACGCCCGAATCGGGCGCCGCCGCGGTCTACCTCGGGGCGGGCGACACCGCCGCGCGCACGACCCCCGACATCATCTTCCTCGGCGAGCTGGCGCACGACCGGGCGGGTGTCTCCGTGTCGGGTGACTTCGACTTCGACGGCGACGGCACGCCCGATCTCCTGATCGGCGCCGAGCAGATCGACCGGACCGGGCCGACGCCGGTGCCGACCGGGCCGGGCAAGGTCTACCTGATCTACTTCGATCCGGCCGACTACCCGAACCTCAGCGACCCGGCCGTCGCCGACACCGTCGACCTCGCGCGCGTCGGCGTCGACATCCCGGGCGTCGTCTTCACCGGCGAGTCGCTCGGCGACCGGGCCGGCTTCGCCGTCGCGGGCGGCGGCCGCATGAATGCCGGGCCCGGCCAGGACATCGTCATCGGCGCGCCCGGTCGCGACGTCGCCGGCAAGGCCGACGCGGGCACCGCGTACCTGGTCTTCGACACCCCGGTGCTGTCCGGCCCGGTGAGCCTGGGACGCGTCGCCAACGGGGCGTTCGACGAGGTCCCTGGCGTCGTCTACCTCGGCGATCTCGCGGGCGACGAGCTTGGCTTCTCGGTCGCGTTCCCGGGTGACGTGCTCGGTACGGCGGGGGACGAACTCATCCTTGGCGCACCCGGCCACGACACGATCTACGGCCTGGACGCCGGCACGGCGTACTTCCCGGAAGGCGGCGGGCTGCAGCGCGACATCACCGAGGTCCGCGACATCGGCGGAGGCAAGAAGAACCCCAGGCCGACGGTGGGGATGCAGCTCCAGGGAACGCAGCCGGGTGAGCGGCTCGGCAGCGCGGTCGTGGGCGCGGGAGACACGCTCTTCGACGGGAGTCCCGACGTGCTCGTCGGCGCGCCGCGTTACGATGCGGTGATGCGGACCGACGCGGGTCGCGTCGTCCACACCGCCTCTCGCCTCCCGACCGGGATCGTCTACGCCGATCAGGTCGGCGCTCCGGCCAACGATCCGGATGCGCTCGCCGGCGTGATCTGGGTCGGCGCCGCGGCAGGCGACCAGCTCGGCGCCGCGGTGGCGGGTCTGGGCGACGTCACCGCCGACGGGTTCGACGACGCGGCGCTCGGAGCGCCGTACGCCGACCCGAACGGTCTCGCCGACGCGGGTGCCGTCTACATGATCTCCGGCGGCGTCCCGCCGTCGCTGCACCAGGGCGTGATCGACCTTGCCGAGGGCTTCCCCGGCACGCAGCTCGCCGGCAAAGCAGGCGGGCGAGCGGGCCGGCACGGCGATCGCCGGTACGGGCGACATCAGCGGCGACGGCAAGAACGACTTCGTCGTCGGCGCGCCGGGCCGCGACTCGATGACGCTCGGGCTCGACGCGGGCCGCATCTACCTCGTCCTCGGGCTGCCGTGTGCGAGCGTCGATGCCGACGGCGACGCCCTCATCGACTGCCTCGACAACTGCCCGGCCGTCGCCAACCCCGGCCAGCAGGACCAGGACGGCGACGGCGACGGCGACGCCTGCGACAACTGCCCGGCGCTCGCCAACCCGGGCCAGGAGAACCAGGACCGACGACCGCTACGGCAGCGCCTGCGACAACTGCCCGGAGGACCCGAACGACACCCAGTACGACAGCGACCACGACGGCGTCGGCGACGCCTGCGACACGAACCCCGTATTCGTCGTCAACCGGGATCCGACCGCGGCCGCCGACTTCCAGACCCTGCAGGACGCCGTCGACAACGCACGCCAGTCCGGGACGCGCGTCGACCTCGAGGCCGGAACGGCCTGCTTCGAGGGAGTCGTCGTCGACCGCGAGCAGGTCTTCATCTTCGCCGGCGTCGACCGGGATGTCGACGGCGACGGCACCCTCGACCAGGCGTGCGTCGACGGCAACCTCGGCGCAGCGGCGACCGGGATCGCGTTCGACCTGCGGTCGAGCTTCGCCACGACGCCGATTCAGGTCTTCAACGTGACGCTCTACGGAAACGTCGGCGTCCACGCGCTCGTCGCCAGCGACCTCCGCGATCTCAACGTCACCGGCGTGACGGCGACCGGGCTCGAACTCGACGGCGGCGCGCACTTCGTCACCCTCTCGCGGATCGCGGGCGGGAGCGGCGACGGCGTCGACCTGGCGGCAGGTGCGAGCCTGCATCTCACCCGCTCGAAGATCGAGGATCTGGCGGCCGGCAAGGGCGTCGTCGTTTCCGGCGACGCTGTCCTGGAGAACGTGCTCATTGCCGACACCGAGGGCGCCGCCGACGTGCAGGGCGGCACGCTGACGCTACGGCACTCGACCCTTGCCGACTCCGCGTCCGGCGTCGCGCGCGCCGCGGGGACGGTCAGCATCGCGCACACGCTGTTCTGGAACAACGCCGGCGGCGACCTCACCGGCGTCGGCTGCTCCGCCGTGAGCTGGTCGAACGCCTGCAGCCCCGACTGCTCGGGCGTCAACGGCAACCTCTGCGTCGACCCGCAGTTCGAGACGGGGAGCTATGAACTCCGCGCCACCTCGCCGGCGCTCGACCACGGTCCCGATCCGATCGCCATGGCCGGCCACCCCTGCTACGACCTTCCCGACGCGCTGCCGAACGGCCCGCGCCTTCGGGACCACGACGGCGACGGCCTGCCGCACGTCGACATCGGCGCCTACGAGCGCGACACGATCCTCTTCCCGCCCGAGGTGCAGAACCTGGTCTGGGACGAGGACCGCGAGACGCTGCGCTGGAGCGAACAGCCCGGGCTCCTCTATCACGCCTACCGCGGCGACGTCGCCGCCCTTGCCTTCGACTTCTTCGGCGTCCGGCACGACGAGCTGATCCCCGGCCCCGTCCCGAACTCGCTCCGCGACACCGACTCGCCCGCCGCCGGCGCCGGCTGGTTCTACCTCGTCACGGCCGACGACGGTGTGCGTGAGGGGACCCTCGGCAACGCGACCTGCACCGAGCGCTGCAACACGGAGGCGTGCCACCAGCCGTAACCCTCGCAGGGGGCGAGGCGCAGCGGCGCTGCTGCGCCTCGACCCGGGGCCGCTGACGAGTCAGCCCGCGGGGCGGGTCCTGCCCGAACCGAAATCGGTTGCCGGTGCGCGGGCCGCGGCGTACACTCCTGCCAGTCACGGGGTCATTTCCGGGCTTTCGCCACGATCGGATGCCGCCTTCGCACGGCAACCGCCTTCGCGCCAACTCGCTCGAGTTCCGCGCGCGCCCCTGAGGGGCGGCGACCGGGGAGGATCCGTCATGAGATCGCACCGTCGTGATTCAGTCCTCGCACTAGCCGTCATGCTCGCTCTTGTCCCGCTGACCGAGGTTCGCGCCGCCGCGCACGTGGTCACCACGCTCGCCGACGTCATCCCCGCGCCGCCGGGATCGCTGCGGGCGGCGATCGAGGCTGCAGAAGGGAATGGCGAGCCGGACCGGGTCACCTTCGCCGTGAGCGGGGCGATTCACCTCGTTGCGCCGCTGCCGGATCTCACCGAGGGCGATCTTTCGATCGACGGGGGACCGAACGTCGCTGCCGTCCCGAAGGTCCGGCTCTCGGGCGGCAACAGCGTCACGAGCGCCTTCACCAGCCGCGGGCCGCGGAATGCGATCGAGAACCTCGAGTTCGAAGGGTTCGCGAAGGCCGCGGTACGGATTCTCGGTGGTGGCGCGATCGACAACGACGTCCGGGGCTGCCGTTTCGGCATCTTCGGTCCGATCTCGAGCGCCAACCGGATCGGCGTACAGGTCGCGGCGGAGACGGCCAGCGTCGGGTTCCCCGACGGGACCAGGCTCTTGCGGCTGGCGTTCGAGGGGAATGACTCCGCGATCCGGGTCGAGGGGAACAACGTACCGATCGGTCCCGCGACCCGCCCGACCCAGATCGTCGACTGCGACGTCGGCAGCCGCGGTCTCGTTCCGGCGGGATCGAACGGCGAGGCACTGCACGCCACGGCACCGGTCGCTCGTCGAGGCCAGCCGCTTCGCGGCGGATGCGACGGCGCCGAGCGTTCCGCGCGGGGTCTATCTGGGAAGCGGCGCGGACGGAAGCAGGATTCTGCGCAGCAAGATCGGCCTGGGCCGCGCGCCCGGCCCCTCGGTGGCGTGCGGCAGCTGGAACTTCACGCCGGCCGGCATCGTCGTCGAGAACGCGCGGGAGATCGTGATCGCGGACAACGAGATCGGGTGCCACGCCGGGGACGGCATCCTGCTCGGAACCGGGGCACGCGCCGTGGACGTGCGCGACAACGACATCGGCACCGCGGGCGCCGCGACGGCGGGCGGCAACCGCCGTGACGGCGTCCGGCTCGAGGGCGGGATCGACTGCCGCGTTTTCCGCAACAGGCTCCACGACAACGGCGGCTACGGGCTGGCTCTGGTCGGCAACGTCGCGGGGCACCTCATCGCGTGCAACGAGCTGCGCGCCAACGTGCAGGGACTCATCTTCAAGGCCGGAGGCCTGGTCGGGCCACCTCAGTTCCTGAATGCGACGCCGACGACCGTCCAGGGCACTCTCACGGACCCGGGACCCGGCTGGGTCGACGTCTACTCCGGCTCCGCACCCGACGGGCCCGACGATTTCCTCACCTCCCTGTCGATCAGCAACGACGCGATCGGCTTCCGCGGGCGGGTTCCGGCCGACGGCATCCGCTTCGTTCCGTCGGCCGCAATCGATCCGCCGCGGCGCTGCCTGCGCTTCGACCTCGACCTCGGTGACCGGAACCTCGGGACCGCATATCGCCGCGACCTGTCCGAGGTGTCGGTCTTCTCGCCCGAGATCGCGAATCCGCCGGCGGCGCGGGCCCATGACGTCCTGCGCGGGCATGTCGAGAACCTCGCGCTCGTCCCCGGCGGCACGGTCTCCCTGGGTCCGCTGGCGTGCGTCGCGTCGAACGTCCAGCCGCAGCAGCTGCCGGTGTGCGACGACGCGATGCCGCATCCGGGGTTCGCGCTGTTCTATGTGGTGGTGCGGCGCGATCTCCTTTCCAATGACGTCGGCAGCTTCGACGTTCCGGTGTGCGGCCCGTTCCCGACCGGACAGGTCGCGACGCGGGTCGGAACGGACGTCTGCCAGTAGGGCCGGTGGATACGGTTACCCGGCCTCGCGCACCCAGCGCCAGAGCTCGCGCCAGGTCGGCTCCTTGCCGTACATCAGCATGCCCAGGTGGAAGACCTTGCCCGCGGCCCGGCGCAGGAGCGCGATGCCGGCGAGGAGGAGCGCCGCGGCCAGCAGGATCTCCCAGGCGGCCACCTCGGTGAGCAGCAGCCGCACCGGCATCACCGCCGGCGCGGTGGGCGGGAGCAGCCCCAGGACCTTGGCGAGAAGCGTGTCCGGGTCGCGCACGACGGCGAAGGCAAGGCCCAGGGGCAGCAACGGGAACATCAGCCAGCCGCCGCGGCTCGAGTTGTTCGGGTCGTCCACGGTGGCGGCGATCGCGGCGAAGAAAGTGAACCACAGCAGGAAGCCGAGGCCGGCGAAGACGACGAGCGCAGCCAGGAACGCGGGGTCGCCCGCGGCCGCGGGCAGGGCCGGCAGGTCGGCTCCGAGCAGGCGCAGCAACTGGAAAGCGAAGGCGGGCGCCCCCACGTAGAGCAGCAGCAGGACCAAGGTCAGCGCCGAGAGGCCCAGGATCTTGCCGTCGACCCAGGTCTGCGGTCGGATCGCGGCCACCACCTGCTCCGTGATGCGTAGCTGCTTCTCCCCCGTGATCCCCACGAGGAGGTAGGCGCTGCCCATGAACACCCCGAGCAGCATCATCCCGATCGCGACAATCGCGGCCAGGGTGCCGCCACGACGCGCGGCCGGCACCGGCGCGAGGGCGACGATCTCGAGGGGTGCAGGGGAGAGCACGGCCTCCAGAGTGGCGGGCGCGATCCCGGCCTCGGCCAGCCGACGCCGCTGCCACCGCTCGTCGAGCAGCGACTGGACCTCCCCCCGCCAGGCGGGAGACCGCCTCACGTGCAGCGTCGCGCTCTCCCCCTCGAGCACGAGCACGGCGTCGAGGTCGCCGCGCGCCAGTTCGCCGCGCCGCTCCTCGACCGACTTCCCGGGGTCGAGCCGCCAGTCGAAGCGGCCCCCTCGGGAGGGGAGGGGATCGCCCGCGCCGGGTCCGGCCACGGCGATCCGCAGCGGCTTCGCCCCGGAGCGCTTCACCACCACGCTCACGCCGTAGCCGCCCAGGCCCACCGCGAGCAGGGTGGCGAGCGCCACGAGCTGGTCCTTCAGCTTGAAGAAGCGGAGGAACTCCCAGCGAGCGACTTCCAGCGCCAGCGGCCACTTCACGGTGTGCTCCCGTCGGGCGCCTCGGCCCCGACCGCGCGCAGGTAGATGTCGTGCAGCGACGGCGGCTCGGCGTGAATGCTCCGCAGCCGGTAGGCGCTCGCGGCCAAGGCGAGGACCTCGCCGAGGGCATCGTCGTTGGTCAGCTCCACGGTCACGACGCCCTCCGCGCCCCACTCGGCCCGCGCGACCCCCGGGTGCCGCGCGAGCGGCGCGGGGTCGGCGGGCGGGTCCACGACCAGGCGCAACCGTTGCGCGACGCGGTGCTGCCGGCGCAGATCCGAGAGCGTGCCGCGGAGAGCCTCGCGGCCCCGGTTCACGACCAGGACGCGGTCGGCCACTCGCTCCACGAGCGCCATCTGGTGGGCGCTCAGCACCACGGTCGTCCCCGCCGCGCGCATCTCCTGCAGCAGGTCCAGGAACAGCTCCTGGTTGACAGGGTCGAGGCCCGAGAACGGTTCGTCCAGGAACGCCACCGCCGGCCGGTGCACCAGGGCGGCGGCGAGCTGCACCTTCTGCTGGTTCCCCTTGGACAGGGCGTCCGGCCGCTCGTGCGCCCGATCCGCGAGGCCCATGCGCTCGAGCCACGCTGCCGCGGCCCGATCGGCGGCCCGGCGGTCGAGTCCCCGCAGCACGCCGAAGTACGCCACCGTGCGGCCGACCGGGGACTCGCGGAAGAGCCCTCGCTCCTCGGGCAGGTAGCCGACCTGCGACGCCGACGGCCAGCGCGGGGCCCCGTCGAGCGCGTAGCGGACCTCGCCGTGGTCGGGCCGGAGGATCCCGAGCAGCATGCGCAGCGTCGTCGTCTTGCCCGCCCCGTTGGGCCCCAGCAGGGCGAAGACCTCCCCCCGCACGACCTCGAAGCTGAGCCCGTCCACGGCGCGAACGGGCCCGAACTGCTTCACGAGCGACACGGCCGAGAGTACGGGAGCGGTCATTCCTCGCCTCCTGGGGGCGCGTCCCGGGCTGCCACAGTCTAGCCGAAAAGGCCGCCACTCCTTTCCACATCGGCCCCGCGCGCTAGCGGGCCCGCAGCCCGGCGTTACGAGCTCGCGAATGGTCCGATCCCGCGCGCCAGCGGCACGGCGCAGGCATGCGCGAGGGCCGACACTCGTCCCGATCCGTGGAGGGTGCCGATGAGCGTTCGTGTCGACTGCTCCGTCCGCGTCTCGTGCGCCGGGATCGTCGCGGCCCTCGCGCTCCTGCCGCTGCCGGCCGCTGCCGGCGAGAGCCCATCGCCGATTCCGTTCGACTCGCCGCGCTGGACGATCGTCCAGGGGGGAGTCGTCGAGCACCTCGGCCGCAAGGCGCTCGCTGGTTCGGCCCTGCTCGGCGATACCGTCTTCGGGAACGGCGTGATCGAATTCGACGTCGCCGTCAACGGCGAGCGCTCCTACCCCGGCGTGCTGTTCCGGATCGAGTCGCGCGGCAACCACGAGCGGGTCTACCTCCGGCCGCACCACGCCAACACGGCCCGCGTGCCGGACGTCGTGCAGTACGTCGCCGCATTCAACGGCATCGACTCGTGGCAGCTCTACGGCGGTGACGGGAAGACGGCCTTCGCGGACCTTCCGACGGGCCGCTGGGTCCCCGTTCGGGTCGAGGTCTCCGGGGCGCAGGCCCGCGTCTTCCTCGACGGCGCCGAGCGGCCGGCCCTCGAGATCCACGAGCTTCAGCGCGGGATCTCGAAGGGCGGGCTGGGGCTCCTGGGCCCTGCCGACGGGTCGGCGCACTTCTCGGACTTCCGCATCCGCGCCGACGACACGTTGCGCTTCGAGTCGCCGCCCGCCGTCTGGCCCGCTCCCGGTTTCATCGCCGAGTGGGAGCTGTCGCAACCGCTCCGCGGCGACCAGTTGGACGACGCGAAGCCGCTCGGCGAGCAGAAGCTCCCGCCGCTGGCGTGGAAGCGGGTGACCGCGCTCCCCGGCGGTCTGGTCGACGTCTCGCGTCACTACGGCCGCCTGGGGCCGGGGATCGACGCGGTCGTCGCCCGCACCCGGCTCTCCGCCTCCGCCAAGGAGGTCCGCCGGCTGCGCTTCGGCTACAGCGACGCGATCTCCGTCTTCCTCAACGGCCGCCCCGTCTTTGCCGGCGACAGTTCGTATCTTTCGCGCGACCCGTCCTTCCCCGGCTTCATCGGGCTCTTCGACCACCTCTTCCTGCCGCTGGAGGAGGGCGACAACGACCTGACGATCTACCTCTACGAGGGTTTCGGCGGCTGGGGCTTCCAGTTCCAGGACGCGCGCGCGGAGTTCTCCGCGCCGGGCGTCACGAAGCTCTGGGAGACCCCGGCGGAGATCCCCTTTGCCGAGTCGGCCGTCTACGACCCGGCGCGCCGCGTTTTCTACGTGTCGGCCTACGACGCGGCGAATCCCGACCCGGCACCCGGCCGGCAGTTCCTGGCCAGGCTCGGGCCCGATGGGCGGATCGAGACGCTGCGCTGGGTCGACGGCCTGACCCATCCGACGGACCTCGTCCTCGCCGGAGACACCCTCTTCGCGATCGAACCGACCGGGGTCGTCGTGATCGACGTTCCGGCCGCGACGATCCGCGAGCGCGTTCCCGTCGCCGGCGCGGTCATGCTCAACAAGGCGGCCCGCGGCGCCGACGGCGCACTGTTCATCACCGACTCGCGCAAGGGGGTGATCTGGCGCCTCGCGGACGGCCGCGCCGAGGAGTGGCTGACCGGGTTGGTCCGCCCCAACGCGCTTCATGTCCGCGGCGGCATGCTCTTCGTCGGGATCAACGGCGACGGCACCGTCCGCTCGATCGAACTCGCGACGCGGGCCTCGCGCACGCTCGCGCGGTTCGGTCCGGGGATCCTGGTCGGCATCGACTCCGACGACGCCGGGAACCTGCTCGTCTCCCAGGTCGAGGGGCGGGTCTTCCGCGTCGCGCCGGACGGGGCCGTGACGCGGCTGCTCGACACGAGCGTGCCGGGCCGGGGCGCGTGCAATGTCGCCTACGTGCCGGAGCAGGGGTTGCTCGTCGTCCCGACATGGACGGGCAACGCAGTCGCGGCCTACTCTCTGGCGACGAATGCCGAGCTACGTCCGCGCTAGCAGCAGCAGTCGACCGCGGGAATGCGCAGACTCGACGATCGCGAAGAGAAAGGAAGTGGTCGTCGACCCAGCCTCCGAACAGGTCGTCGAACCAACTGAACCCAAAGAGCGGACCGGCGTAGAGATCGAAGCGTCCCGGGGGAAGCAGGTGGATGTCGAAGCTCCCGAACAGCGGAATGAACACCGTCTCGTCCCGGAGCTGGCTGCTGGTGTCGGAGATGGTCGACGAGTTACCTGGCCATTCAGGCAGAGCGGCGCTCCATGCGGGCAGCGCGCCCGGGCGCTCCCGGCCCGTCGATCTACGACGCCGCGCCCGGAGCGAACACCTCGCCGGTCCGCGGATCGACGACGTACGTTCGATTCGCCGCGCCGGGCCCTCCGTTCGGGAGCGGCGGCAGGATCAGAACGAGCTTCTCGCCGCTCGTCACGAGCTGGAGTCCCTCCTCGGCGCGTTCCGGGACGGGCACCGCCGGATGCAGCTCGATCGGGCCGAGGCTCGCGCCCTTCGTGTTGAAGCGCTGCAGGCGGTGGAGCGCCCGCTCGCTGGAGCGGAATTCGAGGGCGTACAGGCATCCGTCGGCCGGGGCGTACGTCAGGGCGACGAGCGGCAGATCCCGGATCTCGGCCGGCAGGCGCTCCCACTCCGAAGTGCGGGGGTCGAAGCGATAGAAGAGCGTGAAGACGTGGGAGGTCATGACGAGGACGCTCTCGTCCTTCGGGTCGAAGGCGATTCCCTTGGGCCACGAGAAGTCGCCGACCGAGGGATCGACGTCGATCTTCGTGAAACGCCCGCTGGCGGGCTCGATCGAGCCGAACTCGTGCGCGGTGAGCGCCCAGGTCCGTCCGTTCTCGCGGTCGAAGGCGACCTGACGAACGCCTCGATCGGTGTCGCGCGCGGAATCGAGGTCGGGCCCCGTTCCGGTGAACCGCGCCACGGCGGCGGTCGCCGGTCCGAACCCGCCCCAGGTGAAGTGGAGCGCATGGAACGCGTCGAGGTCGCGGGTGGGAATGGCGGCGGGATGGAACTGCGCAACGAGCTCCTGGTTCTCCCGACGGAGTTGTTCGGCGTAGAGCTTGCCGTGCATCCCCGCGCCGGCGAGCAGGGAGATCACGCTCGGCACGAGGATCGCCAGGATGCCCACGACCGCCAGGACGGTGACGATTCGCAGCACCTTGGACGTCGTTACGAACAGGCCGTAGACGAGGCTTCCCAGTCCCCAGGTGAAGAAGAGCAGGACGAGCAGGAATGCCTTCCATCCGCCGGTGCGCCGGGAGAGGGCGCACTCGAGGATCGCCCAGAAGGGGAGGATCAGCAGCGTCACGAAGCCCAGGAGCCCGGCCGCAAGGATCCCCAGCAGGCCGAGCCCACCCAACAGACCGCTCGCGATTTCCATCGAATGCTCTCCGGAACTGCCCGAGAACCCATCGGTCCTGGAGTACGGGACAAACTTGGTTTCCGGCCCTGGCCGCCGCAACCCCGGACGCCGCTCTCCATCAGCGCCTCGGGCCGCCCGCCCCTCCGACGCGGGAGCCACGGTGATACCCTCGCGCCACCGTGGACCGCAGCCAGAGACTCGCTTCCGTCGATCGACTGCTCCCCCGCAGGCGGCATGGGTCCCTGGGCCCGCGAGGCCGCGGACCGGGACACTTCGCGGCCCGCGGTCTCCGGTCCCTGCCGGCGCTGCTGGTCCTTCTCCTCGCGAGCTGCCAGGGGGACGCCGACTTCGGCCCGTTCGCACCGACGCTGGTGACCCTGAGCGCGGACGAGTTTCGGCCCGCGATCGTCGCCATCGACCGCCTCGTCTTCGAAGAGGGTCCCGTCGACGCCGCGCGCCGCAGCGCGCTCTCCGCGCAGCTCGACGCGCTGGCCGGCCGCGTGAAGTCCTACTCCGACTCCCGCTTTCTTGCCCTCGAGGCCCTCGAGCTCCGGCGGCTCGCGGCGGGGGCGAAGGACCTGCCCCCCGGAGCGCCACCGCCCGCCCTCGCCAACGAGTGGATGCGGATCCGCTCCAACCTCTTCGAGGACCAGAGCTGGTTCGCGCGAAGCGCCGCGGATCTCGAGCGGCCGGGGATGCCGATCACGCCGTCGTCGGGAGCGCCGGTCACGCCGCCGCCGGCCACGCCCGCCGCCGGACCGGCGCCGGCGCCCTCTTCCCCAGCCGCCGACCTCCCCGTCGCGGTCCGCGGGCTGATGTCCGAGCTCGACGCTCGGGGCTCCTCCTACCCGCAGCCTGCGCGGCTGGTCGCGATCGGCGAGCAGCTCCTTCCATACGGAGCCGCCGCGCGGCCCGCCGCGGCTCCGCTCGCCAACTGGCTTCGCTACTACAGCTACAGCTCCATCGATCCGTCCCACGAAGCGCTGCTGCGGCGGCTGGGCAGCATCGTGAGGGCCCTCGACCCCGGGGCGAGCTACTACGGCGACAGGAGGTTCCAGTACGGGCCCGACAAGTCGGACCAGGACCGCGCCCGGACGATCACTTTCCTGTTCTACGGGCCGCTGCCCAGGGAGCGCGTGGTCCCCGTCTTCGTCGCGGCGATGGCCGACCCCGAGGAGTGGATCAGGGACCTCGCAGCCGCGGGGCTCGTGCAGTACGGCGAGCCCGTGCCCGCCGACCCGCGACCGTTCTCAGAGCGCGTCGTGTCGACCTCCCTGCGCGCGAGCGAAGGGGCCCTCGCGGAGTTCCGGTCGCTGGATGCGTCCGCGAAGGCGCAGCGCATCCGCTCCCTGCTCGCCAGCGGAAACGAAAGGGACGCGTCGGCCGTCGGCCGCCTCTACGACTGGGAGCAGGACCCGTTGATCCGGACCGCCCTGCTCGATGCCCTGGCGGACCCGATCGCCCGCCGGGGCAGCCTCACGGTCCTGCTCGACACCCGGATCGCCGTGCCCGGCGACCGCGTCCCGTTCCTCCTCGCGGGGATGGCGGACGAGCAGCCCGAGGTCCGCGAGGCGGCCAAGAGGACCCTTCTGCTGTGCGGCCCCACGCCGCGCGTTCTCGTTCCGATGCTGATCGCGGCCCTGGAGAGCGGCCCGCCCGCGCAGCGGAAATCCGCCGCCGCGGCGCTGAAGGAGCTCACCGAGCGCGACTTCGGCCTCGACGCCGAGACCTGGCGCCTCTGGCGCGAAGCGAAGCTGGAAGGCGAGCCGCCGCAGCTCCTGCTGCCGGGCCCGCATCACGGAAGCGAGGTCCCGCTGAACGCCGACGGCGCGTGGTGGGCGATCTGCGGTCCGAAGGGGAGGCGGGAGCTGAAGCAGGTGCCTGTCTCCATCCGGCTCGTGCACGACGCGGTTCTCGACGCAGCGTCGGAAGAGACGGGCGCAGAGGCCGTGGCCCGCGGCTGCGAAGAGCCCTTGGCATTCCTGCGGAACGTGGCGGGACTGACAGCGCGTGCGCTGACGGAAGGGACGGTCTTGCCGGTTCGCGGTGGCGTCGCGCCGCTCCGGTACGGGACGGAGGACCTCGAGGTCCGGCGGGTTCGGACCGGGGAGTCGGGGTTCCGGATCGAACTCCACTCTGCCGGGCGGATCGCAGACGCTTTTCGCCGCCGAGACCGGGTTCTCCGGGGACCCGGAGCCGTGGAGTGTTTCCTGGGTCGGCGATCTGGATGGAGACGGCCGGGCCGATCTCCTGCTCGAGGCCAGCGAGGACGAGAACGCCGGCCAGACGTTCCTGTTCCTCTCCCGTCCCGCCCCGCCCGGCGTCCCCCTGAAGCTCGTGGCGACGCACTGCACCGTCGGCTGCTGAGGCCGCCGAGCCGCATGGACGCGGCCGTCGGGGCCGCCGCCGCTACGCGAGCTGCCGCCTGCTCCCAGGGAAGGGAGGCGCTGGACGCGCTCGCGAAGCAGCGCTTCGACGCGGTGGTCACCGGGTGCACTCTTGAGCCGGTCGGGCCGGCACCCAACCGCTGGTATCATGCCGCCATGGCTGCCCCGCTCCCCGACGGCGACGGCCGCTTTCTCGCCGAACTCGACGTCACGCTCGACTTGCCGCTGGCAGGAATCGGGACCCGGGCGTTGGCCCAGGCGCTCGACCTCCTGCTGCTCGGTGCGCTGGCCGTCGTGGCGGTCCTCGCGATCGCCCAGCTTTCCTTCGGGCTGGGGTCGCCTGGACCGCTGGTCCTGCTGCCGATCCTCGTGCTCGCACTCCCCTGGGCTTACTTCATCGCCTTCGAACTGGCGCTGGGAGGGCAGTCGCCGGGCAAGCGCGTCCTTTCCCTGCGCGTCGTGCGCGACGATGGCGGAGAGATCGGCCCGCTCGCATCGATCGTCCGGAACCTCCTGCGGCCGATCGACTTTCTCCCCGCGGCCTACGGGGTCGGGCTCGTGGTGATGTTCCTGAACCGGCACCAGAAGCGGCTCGGCGACCTCGCCGCGGGGACGGTCGTCGTGCGCGAGGCGCGCCGCGTCGCTGCGCTCGATTCGCACCGCTGGCCGGAGCGATTCCGGCCGCAGGACGTCGCGCTGGTCGAGGGGTTCCTCGCGCGATCGGCGACGCTGCTCCCTGACCGCCGCGAGCAGCTCGCCTCGCAGCTTCTGCTCTGGCTGCAGCGCGACCACGCCGAGTTCGTCGGCGCGGCCCCACTCGGCGAGACGGCCTGGGAGACGATCGAGCGGCTCTTCGTCCGCGGCGCAAACTGAGGCGTGGATGGACTACCGGGCATTCCTCGAGCGCGGGCGTGAGGAGTGGGACGCGGCGGAGACGCTGCTCACCCGCGCGCGCCGCGCCGGACTGGCCGGCCTCCACCACGCCGAGCTGGAGCGGCTCGCCGCCGTCCACCGTCGGGTCGTTTCGGACTTCGCCTTCGCGCGCACTCATTTCCCTGGAACCGCGGCCGAGGCGCGGTTGCGTGCGCTCGCCTTCGCCGGCCACCGCACCCTCGGCCGGCGCGAGGAGGCGGTGCTGCCACGGCTCCGCCGCTTCTTCCTCGGCGGCGGCTACGCGCAGGTGTTCCGCGCCGCGTCCGCCGAGCTGGGGATCGCATCGGCGATCTTCCTTGGGGCGGTCCTGCTCGGCGCGACGATCACGGCGGTGCGGCCGGAGTTCGCGGCCTTGTTTCTTGGACAGGAGACGCTCGAGTCGCTGCGGGACGGGGAGTTCTGGGTCGACCAGGTCTTTCGGATGGCGCCGCCGGCGTTGCTCTCCTCGGCGATCTTCAGCAACAACATCGGCGTCGCGCTCTTCGCCTGGGCCGGCGGGGCACTCGCCGGGCTCCCGACGGTGTACCTGCTGGCACAGAACGGGATGATGCTCGGCAGCATCTTCGTCGCCACGGGCCAGTCGGGAATGACTCCGCGGCTCGCGACGTTCATCGCCGCCCACGGCCCGCTGGAGCTGTCGCTGATCATCGTCGCGAGCGCTGCCGGGCTGCTACTCGCCCGCGGCGCGATCGAGCCCGCCCTGCCGAACCGGGCGGCCGGCTTCGCCGCGGCGGGCCGCCGCTCGGTGCAGTTGATGCTGGGGACGGTCCCGTGGTTCGTCGTACTCGGACTGGTCGAAGCGTTCGTCTCGCCGGCCGTGGAGACTCCGGCAGTGCTGAAGACGGCGCTCGGATGGAGCCTGCTCGGACTGTTCCTGGTCTGGGCCCTGGAGCGGAGGGGAACATGAGCGAAGCGCCCGGGTCACTCTCGTTTGCTGACATCGTCGATCGGCCGATCGGCCTGGTGCGGCAGCACTTCGGCCGGCTGCTGGCGGTTCCACTCGTCGTGGAGCTGCCGCTGGCCGTGCTCACCGCGCTGATCCAGGTGCGCCTCGGCGGAATGGTCCCCAATCCCGAGAACCCGGAGGCGGTCTTCGGGATGCTGGTGCCGATGTACGCGCTGATGCTGCTGGCGGGCCTGGTCCACCTCCTCGTGCGGATCGCCGTCTACCACGCCGTCGGGGCGACGCTCGATGGCCGGCCGTCCTCGATCGCCGAGGCGTACCGCGCGGCCCTCTCGCCGCGGCCCGCGCTGACGGTGATCCTGGGGGCGCTCGCCGTCGGGGTCGGGATGTTCTGCTGCCTGGCGCCGGGACTGATCCTCTGGATCTACTTCGCCTTCGTGATCCCCGTCGTGCTGTACGAGCGACTCGCCTTCGGGGCCGCGCTGCGCCGGTCGATGACGCTCGTCGGCTGGAACCCGACCAAGCGCTTCGCCAACACGACGCAGCTCAAGGTGGTGCTGATCGGGCTGATCTTCGTGCTCGTCTCGTACTCGCTCACCTTGCTCATCGGGATCCCCGTCTATGGGTGGGGGTTCTTCCACATGTTCAAGATGGCCTCGGAGGGGGGCGTGGCGGGAGTGATACCGCTCTGGCTCCTCCTCTTGGTGTCGCTGGGACAGGCGCTCGTCACGTCGATCGTCGGCCTCTATCCCGCGGTGGCGCTGACCCTGCTGTACCGCGACACCCGTGAGCGGATGGAGGGGTCGGCACTCGAGGACGCGATCCGCGAGCGGCTTGGCGAGGGGCCGTGAGGCGTGTCGCCGCGCTGGCGCTCGTCGCGGCGGCCGGCCTGGCCGTGGCGCTCGCGGTCGCCGGAGCGAACCTGGGAGCGGCGTCCTTTGCGACCGGTCCGGATCCCGCGCTCCTTCAGCAGGTCGTGCAGCAGGAGCGCGTCGCAACCGGCGAGGACGCGTCGGTGATGGAGTACCTCGTCCACCTGCGCAACCGGTTCCTGGAGCGGCTCGTCGGGGGGCTCGTGGAGAGCGGCCTCTTCTTCGCCCTGATCCGCGTCCTGCCCTGGGTGCTGCTTGCGGTGGTCGCGCTCGGGATCGGCTGGCAGCTCTACCGCTGGGCTGCCGGTCGCAACCCGTCCCGGGGACGCAGCGCGATCCGCGGGTCGAGGCGCTGACGCCGGAGCGGACGGCGGCCGAACTGCGCGCGCTGCTCGACGACTGCCTTGCGCGGGGCGATGGCCGGGGCGCATTGGGAGCGCTGTGGCGGCTCGTCGCGACCACGCTCGAGCTGCGCGGCCTGGGCCGCTTTGCCGAGGAGCGCACGAATCGCGAGTTCGTGGAGACGGTGCGGCAGGCCGCCCCGGCCTGGGGCCGGCTGCCTCGGCTGGCCGATTTCGCCCGCACGACCGATCGACTGCTCTACGGTCAGCACGAGGTCGGGCCGGCCGCCGTGAGGGCGCTGCTCCCCATGGCCGAGGAACTGCTCGGGTGAAGCGACGCGCCGGCTTCCTCGCGCTGCTGGCGCTCTTCGCGCTGGCGATGGCGCTCCTCGCCGAACGGCCGACGCCGTCGGCGTCGGTGCGCAGCCGCGCGCCGCGGGGGCTGCGCGCCGCGTTCCACTATCTCGAGCGGCGCGGTGTCGACGTGCGCGCGTGGGAGCGCCCGCTCGCCCGCCTCCCCGACCAGCCGGGGCTGCTGATCGTCGCCATGCCGCTCGCCGCGCCGCCGCTGCGCGAGGACCTCGAGGCGCTCGACCGCTGGTCCCAGCGCGGGGGAAACACCCTGCTGCTGGCCGATCCATCCGGGGCGGGAGCCTACGACGCGGCCCTGCTCGCCGCTTTCGGCCTGTCCAGGGTCGATTCCCAGGCCGAACCGCCGCTTGGCTGGTCCGGCTGGCGGCGCTGGCGTACCGCCGAGAGCGGCCTTGTTCCCGCTCCGTCGCGCGTCGCCGCGGGGCGGACCGCTCGGCCGGTCGTCCTCACGGGTTCGGCCCGCATCGGCGAGCCGCCCAGCACCGAGGCCTGGCTGCTCGACGCGAAGGGGACGGCCTTCGCCTTCGAGATCCCTCGCCGGCGTGGCCGGCTGCTCGTCGTCAACAACGCAACGCTGCTGGCGAACGCCTGGCTGGCCCGCGACGGCAACCTCGCCTGGCTCGAGGAGACGCTCGGCGACCTCGTCCCGACCGGGGGGGCGGTACTCTTCGACGAATGGCACCAGGGGTATCGCGACGTCAGCGAGGAAGACGGGACCGGGACCGGCATCCCGCTGGCCCTGCTTCTCACGCACCTCGGTCTCATCTACTGCGGGATCGTGTTCGTGCTCGCGCGACCGTTCGGCCCGCGCCTGGTCGCCGAGGGGACCAACCCCGGCTCGATCGGCCGATCCCTGCTCGGCCTGGCCTCGCTGCACCGCGTCGGGCGGCACGCCGCCGAGGCCGGGCAGCTCCTGCTCGATCACGCCCGCCGCCTGGTCCCCAGGGAGCAGGGAGACAACCCGCTCCCCGAGCGTTTCGAGGGGGGAGAGGCGGAGTTCCTGGCGCTGGCCCGCACGGTCGGGGAGCGCCAGCGGCGGCGGGTTCATCCGCCGCCCACCCGGGAGGGTCCACGATGACGCCGTTCGACGATCGATCCCCGCTCACCCCTGCCGAGGCCGCGGCGCGGCTGGTCGCGCTGCGCGAGGCGCTCGCCGGCGTCGTGGTCGGCCAGCAAGCGCCGCTCGACGAGATCCTCGCAGCGCTCTTCGTCGGCGGACACGTCCTGCTCGAGGGGGTTCCCGGCGTGGCCAAGACGCTGCTCGCGCGCGCGCTCGCCGCGGCGCTGGGGCTCGAGTTCCGGCGCGTGCAGTTCACCCCCGATCTGATGCCGGCAGACGTCATCGGGACGAACGTTTTCGACTTCCAGCGCGGCCTGTTCCACCTGCAGAAGGGGCCGGTCTTCACCGAGGTCCTGCTCGCCGACGAGATCAATCGGACGCCGCCCAAGACGCAGGCGGCGCTGCTGGAGGCGATGCAGGAGCGGCAGGTGACGATCGACGGGGTGAGCCACGCGCTGGCGCCGTCCTTCTTCGTGATCGCGACCCAGAACCCGCTCGAGCACGAGGGGACCTACCCGCTCCCGGAAGCCCAGCTCGACCGCTTCCTGATGAAGGTCCTCGTCGGCTACCCGGCGGCGGCGGAAGAGCTCGAGATCTACCGCCGCTTCCTCGACGGCCGCGTGCAGCTCACGTCGACCGACATCCCGCTGTCCGCCGTGCTCGCGCCGGGGGACCTGCCGCGCCTGCGCGCCGCACTCGGCGGCGTGCGGGTGGAAGAGCCGCTGCTCGGCTACCTCCACGCGATCGTCGAAGCGACGCGGCGCGCGCCGCAGCTCGCCGCGGGCGCCAGCCCGCGCGCCGGGATCGCGCTGCTGGCAGCGGCCCGCGCCTGGGCGGCGATGGAGGGGCGCGACTTCGCGATCCCCGACGACTTCAAGCGGATGGCCCGCCCGGTCCTCCGCCATCGGCTGATCGCGACCCCCGAGACGGAACTCGAGGGGAAGGGGACCGAGGAGATCCTCGGGACGCTCCTCGACCGGATCGAGGTGCCGCGCGGATGACGTTCTCGGCGCGCGCCTTCGCGCTCTGGGGTGCGGCGAGCCTGCTGCTCGTCGCCGGCTTCGTCGCGGTCGAGGCGGCCTGGTGCGGGCTGGCGATCGACGCGCTGGTGCTCGGGCTGGCGCTGTTCGACGGCGTGCGCGCGCGGCGGCTGGCGCTCGCCGTGCAGCGCGAGGCCCCTGCGATCTTCCACCAGGGAGAAGCGGCCCAGCTTGCGCTCGTCATCGAGAACCACGAGCCCGGGCCGCTTACCATCCGCGCCCGCGAGGCGCTCTCGACGCTGCTCGTCGAGCGGCCGCTCGACTTCGCAGCGACGATCCCCGGCCGCTCGCGCGTCAGGCTGCCCTACTCCGTGTGCCCGCTCTGGCGGGGAGCCGGGGAGCTGTCCCCGGCGACGCTCCGCGTGGCCGGCCCGTGGCGCCTGGCGTGGGGCGAGCGACGGTTCGTGGAGGCCCAGCCGTTCAAGGTCTACCCGAAGCTGCACCTGGAGGGGGACGCGGCGCTCGCGGTCAAGCACGCCATCGAACACCGGCTCGGCGCTCACGAGACGGCCGTCCGCGGGATCTCGACCGAGCTGTACGCGCTGCGCGAGTACCTTCCCGGTGACGACTATCGCCGTGTCCATTGGAAGGCCACCGCCCGCCGCCGCCGCCCGGTGATCCGCGAGAATACCTGGGAGCAGCACCAGCAGCTCGTCGTGATGGTCGACTGCGGGCGGCCGATGGCCGCGCTCGACGGCGCGCTGGGGAAGCTCGACCACGCGCTGGCCGCGGTGATCGCTCTGCTGCGCGTCGTCGTGGCGCAGGGGGACGAGGCGACGCTGGTGCTGTTCTCGAAGGAGATCCGCCAGGTGGTGCGGGTGGACCGGCGGACCCGCTCCTTCGGGCCGCTGTTCGATCGGATCTACCGCGAGCGGGCGGATCTCGAAGAACCCGACTACCAGGCGGTCGCGGCCTGGTGCGCGAGCCGGGTGCCGCGCCGTTCGCTGGCCGTTCTGCTGACCTCCGTGCTCGATCTCGCCAACGCCGCGGTGCTCGAGCGGGCGCTGCTCGGCCTCGCGCAGCGGCACCTGCCGCTGCTGGTGAATCTCGAGGACCCCGGTCTGATCGCTCACGCGAACGCGGTGCCGGAGGATCTCACCGCGGCCTACGCGAAGGTCTCGGCGCTCTCGCTCACCGCCGGCAATCGTGCGCTCGCGGCGCGGCTGGCCGGGGCGGGGGTCCAGGTCCTGACCACACCGGCCGACCGGCTGGCCTTCGGCGTCGTGCAGAGGTACCTCGACCTCAAGGCTCGGCGCCGGCTCTGAGCGGCGCGGGCCGGCACGGACGCCGGCCCCTGCGGGTCCTTGGGACGATCGGCCGGAGTGCGGCTTACTCCTGGTATGGGTCCGGGTTTGCGGCCGGATCGACCGCGCGCCATCCTCCCCCCCCGCTATCCGGAGAGGACATGCCGTGACGATCAGCCGACGAGAGGTCATTCGACGCACGCTCCTGGCCGGCGCCGCCTGCGCGGTCGCCCGGCCGTCCTTCACGTTCGCCGCCGAGGCTCCAGCCGCGGAGCCGTTCACGCTCCCGGCGCTGCCCTACGCGGTCGACGCGCTCGAGCCGTCGATCGACGCCCGGACGATGGAGATCCATCACGCCAAGCACCATGCCGCCTACGTGAGCAATCTGAACAAGGCGGTGTCGGGCGTGCCGGAGCTGGCCGGAAAGCCGATCGAGGAGATCCTCCGGCGCCTGGACGCGGTGCCGGAGGGCATCCGCACCGCGGTGCGCAACAACGGCGGCGGTCACGCCAACCACTCGCTTTTCTGGCAGACGATGAAGCAAGGGCGCCGGCGGCGCTCCGAAGGGAACGCTGGCCAAGGCGATCGACGCCCGCTTTGGCAGCTACGACAAGCTCAAGGACGAGCTGGCCAGGGCCGCGACGACCGTCTTCGGCAGCGGCTGGGCCTGGCTGACCCTCGACGGCAGCCAGCTCCGCGATCGAGCAGACGGCGAATCAGGACAGCCCGCTCAGCGCCGGCCGGACGCCGCTGCTGGGCATCGACGTCTGGGAGCACGCCTACTACCTGAAGTACCAGAACCGCCGTGCCGACTACGTCACCGCGTTCTTCAACGTGATCGACTGGGATTTCGTCGGCAGCCGCTACCCGCAGGCGAAGGGGTAGCCACCTCGGCGTCGTCGAGCGGCCCGGGCCAGGCGCAGAGGCCCTGCGGTCGAGTGACGGCGACATGACGCCGGCCTGCCCCGCCCGACGCGTCAACCCAGCCGCGGAACGCCCGTCCTGACTGAAGGGGCGCCGCGCGCCGCGTCCCGAGGGGCAGGACGACCCGCCGAGCACGACCTTCCCCGTGGAGGGCGAGATGTTCGTCAGCAGCAGTAGGTCGGGGCCGCTTCCGATCCGGTTCGCCGCAGCGGGCCTCGCCTGCGCCGCGGCGCTGGCGCTCGCGGCGCCGCCCTCTCTGGGGTGCACCCCGAGCTTCGTCCAGGCCGACGCCGTCGTCGACCTCCACCGAGTGGACCGCGGTCTGCCGGGTGCGGCGATTGCGGTCTTCGACGGCGCGGGCACGTCGTATCACGAGCGATTCTTCGGGACTTACGGGCCGGGCACTTTCGTGCCGATCGCGTCCGCGAGCAAGGTCGTGTCGGCGAGCGTCATCATGAGCCTCGTCGACGACGGAACGATGTCGCTCGACGACATGGTCGCCGACTACCTGCCGCAGTACGCGGGGACGCCGAACGGCTCGATCACGCTGCGGCAGGCGTTCAGCCAGACCTCCGGACTCTGGAACGATGAGTGGCCTTGCGTCGCCGACCCCGGCGCGACGCTGGCGGACTGCACGACCGACATCCTCGACCGCGCGCCGCGCGTCTCCGCGCCCGGGGCGACGTTCTTCTACGGCAGCAACTCGATGCACGTCGCGGGCCGGATGGCCGAGATCGCGTACTGCAACCGGTTCCCGGCGAACTGCGTCGGGCTCGGCTCGGGCGCCGTCTGGCGCCGCATCTTCGCCGAGAGGGTGCGCGACCCGCTCGGCATCGGGATGTTCTACAACAGCACGACGAACCCACGGATCGACGGCGGGGTCATCAGCCGCTTGTCCGACTACCGTACGCTCTGGCGCATGATCATGAACGGCGGCGAGGTGGACGGTGTGCGGATCCACTCGCCCGAGGCCGTGCAGGAGATCACGCGCGACCAGACGCGCGGGGAGCTCTTCGCGTACCTGGCGCGGGTGCGCGGCGCGGGTGCCGCCGGCCCGGCGGGCTTCGCGAGCGACGGCGGCGCGATCGCGGCGCGGGACTGCCCCTGACGCACGGTGCATCGCATCTTCCGGCCCAGGGCGACGACAGGAAGGGGGGCGACCTCGCTGGACCTGCAGCTGCGGTCGAGCGGCGCGCCTGGCCGCCCCGACGCCATGCGCCGGTGCTACCCTGAGCCCGCGCTGAGATTGATGCCATCGGGGGGATCCGTGAATCGGACGCCAGTGAGGCTCTGCCCATGAAAGCGGCCATCTACACGCGATACGGACCCCCGGATGTCCTCCGGTTCACGGACGTCGACACGCCGGTTCCCAAGGACGGAGAGGTTCTGCTCAGGATTCGGGCGGCCGCTGTCAATCCGCTGGACTGGCATTTCCTGCGCGGCACGCCCCGCGTGGCTCGCGTCGCCTTTGGGCTCTTCGGGCCGAAGGACCCCCGGCTCGGAGTCGACGTGGCAGGCCATGTGGAAGCAGTCGGGACGAGCGTGACGCGCTTCGTGCCCGGCGATGCAGTGTTTGGCGCGTGCAAGGGGGCCTTTGCCGAGTACACGTGCGCTGCCGAATCGAGACTGGTGGCCAAGCCGGATCGCATCTCGTTCGAACAGGCGGCCGGCGTCCCGATCGCGGCGCTCACGGCGCTGCAGGGCCTTCGCGACCATGGACGTCTCCAGCCGGGACAGAAGGTCCTGATCAACGGCGCCGCGGGAGGCGTGGGCACGTTCGCCGTGCAGATCGCCAAGGCGCTCGGCGCCGAGGTGACGGGCGTCTGCAGCACGAGGAACCTGGACCTCGTCCGATCCCTCGGCGCGGATCACGTCATCGACTACACGCGCGATGACTTCGCGAGCAGCGGGCAGCAGTTCGATCTGCTTTTCGATTGTGTCGGGAACAGATCGCTGTCGGCCTGCAGGCGTGTCCTGGCGCCGAAGGGGAGCTACGTGGCGATCAGCGGAGGGAACACCGACACCGGCTCGTTCACGATGATCTTCGATTCCATCTCTCAGATGGTGACGTCCTGGTTCGTGAGCCAGAAGCTCGTCACGTTCATCGCGAAGATCTGCCAGGAGGACCTCGTCACGCTTCAGGGCCTCATGGCGAGTGGCGCGATCACGCCCGCCGTCGACCGGTGCTTTCCGCTGAGCGACCTTCCTGCCGCCATCCGCTACGTGGAAGCTGGGCACGCCCGCGGAAAGGTAGTCATCACGGTCGGATGACCGCCGCCGGCCCGCCCCGGCCCCTCCACCGCCGGGTGGGTCGGGGTCAGTCCGCGCGTGACCTGCTACGGGGTCTGGTTCTTCAGCTCCCGCTTCGTCGCCCGCCACTTTGCGACCTCCTCGTCCACGTAGGCGTCGAGGTCCTCCGGCGGGTCCGGCCCGAGCCGCGCGTACCAGTGACGCGCTCCGACCAGGTCGAGCTCGGTCTTCTTTCCGCCCAGGCCGATCCCGACCCCGATCCAGTCGTAGACGATGAGGAGCTGTCCCGCCGGCTTCTTGTTGTCGACCTGCAGGCGGGCCTTGACCTGCGCGGGGTAGCTGACGACCTCGAGGTCTTTCACCTCGACCCGCTCCGGGCTGTAGGAGACGACGGCGCTGCCAGAGACGTCGCTGACGTCCATCGCGCGGGCGAGAAAGCGCGGGAGGTGCGTTCGCGAGGTGAAGAACTGCACGATCGGGGCGGTGTCGCGCATCGTCAAGGAGACCTCGCCTGCGGCGGTGATGTCCCCCTTCAGAACCAGGTCCGCGTCGTCGACGCCGATGTTCGCCCACCAGCCGGTGGTCCAGTCACCGCGGCCGGTCTCGCCGCCCGCCACGTCGAACTGCGACAGGCCGACCGTCGCCCCGTCGATCTTGAAACTGCCGGCGAGCAGGTCGCCATCGGACAGCGGCACGTCGACTGCGAGGTCGCCGACGAAGTCGTAGCCCGGCGCCGACATCGCCAGCCGTTCGCCGCGAACGCGGATCGAACCGCTCCCGTCCTTGCCGCCGGAGGAGCCCGCCAGTTCGGCGTCGACGCGCGCGCTGCCGTCCGTGAAGACCACGCCGGTTCCCTTCGGCAGCAGCCCGTTGAGGCCGACGATCGTGTCCAGGCGCGCGTTGCGGAGCGCGACCTTCACATCGACGTTCCTCGGCGCCTTCCCGAGCTGCAGCTCGCGCGTGCGGGCCGTGAGCGTCACCCCCTCGGCCTCGGCCAGCCCCTGCGTCCCCGTGCGCGAAACCTTCACGTCGGTCAGCTCGGCCTCCAGCTCCCCGAACTCGCCCCCCGCGTCGCTGCCGATCCAGGCCCGGACGTTTGCGTCGCCACCGGCACGGAAGTCGGTGACCGTCAGCGCCAGGTCGTCCAGCTGGAGCGTGGCGCTGGAGCCCGGTCTCAGCGAGCCCTTCTCGGCGACCGCCTCCAGCGTGACGAAGCCGATCCCGCCCTCGAACTCCAGCCACTGGACGTTCTTCAGCACGTTGTTCAGCGCCCGCAACCCCGCGGCGGTGCGGGCAGTGAGCAGGGCGTGCCCCGAGGTCACGGGCAGGATCCCGCCACGGCCGCGGGTCCCGTAGTCGTACGGCCCCAGCGTCACCTTGCCGGCCAGGGTGGCGCGCGCCAACAGCGCCGTGCCATCGATGTCGAGATCGAGGTGCGGGAAGTCGACCGTGTCGCAGTCCAGCAGGAACTGGCTCCCCGGGCCCAGCGCCAGGTTTCCGTCGATGCGCGCGGTCCCGGCCAGGGCCAGATCGAGCCGCAAGGTGTCCGGCCCGATCTCCTCCTGGACCTTCTGGGGCAGGGGATCGTCGAGGCGCGTCACGTCGTCGAGGTGCAGCTCCGTCATCGAGAGCGCGAAATCGAGCGCCTTGCGCGGCGCCTGCAGCACGCCCAGCGGGGCGTGCGCCGTCAGCACGATGCGCTCGCCGCGGCCTCCCGCGCTCTCGGCTCCCGGGTGCGCGACGCTGATCCCGGTGAGGGTCGTCTCCAGCGCCAGCTCGTTCTCCGGTTTCACCTGTGCCGTCAGGTCGACCGCCGCTCGCGCCACCACCCCCGATGCGGTGACCTCGAGCCCGTCGCTCCGGACGGCGACGCGCGAGCCGGGGAGGGCCACTCCGCGCTCCAGCGAGACGTCGGCGGCGAGGCTCACGGCGTCCCCGCCGAACGCGACCTGAGCGTCGGCCGGCAGCAGCGCACGCAGCCCGGCCAGTCCGGCCGGCGTCCGGGCGTCGAGTTGCACGCGCCCGGACGCGGACTCCAGCAGCCGCCTGCCGTCGATCCGCCCGGACAGCGCAACCGGGCCCAGCGTGCCGCTGGTCGCCAGGCGCAGCTCGTCCAGCAACGGTTGCCCGGCGAGCCGGACTGCGAGCCCTGGGACCTCCAGCGGTCCCCAGCGCAGGAGCGTGGCGCCCGCGGCGGTCGTCGCGCCGGCGTCGATGTGGACCGGGCCTGCCGCCGTCGCCGACAGCGCCAGTGCGCGCGGGCCGACCGCGCCGTCGTAACCCAGCCCGGAAAGGTCGGCGACGACCGTGAGCTGCCGCGGCGGGCCGTGGAGCGTGATGCCGTCCCCGGCCGCCTTCAGGACGAGCCGTTCGCCGCGCATCGCCGCACCACCGGCCGCCGGGAGGCGCAGTACGAGCCCGCCGAGCACGAGGTCGGCCCTGCCCGCCCCGTCGGCGGTCAGCACGGCGTCCAGGTCGATCGCCCCGAGCGCCTGGAGCCCCTTCCCGGCCCGCACCCCGACGCGATCGGACTGCAGCGACAGCGTCGAGCCGGCCGCCGGCCGGCCCCGGTCCACGGCGCCCTTCAGCGCGACGCGTACCGGCCCGCCCGAGAGCGAGAACCCGGCGCGCGGTCCGAGGATCGGCTGCAGTGCGGCCAGTTCCGGGCCGGCCACGAACTCCAGGTCTACGGTCCCGGAGATCGTCGAGGCCCACGCGCCGCCCTGCAATGCGCTGTCCTTCAAGATCGGCCCGACGCTCCCGGTGCTGGCCAGACGCCCCCCGTCGACGATCAACCGTCCGTTCGCCGTCGCCGTCAGGTTGGAGAACTCGACCGGGCCCCAGCGCGCGGAGAAAACCGCCCCCGTCGCCCAGCTCGACCTGGCCCGCGGCGTGTGTGTTCCCCGCCAGGGCCACGTCGAGGCGCGGCCCGACACCCCCGCGGGTGCGATCCGGTGGCAGGTCGAGCAGGTCTTCGACCCGCAGGTCCGCCACCGCCAGGTCGAGGCCGACCCGCTTCGGCGGCACCCCCAGCGCGAATTCCGGCAGGCTGGCGACGAGGTGCAGCGTGCGCGCGCCCGCGACTTCCGCCGTGCTGTCGCGTCGCTCCGCGTGCACCCGCAGGCCATCCAGCGCCAGATCGAGCTCCAGACCGTGCGCCGGCCCCGCACCGCCGATCGTCGCCGCGAGGCGCAGCGCCGTGCTCGCCTGCATGCCCCGGAACGAGGCGTCGCCGCGGGCGGTCGAGAGGTCGACCCGCGTCCCGGGAACCAGCGCCCCGGACTCCATCCGCACCGCGACCGTGTACTCGAGCGGCTCTCCGGCCAAGGACAGTCCCTCGATGCCCGCCAGGAACGGCTGCACGGCGGCGAGCCCGCGCGATGCCGTCCCCTTCACGTCGGCGCGGCCGGAGAAGTGCGACAGGAGCCTGGCGGTGTCCTTCTCGTCCGACTCGAACGGCGCAATCCTGCCGGTCGAGCGCAGCTCGGCCGCGGGGAGGACGGTCTCGTTCCGGAAGAGCAGCTCGAGCGCGGGAAAGTCGCACTCGTCCCAGCGGACCTCGACCCGCTGGGCCGGGCCGATCGTGAACGCGCCGCGCACCGTGCCGGGGCCCTTCACCCGCACGAACTGGTACCAGAACTCCCGAACGTCCTGAACCTCGACCGCCTCGATCACGATCTTCCACGGCGACGGCGACGGGGGCTTCGGCGGGCCCCGCAGGCTGAGCGGCAGCCCCTCGATCGGCGGGACGAAGGGCTCGGACGCCCGCTGCTCCTCCGCGGTCTCGGGGCGCGAACGCAGCCAGACCTTCGGGCCCCAGACCTTGCCCTTCAGGATCCGGACCTCCTGCGCGAGGAGCGGCAGCGGGTTCGCCACCGCCCAGACCTTGTCGGCCGTGATCTGGAGCTGGCTGCGCGAGGCCTGGTTGCGGACCGTCACGCCGTAGGCCAGCACGTGGCCGGGGAAGAAGGTGAAGGCCCGCCGATAGGTGATGAGCAGCTTCTCGGGGCGCTTGTTCGTCAGCGACTCGACGAAAGGCGTCTGCAGCAGCAGATTGGCCGCCACCATGTAGGCGGCATACAGGCCGAGGACTCCCAGGATCAGGACACGCACAACCCTTCGGCCCCGGCCGCTCGGCCGCTCCGCCTTCTTCTCGCCCTCGCTCCCGCCCGGCATCTGGAGGGAAGTATGGGGGGGGGCGGCGACCCCTACTAGTCCCGGCGACGGCCCCGCGTCAGCCCAACGACAGCCAGCGGGTGCTAACCTAAGCCCGTACTGAGACACGGGACGCTCCGCCGGCCCGCCACACAGGAGAGCTCATGACGATCCCGCTGCCCTTGCGCCGCACTGCGGTCGCGGCCGCTGCCTCGGCCGCTCTCTTCGCCTTGCTGGCGCTGCCGGCGGCCGCCGCCGAAGAGCCCGCCGGCCCCCGGCCCGCGCGCGTCCTGTCCGATACCTGGTACTTCGAACTCGGCGGGCTCTGGGCCAACTTCAACTCGTCCTTCCAGCTCAGCAAAGGCAGGGTCTTCGGGGCCGCCATCAACCTCGAGGACGACCTGGACCTCTCGTCGGACACGACGACATGGAACCTCCGCGGGTCCTGGCGCTTCGGGAGCGCCAGTTCGCTCGATTTCGGCTACACCTCGTTCAGCCGCGACGGCAGCAACAAGCTCGACCGGACGCTCACGGTCGGCGACACCGTCTTTGATGTCGACGCGAAGATCGACACCGAAGTGGATCTCGACTTCCTGCAGCTCGACTACCGGTGGTCGGCGATCAACAACGGGAAGACCGAGGCCGGCTTCTCGTTCGGCCTCAGCACCTACAGGATCAGCGCTTCGATCGCCGGCGAGGGGACCGTGACCGAGGGGGGCGAGTCGACCTTCCGCAGGCAAGCCCAAGAAGGAGAGGACATCACCGCCCCGGTCCCGGTGGTCGGCCTGTTCATCAATCACGCCTTCACGCCGAACCTGATCCTGATGGCCGACGCGAGTTTCTTCCGCATCGACGTGGGCGACATCTTTGGCAGCATCATCTCCAGCCAGGCCAAGCTGGACTACTACTTCACGAAGAACATCGGCGCCGGCGTCAGCATCTTCGGGAACCACGTCCGGGCCGAAGTGTCGGGTAACACCAACTGGAACATCGGGCTCAACCAGAGCGGTTTCGGCGCGCACATGTCGTGCGTGTTCTGACGCCAGTGCCTTCGCCCGCGTTCTGATCACGGCCGCGCACTCCTCCTACTGCGGGTGCTCTCCTGCCCCTGGACCCTGGCGGGTCAGGGCGGGTCGGGGTGCGTGCCATAATCCCGGCCGATGTCGAACCCGAACGGGCCCCCGCACGACGATCCCGAGCAGACCTCGACGCACCTGCCCGGGGACCAGGGCTCCTCGGTGCCCACCGGGTCCGGCCGGAGGGGCATCCCGGCCGGGCCGGGGCCGGCGATCGGCCCGTACCGGCTGATCCGGCAGATCGGCGAGGGCGGGATGGGTCAGGTCTGGCTCGCCGAGCAGACCGAGCCGGTCACGCGCCGGGTCGCCCTCAAGCTGGTGCGCGCGGGCCGCTTCGACGCGGCCCTGCTCAGCCGCTTCGAGGCCGAGCGGCAGGCCCTGGCGATCATGGAACACCCGACGATCGCCAAGGTCTTCGACGCCGGCTCGACGCCTGACGGGCAGCCGTACTTCGTCATGGAGTACGTCGACGGCCAGCCGATCACCGAGTACTGCGACGCCAGGCAGCTCCCGCTGCCGGCGCGGCTCGCCCTGTTCATGCAGGTCTGCGAGGGGGTGCAGCACGCGCACCTCAAGGCGATCATCCACCGCGACCTGAAACCCTCCAACGTGCTGGTGACCGAGATCGACGGGAGGCCGGCGCCGCGGATCATCGACTTCGGCATCGCCAAGGCGATCGACCCCATGGGGCGCGAGGCGACCCAGGCGACGAGCGCCGGGAGCGTGATCGGCACGCTGGGGTACATGAGCCCCGAGCAGGCCGATCCGCGCATCGCCGATATCGACACGAGGACCGACGTCTACGCGCTGGGCGTGATCCTGTTCGAGCTGCTCACCGGGGCGCGGCCATTCGAAGTGCACCGTGCGCCGCTCGACGAGGTGCTGCGGCGGCTGCGCGAGGACGATCCGCCCCCGCTGGTCACCGCGATGTCGAAGGACACCGGCACCGCCGGAATCGACGGCCGAGCGTCGCGGCGTGGACCTGAAGCAGCTGACCGGGATGCTGCGCGGCGACCTGGACAGCATCACGCGCAAGGCGCTCGCCCGCGAACGGGACCGGCGCTACGCCACGCCGCTCGAGCTGGCCGCCGACCTGCACCGCTACCTGAACGACCTGCCGGTCGAGGCGCGTCCGGCAAGCACGCTTTACCTGGTGCGCAAGCACGTGCGGCGGCACCGCTTCGGCATCGCCGCCGGGGCTTTGGTGCTGATGCTGCTCGTCGGGTTCGCGATCGCGCAGGCGGTGCAGCTGCGACGCATCACGCGCGAGCGCGACCGGGCCGACCGGATCGCGGACTTCATGACCAGCATCTTCAGCGTCGTCCACCCCAGCGAAGCGCGCGGCAGGAGCGTCTCGGCGCGCGAGGTGCTCGACCGCGCCGCGCGCGAGATCGCCGCGACGCCGGATCTCGACCCGGTCGTCCGGGCGCGGTTGATGGCGACGATGGGCAGGACCTACACGGGGCTCGGCCTGTACGAGCGGGCCGAGGAGCTGCTGGCGCCGGCGGCCGAGATGCAGGCGCGCGCACTCGGCCCCGACGCGAAGGAGACGCTGGAGACGACCGCCCGGCGCGCGTTCGCGTTGTCCGGGATCGGCCGGCTCGATGAGGCCCAGGAGCTGCTGGCGGCGACGCTGGCCCGGCAGCAGGCGCTCTTCGGCCCCCATGACTCCTCGGCGCTGGTGACGATGGACGACCTGGCCCAGGTGCTCTCGAGGCAAGGAAAGCCTGCCGATGCCGAGAGACTGCTGCGGGAGGCGATCAGCGCGGGCACCGCGGCGCGGGGGGCGGATCACCCGGAGACGCTGCACGCGCGGCGGAGCCTCGGCGCGACGCTGTACGACCAGGCGCGCTACGCCGACGCCGAGGCCTGCGAGCGCGAATCGCTGGAGATCGAGCGGCGGGTGCTGGGGCCCGATCACCCGGGGACGCTCCTGACGATGAGCAACCTGGCGCGCGCCCTCGGCCGGCTGGGGCGCCCCGCGGAGGCCGAGCAGATCAACCGCGAGGTCCACGCGGCGTCGGTGCGCGTCAACGGGCCGGACCACCGCAATACGTGGGTCGCCTTCGCCTCGATCATCGACGACGTGCGCCAGCAGGGACGCTTCGACGAGGCGGTGAGGATGAGCCGCGAGCTGCTCGCGGCGCAGCAGCGCCTGAACCCGCCGGAGAGCCCGGATGTCCTCGAAGCGCTCGACGTGCTGGCGGTCGCGCTCGGCACGGCGGGGCAGACCACGGAGGCGGCCTCGATCCAGGAGCAGGCCCTGGAACTCCGACGCAAGCAGCTGGGGCCCGATGCGCCGAGCGTCGGCGCCTCGACGCTGAACCTCGCCTTCACGCTCAGTTACGCCGGACGGCACGCCGAAGCCGATCCGTACTACCGCGAGGCGATTCGCATCGCCGGGACGACCCAGCGCCAGAACGCGGTATCGGACGCCTGGCTGGGCTATGCGATGGGCGCGACGATGGCGGGGAAGCAGGACCTCGCGTTCGACTGCCTGCGCAAGTCGCTCGACAGCGGCTTCGGCTACATCGCACAGCTCGGCGCGCTGGACGACCTCAAGCCGCTGCGCGGTGATCCCCGCTACCAGGTGCTGCTCGCGGAAATCACATCGAGGAGCGCCGGGAAGCCCTGAACGACCGGGGTGGGGCCCGGCGCCGGGGATCGCGGGCCGGCGTTCGAACATCCCAGGTCGGCATCCCTGTTACTGGTGCGGCGCCAGCGGGATGGGAGTACCCTTAGGGCGGTGTCGTACCGAGCAGGTCGGGGGCCCCACGGAGGTGACTGTCATGAGGAACGGCCGCGGTTTCACCCTGATCGAGCTCCTGATCGTCGTCGCCATCATCGGCATCATCGCCGCCATCGCGATCCCCAACCTGCTCAACGCGATCGACCGCGGCAAGCAGAAGCGGACGATGGCGGACATGCGCTCGATCGGGACGGCGGTGGAGAGCTACTCGGTCGATTTCAACTTCTATCCCGTCTACTCCGGTCCCGTCGACGGCAGCGCCGCCGGCCTGAGCATCGAGCCGGTCTACATCAAGAAGGCCCCGACGAAGGACGGCTGGGCCGGCGTCATGCAGTACGACTGCGCCGATGGCACCGAGTACACCGTGCAGTCCTACGCGAAGGGCGGTGCCGACGACGGGCTCGTGGGCACGGGCGGCCCGACGCAGACCTTCGCGGCCGACATCTTCCTCAGCAACGGCGCCTTCGTGCAGTGGCCGGAGGGTCAGCAGCGCTGACCTGAGTGGCTGTCACGGGAATCCGGCCTCCCGACTGAGCTCGCCCAGTCGATCACGTGCATCGCCTTGGCTCGAGGTCAGGGTCGCCTAGACTCGTCCTGGGCCTGAGGCGATACTCCGGCGGCCAGGCCCGGCCCGGGCGCCATCCCCGGGCGCGGACGGTAAGAGCGTAGTGGACGGCCCCGCGGCGGCACCAGCGTAGGGCGCTCTGCCGCGCAGACACCGATCGAACAGCGATCAGGGAGCCGGAAGATGAGAAAGCGATTCGTGAGAACTGAGATCTGGCGCATGGCCGTCCTCGGGTGCGTCCTGGCCGCGGGGATGCCGGTATCGAGCCCCGTCTTCGGTGCCTCCGCGCCGGCCCAGACGCGGGCCGTGCCGGCCGGCGAGGACGTCGAAATGAAAGGGGTGATCGTCAGCCGTGACGGCGAGACGCTCGTGCTGCGCGATTCCACCCGAACCGACACCGTCGTTCTCCTGACCGAGACCACGACGATCAAGACGAAGTCCTCGGGCGACAAGCCCGGCGAGAAGTTCGACGTCACCGCGCTCGTCCCGGGCCTGATCGTCACGGCCAAGGGCACCGGCGATGCCGAGGGCCGGCTGGTGGTCCGGGGCATCCGGTTCAAGAAGTCGGACTACAAGGCGGCAGTCACGGCCTACACGATGACCGATCCGGTCGCGGACAAGGCCGACCAGGCGCTGCGGGACATTGCGTCGACCGACCAGCGGATCGCGGCCCTCGACGACTACGACGTGGTGAAGACCGTGACCGTGCACTTCGCAGTCAACAAGACCGACCTGTCGCCGGAGGCCAAGGCGTCGCTTGACGAGGCCGCCGCGAGCGCGCCCGGCGCCAGGAACTACACGGTCGAGGTCCAGGGATTCACCGACTCGACGGGCGACTTCGACAAGAACCTCGAGCTGAGCCAGCGCCGCGCCAACGCTGTCGTCCAGTACCTGGCGGTGAAGCACGACATTCCGCTGCGGCGGATCGTCACGCCGATGGGCTACGGCTCCACGAAGGCCGTCGCGGACGAAAGCACCGCCGAGGGGCGCGCCCAGAATCGCCGGGTGGAGGTCCGGGTGCTGGTCAACAAGGGGCTCGGCCAGGGGGCCGCCGGCGGGGCGAAGTAGCCGGCCGGGGCGGCGCCGCCCGCGCCAAGCCAGCCCGGAGGCGGGGGCGCGCGCCGGCGCAAAAAAAAAGGCGCGGCCTGCGGCCGCGCCTCGCATCGTTCGCGGTGTGGACCGGTTACCGACGCGCGCCCCTCTGCAGTGCCGCCCAGAGCGAATCCGACACCGCGATCCGCTGGTCGGGCGACAGGTTGCCGATGGCCTTCATGTTCGCCGGCAGGGTGGAGTCCGCCGGCAGCATCGACAGCAGCTGGCCGATGGTGGTGAAGACGGTCGGGGCAACACGGTTCTCGAGCTCGGTCACCTGCAGCTTGCGGCTCATCTAGCTCTCCTCCGGCGGGGTCTCCGCCTGTCCCGGATCGGGACTCTCCTCTCTCCTGGGCCTCGCCGTCCGCCGCGCCCGACTGCGCGGGAACGACATCCCTCAGAGCAAGACGCGGGCCAACGCGTCGCCTCCTCGGCGCGCTGCCGTTGCTGTTCTCTGGTGGAGGTTTCCGCCTGCGGCGCCGCCGGCGTCGAAGGGGTGGTTGCTGCCGCAAAGACGAACCGCGCAAGGTCGTCGACGAATCCGGCAGGGAGTGTTCACCCTCGAGACAGGCGCCCCTCCGCCCCGCGGCGCGAGGGGTCAGCCGTGGAGCGCGGCCGCGGGGACGCACGGAATCGGGCGCCGGGAGTGTTCGGCCGGGTTCGGAGGGGGGCGGCGCGGCGGGCGCCGCCCCGTTTACAGGCCTGCGGCCCCGCTCAGGGGCATGCCGCCCGGCCGTGGTCGTCTGCGCTCATCCCGCAGAGCGTGCCGACGGTCCAGCCGCGGGGCCCGCTCGACGAGAAGCCCGGGTGACCCGCCGTCTCTTCGGCCGTCCAGAGCAGGTTGTACCAGGCGTTCTCCTGGCCCGTGCTGTCCACCACGGTCGAGCCGCCGTTGCCGCCGTCGGCCTGCGCGCAGCCGAGGTAGCCGTCCCAGGTGCCGAGCGCGTTGTAGAGCACCACCACCTTCTGCGCGCTGCAGCTCGCCGCGTCGTAGGTCACGCTGAGCAGGTTCCCCGCGCCGCGCGTGAACCGGACGCTGTCCGCGACCGGCGGAGGCGGGGCGTGACCGGTCTCGCAGGTCGATCCGACCGCCGCGTCGCGCACGACGACGGTATCGACGTACCACCCGGCCGAGGCCCCGCTGCTGTCCTCGCCCTCGTGCCAGCGCAGGCGCACGGTCTTCCCCTCGAGCGCTCCCAGGTCGAGCGTCACCGGCTGCGCCGAGCTGTTCGACACGCACCACGCGCGCTTGCCGGCGAGCGGGTTGCTGCAGCAGGTGCTCACCGTGCCGTTGAAGCCGTTAGCGGTGAACCACGCGTCGGGGACGACCGTCCAGGTTGCAAAGGCCGGGCCGACCGCGTACTCGAGCGTTCCGCCGTCCTTGCACGACGCCACCGTCCCCTCGAAGCGGAAGCCGTGGTGGAAGGAGAGTCGGCTTCCGGCCTGCACCCCGAATGCCGGGCTCGTGAGCACCTTGTCCCCGCGGCTGCCGGCGTCCCGCGCATGCCATGAGTGGGTCGGCGACTCGGCGTAGGTGTCGGACCAGGCCCAGTTCACCGCCCCGCTCAGCGCGGCGGCGCTCCAGCCGGGCAGGTCGAATCCGCCCACTCCCTCGAAGGTCTCGGTCAGGGTCTGGGTCGAAATCGGCCCGGACGGCGCGCCCGCCCGCTCCACGGAGTTCGGATCCTCGGAGCCGTTCGACAGGTCGACGGCCCGCACGACGTAGTAGTAGGTCCCGCCGCTGGCCAGGCCCGCGGCGTCGAGGTAACTCGTCCCATCGACGCCCGAGGCGATCACGTTGGCCGGCACGAGCGCCACGGGGCTGGTCGTGGAGCGGTAAATCCGGTAGCGCACCGGGCCGGGACAGGCGGCGGTCGCAGCGGGCCACGCGAGGGAGAGGGCGCAGGTCGACTGGCCCGGGTTCGTCACCGACGCCAGCCCGGTGAACGACGGGGCCAGCGTGCACGGGCCCGTCGCCGTGGCCTCGGCGCAGGCCGACGGCGCGGACTCGCAGCCGCCCGTCGGGTCGACTGCCGCGACCTTGTAGGAATAGGTGATCCCGCCGCTGACGCCGGTGTCGGTCCAGGGCGAGGCGGGCTGGCCGGAGCGGACCAGCTCGAATGCGCCGCCCGGGCAGGCGCCCAGCGAGCGGTAGATGCGGTACGAATCGCCGGCCGGGACGCCGGCGTCCCAGCTCACGGTCATGCGGCTGTCGGCGGGCGCGGTGGCCCCGTCGATCGCGGGGGCCCCCGGAACGGCGCACAGGCACCCCGCGTTCACCGCCGAGAGGATGTTCAGTCGGCCGTTGCCCCAGGTGTTGTTCGGACCGGTGGTGTAGTTCCCGCCGCAACTCTCCACCGTGCCCGGCAGGTCGAGCGCTGCCGCGCTCAGCGCGGTCTGCGTGTCGTCCTGCGCGTTCAGGAAGCAGGAGTGAGCCGACCAGAGCAGCGCGACCGCGCCCGCCACGTGCGGACCGGCCATGCTCGTCCCGTCCATCGTGGTGAAGGCCGAGTCGCTCGAATTGTAGGCCGAGCGCACCCCGGACCCCGGGGCCACGATCTCGGGCTTCATCGCACCGGTGCCGGTGGCGTAGCCGCGGCTGCTGAAACCCGACACCGAATCCGAACTGGTGGTGGAGCCGACGGTATAGGCGGAGAGGTAGAGCGCGGGCGGGTCGGTGACCGTGTTGCAGCCCGAGCCGGAGTTGCCGGCCGAGACGACGGTCATGATCCCCGCAGCCTTCTGGTTGTCGACGGCGGCCTGCAGCGTGTCCCACGAGCAGCCTTCCGAGGTCGGGCAGCCCCAGGAGTTGTTGGTGACGTCGGGGGCCTTCGTCGGGTCCGGGTCCGAGCCGTCGATCTTCGTCGGCGCCAGGAAGAACTCGAAGCACTCGAGATAGGTCGCGGGGGTGCCGGCGCCCGCGTTCATGTTGCGGCAGCCGATCCACTTTGCGCCCGGTGCCATCCCGACCTGGTTCGAGCCGCCGTCGTCGCCGACGACCGTGCCCATCGTGTGCGTGCCGTGGCCGTGGTCGTCGCAGGGGACCGGGGAGTCGGCGCCGCAGCTGCTGCCGGTCTCGTGGATCGCGTCGTGCCAGTTGTAGTTGTGATCGGCGGCCGAGCCGTTCCAGCCGCGGTACTTGCTCTTCAGGGTGTTGTGGGTCCAGCGGATCCCGGTGTCCTGGCCGGCGACGACGATCCCCTCGCCGCGGAAGCCCAGGTTCCAGACCGCGGGGGCCTGCACCTTGCTGATGTTCCACTCGACGGCGTCGGGCTCGCCACCGGCGGCCGGCGATCCCGGCGCGGCCGAGGGCGCGGGCCCCGCCTGCTCGTCGATCGCGCCCGGCCGGGGCAGGACGTTCCGGATCGCGGGGTTCCCTTCGACGCGGTCCACCTCCGGCCGGCGGGCGGCCTCGATCGCGAGGGCGCGGTCGCCACCCTGGACCAGGATCGCGTTGACGATCCAGTACGGCCGGTACCGCACCCCGCGCGTGTCGAGCCAGGTGCGCACCGGGCCCTGCGCCGCGTCCGCGGCCTGGGTCAGGGCGGAGAAGACGAAGCGGCCCTTGTCCTTCTTGTCGGCCAAAGCACGGGCCGCCGACAGGTCGGCCTGGTGCTTGAGCACGATGAAGAAGTCGGCCCGCTGGCCGTTCTCGGTCTGCTGGACGACCCACCAGTGGAGGTTGGGCGGGAGATCCGCCGAATCGGCGTCGCCGCCGGCGGACGCGGGAAGGAAGGCGGCGCAGAGCAGCAGCGGGAGCAGGACGGGCCGGGCGATCCGGAGCATGGGGGACCCTCGCGCGAGTTTCCGGAAAGGTACGCCGGAACGAACGGGAAAGTAAACGGTACGGCCGGGTTCTACGGCTCGGCCGGGGCGCCGCGCCGCGGGGCCCCCCGGGACCGCTCACCGGCCTGCCGCGACCGCCCGGAGGCATCCCGCCACGGCCCTTGACATTTTGCAAGTAGGCACTTACACTACGCGGCGATCGGGAGGCCCGCCGTGCCGCGTCCCAACCGTTCCGCCGAGAAGCGCGAAGAACTGCTCCCCGTCCTGGCCGAAGCCTTCGCCGAGGTCGGCTACCGCAGGGCCACCACCGCGGAGCTGGCCCGCCGCTGCGGGGTCCAGGAGACGATCCTCTACCGCCTCTGGGACGACAAGAAGGCGATGTTCCTGGCCGCGATCGACCACGTCTACGAGCGATCCCTGTCGATCTGGGACGGGCTGCTCGACGCGGGCGAGGGGCAGGCGACGGGGGCGGAGCGGATCCTCGCGCACGAGGCGACGCACCACGGCGAGTTCGGCCTCTATCGCGTGCTCTTCGCCGGGCTCGACGAGGTCGATGACGACGCGGTCAAAGGACACCTGCGGGCGACCTATCGGCGCTTTCACCGCTACGTCCGCGACCGGATCGTCGAGCACCGCGCCGCCCGCGGGATCCGGGGCGGCGTCGACGCTGACGCTGCGGCCTGGGCGCTGCTGGGGCTCGGCACGATCTCGAACATCGGGCGCGAGGTGGGGCTGCTGACGGGCGCGGCGCGCCGGACGCTGCTCAGGGACATCGGACAGACGCTGCTGGAGGGACGATGAGCAAGTTCCTGTTGATGGTCGGTGCCGCGGTACTCGCCGCGGTCGTGCTGTTCACCCTTTGGGTCCGCACGCCGCGCGGCTGGACGAAGACCTTCCTGGCGCTCGCCTGGATCTCCGCGATCGCCTTCCCGGTCTTCGCCGTGCTGCACAACGCGGTGGCCGCGGTCTTCCACGTCGATGAGCCGGTCTTCTTCCTGCTGGCGATCATCGGCGCGCCGGCCGGGCTCGCGGTCGGGCTGCTGGGGGCGGCGGTCGCCGCACTCCTCGCGCGCCGCAGGCTGGTGTAAAAAGACCGGTCCCGCGGCGACTCGGCCCGTCGCCGGGGCTCCCGGCGGGTGCTAACCTGCGGGCTCCGGGCGAGGACGTTGGGATGCGCAGGCGCGAGAGGCAGGCGAAGCGATTCCGGATGCGCCCGGGACTCGCGCCGTGAGCGCCGAGCGCCGCTACGGCGCGGGCGACCCGGTCTTCGACCTCTGCCGGGCCTGCAAGACCGAGCGCCGGCACACCGTGATCGTGGCCGACCCCGCCGGGCGGCCGCTGCGCGTCAACTGCGACTACTGCGGCAGCCAGCACAACTTCCGCGGCGGTGCGCCGACCGCCCCTGCCGCTGCGGCCGGGGTTTCGCCCGGCGCGGCGCCTTCCGCCTCTCCCCGCAGCACCTTCCCGCTCGCCACCGAGCGCGAGCGCCGGGACCCCCCGATGACCATCGACGTGAAGGACGGCTCCGTCGCCGATCTCGAGACCCTGCTGCGCCGCGTGATCCGCGAGGAATGCGGCATTACGCCGGTCGCACCCGCCGAGAAGTGGCGCGGAGGCGAGCTGGTGCTGCGGCCCGGCCGTCCCGGCGTGGCCGAGAAGAGCTGGCCGATCGAGACGCTGTTCCAGAAGATCGTCGCGGTCCGCAATCGCCTGCGCGTACTCGAACAGCAGATCAACGCGGCCGAGGAGCTGTCGGCGGAAGCCCGGCTGAAGCTGCAGGGCTACATTACGGGGTGCTACGGCTCGCTCACCAGTTTCAACGTGCTGTTCGCCGAGGACGACGATCGATTCAAGGGCAGCGGCGAGTAAACGAGCGGACCCGGCCCGCGCCGCCCCCGGCCGGGCGGCCCCGAGCGGAGGCGGAGGGAAGCGAAGTCCGCCGCCGCGCTGCCTGACCGATTTGTTTGTTCGGCAAAAGAACGCCGAACAACGTTCCTCGAATCGACGTACAATTCCTGCTTCGTCCCACGCAGGTCCATGGCACGACTTCGCGCCATCGAAGCCCGATCCAGCCGCCGGCGAGGGGATGCGGCTGGTCGCCGCTGTTTCCCCTCCCGAGGTGAAGGCATGCGCTCGACCCGTCACACGCTCACCGTGGCACTCGTGCTGCTCCTGGCGTTCCTGGCCGCGGGCAGCAGCGCACTCGCACAGTCCACCAAGCCGTTCAAGATCAAGGCGACCGCGGGTAAGGGCGGTACCGTCTCGCCGCGCTCGGCCAGCGTGCAGCCGGGAGCGGACCAGACCTTCCAGGTCACCGCGAGCAGCGGGTTCTACATCTCCTCCGTCGCGGTCGACCGGTCGAACCAGCCGGTGCCGTCGCAGGCGACGAGCTACAGCTACACCTTCACGAACGTCCAGGCCAAGCACTCGCTCAAGGCGAGCTTCGCGGCCTTCACCTACCCGGTGACGGTCGAGGCGCGGGATGGGATCTCGGTCTCGCCGACGGCCGGGTCGTACACCGCGGGCAAGAAGGTCAAGTTCACGATCAGGCCGCCGGCCGGCGGGGGGACGATCCTGGCGACGCTCGACGGCCGGCCGATCTCGCTCGCGCGCGCCGGAAAGAACTTCAGCTACACGCTGACCGTGTCCGGGCCGCACACGCTGGTCTTCGCGGTCGACGTCCCCGACCAGGCGCTCACCGTCTCGCGCGCCGGCAGCGGCAGCGGCAGCGTGACGAGCAGCCCCGCCGGGATCGACTGCGGCGCGACCTGCACCGCGAGCTACGACGCCGGGACCGTGGTCACCCTGACTGCCACGCCCGCCCAGGGCTCGGTCTTCGCCGGCTGGAGCGGGGCGTGCACCGGGACCGGAACCTGCAGCGTCACGATGAGCGCGGCGCGCAGCGTCACCGCGACCTTCAACGCGATCCCCGTCAACCGCACGCTGACGGTCAATGTCACGCCCGAGCAGGGCGGTTCGATCACCAGCGACCCGATGGGGATCTCGTGCGGCGCGGCCAACACCCGCTGCTCGGAGTCGTTCCTCTCCGGCACCGTGATCACGCTCACCCCCAACCCGGCTGCGGGCTTCAGCTTCGCCGGCTGGACCGGGGCCTGCAGCGGCACCGGCGCCTGCGTGGTCACGCTCAACGCGGACTCGACGGTCGGGGCGAACTTCAGCGAGGCGGCCCAGCCGACGCTGAGCGTCAGCGTGACGCCGGACGCGGGCGGCTCGGTCGCCAGCACGCCGGCCGGGATCTCGTGCGGCGCGGGCAATACGCAGTGCTCGAACGCATGGCCCGTCGGCACGGGGATCTCGCTCACGGCCACGCCGGCTTCGGGCTGGAACTTCACCGGCTGGAGCGGGGCCTGCACCGGCACCGGGAGCTGCGCGATCACGCTCAACGCCAACGCCAGCGTCGGCGCGAACTTCGCGCAGTCCACCCCCAAGCGCACTCTTTCGGTCAATGTCAGCGCCGGCGCCGGCGCGGCCGGCGGCCGGGTCGACAGCACGCCGGCCGGGATCAACTGCGGCCAGGGGAATTCGGCCTGCTCGGCGCAGTACGACGACGGAACCCAGGTCGGCCTTGCCGCCCACCCCGCGTCGGGCTGGAAGTTCACCGGCTGGAGCGGCGCGTGCAGCGGAACCGGCGCCTGCAGCGTCACGCTCAACGCCGACGCCTCGGTGGGTGCGGCGTTCGTCCTGGACGACGGCGGTGGCGGCAACCCGACCCTGGGCGTCAAGATCGTCGACAACTGCGGCGCTCCCTTGTCCGGCGCGCTGGTGGCCGTCCACGACCGGAGCGACGGCACCGTCGAGAAGACCTTCACCACCGGTCCCGAGCGGCGTGGTCGACCTCAGCTCGGAGACGAAGCCGCTGACCTTCTCCGCCGGCCGGCCCAACACGACCGTCTCGGGCGACCTGATCTTCAGCTTCGTCGACATCCCGGACGGCGTCGGGACCCTGGTGGTCTCGCTGCCGGGCGGCGTCGAGGGCTGTGGCGTGACCGACCCGGACGTGGGCACGGTGACGGTCTCGCTGAACCCGACGCCGACACTGTTCGGCCGGGTGCAGCCGTTCGAGTTCGGCCCGACCTCCTGGATCGGCCAGACGTCCAAGCAGTTCACGGTCAGACAGAGCGACCTGCAGGAGAACGGCACGATCTCGCTGATGGGCGACAACTCGAGCTTCAGCGACGTCGGGCCGGCGAGCTACGGCTTCCTGCTGGACCAGGCCTTTACCAACGGCGCGAGCTACACGATCAACCTGAACCGCACCGCCGCCTCGCGGCTGTTCAACGCGGTCGACCCGGTGGACGTGGTCTCGGTCGCCGGCACCCGCGGCAATCAGTTTTACAGCCTCGGGACCAAGAACCTGGTCCCGGCGGCGACAAACGGGCAGTACTACCTGTTCGACCAGCTCCCGCAGGACTACTGGTTCACGCTGGTCAACCAGAGCTTCTTCCCGGTCAACGGCGCGCCCACCGCCTTCTCGACCTACACCGAGACCAGCAACACCGCCCCGGCCGCCACGCTGCAGATCCCGCGCCTGATGCGGATCGACCCGTTCTCGTACTCAGGCGGCGTCATGACCTGGGGCCTCGACGACCCGCCGCCGGCCAAGAACAACAAGGTGGGCCGGGTCTGGTTCGTCTACAACGACCCTGCGCAGCCCGGCAAGGACCGGACCTGGCAGGTGGTGCTGAACCCCAAGGCCCGCACCAGCTGGAACGTCACCAACCTGACGCTCCCGCCGGAGCTGGCGCCGACCGGGCTCGACCTGGATCAGCTCGTCTCGCTCTACGTGACCGACTACAGCCCGTCCTCGTCGTACGCCGAGACCCTCAGGTTGTTCTTCGCGGGCGAGGGAACCGCGTCGCCGTCGCTGCCGTTCACGGTGGTGACGACGCTGCGCTCGCCGCCGCGAAACTAGCGATCGCGCCGGAAGCCGGCCGCGCCGGGCGGAAACCCCGCCCGGCGCGGCCGGCGCCGCGAGCCCCCTCCTCAGGCCGCGACCGGCCGTCTTGCCGGTCCCCCCGCGGCCGGTACAATCCCGCGGTTCGGCGTGCCACCGCGTCCCCGGCCGCCACTCCCGGCGTCCGGCAGTTCAGGAGCCCTCCATGCGTAGACCGATCGTTTACAAGGCCGTTTGTTCCGCCCTCGTCCTGGCCGGCCTCGCGGCCGCCCCCGCCCTCGCGCAGAGCGCGATGGAGACCCCGGCCTCCAGCCCCAAGGCCAAGCTCGAGCAGCGGGTCGGGATCACCGACTTCTCGATCGAGTACTCGAGCCCCGCGGTCAAGGGCCGCGTCATCTGGGGCGAGCTGGTGCCGTTCGATACGCTCTGGCGCACCGGCGCCAACATGGCGACCAAGCTGACCGCCAGCCGCGACTTCGCCCTGGGCGGCAAGCCGGTTCCGGCCGGCAGCTACTCGCTCTTCACGATCCCCGGCAAGACCAGCTGGACCGTGATCCTCAACTCCAAGCCCGACCTGTCGGGGACCAACGGCTACGACGAGAAGAACGACGTCGCCCGGATCACGCTCACGCCGCAGGCGATGGCGACCTCGCGCGAGCGCCTGACCTTCCTCTTCTCCGACACCACCGACTCCGGCGCGAACCTCGACCTGGAGTGGGAGAAGACGCGGGTCCGGATCCCGATTACCGTCGACACCAAGGCCCAGGTCGCGGCCAGCATCGACAAGACGCTGGGCGACGCCTGGCGCCCGCACTGGCAGGCGGCGCGCTACCTGCTCGACTCGGGCGGCGACCTGAACCAGGCCCTCTCCTACATCAACACCTCGATCGCGATCGAGCCGAACTGGTGGAACAACTGGGTCAAGGCCAGCATCCTCGGCAAGCAGGGGAAGAAGGCCGAGGCGCTCGCCGCCGCCGAGCAGTCGCAGAAGCTGGGCCCGGGGAACAGCATCTACGACCAGTTCTTCAAGGAAGACATCGCGAAGGCGATCGCCGACTGGAAGAAGTAGCCGTGACGCACGACGACCGCCGCGCGGCCCTGGGCCGCGCGGCGCGTCCCGTTCCGCCCGCGGTGCTGAAGAGTTGGCGGCAGCAGAATGCCCGCCGGGCGCCCAGCCCCGCCCGCGACGCGCACCTGGCCGCGCTGGCCGATGGCGCGCCGGCGGTCGTCACCGGCCAGCAGGTCGGGCTGTTTCTCGGGCCGCTCTTCACGCTTTACAAGGCGGCCAGCGCGGTCCGCCTGGCTCGGGCCCTGGCCGCGGAGTCGGGCCGGCCCGTGGTCCCCGTCTTCTGGCTGCAGACCGAGGACCACGACCTCCCGGAGATCGCGAGCGTCCGGATCGGGCGGCCGCAGGGCGAGCCGCTGACGCTGTCTCTTCCCGCGGACGCCGCCGACCGCCGCTCCGTGGCGCACGCGGTGCTTCCGCCCGAGGTGCTCGACCGGCTCGACGCGCTGCGCGCGGAGCTGGCGCACCTGCCGCACGGCGCGGCCCACGCCGAGCGCCTGGCGCGGCACTACCGGCCCGGCGCGGGCTGGGCCGAAGCGTTCGCCGGCGTGCTGGCCGAGCTGTTCGCGGAGCAGGGGCTGGTCCTGCTCGACCCGCGCGACCCGGCGATCGCCGCGCTGGCCGCACCGGTCCACGCGCGGGCGCTGCGCGAGGCGGCGCCGCTCGCGGCGGCGCTCGCGGCGCGGGCGGCGGAGCTGGAGACGGCGGGGCGCGCCGTGCAGATCCCGATCCGGGCGGGAGCGCCGCTGTCGTTCTTCCATCCACACGGCGCGGCCGGGCCGCGCTACCGGCTGGAGCCGGATGGCGACGCCTTCCGGACCGCCGGCGGCGGCACGCGGCACTCGCTTGCCGAGCTGCTGGCCGCGCTGGAGGCCGACCCGCTCGCCTTCAGCAGCAGCGCATTGCTGCGGCCGATCGTGCAGGACACGCTGCTGCCGACCGCGGCCTACGTCGGCGGCCCGGCCGAGGTCGCCTACTTCGAGCAGCTCCCGCCGCTCTACGCGGCGTTCGGCATGACGATGCCGCGGGTGGTGCCGCGGGCGCGATTCCGCGTCGTGGATGAGAAGACCGGGGCGCTGCTCGACCGGCTGGGGCTGGCCCCGGCCGACGCGGAGCGGCCGGAGGCCGAGTTGCTGGCGCGGCTGGCCGGCGGCGCCGACGGGGCGCGCGAGGCGGCCGAGGTCGAGGTGGCGCTGACCGGGCCGTTCGCCGCGGCGCTGGGCGCGCTGGCGCCGCGGCTCCTGGCCGCCGGCCCCGGTCTCGACACCGCGCTCGAGAAGACCGCCGCCAGCGTGCGCGGGTCGGTCGAGAAGCTGGCGGCAAAGTACCGCGCGGCGCTGCTGCACCGCGATGCCACCCGCGTCGAGGAACTGCGCCGCGTGCAGCGGATGCTGCACCCCGGCGGCGCGCCGCAGGAGCGCGTCTTCGGCCTTGCCACCTTCGCCTCCCGCTGGGGCGATCACGCGTTCGTGTCCCGCGTGCTGGACGCGATCGACCCGTTCGATTCCACCCTGAAGGACCTCCGATGAGCGACTTCGGCCTCGACCTGCTGGCGGTCGGCCCGCACCCCGACGACGTCGAGCTGTTCTGCGGCGGAATCGCTGATCCGCGCGGCTGAGCTGGGGCACTCGACCGGCGTCCTCGACCTGACCCGCGGCGAGCGGGCGACGCACGGCACACCGGAGCAGCGGGCGCGCGAGGCCGCGGCGGCGGCCGAGGTGATGGGCCTGAAGCGGCGCGAAAACCTGGGCCTGCCCGACGCGGGCCTGGACCCGGCGGTACCGGAGCAGGTGGCCGCCGTCGTGCAGGCGCTGCGCCGGATCCGTCCCGAGATCGTGCTGATCCCCTGGATCGAGGACCGGCATCCCGACCACGAGGCGGCCGCAGCGCTGCTGCTCAAGGCGACCTTCCTGGCCGGCCTGGCGCGCTATCCGGACGGCGCGGGCGCCGCGGCGCCCTTCGTCCCGCGCCAGGTCCTGCACTACGCGCTGCGCCACCGGATGACGCCGAGCTTCGTCGTCGACACCTCGGCCGCTGCGGCCCGCAAGGCGGCGGCGATCGTCTGCCACGCCTCGCAGGTCGCGCCCCCGGCCGGCGGCGCGCCGACACTGATCGGCTCGTCCGGCGCGCTGGCGGCGATCGAGGCCCGCGACCGCTACTACGGCAGCCTGATCGGCGTCGCTCACGGCGAGCCGCTGCGCGCGGTCGCGACGCCGGGGCTGGCCGACCCGGTGCGCCACTTCCGCGACAACCCGTTCGCGGGCGCCCACGCCTTCGAGTCCCGCCGATGACGCTCGCCGCTCTCGATCGGCATCGTCTGCTTCCCGAGCCTCGGCGGGAGCGGCGTCGTGGCCTCCGAGCTGGCGCTGGGCATGGCCCGGCGCGGCCACCGGATCCACCTGATCGCCATCGTCGCGCCCCAGCCGCGAGCTGCCCCCCTGCGCCGGCGAGACCTTCCACGAGGTCCGCGTCCCGCCCTACCCGGTGTTCGAGCACGCGCCCTACACGCTGGCCGTGGCCTCGACGATCGTCGAGATCGCGCGGACCCACGGGCTCGACCTGGTGCAGGTGCACTACGCCGTGCCGCACGCGACCAGCGCGCTGCTGGCGCGCCAGGTGCTCGAGGCCGGCGGCGCGCGGGCGCCCGCGCTGGTTGCCTCGCTGCACGGCACCGACGTGACGCGCGTCGGCTCCGACCCGGCCTACCGGCCGGTCACGGCCCACGCCGTGGCCGCCGCCGACGGGATCACGGTCCCCTCCGACTTCCTCCGGCGCGAGGCGCGGCGCTGCCTCGGGATCCCCGAATCGCAGCCGATCGACGTGCTGCCCAACTTCGTCGACACCGAGCACTACGCGCCGGCGCCGGCGCCCGATCCGCGCGCGCCTTGCCGCGCTGTTCGCGGGGCCGGGAGCGCCCGGCACGGCCTACCTGTTCCACGTCAGCAACTTCCGCGAGGTGAAGCGGGTCCCGGAGCTGATGGAGGTGCTGGCCCACGTGCGGCGCGAACGGCCGGCGCGGCTGGTGCTGGTCGGCGACGGCCCGACCCGCGGCGCCGCGGTCGAGCGCGCCGACGCGCTGGGGGTCAGCGACGCGGTGGCGTTCCTGGGCCGCCGCGCGGAGTTCATCGAGTACCTCCAGCACGCCGACGCCTTCGTCCTGCCGAGCGAGACCGAGAGCTTCGGCGTCGCCGCGCTCGAGGCGCAGAGCGCCGGCGTGCCGGTCTTCGCCTTCCGCGTCGGCGGGATCCCCGAGGTGATCGTCGACGGTGCGACCGGCTGTCTGGTCGAACCGCACGATCCCGAACGCCTGGCCCGCGCGCTGATCGAAGTGCTCGGCGATCCGGCGCGCCGCGCCGCGATGGGGCGGGCGGCGCGCGCCCACGCCGTCGCGCACTTCGCGGAGCCGGCCGCCTTCGATCGGTACGAGGCCTTCTTCCGGCGCGTGCTCGAGCACCGCCGGTCACGGGAGGCCCGATGACGAGCCCGCATTCGAGCCTGACCGCAGGCGCGGCCCGCTTCCTCGTCGCCGCTGCGATCCTCCTGCTCGCCGCAGCCCTTCCCGCCGCCGCCGCGGAGCCCCTCATGCACGCCGGACACCTCGCGCACGAGCTGGACCGCCTGGCCAGTACGGGCCGCGTACTCTACGTCGCGGCCCACCCCGACGACGAGAACACGCGCCTTCTGACCTATCTCGCGAATGGCCGGCACCTCGCCGCCGCCTACCTGTCGATGACCCGCGGCGGCGGCGGGCAGAACCTGATCGGTGCCGAGCAGGGGGACCTGCTCGACGTGATCCGCACCGAGGAGCTGCTGGCTGCACGGCGCATCGACGGCGCGCAGCAGCGCTTCACGCGGATGCGCGACTTCGGCTACTCCAAGTCGGCGGCCGAGACGCTGTCGTGGTGGGACCACGACGAGGCGCTGGCCGACGTGGTCTGGGTGATCCGCACCTTCCGGCCCGACGTGATCGTCACCCGCTTCGACGAGAACCCGCCCAACCACGGCCACCACACCGCGTCGGCGATCCTGGCACGCGAGGCGTTCGCCGCCGCGGCCGACCCGGCGCGCTTCCCCGAGCAACTGCAGGACGGCGTGACGCCGTGGCAGGCCGAGCGCCTGTTCCGCAACCTGGGGCTCGTGGCGCGGCGATCCGCCGCCGGAAGGCGCGCTCAAGCTGAACGTCGGCGCCTACGACCCGCGGCTGGGCCTGGGATACGGCGAGCTGGCCGCGCTCTCGCGCAGCCAGCACCGCAGCCAGGGGTTCGGCGTGCCGGGGCAGCGCGGCGAGGTCCTCGAGTACTTCGTCCCGCTCGCCGGGTCGAAGCCGCCCGGCGACGACGTCCTGGGCGGGCTCGACCTGACCTGGAACCGCTTCGGCCCGCCCGCCGCGCCACTGATCGCCGCGCTCGACCGGGCCCGTGCGACGCTCGAGCGCGACGCGCCGGAGCGCGCGATCCCGGCGCTGCTCGACGCGCACCGCGCGCTCGACGCGCTGCCCGCGGCGGCGTCCGGGTGCGCGACGCGCGGGCGGCGCTGGAGCACCTGGTCGCGTCGGCGGCCGGCCTGTTCGTGCGGGCCACCGCCCCCGCGCCGACGGCTGCGCCCGGGAGCGAGGTCAAGCTCGACGCTGGAGGTCGCGCTGCGCCGGCCCGCGGCGGTCGTGCTGCAGCGGATCGAGTTTCCCTGGGTGCCGCCGCTCGAGCCGGGCGCCGCGCTCGCCGCCGGCGAGCAGCCGGACCTTCCCGCAGGCGATCCGGCTGCCGGCCGACGCGCCGGTTTCGGTCCCGTACTGGCTGGCCGCGCCCGGCACGCGCGGGCGGCAGGCGGTGACCGATCCGCGGCTGGCGGGGGAGCCGCTCGGCCCGCCGCCGCTGGCGGTCACGACGCGCTTCCGCTTCGGCGAGCGCGAGCTGGCGATCGCCGTTCCGGTCGAGCACGCCGCGGCCGACCCCGTGCTGGGGGAGCGCCTGCGGCCGTTCGTGATCGTGCCGCCGGCGACGGTCACGCCGACGCGCGAGGCGACGATGCTGGTCAATGGCCGCCCGGCGGCGGTTGCGGTGCGCGTGCGCGCCGGGCGCGACGCGCTGGAGGCCGAGGTCGCGCTGCCGCTCCCGGCCGGCTGGAAGGCCGAGCCGGCGGCGCAGCCGGTCAAGCTCGCGAAGGCCGGCGACGAGGCGACGGTCGCGTTCACGGTCACCGCGCCGGCCGGCGCCGCACCGATCGAGGTCACGCCGGTGCTGGCCGCCGACGGCCGCCGCTGGTCGTTCGCCGAGTCGACGATCGACTACCCGCACATCCCGGTGCAGCTCGTGCTGCAGCCGGCGACGCTGCGGCTGGCGCCGCTCGCGATCCAGCTGCCGCCCGGCGCGATCGGCTACATCCCCGGCTCCGGCGACTCGGTCGCCGAGGACCTGGCGTCACGTCGGGGCTGCGGTCGTCGCGCTCGACGAGGAGACGGTCCGCGCGCGGCGACCTCTGCGCGCTTCGCGGCGATCGTCGTCGGGATCCGCGCCTACAACACGCGCGCCTGGCTGCGCGCGGCGCACCCGCGGCTGATGGACTTCGTCGAGCAGGGCGGGACGCTGGTGGCGCAGTACAGCACGAACAACCGGCTCGCCCCGATGGAGTCGCGATCGGGCCCTACCCGTTCGAGATCGGCCGTGACCGGGTCACCGACGAGACGGCGGCGATCGCGCTGCTGGCCCCGGACCACCCGGCGCTGCGCGCCCCGAACGAGCTCGGCGAGGCCGACTTCGCGGGCTGGGTCCAGGAGCGCGGGATCTACTTCGCGGCGAACGTGGGATCGAGCGCTACACGCCGCTGTTCGCGATCGCCGACCCGGGCGAGGAGCCGCTGAAGGGGAGCACGCTCGTCGCCCGCCACGGGAAGGGGCGCTTCGTCTACACCGGCCTCGCCTTCTTCCGGCAGCTCCCGGCCGGCGTTCCGGGCGCCTACCGGCTGTTCGCCAACCTGCTCGCCAGGGGCTGAGCGGTGGGGGCCTCCGAGCCGCGCGAGCCTCGGCCCGGCCCGGCGCCGGGGACGAGCCGCCCCCGCTGCTCGGCAGCTGGCGCAACGTCTACCTGCTGCTGCTGGCGGAGCTGGCGCTGCTGGTCGCGGCTCTTCGCGCTCCTGCCGGGTGGGCGGCGTGACCGCGCTCGACTGGGTCGTCCTGGCCGGCACGCTGCTGCTTCATCGGCGATCTACGGCGCGTGGAAGTCGCGCGACGTCAAGGACGTCGACGGCTACCTGCGCGGCGGCAACACGCTGGCCTGGCCGACGATCGGGCTCTGAGCATCATGGCCACCCAGGCCAGCGCGATCACCTTCCTGTCGACCCCCGGCCAGGCGTACGAGGACGGGATGCGCTTCGTGCAGTTCTACTTCGGCCTGCCGCTGGCGATGATCGTGATCGCCGCGGTCTTCGTGCCGATCTACCACCGGCTCAAGGTCTACACCGCCTACGAGTACCTCGAGCACCGCTTCGACGCGCCGGGTCCGCTACCTGGGGGCGGTCCTGTTCCTGATCCAGCGCGGGCTCGCGGCCGGGATCACGATCTACGCCCCGTCGATCATCCTCAGCACGATCCTGGGCTGGCCGCTGCACGCCACCAACCTCGGCATCGGGGCTGTTCGTCATCGCCTACACCGTCTTCGGCGGCACCCGCGCGGTCAGCCAGACCCAGAAGCAGCAGATGATCGTCATGCTGGCCGGGGATGGCGATCGCCGGAGTGGTGATCGTCTGTTCAGCCTGCCCGACGCCGGTCTCGCTGCCGCACGCGCTCAAGCTCGCCGGCGCGCTCGACCGGATGAACGCCGTGAGCTTCGATCTCGACTCTCGAGAGCCGCTACAACTTCTGGTCGGGGATCACCGGCGGGTTCTTCCTGGCGCTCGCCTACTTCGGGACCGATCAGTCCCAGGTCCAGCGCTACCTGGCCGGCCGCTCGGTCACCGAGAGCCGCCTGGGGCTGCTCTTCAACGGGATGTTCAAGGTGCCGATGCAGTTCGGCATCCTGTTCGTCGGCGTGCATGGTCTTCGTCTTCTACCTGTTCACGCCAGCCGCCGGTCTTCTTCAACGCGCCGGCTCTCGAGCGCGTCGCCGCGGGCGCCGCACGCCGCCGAGCTGGCGGCGCTGGACCGGCGCTACGACGGCGCCTTCGCGGCGCAGCGCGGGGCGGCGCGAGGCCTACGTCGCGGCGCTCGACGCGGAGCGCGGCGAGGCAGCCGGCGAAGGCGGCCCTGCGCGCGGCCGCCGCGCGCGACCGAGGAGCTGCGGGACGGAGGCCGAAGCGCTGGTCGCGAAGGCCGCTCCCGGGGACCGAGACCAAGGACGCCGACTTCGTCTTCATCTCGTTCGTGCTGCGCTACCTGCCCCAGCGGCCTCGTCGGGCTGCTGATCGCGGTGATCCTCTGCGCCGCGATGAGCTCGATCTCGAGCGAGCTGGCCGCGCTGGGCAGCACCAGCATGATCGACCTCTGGAAGCGCCTCGGGCCGCTCGCGGCGCGGACCGCGACGCCGCCGCGCCGATCTGCTGGTTTCGAAGCTGTTCACCGTGCTGTGGGGCCTGGTCGCGGTCGGCTTCGCGACCTTCGCCTCGCTGCTCGACAACCTGATCCAGGCGGTCAACATCCTGGGCTCGATCTTCTACGGCACGATACTGGGGCTGTTCGTCGTGGCCTTCTTCCTCAAGCGCATCACGGCGACGCCGGTCCTGGTCGCCGCGCTGGTCGCGCAGGCCACGGTGATCGCACTCTTCCTCGCCTCCGACCTGGGGTTCCTCTGGTACAACGTGGTGGGGTGCGGGGTGGTCGTCGCCGTCTCGACGGCGCTGCAGGCGCTGGGGGTCGGTTCCCGCCCGGCGCGCTGAGCGGCGCTGTGCGCTACGGGCAGGGGTGGGGATTGGCCCGCGTCACCCCCGATCCGCTCCCCAGCGGCTCCTCGCCTCCCGCGCCGACCCCGGCCGCCAGCCAGTAGAAGGCCTCGCCGGCCGCGGGCTCGAGGCCGTCGTCCTGCCAGGGAACGGCCAGCCCGCAGAAGCGGCCGGCGTAGGGGTTGGAGCCCGGCTCCTGCGTGTACTCGCCGGTCGCGAACAGCGCGGCGAGCGAGCCGCGGTAGAGGTTGTACGACGGGTAGCCCGCGTCGTTCTGCCAGGCGACGCGCGGCCGCTCGATCCGTTCGAAGAGCGTGACGGCGTCGTCGAGGTCGCAGGCGTCGCCCTCTCCGTCGGCGTCCCCGTCCGACTGCGGCTCGTTGCGCACCGCGGGGCAGTTGTCGCAGGCCCCCGCGACGCCGTCGAGATCTCCGTCCACCACCCCAGCGAGGTCGTCCACCAGCGCGTTGCAGTCGTCGTCGCGGCCGTTGCACGCCTCGGCCGCGCCCGGGTAGACCGTCGCCTCGCCGTCGTTGCAATCGGTGCACGAGGACGCGAGGTCGCCGTCGCCGTCGAGGCAGTTGCAGTCGACGAGATTCGTCACGACGCGCCACGCCCCGGCCTGCTCGCGCGACGCGATCCCGTAGCGGACGCCGGTCCAGGCCAGGCTGGGGTAGTCGAACGGGAGGGTGCCTGAGGAGACGCGGACGGCGGGGACGACGGGAACGCCGCCCGTGTCGACCGTCGTGAAGACGATCTTCCGCGCGATCCCGTCCCGCGGTTCGCTCCACGCGACGCCGAACTCCTGCCCGGTCCACGCCAGGTCCGGGTTGAGCGAGACGGTGTCCGAGAGCGGCTGGTCCGCGCCGAGCTTCGCGCCCGAGGGGTCGAGCCGCGCGAGGAAGGCGCGGTGGCTGCCCAGCCGCCGGTCGTGCCAGGCGACGGCGAAGCCACTCCCGACCAGGTCAGCCGGGGGTTCGAGGCCTCGGACGCCGTCGGGTTTGCGGTCACGGGGGCGGGCCCCCCGAGCAGGTCTCCCGCCGCGGAGAGGCGCTGCAGGAACACCTGTCCGCGACCGCCGTCGACTCCGCTCCAGGCCACCGCGAACTCCTCGCCGGTCCAGGCGATCGCGGCCCGGTTGGGCCACGCGGTATGCGTCGCGACGCTCGTCACCGGGCCCGTCCGCCCGCCGGCGCGGTCGACGGCCGCGAAGGAGAGGCCGCTCGACTCGCCGGTCCAGACGATCCCGAAGTTCCGCCCGTTCCACGCGAGGTCGGGCCAGCCCGAGATCTCCTCGCCGGCGGTGAGCGCGACCTCCGGAAAGAGCTTGGCCCCGGTGAGATCGAGCAGCGTGAAGTAGATCTCGAGCGCGCCGTCGCGCGAGTCGGCCCAGGCGACGCCGTAGCCCGATCCGGTCCAGGCGATCGCGGGGTCCTTGGCCCAGCCCGCGCTGGCCGACACCGCGATCTCGCCCCCGAGGCGCGAGCCGGACTCGTCCGCGAAGGCGACGAAGATGGCGTCGCGTCCACCGCGTGCGTCGGACCAGGCGGTGGCGAAGCCGCCGCCGTTCCACGCGGTCCGCGGCCGGCTCCCGGCGCCGATCCCGCCGCCGCTGCTGAGAAGCCGGTCCCCGCCGACCGCTTCCGGCGGGTCGCAGGTGCGGTCGCAAACGGGATCGTCGTCGATCAGCCCGTTGCAGTCGTTGTCGAAGCCGTCGCACGGCTCGGGGGCCCCGGGGTAGGTCGACGCCCAGCCGTCGTTGCAGTCGAGAAACGCGAACGGGCAGGCGGCGGAGGCGGGATTCCCGTAGCCGTCGCCGTCGGTGTCGACGCACTGAGCAAACGCATCCGGCGCGCAGGATGCGGCGAGGCACGCGACGACCGTCGCAAGGCGCATGAGGTCCTCCCCTGATCGCCCGATAGGCTACAGCGAGGCCTCGCAAACCGAGCATTCAGGTTGAGTTAGTCGCGACCTGGCCCCGGGGTGTGGGGCCACGGGTGGAAGGGGGCGGACGGGCGAAGGGGGCGGACGGGCGAAGGGGGCGGACGGGCGAAGGGGGCGGATGGGCGAAGGGGGCGGAGGGGTCGCCCTCCGCCCCCTCCGCCCGTGGACTAAGGACAGGCCTGCGGCGACGCGGCGATTCCCGGGTCGCGGGGGCCGGCCAGGCCGGTCTGCGCCGACTCGCCGGCGTCGTAGCTGCTGACGCCGGCGCAGTTCGCGGCGCGCACCAGGTACCAGTACCCGTCGCCCGGCTCCGGCACGTCCGGCGCCGACCAGGAGGTCAGCTCGACGTTGTCGATCAGGCACAGGTCGGTCGCCGTGCTGAAGTCTCCGCCGCTGGTCACCAGCAGCGGCAGCCGGCCGCGCAGCACGTCGTAGGTGAGGGCCGCGGGGACGGACGGCCAGCTCAGGATCGCCGAGCCGGAGAAAGACGCGCGCTCGGCGCCCAGCTGCAGCGGCCCGTCGGGGACCGGGATGTTGTTGTCGCCGATCCCGTCGCAGTCGTCGTCCAGGTAGTTGCAGACCTCGGGGCTGGGCTCGCCGGGGGTGCAGATCTCGACCGGCCGGCCGGCCGCGCACGCGATCGAGCCCAGCGCCGCGCAGGCGCCGACGCCGCAGACCGTCGGCTGGACGGCGTAGTCCTCGTCGACCTGGCCGCTGCAGTCGTCGTCCAGCCCGTTGCACGAGGCGTCGTCGGGCGCCGCCGGCGGGCCGGGCAGGCAGCTGTCCTGCACCGCCCCGCCCACGCAGGAGGTCGAGCCGATCCGCTCGCAGACGCCGAGCCCGCAGGCGGTGACGAGCGGCAGGTAACCGTCGTCGACCAGGCCGTCGCAGTTGTCGTCGACGCCGTCGCAGGTCGTGTCGGACGGCGCGAGGGGCAGCCCCGGCACGCAGGAATCGCCCGCCACGCCGCCGTTGCAGGAGCTGATGCCGGTCGAGGCGCAGGCCCCGAGCCCGCAACTGGTCGGGCCCGCGGCGAACTCCTCGTCCGACAGGCCGTCGCAGTCGTCGTCCAGCGCGTTGCAGGTCGCGTCGGTCGGCGCGATCGGGTTGCCCGGGGCACAGGTGTCCTGGACGACCCCGCCGACGCACGAGATCGCGCCCGACCGCGCGCAGACCCCGACGCCGCAGGTCGTCGGCGACGCCGGGTAGTCGTCGTCGGCCGTGCCGTCGCAGTCCTCGTCGACCGCGTCGCAGGTCGCGTCGGTCGGGGAGGGCGGCGCCAGCGGCTGGCAGCTGTCCTGGACCAGTCCGCCGACGCACGCCGTCGCGCCGGTGGCGGCGCAGAGGCCCGTCCCGCACTGCGTCGCCGCCGGGAGAAAGTCCTCGTCGAGCGTGCCGTCGAGGTCGTTGTCGAAGGCGTCGCAGCCGTCGACGGGGTGGACCAGCGGGTTGCCGTCGTCGGGGTCGCCCTGGCATTCCGAGACCCCGTCGCCGTCCGCGTCGTCGTGGGCCGAGGAGGCCAGGAAGCCGGTGTAGTCGACCCCCGCCGTGACGCTCGTGCCCGTCCCCGGCCCGGCGCCTGACGGCCCGCTCGGCGAGCCCCACCAGTTGCGACGCGCCAGCAGCGTGTCGGCGGTGTTGTTGACGATCCCGCTGGTGTCGGAGACCAGGTCGGTCAGCTCGATCTGCGCGCCGCCGACCCAGTCGGCGACCACGCCCTTCCAGGCGCCGCGGATCGTCGAGCAGGAGACGCGCGTGTCGACCGGCGCGCCGTTGTCGCCGGCCGCGTGGACCAGGTACAGCCCGGTCCCCGAGTTGTCGATCATGTCGATCGTCGAGTTCTCGATCCGCGTCCGCGCGCTGTCGGCGGCCTCGCACGAGCGGCTGCCCAGGATCGCGATCGCGCGGCTCACGCCGCGGTTCCCGATCTCGGGGTTGTCGTGGATCCAGGTGTCGCTGGAGGCCTCGATCCAGATGTTCTGCGCGTCCGGCTCCGGCCACTCGTCGCTCGGCACGCCGTGGACCACGCTGGCCGCGATCTCGGTGGCGTTGGCCCAGCGCAGCTTGATCGAACGGGTGATGTGGTAGGTGCTCGAGTTGAGGATCCGGTTGCGGTCCGCCGTGGCGCCGGCCCCGCCCTCGCAGGCCCGTGGGCCGCCGTCGATCAGGAACCCCTCGCGCGAGCGGTGGCCGCAGCGGTCCTCGTTGTCGCCGTCGCGGATCATCCCGTCCAGGTAGATCCCGTCGAAGGTGTTGTCGTCCGAGTCCCCGCGCACGCGGATCTCGGTCGTGCCGTTCTCCCGGAGGTCGAGGAACTGGAACAGCGAGTTCTTCACGTTGACCAGGTCGAGCCCGACCTCCGTGTCCTGGTGCCCGCCGAAGCAGGCCGGCGTCCCCATCCCGGCGCCGTGGATCGTCAGGTACCGCAGCGTGACGCCGCTGACGCCGGAGAGCGTCAGCGCCGGCCGGCGCGGCCCGCTGAACTGCGTGCCGTCGATCACGGCGCGGTAGCAGTTGTCGCAGTAGGGCAGGGGGATCTGGCCCGGGATCCCCTCCAGGTCGACCGGCGCGGGTCATCGTCGCCTGGCCGCGGATCTCGCCCTCGCCGATCAGGATCAGGCTGCCGGTCGGCGCGGCGTCGAGCGCGGGCTGCAGCGTGTCGTAGCAGGCCCCGGTGGCGCGCGACCAGCCGCCGGTCTTCGGCGCCTTGGCCAGCACCGGCTGCAGCGTGCGCGCGATGAAGTTGCCGACGTCGGCCGGGCCGGTGACGGTGTCCCCGGTTCCGCCCACGCCGCCCGGCCCGCCCGGTCCCGAGGCCGCGCCCCACCAGTTGTGGCGGGCGTCGACCGGGCGGTGCCGCCGTTCACGAGCCCCTGTCCGTTGGCGTAGACGATCGTCTCGTTGATCCGCACGCCGGGCGCGCTCCCGGCCGCGATCTCGATCGCCGGGCCGGTCTGGTTGAAGAACCGGTTCTGCAGCGCGGCGAGCCCGGTCACGGTGCCGCTCACCGCGAGCCCGCCGTCGTTGCCGCGCATTTCGTTGCAGAAGAACTCGACCCCGTTCGCGCCGTCGATCCAGGCCCCCCGCCCGTCGTCGACCGCGCCCAGACCGGTCTGCCCGGTGAACAGGTTCCCTTCCATCCGCAGGTCGGTGGCGCCGTGGATCTCGACCGCGGCGCGGCCGGAGGCGAGGATCGCGAGCGCGTTGTTCGTGAAGGTGTTGCCGGCCAGCTGGAGCGTCCCGTTGGCGCCGGACGCCAGCTTGACCGCCGGGCCGCCGTTGCCGCTGAAGTTGTTCTGGCGGATGTCGACGCGGCCGGCTCCGCCGGTGACGAGCACCCCGACACCGCCGTTCGCGGAGCCGTCGGCCGCGTGGTTGGCGACGATGTTGCCCGTGATCCGGATCCAGTCGCCGGCAGCCCCGACCGAGTCGACGACGACGCCGACGGTGCAGCCCGAGACGTTCAGGTTGGTGAGCTGGGTGGTGCGCACCCCCGGATGCGCCGCATCGCCGATCCGCACGCAGGCCCGGCCGGGGTTGGGGCCGCTGACCGCGAACCCGTTGAGCTGCGCGCCGGAGGCCAGGATCCGCACGATGTCGGAGGCGCCGGCCCCGCGCAGGATCGTGTTGGCGTTGTTGCCGGTGCTGTTGACGTAGACCGCGCGGTCGATCAGCACGTCCTCGGTCCAGGTCCCTTCGCCGACCTCGATCGCGTCGTTGGCGCAGGCGAGCGCGATGCCGTGGTTGATCGTCCGGCAGGGGGCCGCCGAGGACAGGCAGTTGTTGACGGCGTCGTTGCCCGTCTGGGTGATCCAGCGGGTGCCGCACTGGGCCCGGGCCGGGACGGACCCGGCGGCGATGGCCAGCGCGAAGACGGCCAGGGGGAAGAGCAGCCGCATGCGATGCGTCACGGTCATGGCGCCTCCATCGTCAGCGGCTCGGGTCGGGCGGAGGGCGGTGCCCGAATCATCGCGGAACGGGCGCGGCCCCCTCTGGGCCGCCCGCTCCGTGGGCACACCGCCAGCCCCCCCTGCGCCGTGGCGACGCTCGGCAAGAATGTACGCGGAGCGCCCGCGGAAAGAAGGGACAGTCGCGGGGGAGCGACCGAGAATTAATTGTTCAAATTATACCGTATTAAACCAAAATCGTCCACTGTTCAGAATCCAGCACCCCTCGGGCCCCACCCCTCCGGACCGGATCGCGGGTCCGCCGGCTGCCGAGCCAGGCTTGATCCGTCCCGGCCGCAGGCGTATAGGAGGGCCGCGGAGCAGTGCTGCCAGCAGTCGAGGCGTCCAGGGGGAGGACCCACGCTGCAGATCGGCCCGTACCAAGTCGAGCGCCTGCTGGGTAGAGGGGGCATGGGCGAGGTATTCCTCGCCCGGGACACGCGGCTGGACCGCCCGGTCGCGATCAAGGCGGTGCATCCCGACCTGCTCGCCCGCCCCGACGTCCGCGCCCGGTTTGTGCGCGAGGCCCGCATCGCGGCATCGATCGTCAGTCCCTTCGTCGCCACCGTCTTCGACGTGCTCGAGCAGGACGACAGGACCTTCCTCGTCATGGAGTACCTCGAGGGCCGGTCGCTGGCCGACGCCGCAAGAGACGGGAGCGTCGGGATCGACCAGCGCCTCGCGTGGTGCGCCGAACTGGCTGACGCCCTGCGCGCGGTACACGAGCACGGACTCGTCCACCGCGACGTCAAGCCCACGAATGTCATCGTCACGAGCAGCGGACACGTGAAGCTGCTCGACTTCGGCCTGGCGCGAGCGGCCTCCGTTTCCCCCGTGCCGGACTCGACCGCCGTCACTGCGGACGAATCGCTGACGCATCACGGCGCGGTCGTCGGAACGATTGCGTACATGTCTCCCGAGCAATTGCGAGCCCAGGAACTCGGGCCCGCCAGCGACCTGTTCTCGCTCGCCGTCGTCGGTTTCGAGCTGACGACAGGTGTGCACCCGTTCCGCCGCGAGACGCAGGCCGAGACGATCAGCGCGATTCTCTCGGAGCCGCCCGCCGAGCGGGAAGCGTCGCGCACATTCGACAGTACGCCCGGTCTGCGCGCGGTCCTGGAGCGCGGGCTGCGAAAGCGCCCCGAGGAGCGCTACGCCAGCGCGGAGGAACTGGCGGAGGACCTGCGGCGGGTCCAGCGCGGCGAGTGGACCCGGGCGCGCGGCGCCGCGGATGCGTTACGCCGCCGTCGCCTCGCCCTGGTGCTCGCGATCGTCACCGTGCCGACGCTGGCGGGGGCGGCCGCCGGCTGGCAGTGGCTGCGCTCGCCGCCACGATGGGACGAGCCGCGGGTCGCGATCGCGGTCGCGGCCCTGGAGGACCGCACCGGAGAGCCCGACGGAGCGGTGCGGGCGACGATGGTCGCAGACCTGATCTCGACCGACCTCTCGGCCTCGCGGCTGGCGCGGGTGCGCGGGCCGGCCCAACTCGCGGACACTCTCGGCAAGTCGCGCATCCGGCTCGACCCCGCCTCGGCGCGGCTCTTCGCCCAGACCCTCGGCCTCGACTATCTGGTCACGGGCACGCTCTATCGCGACGGAGCCCGCTACGTCGCGACGCTCGAGCCCGTGCCGGCACAGGGCCGGGCGGAGTTGGCGCCGGTGCGCGCCGAAGCGGGCGATGCGCTGGAGCTGGCGGAGCGGCTCTCGTCTCAGCTCCGGGCGATGCTCCCCGGCGTCGGCCGCCTGACCGCCTGGCGCGACGACCGGGTCGATCTGGCCGGCCTGACCTCCGACTCGGAAGAGGCCCGGCTGCTGTTCGAGCGAGGCCAGGCGGCGATGCGCGACGGCAAGCTCAACGAGGCGATCGCGCGGCTCGAGGCGGCGGTCCAGGCGGATGCCGGTTTCGCGATGGCCTACGGGCGGCTCGCCGAGGCCTTCGACGAGGCGGGCTACGGCGCCAAGGCGCGCGACGCGGCCACCCGGGCGCTGGACCTGGCGCCCCGCGCCGACACGCCCGAGGGCGAGCGGCAGGCGCTGACGCTGAAGGCGATCTGGGCCCGGACCTTCGGCCGCACCAGCGTGGCCGTCGACGCGACGGCCACGCTGGTCGAGCGCTTCCCCGACGAAGCGGGCCTGCTGCGCCTGCACGCCGGAGCGCTGGCCGACGCCGGACGGCTCCCGGAGAGTCTCGCCACGCTGCAGCGCGCGATCGAGCGCGAGCCGGCCGATCCCTCGCTGCACCTGGCGCGGGCCGAGACGCTGATCCTCGCCGATCAGCCTCTCCGCGCGGCCGCCGAGCTGGACGCGGCAGAGCGGCTCTACGGGCAGCTCGACAGCGCCGAGGGGCTGGCCGCGACGACCTTCACGCGGGGTCAGGTGGCCGTGATGTCGGCCAACTTCGGCGCGGCCGGGCCGGCCTTCGCGTCGGCCGCGGATCAGTTCGAGCGGGCCGGGCGCACGGTCGGCGCGACCCGCGCGGAGATGGAGTTTGCGGCCAACGAGCTGCGGCTGGGCCGGCCGCGCGAGGCCGACCGCGCGCTGCAGAAGGCCGAGGCGACGGCGCGTGAGACCGGCCACCTGGCCTTGCTGAACGAGGTGCTGCTGCGCCGCGGCGTGCAGGCCTACCTGCAGAGCGACTTCGGCCAGGCGGAGCGGCTGATGCGCGAGTCGCTCGACCTGGCGCGGCAACTGCAAGACGAGCCGCTGATGCTCGATCCGCTCGTCAACCTCGGCAGCCTGTTCCAGTACACCGGGCGCACGGCCGATGCCGAACCGATGCTGGCGGAGGCGCTCGACCTGGCGCGCAAGCTGGATCGGCCCGACATGGCGGTGACGAGTGCGGCGATGCTGGCCGATCTCCGCTATCAGGCGGGAGAGATCGAGGCCGCCATCCAGCTCTACCGCGAGGTGACGGGCGATGCGCCGCCGGAGAAGGCCTCGCAGGCCGCCGGGTGGGGCTGGGCCGGGCTGGCCGAGATCTTCGAGCGGCAGGGACGACTCGCCGACGCCCTCGACAGCGCCACGCGCGCCGCGGCGGTGTTCGAGGCGCGCGCGCTGCCCGCCTATGTCGCCTACGCGAGCCTGCGCCGCGCGCAGCTCCTGGCCGCGCTGGGCCGCGACGGCGAGGCGCAGGACGAGATCGACGCGGCTCACCGCGCGGCGCGCAAGGCGCGCGGGCTGGCCGACCTCGAGGCGCGAGTCGAGCTGGCGCGCGGAATCGCGTCCGCCTACGCCGGCCGGTGGGACGATGCCCGACGCGCGGCCCGCCGGGTGCAGTCGATGCCGGGCGGAAGCGTGGCCACGCTGCGCATCCTGGCGCTGGAGCTGGAAGCGGAGGCCGCGCTGCGGCGGGGGCGCAAGGGTGAGGCCCGCCAGGCCTGCGATGCCGCGCTCGCCCTGAAAGGGGCCCCGCGACCGGATCGAGTCGACACCGTCGCGCTGCGGGCCGAGGTCCTGGCGGCTCTGGGGGACCACGCCGCCGCAGCGGCCGCGGCCCGGGAATCGTTCACCGAGGCGGAGCGGATGGAGCTGCGACTGGCCACGGCGCGCGCTGCGGCGGTGCTGGTGGCCGAGGGGGCAGGGAACGAGTCGGAACGCGCGGTCTGGCGCCAACGAGGCCTGGCCGCGCTCGACGCATACGAGGCGGGGGCGCCGCCCGAGAGTCGGGAGCGCGTCGCCGCGCGAGTCGATCTGCAGCGGATGCGGGCCGCGCTGGGGGGCGGTTCGGCCGCTGCCGAAAACCAGGGGAGGGGTCCATGAAGCTCGCAGTCGTGCTCGTGCAGATTCTGTTGTTGGTGACCATCACGCGCGGGACTGGCGGGCGAGAAGACGCAACCCGTGCCGACGACGACGCCCGCGACGCCGGAACGCCCGCCCTGCCCTGATCCGGACCCCCGAACCCGGCTCCGGGGCCGATCGTCGTGATCAAGGGCGGCAGCGGAGGGGCGGGCATCTCCTTCGAGGTGAACGGGATCGCACAGACGGCGGGTCCGCCCACGGCCGGCCTGCTGCGCGACGACTTCATCGGCCAATCCGTGAACTACCTGGAATGCAAGAACAGGACGACGGGAAACTGGAGCCCGGTCGACAGCGTCAGCATCACCGACGAGAACGGTAGGTCTACCGTCTGGTGATCGAGAAGACGACACAGAAGACGCTCTGGTGGACGCTGGAAGAGAAGCAGGCGACACCCGCCCCGCACGATCGCGCTCCGGCCCTCCAGCCCGACGTCCCGGGAAGCGTCCCGGCAGCAGTTCCTCGAGCTTTCGGCCGTGACGATGAGGACGGGAGCGAACGTCGACTGCTCGGAAGTCAAGTTCCGGGTCCTGGTGGCGGACGTAGCGACCATGTGCGGCCGTTCGTGCTTTGCGCTGTTGCTCCTGGCGACGGTATCCGCTGACGAGCACTGCCCCAAGATCTCGAGGCGAGACGCTTCGCCAACGCCAAGCTGGCGCTGACGATCGAGACCGCGCTCCATCGAGGACTACGCCCCGCTGGACGGGGACGTGCCCGTCCTCGGGCTGGTCTATGTCGGACCCGAGGAGTGCGGACCCGGATCCGCCAGGCTTCGGCCCGTTCCAGACGGCGTCCTGCCACCCGGCGGCGGATCGGCCCGAGCATCCCTCGGACGCGCTGCGGGAGCCCGGCTACTACGTGGGCACCTTCACCGGGAGACGATCAACCGCGCTACCTGGCTCGTCTGGGAGCGCGAGCGCGGTGCTCGGGGAGAGGCGCCGTGGACGGGGAGCTGAGCGCCGTCCTCGCAGAAGCCCGATGCGGTGGTCTTCGCCGGGCGGATCCCCTTCGTCGGGACGACTACGTCGCGGTGTTCGATACCCGTGACGGCAAGGTGACTGCAGGTTCGCTGGTCGTACGACGCTGGAGCAGAAGCTGCGGCCCTGGCAGTTGCCGCGGCTCGGCCGAGCGGTGATCTCCATGAGCGCCCGGGCGGGACTGGCCGCTAGCGCTGCTCGTCCTGGCCGCCGGCGCAGCCCAGCAGCCGTCTCTGCCCGACCGTCTACCAGGCTCGGCGGAGGCCAGGACCCGTGAGACACGTACAACATCCTCTTCCTCGGGGCCGGGTTCGAGGAGAGCGAGCTGCCCGCGTTCCGGAGGTCGTTCAGGAACTGGCCTCGCAAGTCCTCGAGCGCGAGTCGTTCGCACCCTACCGCGGTTGGATCAACGTCTACCGGATGGACCTCGTGAGCAGAACGATGTGGATGTCGACGTGCTCCGACAGATGCACCAGCAGACGCCGCTCGCCACCGAGACCGCCGCTCGCCGCAGCCGAAACCGACGGATCGGTCGCGCTGGGACACCGCTGCTCCACCCAAGGAGGACTCGGAGCACACGCCGGACGGTCGACCTGGTGGCGCGGCGCTGCTGGCACTCCGGAAGCCAGGAGGAGCCCGGGAACTGCAACCTCATCTGGCTCGACGCCGACAGATCGAGCCAGACGTGCTGGAACTGCAATTCTGCGCGCCCAACATCAAGGCCGTGGTCGTCGTCGCGAACCTGCAGCGACCTCGTGGGAGGGGGGCTGGAAGACGCCCTCTCGGCGGGGTCGGCCTGACGGTGATCGGATCCTCGCCCGGCCCGGGGAGGACGGCTATTCGCTGGCGGGCCCCTGGGCCGCGGCCCTGCTGGAGCACGAGTTCGGCCACCTGTTCGGCCTCTACGACGAGTACGTCGCGGTCACGGGACGACCGCGAGGCGTCGTTCCACGCCGACCGGAACGTCTGGAGACCGATGCCAACGCCCAGACGAGACGGAGCGATGTCTCCCCGCCGATCGCGACGTCCGACTACGAGACGTGCAAGGACCTGGGACTCGACACGGCCACGATCAAGCTGGCGCCGCCGATCCCCTGGCAGGCCACCCTGGACATGTGCTGCCCGAAGGCGGGAATCGACGAGCTGCACCGGGACGGCCGGACCCTGGGTCGATAGCTGCGTCTGGAGTCCCTCGGAGACCGCTGAAGTGTGCCCGAGCACTCGCTAGCCGCCCAGGGCTGTGGGAGGGAGCCTATTACAGGGATCGGTGCTTCCACCGGGCGCGTACAGTTGCCTGATGAAGCTAGGCCTCACCCGAGGATGACGCCCGTGCGAGGCGTGCCGCGGACAGATCCATCGCGCCATGTGCAAGTACTTATCCCGCAGTGCGCCGGATTGCGGCAGGCCAGCCAGGTGCCGTCCGGCCGAGCAGAGCAATCGGCTGAGGAGCAGCCCATCCGCCCCGTAGAACACCCGGCCCGCAACGAGCTTGCCGGCGGCGGAGCGCTTCCGCCCCGCCGCCGGCCGATCCGGCGATCCCGAGACCAGGACCTAGTAGTCCGTGAACAGCAGCAGGTCCGGCGATCCCGAGCCCGCGTCCGCCACCGTGCCCGCCGTCGCGTTCCCGGTCAGCGCCGCCGCGACCTGGGCCGGCGTCGCGCCGGGATTGTGCTGCAGGTAGAGCGCGGCCACGCCCGCGACGTGCGGCGCGGCCATCGAGGTGCCGCTCATCGTGCTGCGTGGCGGTGTCGGAGCTGTAGTAGGTCGACTTGACCCCCTCGCCCGGGGCGAACAGGTCGAGGCAGCCACCGTAGTTGGAGAACCCGGCGCGGCTGTCGCCCGAGTTCGTGGCGCCGACCGTCAACGCGGTCGGGACGCGCGCCGGCGAGGTGAAGCAGGCGTCGGCGCTGCTGTTGCCCGGCCGCGATGGCGTAAGTCACGCCGGCCGCGATCGAGCGCGTCACCGCGTCGTCGAGCGAGGTCGAGGCGCTGCCCCCCAGGCTCATGTTGGCGACCGCCGGCTTGCGGTGGTTGGAGGTCACCCAGTCGACGCCCGCGATCACGCCCGAGGTCGTTCCCGAGCCGAAGCAGTTCAGCACGCGGACCGGGTACAGGTTGACCTTCTTCGCCGCGCCGTAAGGCTTGCTGCCGACGGTGCCCGCGGTGTGCGTGCCGTGGCCGTTGCAGTCGCTGGTGCCGCGGCCGTCGTTGATCGAGCTGTAGCCCGCGCGCACGCGGCCGCCGAAGTCGACGTGGGTGGAGCGGATTCCGGTGTCCAGGATGTAGGCGTGGACGCCGGTGCCGTTCACGGAGTAGGTGTAGTCGCCGCTCGGCGGCAGCGCGCGCTGGTCGATCGCGATCCAGGCCCCAGGTCGGGTTGGGCTGCGTCGCGTCCGCGGTGAAGATCCCGTCCTCCTCGACGTACCGCACCCGCTCGTCGCGCGCCAGCCGCTCCGCGGCCTCGGCGTTCAGGTTGATCGAGAAGCCGTCGAGTGCGGCGTGGTAGACGAAGCCGACCGTTCCGCCATAGGCGAAGGCCAGCTCGCGCGCGAGCTGGTCCACGGTGGGCAGCAGGGCCGCGCTGCCGAACGTGCCCTTCAGCGCCGAGCGGCTCGAGCACCACGATGTAGCTCCCCGCGACCGGCTGGGCGCTGCGCAGGACCGGGCCGTTCCCGGCGAGCGCGGCTCCCGTGGCGGCCATGGCGGCGAGCAGTACGAGGATCCTGTCCATCCGCATCCGAATCTCCTCCTCCCGGGCGGCGCCATCCGCGCCCGCCCGCGGCGAAGCGAAAATATCTCCCGAATCACGCTCCGTGGCACCCCTCTTCCTGCGTTCGGGGCGCGCGGGCCATCCGCAGCGCGGCTGCCACGCCGGAGCCGGCCCCCGCGTTATCATCCGGTAAGGCGCGGAGGGGGCGGTGGACACTTGAGCGCGCGGAGCAGTCGGCCCGGACGGGTCCTGGCGCTCGGCCTCGGGCTCGCGGCCCTGTTCGCCGCCCCGGTCCCGGCCGGCGAGTTGCCCCTGCGCTTCGAACGGCTCTCGCTCGAGCAGGGGCTGTCCCAGAGCATCGTCGAGTGCATCCTCCAGGATCCGCGCGGCTTCATGTGGTTCGGGACGGAGGACGGCCTGAACCGCTACGACGGCTACCAGTTCGTCGTGTTCCGGCCCAGCCCGCTCCGGGCGGGCGGGATCAGCACGGCGCACGTCACCACGCTGACCCAGGACCGCGCTGGAATCCTCTGGATCGGCACCTTCAACGGCGGGCTCAACCGCTACGATCCCCGGACCGGCGAGTTCCGGGTCTACCGCAACCAGCCGGGTGACCCCCGCAGCCTGGGCCACGACCTGGTCCGCGCGATCCGCGAGGACCGCGAGGGGCTGCTCTGGGTCGCCACCGGCGGCGGCGGGCTCTCCCGCTTCGATCCGGGGCGCGGGACCTTCACCCACTACACGCACGACCCGGGCGACCCGCGCAGCCTGCCCGCGGATGTCGTCGACTCCCTCCTGATCGACCGGGCGGGGATCCTCTGGGCCGGGACGCGGGGCGGGGGGCTCGCGCGTCTCGACCCGCGCGAGGGCGCGTTCCGCACCTTCCGGCACGACCCCGCGCGCGCCGGATCGCTCGCCGACGACGGCGTGACCGCGCTGCTCGAGGACCGGCAGGGCCGGCTCTGGGTCGGCACGCGCGGCGGCGGCCTCGACCTCCTGGAAGATCCCGCGGCCGGGACCTTCCGCCACTTCCGGCACGATTCCGCGCAGGGTGCGTCGCTCGGCCACGACCACGTGACCGCGCTCCACGAGGACCGCGCCGGCCGGCTCTGGGTCGGCACCAACGGCGGCGGACTCCAACTCTTCGTGCCCGAGACCGGCGGGTTCGTCCGCTACCGGAACGACCCGGGCGACCCGGGAAGCATCAGCCGCGACGAGATCCGGGCGATCCTCGAGGACGCCGGCGGGATGCTCTGGGTCGGGACCTACGGCGGCGGCCTGAACCGCGCCGACCCGGGCCGTAAGCCGTTTCTCACCTACCGGGCGCGGCCGGGCGACCCCGACAGCGTGGGGAACGAGATCGTCTGGACCTTCCTCGAGGCCGCGGACGGAGGCGTCTGGGTCGGGAGCCACGGCGGCGGGCTCGAGCGGCTCGATCCGGCGACCGGGAAGTGGACGCACTTCCGCTCCCGGCCGGGCGATCCGCGCAGCCTCAGCGACGACCGCGTGCGGGTGATCTGCCCCAGCCGCACCGGGCACTACTGGATCGGCACCGACGGCGGCGGGCTCGACCGCTTCGACCCCCGCACCGGGACCTTCGTGAGCTACCGCCACGACCCCGCCGACCCCGGCAGCCTCGCGCACGACCAGATCCGCGCGCTGATGGAGGACCGCGACGGCGCGCTCTGGATCGGGACCTTCGGCGGCGGACTCGACCGGCTCGACCCCGGCGCCGACACTTTCGCACACTACCGCCACGACGAGACGAACCGCGAGAGCCTCGGCAACGACGTCGTGCGCGCGCTGCTGCAGGATCGCCAGGGCCGGGTCTGGGTCGCGACCCACGGCGGGGGGCTCAACCTGCTCGACCGCGAGCGCGGCACCTTCCGGCGCTTCCTGCCGGCCGCGGGAACTCCCTCGCTGAGCAGCCACTTCATCTTCTCCCTGTACGAGGACAGCCGCGGGACCTTGTGGGTCGGGACCTGGGGCGGCGGGCTCAACCGCTTCGACCCGCGCGACGGGGCGGCCGAGGTCCTGACCACCGCCGACGGCCTGCCGAGCGACAACATCTACGGGATCCTCGAGGACGACGCCGGCCGGCTCTGGATGAGCACCAACGCCGGGCTCTCGCGCTTCGACCCGGAGCGGCGCTCGTTCCACAACTACTCGGAGTCGGACGGGCTGCAGAGCAACGAGTTCAACGGCAACGCCTTCCACCGCGGGCCGAGCGGGCGGATGTACTTCGGCGGGATCAAGGGGTTCACGACCTTCCTGCCGGGCGCCATCCTCGACAACCCGCGCCCGCCCCCGGTCGTGATCACGCGCTTTCTCAAGCTCAACCGCGAGGCGGAGACGCCGCTCGCGATCCCGGAGACGCGCCAGGTCGAGGTCGGTCCGGACGACTACTACATCGCCTTCGAGTTCGCGGCGCTCGACTTCGCGGCTCCCGCTCGCAACCGCTACGCCTACCGGATGGTCGGCTTCGATCCGGACTGGATCGTGGTGCCGGCCGACCGGCGCTTTGCGACCTACACCAACCTGCAGCCGGGGAGCTACGCGTTCCAGGTCCGCGCCAGCAACAACGACGGCGTCTGGAACGACGAGGGGACGACGCTCGCGGTCGTGGTCCAGCCGCCCTTCTACAAGACCTGGTGGTTCCGGGTCCTCCTGGCCGGCCTGGTCCTCGGTGCCGTGCTGATCGGCACGCGGGCCTGGCTGGCGCGGCACGAGGAGCGGGCGCGGCTGCGCCTCCTGGAGAGCGAACTCGACGTTGCGGCGCGCATCCAGTGCTCGCTGCTGCCGAGCGAGTTCCCGCCCTTCGCGGACCGCGCCGACGTCGACGTTTTCGCGCAGATGATCCCGGCCCGCCACGTCGGTGGCGACTTCTACGACTTCTACCTGGTTGCGCCGGACCGCCTCGCGTTCGCGATCGGCGACGTCTCGGGCAAAGGGGTTCCGGCGGCGCTGCAGATGTCGCTCTGCCGGGTCCTGGTCAAGGGCGCGGCGATCGCCGGCCGGCCGGTCGGCCAGGTCGCCTCGGTCGTCAACGGCACCCTGGTCGGGGAGCTCCCGCCCAACGGTTTCATCACCGCCTTCCTGGGGATGCTGGACCTGGCGACGGGACGGCTGGAGTACGTCCTGGCGGGCCACAACCCGCCCGCGATCGTCGAGGCCGACGGGCGCGTGCGCTTCCTCCACGCGCCGGCCTCGATGTTCCTCGGCAAGTTCCCGGAGGCGCAGTTCGAGACCGGGGCCGCGCAGCTCGCGCCGGGCGACACGCTGCTGCTCTACACCGACGGCATCACCGAGGCGCTCGACGCGGGCGGCACCTGCTTCGACGAGGATCCCGAACGGCTCGGTCGGCTGCTCGCGGCGACGGCCGGGTTGCCGCTCGCGGCGGCGGCCGCGGCCGTGCTGCGTGCCGTCGAGGCGCACTCGGCCGGCGTCCCCCAGTCCGACGACCGCACGCTGATGCTGATCCGGCGCCCGGCGGCGCCCGCGCGGGCCTGAACCCCGGGGCGCAGGCCCGGGGAGCTTGGGCTATCCTCTGCCGCCGATGGCGCGCCGGCGGGTGCCCGGCGGCCGGGAACGAGGTCCCCACCGTGCCGACGAGGGCGAGCGAAGCGCTGCACGGCGCCCTGGCGTGGATCGCCGGCGCCACGATCGGCGGCCTCGCGATCGGGTCGCTGGTCGGAAGCAGCCTCGCGTTCGCGCGGGGAGGGATGCCGCCGGGCGCACCCCTCGCGCCGCTCGTCTGGCTGCACGCGCTCGCCGTCTACGCGCTGGCGGCGGCGCTGCCGGGCCTGGCGACGGCCCCGGGCTGGGCGCTGCTCTCGGCGCTCGTCCCGCCGGGGGGCCGGGCCGCGCGCGCGCTGCGCCTCTTGGGACTGGTGCTCGGTGCGGTCGGGGTCGCGCGCTACGCCGCCCCGCGCCTGGCCGAAGCGCTGCCGCTGCGCGGCCCCGACGGGCTCGCGGGCTGGGCCGTCGCGGCCGCGCTGGCCGGGCTCGCGCTGCTGGTCCTGGCGGCGCGGCCGCTGGCCCGAGGTGCGGCGCGCCCCGTCGCGCGGACGCTGGTGGTCGCGCTCGCCGTCGCGGCCGCGCTGGCGGGTGGCGTCCGACTGCTCTGGAACGGGACCGATGCGCCCGAGGGGCTGGCCGGCGTCGCCGCGCCGCGCGGCGAGGGGAAGGGGGCGGGGCCGTTCGCGCCCGCGGCCGTCACCTTCCCGGCGCCGCGGAACGTGATCCTGGTCGTGATCGACACGCTGCGCGCCGACCACCTCTCGTGCTACGGCTACCCGCGGAAGACCAGCCCCCACATCGACCGGCTCGCGGCCGAAGGGGCGCTGTTCGAGCACGCGATCGTGCAGAAGCCCTCGACCAGCCCGAGCGTCGCCACGATCCTGAGCGGGACCTACCCCTTCACCCACGGGATCTACACCGTCCGCGACTGGCTCCCCGACAAGGTCCTGACGCTGCCCGAGATCCTGCGCACGCGCGGGATGCGCACCGGCGGGGTCGTCACCAACGTCAACCTCTCGCGGGCCTTCAACTTCCAGCAGGGGTTCGACGACTACTTCGAGGTCGGGACGACCGAAGGGCCCAGCGACTCGGCGCCGGCCACGAAGGCCGCGCTGGACTGGATCGACCAGGTCCAGGACGGGCCGTTCTTCCTCTACCTGCACTACCTCGACCCGCACGCCCCCTACACGCCCCCGCCGCCGTTCCGCGGGACCTTCGCGGGGGACGCCTGGTCCGACCTCTACCACGGCCCCGAGCCGCCGATCGGCCCGACCTACCTGGGCGAAATCCACAAGGAGTCGGTGATCGAGAACGGCTCGCGCGACGTCGACCTCTACGTCCAGCGCTACGACGAGGAGATCCTCTACGTCGACTCCGCGATCGGCCGGCTGTTCGAGCGGCTGCGCGTGCTGGGGCTGGACGAGTCGACGCTGGTGATCCTGACCTCGGACCACGGCGAGAGCCTGGGGGAGCACAAGTTCTTCTTCGGCCACGGCCACGTTCCATTCGAGGGCAACGTCCGGGTGCCGCTGCTCGTCTGGTACCCGCCCGGCGTGGCCGGCGGCCGGCGCGTCGGGACGATCGTCGAGTCGGTCTCGATCGTGCCGACCGTCCTCGACGCGCTGCGGGTCGACTACCCGGTGAAGTTCGAGGGGCCGAGCCTGTGGCGGCACCTGCCGCCCGGCGCGCCCGACGGCGACGCGGTCGCGTTCATCGAGGTCCGCAAGACGAAGGACACGCTGATGAACTCGATCCGCACGCCGCGCTGGAAGCTGATCCACAACCCGGCGGGGATCGACCTGGCACGCGATCCGCTGCGGGTCCGGACGCTGCTCGACGAGCGGCGGCTCGAGCGGCTGTGGTGGGCGGCGCACGACGGGCCGGCGGTGAAGCGGGTCTGGGAGCTGTACGACCTGCAGGCCGACCCGGGCGAGGTGCACGACCTGGCGCGCGAGCGGCCCGAGGTGGCGCGCGCGCTCTGGGAGCCGCTTGCGGCCTGGATCGCGCTCGGCCCGGCGGAGCGGGTCTCGCGGCGCGTCAAGCTCGAGGACCTGTCGTCGGCCGAGGTCGAGAAGCTGCGCTCGCTGGGGTACGTGCGGTGAGCGCGGGGACCGGAACCCGCCGGGCCGGGCTCGCGCTGGCCTTCTTCGTCGCCGCCGCGGCCTTCGCGCTCTACTCGATGGACAGCCGCTTTCCCGGCTACTACCACGTCAACGAGCCGGACAAGGGGATCCAGATCCTGAAGGACGAGCGCAACTTCCTGCACCCGCTGCTCATGCTGACCGCGACCGACGCCGCGGGGCTGGTGCTGGGCGCGCCGCAGTCGATGCAGGAGGCGATCGAGCAGGGGCGCGCCGTCTCGGCGCTGGCGGCCGCGGCCGGGGTGGCCGCGCTCTCGCTGATCGGCTGGAGCGCGGGCGGCTGGCTGGGGGCGCTGGCGGTCGCGCTCTTCGCCGGCTCGTCGTACGTGCTCTACGAGTCGGCGCACTACATGAAGGAGGATGCCGTCTTCACGCTGGGGATCGGCCTCTTCCTGCTGGCGCTGGTGGCGTTCGCGCGGCGGCCGTCGGCGGGGCGCGCGCTCGCGCTGGGCGCGGCCTGCGGGGTCGCGATCTCGGCCAAGTACGTCGGCGGCATGTTCGTGCCGCTGGCCCTGGCGGTGGTCCTGCTGGCGCGCGAGCGGCGGGGCGCGGCGTCGCCGGGCCCGGCGCCGGCACCGGACGCGCCGCGCGCGCCGTGGCGCCGGCGCCTGGCCTGGGCTGGCCTGCTGGCGGCCGCGCTCGCGGTCGCCGTCGCCGCCATCAACTACCGCGCCCTGGTCGAGTACGACCGCTTCGAGCGCGGCTTCTCGACCGAGTGGAAGCACGGCGTGGCCGGGAAGCTCCGCGACGTCGACGTCGCGCCTTCGTCGGTGCCGCACCTGCGCTACCGCCGCAACCTGAAGCAGGTGACGCCGCTGATCCTGCTGCTCGGCCTGGCCGGCGTGGCGCAGGCGCTGCGACGGCGCGGTCCGCGTCCCGAGCTGGGGCTGGTCGCAGCCTTCACCGGCTGGAACCTCCTGGTCCTCTCGTTCTCGCCGCTGCACAGCGAGACGTACTTCCTGCCGGTCGAGCTGGGGCTGCGCACGCTGGCCGGTTTGATGGTCCCGCGGTCGGCCGGCTCGCGTTCCTGGCGGGACGGCCGCGGCTCCGCGCCGCGGCGACGGGCGCGGCGCTCCTGCTCCCGCTCGCCGCCGCGCTGCCGCCGCTCCTGGCGCGGGTCGAGGCCTTTCGCCACGACTACCGCGTGGAGCTGATGCGCTGGATGCGCGAGAACCTCCCGGCCGGCGCCGTGATCGCGCAGGACGGCAAGGCGCGGATCCCGACGCCCGACGACTGGCGCTTCCAGGGGGCGGCGATGCACGGGCCGCAGCGCGTGCTCTTCTCGCGCCACCTCTCGTCGGAGTGGGGCTCGATCGACGCGCTGCAGGCGAAGGGGGTGACCCACGTGATCGTCGCCGCGGACGACGTCCGGCGCTACAGCCGGGCCCGCGGCCGCTCGAGCGCGCAGCGCAGTTTCTACGAGGAACTGGCCCAGGACGGCACGCTGCGCTGGAAGAGCCCGGTCAGGGAGGACTGGGACACCGTCCTCAACCCGGAGCTGTACCTCTACGCGTTGCCGGACACCGCGCCCGCCTCCTGAGGGCTCGGCCCTCCCGCGCCGCCGCCCGCATGGCCATTCCGCGGTACGATCTCGCGGGGTGGGTGATGCGGCAGTCGGGGACGCAGCGAACGGTTCCGAACAGCCCGTTTCGATCGGTGGCGATCCTGAACCCGCTCGGCGACTTCGGGATCACGACCTACTCTTTCGAGCTGGCCGAAGGGCTGGAAGCGAACGGCGTGCGCGCCGACTTCTACGCCAGCGACGTCTCCCCGCTCTCCGAGTTGCCCGCCCGGCACCGGCACCAGTGCTTTCCCGTCCTCGGCAGCCTGCTGCTCAGGCAGCGGCGCATGCTCTGCACACCGCGGCCTGCGGACGGCTGGTCCGCGTCCGGCGGCGCGGACGACCTGCCGAGCGCCGCCGCCTGGACCGCCGAGGACGCGGCGGTGGCCCGCCGCCGAGGCGAGGGGGCCCGCCGCGCCCTGCTGGGCCTGGAACTCGCGCTCCACCTCCGGCGCCGGCGCTACGACCTGGTCTGGACGCAGTGGCCCGACATCTACGGCACCGCGTTCTGGCGCACGTGCCGGGCCCTCGGGCTCCCGCTCGCGCACACCGTCCACAACCCGGTTCCGCACGACAGCGCGGGGGACGAGGTCGCTGCGCTGCGCCGCGTCTACGCGGCCTGCGACCTGCTGTTCGTCCACTCCGAGCAGGCGCGCGGCGAGTTCGAGGCGCTGTTCCCGGACCTGCGCGACCGGGTCGCGGTCAGCCGTCACGGGCTGTACACGACCTACCCGCGCTGCCCCGCCGCGCGTGCGGCCGGGCGGCGCGAGCTGGGACTCGCGGAGGGAGAGGCCGCGGTGGTGATCTGCGGCGGGATCCGGCCCTACAAGAACCTCGACGCGCTCGTCGCGGCCCTCGCCGCCCCGCGCTGCGCGCGGGCCGTGCTCGTCGTCGCCGGAGAGGAGTCGGGGTACGGCGGGGCGCCGGCCGCCGACCCGCTCGACCGCACCCGCCGGCTCGCGCGCGAGGCGGGCGTCGCGGAGCGCGTCCGGCTGATCCCGCGCTTCCTGCGCGCCCGCGAGCTGGCGGAGCTGCTCGAGGCGGCCGACGTGCTCGCGCTGCCCTACCGCAAGGGGTACGGCAGCGGGCTGCTGCTGCTCGGCATGAGCTTCGGCCGCCACGTGCTGATCGCCGACACCGGAGGCGCGGCGGAGTACGTGGCGGACTACCCGGCGCACACGCTGCTGGACGGGACGGGCGCCCCGGAGGTCGCCGCCGGGCTGGCGCGCGCGATCGATACGGTCACTGCGCCGGCCGTGCGGGTGCCGGCCCCGCGGTCGCCGGACCTGGAGTGGCCGGCGATCGCGGCGCGCGCGCTGACCGCCGTGCGGGAGCGCCTGCCGGCGCGCTGACGGCGCGCGCCGCGGGTCAGCCCGCGTGGCAGAAGCCGCAGTCCTGCGCCGCGTCGTGGCAGCGGCCGCAGTGCCAGCCGTCGTGCATCGTCCCGGTGGCCGGCCTCGGCCCGCCGCGCTCCCCTCCGAGCAGGGAAAAGCCCGCGGCGTGGCACGAGGCGCACTCGGGCGCCCGGGCGTCGACGTGCGAGAGGTGCCGGAAGGTGACCGCCCCGGGGCTGCCGTCGCCGCGCTCGAAGGTCACGTCCCGCGGGAACTCGAAGGCCGCGAGCCCGCGCGCGAGATCGACCGGCGGTGCGGGCGGCGGCGGCAACTGCCCGGTCTCCGCCGTCTCCTCGAGCACGCTCGTCGCGTAGAGGCTGGCCACCAGCAGCGCGGTCGGGATCAGGGCCAGCAGCGCGAAGTGCCGCCGCCGCGGCAGCGGCAGGCCGGCCGGGAGCGCTGCCCCCTCCGCGGACTCCCGCCCCGGGTCGTCCGCCCCGTCCGGGATCACGCCGAAGAAGCGCGCGGCCAGCGCGAACAGCGTGCAGCCAAGGGCTGCGATCCCCAGCGAGATCGCGATTTCCTGCCAGGACGGGAAGTAGGTCGTGTGCGGCCAGGACTCGAGGCCGGTCACGACCGTGTTCATCCGGTTGGCCGCGAAGCCCATCAGCACCAGCGTGCTCGCGGCGTAGAGTCCGGCGCGCTCGCGGCGGGCCCGCGGGATCGCGAGCACGGCGAGCGGCGCCACCACGCCGAGCAGGAACTCCCCGGCGAACATCAGTCCCTCGTACGAGCCCAGCGTGCCTGTCCGCAGCACGCCGCGGTCAGCGAGGTCCTGCAGCCGGACCAGGCCGTAGAGCGCCAGCACGACCGCCACCACCTTTGCCAGGTCGGGCAGCACGGCGACCGGCAGGCGCCGCCGGCCGTAGCGCGTGACGTGCAGGCAGAGGAAGACGACGGTCGAGAGCCCGGCGGCCAGGCAGGACATGAAGAACAGCACCGGCAGCAGCGGCGAATACCAGAGCGGGTGGAGCCGGCCGGGCACGATCAGGTACAGCGAGCCGAACGACGACTGGTGCAGCGTCGAGAGCACGACCCCCGCCAGGATGAACGGCAGCGCGATCTTCCGCAGCAGCGGCAGCGGTGCCGTGATCCCGAAGCGCTGCAGCGCGACCGGCGCGAACTCGAAGGCGAGCACCGTGGAGTAGAGGATCAGGCACCAGGTGATCTCGAACATCACCGAGTGCGGGTTCCACATGAAGATCGCGTGCCAGAACCGGTCGGGCCGTCCGAGGTCGACGACCAGCACCACCATCACCAGCACATAGCCGATGAAGGCGGTCAGCAGGGCGGGTCGCACGATCGGCTCGAACCGGTGGACGTGAAAGATGTGGACGCTGGCCACGATCGTGAAGCCGGCCGCAGCGAGCCCGATCCCCAGGAAGTCGAGCCCGATCCAGAGCCCCCACGGGAAGTGGTCGGTCAGGTTCGTCGTGCGGCCCAGCCCCAGCGCAAAGCGCTGCACCGTGGCGACCGCGCCGATGGCCATGAAGGCCGCGGCGAGCGCGCCCCAGAAGCCCCAGCGCCGCGCCACGGCAACCTGCGAGCGGACCGCGGCCGGCAGCTCGCGCCACGTCGTCGCGGTCATGGCGCCTCCTTTCCCGCGTCCGGCCGGGCGCCGGGCGCGGGCCGGCCCTGCTCCGCGGCGACCTCCTCGCGGCGGCTGGTGATCCAGTAGACGCCGGCCAGGAAGACACCGGCGGTCACGGCGAACCGCGGCACCTGCGACATGACGCGCCAGGTCAGGGCCGGCAGCGCCTCGTGCGGCAGGTCGTCGGGGTAGCCGAGCGCGGCGAACGGGACGTCCGAGATCAGCAGGACCGAGGTCCCGCCGGCCTCCACCGCGCCATAAACCTGCGGGAGGTAGCGCCCGGGTTCGGCCGCGATCTGCGCGCGCGCCTCGGCCAGCAGCGCGTCGCGGGGGCCGAAGCGCGTCGCGCCGGTCGGGCAGGCCGCGGCGCAGGCGGTGGGCCGGCCTTCAGCCAGCCGCGGCGCGCACAGGTCGCACTTGCGCACGCGCGGCAGCACCTTGTCCCACTCGTAACGCGGGACCGTGAACGGGCAGGCCTGCATGCAGTAGCGGCAGCCGATGCAGCGCGACTCGTCGTAGACCACGGGGCCGTCGGCCGTCTTGCGGAACGCGCCGACCAGGCAGACCGAGGCGCAGGTCGGCTCGTCGCAGTGCATGCAGAGCCGGCGCACGAAGCGCCCGCCCTGCGCGCGGACCACCGTGAAGGCGCGATCGGAGAGGTCGGCATCGCGGCGCGCCGTGTCCGGAACGGGCAGCCCGGCGCGCTCGGCGCAGGCCAGCGAGCAGGCGCCGCAGCCGATGCAGCGCGTGGTGTCGATCAGCAGTCCCTGGGGGGCGTGGGGTTCACTCGCGGGGTTCGACATGTCCTCGGGGGGATCGTCGCGGGCGGCCGCGCAGCGGCTCGACGGCGACATCGACCGGGTGGGTCGATGTCACCGTACTCCCGTCGGCCGCGCGCTGACGAGCGGGAGGCCCGTCAAGGTGAAATAAAAACAGCGTTTCATGTCGGCGTTTCCCACATGCGGGTCGGGATTCCCGACGCCGGCGCGCCCGCCGCCGCGCCCGCGCGGCGCGCAAGCGGCCCACGCGCAACGGGCTCGAGGCGCCGCGGCGACGGACGGGAATGGCATCGCGATTGCACTCCCTAGACTCTCCGCACCGCACGTGGAGCGCACCGCCCACCGGCCTCGCGTGCGTCGGACAGGTGACCCTCATGCCGCAACTGACCCTGCTCAACGCCACGAACGTCCTGCTCGGACTGGCCACCGCCGCCCTCTGGATCTGCCTCGGCATCGGGCTGGTGCAGGAGCTGATCGACCGCCGCCGCGAGCGCACGGCGAAGGCCTCCCGGCCGGCGCTGCGGCTCGTCGCGCCCACCCCGCGCCGCGCGGCCTGAGGCCGCCCGCTCAGCGCGACAGGCCGTACCGCTTCATCTTGTCGTAGAGGGTGGAGCGGTCGATCCCGAGCTCACGCGCGGCCTGCCGCACGTTCCCCGCCGTGCGGCGCAGCGCCGCCTCGATCGCCTTGCGCTCGATGTCGGCCAGCGAGGCCTCGGCCGGCGGCTCCCACTCGCGGTCGCGCCGCGCGAGGCCGCGCACGAAGGCGACGTCCTCCTCGGAGAGGATCGCGCCCCGGCAGCCGACCATCGCCCGCTCCAGCGTGTTCTCCAGCTCGCGCACGTTGCCCGGCCAGTCGTAATCCATCAGGACCTGCAGCGCGCCGTCGGCCAGCCGCTCGACCGGCTTCTTCATCTCCTCCGCCAGGCGCGCGACGATGTCGGCGGCCAGCAGCGGGATGTCCTCCCGGCGCTGGCGCAACGGCGGGACCCGGATCGAGACGACGTTGAGCCGGTAGAACAGGTCCTCCCGGAACTCGCCGGCCCGCACCGCCTCCTCCAGGTCACGGTTGGTGGCGGCGATGAAGCGCACGTCGACCGAGATCTCCTCGGTCCCGCCGACGCGGAAGAACGCCCGCTCCTGCAGCACCCGCAGCAGTCCCTGCTGGACCCGCGGAGGGATGTCTCCGATCTCGTCCAGGAACAGCGTCCCCCCGGCGGCCAGCTCGACCTTCCCCAGCTTGCGGCTGCCGGCCCCGGTGAAGGCGCCCCGCTCGTGGCCGAACAGCTCCGACTCCAGCAGCGTCTCGGGCAGGGCCGCGCAGGAGACGGCGACGAAGCGCCGGTGCCGGCGCTCGCCCTCGGCGTGGATCGCGCGCGCGACCAGCTCCTTGCCGCAGCCGCTCTCGCCCAGGACCAGGACGGTGCTGCGCAGGCTGGCCACGTCGCGGATCAGCGCGAACACCGCCTGCATCTCGGCGCTGCGCGCGGTCAGCTCGTGGAAGGTGCGCTGGCGGGTCAGGCGGCGCCGCAGGTAGCGGTTCTCGCGGCGCAGCCGCGTCAGCGAGAGCAGGCGCTCGACCAGCAGCGAGATCTCGCGCGGGTTGACCGGCTTGACCAGGTAGTCCTCGGCCCCCTCCTTCATCGCGTCGATCGCGGTGTCGATCGAGGCGAAGGCGGTGACGATCACGACCGGGACCTCGGGGCGCAGCGCCCTGAGCGCGCGCATCGTCTCGATCCCGTCCGGGCCGGGGGGCATCCGCAGGTCGATCAGGGCGAGCGCGAACTCGCGCCCGCGCGCCAGCTCGAGCGCCTCGCTCCCGGAGGCGGCGAGATCGACGGCGTAGCCGTCCTCGCGCAGCCAGGCGCCCAGCGACTCGCGCGCGACCTGCTCGTCGTCCACCACCAGCACGCGCTTCGACGCGCTCACGGGGCACCTCCCGCCGCCGGCGCGGCGGGCGCCGGCGGGCCCTCCGGCGCGGCGGGCGGCGGTTCCAGCGGCAGGACCACGGTGGCGCGCGCCCCTCCGCCGGGCCGGTTCGCCAGCTCGATGCTGCCGCCGTGGGCCGAAACGATCCCGAACGCCACGGGCAGCCCCAGCCCCGTCCCGCCCCCCTCGGCCTTGGTCGTGAAGAAGGGGTCGAAGAGCCGGCCCAGGATCTCGGGCGGGATCCCCGGCCCGTCGTCGTCGACCTCCAGCGTGAGCGTCCCTGGCCGTGGTCTGCCGCGGCCGCTGACCGTGATCGTGCCGCCCGAGCGCAGCGCCTCGGCGGCGTTGAGCACGAGGTTCAGGATCACCTGCCGCAGCTGCGAGCCGTCGCAGGAGAGGACCGGCAGCCGCTCGCGGAAGTCCTGCACCAGGGCCGTCCCCTGCAGTTCCAGCCGGTGCGCGACCAGCGGCACGGTGGAGCGGACCAGTTCCTCCAGGTCGTGCGGCGCGCGCTGCGGCGTCGACTGGCGCGCGAACGAGAGCAGGCTGGTGACGATCCGCCCGACGCGGGCGGTCTCCTGGGCGGCGGCCTGCAGGTAGCGGCGGAACTCGTCGGCGCGGCCGGGCGGGATCCCGTCCGGCGTCAGGATCCGCTCCATCAGCACCGCGTAGTTGAGGACCCCCGCCAGCGGGTTGTTGATCTCGTGGGCCACGCTGGCGGAGAGCTGGCCCAGCGACGCCAGGCGGTCGCTGCGCGCCATCCCCTCGTAGGCGACGCGCAGTTCGCGCGTCCGCTCGTCGACCCGCCCCTCGAGCGTGCGGTTCAGCTCGTTGAGGTCCTCCAGCGCGGCGCGCAGCCGCTCGCGCATCCCGTTGAAGGCCGCGGCCAGCTCGCCCAGCTCGTCCCGGCCGCGGACCTCGACCGCGCGGCCCGGGTCGTTGGCGGTCATCGCGCGGGTGGCCTCGATCAGCTCGCGCACCGGCCGCCCGACCGTGCGGCGGACCAGCAGGAAGCCCGCCCCGCCCGCCAGCACCATCAGCGCCAGCGAGATCAGCACCGAGCGGGCCCGTGCCGACGCGATCTCGCGGTCGACGCGGTCGAGCGAGACCACGACGTCGAGCACCCCCAGCACCGGCGCCGAGGCGGGGTGGCGGTGGCAGGCCGCGCCGCTGCAGGAGGTGTTGTTGTAGATCGGCGTGACGACGCCGATCCGGCGGTGGCCGGCCGCGTCGCGGGAGACCCGCGACCGGGCTTCGAGCCCGACGCGGACCAGCGGCGCGGTGGCCTCGTGGCAGAAGCGGCAGGCGTCCTCCCCCTTGGTCAGCACGGTGCCCGTGTCCCCGCCCGTCGAGAAGGTCACGAGGCCCCCCTTGTTGATCAGCCGGATCGCCTCGATCCCGGGCTCGCGCCCGACGACCCGCATCGCCTCGTAGACCTCCTGCCGCTCGTCGGCGAGCATCGTGCGCCAGGTCGCGTTGACGATCGCGCGCGAGAGCTGATCGGCGCCGGCCAGGACCTCCCGGCGCCGGTCGCGCTCGAGGGCCCAAAGGCTCACCGGGAGGATCGTGCCGAAGACGGCAACGACGATCAGGCAGAGCGCCAGCACGAGCTTGGCCGCGACGCCGAGACGGCCGCGGTCGCCCGCGGAGCGGGCGGGCGCCGAGCGCCGGGGCGCGGGAAGAGCGGGGTCACCCATCGGGTCACCGGACGGGCCAGGGATGGGGAGGGGGGCCCGCGGCAGCGAAGAAGGCACTGCACCGGGATTATCGCCCCGCGGCCCGCGCCGCGCACCCCCGTCTCCGGCGCCGCGCCCCGCGACCGGGCCGCCGCGCGCCGCGCGCCGCGCGCCGCCGCTATCATCCCGGGGTGCCCACCGTCTACATCCTGCGCTGCCGCGACGGCTCGCTCTACACCGGGGCGACGACCGACCTGCCGCGCCGCCTGCGGCAGCACGCGGCCGGCACCGCCTCGCGCTACACGCGCAGCCGGCTGCCGGTGGCGCTGGCCTGGTCGCGGCGGGTCGCGTCGTGGTCCGCGGCGCTGCGGGAGGAGCGGCGGATCAAGGCGCTGCCGCGCGCGGAGAAACAGGAGCTCGTCGCCGCGGCCGCTAGAGCTCCCGGACCAGCCCGCCGAGCTGCTGGTCGACCGCGAAGCCGAAGCGGCGGAAGAACAGGGGCCGGAAGTAGCCGGTCGTGAGGCGCGTCACGCCCGCCCCCTTGAGGCGGTCCATGAACTCCTTCATCAGCCCCTCGCCGACCCCCTGCCCGCGGTAGGCCTCGGAGACGACGATCTTGTCCAGGTGCGCCGTGCGCGCGTCCGGGTCGTGGTCGAAGAACAGCCCGCCGACCGGCTCGCCGCGCTCGCCGACCGCAACCAGGAAGTCGTGCTCCGGCCCGAACGAGACCGGCAGCCGCGCGTCGAGGAACAGGCGGTGCAGGCGCGAGACCTCGCGCGGGCTGACCGGCGGCCGGACCTGGAACCGACGCCCCGACTGGTCGCTGAGCGTGACCACCACGTCGGCCCGCCGGGCCCCCCCCACGCCGGTCGAGACGAAGACCGCCGCCGCTTCCGGCTGCAGGTGGGGATAAGTCAGGCGGGCCAGGAAGTACTCGTCGTCGGACCCGGACTCGACCACCGCACGCAGCGCGCGCACCCGCTCGACCAGCGCGTCGCCCTCGACCGCGCGGCGCAGGACCTCCGCCCCCAGTTCTTCCAGCGCGTGCCGCAGCGGCTCGGCGGACCCGGCGAAGACCGTCTCGCGGAAGAAGCGCAGGCGCGCGTCCGGGTGCTCGGCCAGCAGGCGCGGCAGCCGGTAGGTCTGCCACAGCTCGGCCAGCGTCGCGGCGCGGGCCTCGCGCGTCGGCGCCCCGGCCCGGGTGGCCCAGCGCCGGTAGCGGTCGACCGCCAGTTGCAGGCGCCGCGGCACGAACCCGTGCTCGCGCACTTCCGCCGCATAGCGCTCGATCGCCGGGGCCAGCGCCGCGTCCGTGCGCGCCGCCTGCTCCAGCTGCGCCAGGCCGGCCTCGATCCCCAGGACCTCCAGCAGAGCGCCGAACGACAGCTCGCGCGGCGCCAGCCCGGCCAGTTCCGGGTGCTCGCGCTCGATCGTCCCGACGATCCCCTCCCAGATCGAGGAGAGCAGCGGGCCCAGCCCGGCGAAGGGCTGCCGCGTCCCCAGCGAGACGATCCGCGGGCCGGCCTGGTAATCGTGCGAGGGGGCGATCACGCCGCCGGGGAACGGCTGCCCGGCGACGAAGCGGTTTCCGGTCCGGTGCCAGAAGTCCAGGTAGGCCCGGCAGGCGCTCCAGGCGAGGAACGGCCAGAGCTGGCGCAGCCGCTCGCGCGCCTCCTCCGTCCCTCCGCGCGCGAGCCGCTCGACCAGCCGCTCCAGCGTCTCGCCGGCGACGAACTCCTCGGTGAACATGCCGTGCCGCTCGAAGCTCCCGCCGACCCCCTCGACCAGCCGCTCGCCGTCGCGCTCCTCGCCCGCGACGGTCAGCCACAGGACCTCCTCGCGGACCTCCTCCGGCGTCATCGCGTGGGCCAGGTTGAGGGCGACGTCGATCGGGCCGTGCAGGCGCGTCTCGACCCTCACGCGGTAAACCCGCTTGCCGTGCCGGTCCCCCAGCAGCGACAGCATCACGCCGCCGGCCGGGATCTCGGACAAACGGATCACGTGGCCGCCGCCCAGCAGGAAGATCGCCTCGCGCAGCAGCCAGGTCGTCGACAGCGCCGCGGTGAGCCGCGGGCGGTCCTCCTCCGGGACCGAGCCGTCGAAGCGCAGCACCTCGGGCCAGCCGTACTCCTCGTCGGTCTCGGGGTCGACCGCGACCTTCATCGGGCCGCCGAGCCAGTCGCGGAAGCCGTCGACCAGCCGCTCCAGCGCCGCGGCGCCGCGCTCCCGCGCGGCGGGGCTGGCGCCGAACGCCGCGACCCGCGCCAGGGCCGCGCGGAGCGTGCGGAAGCGGCCCGGACGCGTCGCCCCGTGGGCCGCGAGCAGGTCCAGCCACGGCCCCGCCGCCTCCCCGTCCCGCTCCGCGGCCTTCGCCACCGCGAGCTGGACGACCGCGCGCAGCTTGGCGTCCGAGAGCGCGGTCCCGGCCAGCCGCCGGACGTCGCCCGGCTCCAGCACCGCGCCGGCCGCGAAGCGCGAGAGCGTCTCCAGAACCTCGTCGTCCTGTTCGGCGGGGAGCAGCGCGCACATCGCCTCGTGGCGCACCACCGGGGCGGCGCCGAAGGCGGCGCGGCGCAACGCGAGCAATGCGGCCTCGACCGGCGCGCGCTCGCGCCGCTCGAGCACCCGCGAGAGGAAGGCGATCGCCGCCCGCGCCCGCTCCGCTTCCGGCCCGAGCAGCGCGGAGGCGGCGTGGCTGACCTGCAGCACCAGCGCCGCCGGCTCCTCCGCCGGCTCGGCGGGGAGGGGCAGCGCCGGCGGCACCGGTTCGTCCGGCGCCCGCTCGACGTCGCCGCCGGGGCGGCGGAAGCGGACGCGCTGCGCCGGGTCGATCGCCAGAAAGCGCAGCAGCGCGCCGTTGCCGAGCCAGAGCCCGAGCGTGCCGGCCAGCCGCCCCAGGTCGAGCACCCGGCCCCGCACCAGGTACTCGCCGTCCCCCACCCGCACCCGTTCCGCGTCGCCGCTGCGGCCGAGCCCGGCGATCGCCAGCTCCACGCCGTGGGCCGGCACGCGCAGCAGGTTTCCGTCCAGCTCGAAGTCCTCGGCGATCAGCCCGCTTGCCTGCAGCAGCCAGTTCGGTACGCGGATCCGCGCCTCGAGGCCGGGGACGCGCAGCAGGGCCCGCCGGTAGAGGGCGTCGATCGTCACGGCGTGGCACTGCGCCACGATCGAGCGGCGGAAGGTCTGCTTGGGGGTCAGCTCGCCCGCCTCCTCCGAGAAGTCGCGGTCGAGCAGGGCGAAGTCCAGGATCCGCTCGTGGGCCGCGAGGAAGCGGTTGACCGAGAAGACGAGCGCCCGGAAGTGGGCCCGGCGCTCGGCCGGCGTCAGCGTGCGCAGATCGATCTCGGCCGCGTCCTCGTCGGGGACGATCAGCGCGGTGTTGTACTCGCGGTGGTCGCCGACCAGGAACACGCGCCGCACCGTCTCGAACTCGCGGAACATGTTCTCGATCCGCTGCGGCGTGACCGTCTCGCCCCGGAGGTTCTTGTAGATCTCCTTCTTGCGGTCGACGAAGCGGAAGTGGCCCTCGTCGTCGCGCGCCAGCAGGTCGCCCGTGGCCAGCCAGCCCTCCCCGTCCAGCCCGGACCCGCCGTCTCCCGCGTAGCCGATCGTCACGTACGGCCCGCGGATCCGCAGCTCGCCCTCGGGGGACAGCTCGGCCTCGATCCCCGGCAGCGGCCGCCCCAGCGAGTCGTCGCGGTACTCGCCGGGCGGCGTCATCGTGATCCCGCCGGTCGCCTCGGTCATGCCGAAGCCGCTCATCAGCTCGACACCCTGGGCCTGGAAGAAGCGGAAGACCGACGGCGCCAGGTAGCCCGCGGCGGACAGCCCGAAGGCGAGCCGGCCGCCCACCACCGAGCGGCCCGCGGCCCGCACCGCGTCGGCCGGAGCGGTCTCCAGGTCCACCTTGCGCGCGATCTCGTCGTACAGCTCGGTCCACTTCTTCGGGATGCTGATGAAGACCGTCGGCTCGAAGCGCTGGAAGTTCCGGACCAGCGCGTCGATCGCGGGGCTCTCCTGGAAGACGTAGGTCGCGCCCCAGTAGATCGCGCCGCACATTTCGAAGAAGCGGCCGAAGGTGTGGCAGAGCGGCAGGTAGGCCAGGAAGAGGTCCGACTCCCCGAGGGCCGGGAGCGCCAGCGCCCGGGCGAAGCGCTTGGTCACGATGTTGCGGCCGGAGAAGCGGATCCCCTTGGGTTGCCCCGTCGTGCCCGAGGTGTACATCACCGTCGCCAGGTCGGCGAGGCGGACCGCGTCGCGCACGCGCGTCAGTCGTCCCAGCGTGACCAGCCGCCCGCGCGCGACCAGCTCCGGGAACGAGGTCACGCCGGGCAGCTCGGGCGGAGGCGGATCGAGCATCACCACCGCGGCGAGCCGCCCCGCGGGTCCGCGCGCCCGGGCGAGCTTCGCGAGCTGCGCCTCGCTCGAGACGACGGCGACGGTCGCGCCGCTCTCCGCCAGCGCGTGGAGCACGTCCTCCTCGGTCGAGCCGGGCGGGATCATCACGCCGACCAGCCCGGTGGTGAGGCAGGCGAGGTCGACCAGCGCCATCTCGGGGCGGTTCTCGGAGACGATCGCGACCGGCCCGGGCGGGGCCTCGTCGAGCAGCTCCAGCAGGCCGCGCGCGACGCGGTCGACGGTCGCCGCGACCTCGTGCCACGTCAGCCGGTCGGCGCTGCCGCGAGCGGGGACGCGGAACAGGGTGCGCGGCCCCAGCGACTCGACCCGCTGCGCGAACAGCCGCCCGAAAGTGAACTCAGAGGCGTCGATCACCTCCAGCACGACCGGCCACCAGCTCTCGACGCGCCGCGACCCGGCCACCAGGCGCGGCACGGGCGGGCGGCGCACGACGTCGAGCCAGGCCCAGGCGGCGCGGCGCAGCGGGTGCTCCGGGCCGGCCGGGGCGCCCCGCAGGGCGGCGGCCAGCCCGCGCCCGACCCGGGCGAGCGGGTCGAGGTCCAGGCCGTCGCCCGCGAGCAGCTCCACGTCCTCGGCGGCGAGCAGCTCGAGCGCGGCGAGCGCCGCCTCCTGGGCGGCCGGCTCGAGCCCCGCGCCGTCCCGCTCCAGCGCCCCGGCCAGGGCCGCGAGCAGGCGGGCGGTGTCGCCGGGGACCGCGGTCCGGGCCTGGGCCGCGCGACGGAGCCCCAGCCGCAGCGGGGCGAGCAGGGCAGCGAGGGGCGGGGCGTCCATCGGCCGATTATGGCGGAAGCCCCGTTCGCAGGTGCCCGCCCCCGGCCGGCCGGGGCCGCCTGGGAGGTGGGCGGCGGCGCCGCCGCTCCCTATGTTCTAGGTGGAACGCCCACGGCCCGCGGTTCGGGCCGGATGGTCAGGAGAGGTCGGAATGGGCAGCTCAGTCTTGGTCGAGGCTCCCCCTCAGGTGGATCGCGCTTCGGTGCTGCGGCCGATCACGGCCCGGTTGCTGGGAGCGATCACGCAGAACGCCGGACCCGACGGCCAACTCAAGCTCGGGGTCAAGGAATTCACGCTTTCGATCTCGCCCTGGGAGCGCGGCGTCCTGCTCGAGACCCGCGAGCGCGGGCTGGCCGAGACGGTCTACTGGGGCTCGCGCCTGCTCGAGGCGCTGGCCGTGCAGGCCAAGGGGTTCGCCGACCTGAGCCGGTTCCGCAACGAGCCGCTGTCCGACGAGCAGCGCTTGCGCTGCCGCCAGGACCTGGTGGCCGACCTCGCGCTGGGCCGGGCAATCGAGGCCGAGATGGTGGCGGTGATCGCGGCCCTCGAGGCCGCCGACCGGCGCGGCGCGGCCCGCAACATGACGCCGTCGCGCCAGCGCCTGACCGAGACGATGAGCCTGCTCGCCGGGGACCTGGACGAGTCCGAGCGCCAGATGGCGGAGTCCCTGGCGGCGAGCCTCTTCCTCGAGGTGAACGACGAGACCGGCTGCACCGGGGTGATCCCGTCGCCGAGCGGGTCGCAGCCGCCGGAGGCGGACCCGGCCTCGCCGGCGTCCGCGCCCCACGCCGAGCGCGGGCTCACCCGCCGCCACCTCATCCTGGCCGGCGCGATCACCTTCGTGACGGTCGCCGCACTGACGTTCTTCCTTCCGGCGCTCGTCGCCGCCAGGTACGACGCGACACAGGCCTTCAGCTACCTGCCCGGCGTTCGCGGCTACACCGGGACGCCCCCCCTGGCGCTGGTCACGGTCTCGGGCGACGCGTGGGAGTCGCTCGACAGCGCAGGCCGCTCGCGCCTCGTGGTCGCGATCGGGGCCGCGATGCAGAAGGAGGGGTTCACCACCGTGAAGGTCATGACGCCGGACCGGACGCCGGTGGCGGAATGGGTCAAGGACCGGGGGAGCCGGCTCTACGTTCACTGAGAATTGGGGACAGCATTACGGCCGCTGTCCCCGTTCTTCCTGCCGGCTCCGCTCCTCCTCCCGCAGCACGCGCTTGAGCACCTTGCCGACGATGCTCTTCGGCAGCGCGTCCCGCAGCTCGACCTCCCGCGGCAATTTGTAGCGGGCCAGCTTGTCGCGGCAGAACTCCAGGACCTCGGCGCGTGTCACCGTTTCGCCCGGCTGCACCACGAGGAAGGCCTTGACGACCTCCTCGCGCAGCCGGCTCGGGATCCCGATCACGGCCGCTTCCATCACCTTGGGGTGCTGCAGCAGGACCTCTTCGATCTCGCGCGGGTAGATGTTCATCCCGGCGCTGATGATCACGTCCTTCCTGCGGTCGACGATCCGGAAGTAGCCCTCCTCGTCCATCACCGCGATGTCGCCGGTCAGGAGCCAGCCGTCGTGCAGCGCGGCCGCGGTCTCCTCGGGCCGGTTCCAGTAGCGGCGCATGACCTGGGGCCCGCGCACGGCCAGTTCCCCCTCGTGCCCCGGCCCGAGCGGCGCGCGCGTGTCGGGGTCGACGATCCGGGCCTCGGTCCCGGGGATCGGCAGCCCGATCGAGCCGAGCTTGCGCCGGCCGGCCATCGGGTTGACGTGCGTCACCGGCGAGGCCTCGGACAGGCCGTAGCCCTCCACCAGCGACGCTCCCGTCAGGCTCTCGAACCGCTTCTGGACCTCCTCCGGCAGGCCCGACCCGCCGCTGACGCAGAGCCGGATCGAACCGACCGTCTCGCGGTTGGCCTTCGGATGGTGGTTGATCGCGTTGTACATCGAGGGGACGCCGCAGAAGATCGTCGGCCGGTGCTTGCCGATCCGCGCCACGACCTCGTTCAGGTCGAAGCGCGGCAAGAGCAGCATGGTCGAGGCGAGCAGCGGCGCCAGGTGCAGCGCCGTGGTCATGCCGTAGCTGTGGAAGAACGGGAGGGCGCAGAGGATCGTCTCCCGCCGGTCCTCGATCTGCCAGAGCCAGGCCCGGACCTGGGCCACGTTGACCAGCGCGTTGCGGTGGGTCAGTTCCGCGCCCTTCGAGACCCCCGTCGTCCCGCCGCTGTAGAGCAGGATCGCGGCGTCGTCCGGGGAGACCGGCGCGGGGTCCGAGTTGCCGGCTGGCCCGCGCAGCAGGTCCGCCAGGCGCAGCACCCCCTGCGAGGGGTTGGGGCGGAACCCGCCGCGCTCCTTGATCCAGAGCACCAGCCGCAGCAGGGGCGGCAGGAAGGTCCGGGCCTCGGCCACGATCACGCGCTTCACCGGCGTGCGCTCCCGCACCGCGGCCAGCCGGGGATAGAGCTTGTCGAAGATGACCGCCGTCTCCGCGCCCGCGTCGCGGAGCTGGTGCTCCAGCTCCCGCTCCACGTAGAGCGGGTTGGTCGGCACGAGAACGGCGCCCATGCGCAGCGCCCCGAAGTGCGCGATCGGGTAGGCCGGGATGTTGGGGAGGATCAGCGCGACGCGGTCCCCGCGCTTCACGCCGAGCGCGGCGAGCGAGCCGGCGAAGGCGTCGGCCGCGCGCTTCAGCCCGCGGTAGTCCAGGCGCGCGCCGTAGAAGAGCGTGGCGGTCCCGCGCGGATGGCTCCGCACCGCCCGCTCGAGCAGGCCGTAGAGGTGGTCCGCCGGGAGCGGGACCTCGCGCGGCACCTCGGCGTCGTAGTGGTGAAGCCAGGGCTGTTCGTGCACGCCGTCCGTCCCGTCTTCCCCCCTCAGGGCGTCAACCCCTCCGGCACCCCGCCCGGGAAGACGGCGCGAATCGCTTCCTCGATCGTCTGGACCCGGTTCCCGGTGCTGGGGTGGGTGCTGAAGAACTCGGGCGGGGCCTCGCCGCCGGAGGAGTCGGCCAGGATCTGCTGCACGCCGATCATCGCCCGCGGGTCGTAGCCGGCCTGCGACATGAAGCGCACGCCGAGCGTCTCGGACTGCAGCTCGTCCTCGCGGCCGTACGACATGTTCACCATCTGGCCGATCATCTGCGCCATCCGCGCGCCGTCGGCGCTCCCCGAGGCGACGAGCACGGCGCCGGTCAGCCCCTCGGTCAGCTGCTGCTTGGCGATCCGCTGGGCGCCGTGCCGGGCGACGACGTGGCCGACTTCGTGTCCCAGCACGCCGGCCAGCTGCCCCTCGGTCTGGAGCTTCGAGAGCAGGGCGTAGGTGATGAAGACCTGGCCGCCCGGGAGCGCGAAGGCGTTGATCGTCTGCGGGTCGGCCAGCAGGTGGAAGTCGAACTGCCAGTCGGTCTTCCCGGCGTCGCTGGCCGCGACGACCTTCCGGCCGACCGTGTCGACCAGCGCTTGGAGCTTGGGGTCGGGATGCTCGCCCCCGTACTGCGCCATCATCTCCGGCAGGCCTGCAACCCGAGCGCGATCTCCTGGTGCGGCGTCAGCGCGATGTGCTGCTGTTCGCCGGTGACCGGGTTGTACTCGGTCGAGCACTGGTAGGAGAAGAAGGCGAAGGCGACCATCGCGAGCGCGAAGAGGATCCGCGGCCAGGGGTTGCTGCGCGGGGCGGGGGATGTCCGCATCGGGCGGTAGTAGGCGCGGCCGTCGTCGGCGTAGATCGTGCGCATCGCGTCACCCCCTCCGCGGCGCGGCGCCGGCCGCCGGCTCGTAGCGCTCGACCTCGAGCGCCTCGTAGATCCCGCCCACGACCGCCCCGAACACGACGTGCGACAGCAGGTAGCCGCGGCCGTTCATCGCGAAGAACTGCGGAAAGAAGCGGGTCAGCGAGTAGAACACGATCAGGTAGAGCGCCAGCCCCAGCGCCGCCCCCCCGAGGATCCCGACGATCAACCCCCAGCGGTGCAGGACCCAGGCGACGAAGAGCGCGAACAGGATCGCGACCGCGAAGTTGACCAGCAGCGCGACGGCGAGGGCCGCCGCGTCGAAGGTGGCGGGCGGGGCCAGCACCTTCGGCCCCAGCACGATCGAGGCCAGCAGGCGGACCTGGACCCAGGCGTTGCCGCCGACGATCGCCGGCGTGACGAAGAGATTCATCAGGAAATAGACCGCCCCGCCGGCGAGGCCCGCCCAGAGGGCGGCGCTCCAGTCGACGAGTTGAACCAGGCGGTCGCGGGACTCGAGTCGAGCCATGACCATCCCCTCCTTGCCTGCGCCGGGGGAGTATCCGCCAGTTCCCCCGCGGCGATCAACGGCGCGGCCCGCGCGGCCCGGGGCGGCGCGCGCCCTCAGTCGCGGTCGAAGTGGGGCAGCTCGTCCGGGATCGGGATCGAGAGCTCCACGAACCCCGCGAACTCGCCGTCCACGAACCACGGCAGCTGGTGGATCACCTTCTTCTGCCCGGCCTTGCGGATCGTGTAGCTGTTGGGCTGCCGGTCTCGGTACAGGCCCAGCGTGATCGTGCGGGCCGGCTCCGGGTGGCAGTCGAAGACGCTGCGGCCGATCAGCGCCGCCCCCCCGTCGGCGGCGTAGGTCTCGACCGAGCGCGGGTTCATCTCCGTGATCGTCCCGTCGGCGGCCGTCACCGTGATCGCGACCCTGACCCCGTCGACCCACGCTCCGCTCTGTCCGCTCATCGTCCGCTCCTCCTCCCCCGGGCGCCGCCTGCCCCGCGTGGCTGCTTCCGCGGCTGCGCTACGGCCCTTCCTGCCCGCAGGGGTTGACGCCGCGCACCAGGTAGAAACGCGTCGCGGGGTCCTGCTGCTGGTCGAGGTCCTCGTGGACCAGGCTGGAGGTCGTCGCCAGCAGCGCGAAGCCGCCGGCCTGCGGGGTCAGCGAGCGGTAGACGCGATAGCCGGTCGCGCCCGCCGCGGCCGGCCAGGTCAGCCGGACGTGCGCGTGGTTCGCGAGCACGGCCGCGAGCGGCAGCACGGCGGAGGGGAGCGGCCGGCTCGTGGTCTGCTCGACCGGTGCGTAGACCGCGTTGGCGTCGGTGGCGCCGCCGTTGGCCGGGCCGCCGCCGCAGCTCTCGTCGTTCTCGGCCCGGACCAGGTAGGAGAGCGTGCCGGCCGGCGCGCCCACGTCGGCGTACGAGAGCGTCTTCAGTCCGGAGGCGAGCCGGTGCGCGGCATCGGCGGGGAAGCCGGGGGCCGGGCCGCGGTAGACCGCGTACGAGCCCGACGCGCCGCTCCCCCAGGCGACCGCCGGCTCCCACGAAACGGTCACGCCGCCGGCGGCGCAGGCGTCGTCGTCGCGCGCCGCGGCCGCCCCGGCGAACGACGGGGCCTGGGCGCAGCCGCCGCACGCGGCGTAGTCCGGCGTCGCGGCGTCCTTGAAGATCACGTCGTCGACGTTCCAGCCGGAGCCGGTTCCCAGGATCGAGTTCTGCCGGAACTCCAGCCTGAGGCCGCTCCTCCCGTCGGCGTCGGCCGAGACGTCGTAGCGCTGCACCGTGTAGTCCGCGTCCGAGACCGCCTGCAGCGCGGAGCGGTAGACGGCCCCGCACGAGCCGGCGCAGAGGTAGATCGACGCGTCGTCGCCGGGCCCGGCGTTGAGCTGGCGGTGCACGATCAGCTCGGTCCGCCGCCAGGCCGAGGCGTTGAGCGTCGGCGATGTCGCCTTCTCGCTCGACCCGGCCTCGTAGTCGCCGGGGGCCGCCCCGCGGCCGGAGAGGTCGTGGCCCAGGATCTTCGCGTTGTTGTAGGGCGCCGCCGGGTCGGGGAGCCGAAGCTCGCGCCGCCCTTGCCCTGCGGCGCGCCGATCTCCCACTCCCCCGGCAGCGTCCAGCCGGACGCCGCCCCCTCGAAGGTCTCGCGCCAGTAGAGGCCCGGGATCGTCCAGGTGCGGAAGGCGTGCGGCGCCCCGCCCGCGTCGGCGGTCGCCACGTTGCCCGCCGAGTCGGTGCTCTCGACCCGCAGGTAGACCGCCTGGCAACTGTCGAACTGGTTGAGCGTGACGGCGTGCGCCGTGACCGCGCCGGGGACGCTCGCGACCTGTCCCAGCGCCGGGGTCGTGCCCCAGCGGACGACGGTGTCGCCCGGCTCGTCGGTCGTGAAGCGCACGGTGGCCCGCGCGTTGGTCAGCGCGTCGACCACCAGGCCGGTGATCGCCGGGCCGCGGCAGTCGGCGCGGGCGGTCGCGGTGCGCCAGGCGCCGCCGCCGTGGCCGTCGTCGGCGTCGGCGTAGCTGACCGTGAGCGCGTCGCCGTGCCCGGCCTGCAGCCGTCCGTCCGGCACCGGGGCCCCGGGCGCCAGCGCGATCGCGCCGGCGAAGCGCGGCGAGTCGGCACCGTCCTCGGTGACGATCACCGTCTCCGGCAGCGGCTCGGTCGTGCTGGCGAGCGACACCACGGCGGTTTCGACCGCGCCTGGGTCGCGGTTCAGGTCGACGTCGACGACCGCGAACGAGAGGGCCGTCCCGCAGCGCGGCACGGCCTGGTCGATCGTGACGGTTCCGGTGCGGCAGGTCTCGAGCCCCCCGCCGAAGTTCCCCAGGGTCAGGAAGCGGTGATACGCGCCTGCGGCGTCGTCGACGGTGGCGTTGCCGGCCGGGTCGGCGGAGCGCACGGAGAAGCGGTAGACGGTGCAGGGCGCCAGGCCCGACAGCGTGACCGCGTGCGCCGTCGTCAGCGTCGCGGCAGCGGCGGTGGACTGCGGCGGCACGCGCGGGCCCCAGGTCACCAGGCCGTCCGAGGCCTCGTCGGTCTGCCAGGTGATCGTCGCCTCGCGATCGGTGATCGCGCTCGCCCCGACGGCGGAGATCGCGGGGGCCGAGCAGTCGCCCGACGCGGTGCCGCGCGGCGCAGGATCCCGGTCCCGCCCTCGCCGTCGTCGGCGTCGGTGTACTCGGCGGTGATCGCGTCGCCGGTGGCGATCGAGAGCAGGCCGTCGCCGGCCACGGCGGGCCCGGCCGTGGTGACGAGCGAGCCGCCGTACTGGCCCGACCCCGGCCCGGTCTGGGCCAGCGTGAGGACCTCGGGCTGCGGCTCGCTGGTCGACCAGACGCGCGCCGCCACCGTCGCCGGGGCATTGCCGTCGAGCACGCTGACGCGCAGCAGGGCGCCGCAGGCGTAGCGGTCCCGGTCCAGGTCCACCCGCCCCGCCGGCGCGGCCGTGGTGACCGCGACGCAGTCCGAGACCGGGCTCTCGCAGGCGGAATTGGAGGCCTGCGCCAGCACGCGGTAGTAGAGCGTGCGGCCGGCCGCGACCGCGCTGTCGGTGTAGCTGGTCGTCGGCGAGGCGACGTCGGCGACGATCGTCTGGCCGCGCCCGCACCCGAGGTCGTTGCGCAGCACGCGGTAGCGCGAGGTCCCCGCGACGACGTTCCAGGACAGGCGGACGTCGACGCCGTTGGGGCTGCCGGACAGGGCCGGACGCGCCATCGGCGGGCAGGTCGAGGCGCTCTGGTTCGACGGGTCGGTCGGCGCGCCGCAGGCGATCCCGTGGCGCGCGAACGCGGCGTAGATCGCCGCGGCGTGCGGCGTCCCGTTGGTCAGGTTGCCGTCGTTGTCGTCCTGCAGCCGGAACTTGTGGAACCAGCTCCCGGCGCCGCAGCCGTCGGAGGCGGGAAGCGCGCAGTTGTAGGCGCTGCCGCCCGAGCCGGCGCGCGAGAGGTAGAACAGCTTCTCGGTCAGCTGCCAGGCGCTGGCCGGATCCAGGCCCGATGCCGGCAGGTCGCGCGCCGCCAGGTCCCAGACCGCCTGGGCCGAGACGTAGGCCTCGCAGTGCCCCTCGCGGCCGCAGGGGCCGTCGCCGCCGCCGCAGTTCGTCTGCAGGAAGTTGGTCGGCGTCGCCGGGAGCTGGCGCTGGTGCTTGCCCCAGTCCTGGTCGCGGATCCCCGAGCAGTCGAGGCACGGGTCACCGTAGCCGCTGCAGTTGCCGCCGACGAAGAAGCCGCGCCCGACGCACGATTCCCGCGCCTCCAGGAAGGCGACGATGTCGGCGTAGGCCTCCGACGGGTTGTCGTAGCCGCCGCCGTCGTTGGCGTCGAGGCCGTGACCCCATTCGTGCACGAACACGCCCTGCAGCTCGCCCGTGTTCCGGCAACCGCCGCCCGAGCGGTAGAAGTTGACGCTGCCGTTCCAGAAGGCGTTGCAGGTGTTGTTGATGTTGACGTTGTCGACGACCTGCGAGGCCAGCCAGCCGTTGGCCGGCAGCCAGGCGCGCCCCTTCTCCATCACGCGGTTCAGGTGATAGAACGACGAGCGGGCGGCGTGGGTGTTGCCGGGCGAGCCGCCGGGCGGGACGACGCAGTCGGTCCCCGGCCCCGCGCCGAAGTCGATGTCGCGCGGACAGGTCGCCGACGACGAGACCGCACCGCACTTGTCGGAGACCCGGATGTAGGGACCGGCGAGCGTCGAGGCGATCGTCCCCGAGCTGCAACCGAAGACCCCCTGGTCGTTGGCGGTCTGTGTCGGGCCGGCGTCGGTGAAGGGCATCGGGAAGCCGGGCTGTTCGGTCCCCTCGGGCCCGATCCCGTCGTTCGAGAGCGGGAAGATCCCGCCCTTGACCCGCGCGTAGCGCGTGTCGTCGTACAACGCGACGATCTCGCCCGTCGCGGCGTCGATCTCGGCGACCCAGGTCGGCGGCTCGTCCGGCACGGCCAGGACGAAGCGCCAGGTCAGCCGGTGCGTCCAGCCGGCGCCGCGCGCGCCGGCCCAGGCCCGCGCGCGGTCGCCGCCCGCCGCGATCGGGAGCAGGTGGAGCAACCCCGGCTCCAGCTCGACGACCTCGTCCGGCGAGCCGATCCCGAGGTAGGCGTCGAGCGCCGCCCGCGCGGCCTCGCGCGCGAGCCGCGGCGCCGTCTCCGCGCGGACCTCCGACCAGCGCGCCGCGCCCAGCGCGACGAACCGGCCCCCGACCAGCTGGAAGTCGTAGCGCGCGCCGTCGACCGGCACGCCGTCCACGACCTGGCGGAAGGAGACGAGGAAGACCCGCTCGCCCGCCGGCCCCGAGGCGGCGCGATCGAGTTCCAGCTGCCCGCCGACGCGGCCGAGCACGACCGGGTTCCGCTCGACGAAGGCGCGCGCCAGCGCCTCGAGCTGCTCGAGCCCCGGCGGTTCGCCGGCCGGCCGGCCCGAGGCGTCGGCCGGGAACCACTCGATCCCGCGCCCGATCGCGAGCGTCGGCAGACCCGACCGCTCGTCGATCCAGGCGCTCCAGCCCCCTTCGGCCTCGAGCGCGAGCCGGTCCCACCCGGCGCGCAGCGGGTCGCCCGCGGCCAGGGTGGCGGCCGGGGCGGCCGCGATGCCGGCCACCCGGTCGGGCGGCGCGATCGCCCGAGCGTCGAACCGGGCGGGGGTCTGCCGCGGCGTGAACGCGGCGGCGCAGGGGGCCAGCAGGGCGAGGCAGGCAAGGGCGGCCGCCGGGCGGCACGCCCGGACGGGGCGGAGGAACGAGGGCATCGACCGATCTCCGGGGGGAACACCAGAAGGGTACGCGGACCGGGGCGCGCCCCGGAGGAAAAACGCAGCCCCCTTCCGCGAGACGCCCTACGGCTCGACCCGCGGCAGCCCGTGGGCCGCGGCGAACTCCTCGCGCACCAGCACCACGGCCAGCCGGTCGGCGTAGACGGGCCGCCAGCCCGGCGCGCGCAGGACGCCGGCGATCGCGCGGGAGCCCTGGGCCCGGTCGAGCAGGATCGACGGCCAGGGCTCCGGCTCGCCGGGGCGGTGCAGCAGCGCCTCCCAGCGCGCGGTGTCGCCTGCATTCATCGCGCGGACCGCGTCGAGATAGCTCTCGAACAGCTCGCGCGGCGCGACCTCGAGCCGCGGGTCCATGAAGACCTGCACCCGGCCGCCGCCGTGGAAGAGCGTCAGGTTGGCCTCGCCGACGCTCCAGACGAAGGCGCGGCGCGGCATCGCGTCGCGCACCAGGAACCGCTGCGCGTCGTGGGCATACCAGTCGCTCCGCTCGCCCAGTCCGAAGCGCCGCCCCTCGCCGGCCCAGCCGTAGAACGCGCCGCTGACGATCGAGACCGCCAGCAGCGCCAGTGCGCCCGTCACCAGAGCGCCGGCCCGTCCGGCGGCCCGCGGGCGCGTCGCGTCGCGCGCCCGCCGCCGCTCCTGCCGCGAGCCGGCCTCCCGTTCCGCCGCGCGCGCCGCTGCCGCATCGTGCAGGTTCCAGGCCGTCAGCGTGGCGTAGACCAGCGCGAAGATCCCGGCGTTGCGGGTCGCCCACCAGCCGAACAGCCCGGCCAGAAGCAGCAGCGCGGCGCGGAAGAAGGTCAGGCGGCGCCGCGCGAGGGCCGCCAGCGCGGCCGCCACGCCGAGGCCGAAGGTGAGCAGGAAGGCGAGCACGTACGGGTTGAACGGGTCGCGCGCGACGAAGCCCCAGACCGGGCGCAGCTCCGGGATGTACTGGCGGTAGAAGTGGGGATCCCCGCCCTGGCCGAGGACCACGCCCAGCGGGAAGAGCGCGCCGCGCAGCCCGTACGGGTTGACCAGGCAGGCCGCGGCGACGGCCCCCGCGACCGCCCAGCGGGTCCGCGCCGGGGCGCCCGGTTCGGCCGCGAAGAGCGGGACCGCGCGCGCGGCCGGCGCGTCGAGCGCGGAAAGCAGCGCGAGCAGCGGGCCGGCCACGAAGAAGGGATGGCTGTTGACCCACAGCAGCTGCAGCGCGGGCAGGATCCAGAGCAGCCGCGGCCGCTGCGCGGCGTGGGCCAGGACCGCCAGGAACGCGGCGGTCATGGCCAGCGAAATCACCTCGGGCCGCTCGTACGAGCGCCCGCCCAGCACCACCAGCGGCGCGAGCCAGGCCCCCGCCGCCAGCGCCGCAGCGGTCCCCGGCCGCCGCGCCGCGAGCGAGAGCGAGACGGCCCCCGCCGCGAGCGCCGCCTTGGCCAGGACCAGCAGCGAGGCGCCGCCCAGCGCGAAGAGCGCGCCGGCGCCCAGCTGGAAGAGCCAGTAGAGGTCGGTCCAGGGCCGGCCGGGCGTCCCCCACAGGAACGGGTCGACGGCGGGGACGCTCCCGGTCTCGCGGATCAGCCGCGCGGCCGCGAGGTGGCCCCACAGGTCGAAGTCGAACAGCGGGAACAGGCCGAAGAGGAAGGCCACCGCCACGGTGCCGGCGAACAGGACCCAGGACGGCGTGGCCCGCGGCGCGCTCATCGGGGGCGATGATAAGCGCGCCGCGGCGCCGCGGGCGAAGTCGGGGGAGGAGCCGGTGCGGCCGGGGCTACTTCCGGCCCTTCGGAACCTTGTGGCCCGCGATCCGGTCGAGCGTCTCGACGAACCCCTGGGCGGCTGCCGGCATCGGCCACGCCTTGCCCGGCTCGGGGATCAGCACCGCGTCGGCCGGGACGGTCCCCTTGTCGTACAGCAGCTGGTTGTCGCGGTCGGCCGGCTTGACGGAGGTGCCGTTCAGGGCGGCCGACGCCATCAGCCCCTCGTTCGTCGCGTAGACGAAGACCGGCGAGTCGTCGGGGTTCATCGGCGCGCCCGCCTTGGCCCCGTACGGGCCGGCCGCGGCCGAGGCGTTCCCGCCGAACTTCAGCCCGCCCGACACCAGGCTGGACGCGGTCTTCCGGCTGAACATGACGAGCACGACGTTCGACTGCTCGACGCCGATCTGGAAGCCGACCGAGGCCGATGCGAGCGAGATCATCAGGGGCGGACCCCACTTGCCGTCCTTCTCGCGGCAGGACATCACCCCCTTGCCCCCCTCGCCGCCGAAGATGAAGGCCCCCTTGGTGATGTTCGGGAGCGCCGCGATGCACGCCGCGCCGTGCAGCACGGCGGGCGGGATCTGCTTGTCGCCCGGCGCCGCGAAGGTGGTCAGCACCGAGGTCGCGTCGTTGATCGTCTGCCGGACCTTCTCCGGGACCTCGGCCGCGGACGCAGGGCCGGCGGCGAGCGCAAGGACGAGGCCGGCGAGCGCGAGTGCCGGCAGGGCGCGGTGGCGAGCGGTCATGGGCGGTTCCTCCCGTCCCTACTCTCGGGGACTGGGGCCTAGGGTACTGCAAAGGGCCGCGGGCCGGGAGGCGGCGCCCGGGCCGCTCCCGGCGCGCATCCTGTTCGGCTAGACTCGGCACGCCTTCGCGCAGCGCGGGAGACGGTCGACGGAGCACCGCATGGACCAGGCCATCAAGGTCGACAAGGTCGGAAACGTCCTGCTCGCCACCTACCGCCCCGACGCGGTCGAGCGGATCGGCCGCCGGCTCAAGATGGAATACGTCGGGATGGGGTGCGTCTTCGCCTTCATCTGGATCGTCAGCTTCAGCGGGACCGCGCACTGGACGGAGTCGGCGCTCGCCACCGCCGGGAGCTTCTTCCTCTTCCTGGCCCTCAAGAAGAAGACGCGCGACCACCTCGTGACGTCGTTCCTGATGTTCGCCGCCGCGGCGCTGGCGCAGCCGGCAGTCACGGTCCTGCTCTGGGTGCTCCCGTACATGCTGTTCGGCATGTGCGCCTGGGCGATGGAGGGTTACCTCGAGAAGCGGCGCAACCGGATCTTCACGCTCCCGGCGGTCTTCGCCGCGCTGGCCTGGGCGACTCCGCTCTGGCCTCTGGCCTTCGCCTTCGTCGCGGCCTACCTGCTCGAGCCGCGCGACGACGCGCCGGGGCTGCGCCGCAAACTCGCGCTGGTCGTCGGTGCCTCGGGCCTGGCCGCGGCCGTCCTGACGGTCCTCGCGCCGTGGCGCGGCGATCCGGCGTCCTGGACGCCGGTGCCGCTCGACGCCTGGCACTACCTGCTGCTCGGCGCGGTCGGCGCTCCCGGTCCTGCTCTGCCTCGCGTTCTACTGGCGCCAACTGGCCTGGCCGCACCGCGTCAACGGCCTGCTCTTCGCGGCGGTGGCGCCGCTCGGGATCCGGCTGCTGGCGATCTTCGGGATCGCGGGGTCGATCGTGCTGGCCGCGACCGTCTTCCGCCAGAGCGTCGACTCGCTGCGCTGGCGCTCGGCCTTCAAGCACGCCGAGTGGTACTACTTCTGGGTGATCCTGGCAGTCGTCGCCGGGCTCCTGGTCCTCCGGTGACTGCCCCGGTCCTCGTCCTCTTCGCCCACCCGGCGCTCGAGCGGTCGCGCATCCAGCGACGCCTGCTCGAGGCGATCGAGGACTGCCCGGGCGTCACCGTCCACGACCTGTACGAGGCCTATCCCGACTTCGACGTCGACCCCCGGCGCGAGCAGGAACTGCTCGCCGCCCACGGCACGATCGTGATGCAGCACCCGCTCTTCTGGTACAGCGCGCCGGCGCTGGTCAAGCAGTGGCTCGACCTGGTGCTGGAGCACGGCTGGGCCTACGGGACCGGCGGCACCGCGCTGGCCGGCAAGACGCTGCTGGCGGCGGTGTCGGCCGGCGGGCGCGAGCCGGCCTACCGGGCCGAGGGGCTCAACGGCCGCTCGGTGCGCGACTTCCTGGCGCCGCTCGAGCAGACCGCGCGGCTCTGCGGGATGGACTGGCTGGCGCCGTTCGTCGTGCACGGGACGCACGCCCTGGACCCGTCCGCGATCGAGCGCGCGGCGGCCCAGTACCGGCGCGTGGTCGAGGCGCTGCGCGACGGCCGGATCGATCGCGCGGCGGCGCGGGCCGCGCCCTACCTGAACGCCGACCTCGGCGCCGTGCTGGGAGGCTGAGACCCGATGGCCGCCGAGGAGTTCTTCCGCCAGGCGCTGGTCTACCTGACCGCGGCAGTCGTGTCGGTGCCGGTCGCCAAGCGACTCGGGCTGGGCTCGGTGCTCGGCTACCTGGTCGCGGGCGCAATCGTCGGGCCGTTCGGGCTGGGGCTGGTCGGGGAAGAGCGCCAGGACGTGATGCACTTCGCCGAGTTCGGCGTCGTGATGATGCTGTTCCTGGTCGGGTTGGAGCTCGACCCGCGGATGCTCTGGCGGCTGCGCGGGCCGATCCTCGGGCTGGGCGGGCTGCAGGTCCTGCTGACGGCGCTGGCGGGCGCTGGCGCGGCGCTGGCGCTCGGGCTGCCGGGGCCGGTCGCGTTGGCGGCCGGCCTGATCCTGGCGATGTCGTCGACCGCGATCGCGCTGCAGGGGCTGGGCGAGAAGGGGCTGCTCAAGACCCCCGGCGGGCAGAACGCCTTCGCCGTCCTGCTGTTCCAGGACGTCGCGGTGATCCCGATCCTCGCGCTGCTGCCGCTGCTCGCGCCCGCCGCGGGGCACGGGGGGCGGGGGCGGACCCGGGTGCGGCCCACGGCGGGGCGGGCCTCTCGGGCTGGGCGCAGACGCTCGCCGTGCTGGGCGCGGTGGCGCTGATCGTCGTCGTGGGGCGCACTCTGGTCCGTCCCGCGCTGCGCGTGATCGCGCGCACGCGGCTCTCCGAGCTCTTCACCGCCGCGGCGCTCCTGATCGTGATCGCGATCGCGATGCTGATGACGAAGGCCGGGGTCAGCCCGGCGCTCGGCACCTTCCTGGCGGGGGTCGTGCTGGCCGGCAGCGAGTACCGCCACGAGCTGGTCTCGGACATCGAGCCGTTCAAGGGGCTGCTGCTCGGCCTGTTCTTCATCGCCGTCGGGGCCTCGATCGACTTCGGCCTGCTGGCGGCGCGGCCGGGGACGATCGGGCTGCTGGTGCTGGGCGCGATCGTCCTGAAGCTGGCCGTGCTGGCCGGGCTGGGGCGAGGCTTCGGGATGGCCGCGGCCGACAACGCGGTCTTCGCGCTCTCGCTGGCCCAGGTCGGCGAGTTCGCCTTCGTGCTGATCGCCTTCGCGGCAACGATCGGGCTGTTCCCGGCCGCGGTGAGCGGGCCGTTCGTGGCGGTCGTGGCGCTGAGCATGGCGGCCTCGCCGCTGCTCGTCGCGCTGGGCGAGAAGGTGATCGTCCCGCGGCTGCGGCGGACTCCCGCGTCCGACCGCCCGCCCGACCCGGTCCACGAACAGAACCCGGTGATCGTCGCCGGCTTCGGGCGCTTCGGGCAGATCGTGGCGCGGCTGCTGCGGGCGCACGGCGTCGGGACGACGGTGCTCGAGACCGACGCCGACCGGATCGACCTCTTGCGCCGCTTCGCGCAGCGGGCCCACTACGGCGACGCCTCGCGCGTCGAGCTGCTGCGCGCGGCGGGGGCGGAGCAGGCCCGGCTGCTGGTGGTGGCGATCGACGACCCCGGGAAGCGGCTCGAGCTGGTGCGCGCCGTGCGCCGTCACTTCCCGCGGCTGCGGATCCTGGCGCGGGCCGAGGACATGCTCGACGCCTACGACCTGCTCGACGCCGGCGTGACCGACATCTACCGCGAGACGCTCGACAGCTCGCTGCGGGCGGGAGCCGACGCGCTGCGGCTGCTGGGGCTGCGGGCCTACGCGGCGCAGCGCGCGGCGCGCGCCTTCCTGCGGCACGACGAACGGTCGGTGCGGGAGCTGGCGGCGCGACGCGGTGACGAGGCGGCCTACGTCTCGGCGGCCCGGGAGCGGATCGCAGACCTCGAGCGCCTGATGCGCGAGGACCTCGAGCCGCGCGAGCGAGAGCGCGACGCCGGGTGGGACAGCGAGTCGCTGCGCGAGGACGCCCGCGGCGGGGGCTTCGCGAAGAGCGACTGATCGCCGCGGCGCCGCGGCGTGCTATGGTGCGCGGGTGCCGATCGTCACGCCGGGATCCGGGGGGCGCGACATGCGGGCGGAACTGCTCCCGCCCGAACTGCTCCCGCTGTTCGACGACCGCTTCGTCCGCTCCTGCGACCTGGTCGAGGAGTACGTCCGCGCCCTGGCGATCGCCGTGGTGCGCGAGGCGGGGCTGGACGGCGCGGCGCGCGGTCCGCTCGCGGCCGGGATGGACGGCGCCGCGGATCGGCTGGTGAGCGCGGCCCGTGGCGAGGCGGGCGCGCCGGCGCCGCGCGAGCCGGAGGCGATCGCCGCCGAGCAGCAGGCACACGACCCCGCGGCGCTCCCGACCTACCGGATCGCGGCGGCTGCGGCGTCGGCCTGGCCCGCCGTGCTGCGCGGCGAGGCGCGGGGCGAGGAGGCGCTCTTCTCGCCCGCCAACGCGGCCCTCTGGCCCGACTACTTCTCCAACGACAACCCGCTCTACGCGATCAACAACCGCGTCGGCGCAGAGGGGGCGGCGCGCGCGCTGCCGGCGGGGCCGCTGCGCGTGCTCGAGCTGGGGGGCGGGCTGGGGAGCGCGAGCCTCGCGCTGCTCGATGCGCTCGAGGCCGCGGGACGGCTGGGCGACCTCGTCGAGTACCGCTTCACGGAGCTGGCGCCGCCCTTCCTGCGCCGCGCGCAGCGCACGCTCGGGGCGCGGCGGCCGGGGCTGCCGATCGCGTACGCGAGGGCCGACATCGACCAGCCGCTGGCGGGGCAGGGGATCGCGCCCGGCAGCGTCGACCTGGCCTGGGCGGTGAACACCGTGCACGTCGCGCGCGACCTGGGCGCGACGCTGGCCGAACTGCGCGCGACGCTGCGGCCGGGCGGGCTGCTGGTGCTGGGCGAATGCCTGCGCCCGTTCCCCGGGGCCCCGGTCTACCCGGAGTTCGTGTTCCAGCTGCTCGAGCCGTTCCGCGCACCGCGGCTCGACGCGGCGCTGCGCCCGGAGCCCGGGTTCCTGACGCCGGAGGCGTGGCAGGCCTCGTTCCTCGCAGCCGGCTTCGAGCCTCTGCCCGTCTACCCGGACGTGGTGCGGATCCGTGCGGTCTACCCGGCCTTCTTCGTCGGCGCGCTCGGCGCGCGGCGGCCGTGATCCTGCCCGTGCTGCCGGGGCCCGTGTCGGTCCCGCTGCGGATCGAGGCGGACGCCCCCTGGTTCGCGGGCCACTTCCCCGGGGCGCCGATCCTGCCGGGGATCGCGCACCTCGCGCTGGTGGAGCGGGAGGTCGGCAGGGTGCTTGGCGAGCCGGTCCGGATCGCGGCCGTCCTGTCGCTGCGGCTGCGGGTTCCACTCGGCCCGGGGGACGCGCTCGCACTGCGGCTGGCGCCGGCGGAGGGGGGCGCGGTCCGCTTCGAGATCACGCGCGGCGCGGAGCGCGCGAGCCAGGGGACGGTCGTCGTCACGGTCGATCTGGGGGCGCCGCCGGCTGAGGCGCGCGTGCCGTCCCCGCTCCTGGCCGCCACCGCGGCGATCGCCGGCGACGACTCCGGCTCTGCCGATCCGGCCGCGCTGCTGCCCCACGCCCCGCCTGCGCGGCTGGTCGAGTCGGTGCGGGAGCACCGACCCGACGCGCTCACGGTCCGGGCCCGCATCCCTCCCGGCAGCCCGTTCGCGGAGGGGCCGGTGGTGCCGGGGCTGGTCGCGCTCGAGCTGGCGGCGCAGGCGGCCGCGGCGCTCGAGGCGCTCGAGCGCGCGGCGCGCGGCGAGCCCGGCGGCGCGCGGCGCGGCTACCTCGTCGGCGCGCGCGACGCGCGCTGGGCGCCCGTTCATCTGCCGGTCGACGCGGCGCTCGAGGTCCGCGTCGCGCTCGAGGCCCGCGCGCTGCCGCTGAGCCACTACCGCTTCGAGATCGCCGGCCACGCCGCCGGCACGGTCGCTACCTTCCTCCAGGCCGGAGACCAGGACCGCTAGCACTCCAGAGCTGGCGGAAGCAGAACCACTGGTAGGGTGCGCCGGCGATCGCGCGCTCGATCTCGGCGGCGACGCGGTGCATCGCCGCCGCCACGTCCGCCTCGCGGTCCCGCGTGCGCGCGACCGCGATCGGCTCGGCGATCTCGATCCGGTAGGCCCGGCGCCCCTCGCGGAGCACGAAGATCGGGACCAGCGGGACTTCTGCGGAGCGCGCCAGCGCCGCCGGCCCGGCCGGCAGCTCGAACGGCCGCGCGAACAGGAGCGCCTCGACGGTCCGGCCGCCGGCGTGCGGGCGGTCCCCCTGCACCCCGACGATCCCGCCCTGCCGCAGCGTCTCGAGCAGGAAGAGCCCTCCCAGCGGGTCGTCCCCCTGGAAGAAGTTGATCCAGCGCCCGCCGCTCGCCCGCTCGAGCGTCTCCTTGATGTAGCGCTGCGCCTCGGCGTCGACCTCCGGCTCGCGAACGACGACGACGCGGCGGCTCTCCTCGAACGACGGCAACATCGATCCGACCTCGAAGTTGCCGAAGTGGGCCGTGACCATGATGAAGCCGCGGCCGGGATGCGCGACGCGGCGCCAGTGATCCAGGTCGATCGCGATCGAGAACGGCTTCCCGGTGAGCAGCCGCTCGTAGCGCTCGGACAGGCACCAGGCGAAGGTGAGCATCGTCCGGTAGACCCGTCGCCGGCGCTCGAGGAACCCGCACGGGCCGAGCACAGGCTCCAGGTTCGCGGCGATCGCGCGGCCGATCCGCACCAGGAAGACGAAGAAGAAGGCCGTGAAGAGGTGGACGGTCACGAAGACGCCCCAGTCCGGCAGGATGCTCATGCCGTAACCGTGGAAGCGGTACCAGAACGACCCGGTGACGTGGAACCGGCCCAGCACGCGCCGTGCCCAGCCCCCTTCCGGGGCGTGGGGCGGATTCTCCGGCGCCGGCGCGGCCCTGCCGGCGCGCTCGTCTCCGGTTTCGGACATCGTCTGGACTATAGCAGCGGGCTCACCCCGGGCCGCTTCGTCCCGCGGAGCGGCGTCCTGCGGCTCGTCGGCCGGACCGGTCCGAAGCCCCGACAAACCGCCAAGAGCGAGTCGGTAATGCGACAGCGCTCCGGCGCGGCCCGAAAGTCGGCCTTCCGGAATCGTCTCCTTCAGGGTAAATAGGGTCCGGATCCCCCCGTCCTGCGCGCGGTCCCCCGGTCCGCGCGGCAGAACCGTCGTCGAGGAGAGCGTGATGCGTTCGTCCCGGATCACCGCTGCCAGCTTGCTGTTCGTTGCGTTGCTGCTCGCTGCCCTCGCTCCCGCCTTCGCCGCCGACGCGGTGCGGGTCGGCGTGGTTTCCGACGACGGCCGGCGGATCGTGCTCGAGTTCGAGCTGCTCGACTACCGGCTGGAGCCGGTCGCGATCGACGGGCGCGAGTTCGTCGTGCCGGTGATCCCGGGCGAGGCGGTCGCGCTCGTGGAAGGGGCGCCGGCGCTGCCGCACGTGGCGCGCAGCGTCATCATTCCGGGCGGAGCCGAGTGGCGGGCGACGGTCCTGGCGTCGTCGTTCCGCGAGCTGCAGGCCGCGATCGCGCCCTCCAAGGGGAATTTGTCGCGCCGCGTCGATCCTGCGACGGTGCCCTACCGCTTCGGCGACGCCTACTCGCGCGCCGGCTTCTACCCGGGGTCCGAGGCCGTCCCGCAGCCGCCGTACATGCTGCGCGACTACGCCGGTCTGGCCGTGCACTTCTTCCCGTTCCAGTACGACCCCGCCACCGGGACGCTGCGCGTGATCGACCGGATGACGGTGGAACTGGCCCCGGCCGGCCCGGTCCCGGTCGCCGCCGGCCCGGACGAGCCGCGCCCGCGCACCGCGCCGCGCGCCTACGCCTCGCTCTACCGCGCGCACTTTCTCAACTACGGGGCCCACGCCGCCGCGCGCTACCCGGTGCTCGACGACGAGGGCGAGATCCTGGTGATCGCCCACGACCCGTGGATCCCCAACCTCGACCCGCTGGTCGGCCACAAGGCGGGCCTGGGCTTCACGGTCTCGGTGGTCGGGGTCTCGACGATCGGAAACAACGCGACCGCGATCAAGGACTACATCAAGAACGTCTACGACACGCGAAACCTCGCCTTCGTACTGCTGGTCGGCGACGCCGACCAGGTGGCGACGACGATCCGCGTCGTCGGCAGCGAGAACGGCGCCTGCGACGCCTGCTACGGGAAGGTCGCGGGGACCGACGGCTACCCCGACGTGATGGTCGGTCGCTTCTCCGCGGCCACCGCCGCCGAGGTCGACACGCAGGTGCGGCGCACGATCGACTACGAGACGCTGCCCGCGACGACGCAACCCTGGTTCAAGCGCGCGGTCGGGATCGCCTCGGCCGAGGGGGCGGGTATCGGGGACGAGGGGCAGTCGGACAAGCAGCACATGGACCAGATCCGCGGCTGGCTGCTGGGCGACGGTTACACCCTGGTCGACCGGTTCTACGACCCGGGCGCCACCGACGCGCAGGTCGCCGGCGCGCTCAACGCGGGGCGCGGGCTGGTCAACTACGTCGGGCACGGCTGGGCGAACGGCTGGGGGACGACCGGCTTCGACAACGACGACATCAACGCGCTGACCAACGACGGGATGCTCCCGTTCATCATCTCCGTCGCCTGCAACAACGGCGAGTTCCACCACTACGCCGCCTGCTTCGGCGAGGGCTGGCTGCGCGCGCAGCAGGGGGGCGAGCCGACCGGCGCGATCGCGGCCTACATGTCGTCGGTCTCCCAGTCCTGGGCGCCGCCGATGGAGGGGCAGGACGAGTTCAACCTGCTGCTCACCGACCCCGCGCGGCCCTACGCCGCATTCGGCACGCTGGCCTGGGCCGGCTCGGCCTCGATGATCGACGCCTACGGCGGCGGCGGGGTCGAGATGTCCGACACCTGGATCGTCTTCGGCGACCCGTCGGTGCAGGTGGTCGGCGTCCCGGCCCCGGTCCACGGCCTGAAGGTCACGCCGGCCGACGGGTTCACGGCGACCGGCAGCGTCGGCGGCCCGTTCAGCCCGTCCTCGCGCAGCTACACGCTCGAGAACCTCGACCCGACCCCGATCGACTACGAGGTCACCGCCGGCGTACCGTGGATCGCGATCTCCGGCGCGCGCGGTTCGCTGCCGCCCGGCGGGAGCGCGACCGTGGTCGTCTCGCTGACCGCCGAGGCCTCGAACCTCGACATCGGCAACCACTCCGCGACGGTCGACTTCACGAACCTCTCGGACCACCAGGGCGACACGACGCGCTGGGCGACCGTCAAGATCTCGGGAGAGGTCAGCGCCCGCGTTTGGACGCTCGACACCAACCCGGGCTGGGCGGTGCAGGGGGAGTGGCAGTTCGGCCCGCCGCTCGGCAAGGGGGGCGGCGTCGCGGGGAATCCCGATCCCGCGTCCGGCGCGACCGGCGCCAATGTCTACGGCGTCGCCCTGAACGGCAACTTCTCGTCCCAGCAGGGCGGGCCGTACTACCTCACGCTCGGTCCGCTCGACCTCTCCGGCGTGACCGGCGGGATCCTCCGGTTCCAGCGCTGGCTGAACGTGCTGGGCCAGCCCTACGTCAGCGCGACCGTCGAGATCTCGAACAACGGGACGCAATGGACGACCCTCTGGTCGGCCGCGCAGCAGATAACCGACAACGCCTGGCGCCCGGTGTCGCTCGACATCTCGGCCGTCGCCGACGGCCGGCCGCAGGTCTGGATCCGCTGGGGCTACGCCGTACTGCGCACGATCGCGGTCTCGACCTCGGGCTGGAACGTCGACGACGTCGAGATCCGGGGCCAGCCCGCCAGCGCACGCATCGCGCTGACGGTGGCGAAGGACTGGCTGGAGTGGTCGGCGCTGCCCGGCGTCGCGGCCTATGACGTCGTGCGCGGCAGCGCCGCGGGCCTGGCGTCCACGGGCGGCGACTTCGCCGTCGCGACCGAGGGCTGCCTGGCCAACGACGCCCCGGCCGCGCCGCTGCACTTCACCGCCCTGCCGCCGGCCGGCGACGCGCTCTGGCTGCTGGTCCGGGGCGGCGGCGGCGGCTCGGCGCTGACCTACGGCGACGTCGCGCCGGGGCAGGTGGCGCCGCGCGACCCGGGGATTGCCGCCTCCGCCGCGCCCTGCCCGTAGCGAGGCCGCGCGGCGGGCCGCCGTTCCCACCGGGCCGCCGCCGCGATACGCTCCTTCTCACGGCGCGGCGGAGTCCGCCCGCGCGCCCGGAGGCGCGATGGAGGGCCGCGGCCGGCTGCGCTTCAAGGTCGTCCCGGGGAGCTGGTACGGCACCCCGAAGGAGCTGTGGGGCTTCCGCGCCCCGCCCGCAGCGGGCCCGCCGGAGCGGTCGCGGTCCGCTTCCTCCTCGCACGCGCCGACCTGCTCGGGCTGAAGGGTCTGGGACACGACCTGGCGCACCGCAAGACGCTGACCAGCGCCGGCGCGCACCACGTGATCCTCTCGCAGCGGCTGCGCGGCGTCCGGATCCACCGCGCCTACGTCACCGTGCACATGGACCGCGCGCAACGGATTTACCTGGTGAAGAACCGCGCGGTGCCCGCCGACTTCCTTCCGCCGCGTCCCGCGCGCCGATCGGCCCGGAGCCGCCGCGCGGTCGCGCTGCGGCGCGCGACGCGCGGCGACCGGCGGGGCACGTGATGGAGTTCGAGCCGGTCTGGTTCCCGGCGAAGTCGCGGCTTCCACCCGGCGTGCAAGGTCCGCGTCCACGCGCGAGCGGCCGCGCGCCGAGTGGCTCGTCTACGTCGACGCGGCGACCGGCCGCGTACGCAGCGCGTATGACAACCTCGCGTCGGCGGCGGGGCCGGCCCGCGTCTTCGACCCCAACCCGCTCGCGGCCGTGCCGGGCTGGGAGCCGCTGGGCCCGCGCGGCCGGCCGCGCCGGCCCCCCGCCGCGGCCTACCGCGAGGTCCCGCTGGCCGGACTCGCGCCGGGAGGTCGGCTCGACGGCGTACGCGTCACGACGGCGCCGACCCGCGGTCGCGTCCGCCGGCCCGACCGGCGCTTCCTCTTCGAGAGCACCGAGCGCGGCTTCGACGAGGCGATGGCCTACTTTCACATCGACCGCGCGATCCGCTACCTCGAGTCGCTCGGCTACCGCGGGCCGCGCGCGATCTTCCGCGAGCCGGTCCGGGTCGAACGCGCACGGCACGCGCGAGGACAACTCGTGGTACAGCCCGGCCGACCGCAGCCTGACCTTCGGCACCGGCGGCGTCGACGACGCCGAGGACGCCGAGACGATCCTGCACGAGCTGGGCCACGCGATCCAGGACGCGATCTGCCCCGACTTCGGCCAGTCGGCGCAGGCCGCGGCGATGGGGGAGGGGTTCGGCGACTACTTCGCCGCCAGCTTCTTCGCCGGGCGCAAGCCGGTGCGCTACCGGACCTCGGTCGCCGTCGTGGGACTGCGTCACCGACGCCCACCACGATCCTCCCTGCCTGCGGCGCGTCGACGGGGTGGCGACCTTCGAGAGCTTCGACCCGGACGGCGACGAGCACGACAACGGCCCGATCTGGTCGGCCACGCTGTGGGACCTCTTCGAGGCCGTCGGCCGCGAGGCGGCCGACCGGGCGATCGTCGAGAGCCACTTCCAGCTCGATGGATTCACGACCTTCGCGCGCGGTGCGCGCGCGATCCTGGACGCCGACCGGAACCTCTTCGGTGGGCGGCACCTCGCCGGGATGCGGCGCGTCTTCCGGCGGCGGGGGATCGGGCCGGTCGAGTAGCGCGCCGCGTCCGGGGCGAGCCCCGGGGGAGGCGACGATGCAGGGAACGCGGTTTCTCGAGGAGGTCGCGGGTCGTCCGCCGTTCAGCAAGCTGCCCCCTGCCGTCGCGGCCTTCTTCCGCGACTGGCTGGAGCACGAGAAGGTGCGGACCTGGCGGGGCCGGCAGATCGTCAACGTCCACTTTCCTCCGTATCCCAGCCGGGCCTTCGACGCACTGGTCGCGCAGTTCGCCCGGCTGGGCGACGCGGCCGACGACTGGCTCTACTCGGTCACGCTGGCGGTCACCAACCGCTGCCGGTTCCAGTGCTGGCACTGCTACAACGCCGGGCGCAGCGAGGACGACCTGTCGCTCGACGAGCTGCGCGAGCTGGCCCGGGAACTGCAGCGACTCGGCTCGGTCCGGGTGACGCTGACGGGCGGCGAGCCGCTGCTGCGCGACGATCTCGAGGAGATCGTCGCGGCCTTCGACGACCGCACGTCGCTGATCGTCGGGACGACGGGGGACGGCCTGACCCCGGCCCGCGCCCGGCGTCTCTTCGACGCCGGGTTGTTCGCCGTCGGGATCAGCCTCGACTCCGACGACGAGGCCGAGCACGACCGCGTGCGCGGGGTCGACGGCGCCTTCCGGATCGCGCTCGACGGGCTCGCGACGGCGCGGGCCGCCGGGCTCTACCCGTACCTCGTCACGGTCGCCTGGCGCGAGCTCCTGGAGTCGGAGCGCTTCATGCGCTTCCTGCGCTTCGCGGGGCAATGCGGCGCCGAGGAGGTCCACCTGCTCGAGCCGAGCGCCACCGGTCGCCTGGCCGGACGCAGCGACCTCCTGCTGGACGCCTCCGAGCGCCGCCGGATCCTGGAGTATCAGCGCGCGGTCGCGGCCGACGAATCGCTGCCGATCCTGTCGTCGTTCACCTACCTGGAGTCGGACACCTGCTTCGGTTGCGGGGCGGGGCTGACCCACGTCTACATCGACGGCAGCGGCGAAGTCTGCCCGTGCAACCTGGTTCCGCTCTCGTTCGGCCGGATCACGGAGCGGCCGCTGCAGGAGATCCTGGCCGCGATGCGGCGGCACTTCGCGACCCCCCGTGGCGCGTGCGCCGGGAAGCTGCTCGCGCCCTTCGTGCCGGTGGCGGGGCCGCTCCCGACGCCGCCCGAGCTGTCGGCGCGGCTGTGCGAGGCGCACCTGCCGTCGCAGCACGCCGTGCCGCGCTTCTTCCGCATCCGCGAGCAGACGCAGGACGCCGTCGGCGCACTCGAGCTGCGCGCGGCGTACGACCGCGTCCACGGCGACTACGACGCGTTCTGGCTGTCCGAGGCGGCGGCGCCGGTCGACGACCTCGTCCGCCGCCTCCGGCTCGCCGGCTGCGAGCGCGTGCTCGAAGCGGGTTGCGGGACGGGGTACGCCACGGCGCAGCTCGCGGCGCGGGCCGCCGAGGTGATCGCGGTCGACCTCTCGGAGGGGATGCTCCGCGAGGCGCGGCTCCGCCTGGCGGGTACTTCGGAAGCCAGGCGCGTCCGGTTCGCCGCGGGAGACGCGCTGGCTGCGCTCGCGGAGGCCGAGGGGCTCGACCTGGTCTTCTCGAGCTGGGTCCTCGGCTACATCCCGCTCCGCGCCTTCTTCGCCGCCGCTGCGCGCGCTCTGGCTCCGGAGGGGCGCGTCGCGATCGTGGTTCACCGCGACGGGTCGCCAGCCGAGCCGCTCGAGATCTTCGGCCGCCTCGTGGCCCGCGAGCCGGCCGTCCTGACGAGGCAGGTAGCCTTTGACTTCCCGCGCGACGCGAGGCACCTCCGCGAAGCGGTCGAGGGGGCGGGGCTGGTCGTCGAGCAGGCCTGGGAGGGGGCGATCGTCTTTCGCCTGGCCGGCGCCGAGGCGGCCCTCGAGCACCTCCTCAAGTCCGGGGCGGGGACGGCCTTCTACGACGCGCTCGATCCTGCCCACCGCGAGCGGCTGACCCGCGCCTTCGTGGAGGAGCTGGCCGCGCGACACGCCGGGGGCCGGGTCGAGGTGCGCCACGACTTCCTCGGCTGCGTGGCCCTGCGTGCCCCCCCGGCCGGGAGGTGTTGACGGGGGGACAGGGCCGCGAGTAGCCTCCGATCGCCGCAGGAGGCCGCCCCGCACGACGGGGGGGAGATTCCTCCAGCCTCAAACTTCGGAAAGGAGTCGTGAATGAAGAAGAGCTTCCTGGTGTTCGTTGCGCTGCTGCTCGTGATGGCAGTATCGCTCCCCGCGCTCGCCCAAGGGGGCCGTGGCACCAAGCAGTCCGAGGTGACTTTCAAGGTCCCGACGATGGTCCCGGGCAAGCTGCTCGACCCGGGGACCTACTGGTTCCGGGTCGCGCAGACCGAAGGGACCAACAACCAGCTGGTCCAGGTGATCGACAAGAGCACCAACAAGGTCGTCAAGACCTTCATGACGATCCCCCGCTACAACTTCCCCGAGCTGAAGACCGGGAAGGCCGACTTCGTCATGTACGGCGAGTCCGGCTGCACCCCGCAGGCGGTCAAGTTCTGGGCGCACCTGGCCGACCAGACCGCGCTCGAGTTCATCTACACCAAGAAGGAAGCGGCCCAGATCGCGACCAACTGCCAGGAAGCCCCGAAGCCCGAGGTGGTCGTCGAGGAGGAGGTCCCGGTCCCGGACGTCGTGATCCCGCCGCCGCCGCCGCCGGCCCCCGTGGCCCCGCCGCCGCCGCCGCCGCCGCCCCCGCCGCCGGCCCTCCCGAAGACGGCGACCGGCTTCGGCGACATCGCTCTGTTCGCGCTGCTGGCCTTGGGTGCCGGCCTCGCGCTGCGTCGCTTCTCGGCGTAGTCCGCGCGCCAGTGTCATCATCGACGGGGCCCGGCCGACATGCGGCCGGGCCCCGTTTCTTTTTCTGGAGCCCGAACCGGTCGTGACCCCGCCCCTCCGCCGCGGCGCGCGCTGGCTGTCCTGGCTGCTGATCGGCGCCGGGTTGCTGGGGTTGGGCTACGTCGCGGGGAGCCTGGTCCAGATGAAGATCGTCCAGGCGCGCGAGCGGCGGGTGTTCGAGGCGCGCCGCGCGGCCGCAGCCACGGCGCCGCTCCCGCGCGCACTCCCCGGCGACCCCGTACCCGATACCATCGCGGCGACGGGACCGGGGGCCGAGGCCGCGCCCCGGCCCGCGGTCGGCGCCACGATCGGCCTGGTCCGGATCGAGCGGCTGGGCCTCGACGTCGTCGTCAAGGAGGGGACCGACGACGCGACGCTGAAGACCGCCGCCGGTCACATCCCCGGGACCGACCTGCCCGGCAGCGGGGCGCCCGGCGAGAACGTCGCGCTGGCCGCGCACCGCGACACCCTCTTCCGGCCGCTGCGCGGCGTCCGGCTGGGCGACCGGATCCAGCTCGAGACCGACGCCGGCCGTTTCGATTACGACGTCGATGCGACCGCCGTGGTCGAGCCGACCGAGGTCTCCGTCCTCGCCGGGCGGGATGTGCCGACGCTCACGCTGGTGACCTGCTGGCCGTTCGACTTCCGGGGTGCGGCGCCAAAGCGGTTCGTCGTCCACGCGCGGCAGGTCGCGGCGGCGCCCGGCTCCCGGTCCTATACTCCTTCGACCCCAAAAACGGAGGAGGCCCCATGACACTGACCCGCGGTCAGGCGCAGCCCGCCCTTGCGCTGCTTCTCGTTCTGCTGCTCGGAGCGCTCGCGCTCTCGTTCGCCGGCGACAAGGATGTTCCCAAGGAGACCTTCCGCGCCCGCGTCGTCAACGTCGGGGGCAACCTGCCCTCCGGCACCGGCCTGCTGTGGATGACGGTGGAGAGCTGGTCCACCGACCAGGAGCGCGAAGCCCTGCTGCGCGGCCTGCAGGCCCGCGGGAACGACGGGCTGACCGACGCGATGCACAAGATGAACAAGGGGTACGTCCGCTTCCAGGACAACCTGCGCTGGAAGGTCAACCACGCGGTGAGCATCGACACGCCCCAGGGTCGGAAGATCCGGCTGGTGACCGAGCGCCCGATCCAGTTCGTCGAGACGGCCAACAGCCTGCGCAGCCAGGACTACACCGTCGGGGTGGTCGAGTTCACGCTGCCGCCCGATGGCAAGCCCGGCGAGGGTGTCCTGATCCCGGCCGCGAAGGTCTCGATCAACGAGGCCGCCAAGTCGATCGAAATCGAGACGCCGCCCGGCAACACCGCCCCGATGCAACTGACGAGCGTCGAGTTGTACAAGAAGTAGCAGCCGGAGGGCGGCGCGGGGGCGGGGGTGGCCGCCCGCGGCCGCGTCGGACGCCGGTTCCCGGGCATTGCTGGCGCGATGCCGGGGACCTGTTCTAGCATCCGCCCCGCTCCGATCCCGTTCCCTTCGTGACGCACCCTTAAAAGGAGACCCGCGATGAAGACCGTGACCCGCTGCGCGTTCGCGTTCGCTGCGATCGCCGCCCTGTGCCTGCCCGGCCCCGCTTTCGCCCAGGCCGACGACAACCTCGAGCTCTTCATGAAGATGATGCGCAAGGACATCAAGGCCGTGAAGAAGGAGCTGATCAACGAGGCCGGCGCGGTCCCCGCCGACAAGGCCGACGCCTTCTGGAAGTCCTACGACGAGTACCAGGCCAAGGGGAAGGAGATCTTCGACCGGCAGCTCAAGAACCTCAAGAGCTACGGCGTGAACTTCGGCGGGATGACCGACGACAAGGCCGAGGAGCTGGTCGGCAACTCGCTGCAGCTGCGCAAGGACCGGATCTCGCTGCTCGAGTCGTACTACAAGAAGTGGAAGAAGATCGTCGGGCCGATCAACGCCGCGAAGGTCGTCCAGTGCGAGTACGCGGTCGGCGCGATCGTCGACGCCGAACTGGCGTCGGAGATCCCGCTGATCCAGGAGCCGGCCAGGAAGTAGCGAAGCGAACCGGACCTGCTGCGAGCCGCCGGCGTCAGCCCGGCGGCTCGTTCGCTTCCGGGGCGGCCCGGCGATCGAGCCGCTCGATCAGCGCGGCCAGGTCGGGCGCGAGCGGCGCCTCGACCGCCACCGCCGCCCGCGTGGCGGGATCCGGAAAGGCGATCGACGCGGCGTGCAGCGCCAGCCGGTCGAGGCCCAGCACCGGGCGCGGGGTGCCGTACAGCCGGTCCACAAGCAGCGGCGTGCCGATCGCGCGCAGGTGGACCCGGATCTGGTGCTGGCGGCCGGTCCGCGGAAAGAGCTCGACCAGCGCCACCGGTCCCTCGGGCGTCCCCCAGCGCCGGAACACCGCGTACTCCGTCGCGGCGATCAGCGCCCCACCTTCGCCCGGCGCGGCCGGCCGCATCTTCCCCCTGCGGGCCGGGTGGAGCGGGAGGTCGATCGTGCCCGACAGCGGCTCGGGCACGCCTGCGGTCAGCGCCAGGTACCCCTTGCGGATCTCGCGGCGCTCGAAGGCCGAAGAGAAGGCCCGGTGCGTTGCGGCGTCGCGGGCGAAAAGCACCACCCCCGAGGTCCCGCGGTCGATCCGGTGGACGACCCAGAGCCGCTCGCCGCGTTCCTTTTCGAGCGCGCGCCAGAGCGAGCGGTCCGGGTCTTCGCCGCGGGCCGGGATCACGGGGAGCCCCGGCGGCTTGTCGACCGCGAGCCAGCCCGGGGCCTCGACGAGGAGCGTACCGGTCACGCCGGCGAGGATACCGTCCGGACGGGACCCGCGGCGATCCGGTCTTGACACGGGCGGGGCCGCTCGGGGAGGCTTCCCGCATGATCGAACACATCGCATTCACCGTGTATCCGGTGTCCGACATGGCCCGCGCCCGCGCCTTCTACGAGGGGACGCTGGGACTCCAGGTGTCGGACGAATACGAGGGCCACTGGGTCGAGTACAAGCCCGGGGACAAGGGGGTCTTCGCGATCTCCGACATGCCGGAGGTCGGGCGCTCCGACGCGCAGGCCGGCGGCACGCTGGCCTTCGAGGTCGACGACGTCGACGCGACGACGGCGACGGTTCGGGCGGCGGGGGCGCCGGTGATCATGGAGCCCTTCGACACCCCGGTCTGCCGGATGAGCGTGGTGCTGGACCCCTCCGGCAATGCGGTCCTGCTGCACCGCTGCTTCGACTGACGCGCCGGCGCGGGCGGTCCCCGCGGCCCCGCGCAAAGTCGTCCTCTCGGAGCCCCGGTTGATCTCCCGGCGAAATGGGTTTACTTTCTTGTAATACCCCGGGTTTTCGGGAGGCCCCATGCCGCAGGTCGAAATCGCGGGCCGCACCTTCCTCGTCGACGAGGAGGGGTTCCTGCAGCAGCCCGACCTATGGAACGACGAGGTCGCCGCCCTGTTCGCGGCCTCCGACGGGGTAGAGGAACTCACCCCGGAGCACTGGGCGGTCGTGCGCTTCATCCGTTCCCACTGGGAGCAGTCGGGCAGCGCGCCGATGGTCCGCCTGCTCTGCAAGGAGACCGGCGTCAACCTGCGCACGATCTACAAGCTCTTCCCGGCTGGGCCGGCAAAGGGAGCCTGCAAGTACGCCGGGCTGCCCAAGCCGGACGGCTGCGTCTGACCGCGCGTCGCCGGGCCGCTCCCTCGCCGCCATGCCGCTCACGCCCTCCGCGCTGATCCTCGCCGCCGCTCTCGCCGTCTCCGCCGCAGCGTTCGTGACGCTGCGCCGGCGGCTGGGCCGCCCGCTCCCCGCGCCGTTCGCCGAGCCGCGCGGCAGCGCCGCCGCCGGCGAGCGCTGGGCGCTCACGGCCGCATTCCTCCCGTGGAACAAGGAGAGCGCCCGGCACCACGCCGCCAGCTACGCGACCGGGCTGCTGCTGCACGCCGCCGTCGCCGCGATGGTGGCGCGGCTGCTCTGGTCGCTGACCGGCCGGCCGCTGCCGCGCCCGCTCGAGCTGGCTCTCGCCGCGCTGCTGGCGACCGGGCTGGCCTCTGGGCTGGCGCTCTTCGCCAAGCGCCTGGCCGACCCCGCGCTGCGCGCGCTCTCGGTCCCCGAGGACTACGCCGCGAACCTGCTGGTCGGCGCCGCGCTGGCGGGCGGGCTCGCGGCCTGCCTCGATCCGCGCGCGCTGCCGGCCTTCCAGTGGATCGGCGCCGCGCTCGCGCTCTACGCGCCGCTCGGCAAGCTGCGCCACATGGTCTTCCTGGTGACCTCGCGCCGCTTCTGGGGCCGGTTCTTCGGGCGGCGCGGCGTCAAGCCGGCGCCGCCGGTCGCGGGCGAGGCGCACCGTGGCTGAGCGGCCGGACGACGCCACGCGCCGCGCTCTGGCGGTGCTCGAGGACCGCCTCGACGAGCGGACCGCGGCCTACCTCAACGCCTGCGTGCGCTGCGGGCTGTGCGCCGACAGCTGCCACGTCTTCCTCGCCACGGGCGACCCGGAGACGATCCCAGCGAAGAAGGCCGAGCGCGTGGCACGGCTCTACCGGCGCTACCACACGCTGCTGGGCCGGATCGCGCCGCGCTTCGCCGGGGCCGAGGATGCCGGCGCCGAGGCGCTCGACGCGCTGGCCACCGCCGCCTTCGGGCGCTGCACGGTCTGCGGCCGCTGCGCGCTGCACTGCAGCGTCGGGCTCGATCCCGCCGCGATCCTGCGCTTCGCGCGGCTGATGGCGCAGGCGGCGGGGCGGGTGCCGAAGGGGATCCAGGCCAGCATCGACCTGGCGCGCGCGACCGGCAACAACATGGGGATCACGCGGGAGGACGTCCTCGAGACGATCGAGTGGCTGGAAGAGGACCTGCGCGACACCACCGGCGACGCCTCGATCCAGCTGCCGGTCGACCGCCCCGGCGCGCGGGTCTACTACGTCCTCAACCCGCGCGAGCTGAAGTTCTTCCCGCTCTCGATCTCGGCCGCCGGGATGATCTTCCACGCTGCGGGCGAGAGCTGGACCCTCTCCAGCACCGACTTCGACCTGACCAACTACGGGATGTTCGCGGCCGACGAGGCGGCGGCCCGCGAGTTCTCCGGCCGGATCGTGCGCCGCGCGGAGGAGCTGGGGGTCGAAGAGCTGGTCGTCGCCGAGTGCGGCCACGGCTACCGCGCGCTGCGCTGGGAGGCGCCGGAGTGGCTCGGCCGGCGGCTCCCGTTCCGCGTCACCAGCTTCGTCGAAGTGATGGCGCGCTACCTGGCCGAGGGGCGCCTGGCGCTCGACCCGTCGCGCAACCCGGCGCGGGTGACGCTCCACGACCCGTGCAACCTGGTGCGGCACGGCGGCGTGATCGAGGAGCCGCGCGCCGTGCTGCGCGCGGCCGTGGCCGACTTCGTCGAGATGACCCCCAACCGGAGCGACAACTACTGCTGCGGCGGGGGCGGCGGCCTGCTGGCGGCGTCGGAGCACACCGCCGCGCGGCTGGAGGCCGGGCGTCCCAAGGCCGACCAGATCCGCGCCACCGGCGCCAAGGTCGTCGCCGCGCCCTGCCACAACTGCATCGACCAGCTGGGCGAGATCAACCGCCACTACAAGCTGGGGGTCGAGGTGAGGACGATCGCCGAGATCGTCGCCGACGCCCTCACGACAGGTGGTCCCGGCTGATCTCGCGGACGGCGTCGATCGCCGCGTCGACGTCCGACGGGCGGTTCGTCGGCCCGACCGAGAGCCGCACGGTGCCGCGCTCGCCCGTCCCCATCTGCTGGTGGACCAGGGGCGCGCACTGGAGACCGGTCCGGCTGGCGATGTTGAAATCGACGTCGAGCATCATCCCGACGTCGGCCGGGTCCATCCCGCGGATCGTCAGGCTCAGCACCGGCAGGCGGTGCTCGAGGCGGGTCGTGCCGTGCAGCGTGACGCCGTCGATCGCCTCGAGCCCGGCCTGCAGCCGCGCGAACAGCTCCATCTCGTGCCGGTAGATCCCGTCGAGCGTCCGCTCCTCGATCCACTTCTGCGCGTAGTGCAGCCCGGCGATCCCGAGGAAGTTCGGCGTGCCCGCCTCCAGCCGGTAGGGGTAGTTGTCGAGGTGGAAGGGTTCCCTGGAGTGGACCCCCGTGCCGCCGAAGCGGGTGGTGTGGACCTCGACCCCCTCGGCGACGTAGATCCCGCCGATCCCGGTCGGCGCCAGCAGCGATTTGTGGCCGGTGAAGGCCAGCGCCCCGATCCCCATCGCCTGGACGTCGATCGGGACCACGCCCGCGGTCTGCGAGGCGTCGACCGCCAGCACGATCCCGCGCTCGCGGCAGAGCCGGCCGATCGCGCCGACGGGCTGGATCGTGCCGATCACGTTGGAGCCGTGGTTGACCACCACCAGCCGGGTGTTCGGGCGGAAGTGCGCCGCGATCCGCTCGGGGTCGACGATCCCGCCCGGCTCGAACGGGACGAAGTCGACCGCGACGCCGCGGTCGCGCGCCAGGTGGTTGAGCGGCCGGATCACCGAGTTGTGCTCGACGGTGGTCGAGATCGCGTGGTCGCCCGGCTGCAGCAGGCCCAGGATGATCGTGTTCAGCGCGTCGGTCGCGTTGTAGGCGAAGACCAGCCGGTTCGGGTCCGTGCCGCCGAAGAAGCGCGTCAGCTCGCGCCGCGTTTCGACCACCACGTCCCCGGCGGCGACGCAGAGGTCGTAGCCCGACCGCCCCGGATTGACGCCGAACCGCTCGTAGGCCAGCGTCGCCGCCTCGAGGATCTCGACCGGCTTGGGGTAGGTCGTCGCCGCGTTGTCCAGGTAGACGAGCTTGTCGAAGTCGAAGGCAGGCAGGTCCATCGCCTCGTCCGTGCCGGGGGTCCCGGCGATGGCCGCCCGGGGTGGGGCCGGCCGGCGCCTGCGGATGGTACGCGATCACGCTGGGGCCCGACAGGGGACTGCCGCCCCGCCCTCGCCGGCCGGTCCGCAAGCCCGTAGACTCGCTCGACCGCTGCCGGCCGCCCTGCTTCGGAGGTCCGATGAGAGTCCCCCGCCCGTTCGCCCACCTCACGGTCCGCGCCTGTCCATGGAGGCCGACGAACCGGCCCGACGGTCGCCTCGCGCCGCGCTCCGCTGGCCGGCCGGCACCCCGGCTCTGAACGCATGGTCGGCGAGACGGTCCACCTGCCCTCCGGCCGCGAGCCGGTGCTGCGCGTCATGCCGGCACCGGCCGACGTCAACATCAACGGCGACGTCTTCGGCGGCTGGATCATGTCGCACGCCGACATCGCGGGCGCGGTCGTGGCGACCCGCCGGGCGCGCGGCCGGATTGCGACCGTCGCGGTCAAGGAGTTCGTCTTCGCCGAGCCGGTGATGGTCGGCGACCTGCTCTCGTTCTATGTCGACCTGGTGCGGGTCGGGCGGACCTCGATCACGGTCACGGTCGAGGTCTACGCCCAGCGCCGCCCCGGGCTGACCGACGTGGTCAAGGTCACCCAGGCGACCTTCACCTACGTCGCGATCGACGAGCGCGGGCGGCCGCGGCCGGTACCGCCGGAAGTGTAAGGGGGCCCGGACGGCGCCCGTAGCCCGCGCCGGCCTCCGGGACGGGCGCGCGGTGACGTCCGCGCGCGGCGCGTTGTCCGGCTTCTTTCGCCTGCGTTCGCCTCGCGGCTCCCTTTCCCCGTTGCGGGACCCCCGCTATCGTCGTAACTCCAAGGGCATCGGCCGGCGCGTTCCGCGCCGGGCGACGCCCCCGTGCCGTGGTCGGTCCTGAAGTCGGAGGGAGAGCCCCGATGCGCCCGTGTCACCTTGCTGCGCCGTTCCTCGCCGCACTCGCCGCGGCGTCCGTGTCCCTCGCCGCCGACGTCACGGCGCCCGCACCGGTGGCGGGCCTGCTCGCCCAGCGCGTCACCAGCGACGTCCCCCTCGACTGGTCGGCGGTGTCGGCCGACGTGCAGGGGAATGCCGAGACCGTTTCGTCCTACCGCGTCTACCGCGGCCTGACGCCGGACTTCGTGCCCGATCGCTCGGGCGGCAGCAACCGGATCGGCACCAGCGTGACGACCAGCTTCGTCGACCTGGGTGCGGCAGCCGGAGCGCCCAGCTACTACTACCTCGTCACCGCGGTCGACACGGCCGGCAACGAGTCGGGCTCGCGCGCTCCCGCGGTCACGACGCCGCCGACGCTGAGCGGCTTCTGGACCGACACCAGCATCGAGCTCAACTGGACCGGCGCGGCTCCGGCGGGGGCGGTCGCCAGCTATCGCGTCTACTACGGCACGGCGCCGCGCCGCTACGACTTCGTCAAGGACGTCGGCACCGCCACCGCGACCTCGATGACCGGGCTCGACCTGTGGGTCAACTGGTACTTCTCGGTCGTGGCCGTCGACGCCGCGGGGAACGAGTCGGCGTTCTCGAACGAACACGCCGACGCCGTCGCCGGCCGGGTGCGCGTGCGCTCGCACAACGACGACTACCTGTGCTGGGGCGCGGCCAAGTGCCCCCCGCGGCCGGGCGGCGTCCAGCGCGCCGACGGCTGGCAGCTGATGATGCCGGCCACCTTCCCGGCCGGGGCCTGGACCCGTGTGCGGGTGGTCTGGACGATCGACTCGCGGCTCTGCAAGGTCGGCCAGAACGGGACCACCGACAAGTGCGGCGGCTCCAACCCCGGCGGCTACAACCCCTGCGGTGACCCGTGGGACCGGACCGCGCACCTGTTCATGGTGCTCAACGAGGCCTGCCTGACCAACGGCCAGAGCTGCGTCAACAACGACAACCTGGAGCTGGTCCGCGCGATCACGCCCTTCGGCACCGACGCGCCGGCCCCGCTGGGCGACGGCGTCGTCCCCCCCCGCGTGCTGACCTTCGACATCACCCCCTACGCGCCGCTGATGGCCGGCACGACGCGCCACATCGGCGCCGAGATCGGGCACTACGTCCAGGCCGGCTGGCACGTCACGGTCGACTTCGAGTTCAGCAAGCGGCCCGACGAGGTCTCGCCCGACAAGCCCGCCGACGGGATCCAGGTCGTCGGCTTCGGCGGCGCCCCGCTGCCGGCGCGCAGCGTCTCGGTCCCGGCCGACGCGAAGAAGGTCGTCGCCCGGCTGTTCACCACCGGCCACGGCGGGACGCAGTACTGCGACGGCGGGTCGAACAACGGGGCGGCCTGCACCGCGAGTTCGCAGTGCCCCGGCGGGTCGTGCCAGAACTGCGACGAGTTCTGCCACCGCACCAACCGGATCCTCAAGAACGGGGCCGCGGTCTACACCGTCGTGCCGTGGCGCGAGTGCTGCGTGCCGAAGTTCCCGGGCGATCCGCTCTGCCAGGGCTGCACCGCCTGGAACGCCTGCGGCTACCCGTCGTGCACCTTCGATCGTGCCGGGTGGTGCCCCGGCTACATCGCCTGCACCAGCGACGGCAACTGCGACCAGGACCTCGACATGACCAGCCAGTTCCCGCCGGGCGGGACCTACAACATCAGCTACGACGTGCTGGTCATGCGCGGCAGCTGGGGCGTCAGCCTGGCGCTCTACTGGTACCGGTAGGGGCCGCCCTCCGTGGCGGCCCGCAGGCCGCCCCGGGAAACGGCCGTAACGGGCGCGGTCAGGCCTCGCCGATCTCCCTTCGGAGCGCGTCGCGCGCCGCCTCGATCGCGGCGCGGACGCGCTCTTTCAGTACCGGCAGGTCCCGGCCCGTCATCCCGACCGTCTCGACCGGCGGCAGGACCTCGACGATCGCGCGCGTGCGGGAGAAGCGCCAGTCGTGCTTGGGGAGCGCGGTCCCGGTCCCGGCCACCGCCAGCGGGAGGACCGCGTACCCGCCGTCGATCGCCAGCTTGAAGGCCCCGTCCTTGAACGGCAGCAGCTCGCGCGTGACGGATCGCGTCGCCTCGGGGAAGATCATCACCGAGACCCGGTTCTTCAGGACCCGCTGCGCGCCGCGGAACGCCTCCAGGACCCCGCGCGCCGTCTCGCGGCGGAAAGCGATGTCGCCGGCGAACCACATACCCCAGCCCGCGAACGGAATCCGCATGACCTCGATTTTCGACATCCACTTCATCTCCCACCCGACGTGGCTGATGAGCATGATGTCGGCGAACGACTCGTGGTTGGAGACGACCACGTAGGGCCGCCGCGGGTCGCTGATCCGGACCCCGCGGGCGGAGAAACTCCAGAATGGGTTGACTTTGGCCATCGCCACGCCCATCCGCCGGTACCACCAGCCGACGGCGTAGCGCCCCGGGTCGAACGGCGCCGTGAGGGCCCAGACCAGCACGATCGTCGGGAACCAGGCGACGACCACGACGGCGATCGCGAGCCAGGCCCAGGCCGAGCCGATCGTGCGAAGGAGGTTGCCCACGGCTGCGCTGGCGCTCCCCGGAGAAGGCCTGCGCATCCTAGCAAGGAACCGCCCGCACCGGGACGCGCGGCACGGACGGCGGCCTCAGTAGAGCGCGCTCTCCCCGCAGGCGTTGACCGAGACGACCAGGTAGAACCAGCCCTGCGGCGGCGGCGCCGCGCCCGCGTCGGTCCACTGGATTCCCGGGGCGCCGGGATCCTGGTCGCCGACGCGCGCCGCGAGCGGCCCGCCCCACGCGCGCGGGTCGGGGCCGCCGTCGCGGTAGACGGTCCAGGCGAGGCCGGCCACCGCCGGGTCGTCCCACGCCAGCGCGAGGTCGACACCGGCCCGAGTGATCCAGAGGCCGGCGGGATCGGGCCCGCGCTCGCACGGCTCCTCGATCGTCACGAAGCGGTCGGCCGCGACGTTCGTCAGTTCGGTCACGGTGCGCCCGGCGTTCGGCCAGCGGACGCGGACCCGGTCGGCCACCGGGGCCGTCCCGAGCCCGAAGGCGAGGGTCAGCGGGGCCTGCGGCCCCATGTGCCCGCTTCCGGCGTCGACCTCGCGCATCTGCGTGACGCCGCCCGCGGTGACCTCGACCCGCGCGCCGATCGCCGCCCGGTTGGCCTTTCCCGGGATCCCGGCGCCGACCAGCCGCACCGCGAGAAACCGCCGCTGCGTCCCGACGTCGTTGCGCCAGAGCTGGATCCCGTTCGCGTCGTCGGCGAAGCCGACCAGCAGGTCCTCGTCGCCGTCGCGGTCGTAGTCGAGCGCGATCACGTTGTGCGGCGGCAGGTTGGCCTCGTTGATCGTGTTCATCCCCGACTCGACCGTGAAGGGGGTGAAGTTCCGGGCCGCCCCCTGGCGGAAGAGATAGAAGCGGTTGTTGTCATAGCCGCTCTCGGTCAGGGCGAAGTCGGGGCGGGTATCGTTGTTGTAGTCGAACCAGCTGGCGTAGTGATCGCCGTGGTGGGTCAGGTCGGGGTCCTCGCTGCCGCGGTTCCTGACCCGGCCGAAGTCCCACGAGTGGGCCGAGCCGGTGTTGGTCAGCACGGTCGAGTGGACGCTGCCGTCGCCGTCGCCGACTCCGTGGGTCATCACCTCGAACAGGTCGACGTCCCCGTCGTTGTCGTAGTCGCGCGGCATCGAACCAAACGAGGCCTTGCCCGACGGGAACCCGGTGTACTGCGAGTAGCCCGTCTGGTCCTCGACCCGGGTGAACGTCCCGTCGCCGTTGTTTCGCCACTGGATCGACCTGGCGTTGATCTGAGTCCAGCCGTAGCAGGGGGCGAACAGGTCGGTGTCGCCGTCTCCGTCCCAGTCCGCGGCCGCGACGCCGTAGATCGCGCTGGCCGCGCCGGAGAGCCCCGCCGCCGCGGTCACGTGGGTGAACGAGCCGTCGCCGTGGCCGCGGTAGAGCTTCTGCTCGATCGGCAGGTCGCCGGCGTTGTACCAGTTGCCCAGGAACAGGTCGACGTTGCCGTCGGTGTCGTAGTCCAGGAAGACCGCTCCAGCCGTGTTCCAGATCGGGTCGAGGTGAAAGGCCGAGAGCGGGGCGAGCGTGAAGTGCCCGGCGCCGTCGTTGAGCAGCAGGTCGTTGCGCCCCAGGTCGAGCGCGTAGTTCCGGTGCACGTAGACGATCGAGAACATGTCCAGGTCCCCGTCGTTGTCGACGTCGGCGAAGATCGCGCCGTCCTGGTGGCGGCCGGACGCGGTCCCCTGGCGGTTGGCTCGGATCCCGGACGCCGCCGTGGCGTCGACGAAGGCCCGGCTGAACGGGTCCCCCGGGTCGCCGCCCGGCAGGTTGAGGAACAGGTACTGCTTGTCCAGCACGTCTCCCGTGTCCTCGTTCTGGGCTCGGTGCAGCACGATGTCGGGGTAGCCGTCCCCGTCGACGTCCGCGACCGCCAGCCGGAAGCCCGGCTTACCGCCCAGGCCGACCTGGTCCGTGACATTGGTAAAGGACGCGCCGTGGACCGCGGGGACCGCGACGAGGGCCACCGCGAGCGCGACCCGGACACGGCGGAACCCCTGCTTTCCAGTCATCGAACCTCCCCGAGCAGGCCGCCTAGTTATACGGCGAGGCGGACCGCGGAGGGAGGGGCCTGCGCCGCCCGGGGGATTCCCGTAACATGACCGGTCTCACAAGCCACCAGGAGGCCAGATGAAGTCCGTCCGATATCTCGCGCCAGTCGTGGCCGTCGCCGTCGCCCTCGCGGGCTGCGCGACGACCTCCGAGTTCGTGAACATGTGGAAGAGCCCCAACTGGGCGGGGCCGGCCCTGAAGAACGTTCTGATCGTCTTCGCCTCGACGGACGCGCTGCAGCGGCGCAGCTTCGAGGACGCCATGGCGCTCCAGCTGCGGGCGAAGGGGCTCAAGGCCGTGCAGTCCTACACCGTCCTGCCCGACGACCGGATCGACAGGGAAGCGATCGTCCGGCTGGTCAAGGAAGGCGGCTTCGACGGCGTGATCGCCGCGCGCCTGTCCGGCGTCAGCCAGGAGCAGAGCTACGTCCCCGGCTACGTCAGCGCGGCCCCCTACTACGGCGGCTGGGGCGGCTGGTACGGCGGCTGGTACGGCTCCGTATACGAGCCTGGCTACATGAAGACGACCACGATCGCCCGGGTCGAGACCCAGGTCTGGCAGACCAACGTGGCCGAGCCGGCGATGATCTGGAGCGGCATGTCCGAGACGGTCGACCCGCAGCAGACCAAGAATGTCGCCGGCGAGATCGTCGAGGTGACGATCGAGACCCTGCAGAAGGCCGGCGTCCTCCCCGCGGGAAAGTAGGCCCTGCCGATGACGAAGCTCCGGATCCTCGCCCTCGTCGCGGTCCTGGCCGCCGTGCCCTGGCTGCAGGGCTGCTACCAGTGCGGCAACACCGCCTACCTGAAGGCGCTGGAGAAGGTCGGGTGGAAAAGCGCGACCTTCTGGTCAAGCGCGTCGACAACGCCAGGGAGGCCCAGGAGGAGGCCCAGCAGCAGTTCAAGGACTCGCTCGACGAGTTCCGGAGCCTGGTGGGATACGACGGCGGCGCGCTCGAGGCGCAGTACGAGAAGCTCCGGAGCTCGTACGAGAGCAGCAAGTCGAAGGCCGAAGAGGTGAACAATCGGATCGACGGGATCGAGAGCGTCGCCCACAAGCTGTTCGCCGAGTGGGAGGCCGAGATCGGGCAGTTCAAGGACGCCAGCTACAAGCTCGAGAGCCAGCGCGAGCTGCGCGACACCCGCAAGCGCGTGGACGGGCTGGTCAAGACGATGAACAAGGCGGCCTCCCGGATGGACCCGGTCCTCGAGAAGCTCAACGACCAGGTCCTGTTCCTCAAGCACAACCTCAATGCCAAGGCCCTGGGCTCGCTGAAGACCACCGCCGACTCGCTGCAGGTCGAGGTCGGCGGCCTGATCCAGGCGATGGAGGCTTCGATCAACGAGGCGAACGCGTTCATCGCCGAGATGAAGAAACCGGCCGCCTCCTCCTGACGACCGTTCGGGGGCGCCCCCCGGGGCGCCCCCCGCTTTCCGCGGCCCGGACGGCCCTCCCGGCGCATACTTTCCCGGGAAAGCAGCCGGGGCTCGCGCCGCTCCGCGGCGGCCCCGCGAGGAGGGACGATGCGCGCGACGGGCGCAAAGTCGGTTCTCCGGCAGGCAGCCGTCCTGCTCTCCGTGCTCGCCGGCGCGCTCGCCACCGCGCTCGCCCCCGCGCCGGCCGCCGCCGCGGAGAAGCAGCTCTCCCCCCGCAAGTTGCACGAGGCGATCGCTCACTGCCGCCGCGGCGACGAGGCCCTGGGTCGTGGCAACCTCTCCCGCGCCAGCGAGCAGTTCGAGAAGGCCCTGGCGATCGTGCCCGAGTTCCCGGAGGCCTACACGGGCCTGGGCCACATCGCCCTGGTGCGCCGGGACTACGCCGCCGCGCTGGGCTCCTACACCCGGGCGCGCGATGCGTACGAGCGGATCGGGCAGCTGCTCTACGAGCACCGGCTCCAGGAGAAAGGCCAGGCCGCGCTCGAGGTCCAGAGCCGACGCGACGACATCATGAACCTGACCAAGATCCTGCAGGGGGGCGTCGCGCTCGAGGCGCGGATCCGGGAGATCGAGCGAGAGATCAGCTACTTCGACCGGATGGACTCCCCGCGCGACGACCGCCGGGCCACGACGCCGGCCAACCTCTACTTCTTCCGCGGCAACGCGCTGTTCCACCTCGACCGCCTGGACGAGGCGGTGGTCGATTGGGAGGAGGCTTCCCGCCGCGCCCCCGACTTCGGGCCGGTCTACAACAACCTGGCGCTGGCCTACTGGAAGCTCGGGCAGAAGGACAAGGCCCAGGCCGCGCTGGCGCAGGCGGAGAAGCTGGGGGTCGAGGTTCACCCCGACCTGGAAATGCAGATTCGGGAGCAGTAGGCGCCAGGGCGGGGCCCGGCGTCGTCTGCGTCAGTTGGGCGGCACCTGGGGCGCCGTCCGCGGCGCAGCGAGGGCCGGCTTGGGGCCGGTTCCAGGGTGCTCTTCCGGCGGGACCTGGCGCGGGACCGGCATCGTGATCGTCTGGAAGACCGGGACGGGAACGCCGTTCTCGCGCGCGGGCCGTAGCGCCAGGAACGGGTCGCTTCGACCACCGCCTTGATCAGCGCCGGGTCGCCGGGTGGAGCTCGGAGCACGAGCGGGTCGCCGGTCTGTCCCCGCTCGTCGATCAAAAGGCGCATCACGACCGGGCCGCCGTCTTTCCTGACGCTGGCCACGACCGGGACGACCGGCAGCGTCCGCTCGGCGTTGACCGGCGGGGTCAGCTCCCCCTGCCCGACGAAATACCGGCGTTGCCGCGCCAGCTCGGGGACCAGCGTGCCGCAGCGCCGCGGGGTGACCTGGACGATCAGCTGGCCGCGCGAGGGGATGCCGAAGCGGACGCCCCGGGTCTCCCCGGTGCGCGCCTGGAAGGAGATGTCCCCGTCGAAGTGGTGACCCAGCCCCTCGAGCGTGAGGGCGAGCTCGTGCACGTCGCTCCCCTCCTCGGTCTCCCGGCCGTTGAAGTGGATCACCCACGGCTCGCGCAGCGGCACCGGCCAGGTCATCCAGGACTCGCCCCCTTGCGCCGCGGTTCCCAGGTATCCCCACGGCAGCCGATCGACCGGCAGGTCGCCGAACATCTTCGAGAGTTGGAGGATGTCCTTGGGGCCGAGCCAGGGCGAGTCCATCGGCATGATGCGGGTCCCGCCGCAGGGGGCGGGGACCCGGTCGGCCGACTTCCCGGCCGGGCTGGCGCCGACGGCCAGGAAGCGGAGTTCGTAGGACCAGGCCCAGCCGGGGCCGCAGTTCACCGGGGCCTGGGGGGGGTCGGCGGACCAAGCCAGAGCGGCGCTGCCCAGGATCGCGGCGGCGGCGGCACTGGCGTGGCAAAGGGCCCGGCGCGGGCGCTCCGAACCACACGACCCCATCGACACCCAAGCCCTCCTGGTCGAACCTGCACCTGCCCCGGAGGTAACCTTAGTCACAATCCTGCGATTTCTCCACTTTTCGGGGAGGGCTGGCGGAGCGGCTGGAGGGCTGCCCCGGGCCCCTCGAGCCACGCCGCCGGAGCCGCCGATGGACCACCCGCCCCGCCCGCGCCGCAGCCTGCTCTACGTCCCCGCGTCGAACGACCGGGCCCTCGCCCGCGCCCGGGAGCTGCCCGTCGATGGACTCCTGATCGATCTCGAGGACGGGGTTGCGCCCGCCGCCAAGGAAACCGCCCGCGCCGCCGCACTGGCGGCGATCGCCGGCGGCTTCGGCCCGCGCGAAGTCCTGCTGCGGGTCAACGGGGCCGGGACGCCGTGGCAGGCCGACGACCTCGTCGCGGCCGCGCGCTCCGGCGCCGACGGCGTGCTGCTGCCGAAGGTCGAGCGCGCGGAGGAGGTCCGCGCCGCAGCCGATGCGCTCGAGGCCGCCGGCGCGCCGGCCGGGCTGTCGCTCTGGACGATGATCGAGACGCCGCGCGCCGTGCTGCGCGTCGCCGAGATCGCGGCCGCGCACCCGCGGCTGGCCGGGCTGGTCGCGGGGACCTCCGACCTGGTGAAGGACCTGCACGCGCGGCACACCCCGGAGCGGACCGAGGTTCTGACCAGCCTCTCGCTGATCGTGCTCGCGGCGCGCGCCTTGGGGCTGGCCGCGCTCGACGGCGTCCAGCTCGAGCTGGACGACGACGCGGGGCTCGAGCGGGCCTGCGCGCAGGGGCGCGCGCTGGGGTTCGACGGCAAGACGCTGGTCCACCCGCGGCAGATCGCCGTCGCCAACCGCGCCTTCGCCCCGGCGCCCGAGGAGGTTGCCTGGTCGCGGCGGGTGATCGACGCGCACGCCCGCGCGCTGGCGATGGGGTCGGGGGTAGTCGTGCTGGAGGGTCGGCTGATCGAGGTGCTGCACGTCGAGAGCGCCCGGCGGATCGTGGCGCTGGCCGAGGCGATCGCGGCCCGGACCGGCGGATAGACCCGCTGCGGGCCCAGCGTCAGCCAGGCGGCCCACCCGGCCGGACGGATTGACACGCCGGCCGCGCCCCCCCTAGGCTGGCCACTCGACCGCGGAGAGCCCGTTGCCGGCCTGGCGCGAAACCCTCACCTGGTACGCGATGGAGCTGCGCTCCGCGCTGCGCGAGCGCTCGCTCGTCGTCAACTCGATCCTGGTCCCGATCTTCCTCTACCCGGTGATGCTCTGGGTCATGTTCACCGCGATGATCTTCATCCAGGGCAAGACCGAGGGCTTCACCTCGCGCATCGCGATCCTCGGCGCACCGGAATCGCAGCGCCCCTTCGTGGCCGAGATCGGGCGCGACGAGCAGTTCCAGGTCGCGGAATTCGCCGACGCGGCGGCGGCCGAGAACGCAATCCGTACGGGCCGGCTGGACGCGGCGCTGGTTTTCGAACCGATCGCGGGCGGCGACGCCTCGACGCTCCCGGGCAACGCCGGGGTCCGGATCCTCCACGACGGCTCGCGCGACCGCAGCGGCGAGGCCAAGGACCGGCTCGAGCAGCGCCTGGCCGACCGCCGCGGCGCGATGCTCGAGCGCGAGGCGGCGGCTCGCGCGATCGGCGACGCCGAGTGGCGGATCGCGGCCACCGAGCGCCAGGACCGCTCGAGCGGCCGCGAGAAGGGGCAGTTCGTCCTGGGGCTGCTGCTCCCCGTCTTTCTGCTGCTGATGTGCGCGGTCGGCTGCTTCTACCCGGCGATCGACGCCACCGCCGGGGAACGCGAGCGCGGGACCTGGGAGACGCTGGCTTCGACCGGCGTCCGCCGGGAGAGCGTGGTCCTGGCCAAGTACATGCTGGTGGCGACCTTCGGGATCGTGGCGGGTCTGCTGAACCTGGCCGCGATGACCTTCTCGATGGGCCGCATCCTGGCGCCGATGCTCGAGCGGGCCGGGGAGAAGGGGATGGAGTTCTCGATCCCCTGGCTGGCGTTTCCCGTCGTCGCGGCGGGGACGGTCCTGCTCGCCCTGTTCCTGGCGGCTGGAATGATGCTGCTGGCCGCCTTCGCGCGGACCTTCAAGGAAGGACAGTCGCTCGTCATGCCGCTCTACCTGATGACGATCCTGCCGATCATGCTGGTGCGGGGCACGCCGTTCAACGCGAGCACGGCGCTGGTCCCGATCCTCAACGTCGCCTTGATGTTCCGCGAGGCGATCGCAGGGCGCTTCGACTGGCCCCTGATCGGCCTGACCCTGCTGGTCGAGGTCGTGCTCGTCGCGGCGACGCTGCGGCTGGCCGCGCACGTCCTGCGTTTCGAGGACTTCCTGGTCGGCTCGCACGGCGGAAGCCTCGCGAAGTTCCTGCGCGCCCAGCGGCTCCGGCCCGGCGCGAAGGGGGCACGATGACGCATCCGGTGGAGGTGGAGGCCCTGGTCAAGGTCTTTCACGACGAGGGGCGGGGTCGCGTCGCGGCGGTCGACGGCGTCTCGTTCCACGTCGACCGCGGCGAGATCTTCGGGCTGCTCGGTCCGAACGGAGCGGGCAAGACGACCACGCTCCGGACGCTGGCCACCGTCCTGGCGCCGACCTCGGGGCGGGCGGCCGTGATGGGACACGACGTCGTGCAGGCGCCGACCGAGGTCCGGCGCAGCATCGGCTTCCTGTCGACTTCGACCGCCCTCTACCCGCGCCTGACCGCGCGCGAGACACTCCTGTTCTTCGCCCGGATCAACGGCTACCCGGAGGACCGGCTCGACGCGCGGGTGGCCGCCCTGGTCGAGCGGTTCGGGCTGGGCTCCTACGCGCAGGCCCGGATCGACAAGCTCTCGACCGGCATGAAGCAGAAGGTCTCGATCGCCCGCGCGATCGTTCACGACCCGCCCGTGCTGATCTTCGACGAGCCGACCGTCGGCCTCGACGTGCTCAACGCGCACGAGTTGCAGCAGGTCATCCGGGAACTGCGGGGAGAGGGCAAAACGGTCGTGTTCTCGACCCACATCATGAGCGAGGCCGAGAAGCTCTGCGACCGGATCGGGATCATCCAGGGCGGCCGGATCCTGGCCTGCGATACGCTCGAAGGGCTGCGCACCGCGACGGGACTGCGCTACCTCGAGGACATCTTCATCCACTACGCGAGGCCGGCCGCGTGACGATCGACCCCAGGGTCACGCGCGCGCTGTTCTGGACCGAGCTCCGCTCGGCGCTGCGCGACCGCCGCACCGTTCTGCTCTCGATCCTGCTGCCGGCACTGGTCACCCCCGCGCTGCTCTACCTGTCGCACCAGCGCGAGACGAGCCACGAGGAGAAGCTGAAGACCGCGGTCCACGCCATCGCGATCAGCGGGGCCGAGGCCGGCCTCGCGCGCGGGCTGGTCGAGGAGTCGCTGGCCGCGGGGGCCCAGGAGGCCCGTTTCAAGATCATCGTCAGCCAGGATCCGGGGGCGGCGCTGGACGGCGGGACGATCGAGGTCTGGCTCGAGGCGCAACCGCCGGAGCCGTCGAGCGCCCCGGCCGTTCCGCGGCTCGTGCTCCACCACCGCGGCGATCGCGAGGAGTCGCTGACCGCGACCCGGCAACTGGAGGCCGCGCTCGCTCGCGCCGTCACGGAACGGCAGGGGCAGCTGCTCGCCGCGCGCGGCGTGACGGTCGCACGCGCCGAGGTGCTGCCCGCGGAAACGGCCGACCTGGCGCCGGAGGCGGGCTCGGCGGGATCGCGCTTCGGGCGGATGCTGACCCTGTTGCTGGTCTTCCTGATTCTCGGCGGGGGATCGGTCGTGGCCGTCGACACGCTTGCCGGCGAGAAGGAGCGCGGCACGCTCGAGACGCTGCTGACCAGCGCTGCCGGACGGCGCGACATCATCGCCGCCAAGCTGCTGCTGATCCTGTGCGTCGCGCTCGTCATCACGCTGCTCCAGGTGCTGAACCTCGCCCTGTGGGGCGGGCTGAAGCTGTTCAAGCTGCCCAACGACCTGCTCGCCGCCCTCACCCCGGGCCGACTGATCGCCCTGTTCTTCCTCTTCCTGCCGGTGGCGGCGCTGCTGTCGGCGCTGCTGCTCTACATCTCGGGCCGCTCCCGGACCTACCGCGAGGCGCAGAGCTGGTTCCTGCCGCTCTTCCTGGGCGCGATGGTCCCGCCGGCGGCGGCGTTCCTGCCCGGCGTCGAGCTGCGCTCGGCGATCGCGCTCGTCCCGGTGGCGAACATCAGCGTCGGCGTCACGGAACTGCTGGCCGGGCGCCCGGACTGGTCGATGCTGGCGCTGTCCTGGCTCGTGACGGCCGCGGCCGCCGCCTGGGTCACGCGGCTCGCAGCGCGCACTCTCACGGGCGAGCGCCTGCTTGCCGCCGGCCAGCAGGACGCCGCCCAGGCGCTCGGCGGCCCCGCGCTCTTCGCGCGGCAGGTGCCGCTCTGGTTCGGCCTGTTCTGGGTGATCCAGTTCGTCGTCGCGCTGAATGTCGAGTGGCTGCAGCCGATCGAGCGGCAGGTCCTGTTCAACGTCGTGCTGATCTTCGGCGGCGGCTCGCTCCTGCTGATCCGCCGCTTCCGGCTCGACCCGAGGGAGGCGCTGGCGCTGCGCGCGCCGCACCCGGCGGCCTGGCTCGCGGTGCTGATCGGCGTGCCGGCCGGCCTGCTGACGGGGATCGGCGTCTTCCGCCTGGCGAGCCTGCTCTTCCCGGTGCCGGAGGGGCTGCTGAAGGCCTTCTCCGAGTCGCTGGCCCCGCAGGACCTGCCGGCCTGGCAGATGCTGCTGCTGCTCGCCGTGCTCCCGGGGATCTTCGAGGAGATCGCGTTCCGCGGCGTTCTGACCTACGGCCTGTCGAAGCGGCTGCGGCCGGTCGAGCTGGTGCTGACCGTCGGGCTCGTCTTCGGCCTGTTCCACTCAGGCGCTGTTCCGGTTCGCGCCGACCGCCTTCCTCGGGGTGGTGCTGACGGCGGTCGTGCTGCTGACCGGGTCGATCTTCCCGGCGATGCTCTGGCACGCGCTGAACAACGCGCTGGCGCTGCTGGCCGGGCGCGCCGGCGCCGACCTGGCCGAGTTGCCGCCCGCGTACTACGCCGCCGCCGCGGTGGTGCTCGCGCTGGCCTTCTGGATCCTGTGGCGGACCCGCCGCCCCTACCCGGGGCTGAGGGGCCGGTGACGAGGTCGTGATGGCGATCCGCTCCGGCGGATAATGTCCGCGTGCAGCCCGGCACCCGCCTGGGAGTTTACGAGATCGTTCGCCTGCTCGGCGCGGGCGGCATGGGGGAGGTCTTCCTCGCGCGCGACACGCGCCTGGGGCGCGAGGTCGCGCTGAAGGTCCTGCCCGCCGCGTTCGCGGCCGACCCGGTGCGCCGCAGGTTGTTCGAGGACGAAGCGCGGGCCGTGGCGGCGCTGAACCACCCCAGCATCGTCACGCTCTACGCGATCGAGTCGGTCGGCGGCGTCGACTTCCTGACGATGGAGTTCGTCGACGGCGAGACGCTCGATCGGCTGGCCGGTCCCGCCGGGCTCGCGCTGCCGCGGGCGCTCGAGATCGCGCGCGCGCTGGCTGCCGCGGTGGCCGCCGCCCACCGGCGGGGCGTGGTCCACCGCGACCTCAAGCCGGCGAACGTGATGATCGACCGCGAGGGCCGCCTGAAGGTGCTCGACTTCGGGATCGCCTCCCGGCAGCTGGCCGAAGCGGAGGAAGACGCGCCCACCCGGACCGCGACGGGAACGGTGGCGGGGACGCTCTCGTACATGGCCCCCGAGCGCCTTGCGGGCCGCCCATCCGGCCCGGAGGCCGACGTCTTTTCGTTCGGCGTGCTCCTGCACGAGCTGATCACGGGGCGCCGCCCCTTCTCCGGCACCGCGCCCGCCGAGATCGCCTCGAGCATCCTGCGTGACCCGCCCGCCCCGCTCGACGCCCCTCCCGGCCTGGCCCGGATCGTCGCGCGCTGCCTCGAGAAGGACCCCCGCGCCCGCTACGCGTCAGCCGAGCCGCTGGCCCGCGAGCTGGCGGAGGTCGAGCTCGACGCGGGACCGGTTCCGGCCGCGACTCCCGCCCTCGGCCGACGGTCGATCGCCGTCGCCTCGTTCGAGAGCCTCGCCGCCGACCCGGCGACCGACTGGCTCGGGGTCGGCCTGGCCGAAACGCTGACCGTGGAACTGCGGCGGGTGGCCGGCCTCCAGGTCTCCGGCCGCGACCGCGCCGTCGCCCTCGCGGCGGAGAGCGGCGGGGACCCCGTGCGCCTGGGCCGCGCCCTCGGGGCTGCGTGGATCGTGACCGGCCGCTTCCAGGTGAGCGGTGCGGCGGTGCGGGTGACCGCGGAACTGCACGAGGTCGCTTCGGGGCGGGTCGCGGCGGCGATCAGGATCGACGGCGTCCTGGCCGGGATCTTCGCGCTCCAGGACGAGCTGGTCGGCCGGATCGTCTCCGCGCTCGACGCCGAACTGAGCGGAACCGGACTGGTCCGCGCCACGCCGGCGGCGGCCGCCGCGGCCCCGCTCGACGCCTTCGAGCTGTACGCGCGCGCCCGCGAGCGCGTGAACACGATGTCGCCCGCGACGCTCGCGGAGGCCCGCGGGCTGTTCGAGCGCGCGATCGCGGCGTCGCCCGGATGGGCGCTGCCGCACGGCGGGCTCGGCCAGCTCCACGCGATGCGGTTCATCGCGACGACCGACCGCGCCGAGCTCGAGGCCGCCGTGCGGCACCTGCAGCGCGCCCGCGAGCTCGATCCGGATTACGTTGAACCGCTCACCTGGCTGACCTACTCCCAGTGGCGGCTCGGCCGGCACGACGAGGCGGAGCAGACGGGCCAGAGCGCGGTCGCCCGGGACCCGGGCGAGCCGCTCGCCCACTATTTCCTCGGGGTCGCCTGGCTGGGGAGGGGGCAGGACCCCGGCGATCGCGCCCGGTTGAAGCGCTCGATCGGGCCGCTGGCCGAAGCGGTCCGGCTGGCGCCGCGCTTCGGGGCGGCGCAGATCCTGCTCGGCTCGGCGCTGCTCCACTGCGGACGCTACGAGGAGGCGCGCGGCCCCCTGGAGGCCGCCGCCGCGATCGAGCGGACCAAGCGCTACGAGTTGTCGCGCTTCGTCGGGTCCGGCCCCGCGCTCGCGCTGCTGGCGCTGCGGGAAGGCCGCCTGGAGGATGCGATCGGCCGCGCCGAGAGCGCGATCGAGCAACTCGCCGCGGAGGATCACGTGTACGCGCAGGTCTCGGGACTGGTCGCGCTCCGCACGGCGGCCGAGGCCGCCCTGCGCGCGGGGCGGTTGGGAGAGGCGGCGGGGCTCCTGCACCGTCTCCGGGCGCGGGCGGCGGCGCAGCCGCGCGCTCTCGGCGTGGGGTGGCTGGTGGCCCGGGCCGAAGCGCTGGCGACCTGGGCGTTCCGGGACCTCGGACTGCGGACCGAGGAACAGCGGGCGCGGGAGGGGGCCGAGCGCGGCCTCGCGCGGTCGAACGGCTACGACTTCAGCTGGCACTGGGAAGGGGGGCCGGCCGCGATCCAGGTCGACCTCGCCCTCGCCGCCGCCGCGACGGGGCGCACCCCGGAAGCGCTCGGCTGGCTCGAGCGGGCGGCGGCCACGGGCTGGGCCGACGCGCGCCGGCTCGACGAGGACCCGCTGTTCGAGGGACTGCGCGCGCGGGAGGGGTTCGCGGCTCTGCGCGCGGCAGTCGCCGGCTGACGCGCGGCGGCCGCCCGGCCCTTGCCCTTCCGCCCGTCTCGGCGTCCAATGGCGGCTTCTCCGGCCCTCCCGCCGGCCCGAAAGGACCCCTTCATGCGCCTCCCGATCGCTTTCCTCGCGGCCGCTCTCGCGGCCCTTCCCAGTGCGTCCGCTGCGGACGCCCCCCAAGCCGCCGCACCGGCCGCCCCCGCGGCCGCCGGGTCCATGTCCGAGGACCAGAAGGTGATCTACGCGCTCGGCCTCGCGATGGGCCAGCGGCTGGGTGACTTCGCGCTCTCGCCGCAGGAGCTGGAGTTCCTGCAGAAGGGGGTCGCCGACTCCGTGCTGGACCGCCCGCCGCAGCTCGACCTCCAGGTCTACGGTCCCGAAGATCATGGAGCTGGCGCAGGCGCGTCAGCAGATCGTGATCGAGAAGGTCAGGAAGGAAGGCGCCGCGTACCTCGAGCAGGCCGCGAAGCTGCCGGGAGCGAAGAAGACCGCCAGCGGCATCGTCTACGTCGAGGAGCAGGCCGGGACGGGCGCCTCGCCCAAGCCGACCGACAAGATCAAGATCCACTACCACGGCACCACGACCGACGGCACCGTCTTCGACAGTTCCGTCGAGCGCGGCACGCCGGCCGAGTGGGTGCTGGACAGCATGATCCCGTGCTGGGTCGAGGGGGTCCAGTTGATGAAGGTCGGCGGCAAGGCCCGCCTGGTCTGCCCGCCGAACCTCGCCTACGGCGATCGCGGCGCGCCGCCCGTCATCAAGCCGGGCGCGACGCTGACGTTCCAGCTCGAACTGATCGACATCGTCGCTTCGGCCCCGCCGGCCCCGCCGGCCGCAGCGCCCGAGAAGCCGGCCGGGACCCCCTGAGCCCGCCGGAAGGAGGCGCCGTGACGTTCGCGAACGAGACGCAGCGGGCGGTCTACGAGCGCGTCCGCAGCTTCATCGAGGACCTGTTCGGCGAGTTGGCGGTCTACCGCGACGACGCGCCCGCCTTCGCGGTCGCGGCCGGCTCGGCCGTGGCCCACGTTCACGTCCTGCCGTGGACCGACGAGGGGGCGATCGTCACCACCCGCGCCTTCGTCGTCAGCGGTGCGCGTCTCGAAGCCGACCTCACGCGCTGGCTGCTCGAGCGCAACGCCGAGGCGCTGTGGGGCGCGTTCGGCATCGACGAGGACGGCGAGATCGTGATCGACCACAGCATCAATGGGCCGACCTGCGACAAGGAAGACCTGCGCGCCTCGGTGCTGGGGGTGATCTTCTCGGCCGACCGCTACGACGACGAGATCGTCGCCCGCTGGGGCGGCGAGCGGGCGCTCGACCGGAAGCCCTGAGGGCCGGGACGCCGCCGTGGTTCGCCCGGAGGATCTGGCCCGGATCGCGCTCTTCGAGGGGCTCGAGCCGCGGACCCTCGCGCTGGTCGCGGGGATCGCGATTCCGCGCCGCTACGCGCGCGGCGCCGCGATCTTCGCGGAGGGGGAGCCCGGCACCGGGTTCCACGTCGTGATCGAGGGGCGGGTCAAGGTCTTCAAGCTCTCGCCCGACGGCAAGGAGCAGATCCTGCACGTCTGGGGTCCCGGCGAGCCGTTCGGCGAGGTCGCGGCGCTGGAGGGGCGGCCCTTTCCGGCGCACGCCGAGGCGCTCGAGGACTGCCGCACCGCCTACATCCCGCGCGCGGGGCTGCTCCGGTTGATCCGGCAGAGTCCCGAGTTCGCGCTCGAGCTGCTGGGCGAGCTGGCGGGGCGCCTGCGCCGCTTCGCGCAGATGGTCGAGTCGCTGGCGCTGCGCGAGGTCCCCGGGCGCCTCGCGGCCTACGTCCTGCTGCTCGACGACCGGCAGGGCGGAACCGGCCGGGTCGAGCTGGACCTGGCCAAGGGGCAGCTCGCGAACCTGCTGGGCACGATGCCGGAGACGCTGTCGCGGATCCTCGCCCGGCTCGCGCGGGAGGGGCTGCTCGAGTCGGCGGCGCCGCGCGGTTACCGGCTGACCGACCGCGCGGCCCTCGAGGAGCTGGCCGCCGGGACGCGGCGGCTGGGGTGACGCGACCTAGTCGTCGAGCGGGATGCCGGCCGCGATCGACAGCCCCGGCAGGCTCAGCCCGATCTGCAGCCAGCCGTCGTCTTCGGGAATCCACGCGTCGCGCACCAGCACCCCGCCGCAGTAGACGTGCGGACGGTAGGCCGCGCGGCCGCCGGCGACGACCGGGAAGCTGTAGACGACGTGGCGGTGGCCGTGCGGCCGATACCAGAAGTCGCCGGCGAGGTAGGTCGCGCGCGGAGTAGACGAAGGCCGGCGTCAACCGCGGCGGCACCACGAACGCGGCGGGTACGGCGACGGGGCGGGGCAGGGGGACGGGACGGAAGGCGGGCCGGCCGCAGCACCGCGCGGCGCCGTGACCGTGACCGTGGCCGGGATGGTGGCGGTGGCCGTGGGCGAGCGCGGGGGCGCCCAGCACGGAGAGCGCCAGGATGAAGACGGCGGTCGCGAGGCCGGCGGGGATACGGGAGAACCGGGCGCGGATCATCGGACACCTCCTGCCGCCCGCCTCCTGCGAGAAGCGCGCCACGCGCCCGCGACGCGCGGCGCGACCGCGCGGGTCGGCGCCGGGCGGGCGCATCCGGACCCCGGGTCCGACGCCGAACCCGTCCGGCGTCCTCCGGCGGGAGGTCGCCTGCCCTCCGGGGAGGACGCCGGCTATTTCAGGAGCAGGAGCGAAAGGGCCATGACCCCCATCCCGGCGATCACGCCGTAGATCGCCTCGTGCCCCTTGCCGTACTCACGCGCGGTCGGGAGCAGCTCGTCGATCGAGATGAAGACCATGATCCCGGCCACCGCTCCGAACGCGAACCCCATCACGTCGGGACTGAGGAAGGTCCGCAGCAGCAGGTAGCCGATCGCCGCGCCCAGCGGCTCGGCCAGGCCGGACAGGACCGACCAGCCGAAGGCCTTGGCGCGGCTGCCGGTCGCGTAGAAGATCGGGACCGAGACGCTGACCCCTTCCGGGATGTTGTGCAGCGCGATCGCGATCGCGATCGCGATCCCGACCCGCGGGTTGTCCAGCGCGGCGATGAAGGTCGCCAGCCCCTCGGGGAAGTTGTGGATCCCGATCGCGAGCGCGGCCAGGATCCCCATCCGCAGCAGCTTGCCGGAGTGTCCCGCGTGGCCGTGGTGCTCGGCGATCTCGTGGCGCATCTGCTCGACCTCGGAGACCGCGCGCACCTCGTGCGGGTTCTCGGCGCCGGGCACGAGGTAGTCGATCAGCCCGATCAGCGCCATCCCGCCGAAGAAGGAGAGCGCCGCCAGCCAGCCCGCCATCCGCTCCGAGTGGGCCTGGGCGAGCGCCGCGTGGGCCTTCGGCATGATCTCGAGGAACGAGACGTACAGCATCACGCCCGCCGAGAAGGCGAGCGAGATCGCGAGGAAGCGGTAGTTCGTGCGGCGCGCGAAGAAGGCGATCGCGCTGCCGATGCCCGTCGCCAGTCCGGCGAACAGCGTCAGCCCGAAGGCGAACAGGACGGCGTCAGGGGAGGCGTGCATCGGATGAGTCCGGATTAGATCGCGGGGGCACCGAGGCCGTCAACGCCAGCGGGCCGGTCGCCACGGTGGTTCCGGCCCGGGAGGGGTTCCGGAAGAGCGCGCCCCGCCGCGTTTTCCCGCGGCGGGGCGTTTTTTGTCGCTCTTGCGGAACGCGGCGCCCGTCGCCGGGCGCCACTTCCCAAGATGGGCCCCGGCCGGCCCATGCGCCACCCCGGGGCGAGCCGTGGGAAACTGGCCGGCGGGAGGGGCCGTGTACCTGGTTGGAGACATCGGGGCGACCAATACGAGACTGGCCTGGGCCCGTGACGACGGGGACGGCTTCGCGATCGGCGAGGTCGCAATCTACCCGTCCGACGCCGCGCCCGGGCTGGAGCCGCTGTTGCGCCGCTTTTTGGCCGAGCACCCCGGCCAGCCGCGAGCCGCCGGGTTCGGGCTGCCGGGGCCGGTGCAGGACGAGGTCGTCCGCACCACGAACATCCCGTGGGTCGTCGACGGGCGGGCGCTGGGCGAGTCGCTGGGTGCGCCGGTCGCGTTGCTCAACGACCTCGAGGCGGCGGCGCACGGGACGCTCGTGCTGCCGGCAGACGGCGCGGTCGTGCTGCAGGAGGGGGTCGCCAAGGCCGGCGCGCGCGCCGTGATCGCGGCCGGCACCGGGCTGGGCCAGGCGATCCTGGCCTGGGACGGCGCCGCGTGGATCCCGTCTCCGTCGGAAGGCGGGCACGTCGACTTCGGGCCGCGCGACGAGGAGGAGGTCGAGCTCTGGCGCTTCCTCAGCCAGCGCGACGGACGCGCGTCGTACGAGGCGATCGCCTCGGGGCGGGGGATCGAGGCGCTGTACGAGTTCTACGCCGCCCGGCTGGGGCCGGCGGCACCGCCCTGGCGCGAGGGCGAGGATCGCGCGGCCGCGGTCGCCCGGGCGGCCGCGGGGGGCGGCCACCCGGCAGCCGCGGCGGCGATGGACCGGTTCGTGCGGATCTACGGCGCGCAGGCCGGGAACCTGGCGCTGACGGCGCTGGCGCTGGGCGGCGTCTGGGTCGCCGGCGGCGTCGCCGCGAAGAACGTCGAGTGGATCAGGTGCGGCGGGTTCATCGAGGCCTTCCGCGCCAAGGGCCGGCACCAGAAACTGCTCGAGGAGATCCCGGTCCGGCTCGTGACCGACCGCGTGCTGGCCCTGCGGGGCGCCGCGCGCGCGGCGCGGCGGCTCGTCACGCGCTGAAGCCGGGAGGGTGCCGCAGCGCGAAATCCGTCGCCTGCTGATAGGCGTGCGCGACGCCCAGCAACTCGGACTCGCCGTACAGCCGTCCGATGAAGGTCAGGCTGGTGGGCGTGCCGTCCGAGGGGCGGAACCCGTCCGGCACCACCACGGCCGGGTGCCCCGTCAGGTTGGTCAGCAGCAGCATGTCGCCGCCGAAGCTCGGCACGACGAGCACTTCGACCTCCGCCATCAACCGCTCCATCGCTGCGAGCGCCAGCGCGCGCACGCGGTTGGCGCGAAGGTAGTCGACGGCCGCGATGAATCGCCCCTGGCGGAAGACGTTGGGCCAGGCGTCGCGCACCTGGCGGACCAGCCGGTCGGCGCCGCCCGAGAGCGTGAACTCGTCGAACGCGGAGGCCGCTTCCGCCGTCAGGATCATCGCCATCGGGCCCACCGGCGGCGTCTCGGGCGGCTTCACGGGGACGAGGTCGAGGCCCAGCTGCGAAAGCGCGGCGAGCGCCTCGCGGTCGAGCGCCTGCCACTCGACGTAGCCCGGCTTCTCGTCCTCGGTGTCGGCCCACTTCGTGTAGTCGGCATCGAAGAGCTCGCGGACGACGCCGACCCTGATCGAGCGCGGGTCGCGCCGAGGCGGCCACGCGAACGGCCGGTCGACCGCGGTCGGGTCGAGCCCGTCGGCGCCGTGGATTGCGGCGAAGGCCAGCGCGCAGTCCTCGACCGAGCGGGCGATCGTCCCGATCTTGTCCATGCTCCACGACAGCGCCATCGCGCCGTGCCGGCTGACGCGCCCGAAAGTGGGGCGCAGGCCGGTCGCGCCGCAGCGGGTGCAGGGGGAGACGATGCTGCCCCAGGTCTCGGTCCCCAGGCCGTAGGGCGCGAGGCCGGCCGCGACCGACGAGGCCGTGCCGGCGGACGAGCCGGACGAGCCCTGCGCCGGCCTCCACGGGTTCTTCGTCGTGCCGCCGTACCAGACGTCGCCCCAGGCCAGCTCGCCGACCGCAGTCTTGCCCAGCAGCACGCCGCCGGCCTCCTCGAGCCGCGCGATCGCCGTGGCCTTCCCGGGCCGGACCTGGTCGCGGAACGGCCCCGCGCCCCAGGTCGTACGCACGCCGGGGTAGGCCAGCAGGTCCTTGGCCACGAACGGCACGCCGTGCAGCGGGCCGCGGACGCGGCCGGCGGCGCGCTCGGCGTCGGCGCGCCGCGCCTGGGCCAGCGCCAGTTCGGGCGTGACCGTGACGAAGGCCAGCAGTTCGGGGTCGTAGTGCGCGATCCGGTCGAGGCAGAGCTGCGTCAGCTCGACCGAGGTGAGCTCGCCCGCCGCGAGCAGGGCGGCGAGGCGCGTCGCCGGCAGGAACGCCAGCTCGCCGGGGCTGGCCGGCCGCGCGGCCGGTCCGCGGTCGAGCCGCTCCGGGGCGCGCTGCGGCGCGACCGGCGCGTGCGCCGGCCCGAGCGCGTCGGGGCGGAAGACCAGCGCCGGCGCAACCGCGTTGTCGAGCGGAACGGCGCGCAGCGCCGCCGCGTCCCGCCGCAGGCCTTCCAGGTCCTTCGCCATCAGCTCGCGCTGTGCGTCGGTCAGCGCGATCCCCGCGACCCACTCGGCCTGCCCGATCATCGCGGGCGTGACCGCGCCGGGGCCTGCCTCGGCCGCCAGGGCGCTGAGCGCGCGGGTGAAGACGGCCGAACCGACCCCCGCCGCGGCCGCGGCCCTCAGGATCTCGCGACGGTTCCAGCCCGGCTCGCCCATCGGCGTCCCTCCCGCGCCGGCCGCCCCGCTCACGGGGTCTTCGGCGACTCGACCTGGTAGTCGATCGCGAACGGCGGCAGGTCCTTCTTCCCCTGCCGGAGGAACCAGTCGAACCACTGCATCAGCCGCAGCGTGTAGTCGTAGCGCGCCGGGGCGTTGCGGTTGCCGTGCCCCTCGCCGGGGTACCAGACCAGCCGGACCGGGACGTCCCCCTTTTCCTTGAGCGCGCGGTAGAGCATCCGCGACTGCGACGGGTCGACGCGCGGATCCTCCTTGCCGTGCAGGATCAGCAGCGGGGTCCTGGCCTCGCTCACGTAAGTGACCGGGCTGCGCTCGGCGTAGAGCTTCGGGTTGGCCGCGGGGGTGGTTCCCATGTGGACCAGTTCGTCCTCGCGCGGGATGTCGGTCGTGCGGGCCTTGATCAGCGTGTCCGAGATCCCGACGAACATCACCCCCGCGGCGAAGCGCGGGCTGTAGCGCGTGGCGGCCCAGGCGGTGAAGTAGCCGCCGTACGAGCCGCCCGTGATGCCGACCTTCGCCGGGTCGGCCAGCCCCTGCGCGACGAGGGCGTCGATCCCGTCCAGCACGTCCTCGAATTCCCGCCCGACCGGGTCGCCGAAGGCGGCCTTGGCGAAGGCGAGCCCGCGGCCGGTGCTGCCGCGGTAGTTGGGATAGAACGCGGCGTACCCCTCGGCCGCGAGCAGCTGGCCCGGCTCGGAGTAGCGCGTCACCCAGCCGTTCTTGTAGTGCGCCTCGGGGCCGCCGTGGACGATCACGACCAGGGGCGCCCGCGCGCCCGCCTTGCCGTCGAGCGGCCGGATCAGGATCCCCTCGAGCATCAGGCCGTCCCGCGCCGGGTAGCGGAGGACTTCCTGTTTCGCGAGCCGACGCTCGGCCAGCCACGGGTTGCTGTCGGTCAGGCGGCGCGGCGCGGCCCCGCCGGAGAGGGGCAGCGCGAAGACCTCGCGCGGGCGCGACGGCGACTCGCCGGCCAGCGCGGCCACCGTCCCGCTGCCGTCGAGCGCCAGCGTCTCGAAGACGGGGTCATTCGCCTCGAAGAGGATCGCCGCGTCGCTGCCGTCGGCCTGCACCCGGCCGAGCCGGGTCCCGGTGCCGACCCCCGCGAGGTAGACCAGCCCGGCGCCCGAGGTCGAGCGGAAGGCCTCGACGTGCCCCTCGAGCGTCGGCAGCAGGTCGCGCGGCGCGCCGCCCGAGGCGGGCGCCGCCATCAGCCGCCCGGCCTGGTGGTCGTTGATGTCGGCGGCGGCGACGAAGACGATCGAGCGGCCGTCGGCGCTGAAATCGAACGGCCCCAGCTTCCCCGCGTGGTCGACCTTGCCCAGCACGGCGCCGCTCGTGGCGTCGATCACGTGCAGCACGCGGGCCATGTACTGGTCGTCGACCAGCGGGCGCGGCGAGAGGTCGGTCAGCAGGCGCGTGCCGTCCGGCGAGAAGGCGACCGCCCAGGGCTGACCCGGCAGCGCTTCGAAGGTCCGCGGCTCGCCGGACGGGCCGGTCACCGCGCCGCCGTCCGAGACGGCGAGCGGCTGCTGGACGATCCGCCGCGGCTGCCAGTCCTCCTCGTAGATCTCCTGCTTGAACCCCTTCTCGCGCAGGTTCTCCTGCTCCTTGGAGAGCGGGTCGGCGGCGACGTACGCCAGCGCCCGGCCGTCGGGCCGCCAGTCGTAGGACTCGACGTCGCTCTTCGCGGCGGTCAACTTGAACGACTCGCCGCCGGCCAGCGGGAGGGCCCAGATCTGGCGCTGCTTGTCGTCGCCGCGCTTGGCAAGGTAGGTGACCAGCGCGCCGTCGGGGCTGAAGCGCAGCGCCGAGACGTTGACCTTGCCGGTGACGAAGCTGCGGGCGTTCCGGCCGTCGCGGTCGACCACCCACAGCTCGGCCCACGCGCCGCCGTTGTCGTCGATCCCCGGCCGGCGCGGCACGCCCAGCGTGTAGGCGAAGAGCGCGCCGTCCGGGCTGATCTCGACCTCGCCGACCGCCCGCAGCTGCGCGATGTCCGCCGCGCTGAGCGGCTTCGGCGCGGCCGGCGCGGCCGGCGCGGCGGGCGCGGCGGGGGGGAGGGGCCGCCGGCGGCGCGGCGAGCGCGGCGGGAAAGAGGATGGCGACGGTCAGGCAGGCGGTGGCAGCGGCGCGTGCGGTAGAGCGCAAGCTGGAACGGGTGCGAAGCATCGCGATCCTCACTCGCCCGTGGTCCTGGGCGTCAGAGTCTTCGGGGCCTTGGCCTTGGGGACCGCGTAGTCGGCCTCCAGCGCGCCCGGCAGCACGAAGACCGTAACCGGCTCCCGGCCCGGCAGCGCGAACGTGACGCGGTCGCCCCCCGCCAGCACGAGCCGGCGGGCGAGCAGCGCGCCGCCGACCTCCTCGGGCGGCTGCTCGACGTCGATGTTGTTGAAGTAGTACTCGACGTCCTTGCGCCGCTGTCCCTGCTGCAGGTCGGTGATCGCCCGCTCGACCGGCAGCCCGACCTGGATCCAGTTCCAGGCGAAGACGGCGTCGTCCTCCCAGATCGGCAGCCGCCAGTCGTCGCCGTCGCCGGAGAGATAGGCGGCGAGCATGTCGGGCACCAGCGGCGGCGAGGGGATCGGCGGGAGCGCGGTCCAGCGCCGCGTCGCCAGCTCGCCCGAATAGCGCTCGCCGCGCAGCGTCAGGACCTCCCAGCGCGTCCCCTGGTCCAGCGGGTCGATCCGCGAGCCGTCCGGCAGCCGCAGCCCTCGCCCCTCGAGATCCCACTCCCAGACCCCCGCGTCCGACTCGCCGACCTGCAGCGCGATCTTCTGGGGGCGGAACTCGGTCAGGTGTCCGCTCGGCGCCGTGACGATCAGGCCGGTGCGGTTCCCGGCGACGAACGACAGCCGGTAGCCCAGCGGGGTGGTGAGCGTGCCGCCATCGGTCGAGAGGGTCGACGGCGCGAGCGTCACCGCCAGCTTGCCGTCCTTCAGCAGCAGTTCGAAGTGCGCGCCGTCCGCGCGGTCGATGATGACGGTCGTCCCGGCCGGGAGCGAGCGCAGGTAGGCCTCGCCGGCCGCGGTGTGCCGCTCGGCGCGAAAGGCCGGCGGGATCACGGCCGGTGCGGCCCCCTTCGCCGCCGGCGGAACGGTCCGGGGGGGCGCCGGGGGGCTGGCGGCGGGGCTGGGCGGGGCGAGCGCGGCAAGGAGGGCCACGGCGGCGGCGAGCGGGCGGAGCGGTGCGGTCTGCATGGGCGCCATTCTAGGAGCGGTGGTATTCTCCCGCCCACCCGGACGATCTCCGCCGCGGATCGCACCCGATGATTCCCCTCGCGGCGTCCCGGACACGAACCCGCCCATGCACGCCCGACCCCGGACCAGCCACGACGACCTCATCCGGCGCGCCCAGAACGCGCTGGACGACGACCACTTCGAGGAGGCCGAGGCGCTGGGGCGGCGCGCGCTGATGCTCCAGAGCGACTCGCTCGACGCCCGCCAGGTGATCGCGTCGGCGGTGATCGAGCTCGGCGGCTACGAGGAGGCGGTGGTCCTGCTCGAGGAGATCCTGGCGGCCGAGCCGGACGATCTGGCGTCGCTGGCCGACCTCGGGCTCTGCCTGTTCGAGATGGCGCGCTTCGAGCGGGCCGAGGCGGTGCTCGCTCGCGCGCTCGCGGTCGACGATTCGGACCCGCAGTCCTGCTACTGGATGGCGCTCTGCATCGAGCGCCACGGTCCGGGCGAGTACCCCGCCGCCGACGAGCTTTTCCGGCGCGCGCACCGCACGGATCCGGAGGCCTACCCGCTGCCCACGCGGTTCTCCCCCGAGGAGTTCCACGACATCGTGCACGAGGCGATCGACGAGCTGCCGGACGAGGCCCGGGCCTGCGTGCGCAACGGCACCCTCTCGATCCACGTGCCGGACCTGCCGCGCGCGGACGAGCTGCACGCCTTCGACCCGCCCGCCGATCCCTGCCTCTTCGGGCTCTACACCGGGACGCCGCTGCCCGAGCGCAGCCTCGGGCAGGTGCCGCAGCTCCCCGACGTGATCTGCATCTACAAGCGGAACCTCGAGCGGATGTTCCACGACCGGGAGGACCTGGTCGAGGAGATCCGGATCACGGTGCTGCACGAGATTGGCCACTACTTCGGGCTCGACGAGGACGAGCTCGAGGAACGGGGGCTCGCCTGAAATCGGGGACACGTGCCGCTTACCGACTTACGGTAGCTGTCCCCGGTCTTCCGTGTCGTCGAGCAGGCACTCGCCGTGCTCCTCGAGGCCAGTCGCGTCGTCCCCTTCGAGCGGCGGCGCGTCGGGAGCCGGGAGCGGTCCGCCCGGCGGCGGGAGGTAGCGCATCGGGTCGATGGCCTTGCCGTTCCGGCGGATCTCGAAGTGCAGGTGGCTCGTCGTCGCGCGCCCCGTGCGGCCGGCCAGTGCGATCGTCTCGCCCGGGGCCACGGTGTCGCCGGCCCGGACGAGGATCTTCGAGGCGTGGGCATAGCGGCTGGTCCAGCCGTCACCGTGGTCGATGATCACCAGCTGCCCGTAGCCGCTCTGGCGGCCGACGAAGCTGACGAACCCCTCGCGCGATGGGTAGATCGGCGTCCCCTGCGGGGCGACGACGTCGATCCCGGCGTGGATGTGGCGCCGGCGCTTGGCGCCGAAGCCCGACGTGTAGCGTCCGTCGATCGGCCAGGCCCACTCGCCGGTGCCGGGCTCGACCACCGTCGGCCGGATCTCCTCGATCCGCGGGCTGGCGGCGGCGACCTGGATCCGTGCGGCGACCGGGATCGGCTCGGGGAAGGGGGGACCTCCAGCGCCAGCTTCGCCCCCGGGATGCTCAGCTTCTGCCCGACCTTCAGCAGGCGCGGGTTCTTGATCCGGTTCGCGCGCTGCAGCGTCTTCAGGTCCACGCCGTAGACCAGCGCGATCCGGTAGAGCGTCTGCCCCTTCTCGACGACGTGGATCACCGAGGGGGCGGCCTTCTCTGCCGGCTTCTTCGTCGCGTGCGTCGTCTTGCGCGCGTCGGCCGTCGTGGCACAGGCGGCGAGCAACGTCAGGGCCGCCACGAGCGCGATCAGCGCGAGGCGTCGGGTGCGCGGGGCGAGCGGCGGGAGGTTCATTTCGCCGCCTCCTTCGCGGGCGCGGCCGCGGGCTTCGGCGGGAGACCGATCCGGACGGCAGGCTTGACGCCGAGGTCGATGAAGAGCGAGCGGCCATCGCCCTCGGCAACGCCGCGGCAGGACGTCGCGTCGCCGCAGCGCAGTTGGTCGGTGCCGCCCTCGTCGAGCAGGACGGCCGCGCCGCCGTCCGCTGCCGCCTGCCCGCCCGCCCCGCGGACGACCCGCACGTCGTCGCCGCCGAAGTCGATCAGCACCGCAGTTCCGCCGCCCGACGCGCCGGCCTGGCCGTCCGAGCCGACGGACGAGAAGTCGTTTCCGCCGCCGTCGATCAGCAGGCCGTGGCCGCCCGACGCGGAGCCCTGCGCGCCGCGCGCCGCGAGAAAGACGTCGTCGCCGGCGACGTCCAGCAGGATCCCGGTTCCGCGCGCCCCCTCCGGCGGGGTGCGAAGCCCCGCTCCCTGCGCCGCCGCGGCGGCCGCGCCGAGCACTCCCTCGCCGGTCGCCCGGTAGACGTCGTCGCCGGAAAGGTCGGCCAGCAGCCCGACGCTGCGACCGGAGGCCGCCCCCTGGCCGAGCCCCCCGGCCAGGTAGAGATCGTCGCCCGCGCCGTCCACCAGCATCCCGACGCCGGCGCACGCGCTCCCTTGCCCGCCGCTGCCGAGGAGGTAGCGGTCGTTTCCTGCCTCGTCGAGCAGCAGGCCGACGCCGAAGATCGCGCTCCCCTGGCCTAGCGCGCGGTCCTCGTAGCTGTCGTTCCCGCCCAGGTCGCGCAGCAGCGAGAGGCCCAGCGCGCCGGCCGCGAGCGCGCCCGGCGCCGCCGGGCGGTAGGTGTCATCCCCCTGCAGGTCGAGCACGACGAGCAGCCCGGCGTCGGGCGGGGGCGCGTAGCGCTCGCCGGATGCGCCGTAATGGTCCGGGCCGCCCAGGTCGATCAGGATCGCGTCGCGCGGGACCGCCCAGCCGTTGGCGTCGACGCCGCCGAGGTACATCGGCCCCGCGACGGTGGGGAAGGGGCCGAGCGCGTAGCCCGTGACGCCAGGGACGTTCGTGCGCCAGGCAAAGGCCGGGGCCTCGTCCCGCGGCAACTGCTCGAGGAACGCGTCGGTCGCCAGCAGCATCGTTCCGGCGGCGCGGGCCAGCGCGCCGTAGTCGACGGCCGCGGCGTCGGCCCGGGGCGGCTGTCCCGAGGCCGCGAACGGGAGCATCCCGGCGGCGATCTCGGCCCGCGCCGCGGGGGGAAGCGCGGCCAGCGCCTCGGTCGCCCGCAGCCGCGCCCGCGCCAGGTCGATCGCCAGCTGCGCGAACGACGCGCGCCACGCCTCGGGGATCCCGAGCGCCGGATCGTCGAAGAGGTGCATCTGCTCGCCCAGCGCGGTGAGCTGGTCCGAGGCGTCGTCGGTGTCGGCCAGCGCCATGCGCTGGGCGGCCGGCACGCCCAGGCGGGCGAAGGCCTGGTCGAGCGCGACGAACGCGAAGGCCCCCGCACCGCCGATCCGATCGGCGCCCCGCACCAGCGCCACCCACGGGTCGGCCGCACGCAGCGCGTCGAGCTGCGGCTCGATCGCCGACAGCTTGAGGCCGCGGCGGTCCCGCTCGGCGCGCAACGCCTTGTCGGCGGCGTCGCCGAGCGCGAGCGGGCGCGGTGTGGCGGCGGGGGTCGGCCTTCGACGGGGCGGCGGGCGGGGCGGCGGGCGGGGCGGCGCCCGCCGGCGCGGCCCCCAGCGCCAGCGCTGTTCCCAGCGCGGCCGCCCGGAGCCGCCTCACGCGCTCTCCTCCGCGCGCCGCGCGCGCTCGGCGTCGAGCCACGCCGCCATGTCGGCCGGCAGCGGCGCCGTGATCTCGATCCGCTCGCCGGGCTGCCGCGGGTGCGGCAGCGACAGCGTGGCGCTGTGCAGCATCAGCCGCGCCGCGCCGACGCGCGCCAGCAGCTCGTCATCGAGCCGGCCCAGCTTGAGGTAGCGCCGGTAGGCCCGGTCGTCGAGCACGTAGAGCTTGTCGCCGACGATCGGGTGCCCGGCCGCCGCGAGGTGGGCGCGGATCTGGTGCCGCCGCCCGGTCTTCGGGAAGGCGCGCACCAGCGAGACCCGCGCCATCCGCTCGAGGATCTCGATTTCCGTCAGCGATTCGCGCGCGTCGTGCCCCTCCGGGAAGCTGCCGGAAGACGAAGCTGTCGCGCGAGTGGTAGCCCAGCGGGAGATCGACCGTGAAGCGGTCTTCCGCCGGCCGGCCGAAGACGATCGCCAGGTAGGACTTCTCGACCTTGCCGCGCTGGAAGGCGGTCTGCGCGCGGCGCGCGGCCCAGGTATGGCGCCCCAGCAGGAGCACGCCCGAGGTTTCGGCGTCGAGCCGGTGGGCCAGCGTCAGCTCGGGGGCGTTCATCTGCCGCCGGAGCAGCGTGATCACCGTGTTGCGCAGGTGGGAGTGGGTCGGGTGGACGACCACGCCGGGCGGCTTGTCGATCGCCAGCAGGTCGCCGTCGTCGTAGAGCACGGCGGGGTCGAACTCGATCGCCTCTTCGTTCACGTCGGGATCGTCGACCCAGACCTGGCCGTTCTCGCGAACCGGCGTCGAGGCCTTGACCGGCGCCTCCCAGGAGAGGCGGACCCGCTCGTCGATCGCCTTCTGGATCCGGTTCCGGGAGAGCTTGGGGATCATCCGCTGGAGGAACTGGTCCAGCCGGTACCCGGCGTAGGCCGGGCCGACCCGGAAGCGGGCGGCGGTACGCGGAGCATCCCCGGTCACGGCGGGGAGTCTAGCCCGGAACAGCGGGGATCCTGGCGCGGCGGCGGGACCCGCCCCCGCCCCGTATAATCGCCGGATGCTTCGGAACCGAGCCAAAGTGTTGATCGCGCTGGCCCTAGTGGCCCTGACGGGGGGCGCCGCGGCGCTCGCCCAGTACGGCCAGAGGGCGCTCATCGCGCCCGGCGAGCCCGTTCCCGCCCAGCTCCTTGCCACCCAGGGGGGGCCGGCCGGGCAGGAACTGGCTGGATTCGTCGGGCGACGGCCCGTCTTCCTCGTCTACTGGCGCCCCAAGGACCCCGTTTCCGAGGCCAACCTGGTCTCGGCGGCCGACGTCCACCAGGCCGCGGCTCCCGGCGCGGCGTTCTTCCCGGTCGCCGTCCTGGCCGCCTCGCAGTCCCCTAACGACGTCACGGCCCGGCTGGCGGCGCTGGGCCTGGCGGGCGTCCCGCCCCGGCTGGACGGGTCGGGCCAGCTGGCGACGATCCTCGGCGTCCGGTCGGCGCCGGCTTTCGCGCTGATCGACGCGGGAGGGGTGCTCCGGCTGGCCGGCGGATCGGACCTGACCCAGACCGGCCCCAACGGGGTTTCGATCGCCGAGGCGGTCGCCCTCGCCGGCCGTGGGGCGCCGGTCCCGACGCTTGGGGTGCTCCAGCCCCAGCCGGTCTACCGGCTGATCGGCAAGCCGCTGCCGGACGCCGCGGTCACCGAGCTGGACGGCCGGACCTGGCGCAAGCTCAGCGCGTACGCGGCGAAGGGAAAGCGCCTCGTCGTGTTCGCCTGGCTCCCGACCTGCTCCCACTGCAAGACCGAGCTGCCGCGGCTTCGCGACTGGTACCTCAAGAACCGGCCGGCCGATCTCGCGATTCTCGACATCGCCCGCGCGGAGTCCCCCGCGCTGCAGGAAGACGCGCGTAAGATCATCGCCGACTTCCCCTGGACCCACCTCCTCGACGTCGATCGCTCCGCGCTGCGGGCGCTGATGGTGACGGAGACGCCGAGCATCTACCTCGTCGGCGCCGACGGGACGATCCAGGGGATCCAGGTCGGCGGCCCGGTCAACTGGGACGCGTGGCTCGGCGGAGGCAAGCAGGTCGTAAGCGGCGCGCGGTAGCCCGCGCCCCGATTCGAGGCAGTCATGGCCACCACGAAGAAGACCGCGAAGAAGGCGGCGACGAAGTCGGCCGCCGCCCGGACCGCCTCCGCTGTGGCGAAGCAGGCGATCTCCGCGAAGAAGGCGGTCGCGGTGAAGAAGGCACCCGTCGCGAAGAAGACGGCTTCCGCCAAGAAGGTGGTTTCCGCGAAGAAGGCGGTCGCGGTGAAGAAGGCAGTTGCGGAGAACAAGGCGTTGCGGAGAAGAAGGCAGTTTCGGTGAAGAAGGTGGCTGCGGTGAAGAAGGTGGCTGCGGTGAAGAAGGTGGCTGCGGTGAAGAAGGTGGCTGCGGCGAAGAAGGTGGCTGCGGCGAAGCCCGCACCCGCCGCGAAGAAGGCACCGGTCGCCAGGAAAGCACCGGTTGCGAAGAAAACGCCCGCCGCGATGAAGGCCCTCGCTACGAAGCCGGCGCCCGTTGCGAAGAAGGCACCCGCCGCGAAGCCGGCGCCCGCTGCGAAGAAGGCACCCGCCGCGAAGCAGGCGCCCGCCGCACCGGCGGAGCCCGCGCGTCCGATCGAGATCCGGATCAAGGTGACCCGCCGCGCCGCGTCCGCGGCTCCCGCCGCCGAGGCCCCCGCTCCCCCGCCGCGCCGCGCCCGCGCGCCGCGGCAGCCGCGCAAGCCCGCCGCCGCGGAGTCGCGCAAGCCCGCCGCCGCCGCGCGCCCGCTCGAGCCGGCGCCGCTGGAGATCGAGACCGAGGATCCGCGCCTGCGCCGCGCCGGGCAGGTCGCGTCGGAGCGCGCGCGCTTCGACCTGGGACCGCACGGCAAGGTGATCGGGGAGGGGCTCGGCACACTGCCACCGGGCTACGACCTGACCTTCGTGCGCGGCCTGATCCGCGACCCGAACCACCTCGTCGCGGTCTGGGACATCAACGACGAGGTCGCGATCGCCGCGGCCGAGTCGATCGGCTGGGACCGCGTCGGGCTGCGCGTGCTCGACGAGTCCGGCCGCGTGCTGGTGCAGGAACTGGTCGGCGGCCGCGGCGGCACCTACCACATCCGCGTCGGGCGCCCCGGCCGCACGGTGCGCGTGGCGGTCGGGATCGACCGGCCCGACGGCTTCTTCCTGACGCTGGCGCGCTCGGCCCCGGTCCGGATGCCGGCCGACGCGCCGGCCGGAACCTTCGAGCCCTACCAGGAGATCCGGATCCCGGCGCGCCTCGACCGCCGCATGCTGCTGCGCTCCGAGCCGCCGGCTCGCCCCGGCCAGCGCGGCCCGCGCCGCACCGCGCCCGCGGCGCGGCTGCACGAGCGGCTGCTGCTGGCGCTGCGCGTGCTGCCCGGCGATTTCTGGATCAGCAAGGACCACGAGCTGTGGCGCGCCTTCGCGCTGTCGGAGGCCGCGCGCGAGAGCGCCGCGGAGGACTGGCCGGAAGCGTTCCACGAGGCGGGCGCGGCCGGCGACGTCCGGCCGCGCGACGGCGCGCCGGGCGCGCCCGGCGAGTCGATCACCTCGCCTGCGGGCTGGAGCGCCTCGGGTCCGGTCGAGGAAGCCCCGACCTCGCCCGGCGCGGCTGGCCGCTGGCTCTCCGGCGCCGGGCCCGACGGCCGCTGAAATGGAACGCGGCGCGTTCGTCCTGCTGCTGCACGCGCACCTCCCCTGGGTCCGCCACCCCGAGTTGCCGTTCTTCCTCGAGGAGCACTGGCTGTTCGAAGCGGTGGCGGAAACCTACCTGCCGCTGATCGAGTCGTTCCGCGCGCTCGAGCGCGACAGCGTCCCGTTCCGCGTCACGCTCGACGTCTCGCCGACGCTGGCCTCGATGCTGGCCGATCCCCTGCTGCAGCGCCGCACCGAAAACTACCTGCTGCGCCTGCTGGAGCTGCTCGACAAGGAGCGGGTCCGCACCCGCGACGACGGCGGGATCGGCCCGGTGGTCGAGTTCTACCGCGACCGGCTGGGACGCCTGCTGCACCTCTACCGCGACGTGATCGACCGCGACGTCGTCGGCGAGTTGGCGCGGCTGGAGCGCGAGGGGATGCTGGAGCTGGCGACCTGCGCCGCGACCCACCCGCTGCTGCCGATGCTGATGGACCGGCCCGAGCTGGTGCGGGGACAGGTCCGGACCGCGGTCCGCGAGCACAAGCGCCTGTTCGGCCGGGCCCCGCGCGGGATCTGGCTGCCCGAGTGCGCCTACGCTCCGCCCGTCGACCGCTACCTGGCCGAGGCCGACCTGAAGTGGTTCTGCGTCGACGCGCACGGTCTCGAGTACGCCCGGCCGACGCCGCGCTACGGCGTCCACCAGCCGGTCTACACCGAGTACGGCGTGGCCGCGTTCGCGCGCGATCTCGAGCCCTCGCGCCAGGTCTGGTCGTCGCAGACCGGCTACCCGGGCGACCCGCTCTACCGCGAGTTCTACCGCGACGTCGGCTGGGACCTGCCGCACGACTACGTGGCCCCGTACATCGATCCCGACGGGACGCGGATGTTCACCGGCCTGAAGTACTACCGGGTCACCGACCGCAAGGGGTCGCACCGCGAGCCGTACCACCCCAGCTGGGCCCACCGCCGCGCCGACGACCACGCGGGCCACTTCTTCGACAGCCGCGTGGCCGAGGCGCGCGCCCTGACCGCCCGCTACGGCCGGCCGCCGGTGATCGTCGCGCCGTTCGACGCCGAGCTGTTCGGCCACTGGTGGTTCGAGGGGCCGTGGTTCATCGAGCTGCTGCTGCGCAAGCTGGCCTTCGACCAGGAGGTGATCGCAGCGATGAGCCCGTCCGACGTGCTGGAGGCCCGCCCCGGCCAGCAGGTCGTCGCGCTCGAGCCCTCGAGCTGGGGCGCGGGCGGTTTCTACGACGTCTGGCTCTCGCCCGCGACCGAGTGGATGCTGCCGCACGTCGCGGGGGTCGGCGAGCGCTTCGTCAAGCTGCTCGACGAGTTCTCCGGCCGCGCCCCGTTCGTCGACCGCGTGCTGCGCCAGGCCGCGCGCGAGGTGATGCTGGCCCAGTCGTCCGACTGGCCGTTCCTGATCACGACCGGGACCGGCGTCGACTACGCGCGCCGCCGCTTCACCGAGCACGTGATGCGCTACGCGCACCTCGAGCGGATGCTGCGCGAGGGGGCGCTCAACGAGGAGTTCGTCGCGCTGTGCGAGCAGCGCGACGGCCTGTTCCCGGCGCTCGAGCTGGCCGATTTCGTCTGAGCGGGGCGCGGTCATGGGCGGGCTGTCCGGGAAGCTGGCGTCGATCCGCGTGGTGCTCGTCGAGCCGCGCTACGACGGCAACCTGGGCCAGATTGCGCGCGCCATGCTGAACTTCGGCCTGACCCGGATGTGGATCGCCGGGGGGCAGGCCGATCCCAGGAGCCAGGAGGCGCGCTGGTACGCCCGGGCCGAGGGGGCGCCGGTGCTCGACGCGGCGATGCGGGTCGAGAGCTTCGACCAGGCGATCCACGGCTGCGAGCTGGTGATCGGCACCTCGCGGCGTCTGGGGAAGGGGCGCGGGCCCGCGGCGCTGCCGGGGCCGCTGTTCCGCGAGCTGGCGCCCTGGCGCCGGCCGGGCGAGACGGCGCTGGTCTTCGGCCGCGAGGCGGACGGGCTCACCACGGCGGAGACCGACCGCTGCCACCGCGTCGTCGCGATCCCGTCCGACCCCGAGTGTCCGTCGCTCAACGTCTCGCACGCGGTGGCGGTGATCGGCTACGCGCTGTCGCTCGAGGCGCACGCCGACCTCGGCGAGAAGCTCCCGGGCGAGAAGGAGCCCGAGCGCGCGGCGAGCGCCGACGAGTTGGAGGCGATGTTCCGTCACATGCGCGAGGTCTGGCAGCGGATCGGGCACCTGCAGGAGCAGAACCCCGACGCCGTGCTGCGCCGCTGGCGCCGGATCTTCGGCCGCACCGAGCTGGCCTCGTGGGAGGTGGCGATCGTCCGCGGCCTCTTGCACCAGACCGACTGGGTCGCGTCGCTGGCGGGGATCCCGGTCGAGGGGCTGTCCGCAGTCGACCCCGCGCGGCTCGACAAGCACCTCCCGCGGGAGACCGTTCCGGCCGGTCGCGGCGCCGCTCGGCCGCGGCGCGGCGACCGCCGGGCGGAAAGCGCTTCCCCGCCGGCGCCCCCCGGGGAACAGTCCCCGCCCGGCGCGGCGGCCGGAGAGGATGACGGGGCATGAGCTTTCTCGCGTTCGAGGGGATCACCAAGAGCTACGGCGAGAAGCGGGCCGTGGACGGCGTCTCGTTCGAGGTCCCGGCGGGCGAGGTCCTTGGACTGCTCGGCCCGAACGGCGCCGGCAAGACGACGCTGATCCGGATCCTGATGGACATCATCCGGGCCGACGCCGGGACGGTGCGCCTGCACGGCCAGCCGCTCGACGGCCGCGGGCTCGACCGCATCGGCTACCTGCCGGAGGAGCGCGGCCTCTACAAGAAGCAGAAGGTCGCCGACGTGATGGCCTACTTCGGGACGCTGAAGGGGATGCACCATCGGGACGCGCGGCAGCGCTCGCTCGAGTGGCTGTCCCGGATCGGGATGCCGGAGGTGGCGAACCGCAAGGTCGAGTCGCTCTCCAAGGGGATGGCGCAGAAGGTCCAGATCGCGACGACCTTCCTGCACGATCCGGAGCTGGCCGTGCTGGACGAGCCGTTCTCCGGACTCGACCCGATCAACGTGCAGTTCGTGCGCGAGCTGATCGTCGAGCGGCGGCGCGCCGGCCGGACGACGATCCTCTCGGCGCACCAGATGAACCTGGTCGAGGAGCTGTGCGACCGGGTGGCGCTGATCCACCAGGGGCGGCTGATGGTCTACGGGCCGCTCGACGAGGTGCGCGAGCGCTGGTCGCTGCCCGAGGTGATCGTCGCGGTGCGGGGCGGGCTGCCGGAGGCGATTGCGGGCGCGGCCTACGTCCGGCCCGACGGCGACGGCGACGGCGATCGCGGAACCGGGGAGGCGGCCCGGGCGAACGGGCTGACGAGCTGGCGCGTCGGCCTCGCCGACGGGACGACGCCGGCCGCCCTGCTCGCCGGGCTGGTCCGGGCCGGGGTCGCGGTCGAGCGCTTCGAGAAGGCGCTGACGCCGCTGGAGGAGATCTTCATCCGCGTGGTGCAGGGGACGGCCGCCTCCACCCCGCCGGAGGGGCGCGCATGATCCGCTGGGAGAAGGTGCGGGCCGTCGCCGGATTCGAGTTCCTCTCGACGGTCAAGCGGCCGGGCTGGCTGATCGCCACCTTCGGGCTGCCGCTGATCCTCGCGTTCTGGGGCCTGATCGCGGCGATCCCGATCCTCGCGGTCCAGATGAAGGAGAAGGAGATCCGGGTCGTCGGCGTGGTCGATCGTCCCGGGGTCCTGCAGCTCCTGGGCGACACCCGCGCGCCCCTGCCGGAGCTGCCGGCCGAGGCGCGCGCCGCGCTCGAGAAGACCGGGTACGCGAGCGTCGTGATGGACTCGATCGCGCAGGGGAACACCGTCTTCCGTCCCTTCGGGAGCGAAGAGGAGGCCCTGGCCGAACTGGTCGCCGGCCGGCTCGCCGGCTACTACGTGCTTCCTCCGGAGTTCCTCGCCACCGGGCTCGTCCGGACCTACCGGCGCGAGGCCGGCCCGCTGAGCGGCGAGGGGATGCGCGGCCAGTTCGGCGAGGTCGTCCGGAAGCGGCTGCTCGAAGGCCGGCTGCCGGCCGACCTCGCGGCCCGCGTGCGCCAGCCGATCGTCGACAGCGAGGGGTTCAACGTCCAGGCCGACGGCACGATCACCCCGCGCAGCGTGCAGACCGAGGCCGCGCGGATCATCGTCCCGATGGCCTTCGCGATCCTGCTGTTCGGCGCGCTGATGGGGACGGCCGGCTACCTGCTGCAGGCGGTCGCGATCGAGAAGGAGAACCGCGTCGTCGAGGTCCTGCTCAGCTCGGCCTCGCCCGACGAGATCCTGACCGGGAAGCTGTTCGGCCTCGGGGCGGCGGGACTGCTCCAGATCGGCGTCTGGCTGGCGATGATGTCGGCCGGCGCGGTCGGCTTTGCCGGGATGCTCGTCGCCTTCGGCGTTGCCATCCCATGGCTCTCGGTGGCGCTGGCGATTCCGTTCTTCGTGGCGGCCTACCTGTTCACCGGCAGCCTGATGCTGGGGCTCTCCTCGCTCGGGGGCACGATGCGCGAGGCCCAGCAGTGGTCCGCCGTGCTGACGATCCCGACGATCGTCCCGCTGATGATGTTCGGCGCGATCATCGACGCGCCGAACGGGCTGATCGCGACGATCCTGACCTTCATTCCCTTCACCGCGCCGCTGACCGTGCTGATGCGCGCCGCGCTCGAGCCGTCCGGTCTGCCGGCGTGGCAGATCGCGCTGTCGTTCCTGGTGATGGTCGTCTCGACCCTGATCGCGCTGAAGATCGGCGCACGCCTCTTCCGGGTCGGCCTGCTGCTGACCGGCAGCCGGCCGAGCCTGGCGCAGCTCTGGCGGCAGGCGCGCCCGGCGCGCGGGAAGGCCTGACGCGTGGTCCACCGCGGCTCGATCGAGGTCGCCACGCGCGGCGCCGGCTTCTACGAGGTCACGGCCGAGCTGGCGCGGATCGTGAGCGCGTCGGGGATCGCCGACGGGATCGCCGTCGTCTTCTGCCGCCACACCAGCGCCAGCCTGCTGATCCAGGAGAACGCCGACCCGTCGGTGCAGCGCGACTTCCTGGCCTTCTTCGAGCGCCTGGTCCCGGCGGGCGACCCGCTGTTCGTGCACGACAGCGAGGGGGACGACGACATGCCGGCGCACGTCAGGACGGCGCTGACCCACACCTCCGAGGTCATCCCGGTCGGCGACGGCGCGCCGCTCCTGGGGACCTGGCAGGGGCTCTACCTGGTCGAGCACCGCCGCGCCCCCCACCGCCGCCGGATCGAAGTCCGCGTGCTGGGCGAGTGACGGGAGACCGATGAGAGAGCACCGCGCCAAGCTGGGGGTCCTGTTCCTGATCGTCTTCGTCGACCTGGTCGGCTTCGGGATGGTGATCCCGCTGCTGCCGCTCTACGCCGAGACCTTCAAGCCCTCGCCCCTCACCCTGGGCTTCCTGATGGCTGCCTACTCGGCGATGCAGTTCGTCTTCGCGCCGATCCTGGGCCGGCTGTCGGACCGCTTCGGGCGCCGGCCGGTGCTGCTGCTCTCGCTCGCCGGGGCGGTCGCCGGCTACGCGCTGCTCGGCTTCGCGGCCTCGCTGCCGATGCTCTTCGTCTCGCGCATCGTCGCCGGGATCGCCGGGGCGAACATCTCGACCGCGCAGGCGGTGATCGCCGACATCACCGGCCCGGAGGGGCGGGCGCGCGGGATGGGGGTGATCGGCGCCGCCTTCGGGCTGGGGTTCATCCTGGGGCCGGCCTTCGGCGGGCTGCTCTACGAGCACTTCGGCCCGGGTGCGCCGGGCCTCGGCGCCGCGGCGACCTCCGCGCTCGCGCTCGTCCTGACCTGGTTCCTGCTGCCCGAGACGCTCGACCCGAACCAGCGCGACCGCGCGGCGCACGATCCTTTCACGGTCGCCCGGCTGGGGCGCGCGCTGGCCCACCCGTGCCTCGGGCTCGTGCTCGCGATCTACTTCCTCACGACCGCGGCGTTCTCCGGGTTCGAGGTCACCTTCGCGCAGTTCTTCAGCCACAAGTACGCGATCGGCCCGAAGGAGGTCAGCTACCTGCTGGTCGGGATCGGTCTCGTCGGCGCGATCGTGCAGGGGGGGCTGATCGGCCGGCTGGCGAAGCGCTTCGGCGAGGCGCGGCTGGTGGCGGCCGGACTGGTGATCAGCGGCGTCTGCCTCGGCTTCGTGCCGTACATGCCGACGCTCGCGCTCTCCGGCGTGGCGCTCGGCGTGATGGCGGTCGGCGTCGGGATCACCAACCCGTCGCTGTCGGCGCTCGCCTCGGAGCTGGCCGACCCGGACGAGGTCGGCGGGATCCTCGGGATCTACCAGGGGCTGTCGAGCCTGGGACGGATCGTCGGGCCGTTCACCGGCGAGCTGGCGTACGGGGTCGGGCCGCCGTGGCCGCTGCGGCTGGCGTCGCTCGCGTTCCTGGCCTGCGCGGGGGCGGCGCTGCTGCTGCTCGCGCGCCGCCGCACGGGGGTCTGCGACCGGCCGCCGGGCGCGTCGGCCTGAGGCGGCAGCCCGCCCGGCCGGCGGCGTTCCCGAAGCCGGGATCGCGCGGCTTGACGGCCTGGTATAACCGGAGTTATACCAAGCTCGGGACCCCCTTCTCCCGGTGTCCCGAGGGCCGATGAAGACCGCCATCTCGATTCCCGACGACCTCTTCCAGGCGGCCGAGGACGCGGCGCAGCGCCGCGGCATGTCGCGCAGCCGGTTCTTCAGCGAGGCGATCCGTCTCTACCTCGACCGGAGCGGCGACGCGGACGTGACCGCGCAGCTCGACCGCGTCTACCTCGGCTTCGACGGGCGCGTCGAGCCGGCGCTGCTCCGGGCCCAGGCCCGCGCGATCGGCCGCGAGGACTGGTGATCCGCCGCGGCGAGATCTGGTGGGCCGCGCTGCCGGATCCCGTCGGCTCCGGTCCCGGCTTCCGCCGCCCCGTGGTCGTCGTCCAGTCCGACGCCTTCAACCGCAGCCGGATCGGGACCGTCGTCGTCGCGACGATCTCGTCGAACCTCGAGTTGGCGGCGGCGCCCGGGAACGTGCTGCTGCCGCGGCGGGCGAGCGGCCTGGCGCGGGCGTCGGTGGTCAACGTCTCGCAGCTGGTCACGCTCGATCGCGGGCTCCTGACGGAGTGCGTGCGCAGCCTGGCGGCGCCCGTGCTGGCGCGAGTCGACGCGGGGTTGCGGCTCGTGCTCGCGCTCGGGGCGCCCTGATCCGGTTCGCAGGAGAGACCGGGCCGATGAAAGCTGCACCGTGTTCGGCAACCGCAGCGCCACTTCGCTGGCGCTTGACACGGTGTCCGCCGGTGGACTGAAATGTTGCTCCCTGAGGCCCCGATGCAGTTCCAGTCGGTCGTCGTCCGTTCGCTCGTGGTCGCTTCCCTGGGCGTCGTGACACCGAGCCTCGCGGCATCGGCCTCCACCACGGACGTCCGGGTCGTCAGCGCGGCCGACGGCGCGCCCCTTTTCGGCGCGATCGCCTCGTGCCTGGATCGTCCCGACCTCGTCGCGAAGAGCGACGCTGCGGGGCGAGCGTCGCTGCCGGCCGCCTGCCTCACGATCCGCTGCGCGACAGACGGGTACCTGCCGGCCGACGCGCTCCGCACCGCGGAGGGGCTGCTCTGTCGCCTTCCTCCCGGCGTGGTGGTGGGCGGCCGCATGCCGGCCGCCGGTCCGTGCGCAGCAGGGTGCACGGCGCGACTTCTCCCCGCCGAAGGAAAGCCGCCCTCGCTCGAAGCGCCGGTCGCGGTGCCGGACCCCGGGCAGCCGGCGGCATTCCGCCTGGCGACCGTTCCCCCCGGGCGCTGGCGGCTCGAGATCGTCCGCGCGGCGGATGGATGGACCTGCGCGGCCGATCTCGGCGTGCTCGCTCCCGGGGCACGCGACCTGACCGTCGCCTGGCGCGAGCCGATCTCGATCGACCTGCGCGTGCTCGGGCCGGACGACGCGCCGCGGGCGAGCGCCCGAGTGCGCGCCTTCTCCCGTCCTCGCGGCGCCGGGAACTGGGGAGCCCGCGCGACGGTCGGGGCCTGGCGCTGCGGCGCCGCCTCGCCGCGCGAGGGAGCGACCAACGAGGCTGGCCAGGCGCGTCTCGACCTGCTCGATCCCGACCAGGAACACCTGCTCGTGGCCGGCGACTGGACGGGACCCCCGGGGATCGACGCCAAGCTGGTCGCCACGCCGCCCCGCGAGCCATGCACACTGCGCCCGGCCGCTCCGGCGCGCGTCGTCGGGCGGGTGCTCGATTCCGCGGAGCGCGCGGTCCCCTGCCGGGCCGAGCTGCGCGATCCGGTCACTGCCGAGTGGCTCGCCGAGGCCCTGCCGCCCAGCGGACTGCAGACCGAGTGCGGCGCGACCGGCGGCCTGTCGTTCCAACCGGTCCTGCCGGAGCGTTACACCCTGGCCATCCGGGGCGACGGGATCACTCCTTTCGACCGCCCCGAGGTCTCCCCGAAGCCGGGCGAGACCCTCGACCTGGGAGTTCTGCGCGTGCCGGCGATGGACGTGCTCCCGGTGGTCGTTCGCGACGAGCAGAAACGTTCCGTGGCCGAGGCGACGATCGTCGCGATCGCCGACGCCGGGCTGATGGTGCGCCGCGAGGCCGTGACCGACGCCGAGGGCAAGGCCCGGATCACGGGCCTTCCCGTGCGCGGGACGATCTCGCTGGGGATCGACGCCGCCGGGTTCGCACCCTGGCGCCGCGAGGAGCTGACCGCTCGCGACGCACCGGTGATTGCGACGCTCGAGCGGGGCGCCCAGGTGGAAGGTCGCGTCGTCGATCCCTGGGGGAACCCGGTCGCCGGCGCCCGGGTCGTGGCGAATCCCCAGCGGGAGGACGTGATCCGCCTCGACGCCCCCCCGCCCGAGTCGGTCTCGACCGAGGACGGGACCTTCGCGATGCGGTCGCTCGACGCGGGGGTCGTGACGCTGGTCGCCGACGCCCGCGGCTTCGAGAAGTCGAACCTGCTCGCGCTGACGCTCGCCGCCGGCGACGTCCACCGCGGGGCCACGCTCACTCTCCGCCCGGTCCGCGACGTCCGCGGGCGGGTCCTGGACCCGCGCGGTGCTCCGTTCGCCGGGGCGCGCGTCGCCGCGACGCTCTGGTTCATGGTCGGCAACGTGCTCACCGCGCCGCCCCTGGCCGAGACGGTGTCCGGGCCATCCGGCGAGTTCGTGCTGCCGTGCAAGTCGTGCAGTGACGTGGCGCTCGTTGCGCTCGCGCCCGGGTACGGGGCCGCCGCCAAGCGGCTCGGCGAGCTGGCGGAGGGGCTCGAGGTCGAGCTGCAGCTTCAGCCGGCGGCCACCCTGCGGATCCTCGGTCCCGCGGGACACGCCGAGGTCCGCGGCGTCGCGGATCGAGGATGGCGCCCGCGTGAGGACGTTCGTCCCGCTCGATCGCGACGGGCGTGCCGAGTCGAGCGGCTTGTCGCCGGGGGAGGGGAGCGTCCAGCTCGTCGCGGAGCGGAGCAGCCGCCGGGTTGCCGTCGAGCTTCGCGCCGGCGAGACCACCGAGGTGACGCTGGCGCTCGACGGCGCGGCGATCGAAGGCACCGTCACGGTGGACGGCACCCCGTGGCCAGGAGCCGCGATCGGGGCGGTGCACTTCGACGGCGGAGAGGGCTACTACACCGCGTTCTCCGGCGACGGCGGTCGCTACCGGATGGCCGTCGCACCCGGCGACGTGCTGGTCAACGCGCGCGCGGGCGGGGGCCAGGTCACGCGCCGGATCGCCCTCGCACCGGGCGACACCGCCCGGGTCGACCTTCCGATCACGCCGGTCTTCGTCGAGGTGCGCGCGCTGGATGGAGCGACGCGCACTCCCGTCCCGCAGCTCCTCGTGTGGCTCAAGCCGGTCCAGGCCTCCGACGCGTGCGCCCCGATCGGCGGCGTCTTCGGCGCACCGGACGGCGACGAGCCGGGGCAGCACATCACCGGTTTCCACGCGGAGTGCGACGGCGGAGGCGGCGTGACCCGCGACGACGGGACCGCGACCCTCGCGGTCGGTCGTGCCGGGCCGCACGAGCTGACGGCGCGCAAGGAAGGGTACGAGAGCCTGTCGCAGAGGGTCGAGTTGCGGACCGGCGTCAACCCGATCGAGCTCACCGTCGCGGAGAAGAGGCTGGTCCGCTCGATGCGTGCGATTCCGCCCGAGGGGGTTCGGGGCCGGGTGGCGTGCCGCTGCGGTGGCCGGTGGTTCCGGGAATCGGAGAGCGCGCCGCTGACGTGCAGCGATCTCCCCGAGGGCGGGTGCGAGCTGTTCTTCCGGGTTCCCGGCGTGGGCATTGCGCGCGCCAGCGTCCCGGCCCTGGAGCCGGGCGAGACGGCCGTCCCGGTGACGGTCGCCGCGGGCGGCGCGATCGCCGTCGCCGCCAGCGGCTACGAGCACGAGTGGCCGACGATCGTCGACGCCGCCGGCATCGCGTGGTCCGACGCGGCATGGATCCTGGCGGCGGAGCGGGCCGACGAGCCGAAGCTGGAGACCATACCCGACCTCGGACCGGCGGTCGTCTTTCGCGACCTTCCCCCGGGCCGCTACACCGTGGCCCGGCCAGGCCGAACCGGGACTCCGGCGGGAGTCGAGGTCACCGCGGGCGGCATGGCGTTCGTGCGCTGATCCCTCTCGAGCCGGCGCCTGGCCTCACCCCCGCAGGAAGAAGTACCCCGTCATCGCCGCGCCCGTCGCGATCACCAGCGCGCGGACCAGCTTCGGGTCGACCCGCTGGGCCCAGTGCGCGCCGAAGTAGCCCCCCAGCACCGCCCCCGCCATCATCGTCAGCCCCTGCGGCCAGTGGACGACGCCGGCGACGATGAAGACCACGACCGCGACCCCGTTGATGACGCTGCCCAGGAGCGTCTTGAAGGCGTTCATCTCGTGGATGTTGGTCATGCCCGACAGCGACAGGGCGGCCAGCATCATGATCCCGATCCCGCCGCCGAAGTAGCCGCCGTAGACCGCGATCGCGAACTGGATCGCGGCGACGGCCAGCCACGCCGCCCGCGAGCGCTCGCCGCCGGCCCGGCCTGCGGGCGACAGGTCCGCCGCGCCCGCGGCGAACCCCGCGCCCCCGGCGCGTTCGCGCAGCCGTTTCGTCAGCGCCGGCCCGAAGCTGAACAGCAGCGTCGCGAACAGCAGCAGCCAGGGCAGGATCCAGAGGAACGTCCGCTCGGGCGTCCTGAGCAGCAGCAGCGCCCCGACCAGCCCGCCGGCCAGGCTGACCGCGCCCAGCGCGAAGACGCGCCGCGCGGTGCGCGCTGAACTGCCGGCGGTAGGCCCAGGCGCTGGCCATCGCGCCGGGCTGGAGCGCGATCGTGTTGGTCGCGTTGGCCGGGATCGCCGGGACGCCGGTGAAGAGCAGCGCCGGGAACGAGACGAAGCTCCCGCCGCCGGCGACGGAGTTGAGCGCCCCCGCCACGGCCCCGGCGGAGAACAGCAAGGCGGCGTCGGCGGCGGTCATCGCGGGCAGTATCGCGGAGCCCGGCCCCCGCAGGCCACCGTCCCGCCCGGGCCGGGGTAAGATCCCGCCCGCGCCGGCCCGCCCGGCCGGCCGGGGAGGTCCCGATGTCGCACCACGACCCGCACCCCGCGGAGGTCCTCGCGGTCCTGGCCCGCAAGGGGCGGCAGACGCGCATCGCCGTCGTCGGCGCCAGCAGCAACCCCGCGAAGTACGGGAACATCATCGTCGGCAACCTCGCGGCGAAGGGCTACACCGTCCTGCCGATCAACCCGAAGGAGCCGGAGATCCTCGGCCTGCCGGCCTTCCCGTCGCTGGCCGCCGCGCCGAAGCCGATCGACATCGTCACGCTGGTCACGCCGCCGCCGGTCACGCTGGCGGTCCTGAAGGAGGTCGCTGCGCTCGGCCTGCCGGCGGCCTGGCTGCAGGACGGCAGCTTCGACGACGCCGTGCTGGCGTTCGTCCGCGAGGCCCCGTTCCGCACCGTCTACGACGCCTGCATCATGGTCGTCAGCAACGCCTAGGAGAGCCCGCCATGTCCTCGACTCCGCCCGCATCGACCCCGCCGGGGTCTGCCGCTCCGCCCGCGCCGGAGGGCCCGGGTTTCTTCGCGCGCGTCTGGCGCTGGACCAAGCGCACCTTCTGGCTCGGGCTGTTCTCCGCGGCCGTGATCATCGCGCTCTGGACCTGGCTGGCGCTCACCTTCACCTACTCCAGCGGCGAGCGGACCGGCGTCGTGCAGAAGTTCAGCAAGAGCGGCTGGCTCTGCAAGACCTGGGAGGGGCAGTTGGCGATGGTCAACTACCCCGGCTCGATGCCCGAGATCTTCCACTTCTCGGTCCGCGACGACGCGACCGCCGCCGGGATCAACCGGCTGCTCGGCCAGCGCGTCCGGCTGCACTACGAGCAGCACAAGTTCGTGCCCACGACCTGCTTCGGCGAGACCGAGTACTTCGTCAACAAGGCCGAGCCGCTCGAGGACCAGAAGCCGCCGGGCTACTGAGCCCGGCCTTCGCGCCGCCGGGGCCGCCGTCCGAAAAAGAGTGGGGCGGCCTTGCGGCCGCCCCGTCGTGCGAAAAGCGCGGGGGAAAGGTCCGCCGGGTCAGGGAAGTGGGTTCGCAGCGCCGCCGTCGGGAAGTCCGGCGGGCCGGGGCGCGACGTGCGCCTGGGGTGGCGGGAGGGGTGTTGCGGCAGGAATCACCGTCGGGTCCTTTCCCCCGGGGCCGGACCGTTCAGTCCGGGTGTACGCCCATCCCGCCTTCGCGGCGGGGTGGGTGAAGGTCGGTCACAAGGCCGGCCGGCTCGAGCCGCACCGCGCGCTCGCGCGGCATCGGCTCGGGGCGTGCGCAGATCGCGCGCCCGCCGCCGGCCCGCTTCGCCTCGTACAGCGCCCGGTCGGCCGCCTCGAGCAGCGCCGCCGGCGACTCCACCGGACCGCTGTCGGGGAGCGTCGCCACGCCGCACGAGAGCCGCACCGCGACGACGTCACCTTGCGGCAGACGGAGCGGGACGACGTCGAAGCGCGAAAGCAGCCGCTCGGCGAAGGCGCGGGCCTCGGCCAGGCCGGTGTGGGGCAGCACGAAGGCGAACTCGTCGCCCCCCAGCCGCGCAACCAGGTCGGTGGCGCGGGCCAGGGCGCGCAGCCGGCGGGACAGCTGCGCCAGCACGCGGTCGCCCACCGCGTGCCCGTAGGTATCGTTGACCTGCTTGAAGCCGTCGAGATCCGCGGCCACGACCGAGAGCGGGGTCTCGTACCGCTCGGCCCGCGCGAACTCCTCCTCCAGCCGCGAGGAGAGCGCGCGGCGGTTGGCGAGTGCGGTCAGTTCGTCGGTGCCGGACAGGGCCAGCAACCGCTCGTTGGCCGCGCACAGCTCGCGGTGCGCGCGCTCGAGCCGCAGGTAGAGCTCGCGCTTGCGCAGGTTGGCCCGGACACGGGCGTCCAGGTCCCCGGCGTGGAACGGCTTGGCGATGAAGTCGTCGGCCCCGGCCCGGAAGGCCGCCGCCTGGGCCGCGCGGGAGGAGCGGCCCGAGACGACCACGATCGGGACCGACGCCAGCGCCGGCTCGGCGCGCAGATCGGGCAGCACGTCGATCCCGTCCCGCTTGGCCAGCGCCAGGTCGAGCAGGATCACGTCCGGGGCTTCTTCCATCGCGAGGGCCAGGCCGCGCTCGCCGTCCTGGGCGTGCACGACCTCGATCCCCGCCGTGCGGGCGAGCCGCGCAACGGCCGTGGCGACGCTGTCGTCGCCGTCGATGACCAGCACCCGTCGCCGGACGTCCGGTCGCAGCGCGCGCAGGCGGGTCGACACCCCGTCAGTCCTGCATCCGGCGGATGTAGGTCGGGATCTCGTAGTCGGTGAGGTCCGACGCACGGTCCAGGTGCGGCAGCATCGCGTCGTCGGCGAAGGCCGGGAAGTCCTCGAGGCTCGTCACACGCTGGGGAGCGACGAGCGGCGCCGGGATCGAGTCGAGGTCCAGCACCGAATCGGCCGGCCCCCTCGACGGTGTCGCCAGCTCCTGCAGCACGCGCGAGGCCTCGGACCGCTCCGGCCGGTCGGCCATCACCCGGTCGAAGCCGGTCGCGATCACCGTGACCTTGACCCGCCCGCGCATCTCCGGCCGCGAGACGTAGCCGAACAGGATCGTGGCGTCCGGGTCGCAGGCGTCGTGGATGATCTGCGCCGCCTCGTTGACCTCGTGCAGCGACAGGTCGTCGCCGCCCGTGATGTTGAAGATCACGCCCTGCGCCCCCTGGATCGAGGTGTCCTCGAGCAGCGGGGAACTGATCGCCTGCTGCGCCGCCGCCACCGCGCGGTGCTCGCCCTCGGCGATGCCGGTCCCCATCAGCGCCATTCCCATTCCCTTCATCACGGTGCGCACGTCCGCGAAGTCGCGGTTGATGTCGCCCGGGACGAGGATCAGGTCGCTGATGCCCTGGACCGCCTGGCGCAGCACGTCGTCGGCCATCATGAAGGCGTTCTGCATCGAGGTGTCGCGGGCCACCGTGGCCAGCAGTTTCTCGTTGGGGATCGCGATCACGGTGTCGACCGACTTCTTCAGCTCGAGCAGGCCCAGCTCGGCCTGGTCCCGCCGCCGCCGCCCCTCGAACCCGAACGGCTTGGTCACGACCGCCACGACCAGCGCACCCAGCTCGGCCGCCAGCCCGGCGATGATCGGTGAGGCCCCGGTTCCGGTCCCGCCGCCCAGGCCCGCGGTGACGAAGACCATGTCGGCGCCGATCAGCGCGTCGAGCAGCTGCTCGGTGTCCTCGAGCGCGGCGTCGCGCCCGATTTCGGGCCGCGCCCCGGCGCCCAGGCCCCGCGTCAGCTCCCCGCCGATCTGGATCCGGCGCGCGGCGCGGGACAGCTCGAGCGCCTGCATGTCGGTGTTGACCGCGAGGAACTCGACGCCCGAGACCCCGGCGCCGATCATCCGGTTGATCGCGTTGTTCCCGCCTCCGCCGACGCCGACGACCTTGATCACCGCACCCAGCGGCGTGGTCCGGCCGCGCAGCCCCGCGAAGGGCAGCCGCCCGGCCTCCTCGAGATCGTCGAGCATGAACTTCGGCCGCGACCCCGTGCTCTCGTTCCTGGTTTCCATCTCCATCGCCTCCCGTCGATCCCTCGGGCTCAGAACATCTGTCCGAACCACTGCGAAGCCCGTCCCACGCTCTCCCTGATCCGGTGGAAGGGGTTGCGCCCCACCGTCTCGGCGGCCCGCTGCCGCCGTCCCACGCGCATCTCCCACTCGAGCAACCCCACCGGCCCGGCGAAGCTCGGAGCGTCGATCTCGCCCGCCCGCGAAACCACGGCGGACGGCACGCCGACGCGCACCGGCATCCCCAGTACCTCCTCCGCGACCTCGACGATGCCGTCGAGGTTGGCGGTCCCGCCCACCAGCACCGCGCCCGCGCGGGCCCGGTGGTGCAGCTTGAAGCGGTCCATGATCTGCCGCGACAGCTCGAAGATCTCCATCACCCGCGGCGCCACGACCTGCGTCAGCAGCGAGCAGGCGACCAGCCGCGGCGCGCCGCCACCGACCGTCGCGACCTCCAGCACCAGGTCGTCGTCGACCCCGGCCACTGCGCGGGCCTGCGTGCGCTTGAGCATCTCGGCCTCCGGCACCGGGGTGCGCAGGCCGATCGAGATGTCGTTGGTGATCAGGTCGCCGGCCACCGGGTAGGAGCCGGTGAACCAGAGCGCCCCGCGCTCGAACAGCGCCAGGTCGGTGGTCCCTGCGCCGCAGTCGATCAGGAACACGCCGTTGTCCCGCTCCTCGCGCGTCAGCACCGCCTCGCTCGACGCCAGGAGCGGGTAGACGATCGACTCGACGTGGTCGATGTGCGCCGCGTTGAGCGCCGTCACGACGTGCTGCGCCGTCTGCTGCGGCACGGTGACGACGTGGAAGCTCCCCTCCAGCCGCGAGCCGGTCATCCCGACCGGGTCCTGGATCCCCTCCTGGCCGTCGAGCGTGAACTCCTGCGGTACGACGTGCAGGATCGACTGTCCGGGCGGGATCTGGACGGCACGGACCATCTCATCGACCTTGGCCAGGTCCTTGCGGGTCACGACCCGGTCGCGCGAGGCGACCGTGACGCCGCCGCGCGAGGTGAAGGACTTGGCCTGAGCGGCCGGGACCGAGGCGATGACCGAACTGACGGTCGCGCTGGCCTCCGACTCCGCCTGGTCGATCGCGCCCCGGATCGAGGCCACCAGCGCCTCGAGGTTGACGATCACCCCCTTGCGGATCCCGTCGGTGCGGCGCGAGCCGATGCCGATCACCTCGAGCGACTCCGGCCCGGTGATCTCGGCGATGACGCAGCAGCACCGGTGGGTGCCCAGGTCGATGGCGGTCAGCAGGTTGTTGGTCTTGGGCATTTCTCACCTCACTCCGTCAGGGCGGTCCGACGCGCGGCGGGCGCCGGGTTGGGTTCGGGGGGAAGGGCGTCGGCGACGGCCTCGGCGGGAACCGTCTCCAGAGGGGGCTCGAGCGCGACCAGCGTCAGCCGGTGGGGGAAGCGCAGGTCGACCGGGCGCCCGGTCGCGAGGTCGGTCACCCGCTCGCGCCAGGCGAAGAACTGCTGCAGGTTGCGGCCGGGCTCGTCGCGGTCGAGCCAGAGCGCGGGCGTCTCGTCGGCGAGCGTCAGCACGACCCGGTCGGGCTCGGAGAGGTCGAAGCTCGCCGGCGTGACGGCGAGCACCGCGGGCGCGGCCTGGCGCAGCGCGGCCAGCGCGCGCAGCGCGGCGCGGTCGCGCGCGAGGACCTGCGCCGCCCCGAGCATCGTCTCGAGGCCGGTCGCCTCGGGCAGGTGCTCGTCCCCGGCCTGCGGGCGCCCGGCCGGGAAGACGGCGCCCGAGGCGTCGAGCATCGCGGGGGCGCCCCCCAGCGTCGTCTTCATCACCGGCTCGCGCTCGACCACCCGGATCTGCAGCAGGTCGGGCATGTGGCGCGCGACCGCGGCGGCGCGGACCCCCGCGACCTGCTCGACCCGCGCGCGCAGTGCGTCGAGATCGAGCAGCAGGATCGGCTGGCCCATCGTCTCGGCCAGGGCGCGCTGGACCCGGTCGGGGCTCAGCCGGGCGGTCCCCTGCACGTCGATTCGGTGGACCGAGACGACCGGCGCGGTCAGGAGCGCGCGCAGCCCGACCCACAGCCCGGCCGTCGCGAGCAGCGCCCCGGCCGCCGCCGCCGGCCAGATCCAGCGCGGCCGCCGGGCCACCTTGCGGCGCTTCGGCCGGCGCTGGCGGCGGATGAAGGAAAGGGCCTCGTTCACGGCTCGTCCCTCCAGATCTCGACCTCGATCCGCGGCGCGCGGCCCGTCGCCTCCGTCAGCGCGGCGCGGATCTCCTCGAGCAGCCCCAGCACGTCGGCCGCGCTGGCCTGCCCGCGATTCACGATGAAGTTCCCGTGCAGCGTGGAGACCTCGGCGGCGCCGCGCCGCCGCCCCTTGAGCCCGAGCCGATCGACCAGCGCGCCGACCGACTGGTCGGCGTAGTTGGCGAAGACGCAGCCGGCCGAGGGGAGCTGGATCGGCTGGGTCGCGCGCCGGCGGGCGCGGAAGGCGGACATCCGGGCGCGGATCTCGGCCGGGTCGTCCGGCGCCAGGCGCAGCCGCGCGCCGAGCACGAACAGCCGCTCGCGCGAGGCGAAGCTCTCGCGGTAGGTGAAGTCGGCCGGGCCCAGCGCGCGCTCGATCACGCGGCCGTCGTCGCCGGCGACCAGCGCCAGCTCCGTCACCTCGGAGAACGACGAGCGGTTGGCGCCGGCGTTCATCCGGACCGCGCCGCCGAGCTGGGCCGGGATCCCCTCGGCGAACTCCAGCCCGGACAGGCCCTGCGCCGCCGCCCAGCGCGCCAGCCCGGGGACCGGCACGCCGGCCCAGGCCGCAACGCGCGCCCCGGGCAGCCGCTCGGGGTCGCGGCGCAGCTCGTCGGTGCAGATCACCGCGGCCCGCACGCCGGCGTCGACGGCGACCACGTTGCTGCCCCAGCCCAGGATCCGGACCGGCAGCGGGCCGCGCCGCAGCTCGGCCCAGAGGCGGGCCGCGGACTCCGGCGTCCCGGGCAGGAAGAACCACTGCGCGGGCCCGCCGACGCGCATCGTGGTGTGGCGCGCGAGCGGCTCCTCGGCCAGCGCGCGCACCCCCGCGCGCTCCGCCGCCGCCTCGTAGAACCCGCGCTCCACCGCGACCATCGTCCCCCCGCTCATCCGCGCGCCGCGCCCGGGGCGCCCAGCGCTCGGAGGATCTCCTCGTACACCCGGCCCACGCTGCCCGCGCCCAGCGTCAGCAGCACGTCGCCCGGCTGCAGCGTCTCGAGCGTCGCCTTCACGGCCTCGGGCAGCGACCCGCCCCAGCGCGCGCCGCGGTGGCCGTGCTCGGCGATCGCCGCCGCCAGCCGCTCGGCGTCGACCCCGTCCCGCGGCGCCTCGCCCGCGGCGTAGACGTCGGCCACGACCAGCTGGTCGGCGTCGTAGAAGCTGCGCGCGAACTCGTCGAACAGCGCTTCCAGCCGGCTGTAGCGGTGTGGCTGGAACAGCACGACGACCCGCCGCTCGACGACCGCCTCGCGCAGCGCGGCCAGCGTCGCGCGGATCTCGGTCGGGTGGTGGCCGTAGTCGTCGACGACCAGCACGCCGCCCGCCTCGCCGCGGCAGGACATCCGCCGGTCGGCGCCCGGAAACCCTTCCAGGGCCGCGGCCGCGACCGGCAGCGCCAGCCCCAGCTCCCAGGCCACCGCCAGCGCCGCCAGCGCGTTCTGGACCTGGTGCCGGCCGGGGGTCGCGAGCAGCGTCGAGATCGGCGCGTCGCCGCCGTGGCGGAAGGTGAAGCGCACCCCGAACCCCTGCGGCACGATCTCCAGCGCGCGGAAGTCGGCCTGGGCGGTCAGCCCGTAGGTCACGACCCGCCGGTCGAGCCGCGGCAGGATCGCCTGCACGCCGGCGTCGTCGAGGCAGGCCACCGACCGCGCCGTGGAACGGGACGCGCTTGAGGAAGCGCACGAAGGCGTCGTACAGCGTCTCCATGTCGCCGTGGTGGTCGAGGTGCTCGCGGTCGATCCCGGTCACGACCGCCCAGGTCGGGAACAACCGCAGGAACGAGCCGTCGCTCTCGTCGGCCTCGGCGACCAGCAGGCTGCCGCTCCCGAGCTTGGCCGAACTGCCGAACATCTCGAGCTTGCCGCCGATCACGATCGTCGGGTCGAGTCCGCAGCGCGACATCACCTGGGCGATCATCGAGGTCGTCGAGGTCTTGCCGTGCGAGCCGGCGACCGCGACCGCGTACTTCATCCGCATCAACTCGCCCAGCATCTCGGCCCGCGGGATGACCGGCACGCGCAGGCGGTGCGCCTCGGCGATCTCGGGGTTTTCGGCGTCGATCGCGGTGCTGACGACGACGACGTCGGCGCCGGCGACGGCCGCGGCGTGGTGACCGAGCGTGATCGTCGCGCCCAGCGCGGCCAGCCGGCGGGTCGACTCGTTCTCGTTCAGGTCGGAGCCGCTGACCCGGTAGCCGAGGTTGAGCAGCACCTCGGCTATGCCGCTCATGCCCGAGCCGCCGATCCCGACGAAGTGGACCTTGCGCACCCGTCCGAACCTCATGCGGCCAGCTCCTCCGCCAGGTCGGCGACGCGGGCCGCGGCGTCGGGCACGCCGCAGCCCCGCGCGGCGCGCGCCATCGCGTCGACCGTCTCCGGCCGGCTCACCGCCTCGCGCAGCAGCTCGGCCAGCCGCCCGGGGGTGAGTTCCTGCTGCTCGAGCACGCGGGCCGCGCCGCGGGCGGCGAGGGCCCGGGCGTTCGCGCGCTGGTGGTCGTTTGCCGCCTGCGGGAAGGGGACCAGCACCGCGGCCCGGCCGGCGGCGGTCAACTCGGCGACGGTCGTCGCGCCGGCTCGGCAGACGACGAGGTCGGCCGCCGCCAGGCGCGCCGGCAGGTCGTCGAGGAAGGCCAGCACCTCGGCCTCCACGCCGGCCACGGCCGCGGCATCCCGGACCAGTGGCAGATCGGCCTCGCCGGTCTGCAGCGTGAGCGCGAGCGGCAGCCCCGCCAGCTGCGGCAGCGCGCCGGCCCAGGCGACGTTCAGCGCGTGCGCGCCGCGGCTGCCGCCGAAGCCCAGCACGCGGCGCACCGGGCCCGGGACCCGCTCCGGGATCGCCGCGATCTCCGCCCGCACCGGGTTGCCGGTCACGACGACGCGCCCCGGCAGCTCCCGCGCGCTCTCGGCGAAGCTGGCGGCGACGGCCGAGGCCCAGCGCGCCAGCCCGCGGTTGGTCATCCCGGCGACGGCGTTCTGCTCGAGCAGCAGCGTCGGCACGCGCACCAGCGCCGCCGCCAGCACCGCCGGCCCCGAGGCGAAGCCGCCGACGCCGACGACCAGCGCGGGGCGCCGCGCGGCGAACCGCGCCGCCAGCCGCAGCGTCGCCCGCGCCGCGCGAAGGACGGCCAGCGCGCGGTCGAGCGCGCCGACCCGCGCCAGGCCGCTCAGCGGCAGGACCGTCAGCGGGATCCCGGCGCGCGGCACGAGCCGCTCCTCGATCCCGCCGCGCGAACCGATCCAGGCCACTTCGCGCCCCGGTCGGCGGCGGCGCAGTTCCTCCGCCAGCGCCAGGCCGGGGAAGACGTGGCCGCCGGTCCCGCCGCCGGCGATCACGATCGGCGCGACGCGCGCGTCAGTCGTCATCGCGCTGCCTCCGCGCCGAGACGTTGAGCACCAGCCCGACCAGGATGCAGCTCGCCACGACCGAGCTGCCGCCCGTGGAGAGGAACGGCAGCGGCAGCCCCTTGGTCGGCAGCAGTCCGGTGACCACCCCCATGTGGCACAGCGCCTGGCCGACCAGCAGCACGGTCGCGCCCAGCGCGACCAGCCGTCCCAGGTCGTCCGGGGCGTGCTCGCTCGCCTTCCAGCCGCGCCAGGCCAGCAGCAGGAAGGCGGTCACCACCGCCACGCCGCCCCACAGCCCCAGCTCCTCGCAGATCACCGCAAAGATGAAGTCGTTGTCGGGCTCGGGCAGGAAGAAGGCCTTCTGCGTCGAGGCGCCGAAGCCGCGGCCGAAGAACCCGCCCGAGCCGATCGCGATGATCGACTGCAGGAGCTGGTGCGGGATCTCGCCCAGCCGGTTCGGGTCGAAGAACACCGCGGAGGTGAACTTGGTGAGGCGCCCCACGCGGTAGGGCTCCAGCCACACGAAGATCCTGAAGAGTGCGGCCCCGCCCCCGACCAGCACCGCGACGTGGCGCCAGCAGGCGCCGGCCGCGACGACGAGCGCCAGCGCCGTACCGAACAGCAGGACCGGCGTCCCGAGGTCCTTCCCCACCAGCACGAGCGCGCTCAACCAGGCGACGATCCCGATCGGCCGGGCCAGCCCCTGGATCGTTCGGATCTCGGGGCCGATGCGCAGCAGCGCCGCAGCCAGCGCCAGCACGAGCGCCGGCTTGGCCAGTTCCGAGGGCTGGAAGCGCTGGCCGGCCAGTACGATCCATCGGTGCGTGCCCTTGATCTCGGGGCCCATCAGGGCGGCGACGAGCAGCAGCGACACGGTCGCCAGCAGCGCCCAGATCGCGCCCGGGCGGGCCAGGCGGTGGTAGTCCACCACGACCGTCAGGACCAGGAAGAACAGCCCGACAGTGAGGTGCAGCCCGGAGCTGAAAAGCCCGCGCGGCACGCCGCCGTGGATCGCCTCGGCGTAGACCCTCGCCGAGGCCGACATCAGGACCCCGCCGAGCAGCAGCGCGAGCGCGACACTGGAAAAGAGCACGTCGGGCGCCAGGGCGCGGTAGCGGGCGATCGGGGCCGTGCTCACCGGGAGGTCTCCACGGCCAGCGCGCGCGCGGCGGCGGCGAAGGCGTCGCCCCGCGCGGCGTAGCCGGTGAAGGCGTCGAACGACGCGCAGGCGGGGGAGAGCAGGACGAGGTCGCCCGGCGCGGCCAGCGACGCGGCGTGGACCACGGCGTCGGCCAGCGCGCCGCGCCGCACGACCGGCGATCCGGCCGCCTCGAGCGCGGCAGCGATCCGCGGCCCGGCCTCGCCGAAGGTGACCGCGATCCCGCCCTGCTGCGCGAGCGCGGCGGCCAGCGGCCGGAAATCGGAGTCCTTGTCGCGGCCGCCCAGCAGCGTGAAGATCCGGGCCGCGGGGCCGAGCGTCTCGCGCATCGCGACCAGCGCCTCGAGCACGGCCCCGACGTTGGTCCCCTTCGAGTCGTCGACGAAGCGCACGCCGCGCACCAGCGCGACCTCCTGCAGCCGGTGCGGCAGCGGGGTGAAGGCCAGCGCGGCGCGGCGCAGCGGCTCGAGCGGGAAGCCCGCCGCGCGCAGCGCGACCGCCGCCGCCAGGACGTTGACGCGGTTGTGACGGCCCGGCAGCTGCAGTTCCGAGACCCCGGCCAGCGTCTCCTCGCGTCCGCCGACCGCCAGTCTCAGCTCGTCCTGCTCGACGAAGCCGCCCGCGCTCACGCGCTTCAGCGTGGAGACCTGGAGGACGGGCGGGCGGGCCGACGACGCCAGCGGCGCCAGCTCCGGATCGTCCGCGACCAGCACCAGGGGGGCCCCCTTCGCGCGGCCGTCCGCCACGCGGTACTTGGCTGCGCGGTAGGCCTCGAAGCTGCCGTGCCGGTCGAGGTGGTCGGCCTGGACGTTCAGCAGGATCGCCGCCGCGGCGCGCAGCGCGTGGGTGGTCTCGAGCTGGAAGCTCGAGATCTCGACCGCGTACCAGCGCGCGCCGCCGTCGCCCTGGACGGCGTCGACCAGCGGCAGGCCGTAGTTGCCGCAGGCCACGGCGTCCTTGCCGGCGGCCTTGAGCATCTCGGCCACCAGCGCCGTCGTGGTCGTCTTGCCGTTGCTGCCGGTGATCAGCACCGCGCGGGCCCCGACCCGCTCGGCCACCAGGTCGAGCTCCGACACGATCGGCACGCCGCGCGCGCGGGCCGCGTCCAGCTCCGGCAGCGAAATCGGCACGCCGGGCGAGAGCACGACCAGGTCGGCCGCCGCGAAGTCGCGCGCGTCGTGGCCGCCGCAGGCCAGCCGCACGCCGGCCGCGCCGAGCGCCACCACCTCGCGGTCGAGCTGCTCGACCGGCAGCGCGTCGGTCGCCGTCACGCGGTCGCCGCGGGCGAGCAGGAAGCGCGCCGCGGCCCGGCCCGAGCGGCCCAGCCCCACTACCAGCGCGTGCTTCGACTCGCCCATCGCCCGCCCCTAGCGCAGCTTCAGCGTCGCCAGCGTCGAGAGCGCCAGCAGGATGCCGAGGATCCAGAACCGGATGACCACCTTGCTCTCGTGCCAGCCGCCCAGCTCGAAGTGGTGGTGCAGCGGCGCCATGCGGAAGATCCGCTTGCCGCCGCGGTAGCGGTACGAGCCGACCTGCAGGATCACCGACGCCGCCTCGGCGACGAAGATCCCGCCCGCCAGCACCAGCAACAGTTCCTGCTTGGTGATCACCGCCAGCGTGCCGATCGCCCCGCCCAGCCCCATCGAGCCGACGTCGCCCATGAAGACCTCGGCCGGGTGCGAGTTGAACCAGAGGAAGCCCAGCGCCGCGCCGACCCCGGAGAGCGCGAAGACCGACAGCTCGCCGGCCCCGGGCACGGCGGGGGTGCCGAGGTAGCGCGCGATCACGACGTTGCCCGCGGCGTAGGCCAGGAGTGCGAAGGTCCCGATCACGATCCCGGTCAGGCCGATCGCCAGCCCGTCCAGCCCGTCGGTCAGGTTGACGGCGTTGGCCGCGCCGACCAGCACCAGCACCGTGAACGGCACGAAGAGCCAGTCCAGCTCCGGCCCGCCGGCCTTGTAGAACGGCACCGTCAGCACGGTCGGGAAACCCGTCCACCAGAGGGTGGTCCCGATCGCCGCCCCGAGCGCGACCTGCGCCAGGAGCTTGCCGCGCGCCGAGAGCCCCTTGCTGTTCCGGCGGCGCAGCTTCAGCGCGTCGTCCCACAGGCCGATCAGCCCGAAGCCCAGCGTGGCCACGATCGCGACCCAGACGTAGCCGTTCGAGAGGTCCGACCAGAGCAGCGTCGGGACGACGATCGCGGTGATGATCAGCAGGCCCCCCATCGTCGGGGTCCCCTGCTTGGCGAGGTGGGTCTGCGGGCCGTCGTCGCGCACCTGCTGGCCGTACTGCCGGTTGCGCAGCCAGCGGATCATCGCCGGGCCGACCAGGAACGACAGCAGGATCGCCGTGACCCCCGCGACCGCGGAACGGAAGGTGATGTAGCGGAAGACGTTGAGCGGCGAGAAGACCTCGTGCAGCGGGAAGAGGAGGTGGTACAGCATCAGCGGGCCCCCTCGGGAACCAGCTCCGGGAACTGGTCGAGCACGGCCGGCAGCGCGCGCTCGAGGCCGACCCCGCGCGAGGCCTTCGCCAGCACCAGGTCGCCCGGCTGCAGCAGCCCGGCCAGCGCTTCGGCCGCGGCCGGGACGTCGGCCAGCGCGAGCGCGCCGCGCAGGCCCGCCGCGCGCGCCCCCGCGGCCGCGTCCTCCGCCCACTGCCCGACCGTCACCAGCAGCTCGATCCCGGCGCGCGCCGCCGCCTCGCCGACCTCGCGGTGGTAGGCGGGGGAGCGCTCGCCCAGCTCGTACATGTCGCCCAGCACGGCGACCCGGCGCCCGTCCCAGGGCGAGGCCGCCAGCGCCGCCAGCATCGCCTTCGCCGCCGACGGGTTCGAGTTGTAGGTGTCGTCGACCAGCACGAGCCCGTGCGCCAGGCGGCGCACCCGGCCGCGGCCCGGCTGGGGCGCGACCGCGGCCAGCCGCGGTCCGGCTTCGACCAGCGGCACCCCCAGCGCGCGCGCGGCGCCCAGCGCGGCGAGCGCGTTCAGCACCGCGTGGTCGCCCCACAGCGCCAGCCGCACCGGCACCCCGTCGACCGTGAACCGCGTCCCCTCGACCAGGCTGCCGGCGACCCCGGCCGGCCGCAGGTCGGCCTCCCCCGCCAGGTCGAAGGTGACCAGCGCGCGCCCGCTGCGCTGCGCGATCTCGAGCAGGAAGGGGGAACTGCGGTGGATCACCCCGGTCCCCGACGGCGCGGTCTCGAACACGACCTGGGCCTTCTCCTCCGCCAGCTCGCGCTGGCCCGCGAAGAAGCCAATGTGGGCGGTCCCGACGTTGGTCACGACGCCGACGTCCGGCCGCGCGATCCGCGCCAGCGGGGCCAGCTCGCCGGGGTGGTTGATCCCGATCTCCAGCACCGCGGCGTCGGCCTCCTCGGGGAGTCGCAGCAGCGACAGCGGGAGGCCCCACTGGTTGTTCAGGTTCCCGGTCGAGCCGGCGACGCGGTGGCGTGCGCCGAGCGCCGCCACGGCCAGCGCACGGGTCGTCGTCTTGCCGGCCGAGCCGGTGACCGCAACCACCGCCAGCCGGCGCCGCGCGCGCTCGTCGGCCGCCAGCCGGCCCAGCGCCGCGGTCGTGTCGTCGACGCGGACGACCGTCGCGCCCGGCGCCGCCACCTCGCGCGCGGCGACTGTCACGGCCGCCCCCGCGGCGGCCGCGGCCGCGGCGTAGTCGTGCCCGTCGTGGCGCTCGCCGAGGATCGCGAAGAACGCATCCCCGGTCGCGATGCTCCGCGAGTCGATCGAGACGCCGCGCGCGGTCGACCCCGGGTCGCCCGAGACGACGGTCCCGCCCACGGCAGTGGCGATCTCGGCCGCGCTGCGGGCGATCACCGGCGCACCCCCGCCGCGGCGATCGCGGCGCGCAGCACCTCGCGGTCGTCGAATGGGGTGAAGGTCCCGGCGGTCTCCTGGGTCGTTTCGTGCCCCTTGCCGGCCACGAGGACGGCGTCCTCCGGCCGCGCCAGCGCGATCGCCTGCTCGATCGCGGCCTGCCGGCTGGCGACTCGGCGGGCGGTGGCGGGGGTCCCGGCGAGTCCGGCCAGGATCGCGGCCGCGATCGCCTCGGGATCCTCGCCGCGCGGGTTGTCGTCCGTGACCAGCACGACGTCGGCCAGGCGGCCGGCGATCCGGCCCATCGGCCCACGCTTGGCGGCGTCGCGCTCGCCGCCGCATCCGAAGACCGCGATCACGCGGCCGGGCGTCACGCGGCGCAGCAGCGCCAGCACCCGCTCCAGCGCCTCGGGCGTGTGCGCGAAGTCGACGATCGCGGCGAAGGGCTGGCCAGCGTCGACCCGCTCGAACCGGCCCGGGACGTCCGGCACCGCCGACGCGCCCGCGACGGCGGCGCCCGGATCGGCGCCCAGCGCGACCGCGGCGGCGACGGCGGCGGCGATGTTCCGCGCGTCCCAGGCGCCGCAGCGCGGCGTCGCGACCTCGCCCGCGAAGCCCGGCCCCTCGAGTCGGAAGGTCGCGCCGGTCAGCGCGGCGCGGTGCTGCGAGACGCGCCAGTCCGCCCCCTCGCCCTCGCCGAACAGGACGCAGCGCGCGGCGCGCGACGCGGCCCGGAACTCCTCGGCGAACGGGTCATCCGCCGGGAGGACCGCCGCAGCCGGCGCGTCGAGCGCCTCGAACAGGCGGCGCTTCGCGGCGCGGTAGGCCTCGTGCGTCCCGTGCAGGTCGAGGTGGTCGTGCCCGATGTTGGTCAGCACCGCGGCAGCGAAGCGCATCCCGCTCACGCGGTCGGCGACCAGCGCCGCGCTCGAGACCTCGAGCGCCACCGCGCGCGCCCCGGCCCGCTCCGCGTCGGCCAGGAAGCCGAAGAGCTGCGGCGCCTCGGGCGTGGTCAGCGTCGGCCCGCTCGCCAGCGCGCCGAAGCGCTGGCCGAGCGTGCCCCCGACCGCGGTCGGGATCCCGGCCCGGTCGAGTGCGCCGGCGAGGAAGTGGGCGGTCGAGGTCTTGCCGTTGGTGCCGGTCACGCCGATCACGGCGATCCGCTCGTCGGGAGCGCCGAAGAGCCGCTTCGCCAGCCCGGCCAGCGCCGCCCGCGGCGTCTCGGCCGCGATCCACGCGGCGTGCGGCGGCAGGGTGGCGGGGCGAGGGCCGGGACCCAGCACCGCGACCGCGCCGCGCGCCACCGCGTCCCCCGCGAAGCGCACGCCGTCGGTCCGTGCGCCGGGCAGCGCGGCGAAGAGCGAGCCCGGCCCCGCGAGGCGCGAGTCGATCGCGATCGACCCGACGAGGGCATCGTCCGGTCCCGAGACCGCGAGTCCGGGCACGCCGCGCACGAGTTCCGCGACCGTCACCGGCTCTCCACGGGCTTCGCCGCCGGCTTCGGTGCCGGTTTCGCGGCCGAATTCGCCGCCGGTTTCGCGGCCGTCCTCCGCGCCGGTTTCGCGGCCGAATTCGCCGCCGCGCGCGCAGGCGGCGGCTCCGACTCCTCCTCCGCCTCCTCGGTCGGCGCGTTCTCCGCGAGCAGTTCCTCGGCCGCTACCACCAGCTTCTCCTTCGCCTCGAGCAGCTTCGGGTCGTCGAGACGGTCGGGTGGCACGCGCAGCAGGCGCAGCGTCTCGCCCATCACCCGAGCGAAGACCGGCGCCGCGACCACGCCCCCGGTCCGGCCCACGAGGTGCGGCTCGTCGAGGCTGATCACGACCACCGCCGCCGGCGCGGTCGCGGGCGCGAAGCCGACGAACGAGGCGATGTTCTTCCCCTTGTCGAAGCGGCCGTTGGTCAACTTCTCCGCGGTGCCGGTCTTGCCGGCGATCGTGTAGCCGGGGATCGCGGCGCGGTGGCCGGTGGCGCGCTCCTCCTCGACGACACGGCGCATCCAGCGGGTGATCGTTGCCGCCACCTCGCGTGACAGCACGGTCTCCGGCACGGTCCCGACGTAGGGCTGCCAGCTGCCGGGCCCGCCGAAGGCCCGCGCGACCCGCGGCCGGACCCGCACGCCGCCGTTGGCGATCGTGCCGACTGCGGAGGCCAGCTGCAGCGGCGTGACCGACAGCGAGTGGCCGAAGGCGATCGAGTCCTTGTCGGTGCCGGTCCACCGCGAGGCCGCGTGCAGCACCCCCGGCGACTCCAGCGGCAGGTCGATGCCGCTCTTCTGGCCGAAGCCCAGGCCGGCAAGCGTGCGGTACAGTTCCCCGGCGGAGAGGCGGCGCGAGAACTTGACGATGCCGATGTTGCTCGAGACCTGGATCACCTCGGGCAGGGTCAGCGAGCCGTGCTTGGCGACGTCGGAGAGCGTCCGGCTCTTGCTGGCGCGCCAGCGGCCCATCTCGCAGTAGACCGACTCGGTGCCGCGGACCGATCCGCTATCGACCAGCGCGGCAGCGGTGAACGGCTTCATCACCGAGCCCGGCTCGAACGGCAGCTCGATCGGCCAGTTGCGGTGCCGTTCGAGCGGGACGACGCCATAGTCGTTCGGGTCGTAGTCCGGCGCGACGGCCAGCGCCAGGACCTCGCCGGTGCGGGGGTCGAGCACGACCCCCTGCGCGGCCTTCGCGCCGTTGACCGCGACCGCCTCGGCCAGTGCCGCCTCGAGCGCCGCCTGGATCCGGACGTCGATCGTCAGCATCAGGGCCAGGCCCTCGTCGGCGTCGGGACCGGCCCCGTCGACGTCGACGCGGTTGCGCCGCGCGTCCATCGTGAGCGAGACGCTCGTCCCGGACGTGCGCAGCATCCGGTCGTAGTAGCGCTCGACCCCCTCCGCGCGCTCACCGTCCAGCGAGATGTAGCCCAGCACGTGCGCGGCCCGCATGCCGAGCGGGTAGGAGCGCTCGAAGCCCGGCTCCCACCAGATCGCGTCCGTCGGAACGAGCCCCTTGTCGATCAGGCGCTGGACCGCCGCGCGGGTCGCGCTGTCGCAGTCGCGCCGCACGATGACCCAGCGCGCGTCGGCCCGCTCCGTCAGCCGGCCGCGCTCGGCGCCGGCCGCGGTCTCGATCGCGCCGAGGATGTTCGGGTTGACCTTTCGCGGCTCGACCGCGAGCACCTCGACCGCGACGCTGGTGGCCAGCAGCTGCTCGTCGCGGTCGTAGATGTTGCCGCGCGGCCCGGGGATCTCGACGACGTCCTGGAGCTGCCGCTTGGCACGCGCGTAGAGCAGGTCGTGCCGCACGACCTGCAGCTCGACCAGACGCGCGATGAGCAGGATCCCGGCCAGCAGCAGTGCGGCCAGCACGATGCGCCCACGGGAGGGCGACAGCAGCGACGGCGCTCTCACCGCCGCGACTCCGGCGCCGCGCCGGGCTCGGGCGGCGCGGCGGGGGGGGCGCGGCGGGCGCGGGGCGCGGGATCGCCGCGGCGTCCGCGACGGGCCAGGGGCCGTCGCCCGGCAGCGGGGCCGAGAGCCCCAGCCGCTCGGCCTCGACCCGCAGCCGGTCGGGCTCGAGCATCCGCGCGCGCTCGGCATAGAGCCGGCGGCGCTCCAGCTCGGTCCGGGAGATCTCGTCTTGAAGCTGGGTGCACTCGTAGCGCAGCGCGGTGCCCGGGACCCAGAAGGCGACCAGCACCAGCAGCGGCATCACCAGCACGAAGGCGCGCGCCATCCAGCCCAGCAGGTCGACCACGACCTGGGGGTGGCTCTCGGCCACCGCGGGACGGTTCTGCACGCCGCGCGGCAGGCTCACCGGCGTACCCCCCAGCGCAGCCGGGCCGAACGCGCCCGCGGATTGGCCGCGATCTCGTCCTCGCCCGCGACCACGGCGTGCCGCTCCTCGAGCGCGATCAGCATCCGCGCGCCGCAGCTGCAGGGGTCGCCGCGCCGGCAGTGACAGGGCTCCGCCAGCCGGCGCAGGGTGTGCTTGGCGACCCGGTCCTCGAGGCTGTGGTACGCGATCACCGCCAGCCGTCCGCCCGGCGCGAGCCGCAGCACCAGCGACTCGAGCGCCTCGGCCAGGCCTTCCAGCTCGCGGTTGACCGCGATCCGCAGCGCCTGGAAGGTGCGGGTGGCGGGGTCGATCCGCTGGCGGCCGAAGCCGGGCATCGTGGCGCGCACCAGTTCGGCCAACTCGCCCGTGGTCCGGATCGGGTGCCGGCGCCGCGCTTCGACGATCGCGCGGGCCAGCTTCCGCGACGCGCGCTCCTCGCCGTACTCGTAGAGCACGCGGGCCAGCTCCGGCTCGGGAAGGTGATTGACGAGGTCGGCCGCAGTCGGGCCCGGCGTGTCGCGGTCGAACCGCATGTCGAGCGGGCCGTCGAAGCGGAACGCGAAGCCGCGCGCCGGGTCGTCGATCTGATGCGTGCCCAGGCCCAGGTCGATCAGCGCCGCGTCCACCGCCTCGACTCCCAGCGCATCGAGCACTTCGGCCGCGTCGCGGTAGTCGGCGTGCTCGAAGCGCGCGCGCGCACCGAACGGCGCCAGCCGCTCGCGGGCTGCCGCCAGCGCCGAGGCGTCGCGGTCGAGCGCGAGCACGCGGCCGTCGGGGGCGGTCGCCTCGAGCCAGAGGGCGGCGTGACCGCCGGTCCCGACGGTGCCGTCGAGCAGCAGCCTGCCCGGTTGCGCGGCGAGGGCGCGAAGCGTCTCGGCCGTCAGGACGGGACGGTGCAGCGGGAGGGAGGAGGCCACGGCGATCGCTTCCCCACGGGGTGCCATCACACGCCGTACTGCGCCAGCCGCGACAGGTCGTCCTTCGAGACCGTCGGCGGCCGGACACGGAAGTGCTCGTACGGGCAGATCTCGAGCACGCTCTGCTTGCCGAACACGGACAGTTCGCCGGCGATTCCGGCGCGCTCGCGCAGCAGCGGGTGGACCAGCACGCGGCCCGCGGCGTCGACTACGGCCTCGCGGCCCCAGAAGTTCACCGTGCGCAGGTAGGACTCGACCGCCGGCTCGGTGGAGGGGAGCTCGGCCAGCCGCCGCTCGTGCGTCTCCCAGACCGGGAGGGGATAGACCAGCACCATTTCGCCGTCGCGGGAGGTGACGAAGACGCGCCGCTCCTCGCCGCAGAGCGACAGGAACAGCTCGAGGAACTCGGACGGGATCTTGACCCGGCCCTTGTCGTCGATCTTCGCGGTGGCGTGGCCGCGCAACATCGAAACTCCAGCGAAACCCGGGACCCGGAAGGCGCGGGGAGCCCTCCGGATCGCGATCCCTGATGTAGGCTGTCCGAGGGCCGGAACCGGTGGCCGAAAGCCCGTTCCGCCTCCCCCGCTCTCCCACTACGTCCCACTTCTTCCCACCGCGGATGGTAGGGATCGGCCCGGACGGTGTCAAGCCTCACCGCGCCTGTTTTTCTTCGTTTGTCAGCGAGTTGCGGCCCGCGGCCGGCGGCGGGGGAGGGGCGCCCACGGAGCGGACCCGGCCCGGCCCGGGGCCGGCCTCCCACCTTGGCGTATCAATGTCTGGCTTTCGGGGGCCTCTGGTGGGAAACCGGCAGACGGCCGTCTGCCTTGGCCCCGGAAACGAAAGAGCCCCGGCCGCGGGGCCGGGGCTCCTCGAACTCGCCCGGGGATCAGTGGTTCTGCGGGTTGTCCGGCGGCCTGATGATCAGCGTCGGCATCGGGTCCGGGCCGTTCGTCCCGCCGTCCGGGCCCGGCCTGTCGCGCCAGCCCGGCCCGATCGGGATCGGCGTCAGCGGGACCTGCATCGTCGAGACCGCGCCCGAGTCGTCGACCAGCCCCAGCGTCAGGGCCGCGGGACTCGCGGCCAGGATCGCCGGCTGGCGAGCCCCCTCGAGCACCACCGAGGGGAGGGGGAACTCGCCGGTCCGGGCCACGCTCTGCATGACCCGCGGCCCGGCGGTCGCGGTGGCTTCCTGCCACCAGACCACGACCGGCGTGCCGTTCGGCAGGAACGCGATCCGCGGGTCGACGTCGTTGCGGCCGTTGGCGACGCCGAGCAGCCGCGGGAAGGTCCAGACCCGCCCGTCGGAGACGGACACGGCGACGTCGAACTCGCCCCCCTGGGCGTAGGCCCAGACCGCCCACATCCGTCCAGCGGGATCGAGCGCCATCGTGACCGGGCCGTCCCCCTCGGCGCGGTAGTCGGGCGTGAGGCCGGCCGGGCGCGAGACGGGCGGAGAGCCCGCGAGCACCGCCCCGCCGCACAGCGCGAGAGCGGTGAAGAGCGTGACAACATGACGGGGACTCATCGAGCACCCCCTTTCTCGATGTAGCGGTCGAACTCCCGGACCTCGGGGAGGTTCTGCTCGAGGTTCGGCCGCATGTACTTCAGGCGTCCGAGAGCGATCCTGGCTTCGGCCAGGTTGTCCTCGGCCAGCGCGATCTTCCAGCCGTAGTAGGCGTTCAGGAACAGGATGTCGAGGTACTGCACCTCGCCGCCGCCGGCGATCGAGTTCGACTCGCGGATGAACTGCCGCGCGGCCTCGTAATCGCCGCGGCGGTAGTGGATCTCCGCCAGCCAGGCCCCGGCCGAAGCGACGGTCCAGCGATGGCCCAGGCGGCGGGCCTCCTCGCGCGCCTCGCGCAGCAGCCGGATCCCCTCGCGGAACTGCCCGCGGGAGGCGTAGATCGGCCCCAGGTTCAGCTTGACCTTGAGCGCCTCGTGCACGTCCCCGGCGTCGCGGTAGCGGGACAGCGCGTCGTGGTAGTGGGCCAGCGCCTGGTCGTTCTCCTCGCGCTCCTGGTGGATCCGGCCCAGCGCGTGGTGCGCGTAGGCGGCGAGGATCGGCTCGGACAGCGTGGCCGCGACGGCCAGCGCGCGCGAGGCTTCGACCTCGGCCAGCAGCAGGTCGCCGAAGGTCGCATGCACGTTCGAGAGCTGCAGCAGCGCGCGCACGACGGTGCCGGGCTCGAGGAGGCGCTCGAGCCGCAGCAGCTGGCGGATCTCGTACTCGGAGAGGCTGATCTTGCCCAGCCGGTAGAGCGCGATCGCGGTCGCCAACCGGATCTTGGCGATCTGGCGCGCCAGCTCGGGCGAGATCGCGTCGGCGTCCTCGCGCTCCTCCAGCAGGTGGCGCGCGCGCTGGAACATCGCATAGGCGCGCCCGTAGTCGCCGAGCCGGAACTCCTCGTGGCCGCTCTTGACCAGCGCGTCCGGGTCGGTGCTCGCGGGCTGGTTGCGCTCCAGCTCTTCGAGGTCGACCACGTCGGAGAAGGTCTGGATCGACACGTTGAAGATCCGCGCCAGCGTCCGCAGCTTGTCGAAGGAGGGGTAGCAGATCCCCTTCTCGTAGCGGCTGAGCTGCGAGTTGTCGATCTCGCCGCCGTGGACGCGGGCCTTCTCCTCGACCTTGCGCAGCGAGTAGCCGTACCCGGTGCGCAGGCTGTGGAGATACTGGCCCAGCTTGACGCTGCCCTTCGCGTCCGCGGCCGACAGGTCGCGATCGCTTCGGATGGTCTGCTCGGTCCGGGACCTTGCGCTTTCCATATTCGTCTCCCCGGCGAAACCCCGCGGCTCGTTGACCGTACTCTCCCGCAATCGCACGCCGGGCGGCGCGGGAGCGCGTGGTCCCTGCGGTGAAGATGCAGCGCGCCCGGATTTCCCACCCAAGGGTACCGCCGAGGGCGCGCCCGCGCCCGCTCATCGTGTGATCCCGACCGGACGGTAGACGAATAAAAAGCGAAAATCGTTCCGCCAGGCGATCTCGGAATCGTCCTATTATGGGTACGCCGATTTGACAGGAGCCGGTCCCGGGCGCAGAATCCCTAGATGATGGCACGCCGGTCGTGCCCTCCCGGGATCGAGGTGTCCGCTGCTCCCCGCGGCCGGAAGACGCGAGCGTGAGATCCGTCGCCTGCTGATGCGGGCTGTGGTGATCTTCGTCCTCTTCTTCTTGGCGCACGGGGCGGTGGCCGGCTGGATCGTCTTCCGCGACCTCGACCGGCGGGCGCTCCAGGAGAAGCTGCTCGAGACGCGCCAGGTCGCGCACAGCCTGGCCGACGAGCTGGCCCGGGAGGTCGCCCCCCGGGGCTCGCTGGAATCGGTCCGGCTGATCGAGAGTCAGGCCGTCGTCTCGCGGATGCTCAACGACTGGACGATGCAGACCAAGCTGGTCAAGCGGGCGCAGATCCAGACGCTCGACGGCCGCGTTCTCTTCGAGTTCCTGCCCGAGGCCGGCGGTCGGACGGTGCGCTACGCCGGGACCGCCTTCGGCGGCGCCGCCCCCGTCAGCCCCGATTCCCCCCCGCTCTCCGTGCTCCCCCACCGGCGCGGCGCGTCCGAGGTCCGGCCGGTCGGCGCCGAGCGGGTGGTCGAGGTGCCGGTCGGCGGCGGGGCCGCCAAGCTGATCCTGGCGGTCGTGCCCGACGCGCTCGAAAAGGAGGCGCTGGCGCTGCGCCGCTCGCTGATGCGGCAGCTGCTGATCGGCGGGGCGATCAGCTCGGTCATCCTGGTCCTCGCCTTCCTCTACGTGCTGCGGCTGATCCAGCGGACCCGCCGGCTCGAGGCCGAGACGCAGAAGGCCGAGCAGCTGGCCAGCCTCGGCACGCTGGCCTCGGGCCTGGCCCACGAGATCCGCAACCCGCTCAACGCGATGAACATCAACCTCCAGATGCTGGAGGAGGAGCTGGCCACGGCGGGGGTCGACCCCGACGCGCTGCAGCTGCTCAAGAGCAGCCGCGGCGAGGTGCTGCGGCTCGAGCGGCTGGTGAAGGACTTCCTGGCCTTCGCGCGGCCGCGGGTCGAGCGGCGCGAGGAGGTCGTCCCGGCCGAGCTGGTGGCCGACGTGCTGCGCTTCTCGCGGCCGCAGTTCCAGGCGGCGGGGCTGCGGCTCGAGCTGAAGACCGAGGAGGGCGCGCCGGTGGTGTGGGTCGATCCGGCCCGGATCCGCCAGGCGCTGCTGAACATCCTGCAGAACGCGCTCGAGGTCAGCCCCGCCGGCGCCAGCGTCGTGGTCACGGTCGGCGCCACCGTCCCGGGCGAGGCGCGGATCGACGTCACGGACCAGGGGCCGGGGATCGAGCCCGAGGCGCTCGAGCGGATCTTCGAGGTCTTCTGGTCGAAGAAGCCGGCGGGATCCGGCCTGGGCCTGCCGATCGCGCGGCGCTCGGTCGAGCTGCACGGCGGGCGGATCGAGGTCGAGACCGAGCCCGGGAAGGGGAGCACCTTCCGGATCGTGCTCCCCGCCGCCGTGGTCGAGATGGCGCGCGAAAGGGGCCGCCCCGACGAGGCGGCCGGTGCGCCGGCGGGGGGCGCGCCGTGACCCGGCGCGAGGCCGCCGCCCGGGCCGAGGCGCTGCGGGCGGAGCTGTGGCGCCACCGCCGGCTCTACTACGCGCTGGCCGCGCCCGAGATCGCCGACGCGGAGTACGACGCGCTCGAGCGCGAGCTGGCGGCGGTCGAGGCGAAATACCCCGACCTCGTGACGCCCGACTCCCCGACGCAGCGCGTCGGCTTCCCGGCGACGGGCGACTTCCCGCAGGTGCGGCATGCCGAACCGATGCTCTCGCTCGAGAACGCCTACAGCGAGCAGGAACTGGTCGAGTGGGAGGCCCGGTTGCGGCGCGCCGCCGGGCTCGCCGAGGGGGATGGGATCGAGTTCTCGGTCGAGCACAAGATCGACGGCGTTTCGGTCAGCGTGACCTACGAAGACGGGCGGCTGGTGCGCGCGGTGTCGCGCGGCGACGGCGCGGTGGGCGAGGAGATCACCGCCAACGTGCGGACGATCCGCTCGCTGCCGCTGCGCCTCGTCGGCCCGCACCGCGCGCTCGAGGCGCGCGGCGAGGTCTACTTCCCGCGCGAGCCCTTCGTGGCCCTGAACGCCGAGCGCGAGGAGAGCGGGGAGGCCCCGTTCGCCAACCCGCGCAACGCCGCGGCCGGGACGCTGCGGATGCAGGATCCGCGCGTCGTCGCCGCGCGGCCGCTCGACCTGCAGTTCTGGCAGGCGCTGGCGATCGACGGCGAGCCGCCCGCCGACCAGTTCGCGGGGCTCGACGAGCTGGCCGCCGCCGGGCTGCGGACCAACCCGCACCGCGCGCGCCTGGCTGGGCTGCCGGCAGTGCTCGACTACGTCCGGGAGTGGGCCGAGCGGCGTCACGGGCTGCCCTACGAGATCGACGGAATCGTGGTCAAGGCCGCGTCCCGGGCGCTCCAGCAGCGGGCCGGCGCGACCAGCAAGGCGCCGCGCTGGGCCATCGCGTTCAAATACCCCGCGGCGCGGGAGACGACGCGGCTCGCCGGGGTCACCTGGCAGGTCGGCCGGACCGGCGTGCTCACCCCGGTCGCGGAACTGGATCCGGTGCGGCTGGCCGGCTCGACCGTCTCGCGCGCCACGCTGCACAACCTCGACGAGATCGCGCGACTCGACGTCCGGATCGGCGACACGGTGCTGGTCGAGAAGGGCGGGGAGGTGATCCCCAAGGTCGTCGGGCCGGTGCCAGAGCGCCGGCCGGCCGGCGCGACGCCGATCCTCCCCCCCGCGGAGTGCCCGGCCTGCGGCGAGCCGGTGGTGCGCGAGGAGGGCGAGGTCGCGCTGCGCTGCGCCAACCCCAACTGTCCGGCGCGCCTCAAGGAGACGCTGCGCCACTTCGCGCGGCGGACCGCGATGGATGTCGAAGGACTCGGCCCGGCGCTGATCGACCAGCTGGTCGAGCGCGGCCTGGTGCGCGACGTGTCGGAGCTCTACGGCCTCGACGCCGGGCAGCTGGCCGACCTCGAGCGGATGGGGGAGAAGTCGGCGCTCAACCTGGTCGCGCAGCTCGAGGCCAGCCGCTCGCGCCCGCTGCACCGGCTGCTCTTCGCGCTCGGAATCCGCCATGTCGGCGAGCGCGCCGCGAAACTGCTGGCGCGGCAGTTCGGCACGCTCGACGCGCTGGCCGCGGCGGCGCGGGCCGACGACGCGGCGGCGCGGCTGACCGCGGTGCGCGAAGTCGGTCCCGAGACGGCGGCCTCGCTGGCGCGCTTCTTCCGCTCGCACGCCGGGACCGGGCTGCTGGCGCGGCTCGCCGGGTGCGGGCTGAACCTCGAGGAGCCGGAGGAGAACCGCGCCCCGCCGGCCGGCGCGCTGGCCGGCCGGACCGTCGTCCTGACCGGCACGCTGCCGACGCTGACGCGCGACGAGGCCGCGGCCCGGCTCGAGCGGGCCGGCGCGCGCGTCGCCTCGTCGGTCGGTCGCAAGACCGATTTCGTGGTGGCCGGCGCCGACGCCGGCAGCAAGCTCGCCAAGGCGCAGGAGTTGGGGATCCCGGTGTTCGACGAGGCCGGGATGCTGGCCCTGCTCGGCTCGGGCCCGGGGCCCGACCCCGCGGGGGCGTGATGGAAGAGAACGGCACGAAGGGGCGGCTGATCCTGGTCGACGACGACGCGGCGGGGCGGGTGGCGATGGCGCGCGCCCTGCAGCGCGTCGGGTACGAGGTCTTTCCGTTCGCGGACGGGCTCGAGGCGCTGGCCTGGCTGCGCGAGCACCCCGACATCGAGCTGCTGGTGACCGACCTCAAGATGCCCGGGATCGACGGGCTCGAGGTGCTGCGCCGCGCACGCGAGATGGTCCCCGACATCGGCGCGCTGATGATCACGGCCTACGGCTCGGTCGAGACCGCGGTGGGCGCGATGAAGTTCGGGGCCGAGGACTACCTCGAGAAGCCGGTCAACCTCGAGGTCCTGCGCGCCCGCGTCGCCAACCTGATGGAGAAGATCCGGCTCGGCCGGGAGGTCAACGAGTACCGCGGGATCGAGAGCATCCTGCGCCACGACGGCTCGTTCGAGGGGATGGTCGGGCGCGCGCCGGCGATGGTCGAGATGTTCCGCAAGCTGCAGCAGGTCGCGCCGGCGCGCTCGTCGGTGCTGATCCTGGGTGAATCGGGAACCGGCAAGGAGCTGGTCGCGCGGGCGATCCACCGGCTCTCGCCGCGCGCCCGCCAGACCTTCCTGCCGGTCGACTGCGCGGCGATTCCGCACGAGATCATGGAGTCCGAGCTGTTCGGCCACGAGCGGGGCGCGTTCACCGGCGCGCAGGCCCGCAAGCCCGGGAAGTTCGAGCTGGCCCACGGGGGGACGCTGTTCCTCGACGAGATCGGGGAGCTGCCATTGACGCTCCAGGTCAAGCTGCTGCGCGCGCTCGAGTCGCAGCGCTTCATGCGGGTCGGCGGCACGGAAGAGGTCCGGGTCGACGTCCGCGTGCTGGCCGCGACCAACCGCGACCTGGACCGGATGGCCGACCGCGGCGAGTTCCGGCAGGACCTGTTCTACCGGCTGGCGGTCGTCACCCTGGCCGTCCCCGCACTGCGCGAGCGGCGCGACGACATCCCGCTGATCGCGGCGGCCTTCCTGGAGCGCTTCGCGCGCGAGAACGACCGCGCGGTCCCGGCCCTCACGGCCGACGCGGCGCAGCTGCTCAAGCGCGCCCCCTGGCCCGGGAACGTGCGCGAGCTGCGGAACCTGATGGAGTCGATCGTCATTCTTCACCCGGGCGAGGAAGTCGGGCCGGGTCAGATCCCGGAGGAGCTGCGCCGGGCCGCCGTCTCCGCCGCCCCGGCGGCGTCCGGCGCCGACGCGCCCGGGAGCGCGGCCGCGATGGTCGGACGGCGGATGGAGGAGATCGAGCGCGAGGTGATCCTGCGCACGCTCGACCTGACCGGCGGCAACCGGACCCAGGCCGCCGAGATGCTCGGGATCGGGCTGCGCACGCTGCAGCGCAAGATCAAGCAGTACCGCGTGGAGGGGTTCCCGGTCGCGGGCAACGACGCGCTCTGGGACTGACCCCGGGCGCGGGCCGGGGGCGCCGGCCGGGCGCGATTGGCGGCCCGGCGCGCCCCGGCGCAATCTCTCAGGCTCCCCGCGGCGGGGAGCCGGATGACGGGCCCCAGGGGTCCCGGAGGTTGGGCATGAAGTCGACGGGTTTCTTCGGCATGACGGTGATGCTCTCGGCGGCGGTCGGGCTCGGCGCCCTGGTCGCGACGGTCGCTCCCCGGGCGGGTGCGGGCACCGGCTCCGGCGCGGGGGCGGCCGCACTCGCTCCGGCCAGCATCGACTCCTCCCAGCTCAAGCTGGCGCCGCCCCCGCCTCCGGCGGCGGCCGTCGCGCCCCCGTCGTTCGCCGACCTGGCGGAGCGGGCCATCCCCTCGGTCGTGCAGATCGCCTCGATCTCGTACGTCACGGACCAGCAGGATCCGCACGAGATGTTCCGGGACAACCCGCTCTTCCGTCGCTTCTTCGAGGAGGAGCAGCAGCAGCCGGAAGGGGAGCCCGACACTGAGCCGCCGCCGCGCTCGCGTCCGCAGCAGTCGGGCGGTTCCGGCTTCTTCTTCACGACCGACGGTTACATCATGACCAACCGCCACGTCGTCGAGAAGTCCGAGGAACTGCGGGTTCGCACCTCCGACGACCGCGAGTTCGAGGCCAAGCTGGTCGGCGTCGATCCGTACCTCGACCTGGCCGTGATCAAGATCGAGTCCGACCAGCCGGTGGCGGCGCTCCCGCTGGGCAACTCCGACGCGCTGCGCGTCGGCGAGTGGGTCGTCGCGATCGGCAACCCGATCATGTACCGCAACAGCGTCACCGCCGGCGTCGTCAGCGGCAAGGGCCGGCGGCTCGGCTTCGACGCCACGGAACTGGGCGACTACATCCAGACCGACGCCGCGATCAATTTCGGCAACTCGGGCGGCCCTCTGCTCAACGCGCGCGGCGAGGTGATCGGGATCAACACCGCGATCGTGCGCAACGACAACCCGTTCCGCGGCCGCGAGGGACTGATCGAAGGGATCGGCTTCGCGCTGCCGATCGAGGCCGCCCGGCGCTCGCTGGACCAGCTGGTCTCGACCGGGACCGTCCGCCGCGGGTACCTGGGCGTCTCGGTCGGCCCGCTCTCAGCGGACGGGGCCAGCTTCAACGGCCTCCCCGACAACAAGGGTGCCGTGGTGCAGCGAGTCGACCCGGACACGCCCGCCGCGAAGGCCGGTGTCCAGCAGGCGGACGTCATCCTCGCGGTCGACGGGCGGCCGGTCTCGAACAGCACCGAGCTGGTCAGCGCGATCAGCGCGAAGCGGCCGGGCGACTCCGTGCGGCTCGACGTCTGGCGCTACGACACGCAGGCCAAGACGGGGCAGAAGCTGGCCTTCAACGTGACGCTGGCGGAGCGGCGGATCGGGCTCGAAGAGGAGGAGGGCCGCGCCGCGCCCACCCCTGCGCCCCGGGAGACCGAGAGCGAGACCAGCCTCGGGCTCACGGTCCGGCCGGTGCGGCCCGAGATGCGCGAGCCGCTCGAGAAGCGCGGGATCCGTGGCGTGCTGGTGACCGAAGTCGACCCGGCCTCCAACGCCTACCGCGAGGGGCTGCGCCCCGGAGCGGTGATCACCGACGTCAACGGCAAGCCGACTCCGACCGTGGCCGACTTCCGGGCCGTGGTGCAGGGAATCAAGCCAGGTGACGTCGTGCGCGTGATCGTCCGCACGACCGACGGCGGCGACCAGGGCCTGATCTTCTTCCGCGCGCCCGCCGCGAAGAGGTGACGGCCGTGGCCTCGAGGTACCCCGGTGCCGCGATCCTCGTCGTCGACGACGAGGCCGCCATCCGCGACGCGCTGCGGATGATCCTCGAGTACGAGGGGTACCGGGTCCTCGAGGCGTCGAGCGGGGAGGATGCGCTCTCGGTCCTCTCCCGCGCGCACGCCGACGCCGCGCTGCTCGACATCCGGATGAAGGGGATGAGCGGGCTCGAGGCGCTGGAGCGGATCCGCGCGCTGCACCCGGCCCTGCCGGTCCTGATGGTCTCCGGACACGGCACGATCGAGACCGCGGTCTCCGCGCTGCGGCTTGGCGCGCAGGACTTCCTGGAGAAGCCGCTCGAGCGGGACGTGGTCCTGGCGCGGATCGCCGGGCTGCTCGAGCGGGCCCACCTGCGCGAGGAGGCCGCCTCGCGGCGCCGCGACGAGGAGGACCGCTACCGGCTGGTGGGCGACTCGCCCGCGATGCTGCGGGTGCGCGAGCTGATCGGCCGCGCCGGGCCGGCCCAGGCGACCGTGCTGATCACCGGGGAGTCGGGCACCGGCAAGGAACTCGTGGCGCGGGCGATCCACCGGGTCTCCTCGCGGGCCGACGCCCCGTTCATCAAGGTCAACTGCGCCGCGATCCCCGACGACCTGATCGAGTCCGAGCTGTTCGGCCACGAGAAGGGCTCGTTCACCGGCGCCACCGCGCGCCAGAAGGGGCGCTTCGCCCGGGCCCACGGCGGAACGATCCTCCTCGACGAGATCGGCGACATGTCGCTGCGCACGCAGGCCAAGGTGCTGCGGGCGCTGCAGGAGGGCGAGATCGAGCCGCTCGGCTCCGGGGCGCCGGTCCGCGTCGACGTCCGGGTGATCGCCGCGACGAACAAGGACCTGCGGACCGAGATCGCGGCCGGCCGTTTCCGCGAGGACCTGTACTACCGGCTCTCGGTCCTGCCGATCCCGATCCCGCCGCTGCGCGAGCGGCGCGAGGACATCCCGCAGCTGGTCGAGCAGCTCGCGCAGCGGGTCGTGGAGGACAACAACTTCCGCCCGCGGCGCTTCTCCCCGGCGGCGCTGGCGGCGCTGGCCGCCCGGCCGTGGCCGGGCAACGTGCGCGAACTGTCGAACGTGATCGAGCGTGCCCTGATCCTGGCCCCGGGGGAGACGGTCGAACTCGACGACCTGCCCGGCGCCGACCCGACGGCGGTGGCGCCGCCCGGCAGCTGGCTGGGCGCCCCGACGCTGCGCGAGTTCAAGGAGCGCTCGGAGCGCGACTATCTCCTGGCGCGCCTGGAGGAGAACGGTTGGAACATCACGCGGACGGCGCAGGCGATCGGAACGCCGCGCTCGAACCTCTACAAGCGGCTCGAGCACCACGGCCTGGTGCGGCTGACCGGCGCGCGTGCGCGGGAGGGGGCGTGAGAAACCGCGCGCCGGCCGCGCTGGCGCTGGCTCTGGCGCTGGGCCTCGCGCCGGCCGCACCGGCGCAGGAGCCGGCTGCCGTCGGCGGCCCCGTGCCGGGGGCCGCGGAGACCCGCCCCGATCTCGCGAAGCTCGAGGCGGAGGCGAAGGCGCGGCCCGGGGACGCCGCCGCGCAGGGCCACTACGGGCTCGCGCTGGTGCGGACCGGAAAGGTCGACGAGGGGCTGGCGGCCCTGGTGCGGGCCTCGGGCCTCGCCCCCGACGACCCGACCGTCCTGCTGCTCTACGCCAAGGGGCTGACCGCCGCGAAGCGCGACGCCGAGGCGGCCGACGTGGCGCTGCGCGCGGCCCGCTCGCCGCTCGCGCCCCCCCGGCTCAAGGCGGAGGCCTACTTCACGGCGGGATCGATCCGCTGGCGCCAGGGCTCGAGCCCGGAGGCCGAGGAGTACCTGCGCGAGGCGGTGAAGCTCGACCCGTCCAACGGCGGCGCGCAGCTCAACCTGGGGCTGTTCCTCTACGGCAAAGGGAACATCCCGGAGGGGTTGGCGAACATGCAGCAGGCCGCGGAGCGCAGCCCCGACAACGCGCAGGTGCAGATGCGTCTGGCGCGCGTCATGGAGGCGATGGGGCAGACCGAGCGTGCGATCGAGTACTGGACGCGGGCGATGCAGCTCCGCCCCGGCGACGGCGACATCCGCTTCATCCTCGGCAACCACCTCTTCGCGGTCGGCCGCTACGAGGAGGCCGCGGTTCAGCTGAAGCGCGCGGTCGAGATCCGCGACTCGGACGCCAACGCGCACCTGGCCTATGGCGAGACGCTGCTGCGCCTCAAGCGCTTCGGCGAGGCGATGGCCCAGGCCGAGGCGGCCAGGCGCCTGGGGCTCGGGGCCCCGGCCGACTCGCTCATCGAGGTCATCCGCTTCGAGCAGAGCCAGTAGCGCGGCGCTTCCCTCCCGTCCCCGGGGGCCGGCCCGTCGCGCCGGCGCCCCGGGGCGCGACTCGTCGCCCGGCCCCCCGTCCGGAGCCCGGCCGGCCCTGAACGGCCGCGTTGATCGACGCACTCCCGCGACCTAGCTTCTCCAAAGGGGCACGACCCGAGGTCACCTTGGACAAGCGCATTCTCCTGATCGACTTCGATCCCGTCGCAGCCGAGCTGACCGGCGCCCTGCTGGCCACCCGCGGCATCCCGTTCACGCTGGCTCGCAACCACGCGGAACTCGACCGCGCGCTGACGGCCGGACCGCCCGCCCTGGTCGTGATCGACCCGGCCCGCCCGGACGAGACGGAGGGGATGCGGCTGTGCACCAAGGTGGCCGAGCGGCTCGCGGCCGCGGGGCCGGTCCCGATGATCCTCGCGTCGCGCTCGCTGCGCGGCCCCCGCTGGAAGGCGTTCGCACGCGACGCCGGCGCCGAGCTCTTCCTCGAGCGGCCGCAGGACGACCGACTGCTGCTGGCGGCCGCCGAGCGGGCGCTGAACCGGGCTGCGACGGCCTCCGCCTCGCACCCCGCGGGGAGGAGCGCGCCGGCCGCGGCGCTCCGGCCCACCGCGCCCGCTGCCCCTGCTGCCGTCACCACGACCTCGGCCCACCGGGCCCCGCCGCCGGCCGAGAACGAACTCGAGAACATGGTGGACCAGATGTTCGCGCAATGGTTCGCGGAGGGGGATGCGCCCTCCGGGTCCGCCGCCGCGCCGCCCGCCCCGCCCCCGGCCCGCCCTGCCGCCGCCCCGTCTGCGCCCGCCCCGTCCGCGCCCGCCGCCGTCCGGCCCAGCGGAGTCGGAGCCGCGGTGCTCGACGCGCCGCGGTCCGCGCCGGCCGAGGCTGCGCGCGGCGCGGTCCCCGCCGCCAAGCTGGCGGCCGCTCCGACGAAGACCGCGCCCACGCCGCCGGCCCCCGCGCTCGCCGCGGGCCCGGTCGCGCTCCGATCGTCCGGCGTGACCGCGCCGACCGGCCCGACCGGCCCGGCCGTCGCCCCCTCGCGCTCCGTGCCGGCGCCCCCCATCCCCTCGCGCTCCGCGGCGGCCGGTTCTGCCCGCGCGACGGTCGACCCATCCGCAGCGCCGCCCCGCACCGCCACCGCCCCGGCCCTGGCGACAGGCCCGGCGCCGCCCGCGCCGGCGGTCCCCGAGCCGATCGCGTCCCCCTCGAGTTCGAACCTGAAGCGGCCGCTCGCGATCACGGCTGCCGTCGCGCTGATCGCGGTGGGTGCCGGCTTCGTGTACTTCCAGGGGCCCCGCACCGGCGACGGCCCGGGCCCGGTCGTCCCGGCCCCGGGCGTCTCCGGTCCGGTCGAGCCGAGGGAGGCCGAGCCGATCCCGGGGCCGGCCGCGAACGGCGCGGAATCCTCGCCCGCCACACCCGCCGGAACGCCCCGGAAGGAGACCGCGGCGATCGCGCCGCCGCCCGCGCCCGCCAAGGCGGAGCCAGTGCGCCCCGCCCCCCAGTCCCCGGCCGATGGCCCCCCTGGCGGCCCCGACGCGGTCAGGCCGCCTGAGGCCGCGCCGCCCCGCCCCGCGCCGGCCCTCCCACCGTCCGTGGCGCCGCCGCCCGCGGCGGCCCCGGCAGCGACCGGAGTGCCCGCGACCGCGGCCGCGCCGCTCGACGCGGCCACCCGTCCGGAGCCTGCGCCCGTCCCCGAGCCGGAAGCGGAGTTCATCCCCGACGTCGCGCCCGACGGGACGATCCCCGGCGTCGATTCGGCGCGAGACGCGACGGCGGCCCGGTACACCGGTCCCGAGATGATCCCCTCGACGCGAGTGACCCCGGCCTTCCCTCCGGCCGCGCGGCAGATGAAGATGACCGGCCAGGTGAAGCTGCAGGTCAAGGTGCGCGCCGACGGCAGCGTGGGCGCGGTGACCGTGCTCTCCGAGCCGAAGCCCGCGGTCGGCTTCGGCAAGGCGGCCGCAGCGGCGGTGCGGCAGTGGCGCTACCGCCCGGCGACGCTCGGCGACCGCGCGGTGGAGTCGGAGATCACGGTGGTCGTCCACTTCGCGGGCGACTGAGCGGCGGCGGGGGTGGCGGCTGAGACCGCCGCCCCTCGAATCTAACGGCCGATCTCCCGCGCAAGGTCCTCGTAGTCGGGCCGGTCGGCCGCCGACGCGTGGCGGAAGGCCTGGACCACCCGCCCGTCCCGGAGCAGGAACACCCCTGGCAGCTGCCGCGGGTCGCCCGCCACGCGGCCGAGGCCGTGCCCGCGCAGCAGCCCGCCGATGCCGCGGAAAACGACCCTCGGCCCGGCCAGCTGCATCAGGCCGCCCCGCTCCAGACCGAAGGCCCGGTAAAGGCCCTGGCCGGGGTCCGCCACCCGCGCGGCGTCGCCCAGCCCGTGGCGCTCGAAAAGCGGCCGCGCCCGGTCCTCGGTCGACATGTGGACGAACGCGAGCCGCGTCCCGTCCGACTCGATCGCGGCGCGCCGCGCGCCGAGCGCCGCCAGCGCCTCGCGGCAGAAGGTGCAGCCGAGGTGGCGCAGGAAGGTCACCAGCACCGCGCCGCGCCGGGACAGGGAGAGCAGGTCGTCGCCGGCCTGCGTGCGCGCGGCGGCGAGGAGCTCGGGAAACGACGACGGCATCGGGGCTCCGCGGCGGGGGAGCGGCATTGTAGGCGCCGGGCGGCCGGCGGCCCACCGCGAGGGGGACGCGCCCCTGCGCGGCGCGTGACAGGCGCGTGAAACGGGTGTGACGGCCGCCTCCGGTCAGGGGTCGGTCCAGGCGCTGAGGTCGCGATGCAAGTCGCTGACCGGTAACGCTTCCGCGAACTGTCACACGCCTGTCACCCGGGTGACTCAGGGCTGTCGCAGGGGCCCCGGACAATCCCGCTTCTGGAGGGTCCAGCTCTCCAGCAAGGTGTAAGGAGATCGACGATGAAGGCGATGTTCCGCGGGGTGTTGACTGTCCTCATGACCCTGACGGTCACCGGATTGGCGCTGGCCCAGGCGGTGAAGGTGGATCCGAACGTCCCGGTCTACTCGAAGGCGTCCGGCGTGGCCGGCAACCTGAGCTCGGTCGGCTCGGACACGATGAACAACCTGATGACGCTCTGGGCCGAGGGGTTCGGCGGGATCTACCCCAACGTCAAGGTCCAGGTCGAAGGGAAGGGCTCGTCCACCGCTCCTCCGGCGCTGATCGCCGGGACCGCCCAGTTCGGCCCGATGAGCCGCACGATGAAGGCCTCGGAGATCGACGAGTTCGAGAAGAAGTTCGGCTACAAGCCGCTCGGGATCCGCGTCGCGATCGACGGCCTCGCCGTCTTCGTCAACAAGGACAACCCGCTCAACCAGCTCACGCTGCAGCAGGTCGACGCGATCTTCTCGAAGAACCGGACCTGCGGCGCGTCCGCGGATGTCAGGACCTGGGGCGAACTTGGCCTGACCGGGACCTGGGCCGACAAGCCGGTCAGCCTCTACGGCCGCAACTCCGCCTCCGGGACTTACGGCTACTTCAAGGAGCACGCGCTCTGCAAGGGCGACTACAAGGACACGGTCAAGGAGCAGCCGGGTTCGGCGTCGGTCGTGCAGGGGATCGAGAAGGACCTGTACGGGATCGGCTACAGCGGGATCGGCTACAAGACCTCCGGCGTCAAGGCGCTGGCCCTGGCCGCGAAGCCGGGCGAGCCCTTCATCAACGACGAGTTCGAGAACGTGCTGACAGGGAAGTACCCGCTCTCGCGCTTCCTGTACGTCTACGTCAACCGCAAGCCGGGCGAGCCGCTCGACCCCACCGTCAAGCAGTTCCTGACCTACGCGCTGACGCGCGCCGGCCAGGAGGTCGTCGTCAAGGACGGCTACCTGCCGATGTCGGCGAAGACGGTCGCCGAGGAACTCAAGAAGCTCGACTGACCCGTTCCGCTTACCGATTGGACGAGCGATGGCCGCTGCCCCGGACATGCTCCCCGACCGGCCGCGCGCGGCGCCTCGTGCGCTGCGCACGGCCGGCCAGACCTCCCGCGCAAGGCTGCTCGCCGACCGTCTCGGCACCTGGGGCGTCGTCGCAGGCGGGATGGCGGTGATCGCGAGCATCCTCGCGATCATGTTGTTCATCCTGTTCGAGACCCTGCCGCTGCTGCGCGGCGCGCGCGTCCAGCCGTCGACCGCGCCGCGCGTCGCCACGCTGCCGGCCGGAGCGATCCTCGCCGACGAGTACCGCAGCCTGGTCGCGCACCTCGGGCAGGACGGACGGCTGCGCGTCGTCCGGCTGGCCGACGGCGCGCTGGAACTCGAGCAACCCGTGGTGGCCGACGGGGCGGACGGGGCGCCTGCGCGCCTGACGGCGGTGCAGGTCGCCCCGGGGAGCGCGGCGTTCGTCGCCGGGACCGCGGACGGGCGCGTGCTGGTGGAGCCGGTCCGCTTCTCCGCCTCGTTCGTCGACGGCGCGCGCCGGACCGCGGTCGAGATCGTCGGGGGCGCGGAGCTCGTGGTCGACCCGGCGGGCGGTCCGGTGCCCGTGTTCGCCGGCGCCGCCGGGGCGGACGGCGGGTCGATCGCGGTCGCCCCGGTCGCGGACGGCCTGGCGATCGTGCGGCGCAGCGTTCGGGAGAACGAGTTCTCGGGCGAGCGGACCGAGAGCGTCGAGCGCGTGCTCGCGCCGCTCCCCGCGCCGCTCACCGCGCTGGCGGTCGATGCCGACGGCCGCAACGCCTACGGCGGGACGGCGGACGGGCAACTGCTCTGGTGGCGCCTGGGAGAGGGCGCCCCGGTCGCGCCGCAGGCCGTCCCGGCCGGCGGCAGCCCGGTCACCGCGCTGAGCCTGCTCACCGGGCACCGCTCGCTGCTGGTCGGTCAGCAGGACGGCTCGCTCAGCGTCTGGTTCCCGGTGCGACGCGAGGGGCAGGACTTCGTGCTCACGCGGATCCGCGACTTCCCGGCTCAAGGCGGCCCGATCGTCGCCCTCACCCCGTCCCCGCGCGACAAGGGGTTCTTCGCCCTCGACGGCGCCGGCGGGCTGGGACTCTACTACTCGACCTCCCACCGCACGCTCTGGACCGGCCGGGCGCCCGTCGCCGGGGCCGGCTCGATCCACTACGCGCCGAAGGCCGACGCGCTGTTCGTGGCCGGGCCCGGGCAGGTGGCCGAGCTGCTGGTCGACAACCCGCACCCCGAGGTCAGCCTCGAGGCGCTGTTCTCGAAGATCTGGTACGAGGGCTACGAGGCGCCGCGCTTCACCTGGCAGTCGAGCAGCGGGACCGACGACTTCGAGCCCAAGCTCTCGCTGACGCCGCTCCTGGCGGGAACGCTGAAGGGGACGCTCTACTCGCTGATCCTGGCGATCCCGCTCGCCGTCTTCGGCGCGATGTACACCTCGCAGTTCATGCACCACTCGCTCAAGCGCTTCGTCAAGCCGACGGTCGAGATCATGGCCGCCCTGCCGTCCGTCGTGCTCGGCTTCATCGCCGGCCTCTGGCTGGCGCCGCGGCTCGACCAGGCCTTCCCGGGGCTGCTGCTGCTGCTGGTCGTCCTGCCGCTGAGCGCGCTGCTGGCCGGCGCGGCCTGGCGCGCGCTGCCGGCGCGGGTCCGCGGGCGCTTCCCCGCGGGGAGCGAGGTGCTGGTGGCGATCCTGTTCCTCGCCTTCGGCGCCTGGCTGTCCTTCCAGCTCGGGCCGCTCGTCGAGCGCTGGGCCTTCGGCGGGCGGTTCCAGAGCTGGCTGCTCGAGACGACCGGCCTGGCCTACGACCAGCGCAACGCGGTCGTGGTGGGGCTGGCGATGGGGTTCGCGGTGATCCCGATCATCTTCTCGGTGGCCGAGGAGGCGTTCTCCAACGTGCCGCAGAGCCTGGTCGCGGGGTCGCTCGCCCTGGGCGCCAGCCGCTGGCAGACGGTCCTGAAGGTCGTGCTCCCGACCGCCAGCGCGGGGATCTTCTCCGCGATCATGATCGGCTTCGGGCGCGCGGTCGGCGAGACGATGATCGTGCTGATGGCGACCGGCAACACGCCGATCATGGACTGGAGCCCGTTCAACGGCTTCCGCACCCTGTCGGCCAACATCGCGGTCGAGATCCCCGAGGCGCCGCAGGGGGGGACGCTCTACCGCACGCTGTTCCTGGCCGGGCTGCTGCTGTTCGCGCTGACCTTCGCGGTCAACACCGTGGCCGAGATCGTCCGCCAGAACCTGCGGCGCCGCTACGCCAACCTGTGAGGGCCGTGCGGTGAGGAAGATCTCCGCCAGGAAGGACGTGCTGGGGGACCACCTGGTCGCGCTCGCGGGCGGCGCACTCGCGCTGTCGCTGCTGCTGGTGATCGGCCTGGTCGTGCTGCTGGCCGCCAACGGGCTCGCCACGTTCTGGCCCCGGCCGATCGCGGAGCTGGAGCTGGTCGACGGCCGGCGGACGATGGGCGAGATCCACGTCCGCGAGACGGCGACGGTCCAGCGCGAGGAGACCGGCCCCGCCGAGACGTTCGAGCGCCTGCAGCTCAAGGGCGGGAACCGCGACCTGACCGGCGCGGACTTCACCTGGATCGACGACCGGGAGGTCCGGAGCGTGACCTACCCGGCCGACGCCGTCATGCTCGAGCGCCGCGAGTGGGGGAACTTCTACGGGCGCCTCGCGGCCCTGCGGGCGGGCGACCGCGAGCTGGCCGCGGGGAGCGACGCGACCTGGCGTGCCTTCCACGGGCTGCAGCCCGCGAAGGAGCGCGAGTTCGCGGCGATCCGCGCGCTCGAGAAAGGGCCGATCGGGACGATCAACCGCCAGATCCAGGCGCTCGAGCGCCAGCGCCGGGGCCTGGGGCTCGAGGGCCTGCCCCAGGCCGAACGGGAGCGGGCCGAACAGGCGATCGACGCCGAGCTGGCGGCCCTGCGGCAGCAGTTCGAGGCCCGCGCCGCCGAACTGACCGCGCTGCGCGAGGCCTGGAGCCGCGAGGTGCTGGTCATCGAGGCCGCGGACGGGACGCGCAAGGAGCTGCCGGTCGGCGTCGTGGTCCGGGCGGTCCGGCCCAACGAGCTCGGGCTGGGCGGCAAGGTCGCGCTCTACGGCTCCCGTCTCTGGGAGTTCGTGAGCGGCGAGCCGCGCGAGTCGAACACCGAAGGCGGGATCTTCCCGGCGATCTTCGGCACCGTGATGATGGTCTTCATCATGACCGTCTTCGTCTCGCCGTTTGGGGTCCTGGCCGCGGTCTACCTGCGCGAGTACGCCCGGCAGGGGCCGCTCGTCCGCGCGGTGAGGATCGCGGTCAACAACCTGGCGGGCGTCCCCTCGATCGTCTTCGGGATGTTCGGGCTGGGGTTCTTCGTCTACCTGGTCGGCGGCTCGATCGACCGGCTGTTCTACCCCGAGGCCCTGCCGGCCCCGACCTTCGGCACCGGCGGGATCCTCTGGGCCAGCCTGACGCTGGCCCTGCTGACCGTCCCGGTGGTGATCGTGGCGGCGGAAGAGGGGCTGGCCGCCGTCCCCCGGGCCGCGCGCGAGGGGTCGATGGCCCTCGGGGCGACCCGCTTCGAGACGACCTGGCGGGTCGTCGTGCCGGCCGCCGCGCCGGGGATTCTGACCGGGCTTATCCTTGCCATGGCGCGCGCCGCCGGCGAGGTGGCGCCGCTGATGATCGTGGGGATGGTGAAGCTGGCGCCCGAGCTGCCCGTCGACGGGCTGGCCCCCTTCGTCCACCTCGAGCGGAAGTTCATGCACCTGGGGTTCCACATCTACGACGTCGGGTTCCAGAGCCCGAACGTCGAGGCGACCAAGCCGCTCGTCTTCGCCACGGCGCTGCTGCTGGTGGCGGTCGTGGTGGTCATGAACCTGGCGGCCATCGCGATCCGCAACCGGCTGCGGCGGCGCTACGCGACGAGCGCGGTCTGAGCGCCCGAGCCCGGAGACGACTACCATGTCGGCCGAAGCCGAACTCGTTCCCCCGCTGCCGCGACCGGAGCCGGACCCGATGAGCCTGACCCCCGAGACCCCCGCGACCGGAACGCTCGATCCCGCCCAGGACCCGGCCCTGAACCCGGAGGTGGCCGACCCCTTGCTGACGGTCGAGCGCCTCTCGCTCTGGTACGGGGAGAAGCAGGCGCTCTACGACGTCTCGATGAAGATCCCGCGGCACCGGATCACGGCCTTCATCGGCCCCTCCGGCTGCGGCAAGTCGACGCTTCTGCGCTGCTTCAACCGGATGAACGACCTGGTCGACGGCGTGCGGACCGAGGGCTCGATCGACTTCGAGGGGGGCGACATCTTCGACCCGCGGCTCGAGGTCAACAGCCTGCGCAAGAAGATCGGGATGGTGTTCCAGAAGTCCAACCCGTTCCCCAAGTCGGTCTACGAGAACATCGCCTACGGCCTGCAGGATCCACGGCGTCAGGCGCAAGTCGGACCTCGACGAGGCGGTCGAGCGCAGCCTGCGCGGCGCCGCGCTCTGGGACGAAGTCAGGGACCGGCTCGGCGAGAGCGCGCTGGGGCTGTCGGGCGGGCAGCAGCAGCGGCTCTGCATCGCGCGGGCGACCGCGGTCGAGCCGGAGGTGATCCTGCTCGACGAGCCCTGCTCGGCGCTCGACCCGATCGCGACGGCGCGGATCGAGGAGCTGATGCAGGAGCTGAAGGACCGCTACACGCTGGTGATCGTGACCCACAACATGCAGCAGGCTTCGCGGGTCTCCGACCTGACGGCCTTCATGTACCTCGGGCGGATGATCGAGTACGGCAAGACCGAGAAGCTGTTCCTGAACCCGATGCGGAAGCAGACGGAAGACTACATCACCGGGCGCTTCGGCTAGCGCCCGCGCGGACCGGGGGGCCCGCTCCTGCCCGAGCCTCCTCCGAGGACGAAACGATGACCGGATCGATGGAAAGGCACTTCGAGCACCAGCTCGACCAGCTCGGCGCGATGGTTCAGCGGATGGGCGGCCTGGTCGAGCAGGCGATCGGCAACGCCGTCCGCGCGCTGGTCGAGCGCGACGAACGGATCGCCGCCCAGGTGATCCGGGAAGACACGCAGATCGACCAGCTCGAGCTGGACATCGACCAGTTCACGATGGAACTGATGGTGCGCTACCAGCTCGCCGCGCGCGACCTGCGCTTCGTGATGACGGCGATGCAGATCACGACCGACCTCGAACGGCTGGCCGACCACGCCGGGAACATCGCGCAGCGCGCGATCGAGCTCAACTCGGAGCCGCCGCTCAAGCCGCTGGTCGACATCCCGCAGATGGCCCGCCGGGCCCAGGAGATGGTCCGCTCCGCGCTCGACGCTTTCGTCAACCGCGACGCCGAGGCGGCGCGGGCGGTGATTCCGCTCGACGACGAGCTGGACAGCCGGATGGAGGCGGTGTTCCGCGAGCTGCTTTCCTACATGCTCGAGGACCCGCGCACCACCAGGCGCGCGATCCGGCTGATCTTCGTGGCCAAGGAGTTCGAGCGGATCGGCGACGAGGCGACCAACATCGCGGAGGAGATCGTCTACTCGGTCGAGGGCAAGATCATCAAGCACGCCTGGATCGGGGACGAGGGCGAGCCGCGCGGCTGATGCGGGTCCGGCGCCGTTTGCTGGTCACCTTCACCGCCGGCGTGACGCTGGCCGCGCTGGCCGGCCTCGCCGCGGCCGTGGTGGTGCTGGGCGGCGGCGGCGAGGCGGCCCGGCGCCTGTTCCCGTTCTTCCTGGTCCCGGCCGCCGCCTCGATTCCGCTTGCAGCCTGGCTGCTGCGCCGCCACGCCGCGCGCCTCGACCAGGTCGCCGCGGCGGCCGAGCGAGCCCTGGCGGGCGCGGCCGAGCAGCCGATCCCGGTCCCCGACGAGCACGACGAGATGGCCCGCGTGACGGCCGCGATCGAGAGCCTGCGGGCCGCGCTGGTGATGCGCGTCGCGGTCGCGGACCGCGAGCGGACGCTGCTGCGCTCGGTGATCGGCCGGATGCGCGAGGCGCTGGGCGTGGTCGGCGCGGATGGTCGGCTGGAACTGGCGAACGACAGCTTCCGGGCGCTGTGCTCGGTGCGGAGCGACCCGGCCGGCCGGCCCCTGGCCGAGATCCTGCGCGCTCCGGCCGTGATCGACGCCGTGGCGCGCGTGCTGGCCGGCGAGGAGGACGAGGAACTGACCTGGGCCGACCCGGTCTCGGGCCGCTCGTTCGACGTCCAGGTCACGGCGGTTCCGGTGAACGGCGGTTCGCGCGGCGCGATCGTGCTGCTCTACGAGATCACGCGGCTCGAGGCCCTGGAGCGGGTCCGGCGCGAGTTCGTGGCCAACGTCAGCCACGAGCTGCGGACGCCGATCACCTCGATCAAGGCCGCGGTCGAGACGCTGCTCGAGGATCGCTGTGCCGACGCCGCGATCGCGATGCGCTTTCTCGGGATCTCGGCGCGGCAGGTCGAGCGGATGGAGGCGCTGCTGGCCGACCTGACCGACCTTTCGCTGATCGAGACCGAGGCGATCAAGCTCGCCCCGGTCGACCTCGACGCCGGCACGGTCGTGCGCGACGTGATCGCCCAGCACGCGCACCTTGCGGCCGAGGCCCGGGTCACGCTGGAGAGCGATCTGCCCGATCCGCTGCCGCTCCACGCCGACCGCCGCCGGCTCGAGCAGGTGCTGGTCAACCTGGTCGACAACGCGATCAAGTTCAACCGCCCGGGCGGTCGCGTCACCGTGCGCGGCCGGGCCGTCGACGGGCGGCCCGTGATCGAGGTCGAGGACACCGGTGTCGGGATCCCGGCGGACGCGCTGGACCGGGTCTTCCACCGTTTCTACCGGATCGACCCCGGCGCGCGCGAGCGGGCCGGCACCGGGCTCGGCCTGGCGATCGTCAAGCACCTGATGCGGCTGCAGGGGGGCCAGGTGCGGGTCGAGTCGGAACTGGGACGGGGCTCGAAGTTCGTCCTGTCCTTCTGAGCCCGGCTCTACGGCCGGAAGCGGTAGCCCACGCCGACGACCGTCTCGATCCGGTCGGCCTCCGGGCCAAGCTTGCGGCGCAGCCGCCGGACGTGGGTGTCGACCGTGCGGCTGTCGACGCCCTCGGTGTAGGACCAGACCTCCGTCAGCAGCTGGCCGCGGTTCTGGACCCGGCCCACCCGCGACATGAGGAAGTGCAGCAGGCGAAATTCGGTCGCGGTCAGCGGAACCTCGCGGCCGTCGACCTCGAGCCGGTGGTCGGCCGGGTAGAGCCGCAGGCGGCCGGTCTCGATCAGCTCGCCCTGGCCGCCGCCGTCGCCGCGCTGTCGCCGCAGGATCGCCTTGATCCGCAGCACCACCTCGCGCGTACTGAAGGGCTTCGGGATGTAGTCGTCGGCGCCCAGCTCGAGACCGACGATCCGGTCGGTTTCCTCGCCCTTGGCGGTCAGCATCACGAGCGGAATCGCGGCCGTGCGCGCCTCGCGCTTGAGCAGCCGGCAGATCTCCAGCCCGTCGAGTCCCGGCAACATGAGGTCGAGCAGGACGAGGTCCGGCGGCAGGTTCCGGATCCCGGCCAGGGCCGAGTCGCCGCGGCCGAAGACGTCGACCTGGAACCCTTCCTTGACGAGGTTGTAGCGCAGGACCTCCGCGATGTCCGGATCGTCCTCGACGAGCGTGATGCGGTTGCTGGCCACGCTTCTATTCTACGGATTCCGGGCCCGAATCGAGCGAGGCGCCCGCCTTCAGGGTGACGGTCGTGTGACAAGTGAAGCGGTCCGCGGCGCCGGGGGCGCCGCGGACCGGAGAGCCCGCAGGACGGGTTACAGCGCGCGCGTCGTCATCCAGACCAGCTGGTCCTGGATCTTCGGCGCCCCCTTGGGCTTGGCCTCGACGCGGAGCCGCAGCTCTTTGGTCGCGCCGTCCATGTACTCCTTGACCTGGACCGGACCGGCCGCGGTGTCCACCGTCATCGGCACCATCAGCTTGGTGAAGTACTTGCCGTCGATCGTCTTGCCGTCCCACTTGATGGCCTGCTCGAGCCGGCCGGTGATGATCCAGCCCTTTCCGTCCTCGGCCGGGGTCGCATCGTTGAACTTGTAGGCGACCTCGGGGATCCCCATCCCGTCGATGTACTGGTCGAAGAACCAGTCCATGTTCTCGCCGAAGACCTTGTTGGCGACCACGCGCAGGTCGGCCCCCGCGATCAGGTCGCCGTCGTAGGTCTGCATCGTCGTCCGCAGGAAGCTCAGGATCTTGTCCTCGCTGTAGTAGTGCCGCAGCATGTTCACGACGAAGGGGCCCTTGGTGTAGTACAGCGCCGGGGCCCGGATGATCTGGGAGACCGGGCCCAGCCGGTCGCGCGCCATCCCGGAGGTTCGCCAGTAATTCAAGGACGAGCGCGCACCGACATCGTCCTTGATCGCCTCGAGGTACCAGTGGGCCGAGATCTCGGAGAAGGTCTCCACGAACCAGTAGCTGCCGTAGTTGATCGAGGAGACCCGGCCGCCCCACCACTGGTGGGCGTTCTCGTGCGCCGTGACGGCGCGGACCCACATCGGGTCGAAGTTGGCGCCGAACATCTCGCGGCCCCAGGTCATCAGCTCGGCTTCCTTCATCATCACGCCCGCGCCGACGTAGATGATCGAGGTCGGGGACTGGGCCGACATGAACTGGGCCGGGGTGCCGACCAGCTTGAGGTCCTTGTAGGGGTAGGGGAGGCCGTAGAGCTTGGTGAACAGCCGCATGCTGTCGGCGGCCTGGATCACCTGCGGGCGCATCGCGTCCTGGTCCATCGAGCCGTCACCCATCCCGGTGCTGGTCTGGTAGCCCGTGATCCGGACGCCGTCGACGTCCTGGACGATCGGCTTGTAGTACTTGCCGACGATCACGGTCGGGAAGTTCATCATCCGGTCGGAGCCCCACTCGGTGTAGCGGAAGCCGCCGACCACCTCCTCGCGTCAGCTTGCTGCCGATCGCGATGTGGGTGTAGGGGTCCTTGGTGCGGACGACGAAGCGGACCGCCGCGGCGTCGTCGAGCGTGCCCATGAACGGCAGGAAGGCGCCCCGCTCGACGTACCAGAAGCCGTCGCTGATCACGCGCACCAGCTTCGGGCTGTCGAAGGCGACCCTCAGCCTGAGGATCGATCCCGCGGGCATCTCGCGCGGCAGCAGGACGCGGTAGACATTGGCCGACTCCTCGAAGCCGTAGATCAGGGAGCCGAGGCTGAGCACGGGCACGAAGGCCAGGTCCCCCGTCCCCTCGAGTGAAACGGACCGGACGCTGGGGTTGCCGCCCAGGTAGAAGTAGAGGTCCTTGGCGGGCAGGAGCGTCTGGAGGTCGACGTCGACCTGGGCCGAGAAGCGGTCGGGGGCGAGGTCCAGCATGGCTTCGAACCGCAGCGGGCTGACATCGCGGAGGCCACGGATGCGCTCCATCTGCTGGCGCGGCATCGCGCGCAGTTCCGGCCCCGGATAGAGGCTGATGATCTTGTCGTTGGCGGCGCGCGTGTCACGGGAGAGCGACGCGTTGGCGCCTTCCTTGCCGACCCCGACCTGGGCCTGCGGCATCTGCGGCTGCGAGGCGAAGTTGTACTGGAGCCAGCCGTGGTCCTTGGTCTTGGCCCGGATCGAGAACGTGCCCGCGTACTCCGGGCGCGGCAGGGACTCGTAGGCGTAGGGCGTGTAGAGCTGGTCCTCGCTGATCGTGACCTTCGAGACCATCTGCGACAGTAGGTCCCCGCCCGATCCTCCCGCCGGCTTGCCGGTGGACGCCGCGCCGGCGATCTTCGGGGGGATCCCGAACAGCTTCAGGAACCGCTCGTCGCCGGGCTGGAAGCGGATCTCGAGCGCCTCGATCTCGGAGTCGATCGCGCGCTTGCTGAGCTGCTTCTCGAAGAACAGGGCCTCCTGGTCGCTGACCGGCGGGAGCGTCATCCGGCCCTTGCCGGCCCAGAGCACGCCGTCGGGGTAGGGGCCGATCTGCATCACGGAGAAGCGCCCCCCGGCCTCGCCCGAGATCTTTAGCAGGTCGTGCTCGAAGGCCAGCGCGGGGGCGGAACGGGCGGACGCGGCGGCCTCGACGGCCCGCGGGTAGGCGTCGTCCACCTCGGCGACCTTCGTCCGATCCTTGATCACGTAATCGGCGCCGCTCTTTTCGAGCGTGTAGCGCCAGCGCTCGGTCACCATCCGGTCGTCCAGGCAGCGCTGGACCGTCACGGAGCTCGTCGGCTTGCCGTCGACGAACTCGATCCCCTCGTTGGTGAAGACGCGCACGAACGGCTTGTCCTTCGCATTCTTCTGCTTTTCCAGCTCGGCCTTCTCCTTCTCCAGCGCGCTGCGCACGCCGCCGCGGACATCGCGAGGGATCGTGTCGTCCCACGGGAGGAGGGAGAGCGAGGGGCCATCGGCGGCGAGCGCCGGGTAGGAGAGGGCGAAGAGGAGAGTGAGGAACAGTGCGCGCTTCATCGGGTCACCTCGGGACGGGAAGAGGCCCGTCGTGGACGGCGGTGCAGGGGGCCCGCCGAGTCCGCATTTAGCCACCCGCCGGGACGCCCCGCAAGCGCAATGCTACGATCCCCGGCGGTGGCAGCCCCGCGCCGTTCGCCGCCGCCGGAGGCCCGTTCGTGGAGCCGGTTCGCGCCGTCATCGGGCTCGAGGTCCATGCCCGGCTCAGGACCCGGACCAAGCTGTTCTGCCGCTGCGTCGCGGGCCCGGGCGGCGCGCCCAACAGCCGGATCTGCCCGGTCTGCCTGGGGCTGCCGGGCGCGCTCCCGGCCGCGAACCGGGAAGCGGTGCGCCTGGCGGTCCGGCTGGCGGGGGCGCTGGGCGCGGAGATCCACCGGATCTCGGCCTGGGCCCGCAAGAATTACTTCTACCCCGACCTGCCGAAGGGCTACCAGATCAGCCAGTTCGACCGACCGCTCGCGACCGGGGGGCGGGTCCGGATCGAGCCCCCCGGCGCGGCCCCGCGCTGGATCGGCATCGAGCGGATCCACCTCGAGGAAGACGCAGGCAAGTCGCTGCACGAGGGGTTCGGCGACGACCGCTCCGGGATCGACCTCAACCGCTGCGGCGTGCCGCTGGTGGAGATCGTCGGCGCGCCCGGGCTGGCCTCGCCCGACGAGGCCTTTCTCTACCTCGAGCGCCTCCGGTCGATCCTCCGCGCGACCGGGGTGTCGGACGCCGAGATGGAGGACGGCGACCTGCGCTGCGACGTCAACGTCTCGGTTCACTGCGACGGCGAACCGTGGGGGGCGCGGGTCGAGCTCAAGAACCTCAACTCCTTCCGCGGCGTGCGCCGGGCCCTGCGGCACGAGATCGCGCGCCAGGCCGCCGCGCGTCGGGCGGGCTCCGCGACGGTCCCCGAGACCCGGCTCTGGGACGACGCCCGCGGCGAGACGCGCCCGCTGCGCGCCAAGGAGGAGGCGCACGACTACCGCTACTTCCCGGAGCCGGACCTGCCCGCGCTGGCGCTCGACGACGCGCTGATCGCCGCGGCGCGGGCGGGGATGCCCGAGCTGCCGCACGCGCGGCGCGACCGCTTCGCCGCGGCGCTCGGGCTGCCCGAGGCCGACGCCCACCGGCTGACGGTCGAGCCGGCGGTGGCCGATTACTTCGAGCAGGTTGCGCAGGCGGCGGGCGATCCGCGGGCGGCCGCGAACTGGGTCCTGACCGAGCTGCTCGGGCTGCTGCGCGAGCGCGGGCTGCCGATCGGGGAAAGCCCGGTCGCAGCGGCCGACCTGGCCGAGCTGATCCGGCTCGCCGGCTCCGGCGCGATCTCCGGAAAGACCGCGAAGGAGGTCCTCGCGCGGGTGGCCGCCGGCGAGGGGCGCCCCGCGGCGATCGTCGAGGCCGACGGGCTGTCGCGCCTGGACGACGCGGCGGCGATCGAATCGGCGTGCCGCGCGGTGCTCGACGCACACCCCGGCGAAGCCGCGGGCTACCGCGCCGGAAAGGCGGGCCTGCTCGCGTTCTTCGTCGGACAGGTGATGCGCTGCACCGGAGGGCGGGCCGACCCCGGCCGGGTCCACGACACGCTGCGGCGACTCCTCGGGTGAGTCCGCCGTGACTGCCGGGCTGCTGGCCGCGCTGGCGGCGCTTGGGGCGCTGGGAACGCCCGGGGACCACCCCGTCCCGGCCGTCCGGGTCGTCGCCGCGGCCCCCGAGTGGGAGCCGCTGGCCCGGCAGATCGCGCGCGAGGCGCCGGCGGTCGTGAGCCGCGTCGCAGTGCGGCTCGACCTCCCGCCGCCACCCGAGATGCTGGTCGTGGTCGCCGGCGACCCGCCCCGCAGCGGCGCCGACGAGCGGCGGCTGGGCCTGTCCGGCGTGCCTCCGTGGGCGGCCGGGATCGCCGAGGCCGGGAGCGGCCGCATCGTGCTCTTCGCCCGCCAGGCCGCGGCCTACCCTCACCGCGACACGGCCGGACTGCTGGCGCACGAGGCGACCCACGTGCTGCTGGAGGCCGCGGTCCCGCGCGGCGCGCGGATCCCGCGCTGGTACCACGAGGGGCTCGCGTTGTCGGTGGAGCGCGCGACCTCGCTCGAGGACGCGCTGGAGCTGGCGTGGTCGCTGGCCTGGAGCCGGCCGCTGCCGCTGCTCGCGCTCGAGGACGGCTGGCCGGAAGGCGAGGCCGGTGCGCGCGCCGCCTACGCCCAGGCGCTCTCGATGGTCACGCTGGCCGAGCGGCACGCTCCACCCGGCGGAACGCGACGGCTCGTCACGCGGCTGCGCGCAGGCGACCCGTTCGACCGCGCCTTCGCGGTCGCCTACGGGCTCGACCCCGAGCTCCTCGCCTCGCTCTGGTACCGCGAGGCGCGCTGGCGCTACCTGCTGCGTCCCGCGTTCTGGGCCGCGCTCTCCTTCAACGGCCTCCTCGGAGGGCTGGGGCTGGTCGCCGTGCTGGTGGCGAAAGCCCGCCGCCGGCGGCGCATGGCGGAGTGGACCGAACGGGAGCGGCTGGAGACGGTAGACTACGAAGACGAGCCGCCCCCCGCTTCGCCCCCGGTGACCCCCGCGTGATCCACTTCGACCAGGCGACGATGATCTACCGGCCGCCGCACGCGGCGCTGAAGGACGTGTCGTTTTCCGTGGCCGCCTCCGAGATGGTGGTCGTCACCGGCCCCTCGGGGGCCGGGAAGTCGACCCTGCTCTCGATGATCACCCGCGAACTGGTTCCGACCAGCGGCCGCGTCGTCGTCGCCGGCCGCGACCTGACGGCGATCCGCCGCGCCGAGATCCCGCTGATGCGGCGCTCGATCGGGGTCGTCTTCCAGGACTTCCGCCTGCTGCGCCACCGCACGATCGAGGACAACATCAGCTTCGTGCTGCGGGCGCTGGCCTGGCCCGCCGCGCGCCGGCGGGAGCGGACCCGGCGCGTGCTGGAGTGGGTCGGGCTGGCCCACCGCGCCAACGACCTGCCGGAGACGCTGTCGGGCGGCGAGCAGCAGCGGATCGCGATCGCGCGCGCGCTGGCCCCCGAGCCGCGCCTGCTCCTGGCCGACGAGCCGACCGGAAACCTCGACCCCGAGCGCTCGTTCGAGATCCTCGCGCTGTTCCGCGAGATCCACGCCCGCGGGACCTGCGTGCTGCTGGCGACCCACGATCGGATGCTGATCGAGCGCGCCAAGGTGCGCGTGCTCACGCTGCAGGCCGGGCGCCTGGCGCGCGACGAGGCGCCGCGGTGACCGCCTGGCCCCGGACCGCGGCCGAGGTGGTGCGCGTCGCCGCCTCCGACCTGGGCCGGCGGCCGCTGGCCGGGCTGCTCTCGGTCGCGGCGATGGCGGTCGCCATCTTCCTGGTCGCTTCGTTCTGGTCGCTCAGCCACGGGGTCCGCGGGACCTGGGACCGGCTCGCCGAGCAGGCGGTGGTCGAGATCTACCTCAAGGACGGCGCGGACGCGGCCGCGGTCGACGCGCTGGCCGAGGCGATCGAGCGGGCGGGCGGCGTGCGGCGCGTCGAGCGCGTCTCGCCCGAGCGGGCGCTGGCGGAGTTCCGCGCGCTCTACCCCGACCTGGGCGACCTGCGCGACCTGCTGGGCGGCAACCCGTTCCCGGGCTCGCTGCGGGTCCAGCCCGAAGGGGCCGACCCGGCGCGGGTCGCGGCGCTGGTGGAACTGGCGAAGACGAGCTCCGCGGCCGACTCGGTCCGCTACGACCGCGACTGGCTCGAGGCGCTCTCGCGGCTCGGCGGCGCGCTGTCGCGCTTCGCGCTCGCCGGGGCCGCGGCGCTGCTGCTGGCGGCGCTCGTCACGATCGGCAGCGTGGTCCGGCTCGCGCTCGACGACAAGCGGGAGGAGGTCGCGCTGCTGCGGATCGTCGGCGCTCCCAACGCGGTCGTCGTCGGTCCGGTGCTCGCGACCGGCGCGATGCTCGGCGCGGCGGGCGCACTGGCCGGGGTCCTGGCGGCGTCGCTGGCGCGGCAGGTCGCCTATGGAACGTCGTCGGCGAGCCCGCTGGCCGGGCTCTCCGAGGCCCTGTTCGCGGTCGGGCTCTCCCCGGCGGAGGGGCTGGCACTGGCGTTGTTCGGGGCCGTCGCGGGGGCCGCGGCCGCGGCCGCCGCGGCCGGGCGCCGGGGCTGGAGCGGCTGAACCGGGGTCCGGGCCGGCCCGCCTACCAGTTGAGGATGATGTAGAAGGACCCGTCGAGCGGTTCGAAGTCCTCGCCGTTGTAGATCCGGCTGAAGGCCCAGGTCAGCGGCAGCCCGAACACCGGCACCGTGAACCCCACCCCGACCGAGCCGTGGTAGTCGACCCACTTCCCGTCGAGCGTGCCGATGTACTGGCGGTAGGTCCCGACCGCCTCCGAGTAGCTCGCCTTGCCGCGCGCGAGTCCGGTCGGCAGGCCGGTCTCCTCGTCGAACACGACGTAGTCCTGGTCGCCGAACCAGGTCGTCCCGAAGTCGACGAAGATGAACCCGCGCACCGGGGCGAGGTTCAGGCCGAACGGCAGCCGCATCGAGTCGAGCAGCGGGAAGCGCAGCTCGATGTTGGCCAGGATGTAGTTGTCGCCGAAGAACTGGTTGTACTCGAAGCCGCGGATCTGGTTGTTCCCACCGATCGCGTAGATCGCCCCGGCATCCCCGGTCTGGAACAGGCCGATCAGGCGCACGGCGAGCAGGCTGCGCTGCGTGATCCCCTGGTAGAAGCGGCCGTCGAACCCATACTGGATCACGTTCTCGCCCTCGTCGTCGCCGCCGGTGAAGGTCACGCCCGTGACGTTGAGCGAGACCTGCTTGCCCTGGTAGGGGCCGAAGCCCTGGTAGCGCACCGAGTCGTAGACCAGTCCCGCAGAGAGGTAGGGGAAGTCGGAGGCCGAGGTCACGAACTCGGTCTGCCCGGTGAAGGGGTCGAAGAAGGGCTGATCGTAGCGGCGCTGGGCATAGCCGGCTGTCGTCTCGAAGCGCAGGTAGCGGTTGAAGGGGTACCAGGCGAAGCCCGAGACCGCCGAGTAGCGCTGCCGGCGGTTGATCGCCTCGGCCTGGAAGCCGTCGCTCGCGACGTAGAAGTCGCGGTAGTCGAGAATCCTTGCGCCCCAGTCCCAGCGTCCGCCCAGGTTGAAGTAGGAGAGATCGAAGTTGGTGTAGCTCGCCACCGACGACGCCAGGAGCGAGACGCGCTGGTCGCCGAGCAGGTCGGAGAAGTTGAAGACGAAGTTGGTCAGGAAATCGCCGCTGTTGGTGACGCCGACGAACAGCTCGGGCTGGTCGATGTCCCACTTCGCGCGGTACTTCTCCTTCCTGTCGGGGTCGAGCGTCAGGTCGAGCGGGGGGGCGAACGGCTCGAGGTCGGTGTCCCCCTCGTCCTGCGGCAGGAGGTCGCCGGGGGGCTCCTCCTCCGCGGCCGGCGGGCCCGCGGCGGGCTCGCCCGCGGGCGGCGGCGAGGGCGGCACCTGCCAGCCGAGCGAGGCGGGCATCACCCCCGCCGGCCAGCTCGGCGCCCGGAGCGACGACTGCGGCCGCGGCGGGGCCGCGCCCGCGGGGGTCGCCGGGGCCGCGGTCCCCGCGGGACGTTCGGTGCCCTTTCGGGGCTTGCGTCGCGACGGGGCCTTGGGGGAGGTCTGGGGCTCGGCCTTGCCGGCCTTGCCCGCCTCGTCCACCGCCGCGCCGACGAGCTTCATCCGGTAGAGCCGGAAGGTGCCGCCGTCGAACGCGGCATAGGCCAGCTGGGGGATCCGGTCGGCGTCGGGCAGCAATTCGACCGGGGCGAAGGCCCCGCCGACCAGGTCGGTCAGGCGCTCCACGGTCCCCGTGGCCAGGTCGAGCCGGTGCAGGTTGAAGACGCCATGTAGGCCGCGGTCGGCGCTGAAGTAGATCGTCCGCCCGTCGCGCGACCAGGTCGGCTGCACGTCGGAGGCCGCGCCGGCGGTGAGCTGGGTCTTGCGCTCGGGGGCGCCGACCTCGACCGTGAAGATCTTCGGGAACTCGCCGATCCGGCGGTTGTAGAGCACCGTCCGGCCGTCCGCCGACCAGGAGGGGTTGAGGTCGTAGTATTCGTCCTCCGTGGCGTTGACCAGCTCCTTCGTCTCGAGGTTGTAGAGGAAGATGTCCCACACCCCGTCGCGGTTGCCGGAAAACGCGATCCACTTGCCGTCCGGCGAGTAGGCCGGCGAGTTCTCGTTGGTGACGGCCGCGAAGCCGATCCGGTCCTGGATCCGGCCGCTGGTCACGTCGTAGATCATCAGCGGCCGGTCGTTCTCGCGCTTGACGAAGAACGCGACGTGGTCGCCGTCGGGCGACCAGCAGATGTCGCGTTTGGCCTCGAACGCGCCCGCGATGAGGTCCTCGAAGCGGGTCGTGAAGCCCTTCGTGAGGTTGCGGACCTCCTTGCCGTCACGGGCCGAGAGCACGACCGCGTCCAGCTCCATCCCGGGGGTCGCCAGCGCGGCGATCAGCTCGCCGCTGGGGCTGAGCGAGGGCGAGAAGGTGTAGCGCCCCGGCTTGGTCACGCCGATCTCGGGGCCGTACTCGGCGGGAGCGCGCTTGCTGGTCAGGATCGGCAGGTAGCGCTGCCGCAGCCAGCGCGCGAACTCCCGGTCGAACTGGTCGAGGTCGAACCCGAAGGCGTCCTTGAAGGACTTCTCGACGTTCCCGCCGACGAGCTGCTTGCGGAACTCGAACAGGAAGGTCCGGACCCCCTCCGCGCCGTACTTGTCCTCGATGAACGAGAAGACCGCGTTGCCGTAGCGGTAGGTCAGGAAGCTCAGCACGTTGAGCGCGGCGATCGGGGGAACGATGTTGTTCACGACCGCGTCGCGGATCACCATCTGGTCGAAGCTGTCCTCGTCGTCGCCGACGTAGCTGGCCAGTCCCTCCATCAGCCAGAGCGGCGCGTTGCCGCGCAGCGCCCGGCGCAGCGATCCGCCGTAGAGGATGTCGAACTCGAAGATGTGGGTCAGTTCGTGCTTGAGCAGCGCGAAGCGCTTGTCGGAGGGCTCGTCGATCGGGACGACCATCCGGTTCTGGATCGGTTCGGCGAAGGCCCCGACCCCGTCCGGCAGCTCGGCCAGCGTGATGTTGGTCTGCTGGAAGTCGGCGTGGGTCCGGTAGAGGATCAGCGGGATCCGGATCCGCAGCTCGTGGTCGAGCGTGCGCGAGACCTCGAGGTAGGCGCTTTCGGCCTCGGAGACCAGCTGCTGCAGCAGCCGGTCGTCGTCGAAGTAGTAGTAGATGTCGAAGTGGGGGGAGGCGTAGATCGTCCACTTGAAGTCGCCGTAGGTCACCTTGTTGCGGCCGAACTGTGCCCACGCGGGGCCCGGGGCGGCCAGGGCGGCCAGCGCGGCGAGCGCCAGGCCGAACGCGAATCTCCGCAGCGTGCTCATGGTCACTCCAGCCACAGGTAGCGCGGCTCCCGGATCGTCATCGGCAGGAAGACGGCGCGCTGGTCGTCCTTTGCCATCTCGAGGCTCTCGTAGAACATCTGCAGGTCCTCGGCCGCGGTGCCATCGATGACCCGCTCCTCGGTCCACGTGTCGGCCAGCAGCAGCGCGCCGTTGTCCCCCTGGAGCACGAACAGCTCGACCTTCAGTTTGAACCCGCGGCGCTCGGTGTAGACCGTGCGGCGCACGGTCTGCAGCGTCACCTCGTCCTCGTAGTCGCGGGTCACGAAGCCCGACAGGTCCTCGATCCGGTAGTCGACGACGCCGGAGACGATGATGTCGGCGCGGAAGTCCTCACCCAGCCGCTTCCAGAAGACGTCGTTGACCGCCAGCTTCTCCGGCCGCTGCTCGGGAATCGGAGGGGGCGGGACGTCGATCACCTGGAGGTCGGTGCTGCGCGCGATCTCGCGCCGCGCCCAGCGGGCCATTTCCAGCCCGATGTCGATTCGCTCGTGGTCGTTGGCGCGGAACATCGCGACCAGGACCCGTTCGCCCGCGACGGTCGGCACGCGCGGCGGCAGGGAGACCTCGAGCCCGACCTCGACCCACTCGCCTCCCGCGAGCGCGGGCGCCGGCAGGCCGGGTGCGAGCAGCGCGGCCAGCGCGGCCAGCCGGCCCGCGGCGGAGCGCAGGCGAGCCGCACGGCGGCCGGCGGCGCTCACGGGCGCCTCGCCGTGCCGTCGGCCGCCGGGTCCGGGGCCGGCGGCTCCGGCGCTCCCGCGGCGGGAGCCGGGGCCTCGCCGGTGCCGGGGTCGGCTGGCTCCGGCGCCGGGTCGGCGCGCCGGAAATAGATGAAATTGTCCTCCACCGCGCGCTCGGTGGTCAGCTGGAGTGCCTTTTCGTAGGCTTGGCGCGCCCCTTCGCGGTCCCCCAGGGCCTCGCGGGCGACCGCCACGTTGTTCAGCAGGCGAGGGTCGCCGGGGCGCTGGGCCAGGACGCGCTCCCAGCGGAACAAAGCTTCCCGCCACAGCCCCTTCCGGGCCATCTCCGAGGCGAACGCGAGGTCCTTGGCGAGCCTGGCGGCGGCCTCGCGGTCCGCCCGCGCCGGTGTCGGCGGCTTCGCGGCGCGCGCCGGCCCGCCCGCCGAAACCGACAGGAGCAGTCCGGCGAACACAACCGGCAGGTAAGGGAAGAGCCGCCTCATCGGTTTTTCCGGAGTATACCCTCCGCCTCCGGCGCGATCCTGGCGCCCCCGGGTCTGCTAATCTCTGCTGGCCGCAAGCACCGGCGCGCGCCCGCTCGAAGGAGCCTCCCACCCGATGCCGCCGCGATCGAACCTGCCGGCCCTGTTCCTCTCCGCGGTGCGGGAGAAGGGGCGCCCCGACCTGTTCGGGACCCGCCGCGCCGGCGGCTGGGAGTGGATCTCTTCCGCCGACGCGCTCACCCAGGTCCGGGAGATCGCCGCCGGGCTGATGGCGCTGGGCCTGCAGCCAGGCGACCGGGTCGTGCTCGTCTCCGAGAACCGCCCGGAGTGGATCCTGTCGGACCTCGGGATCCAGTTCGCCGGCGGGATCACCGTGCCGGTCTACCCGACCCTCCCGGCCGAGCAGGTGCGCTACCTGCTGCGCGACTGCGGCGCCCGGCTCGCGATCGTCTCGACTGCCGACCAGGCTGCCAAGGTCAACAGCGTCCGACGCGAGACCGCGATCGAGCAGGTCGTCGGGATGGACGCCGAGTCCGACGGGCTGACCCACTTCTCGGTGCTGCGCGAACGCGGCGCGGCCCACCTCGCGGCCCATCCCGGCCTGATCGAGGAGCGGCTGGCCGGCCTCAATCCCGGCAACCTGGCCACGATCATCTACACCTCCGGCACGACGGGGATCCCCAAGGGGGTGATGCTGACCCACGCCAACATCGCCTCCAACGTCGATGCCTCGATCCACACCTTCCGCTTCGAACAGGGGGACGTCGCGCTGTCGTTCCTGCCGCTCTCTCACGTGCTCGAGCGGATGGTGCAGTACGCCTTCCTCGAGATGGGGATCGGGATCGCCTACGTGCGCAGCCTCGAGCGGGTCGCCGACTCGCTGACCGAGGTGCGCCCGAACGTCTTCGTCACGGTGCCGCGCCTGCTCGAGCGGGTCGCGCAGAAGGTGGCGGAAGGGGTCGAGCAGCAGACCGGCGTCAAGAAGCTGATCGGCGGCCGGGCGCTGGCCGCGGTCGACGCCGCGGCGGACGCGTTCCTGGCCGGCCACCGGCCGCGCGGCCTGGCGGCCGTCTCCTTCGCGCTGGCCGAGCGGCTGATCGCCGGCAAGGTGCGCGAGAAGCTGGGCGGACGGGTGCGGTTCCTGATTTCCGGCGGCGCGGCGCTCTCGCCGTCGGTAGCGCGCTTCTTCTGGGGGTTGGGGATTCCGGTCTACGAGGGCTACGGCCTGACCGAGACCGCTCCCGTGCTGGCCGTCAACTGCCCCGGCTCGGTCCGGATCGGCACGGTCGGCAAGCCGATCCCCGGCGTCGAGATCCGGATCGCGGCCGACGGCGAGATCCTGTCGCGCGGGCCCAACACGATGCTGGGCTACTTCAACAAGGAGACCGAGACGGAGGAGGTCCTGCGCGGCGGCTGGTTCCACACCGGCGACCTCGGCGCCTTCGACCGCGACGGCTTCCTGAAGATCACGGGCCGGAAGAAGGAGATCCTGGTCCTTTCGACCGGCAAGAACATCGCGCCGCGCGCGATCGAGGAGGCGCTCGAGCGCAGCCCGTACATCGCGCAGGTGATCGCGGTCGGCGACGAGCGCCCCTCGGTGGGCGCGCTGATCGTGCCCAATTTCGACGCGGTCGAGGCCTGGGCGAAGGAGAAGAGCCTGCCCGCCGACGACCGCGCGGCGCTGCTCGCCCGGCCTGAGGTGCGGCAGCTTTTCCAGCAGGAGATCAACCGCCACCAGGCCAATCTCGCGATCTTCGAGAAGGCCCGGCAGTTCGAGTTCCTGCACGAGGAGCCGAGCGAGGAGAACGGGCTGCTGACCCCGACCAAGAAGGTCCGGCGGCGGGCCGTGATCGAGCGCTTCCGGCACCTCGTGGAGCGGATGTATCAGTGACCCTCATCGCCCGACGGGCGTCCCCGCTTTCCCGCTTCGCCGCGCTGCTGCTGCTCGTCGCCCTGGTCGCGGCCGGGGTGCCCGAGACGCTCGCAGAGGCCCCCCCCGCCGTGCCGGTGCAGGCCGGCGACCGGGCGCAGCGCGCCCGCGCCCTGCTCGACCGCGTCAACGCCGGCGGCCCGCCGCTCACCGACGCCGAGCTGGCCGAAGTGATGGACGGGCTGCCGACCGAGCAGGTCGACGTCTCGATGGTCATGGTCGCGGCCGTGGTCGTCGACCGGCGCGGCCGGCCGGTGCGTGGGCTCCGGGCGCGCAGCTTCAAGGTGCTGGAGCAGGGGCGCGCGCGGCCGATCTCGTGGTTCTCCGAGGAGACCGACCGCCCGGCCCGGATCGTGCTGCTGCTCGACACCTCCGGCTCGATGGGGACGCCGTTGCAGAAGCAGCGGTCTCGCGACGCGCTGGAGACGCTGTTCTGGAAGTTCCGCAGCGGCGACCAGCTGATGATGCTCTCGTTCGCGGCCCAGGGCGTGCAGCAGCACGGCGGCTGGACCGAGGAACCGTTCTCGCTCTTCGACACCGCGACCTCCCTGCGGCGGGAGGGGCGGACCGCGATCATCGACGCGCTGGCCGAGGCCGCGGCGCAGCTGCCGCCCGTTCCGGGCGAGCGACAGGCGATCGTGCTGGTCACCGACGGGCTCGACAACTCGAGCGAGAAGGAGAAGTCCGACGCAGTCGAGGCGGCCCGCGCGATCGGTGTGCCGATCTACGTCGTAGCCCTCGTCGGCGAGGACCGCGCGATCCAGGAGCGGCGCGCGCAGGCCACCCCCCTCCGGCCGCTGCGCGAGATCGCGCGGCTGACCGGCGGGCGCTTCTTCCTGGCGAAGGACTTCTTCGAGACCGACAAGGCGGCGGTCGCGATCCGCAAGGACCTGCGGCACCAGTACTGGCTGGGGTTCAAGCCGGTGCGGCCGCCGGACGGCGGCTACCGGCCGATCCGGGTCGAGGTCGAGCGGAAGGGGCTCGAGGTCCTGGCGCGCCAGGGGTACGAATAGCGACCGCTACGGCTCGAGCACGCCGGCGCCGACCAGCCGCCCCTCGCGCAGCGCCGCCAGCGCCTCGTTGGCCGCCGCGAGCGGGAAGACGGTCACCTCGGTCCGCACCGGGACCCGCGGCGCGAGCGCCAGGAACTCCTCGCCGTCGCGCCGCGTCAGGTTGGCGACCGAGACGATCCGCCGCTCGCCCCACAGGTCCGCATACGGGAACGACGGGATGTCGCTCATGTGGATCCCGGCGCAGACCACCGTCCCGCCCGGAGCGACCGCCCGCAGCGCGCGCGGCACGAGCGCCCCGACCGGCGCGAACAGCAGCGCCGCGTCGAGCGGCTCCGGCGGCGCCTCGTCGCTGGCGCCTGCCCATTCGGCTCCCAGCACGCGGGCGAAGCGCTGCGCCGGCAGGTCGTCGCGCCGCGTGAAGGCGAACACGCGTCGGCCCTGGTGCCGCGCCAGCTGGATCACGATGTGCGCCGCGGCGCCGAAGCCGTACAGGCCGAGCGTCGCCGCGTCGCCCGCCATCGACAGCGCACGGTAGCCGATCAGCCCGGCGCAGAGCAGCGGCGCGGCCTCGCGGTCGGCGGTCCCTTCGGGCAGCGGGAAGCAGTAGCGCGCGTCGGCGACGCAGCGCTCGGCGAAGCCGCCGTCGCGGTCGTATCCGGTGAAGCGCGCGTCCGGGCAGAGATTCTCGCGGCCGCGGCGGCAGGCCGGGCAGGCCCCGCAGGTCCAGCCGAGCCAGGGGACGCCGACGCGCGCGCCGGTCGCCAGGCCCGTGGCGCCCGGGCCCGCGGCCAGGACCCGTCCGACGACCTGGTGGCCGGGGACGAGCGGCAGCTTCGGGCGCGTCAGCTCCCCGTCGACGACGTGCAGGTCGGTACGGCAGATCCCGCAGGCTCGGACCTCGAGCAGCAGTTCGCCGGGTCCGGGGACCGGCTCTCTGAGTTCCCGCGGCACGAGCGGCTGGCCCGCGCGCTCGAGCACCATCGCGCGCATGCCGCCATCATATGCCGTAGGGGCCGGCCCCTACGGGATGTGGGCCGGCACGCGCGTCAGGGGCAGACGCCGCCGGTGTTCTTCGCGGAGATTCCGCAGGCGACCGTGCTCGACGGGCGCTCCTGACCGGCGCTGTTCGGGCCGTACGAACCCTCGATGCCGGCGCCGTCGTCGCTGACGACGAGCACGCCGACGTTGCCGATCGGCGCGGGGCCGGTCCAGGCGCCGGAGGTCCCGATCGCGCAGGTCGTCTGCCGGATCGTGTAGGACGCGATCGTCGCCAGGTCGTACCAGACGAGGTGGTTGCCGCCCGGTGGGCAGCGCGTGGCGTCCCAGGTGATCGTCACGTTCCCGCCCGCGCGCTGCACCCGGACCGGGGTGCCGGCGACCGTCCGGCCGTCCGGCACCGGCGGCGGGCCGGACGGAACCGGTACGTCCTCGAAACGCACCGAGGCGATCCGCGAGTTGCCGGAGAAAGTGCTGTTCTTCTGGTACTGGACGATCGCCCAGTAGCGGTTGGGGTCCTTGGGATCGGTCCCGACCGCGAAGTAGTCCCCGTGCCGCCCGGAGTCGCTGCGCAGCGTGCCCGTCGCCATGTTCTCGGCGTAGCGGATCGTGCCCGCCGCCGAGACGTTGGTGTAGCGGGCGCTGGGGTAGATCGTCGGAGAGGAGTAGGCGGAGAAGATCGCGAAGTCGTTGTCCTCGACGTCAGGGATGACGTGGGGGAAGTAGAGGTCGGCGCCGCTCGTCTCGACCTGGAAGGTCTGCTCCCGGACGAACGGCTCCGCGGCCACGTTGATCCGGTGGACCCAGGCCGCGATCCCGCCCGAGCCGCCGATCGACATCGCCGTCCAGAGCTTCCCGGCGCGGTAGTAGACGTTCCAGAGGTTCGCCCCGAGCGTCGCCACGCCGCCCCCCGTCCCCGGCTGCCGGGCGTTGCCGGTCGGGAAGTAGGTGCCGGACAGCGGGACCACGCTGGGTGTCAGCGTGGGCGAATCAAAGCGGTTGCCGGTCAGCTTGAAGACGTTCATCGAGCTGCCGAAGCTGCTGTCAGTGTGGGCCAGGTAGTAGACGTCGCCCGGCACGACCTCGCCCACGAACGCCGGCCGCAGCCGGAAGGGGGCGCCGTTCCCCGCCGTGCGCACGTCGATCAGGTGCGAGTTGTCGAGCGCACGGCCGGCGTAGCCGTCCTCCTTGTCGTAGACGAAGAGCGTGACGTTGGAGAAGCCGGAGGTCCGGGTGAACATGTTGGCGGTCAGGTAGACCGCGTTGCGGTCGATCCCGATCGAGGCGTAGTCGGCCCAGATGTTGGGCTGGTTGCGGTCGGCGTCGATCCAGTACTTGTTCCAGGTCCCGGTCGCGTCGTTGGTCTGCGAGAACGCGATGTAGATCCGCGCATCCGAGGCCGAGCCGTTGTCGGCCAGGACCGCCACGATGTAGCGGTCGGAGAACGGGTCGTAGACCGCCAGCGGGTCGAACTCGCCCCAGCCGGCCGGAATCCCGAAGAAGCTGCGCAGCGAGAACGGCCCCTGCTTGAGCACGCCGGTCTTGTCGTAGATCGCGATCAGGACATTGACCAGGGAGACCGCGTGGTTGCGGCCGACCGCGACGACCGAGTCGGGCGGGGCCACGCTCCCGTCGTAGGGGCCGTCGAAGCGCACGTCGATCACCGGCGGCGCGTCGGAGCCGAGCGTGGCCGGGGCGTCCTCCGGGGAGTCGGTCACGATCGTCACGCCCGGTCCGGCCGCGGAGGGGAAGATCCCGCCCGGCCCCTGGCCGGCGGGAATCTCGCCCGGGCCGGGGAAGACGTTGGGGATCAGCCGCGGCGCACGGGCGCCGTCCGCCGCCGGCGCGGCGAGGACCGGCAGCGACGCCGGGTCGACCGTCCCGTCGGGCGGGGCGGCGGGTCCGCGGTCGACGCGCGCGACCGGCGTGGCGGCGCGCTCGGGCGGCTCGGCCGCAGCGGCGCCTCCGGCGCAGGCCGCGGCGCAGAGGAATGCGGACAGGAGGCGGGCAAGGCGTGGGCTCATCGGCGTGCGTTCCCATCGTCGCCGGGGAGGGCGACGCTCGAAATGTCCAGGATTCGGATCGGGGAGAGCGGGCGGTGCCCCTTCTCGACCGGGGCGCGCTCCATCGCGGCCAGCGTCTCCCAGCCGTCGACGACGCGGCCGAACACCGTCCCGCGGCCGTCGCGGTCGGGGATCGGCGCGAGTGCGATCAGGAACCGCTCGTCGGCCTCGCCCGGGTACCGGTTGGCCGTCAGCACCGAGCCGCGCTCCACCGGGTGCGACGAGCGGCCTCCGACGTAGCGGTAGCCGAGGGCTTCGAGGTAGGCCAGCCGGCTCATCCCGTCCAGGCGCGCGGTTGCCACGACCCCCTCCTTCTCGACTGCCGCGACCAACGCGGCGAGCCCGGGCGGCACCGGCTTGCCCTTCTCCCGCAGCGCGACGTAGCGCGGGAAGACCTCCGACTGCCAGAGCCAATCCCGCTGGACCGTATCGCCCAGCGTCCGGCGACCCAGGCCGAGCGCCGCGCCGTCGATCTCGTCGGGCGTCGGCGGCTCGATCCCCGGCCCCTTCGGCTTCGGGGCGGCCAGCTCGTAGGGGGCGCAGCCGAGCGTCACAAACCCGTGGGCCCGCAGCTCGCAGGCCCAGGAGCCGGCGTACGGGAAGACCCGTTCGACTCCCGCCGGAGCCGGCGCGAGCCCGGCGCGGGCCAGGAAGCGGGCCACCGTGGCCGGGGCGGCGGCCGGATCGAGTTCCAGGCGGATCGGGCCGAAGTCGGTCCGGACCTCCACCTGGACGGGTTGCGGCGTGGCGGCACCGGCTGCCGTTTCCGGGCCGGCCAACGCCACGGACGCCATCCCGGGCAGGGAGAGCGCGCAGGCGGCAGCGGCGTACAGGATGACCGAGGGCATTCGGCGGGCCCCACCTCGAAGGCTAACTGTTTTGTGATCTGACACTTAGCAGGGAACCATCGAGCGGTCGAAGGAAGGTACGGGCAATCGGCCGATCCCGCCAATCTGCGGCGCCCGCAGCCACACCGGTCGCCGTCCCCGGGGTGTTCGCGCCCGTTCGGTTACCCCCGGTGACCGCCCGCAGATATACTCCCGACCGGTCAAGGGCCGAGCCCCTGCCCCGGTGAGGGCCGGCTGGCCGCGCGTCATGCCCGAGGCGCGGCCGATTGTGTGACGGAGGAAGGGACCATGAAGCAACGGCTGCTGCTTGCCGCAGGCCTCGCCCTGCTCTCGGTGGGCTGCGTGACCAACAAGAAGTTCGAGACGACCGTCTCCTCGATGACATCGCGGGTGGACGGGATCCAGACGACGGTCGAGGACCAGGGCCAGAAGATCCAGGACCTCGACAAGCAGGACGCCGAGCTGGCCTCCGAGATCCAGCGCACCGAGGGGCTCGCCGGACAGGCCAAGCAGGTCGGCTCCGAGGCGATGACCAAGGCCGAGGCCGCGGAGAACGCCGCGCGCGGCAAGGTCATCTGGAAGGTGACCCTGACCAACAACGACATGCGATTCGGCTCCGACAGACTTCACCATCACGCCGCAGGGCGCGGCGGTGCTTGACCAGTTCGTCGAGCGGGTCAAGTCGTTCGACCGGATGGTCTTCGTCGAGATCCAGGGCTACACCGATTCGGCCGGCTCCGAGGCCTTCAACCTCGCGCTGGGCCAGAAGCGGGCCGACGCCGTCCGCAACTACCTCTACGAGCACGGGATCCCGCTGAACCTGGTCTCGACGATCTCGTTCGGCGAGAGCAACCCGATCGCGAGCAACCAGACGCGCGAGGGGCGGGCCCAGAACCGCCGCGTCGAGCTGCTCGTCCTCGAATAGGCCGGTTCGCACCGCGGACCTGGAGCCCCCGGCGCAGGCCGGGGGCTTCTTGCTTCCCCGGGCGGACGGACCGCGGAGGCCCCCGTGCTCGGCGCGCTCCAGGCCCGCATCCCGCTCAACGACGGCCACGCCATCCCGGTGCTGGGGCTCGGCGTGTGGCAGGTGCCGCCCGGGCGCGCCACGCGCGAGGCGGTGCGCTATGCGCTGCAGCTCGGCTACCGGCACGTCGACACCGCGCGGATCTACGGCAACGAGGGGGACGTCGGGCAGGCGCTGCGCGAGAGCGGCGTGCCGCGCGAAGAGGTCTTCGTCGTCACCAAGCTCTGGAACCAGGACCACGGCCTGGCCCGCGCGCGGCGCGCCTTCGAGGACAGTCTCGCCGTGCTGGGGCTCGACTACGTCGACCTGTTCCTGATCCACTGGCCGGTCGAGCGGCGGCGGCAGGAGTCCTGGAAGGCGCTCGAGGAATTCAAGCACGAGGGGCGGGCGCGCTCGATCGGCGTCTCCAACTACACCGTCCGCCACCTCGACGAGCTGCTGGCCTCGGCCGAGATCCCGCCGGCGGTCAACCAGGTCGAGTTCCACCCCTACCTCCTGCAGCTCGGCCTGCTCGAGCACTGCCGCGCGCACGGGATCGTGCTCACCGCCTACTCGCCGCTGGCGCACGGCGAAGGGCTGGATGACCCGGCGCTGGGCGCGATCGCGGCGCGGCATGGCCGGACCGTGGCCCAGGTGATGATCCGCTGGGCGATCCAGCACGGAACCTCGGTCATCCCCAAGTCCGCGCGCCGCGAGCGGATCCACGAGAACGCGCTGGTCTTCGACTTCGCACTGAGCGACGACGAGATGCGGCAGATCGACGCCCTCGACCGCGGGCATCGCACCTGCTGGGACCCGACGCCGATCGCGTAGGGCCGCGCCGCGCCCGTCCGCAGGAGGTATCCTTCGCGCCATGGTGCGCCCGTTCCTCGAGGTGATCGCCGAGCGCCCCGTCCTGTTCGACGGCGGCACGGGGACGGAGCTCTACGGGCGCGGGGTCTTCCTCAACCGCTGCTACGAGGAGTTGAACCTGGTCCGGCCCGAGCTGGTCGAGGAGGTCCACCGCGCCTTCCTGCGGGCCGGCGCAGAGGCGATCGAGACCAATACCTTCGGCGCCAACCGGCCGCGGCTCGAGGCCAGCGGGCTGGACGACCGGGTGCGCGCGATCAACCGCGAGGGGGCCGCGGCCGCGCGCCGCGCCGCCGCCGGCCGCGGCTGGGTGGCGGGGGCGATCGGGCCGCTCGGGATCCGGCTCGAGCCGTGGGGGCCGACGACCGTCGACGAGGCGATCGCGCTGTTCCGCGAGCAGATCGAGGGGCTGCTGGAGGGCGGCGTCGACCTCTTCGTGCTCGAGACCTTCAGCGACCTGGTCGAGATCCAGGCCGCGGTGCGGGCGGTGCGCGCCGCGTCCGGGCTCCCCGTGATCGCGATGATGACGGTCAACGAGGAGGGGCGGACGCCGGAGGGCGTGCCGCCGGAGTGGCTGGGGCAGAAGCTCGATGCCGCGGGGGCCGAGGTGGTGGGCGTGAACTGCTCGGTCGGTCCGGCCCCGATGCTGTCGGTGCTCGAGGCGATCGCCGCGACCACGGCCCGCCCGCTGGCCGCGATGCCCAACGCCGGGATCCCGCGCAGCGTCGACGGGCGGATGCTCTACCTGACCTCGCCCGCCTACATGGCGCGCTACGTCCGGCGCTTCGTCGAGACCGGCGCGCGGGTCGTCGGCGGGTGCTGCGGCGTGACGCCCGAGCATGTCGCGGCGATGCGCGAGGTGCTCGGTCCGTCGGGCCGCCCCGAGGTCGCGCCGCGCGTCGCGGTCGCGGCGCCGGCGGTCGTGCCGCGCCGCCCGGTGCCGGAGCGCGAGCGGTCCACGCTGGCGCGCAAGGTGACCGAGGGGCGCTTCGTGACGCTGGTCGAGGCCGCGCCGCCGCGCGGCTGGGAGACCGGGCCGCTGCTGGAGGCGCTCGACGCGATCGCGCGGGGCGGGGTGGACGCGGTCCTCGTCCCCGACGACCCGCGCGTCACGGCGCGGATGAGCCCGCTCGCCCTGGCCTCGCTGCTCTCCTGCGTGGCGCGGACCTGGCGCGGCGACGAGCCGGCGGTCGAGACGGTGCTCAGCTATTCGTGCCGCGACCGCAACCTGCTCGGGATGCAGGGCGACCTGCTCGGCGCGCACGCGCTGGGGCTGCGCAACGTGCTGCTGGTCACGGGGCAGGGGCCGCGGCCGGGCGAGGCCTCGTGGTCGCGGCCCGTCTTCGACATCGACGCGATCGGGCTCGCCAACGTGGTCTCGCGGCTCAACCACGGCCTCGACGTCGGCGACGTGCCGATCGGCGAGCCGACGCGGTTCTTCGCGGGCGGCGAGGCGCTCCCGGGGGCGCCGGACCAGGACGAGGAGGTCCGGCGCTTCGAATGGAAGGTCGACGCCGGGATCGGGTGGGCGATCGCGGGGCCGGTCTTCGACGCGGCGGCGCTCGGGCGCTTCCTCGAGCGGATCGCGCCGGTGCGCGTCCCCGTGGTGGCGGAGATCCGGATCCTCTCCTCGCTGCGCGACGCCGAGTTCCTCAACGACGAGGTCCCGGGCGTGACGGTTCCGGGCGCAATCATTGAGCGGATGGCCGCCGCAGAGGGGGAGCCGGCGCGCGAGGCCGAGGCCGGCTTCGCGATCGCGCGCGAGCTGCTGCAGGCGGTTCACCCGCTGGTCGAGGGGTTCCTGCTCAGCGGCCCGCTCGCGCTCGACCCGCGGGCGCTCGCCGTGGCGACGCCGTGGATCGGGCGCGAGGTCGCGGTGCGCCGGGCCTTCCCCGGCCATCTCGGGATCAAGGGCGGTGCCGAAGGGCAGCGCTACGCGGACGCCGATCCGACGGAGGGCGGCGCTCCGCCGTCCTCCTGACCGCGCGGAGTGTCCTCCCCAGAGGTCGCTTCGCACGCGGCGGCCCGGGCGGCGCGAAGGGAACCTCCTCCGGATGAACGAGTTGCCGGAACGGTCAGGCTGGCACCGGCATTGCTTTTCCGAGGGCACGCGGGCCCGTCACCGATCCCCCGGCGGCCCCAAGAAGGAGTTCCCATGCGTGTTCCGATCCGGCGCCTCTCGATGACCGCGGTCGCGCTGGCCTTTCTCGCCGCGGCGGCCGGGCCGGCCGCGATAGCCGGCGAGCCGAAGCACTACCCGTCGCGGCAGGGTGAGCAGACCCCCCCGGTTCTTTCCCCCCCGGCGGTCCCGCCGCGGCCCGAGTTCCGCGTCCGGCTGGGCCTCTACCAGCCGACCGGCGACGGCGGCGAGTTCTGGCGGCTCGAGCAGGACGCCTTCACCGGCAGCGTCGAGGACCTGGAGGACCTGCTGCTGGCGATGGACTTCGTGCTCCCGCTCAACCGCTGGACCGGCGTGATGTTCACGCTCGGCTACTTCGACGCCAGCGAGCGGCGCGTCGACAAGCGCTACGTCGACGAGTTCGGCAACGACATCGCGTTCCAGTCCGACCTGGAGATGACGCCGATGACGGTCGCCTTCGTCGGCTACCTCACGCCGCCGGGGTCGCGGGTCCGCCCCTACCTGGCGGCCGGCGGCGGCCTCTACTGGTGGGAGTACGCCGAGGGCGGCGACTTCGTCGTCGACGGCGAGGAGATCGTCACGACCTACTACATCGACGACGGCGCCGATTTCGGTTGGTTCGCGGCGGCGGGCCTTTCGATCGCGGTCGCGCCGGCCTGGGCGATCGTGCTCGAGGGGCGCTGGACCGGCGTGGCGCTCGACGTCGGCGGCGATTTCGCGCCGTACGGCGGCGACCTGGATGTCAGCGGCTGGGAGGCGACGGCGGGCCTCTCCTGGTCGTTCTAGACTCTCCCCGCGGCGGCGCCGCGACGCCCCCCGGCGCCGCGGCGCCCGCCGCGCGAGGAGAGGTCCCATGCACGGTCCCGACCGTCCCGCCCCGGCGGCCACGCCGGCCGAGTTGAGCGCCTTCGGCCCGGCGCGTTCGAGCGTCCCCGGCGCGCCGCTTTCCCCCGACGAGCTGAACCGGATCGACGCCTTCTGGCGCGCCTGCAACTACCTTGCGCTGGGGATGATCTACCTGCGCGACAACCCGCTGCTGAAAGAGCCGCTGCGGCCCGAGCACATCAAGCAGCGGCTGCTCGGGCACTGGGGCGCGAGCCCGGCGCTGTCGTTCGCCTACGCCCACCTCAACCGGGTGATCCGGCGCGACGGGCTCGACGCGATCTTCCTGGCGGGACCGGGTCACGGCGCGCCCGGCGTGCTGGCCCCGGTCTACCTCGAGGGGAGCTACTCCGAGGTCTACCCCGACAAGAGCCTCGACGAGGAGGGGCTGCAGCGCTTCTTCAAGCAGTTCTCGTTCCCGGGGGGGATCGGCAGCCACTGCACGCCCGAGACGCCGGGCTCGATCCACGAGGGGGGCGAGCTGGGCTACGTGCTCTCGCACGCGGCCGGGGCGGCCTTCGACAACCCGGACCTGGTCGTCGCGGCGGTGGTCGGCGACGGCGAGGCCGAGACCGGGCCGCTGGCGACCTCCTGGCACATCACCAAGTTCCTGAACCCGGCGCGGGACGGCGCGGTGCTGCCGGTCCTCAACCTCAACGGCTACAAGATCAACAACCCGACGCTGCTGGCACGGATCACGCGCGACGAGCTGGAGTCGCTGCTGCGCGGGGCCGGCTGGACCCCGTACTTCGTCGAGGGATCGGAGCCGGCCTCGATGCATCAGGCGATGGCCGCGACGCTGGACCGCGCGATCGGCGAGATCCGGGCCGCGCAGGCCGCGGCGCGGGCGCCTGGCGCCGGGGGCGCCGCGGCGGCGGAGCGGCCGCGCTGGCCGATGATCGTGCTGCGGACCCCCAAGGGCTGGAGCGCGCCCGCGGAGCTGGACGGCCACCGGATCGAGGGCTCGTGGCGCGCCCACCAGGTGCCCGTCACCGAGGTCCGGACGAACCCCGAGCGGCTGGCGCTGCTCGAGCGCTGGATGCGCAGCTACCGGCCGGAGGAGCTGTTCGACGCCGACGGCGCGCCGGTCGCCGCGATCCGCGAGCTGGCGCCCGCGGGTGCGCGCCGCATGGGCTCGAACCCGCACGCCAACGGGGGCCTCCTGAAGCGCGCGCTCCGGCTCCCCGACTTCCGCGACTACGCGGTCGCGGTGGAGGAGCCGGGCCAGGTGCGGGCCGAGAACACCCGCCCGCTGGGCGCGTTCCTGCGCGACGTGATGAGGGACAACCCGCGCAACTTCCGCGTCTTCGGCCCGGACGAGAACACCTCGAACAAGCTCGACGCGATCTACGAGGTCAGCCGCAAGCTCTGGCTGGCGCAGGGCTTCCCGGAGGACGCGGACGGGACGCAGCTGGCCCGCGACGGGCGCGTGATCGAGATGCTGAGCGAGCACACCATGGAGGGGATGCTCGAGGGCTACCTGCTGACCGGCCGCCACGGCTTCTTCTCGACCTACGAAGCCTTCGTCCACGTCATCGACTCGATGTTCAACCAGCACGCCAAGTGGCTGGACGTCTGCAACCACCTCTCGTGGCGCGCGCACCTCGCGTCGCTGAACCTGCTGATCACCTCGACCGTCTGGCGCCAGGACCACAACGGCTTCACGCACCAGGACCCGGGGTTCCTCGACGTCGTCGTCAACAAGAGCGCGGCGGTGACGCGGATCTACCTGCCCCCCGACGCCAACTGCCTGCTCTCGGTCGCGGCCCACTGCCTGTCGTCCGAGAACTACGTCAACGTGATCGTGTCGGACAAGCAGGGCCACCTGCAGTACCTCGACATGCCGTCGGCGATCGCCCACTGCGCCAAGGGGATCGGGATCTGGGACTGGGCGTCCAGCGACCGCGGGGAGGAGCCCGACGTCGTGCTGGCCTCGGCCGGCGACATCCCGACGCTCGAGGCGCTGGCCGCGGCGGCGCTGCTGCGCGAGGAGTTCCCGGACCTGAAGCTCCGCTTCGTCAACGTCGTCGACCTGTTCAGGCTGCAGCCGGCCTCCGAGCACCCGCACGGGCTGTCCGACCGCGACTTCGACAGCCTGTTCACGCTCGACCGTCCGATCATCTTCAACTTCCACGGTTACCCGTGGCTGATCCACCGCCTGGCCTACCGGCGGCGCAACCACCCCAACCTGCACGTCCGGGGCTACAAGGAGAAGGGGAACATCAACACGCCGCTCGAGCTGGCGATCAACAACCAGATCGACCGCTTCAGCATCGCGATCGACGTGGTCGACCGGGTCGAGCGGCTGCGGGTCGCGGGGGCCCACGCCAAGGAGAAGTTCCGGAACGCGCAGATCGCGTGCCGCACTTACGCCCACGAGTTCGGCGTCGACTCCGCCGAGATCACCGGCTGGCGCTGGCCGTGAGCGTCAGTAGGACATCGTGTCGAGCTTGACCTTGCCGCGGAACACCCAGTAGATGCTGACGGTGTAGGACAGCACCAGCGGGATCCCGATCAGCGCGATCGTCAGCATGATCCCCAGCGTCTTCGGCGACGACGCGGCGTTGTGGATCGTCAGGCTGAGCGCGGGATCGGTGGCGCGCACCAGGACCGGGTACATCCCCACGCCGACCAGCCCGAACAGCCCGAAGACCGCCGCCGACGACGAGATGAAGGCCCACCCCGCGCCGCCCGTGGTGGATCGAGCGCGGGACGTTGGCGACGGCCAGCATCGTCAGCAGCGGGACCGCGAACAGCACCGGGTGGGCCTTGATCGTCGCTGCCATCTCCGGGCGGTAGACCAGCGTCGCCATCGTCGTCGTGGCGTAGAGGATCACGAAGCGGATGATCGCCGGGTTGACCCAGCCCCTGACGATCTCGTGGACCTCCCCCTCGGTCTTGAGCACGAGGTAGATCGCGCCGTGCATCATGAACAGCGCCAGCGTCGTGATGCCGGTCAGCAGCGCGTAAGGGTTCAGCAGCGAGAGGAACGAGCCGGTGAAGTTCCCCGCGGCGTCCAGCGGGATGCCCCAGATCACGTTCCCCAGCGCGATGCCCATCAGCACGCTGGCCGAGATGCTGGCCACCGAGAAGCTCCGGTCCCACGCGGCACGCCAGCGCGCCCCGGGCTGCTTGCTGCGGAACTCGATCGCGACGGCGCGGAAGATCAGCGCGAAGAGCAGCAGGATCATCGCCAGGTAGAAGCCCGAGAAGACCGAGGCGTAGACCACCGGGAAGGCCGCGAACAGCGCGCCGCCGCCGGTCACCAGCCAGACCTCGTTGCCGTCCCAGACCGGGCCGATCGAGTTGAGCAGGATCCGGCGATGCTCGTCCTTGCGGGTGAAGAGGTGCAGCGCTCCGACGCCCAGGTCGAAGCCGTCGAGCACCGCGTAGCCGGCCAGCAGCGCGCCGACCAGCAGGAACCAGATGGTGTTGAGGTCGAGCGGAAGGTTCTCCATGGCGTCAGGCCCTGTGCCGGCCGGCGGCGGGGAGATCCTCGTCGAGCGGGCCGTGCTGGATCTTGTGGTTGAGCAGGAACAGGAACAGGACGAAGAGCAGCAGGTAGACCGCCATGAACAGGATCAGCGAGAACAGCACCTCCGCCCCGCCGACGGTCGGCGAGACGCCGTCCCGCGTGCGCATGATCCCGTAGACGATCCAAGGCTGGCGGCCGACCTCGGCGACGATCCAGCCGAGCTGGTTGGCGAGCTGCGGGCCGACCACCGACAGGACCATCAGCCGCAGCAGCCAGCGCGCCTCCCACAGCCGGCCGCGCGGCAGCAGCGCCACGCCCAGGAGCGCCAACCCGATCAGCCCCATCCCGATCGCGACCATCGCGTGGAACGCCTGGAAGACGATCTGCAGCGGCGGCCGCTCGTCGCGCGGGAAGGCCTCGATCCCGGTCACCGGGGCCGTCGCGTCGCCGTGGAGCAGCCAGCTCAGCAGGCCCGGGATCTCGATCCCCACCACCCGCCCGCCCGCCTCGTCGACCCATCCCACGAGGTGCAGGGAGGCCGGCGCCGAGGGCTCGAAGATCCCCTCCATCGCGGCCAGCTTGGCCGGCTGGTTCCTTGCAACCCCCTTGGACGACAGGTCGCCCGTCACGAACGACGCCAGCGCCGCGAACAGCGCGACCGCCAGCCCGATCTTCATCGAGGCCTTGGCGAACTCGAGGTGCCGCCGGCGCAGCAGGTAGAAGGCCGAGACCGAGACGACGAGGAACGCGCCGGTCGACCACGCGCCGACGAGCGTGTGGATCAGCCGGTCGACCGAGGAGGGGTTGAAGACCATCGCCCAGAAGTCGGTGATCTCGGCCCGCGCCGCGGCCCCCTCGCCGACGATGTGATAGCCCGCCGGGGTCTGCATCCAGGAGTTGGCGACGACGATCCAGATCGCGCTGAAGTGGGCGCCGGCGCAGACCATGACGGTGGACAGGAAGTGGATCCCCGGCCCGACCTTGTCCCAGCCGAACAGCAGCAGCGCCAGGAACCCGGACTCCAGGAAGAAGGCGAAGATCCCCTCGGCCGCCAGCGCGCTGCCGAAGACGTCGCCGACGAAGCGCGAGTAGGCGGCCCAGTTGGTGCCGAACTCGAACTCCATCACGATCCCGGTGGCGACCCCGATCGCGAAGGTCAGGCCGAAGATCCGGACCCAGAAGCGGGTCATCTGCTGGTAGAGCGGGTTGCGGGTGCGCAGGTACAGCCCTTCCATCACCACCAGCACCAGCCCGAGTCCGATCGAGAGCGGCGGGTAGATGTAGTGGAAGCCGATCGTCAGGGCGAACTGCAGGCGCGACAGGAACGCGGGGTCCATGGACCGTCCTCGGGATCCCCGCGAAAGGGTGGGTCGCGGGGCCTCGGCGGCGCGCGGCGAGGTGATCATCCGACCACGCGGCGCGGGGGATGTCAATTGTGGTTACATGGGGCGCGATGGAGAGCGACGCGCTGCGCCTGGCCGCGACGGTCCTGGCGGGCCTCGTCACGGGCGGGATTCTCGGGCTGACCGGGGCCGGGGGATCGATCCTCACGCTGCCGGCGCTGGTCGGAGTGGCCGGCCTGACCCCGCACCAGGCGGTGGCGGCGAGCCTGCTGTCGGTCGGCGGGAGCGCGGCGGCCGGCGCGGCCACGCACGCGCGCGACGGGCGGCTGCGCTGGCGCGCGGCGCTGCCGTTCGCGCTCGTCGCCGCGCTGGCCGCGCTGGCCGGAGGCCGGCTGGGACGGATGATCCCGGCGCGCGCGCTGATGATCGCCTTCGGCACGCTCGCGTTGCTCGTCGCCTGGCGGATGTGGCGCGGATCCGGGAGCGGCGCCGCGCCGCCGGAACCGGATGCCGCGCCGCCCCGACCGGGCGCCGTCCCGCCGCGCCCGGCGCGGGCCCGCCTGCTCGCGAGCGCGCTCGCGGTCGGGCTGCTCTCCGGCGTGCTCGGCGTGGGGGGCGGCTTCCTGATCGTCCCGGCGCTGGTCGCCGCGGTCGGGTTGGGCCTCCCCGAGGCGATCGCGACCAGCCTCGCCGTGATCGCGCTCAACTGCGCGGGCGCGCTGGCCGGCGCGCTCTCGACGCTCGACGCGCTGCCGTGGGGGAGGGTCCTGCCGTTCGCCGCGGCCTCGATCCTGGGGAGCCGCGCCGGGGCCGGGCTGGCCGGCCGCTGGCCCGCCGAGCGGCTGCGCCTGGCCTTCGCGGCCCTCGCCTTCGCGGTCGGCGCAGGGACGCTGGCCGTGTTCCTCCGACCCTGAAAGGAGGGCGCCGTGACGCTTCCCGTCGCTCCCATGAACCCGCCGCGCCGCGCGCGCGCGATCGCCGCCCACCGTCCCGCCGCGGGGCCGGCGCTGCGGCTGCGCGCGGGCGACGAGGTCGCCGTCGGCCGCCGCGACGACGAGTGGCCGCTCTGGTTCCGCTGCCGCGCCGCCGACGGCCGCGAGGGGTGGGTCCCCGAGGCCTGGCTCGAGCGCGACGGCGGGCGTGCGACGCTGCGCGCCGACTACGACGCGACCGAACTGGAGGTCGCCATCGGCGACCGGCTGCTCGTGACCCACTCGTACGGGGGGTGGCTCCGGTCGGAAAAGGCGGACGGCGCCCGGGGCTGGGTTCCATCGAGCTGCGCGGGGTGGGAGTAGCGCGGCGGCCGGCCGCCGCCGGGCCACTACTCCGCGTTTCGGACCCGGCGCACTAGAATCGGTCGGTGCACACCGGAACCGGGACAGCCTCCTCTCTGCCACTGCATCACTCGCAGGTCGACGGTCGGGACGTCGAGGGGCGTGCCGGCACGCGTCCCGTGACCAACCCCTTCTCGGGCGAGCCGTTCGCCGCCGCCAGCCTGCTCGACGCCGCACAGGCCGGCGAGGCGCTCGCCGCGGCGCAGGCCGCGTTCCCCGGCTGGAGCGGTCTGCCAACCCGCGCCCGGGCGCAGGCGATCGGCCGCCTGCGCGAGGCGCTGCTCGCCGAGGCCGGAGGCCTGGCGCGCCTGATCGCGCGCGAGCAGGGGAAGCCGGTCGCCGAGGCCTGGGCGGTCGAGATCCTGCCGACGCTCGAGGCACTCGCGCACCTCGCGGCGGACGCCCAGGAGCTCTTGCGCGACGAGCCGGTCGAGGCCCGCTCGCTGCTGCTCGCGCACAAGGAGGCGCGCGTCGTCTCCGTGCCATTCGGAGTGGTGCTCGCGATCACCCCCTGGAACTACCCGCTGGGGCTCACGCTGCCGATCGTCGCCACGGCGCTGGCCGCGGGGAACACGGTGGTCCTGAAGCCGGCCCCGGCGGCGACCCTCGTCGGGCTCGCGATCGGCGCGCTGGTGCGCCGCGCGGGACTGCCCGACGGCGCCGTCAACGTCATCGCGGTCGACGACGCGGTCGCGGCCGGTCTGGTGCCCGACGCGCGCGTCGGGAAGATCGTCTTCGTCGGCAGCGTCACCACCGGCCGCAGGGTGATGGTCGCGGCCGCGGCCCGCGGGACGCCGATTGTGCTCGAACTCGGCGGCAAGGACCCGGCGATCGTCTGCCGCGACGCCGACCTCGCCCGCACCGCGAGCGGGATCATCTGGGGCGCGTTCGTGAACGCTGGGCAGACCTGCGCCTCGGTCGAGCGCGTCTACGTCGAGCGCGAGGTGGCCGCGGAGTTCCTCGCCCGCGTCGTCGAGGGGGCGCGAGCGCTGCGCAGCGGGGACCCGCTGAGCGCGGGGACCGACCTCGGCCCGATGACGCTGGCGCGGCAGCGCCGGGTCGTCGAAGAACACGTGCGGGACGCCATGGAGCGCGGCGCGCAGGTCCTGTCGGGTGGCCGGACCCCCGACGGTCCAGGCTTCTTCTACCCCGCGACCGTGCTCGCCGGCGTTGACCACTCGATGCGCGTGATGCGCGAGGAGACGTTCGGCCCCGTGCTGCCGGTGATGGCGGTCGACTCGCTCGACGAGGCGATCCGCCTGGCCAACGACAGCGACTACGGCCTGACGGCAAGCGGCTGGACCCGGAGCGCGCAGACTGCGCGCCGGCTGCAGCAGGAGTTGCAGGCCGGCGTAGTCACGATCAACGACTGCGTGTCGAGCTTCGGTGAGCCGATGGCGCCGTGGGGCGGCGTCAAGGCGAGCGGCTTCGGCCGGACGCACGGCCGGCTCGGCCTCGCCGAGATGGTCCAGGCGAAATACGTCTCGCTCGACCGCGGCCGCGGCGCAGAGCTGTGGTGGTACCCCTACGACCGCGAGCTGGAGGAGACCCTCGAGGGGACCGCGCCCGCGCTGCACGCGCGCTCGCTGCGGCAGCGGATCGCGGCGCAGCTCGGGCTGCTGGGGCGGCGGCGGGTGCGCGAACGGATCGGGCTGCGGCGGCTCCTGGGGCAGGTCGAGAAGCTGTTCTAGGGCTGGGCGGCCGAGCCGCGTTCCGTGTATCCTGCCTCGCTCATTTCTACTCGGGCGACGTGTGATGACGGGCCGAGGCAGCTTCATCGCCACAGCGTGTGGCCTCCTTGCCGCCAGCGCGCCGGCCGCCTGCGGCGCGCCCACGCCCCGGGGCGTGGAACCGACGCCGGCCGGTGGGCCAGCGTCTCGATGGAAGCGGAGGATCTGATGCTCAGGCAGGAGATAGATCTCGTACGGTCCCTCGGCTCGGCCGCCCGCCCGGCGAACGTCGCTCGCTGTGTGGCAGCGGCGACGGCGGCGCTCGTCCTGGCTGTGATGCCGGGCTGCGCTCCCCCCGCCCCCACCCCGGAGCAGACCGCCGACGCGATCTACAGCGGCGGCGACATCGTCACGATCAACGACGGACAGCCTGCGGTCGAAGCGCTCGCGGTCAAGAACGGCAGGATCCTCGCCGTTGGCACGCGGGTCGAGGTCGAGAAGGCCCACAAGGGGACCACCACGAAGATCGTCGACCTGGCCGGGAAGGCGCTCCTGCCGGGGTTCCTCGACGCGCACTCGCACTACATCAACTCGCTGCTGGTGGCCAACCAGTGCACGCTCTACGCCCCGCCCGCCGGTCCCGGCAAGGACGTCGAGAGCATCGTCGCCGAGCTCAAGAACTTCGCGGTGGAGCGCAAGATCGCCAAAGGCGAGATGATCATGGGCTACGGCTACGACGAGAACATCATGCCGAACGGTCGCTTGCTCAACCGCGACGATCTGGACGCGGCTTTCCCGGACAACCCGGTGCGGATCGATCACGTGTCGATGCACGGGGCCGTGATGAACAGCCTGGCCTTAAAGAAGTACGGGTTCAGCGCGCAGACCAAGACGCCCGCCGGGTGGCGTCATCGTGCGCAGGCCGGGCACCAGCGAGCCCTGGGGCCTGATCATGGAGACCGCGTTCCTGCCCGTCATAGAGCAGGCGGATCCGATGACGCCGGAGCAGGAGGTCGCCTGGACCAGGGCCGGCCAGATGCTCTACGCGGAGGCCGGCGTGACCACGGCGCACGAGGGAGCGTCCCACCTGGCGCAGATGCAAACGATGAAGCGCGCCACCGACGCCGGGGCGAACATCATCGACGTCATCGCCTACCCCTTCGTCACCGACCTCGAGAACGTCCTCAGGGAGTTCCCTGTTTCCAGCTGGGGCAAGTACGACAGGCGGTTCAAGGTCGGGGGCGTGAAGATCACGATCGACGGCTCGCCACAGGGCCGGACCGCGTACTTCACCTCGCCCTACCTGACCGGCGGCCCCGGCGGGGAGAAAGACTGGACCGGCGAGCTGGCGGCCCCGCAGGACGTCATCAACAGGGGGCTCAAGAAGGTCTACGACCTCGGTGTTCCCGTGACCTTTCACGCCAACGGCGACGGCGCAATCGACTCCATGCTCGCGGCGCACGAGTTCGCCGCGGCGGACGACCTGACGAAGAACCGGCAGGTGACGGCCATCCACGCGCAGTTCACGCGTAAGGACCAGATCCCGAAGTTCATCCAATACAGGATCCGTCCCTCTTTCTACACCCTGCACACCTACTACTTCGCCGAGGCCCACATCGCCAACCGCGGCGCGGAGCAGGCGATGTCCATCAGCCCGATGCGCGACGCGATCGACGCCGGGCTCCATCCGACCAATCACACCGACTTCGTCGTCGCCCCGCTCGACCAGATGTTCATGCTCTGGTCGGCGGTCAACCGGATCTCGAGGGGCGGCGCCGAGATCGGCCCGGACCAGCGCGTCACGCCGCTCGAAGGCCTGAGGGCGATGACGATCTGGGTGGCCGAGCAGTACGGCGAGCAGGACTCCAAAGGCTCGCTCGAGCCCGGCAAGCTGGCCGACCTCGTGATTCTCGACAAGAACCCCCTCAAGGTCGACAAGATGACGATCAAGGACGTCAAGGTCGTGGAGACGATCAAGGAAGGGAAGACGATCTACGCGCGGGAATAAGTCGACATCCGGTGGAGAGCGAAAGGGCCAGGCCGCGGCCTGGCCCCATCTCGTGCGGTCGCTATTTCCCCTTGAGAACGCGCCGCAGCACCGCGGCGCTCTCGCGGTCTTCCACTACCGGGTGCACCACCAGCTCGAGCTGGTCCGACCACTGCGACATCCACTCGAACATCGCCTTCCCGTCCTTGCACTCGGCCAGCGCAAAGCCGATTCCGGCTCCGTGCCACCTCCCGAGCATCTTGACGCCCTTCGGGGGGGCTCCCCCGGTCTCGAGGAACCGCGTCACGGCGGCCGTCATGTGGGCCGGCGCCGTCTTCCACGTCACCATGAACTTCATCGCGTCGTCTCCCCGCGCTCAGATCGCTGCCTCGCGCGAAAGAAGTCTAGCAGGGCAGCCGATGCGAAGGAGTGAAGTGAGCACTTCCGGCACCGCGCTCACGGCGCGCGCGACGATCTCCGCCCCGCCAGCACCCGCGCCCCGACGATCTGGTGGTCCAGCCCGGACGCCTTGTCCATGTCGGCGACGAACAGAGGCCGCTGGATCACGATCCGCACCATCTCGGAGCGCACCCCTTCCTCGGCCAGCAGCTCGGCCCACTCGTTCCACCAGGGGGTGATCCGGCCCGAGAGCGGCTCGAGCACGAAGAGGCCCGCGCCGCGCCGCAGCGCGGCCGTGATCGAGCGGAAGTTGGCGCCCCGCTCGTCTTTCGGCAGCTCGCCCAGCGACCAGCCGAAGAGCACCAGGTCGCCCGCACCGGCCCGCGGCGCGGCCAGCGGCAGCTCGCCGCGCACCGCGCGGCCGTGGAGGCCGAAGGCGGCCCAGGTCTCGCGCGCCTCCTCCAGCGCCCAGCCCGAGCGGTCGACGCCGATGATGGAAGGCGGCTCCGGCTGCCCCAGCCCAATGGCCAGCGCCGCGCCGGCAGCGCCGGTCCCGCAGCCCAGGTCGAGGATCCGCTGGACCGCGCCGAAGCTCTCCGGCCCGATCATCTCCAGGGCGTGGTGCAGCGTGACGAAGTGGAGGGCCGCGTAGTAGGTCGCCAGCGCGGCCCGCTTGCCCATCCCGTCGACCGAGCGCGCGGCGATCCGCCCGGCCTGCCGGTCGTGGACGTAGAGCGTCGAGAGGGCCTGGACCCCCTTGCGGACCTCCGTGAAGTTGAGCGGCGGGATGTGCCGCGCCAGCGTCGCGGCCAGCCAGCGGTCGAAGGCATCGCGGGTCTCTCCGGTCAGGTAGGGCAGCAGCACGGTGGCGCTCCGGGCCTGCGTTTGACGGCGGCGTGGGTTCGCGGTTTGCTTCCCCCGCATTCTCCCCGAGAACCGCCCCGAGGACAGCCGCCGTGCCCCGCATCGAGCCCACCCTCTTCGTCCTGGCGCCCCTGGTCCTGCTCGTCGGCTGGGCCACCGCGCCGCAGGAGCATCGCCCCGTGAGCCGCCCCGAGACGCCCCGCCAGCAGGTCGTCGACCTCCTCCACGGCACCCCCGTCCCCGACCCCTACCGCTGGCTCGAGAACCCCAAGGACCCGCCGGTCGCGGCCTGGATGGACGCCCAGGACGCCGCGGCGCGCGCGGCCCTGGGGGCGGTCCCAGCGCGCGCGCGCTTCGCCGCGCGGCTGCGCGAGCTGGCCTACGTCGACAGCGTCGGCATCCCGGTCAGGCGCGGCACGCGCTACTTCTTCAGCCGCAAGCCGGCCACGGCCGAGAAGGCGATCTGGTACTGGAAGGAGGGGCGGGAGGGGGAGGAGCGGGTGCTGCTCGATCCGCACACCCTCTCGCCCGACGGCTCGATCTCGATCGGCGTGGTCGCGCCGTCGTGGGACGGCCGCCTGGTCGCCTTCTCGCTCAAGCAGCGCGGCGAGGACAAGGCCACGCTGCACCTGATGGAGACCGACACCGGCCGGCGCCTGCCCGACACGATCCCCGGCGCGCGCTACGCCTACCCCGACTGGACCCCCGACGGCCGCGGCTTTTACTACACCTGGCTCCCGACCGACCCCTCGATCCCGGTCGACCAGCTCCCGGGCTACGCCGAGGTCCGCTTCCACCCCGTCGGGACTGACCCCGCCGCCGACCCGGTGGTCCACCCCCGGACCGGCGATCCCACCTCGTTCCTGGGCGCCGCGCTCTCGCACGACGGGCGCTGGCTCGTCGCCTCGGTCAGCCACGGCTGGGTCGCGAACGACGTCTACTACAAGGACCTCGCCGCCGGCGACGCAGGGTGGCGCACGCTGGTCGAAGGGGTCCGGGCGCAGTTCGCGGTCGTGCCGTACGGCGACCGGTTCTTCGTCCAGACCGACGACGGTGCACCGCGCGGGCGGGTGATGGTTGTCAGACCCTTCGCGCCCGGACCGCGCCGGCTGGCGCGAGGTCGTGCCCGAGCACCCGATGGCCGCGCTGCAGGCGACGCAGGTCGTCGGCGGACGGCTCGTGCTCTCGTACCTGGAGAACGCCGCCAGCGCGATCCGGGTCCACGGGACGGACGGCCGCTTCGAGCGCGCGGTCGCGCTGCCGGGGATCGGCTCGGCCAGCGGGTTCTCCGGCCAGGAGGACGACGACGAGGCGTTCTTCGCGTTCTCGTCGTTCACCTACCCGCCCGAGATCTACCGCACCGGCGTCGCCTCGGGCGAGACCGAGGTCTGGGCGCGGATCGCGGTCCCGGTCGACCCCTCGCGCTTCGTCGTCGAGCAGGTCTGGTACCCCTCGAAGGACGGGACGCAGGTATCGATGTTCCTGGTGCATGGCCGGGACCTGGAGCGCAACGGGGAGAACCCGTGCCTGCTCTACGGCTACGGCGGCTTCAACGTCAGCCTCACGCCGTCGTTCAGCGCCTACGCCTACCCGTGGCTCGAGGCCGGCGGGATGCTCGCGATCCCGAACCTGCGCGGCGGCGGCGAGTACGGCGAGGCCTGGCACCGCGCCGGGATGCTGGAGCGCAAGCAGAACGTCTTCGACGACTACCTCGCCGCCGCGGAGTGGCTGGTCCGCCAGGGCTACACGCAGCCGGAGAAGCTGGCGATCCGCGGCGGCTCGAACGGCGGCCTGCTGGTCGGGGCGGCGATGGTCCAGCGCCCCGAGCTGTTCCGCGCGGTCGTCTGCCAGGTTCCGCTGCTCGACATGGTCCGCTACCACCTCTTCGGCAGCGGCCGGACCTGGATCGAGGAGTACGGTTCGGCCGACGACCCGGCTCAGTTCGCGACGCTGTTCGCCTACTCCCCCTACCACCGCGTGAAGGACGGCACCGCCTACCCGGCGCTGCTGATGATGTCGGCCGACAGCGACGACCGGGTCGACCCGATGCACGCGCGCAAGTTCACGGCTGCGATCCAGGCCGCGCAGGCCGACCCCTCGCGGCCGGTCCTGCTGCGCCTGGAGCGCAACGCCGGCCACGGCGGGGCCGACCTGCGGCGCCAGGAGGTCGAGAGCTACGCCGACATCTACGCCTTCCTGGCGTCGCAGCTGGGAAACCGGGGACAGCTACCGTAAGTCGGTAAGTCGGGGAATGTGGGGACAGCTACCGTAAGTCGGTAAGCCGGGGAAACGGGGTCACGACCGTGATTTCTGGCTTACCGACTTACGGTAGCTGTCCCCGGTCTTCCAGCCGGTCGGCCAGGCGCCGCGCCGTCCGGCCTGCGCCGGCGCCGCGCTGCAGCAGCGCGCCGACCAGCAGCGGCAGCGCCAGCGTCGCCTCGGCCGCTACCGCCTGGGCGTAGTCGAGCTCGACCTCGCCCCGCGCGCAGGCCTCGGCGAACGGCGCCCCCGAGCGGCCGCCGCCCCGCTCCCCCGCGACCGTGATCTGCACCGCGTAGCGATGCGGCGCGGCAAGCGCGCCCAGCGCCTCGGCCGCGGCCACGGTCTGCAGCACGGTGCTCTGGGGCACGCCGCCGCCGACCGCGAGCAGGCCGGAGTGCCGTCCCCCCTCGAGCTTGAGCCGCGTCAGTTCCGCCAGATCCGCAATTCCGTCCAGCGCCAGCGCGTCCGCGCCGCGGCGCGCGCGGTGCACGACCAGTCCCGGCCCGGCTGCGGAGTCGGCCAGCGCGGGGGCGAAGAGCGGGACGCGCCGCTCGTGGCAGCTTCGCAGGAGCGAGGGGGCGTCGTGCCCACCGCGCACGAGCCACGCGCCGAGCGCGTCGAGATAGCGCCGCGAGGAGCAGGAGCCGGGCCCCAGCCCGTCCGCCACCTCCGCCACCACGCCGGCCAGCCCGCGCCGCCGGTCGCCGTCGGCGAAGACGTCGCGGATCCGGTCGACGTGCAGCGCGCGCAGCTCCTCGTCGTCGACCTCGGTCGAGCCGACGAAGTGCGTCGCGCCGAGCGCCTCGAGCAGGTCCTGGTCGACCAGGATCGCGCCGGTCGCGACGACGGCATCGACCAGGTCGCGCTCGATCAGCGCCAGGATTGCCCGCTTCAGCCCAGAGGCGACGAGCGGTCCCGAGAGCGCGAGGAACACGACGCAGTCGGGATCGCGCAGCATCTTCTCCGCGATCAGCGCCGCGCGCGCCAGGTCGCGGCCCGCGCCGGCGGTCTTCTGCATTCCGGCCAGCAGCGCGGAGGCGTCGCCGGCGGCCGGGTCGAGCGGCTCGACAGCGACGGTGAGAAAGTCGTCCTTGGTGCGCGGGGGGACGTCGCACATCGCCGGTTCCCTCGAGAGGCCCAAGGATACGTCGTTTCGCGGGGGAGGGCAGGGACGCCGTCCTGGCGCCCCGCCCCTCGTGCCCGCGGCGCGTCCTAGGTCGCCGGAGCGTCGAGCGGGTGGGAGCCCCGCGCCGTGACCCACAGCCCGAAGCCGCCGAGCAGGACGAAGATCGCCCCCTGCAGCACGGTCTTCGGCTGGAACGCCCCGCCGCCGAGCCAGCCGAGCCCGAAGATCGCCGCGACCGCGCCCAGCAGCAGGATCAGGGAATAGACGACGCCCATCGCCCGTCGCGCCCCGGCCCGCGTCGCCGGCGTGTCCTCGCCGTAGGCCCGCGAGAAGAGCCAGAGGCCGACCATCGCGACCAGGTTCAGGGCGGCGAAGATCAGCCAGAACAGGTGCGTGCGCCCCGGCCCCTCGGGCGTCCCGACCACGGGCTTGAGCATCCGCTCGTAGAGGAAGCCGCCGAGGTTGCTGCCGATCAGGGAGCCGAAGACGCCGTAGAGGAAGGCGTACCCCATGTAGACCGCCTTCCGGTCCTGCGGCGCGACCATCCCGACGTAGCTGTAGTACTTGGGGTGGGCCGTCATCTCGCCGATCGAGAAGACCGCGATCCCGAGCACGAAGATCCAGGCGTTCGTCGACGAGGCCAGCGCCAGGAAGCCCAGGGTGCCGATCGCCATCCCGGTGATCATCGTCGCCAGCGCCGGCCGGTCCTTGACCAGCCGGCTGATCAGGAACTGCAGCAGGATGATCGTCCCGGCGTTGATCACCGTGACGTACTCGGCGTCGAGCCGGAAGTCGAACAGGCCGAAGTTCACGCTGTTGACGAAGCGGTCCACCGGGGCCGTGTCGACGAAGTCGCGCAGGTACCACAGCACCGTGCCGAAGTTCTGGAAGTAGAGCACCCAGAAGCCGGAGTAGGCGACGATCATCAGCATGAAGCGCGCGTCGCCCAGCACCGTCAGCGCGGCGCGGGCGACCTCGGCCAGGCTCTTCCCGCCCTGCGGCGTCATCGGGTCGCGGAAGACGAAGAACGCCAGCGGGAGCATCGCGGCGACGTAGGCGGCCGAGGCGATGAAGACCCACTTCCAACCCAGCCCCTTGTACCAGGTCACCAGGATCGGGGCGATGAAGGCCCCGAGGTTGATCATCCAGTAGTAGACGCCGAAGCCGAACGACGAGGTCTCGGCGTTCGTCGTGCGGGCGATCGTTCCCGAGATGATCGGCTTGAACAGCCCGGCGCCGACGGCCATGAACAGCAGCGCGCGCGAAGACCGCCGGGAAGATCCTCATCTGGCCCGAGACGAAGTAGCCGATCGACAGCATCGTGAAGGCGACCATCAGCATCCGGCGGTAGCCGTAGCGGTCGGCCAGGGCGCCGCCGAGGATCGGGACGACGTAGGTCGCGGCGTAGACGATCGCCTGCAGGAACCCGACCGAGCCCTCCGTGAACCCCAGCCCGCCGTCGGCGACCTTGTCGGTCAGGTAGATCGCCAGGACCGAGTTCATGCCGTAGTAGGCCGCCCGCTCGAACAGCTCCATGACGTTGGCGACCCAGAACGTGCCGGGGAACTTGGCGAACAGGCTCTTCATCGGGGGCTCCCTTGGAGTGCGGGCGATTATTCACGAATAATCGGCGGCGGGGGAGCGGCCGCTCCCCGGGAGGCTTGGGTGACGGAGGCCCTGCCGGTCTGGACCGAGCGCTACGCCATCCGCGCCAGCGAGATGGACTTCCGGGGCCAGCTCTCGGTCCGGGCGCTCTGCGAGCTGCTGCAGGAGGCGGCCGGGAACCACGCCCAGGCGCTGGGGGTGGGGGTGGACCAGCTCATCCCGCAGGGCTGGACCTGGGTCCTGCGCGAGTGGCAGTTCGAGATGGCCGCCTGGCCGCGCTGGCGCCAGGAGGTGACGATCGAGACCTGGCCCTCGGGGCTCACCGAGATGGTCGCGACCCGCGACTTCCGGCTGCTCGACGGCGGCGGGCAGCCGATCGGCCGGGCGACCAGCCGCTGGATGGTGGTCGACTTCCGCCGCCGCCGGCCGATCCGGATGCCCGACGCGGTCCGCGCGATCCGTCGCCCGGAGCGTTCGGTCCTGGCCGCCGACACGCTGCCGCGGGCGGGGTCGGCCGGAGCCCCCGAGCTGGCCGTGGACTACCGCGTCCGTTTCGCCGACCTCGACATCAACGAGCACGTCAACAACGTCAGCTACGTCGAGTGGGTGCTGGAGACGGTGCCGCGCGAGGTGCTGCGCGGCGGGACGCTGGCGGCGATGACGATCGCCTTCCGCGCCGAGTGCCGCAGCGAAGCGACCGTGACGGTGGAGCGCTGGGCCGACCCGGAGCGCTCGGCCCCGGGCCGCCCGGCCTTCCTGCACCGCGTGCTGGAAAAGGAAGGGGCGCGCGAGCTGGCCGCCGCGCGCACCCTCTGGGGACTCGACTGAACGGGGGCTGGCCTGGCGCCCGAGAGGGCGCCGGGCCGGGCCCGCTACTTGACCTCGATCGTGACGGTCTCGATCTTCAGCGGCTCGCTCGTGCGGCCGGACTGGCTGCCCGCCGCCTCGAGCTTCTTCATCGTGTCCATCCCCTCGACGATCTCACCGTAGATCGTGTGCTTGCCGTCGAGCCACGCGGTGGGGACGAAGGTCAGGAAGAACTGGCTGCCGTCGGTGCCCGGGCCGGCATTGGCCTGGGACAGGAGGCCCGGCTTGTCGTGCTTCAGGCCCGAGTCGAACTCGCCGGCGAACTTGTAGCCGGGGCCGCCGGTGCCGGTGCCGAGCGGGCATCCGCCCTGCGCCATGAAGCCCGTGATGACGCGGTGGAAGGCGAGGCCGTCGAAGAACCCGAGATTGGCCAGGTAGATGAAGCTGGTGACGTGCATCGGCGCGGCCGCGGGGAGCAGCTTGATCTTGATCGGCCCCTTGTTGGTCTGCATCAGCGCGTAGTAGGTGTGCTTGGCGTCGAACGGTACGACCGTCGGCTTGGGCAGGGAGGTGCGCCAGCCCGCGCTGCTCTTGTCGACGTTCGCCTTGACGATCTGCTCGTTGATCTGCTGCACGGCCTTGTCCTCCACTCCCTTCGCGGGCTTCGGGGCGTCGGCCGCGAGCGCCGCGGAGAGGGCAACGCCGAGAACCGCCGGAACGACCAGGAAACGCTGCATGGACTCGATCCTCCGTGTGGTGCGGGCCGCCTTTGGGCCCGCTCGGGCGCCGGAGTCTACACCGGCCGGGAGCCCCTCGCCCGGGACCGATTGCGCCGCCCGGCGGGCCGCGACTAACCTCCGGACGTCCCCCCGAGGAGGCGCGATGAAACCGCTTGCGATCGCCTGCTTTGCCGCTCTCGCCCTGGTCCCGCTCCTGGCTCCGCCGGCCGCCGCCCAGGCCCCGTCGCTGTCGAACCCCGCTTCGCTGGCCGAGACCGCGCCCGAGCTCTACTACGTGAGGCTCGACACCTCGAAGGGGGCGGTGATCCTCGAGATCCACCGCGCCTGGGCCCCGGAGGGGGCCGACCGCTTCTACAACCTGGTGAAGTACGGTTTCTACGACGACGCGCGCTTCTTCCGCGTGCTGTCGGGGTTCGTCGCGCAGTTCGGCCTGTCGGGCGACCCGAAGCTCAACGCCGCGTGGGGCGCGGCGCGGATCCCGGACGACCCGGTCAAGGAGGCCAACCGGCGCGGCACGATCACCTTCGCGATGGCCGGGCCGAACACCCGCACGACGCAGGTCTTCATCAACATCGGGAGCAACACCCCGCTCGACGGCAAGGGGTTCGCGCCGTTCGGCAAGGTGATCTCGGGGATGAAGACGGTCGACATGTTCCACGACAAGTACGGCGAGGGGGCGCCCAAGGGGATCGGCCCGGACCAGGCCCGGATCCGCACCGAGGGGACGGCCTACCTGCTGACCGAGTTCCCGGCCCTCGACTACATCAAGAAGGCCACGCTCATCGAAAAACCGTAGGGGCCGGCCTCTGTGCCCGGCACCGGAGGCCGGCCGGCCGGTCGGCCACGTCTTGCGTGATGCGGGCCGGCACGGAGGCCGGCCCCTACTGAGCGCCGCGACGAAGTCGGGGTGCGGCCGGCCCCCCAGCTCGACGAAGCGTGCGAGCGTCGTGCGCGCTCCGTCCCGGTCGCCGCGCCGGTAGAGCAGGATCGCGAGGTTGTTGTACGGCGCGGCGAGCCGCGGCGCGGCCTCGATCGCGCGGCGGTAGGCGGCCTCGGCCTCGGCAGCGCGGCCGAGCGCCTCGAGCGAGAGCCCCAGGTTGTGCCACGCGGCGGCGTTCCCGGGCTCGGCCGCCAGCGCCCGCTCGTAGGCCGCGACCGCGCCGGCGTGGTCCCCCTTGGCCGCCAGCTCGCGTCCCAGGTTGTTCGACGCCCCGGCGCTCCGCGGGTCGAGCCGCAGCGCCTCGCGGTACAGCGCCTCGGCCTCCGCCGCGCGGCCCGTCGCGGCCAGCAGGTTGGCCAGGTTGTAGGAGCGGTCGGCCACCCCCGGCTCGGCCTCGAGCGCCGCGCGCAGCAGCGCCTCGGCCTCTGCGGTCTTCCCGGCCGCGAAGAGCAGGTTCCCCAGGTTCGTCGCGGCCGCTGCCTGGTCCGGGACTGCCGCCAGCGCGCCCCGGTAGGCCGCCTCCGCGCGGGCCGGGTCGCCCAGCGCCTGCCAGGCCAGCCCGACGTTGTGCAGCAGGTCGGCGCGGTCGCGCGGCCCCATCGCCGCCGCATCGGGCTCCAGCGCCACCGCCTCGCGCACGCGGTCCTGCGCGACCAGCCAGCGGGCCAGGTTGATCGTCGCCATGTGGGCCCGCGGGTTGCGGGCCAGCGTGGCCCGCCAGAGCGTCCCCTCGTCGGCGAACTCCCGCGCCCGGACCAGCGACATCCCGGCCAGCAGGACCAGCGCCAGGCCCGCGGCCGCACGCGCGGCGCCGGCGGCGCGCGGTCGCCGCGCCGCCAGCACCCCCCCCGCGGCGGCGAAGAGCGCCAGGACGGCGCTCCCCGCGAGGTACTGGAAGTGGTCCTGCACGTAGGCGTAGGCCTGGAAGTAGAAGTCGAAGAAGCCCAGCGCCGGCCCGATCATCAGCCCGTAGGCGGTTCCGGCCACCAGCAGCCCCGCTCCGATCCGGGGCCGCAGCCGGACGGCGGCCACCGCGGCCGCGACCAGCGCCGCGAGCGCGACCCAGCCCGGCCACCACGCGGCCGTCACCTCCCAGCGCGGGTAGATGAAGTTCAGGCCGAAGGGGAAGGCCAAGAGCTGCGGGTACCACCAGAAGGCGCGCGCCGCGACCAGCACCCGCTCGAGCGGTCCCAACTGCCAGGCCGCCCCCTGCGCCCCGACGTGGTGGACCTCGAGCGCGATCGTCGCCAGCCCCATCGCCAGGCCCAGCGCAAAGAACGGGGCCAGCTCGAGCAGCTCGCGCCGTTCCAGCCGGCCCCGCTTCCAGAGCAGCAGGACCGCCAGCACCGCCGGCAGCGTGACCGTCGCCGTCTTGGCCAGGACCGCCAGCGCGAACAGCGCGAGCGACAGCGCCCACGCGCCGCGGCCGCCGGCGGCCGGACGCGGGCCCGCGCTCGCCTCCGCCCTGATCCCGGCGTGGCGCAGGAAGGCCAGCGCGGCCGCGAAGAACAGGACCGCCGACAGCACGTTCCGCCGCTCCGTGATCCACGCCACCGACTCGACGTTGATCGGGTGGGCCACGAAGAACGCGGCGCCCAGCCACGCCGCGGGAACGGCCAGCCGCCGCAGCACGCGCCAGAGCAGGATCCCGGCCGCCGCGTGCAGCAGCAGGTTGACGGCGCGGAAGCCGGGCGGCCAGGCGCCCCAGGCCCGCGTCTCGAGCCAGAACGAGGTGTAGGTCAGGGGGTAGTACTGCTGATTGGCGAGCGGGTCGGTCCAGATCGCGCGCAGCCCCGAGGCGCCGGTCAGCGTCTCGTTGGCGAAGACGTTGCGGTCGTCGTCCCACAGGAAGCCGCCGGAGAGCGACGGCCCGTAGATCACGAGCGCCAGCGCGGCCAGCGCCAGCGCGCCGCGCCAGGCGGGGGCGCCCGGCGGCGGCGGCGCGCCCGCGGCGTCGGTGCGGCGCGTCACGCCGGGTGCTTCTCCAGCCAGCGGTTGTAGAGCCACATCGCCAAGGCCGAGGCGAATCCCACGGCGGTGAGGACCAGCCAGCCGACCGCGGACCAGGTGGGGTCGAGGTCGAGCAGGCCGTCCGGGCGCGTCGTCGCGTTCCGCGCCATCACCTCGTTGAAGAGCCAGGCGCAGGCCGGGCCGCCGACCAGCGCGCCGATCGCCACCGGGAGCGAGGTGTAGCCCAGGAACAGCCCCTCCTGGCCCTTCGGCGCCAGCGCGCCGACCCACTCGTACATCCGCGGGCTGGCGAACAGCTCGCTGAAGGCGATCAGCGCGACCGTGAAGATGATGAACAGCGAGCCCAGCGGGAGCCCGGCCAGCGTCGCCGCCCGTACCCCGCCCGCGGCGTAGATCGGCACCAGGTTGATCAGCATCGAGAGCCCGATCATCACGGTCCCGACGACGATCGAGCGGATCGGCTTCATCTTCCCGAAGCGCTTCGTCACGGCCAGCTGGAACAGCACGATCACCAGCGGGTTGGCGGCGGTGTAGATGTCCATCGCCGGGCTGGGCTCGATCACCCGCTTGGTGTAGAGCGGGAGCAGGTTGTAGACCTGGTTGTAGAGGAACCAGAAGCCGGCGGAGACGACCAGGAACAGCGCGAAGCGCGTGTTCTTGAGCACCAGCACCATGTTGACCACGATCTCGCCGATCGACCGGCGCGGCTTCGCGGCGACCGCAGCGTCCCCGTCCGGCTCCTTGTAGACCAGGAGCACGACGAAGAAGGCCAGGATCGAGAACGCCGTCGCGACCGCGAAGATGATGCTGATGTCGAACCCCAGCCAGTTCCGCACCGAGTAGGCGAAGATCCGCCCGACCAGCGAGCCGACGTTGATCACCATGTAGAAGATCGCGAAGGCCAGCGTGGCGCGGCCCAGCGCCGTCTTCTGCACGGTCCCCGAGATCGTCGGCTTGATCACCGATCCGCCGATCCCGATCAGCAGAATCCCGATGATCAGCGGCAGCGTCGCCTCGAGCGGCAGCGACACGTCCTTGCCGACGGTCGGCAGCAGCTCGTGGCCGCCGAACCAGTTCGGGTACCCCATCAGGAAGTAGCCCGCGGCGAGCAGCACGAAGGCCACCAGCAGCGAGCGCCGGAAGCCGACCTGGTCGGCGATCGCGCCCGAGAGGATCGGCAGGAAGTAGACCAGGAACCAGAGCGCCGAGTTGATCGTCGACGGCCAGTACTCGCCGAGCCCCAGCCGGCCGAGGTAGAGCACGACGAAGCTGGCCATCGAGTAGTAGGCCGCGCGCTCGAACAACTCGACCAGGTTGGCGGTCCAGAAGACCTTCGGGAAGGGCGGGTGGGTCTCGGCGGACGCGCTCATGCGGGGCCCTCGACCCGGCCAGGGCCGGGGAAAGGGCATTCTGGGGCAGGGGCGGCCGACGGGTCCAGCCGGCGCCTCCCGGACCCGTTGTCCCGACCCGCGCTGCGGGGGGATCATGAGCGCCCGCACCCCGCCCGGAGGTTTCCCCGATGCTGATGCGCGACATCCTCGTCGCGGTGGATGGCTCTCCCGATTCCGACGCGGCGGTCGACGCCGCGGCCAGCCTGTGCCGCCCGGGCGAGGGGACGATCTACCTGCTGCACGTCCTGTCGCTGGGCCACGCCGTGGCCGGCGCCTTCGCCGGACTTCCCCGGCGCCTCGCGATCGACGCCCTGTCGAGCCTTCCGGAAGGGGTGGCCGACGACGCCGGGATCGCGGCCAGCCCGATCCTGGCGGCGGCGGCGGAGCGGCTGCAGGGCAGGGGCGTGGCGGTCGAGCAGCGCGTCGAGTACGGCCCGATCCCGGGCTGGATCCTCTCGCACGCGCGCGACAAGGACCTCGTGCTGCTGGGCCGGACCGGGACCGGCGGCAAAAGCCACGGCTCGGTGCTCGACCCCGTCGTCGCGGGCGTGCTGGCCGACACGATCATCCCGATGGCGGTCGTCGCCGCCCCGTTCCCGGGCCGGTTCGAGCGCCCGCTCCTGGCCTACGACGGCCGCGCCGGCTCGCACGCGGCGCTGACGCCGGCGCTCGAGCTGGCCCATGCTGCGGGCCTGCCGCTGACGATCCTGCACCTCCCGGGCTACGCGCCGAAGGAGAGCCTGGAGCACGTCCGCAAGCACCTCGACGACCACCCGGCGACGATCCGCTGGGTCGATGCGGAGGGGGCGGGCGGCCCGGTCGAGCGGGTGCTCGCGGCGTTGACCGGCTGGAAGCACGACCTGCTGATCGTCGGCCCTGCCGGCTACCGCGAGGAGGGGGACGGGGCCGCCGAGCCGCCGGTGGAGTCGCTGCTGCGCCGTTCCCCGGTCCCGGTGCTCGTGCTGCGCTGACCCGGCCCCGCCCGCTTCGACGGAGAGATCGCGATGGAACCGACGCTCGTCCTGCTCGCCACGCGCGAGGGGCTGGGGCAGGTGAGGCCCGAGGATCGCGAGTTCGGGCTGGCGATGTTCGAGAAGCTCCTGCACACGCTCGAGTCGCAGCCGCGCAAGCCGGATGCGATCTGCTTCTACACCGAGGGGGTCCGGCTGGTCTGTGCCGGCTCGCCGGTCGTCCCCGCGCTGCAGTTGCTGGAGGGGATGGGGGTGCGGCTGATCGCCTGCGAGTCCTGCCTGGTGCAGTACGGGCTGCGCGACGCGGTCCGCGTCGGGACCGTCGGCGGGATGAAGGAGATCGTCGCCGAACTGCTCGCGGCCGGCCGCGTCGTGACGCTGTGATCGACACCGCGCTCGACGGCCGGACCGTCCTGGTCACCGGCGCGGCCGGCGGGATCGGCCGCGCGCTGGCCGAGGCCTTCGCCGCCGAGGGGGCGAACCTGCTGCTGACCGCGAACGCCGGCGACGCGGCGTTGCGCGACTGGCTCGCGGGGCAGCCCTGGGCCGGCCGGGCGCTCGCGGTGCGGGCCGACGTCACGCGGCCGGCGGAGCTCGAGCAGGCCGCCGCGGCGGGCCTCGAGCGCTTCGGCCGGCTCGACGCCTGCATCGTCAACGCGGGGGTCTGGCCGCCCGACGACCTGCGGCTCGACGAGCTGCCCGAGTCGCGGCTGCGCTCGACGGTCGAGATCAACCTGCTCGGCGCGCTCTGGACCGTCCGCGCCTTCTTCGGCGCGCTGCGGAAAACGGGGCCGCGCCCCGGCGGGCAGGGGGCGTCGGTGACCTTCATCGGCTCGACCGCAGGGCGGTTCGGCGAGCGCTTCCACGTCGACTACTCGGTCACCAAGGCCGCGCTGCGCGGCGCGGTCCTCTCGCTGAAGAACGAGATCGTCCTGCTCGACCCGTACGGCCGCGTGAACATGGTCGAGCCCGGCTGGACGGTGACGCCGATGGCGGAGCCCGCGCTCGCGGAGCCGGGGACGATCGAGCGCGTGCTGCGGACGACCCCCGTGCGCCAGCTCGCGCGGCCGGAGGACATCGCGCGGGCGGTCTTGTTCCTGTCCTCGCCCGCCCTGGCGCGCCACGTCTCGGGCGAGATCCTGACCGTCGCCGGCGGGATGGAGGGACGCGTCCAGTGGGATCCAGGCCAGATCGACCCGGACCGCGTGCGGGCCCGGCTCGAAGAGGGGCCCTGAGGATGCGGGCCGTCACAGAGGGCGGCCCCTACCAGCTGAGTTGGATCGCCGCGCCGCGCGCGACGCGCAGCGAGTCGCCCGGCCAGCCACCGCCGTCGTCGACGAGGTAGAACCAGGTCCGTCCGTCCGCGGCGGCCTCGCCGTCGGAGAAGGCGTGGCCCGACGCCTCGGCCAGCAGCGCCGACTCCTCGCGCAGCGCGAGCGGAGCCGCGGCGCGGTAGACGCGATAGCGGCAGGCCTCCCCCGCGCACGCCGCGGGATCGAGCCGCAGCAGCACCGCCTCCCGCCCGCCCAGCGCCACGCTCTCGACCGCACCCGCCTGCTTCACGCCCAGGTCGGCGTCGCCGGTCCGGCGGCGCAGCGTGGCGCGGAAGTTGAGCATCGGCACCCCCTGGCGCGCGGGGTCGAGCACCAGGCCCGCGGTCCGCGCCACCCCGCTCACCTCCGCCAGCGCCAGCCCGACCGACTCGACCGGCCGGCGCGGCGGGTCGCCCGGCGGCGGCGCCGGCGCGCTGAAGGCCGAGCCCACGACGCTGGGCACGGTGAAGCTGCCGGTCTGGAAGAACTCGGGCCCCGCCTCGACCCCCAGATCGCAGGTGAAGGCGCGGTTGAAGGTGTTGTAGAGCCGGTAGTTCATCGTCACGGAGGGGGGCGCGGGGGAGAACGCCGGCGCGCGCCGCATCCGGCCCCAGGCCAGGAACTCCGGCCCCCGCCGCGTGCGCAGGTCGGCCAGCTCGCGCAGGAAGGCGGCGCGCCCGGATTCCGCCGCGTACGGCGTCGTATCCGCGCAGTCGTAGCTGTTGCGGTAGGTCTCGAACCAGGTCCGGCCGCTCATCCCCGGCAGCCGCTCGAGCGCCGACAGTTCGTAGTTCAGTTCGGGCAGCCCGCCGTCGAGCGCGACCCGGGCCGCCACCCAGAAGAAGGTCCCGCCCAGCTCCGACGCCAGCTTGAGGTTCCCGTCGAGCCGTACCGGGCCGTAGTCGTGGTAGACGAAGTCGAAGAGCGGGATCTTCTCGGCCCAGCCGGCCTTGACCGCCTCGCGCAACCGGTCCCCCTCGAGCATCGTCAGCGGACCGGCCTGCGCGCGCGCCTGGTAGAAATCGAAGCGGTCGAGGTAGAGCTCGGAGATCAGCTCGGTGCCGCGCGGGACGAACGCCCCCTTCTGCTGGTGCACCTCGCCGCGCCGGGCGTCGAGCATCGCCTTCGTCCCCTCGACCAGCGGCACGCCCCAGCCCGGCGGATGGCCGTGCCCGGCGTCGGTGCAGCGCACGCGTCCGAGCCCCGGGCCGATGTCGAGGTACTCGGCGTCGGCCCCGTAGAGCTCCATCAGCCGGACCGCGCGCCAGCCGTAGAAGGCCTGCCACGCCGCCGTCGCCGGGCAGATGAAGGACCAGTCGCCGCTCTCGGGATCGGGTTCCATGGCGAAGGGGGACCAGGGCGCCACGGGATCGGACGCCGGGTCGGGCGCGGTGTGCGCGTACTCGTTGGCGCCGCGCGCGAAGTGCTGCGGGAACAGGAACAGCGCGGCGCGGTCCCCTTCCTCGCGGATCGCCTGCAGGTTGGCCGGGTCGACCCGGCTGTCGCTCCAGTCGTTGTAGCCGCCGTACCACTCCGAGGCGAAGGTCCCGCCCGGCCACCAGAAGCCGGAGACGTGCAGCAGCGGCACGCGCAGGAAGTCCTGGAGGCCGCGATACCAGGCGGTCATGTCGCGCCGCACGCTGATCCCGAAGGTCGCGGCGCCGGTCTGCCCGAACAACCAGTCCGCCCGCTCGCTCTCCGGCCAGTCGCGACGCGGGCCCCGCGCGGCCCAGGGCTGCTCGACCGCCCAGGCGCGGTAGAGGTCCGCCCCTTCCTCCCAGGTCCCGGTCCGGCTGGCGAACAGCACGGCAGCCCCCGCCGGCGCGAGCCCGCCGCCGTCGCGCGCGTCCGGGTTGTAGCGGCGCACCGTCAGCTCGAGCAGGCCGGTCTCTCCGTTCTTCCACAGGTCGAGCTGCTTCGCCTCGCCGGTCGGGTCCTCCACCTGAAGGTGGAAGCCGCCGATTTCGCGCTCGAGATACGACAGTTGCTGGAGCGCGGCGCCGCCGTATGCGTCCGGGTAATACCCGAGGCGGTCACCCGCCCCGAGCCGGGCCAGCGGATCGACGATCCGGTAGCCGGTCGCAAAGGGGTGCGCCAGCTCGCTGCGCGCCGGGTCGGGGCCCAGCCGCGCGATGCCGCCGGTGACGGGATACTCCAGCCAGTCGATCCGCGGGCCGCCCGTGCTCTCCACGCGCGCGACGAAGCGCGCCGGCGCGTCGCCCGCCGCGACCTCGATCCGCGCCCGGACGGCGAGCCCGGCCGGTCCGGCGGGCCAAGCCAGGTCGACCGCCGTCCCGTCGAATCCCTCGTCCGGCGTGACGGTGACCGGCCCGGAGCCGGCCGTCGTGCCGGCGGCGCTCGCCAGGCGCCAGGGCGGGGCCAGCCCGGGAGTCGCCACCAGCTCGATCCCGCGGCGGAGGTCCGTGACCTGGCGGATCGCGCCGCTGGCGGCATCCAGCCGGACCGCGATCGCGTCGTTGGCCAGCAGGATCTCCTGCGCCGCGGCCGGCCCGCCGGCGGCGGAGGCGGCCGCGGCGGCCGCGCCGGCGGTCAGCGCGGCGAGCCGGCGCAGGCGTGCGAGGCGCGAACCCATCGCGGGAACGATACGGCGAGGCGCCCCCTCGCGTCGCCGCCCTTGACCGCGTTCGGGGAGGCCCCCGAACGGGGGCGGCGCCGAGGGAACGCCGCCTCTAGAATCAACGCACCCAAGGAGCTCCCGGAATGACCTGCCGCGTCCCCCGTCGCGCCCCGGCGGCCACCGTCCTGCTCGGCCTCGCACTCGTCGCGCTGCCCGCCGCCCGCGCCGCCCAGACCTGGGTCCAGCTCCCGGTGCCGGCGCCGGCGCGGGCGCTGCTCGAGTCGCGCACGCGCGACGGCGCCCTGCACCTGCTGTTCCAGCCCGCCGAAAACGGCCCCGTGGGCCTGGCGGTCACCGGCGACGCCGGCAGTTCCTGGACCGTGCGCGACGTGTCCGAAGGGGCGGCCGCGACCGCCTCGTTCGATCTCACCTTCGACGCTTCCAACCGGACGCTGACGCACGTGGCCTATGCCGGCGACGGCCTGGTCTACGCGCGCGCCGTGGGGAGCGACACGACCTGGACCCGCACCACGCTCGACACCGCCGCCGGCGCGGGCGAATCCGGGATCGCGGTCGCGGCGCAGGCCGACACGGTGGCCGTGCTCTACCGCAAAGACGGCGCGCTCTGGCTGATCCGCTCGACCAACGACGGTTCGAACTGGGGAACGGCCGTGCCCGTGGCTCCCGCCGGGGCCGGCCTGCTCTCGCTGACGATCGACGCCTCCGGCGCGCTGCACGCGCTCTACCCGCTCCCCGACGGCACCGGTCCGGTCTATTCCCGGAGCGCCGACGCGGGCGCGACCTGGACCGCGACCGTCGTCGCGGCGGACGACAGCCCGACCGCGTCGCACCAGGCGCTCGTGCTGGAGCCGGGGCTGACGGTGGCCGCGTTCAGCACCCCGACCGGAGTGCGCGTCGCCCGTTCGACCGACGGCGGCGCGTCCTGGCAGGTCCAGAAACTGGCCGACGGGGCGGGGGCCGCGCTGGCCCTGGACGACACCGGCACCCTGCACCTCGCCTACCTTGGAAACGACGGCCGGAGCGTGAAGCTCGCCAGCTCCGTCGACGCGCACTCCTGGAGCCGCGAGACGGTCGAGTCGGCGCCGGACTCGGCCCCCCGCGACGCGCTGGCCGCGGTTTCGGGCGAGGCGGTGTTCGTGCCCTTCGTGCAGTTCGAGGCCGACCTCGTGGCCGCCTGGAACGGCGGGACACCCGCGCCGCCGGCGCCGGTCGACATCACCGGCGACGCGAGCGAGTCGGACGTCGAGCTCTCGGCCCGCGTCGAGATCCAGTGGTACGACCCGCTCGACGACGACTGGTACTTCCGCTACGCGTACTACTACCGCAACGCCGGGCGGCTGACGGCAACCAACGTCTCGATGTTCTGCGATGCTCCCGAGATCGCGGAGACGGTCGACGCCAGCTCCTGGCTGCCGCTCTCCGGGATGCGCGAACCGAAGCGGATGACGTTCGGCATCGGCAGCATCGCGCGCCTCGGCGACGGACGGGCCTGGCTGACCGTGCGCGCGCCCGGTTCCGTGCCTCCCCTGACCGAGCTGCGGATGCAGGCCGAGCTGACGAACGACGCCACGGAGAACGACACCGACGACAACGCGATCGAGGTGCGGCACGCCGTGCCGCTGCTCGCGCCGTTCGTCGCCGCCCCGCCGCTGGGCGGCCAGACCTGTCGCACCGGGCTCACCGTCGCCGGCGTCGCGCAGCCCGGCGTGACGGTGGCGCTGACGCGCGACGGGAGCGCCGCAGGGAGCGCGGCGATCGGCGCCGACCGCGGCTTCGCGATCGGCCTGGACGGGCTGTCGGCGGGCGACCACGCCATTTCGTTGACCGCGGAGTTCGGCGGGCTCGTCAGCCCGGCCCAGGAGTTCCGCCTGAGCGTCGACCCGGCGCTGGCGGCCGACCCGGTGGCGATCGTCCTGACGGACGGCGAGGGGCGCGTGCAGCGGCTCAACGACGGCCAGGGGCAGGCGAGCCTCCAGGAAGGCTGGCGCGGCCTGCGCCTCGCGCCCGGCGGTTCCTACACGCTGGGCGTCGCGTCGTGCTGCCCGGGCGGGCCGGCCGCGCAGTCCTGGACGCTGGCGATCGGGCCGGGGGCTGCCGAAGCGCTGACCTTCGACCCGGCGAGCGGGCGGTTCGAGGGCACGTTCGAGATCCCGTTCGGGGCCACGCCTGGGACGCGCGTACCGGTCACGCTGGCCTATCGCTGCACCCCGTCCGACCCGCTCACGACGCTGGTCGCGACCGACACCGCGGACGGCATGCTGGTCGCGGCGGGGCGCGTCTACGACGCCGCCGAGGGGAAGGGGATCGACGATCCCGTCGCCGGGATCCTCTGCTCGCTCTGGAACGGCCGTCCGGCGACGGGGCTGGGCGGCATTCCGGCGCTCGCCTGGCTGCCCTGGCCGGCCGAGTTGTTCGGCGAGGCGCCGAACCCGCAGGAAACCGGGCCGGGGGGCCACGCGCCGTTCTACCCGCCCCCCGGACGCTATCGCTGGGTCGCGGCCGATCCCTCCGAGGTTTTCGAAGGCTACGGCACGCCGTCCCGCGTCGTCGTCGACGGCGTGCTCGACCCGAACGTGCCGTTGTCGGTCGACGAGCCGGTCACGCGCCGGATCGTGCTGAACGACCAGCCGGTGAGCGGGCGTCTCAACATCTCGGAGGACGACGTCGTCGAGTGGGTCAACGCCGACGATCAGCCGCACCGGGTCTACTCCCTGACCGACCCCGCGCTGGGAACCGGCGGCTGGGACTCCGGGGAGATCCCGCCGGGCGGCCGCTACCGCAAGCTGTTCGACCAGCTGGGCGATTACCTCTGGACGGACGACGCCGTCGGCGGGCAGGCGCGCCTGGTCGCCCGCAAGCTCGTGGTCAGCCCCGAGGCCGGCACCGAGGGGACCGACCTGGTCATCATCGCCGAGGGGTTCGGCTCCGGGAAGGGGAAGGTCGAAGTCGGGGGCATTCCCTGCAAGGTCAAGAACTGGAACGACACGCAGGTCAACTGCACGATCAAGGAGGTCCTGCCCCCGGGGATCTACGACGTCGTCGTCATCCCCGGCGGGAGCGCCGAGGCGCAAACCTACCCCTCCGCCTTCGAAGCCAGGCCCCCGGTCGTGCGCTCGGTGATCCCGGCGATCGGCAAGAAGGGGACGAAGGTCCGGATCTCCGGGACCTACTGGGGCACGAAGAAGGGAACCGTCACGATCGGCGGCAAGAAGGCCAAGGTCCCGACCTGGCTGATGGGGCCGATCACGGGCGACTCGGTCATCGAGGCCAAGATCCCCAAGCTCGACCCGGGATCCTACGACATCGTGATCGAGGCCCCCGTCGGAACCGTCACCCTGTCGGGCGGTTTCACGGTACAGTGAGCCCTGCGCCACGCGCCGCGGAGGACGGCCCATGCCCAAGCTCTACGACAAGGACACCGGGAAGCTGGTCGGCGAGATCACCGCGGAGCAGCTCGAGTTCCTGAACGAGTGTCTGGTCGAGGAGACGGACGCGGACCGGGACTACTACATGGACGGCCCGGTGATCGAGTTCCTCGAGGAAGAGGGGGGCGACGCGGCGCTGGTCGCGATGCTGCGCGCGGCGCTCGGGGACCGCGAGGAGATGGACGTCCGCTGGGAGCCCTGAGCGGCTGGCGGCCGCCGCGGCTCCCAGCGGCGTCTTCGCGTCACCGGTAGTTGGCGAGCGTGTTCTTTCCCGGGTCCACCGTCACCTTGTCGGGCTGCGCCTCCAGCGGGAAGCTGAAGTCCTGCACGGGCTTCTCCTGGAAGGCCAGCTTGACCCCCTTCTTCCCGCCCGGAAAGTCCAGGATCAGCGGGACGTGGATCTTCTTGAACTCCGGTCCGGCCGCCTGGGTCAGGCGCACGTCGAGCTGGAAGCCGCCCGCCGCTGCCGGGACGACCTTCGTCTCCACCTTGATCTCCGGCGTCCCCGGCTCCTCGACCCACTGGTCGAAATACCAGGTCAGGTCCTGACCCACGACCTGAGACGCCGCCTGGGCCAGGTCGTCGGTCGCGACCGGGCCGAAGTTGCGCGCCGTCGAGGAACTTGCGCATGATCGCCAGGTAGCGCTCTTCGCCGATCAGCGTGCGCAGCTGGTGCAGCACCAGCGGGCCGCGGCTGTAGAGCAGGTAGAAGCGGTAGGTCGGGCCCAGGTCGCCGCCGATCAGGTTGGCGCCCGCGATCGAGGTCGTCTTGTCGGCCATCGCGGAGTAGGTTCGCCACTGGCCGAGCATCTGCTTGAAGTCGAGGATCTTCGCCGTGCTGGTCCCCTTGGCCTGGACCGCGACCCCCGTCGCCAGGCCGGAGGCGTACTCGGCGAGAGACTCCGTCAGCCAGTTGTCCTCCGAGGGGAACTGCGGCCACGCCTTGTGCGCGAACCACTGGTGCGCCACCTCGTGCGCGACGAGGTGGTTGACCCCCTCGTTCCCCAGGTACTCGCGCATCAGGTCGTTCTTGGGCTGGAAGGTGCGCGTGGTCAGGATCACGACCCCGGAGGGGCTGACCCCGTAGAACGAGAAGGTCGGGATCTCGACCAGCTCGAGCTCCTTGTGCGGGTAGGGTCCGAACATCTTCTCGTAGATCCCCAGGAACATCGCCGTCACGCTGGCCAGTTGCTCGATGTCCTGGTCGCGCCCCACCGCGTAGGCGTGGGCGTAGACCTTCCGGCCCTCGAACTCGATCTCCTTCGTCTTGTACTTGCCCGCGAAGAAGGCGACGTCCCAGACGGGGACGTCGGACTTCGCCTCGAGCAGGAAGTGCTCCCCCTCGGTCTTGAACGAGACGGTGTCGCCCGAGGTCACGGGCCGGTACGGCTTCTTCGTCCGCACGCTGATGTCGAAGGTGAAGCGCCGCGCGGCGATCGAGAGCGGCTTCGGGTACCAGTCGATCGCATAGAGGTCGATGTAGTTGTCGTCGCGGTAGCCCTCGGGGCCGGTGAAGACTTCGGCCGCGGTCTCGACGGTGAGCGTGACGCGCGTCCCGCGCTTGACGGGCGCGCCGAGGTCGACCAGCAGTTCGTGGTAGCGGTGCGAGAACCCCAGCGCGCGCCCCTCGCCGTCGGTGACCTTCAGCACCGTCAGGGGGTTGCCGGTCGCGCTCCAGGCCTCGTTCTTGGGGTCGCGGTTGTTGATCAGGTCGAAGGGGAGGATCCGGATCCCGTCCCGTTCCACTTCCAGTTCGAGGCGGCTGACGATCGTCCCCTTCCGGTTGTCCGGCGTGTCGATCCGGAAGCTCGCCTTCTCCAGCGAGAACTCCACGAGCGCGCGGGTGTCGAGGTCCTGGACCGCGATCCACCGCCGGTATCGCACGTCGTAGCCGGGGTACTGGACGAAGGAGAAGATCGACTCGGTGTTCCCGCGGACGCGGTCGTACGCGTAGCCGAGCCGCACCTTGCCCCCTTCGAACTCGGCGTAGACGTACTGGCCGTCCACCTCGTTGAAACGGGCCTCGGCGGCGAGGTGGTCGAAGCCGGTCTCCGAGCGGTCGGTGGCCGCGAGCAGTTTCTTCAGGGTTTCGCGCGAATCCCCCGTGGTGGCGACCGTGGCCTCCCCGGCGACCAGCTCGTCCAGCACGGGGTGCCCCGAGAGCAGCAGGATCCGCTTGAAGTCGTCGCGCAGGTTGTCCGGACCGACCGCGATCCCGGAGTCGGCCAGGCGCGCGTTCTCGGCGAAGGTCCGCGCCGCGCGCGGGTCGGTGACGCGCAGCAGCAGCTTCCCCTCGCCCTCGAAGAGCAGCCCCAGCCGGTCGCCGGACGGACCGACGATCGGGGTGAGCACCCCGCTCGCCAGTTCCAGCTCGAGGCGCTGGAACTTGACCGTGCGGGCCGCGACCGGGAAGCCCTTGTCCGCCAGCGCGAGCTGCCGGAAGGAGTCGATCCCCGGCGCGGCCTCGGCGCGCGCGGGAAGCGCGGCGGCGGCGAGGGCGGCGAGGCGCGAGGCGGCGAAGATGAGCGGAAGAAGGGCCATGATGGAACGCTGGGGCGGGAGCGCGCTGCGCATGAGGTACCCCCGGGGCCGGGAGGGGCGGGCCGTCGGCGATTCTACCGCCGCCGCACGCCGGCGTGAACCTCGAGTCACATCGGGTCAGCGGTCGTGGTGCGGTCCCGCGCCTTCCGGTGGACCTGCCAGACGAGGAGCCCCATCGCTGCGTCCCCCAGCGCGGAGACCGGAACCAGCCAGGCGCGCTGGCCAACCAGGAACGCCAGCGTGAGGAACACGACCGCCACGGTCTTTGCGAAGAGCAGCAGCCCGATCGAGCGATACCGGAAGTACTCGTACAGGTAGCCGAAGGCGACGACGAAGTGGAACACCCCGGCCTGGCGGGCGAAGAAGGTCGGACGAAGGTCGCCGAAGCCGCCGAAGCGGGCGCCCCACTCGGCCAGCAGCGTCAGGCCCAGCCCGACCGCGACGCTGTGCAGCGCGATCAGGACGATCAGCGTCCGCTCGGCCCGCGGCCAGTTCACCGCCGCTCCCACCAGATGTCGGGCTCGCCCGGCGGCTCGCGCCGGGCCGGCGGGCAGCCGAGCCGCTCCAGCTCCTTCACGACCTCGGCCGCCGCGAGCGGCACCGCGGCCCGCAGTGGCTCCGTCATCCCGATCAGGTGGTCGACCGTCCCCGGGATCGCGCCGACGAGCAGGACCTCGCGCGGCGGGTCGCCGCGGAACTCGAGCGCCAGCAGGGACTCCTTCAGGCCGGGGTCGTGGGGCGAGAGCCGCGGTTGCGGCGCGTGCTTCAGGATCTCGGCCTTGCGGTAGAGCCGCAGCTCGCCAGGGGCGCCCTGGGACCGGACGGTGTCGACGACGATCAGGTGCTCGTGGCCGACCAGGAAGGGATGGAGATCGAGGCCGGGGGTGCCGAGGTCTTCGACCGACACCCCCGCCCCGAACTCGCAGTGGGCCATGAGCCACTGGATCACCCACGGGCCGAACGCGTCGTCGCCCTCCAGGACGTTCCCCAGCCCGACGACCGCGACCGTCACAGGACCTTGATCCGACCGATCTCGTTCCCCTCGACGTCGATCGTGTGGACCGCGCAGGCGAGGCACGGGTCGAACGAGTGGATCGTGCGCAGCACCTCGAGCGGCAGCTTCGGGTCGGCGATCGGGTTGCCGATCAGGGACGCCTCGTACGGGCCGCGCTGGTCCTTCTCGTCGCGCGGGCCGGCGTTCCAGGTCGACGGGACCACCGCCTGGTAGTTCTTGATCTTGCCGTTGTCGATCACGATCCAGTGCGAGAGGGTGCCGCGCGGCGCCTCGTGGAAGCCGAAGCCGCGCTGCTCGCCCTTCGGGAAGACCGGCGGGTTGAAGATCGTCGAGGTCGCCCTTGCCGATGTTGCCGACCAGCAGCTCCCACTGGTGGCGCGCGGCGTCGAACATCACGGCGCAGCGGACGGCGCGGCAGAGGTGCCGGCCGAGCGTCGAGTGCAGGTGCTGGACGCCCGAGCTGCGTGCCGGCCAGCTTGGAGGCCAGGCCGACCGCCTCGGTCAGGTACTTCTTGGTCGGCTCGTGGCCGGCGGCGACGCCGACCAGCACCGCGGCCAGCGGGCCGACCTGGGTCGGCTTGCCGCCGAAGCGCGGGGCCTTGACCCAGGAATACTTGGCCTCGGGGGTCCACTCGGTGTGCTTCGGGACCGTCTCCTCCTCCCAGGGATGGCGGTTCCAGTCGCCGTCGTACCACGAGCGCGCGATCGACTCGGTCACGTTCTCCCGGAAGTAGGGGTCGTCGAAGCTGGTGATCGGCTTGAAGCTCGACATGTCGCCGCCCATGATCGTGCCGCCGGGCAGGTCGAACTGCGTCCCCTTGCTGTCCAGCGGCAGTTCGGGGACGGCCAGGTAGTTGGTCACGCCCGAGCCGTAGCCCAGCCAGGCCGGGTACATCGCGCCGATCGCCGCGACGTCGCGCAGGTAGACGTTCTTCACGAAGGCCCCGACCTCGTCGAGGATGTCCTTGATGAAGTAGAGCTTCTCCATGTTGAGCGTGGCCGGAGTTGTCCAGGTTGATCGCGTTGGCCACGCCGCCGACCGCGAGGTTCTGGATGTTGGGGGTCTTGCTGCCGAGCAGCGTGACGATCTGGTTGACCTTGCGCTGGTACTCCAGCGCCTGGAGGTAGTGGGCGACGGCCAGCAGGTTGACCTCCGGCGGCAGCTTCATCGCCGGGTGGCCCCAGTAGCCGTTGGCGAAGATCCCGAGTTTCCCGCCGGCCACGAAGCCGGCCAGCTTGTCCTTGACCGCCTGCATCTCCTGGCCGCTGTTGCCCGGCCAGTCCGACAGCGACTCGCGCGATCTTGGCCGCGTCGGCGGGGTCGGCCTTGAGGGCCGAGACGACGTCCACCCAATCGAGCGCCGAGAGATGATAGAAATGCACGATGTGGTCCTGCACCGAGTGCGGGGCGATCATCATGTTGCGGATGTACTGGGCGTTGAGCGGCACTTCCACCTTCAGCGCGTGCTCCACCGCGCGCATCGAGGCGATCGCGTGCACGGTCGTGCAGACGCCGCAGAACCGCTGCGCGAAGACCCAGGCGTCCCGGGGGTCGCGCCCCTTCAGGATGACTTCGATGCCGCGCCACATCTGTCCCGGAGGACCAGGCTTTGGTGACCTTCCGCCGTCGACTTCGACGTCGATGCGCAGATGACCCTCGATACGGGTGATTGGGTCGATGGTGATCCGCTGTCCCATGGTAGCTCCTCGACGCCGCGGGATGGGCGGCCGCGCAGCACCGGCACCATCTTGACGATCACCTTGTAATCGCAACTCGGCCGCAACGATGCCGACGGTGATCAGCACTTCGGCCAACGACGGGAAATAGGTCCAGTCGTCACCCGGATTGAAGGCGACCAGATAGATGTTGAAGCGGAACAGCGCCCCGCCAGGCCACGATCGCCGCCGACACCGCACATCGCGCGGGAGCGGCGGTCGGGCGCCACAGGATCGCGCAGCCGGCCGCCACAACAGGAAATCCACCAGGAAGACAGCCCCGAGCCCGTGTCGAGCAGGCCGACCTTGCCGCGGAGCAACTCCCCGACGATGAGGAAGCAGCCACAACATCGCCACCCACGCGTGACCGGAGGCCGGCCAGCATCGGCGTCTCGCTCCGGCGCCGGAAGGCGAGCGACGAGAACAACGATTCCAGGATCACGATCGCGTAGCCGATCATGATGCAGTTGACCAGGAACAGGGACGGCAGCCAGGGCGTGAACCAGAACGCGTGCACCCGTGGCCCGCGATCAGCATCATCGTCCCCAGCGAGTACTGGTGCATCGTCGGCAGCAGCCGGGCCAGCGCGAAGATCCAGACCCACCACTTGTTGACGAAGCGCAGGCCCCACTCCGAGAACGAGCGCAGCGAGGCATTGTTCCCGGTGCGCCACTTCTCGAAGAAGGCCGGTGACAGCTCGACCAGCAGGACCGCGACGTAGGCCGCAACGCAGAGCGCGACCTCGAGCTGGGGGAATGCGACCAGCGCCAGAAGAAGACCGGCACCTTCCACAGCTCCCAGAACCGGCCCAGGTCGATCGTCACCGCGATCACCGCCAGCCCGTAGCCCAGCAGGCTGGTCAGCACGGCCGGCCGGAGCAGCGGGTGGTACCTCCCCTTGTTGAGGATGTAGACCAAGAGCCCGACCGCGTAGCCGCCGCAGCCCAGCGCGGTACCGATCACGACGTCGACCGAGATCCAGACCCCCCAGGGGTAGCCGTTGTTGAGGGCGCTCACCGAGCCGATACCGTTGACGAAGCGCCAGAGGGCGACCAGGCCGCCGACGGCGGCGATCGCCAGCAGGATCAGCATCGGCCGGGTCAGGATCTTCCCGCCGACGGGGGCGTGGACTTCCGCGTGGCCGCTCATCGTCCGGCCTCCCCGCGCCGCTCGGCGTCCTTGTCCCGGCTGCCGCGGTTGCGGAACATCACGACCGCG
>CAVPDB010000005.1:0-72460 GCA_963702545.1 uncultured Acidobacteriota bacterium | reverse complement strand
CCGATCTTGGATCGCGGCTGGGCGCAGTTTGTGCCGTCGCAAAGGCCGTCTCGACCCTCACTCAGCGCAGCGAAATCGGGCCGAGCGTGAGCACAGCGACGGGGAGTACTCGTCGAGCGCCATGCTGGGCTGCACGAGCGCAGACGGCGATCTCGGCCGGAACAGACCCGCAGATACCCGCTCTCAGGCTGCGCGAGTCAGCGTGACGACGGGAAGGTGCGCTCGCCCTTCCAGGTACCGTACCTCAAGCGCGAGCCGCACGCCGGGCCGCCCGCGGACGGCGCCTGCGGCCGAGCGCACCGTGAGTAGCGAGGCCATCGCGCCCGGGGTTCGAAGTGTGGCCGACGGTGTGCCGGCACATGCCCCAAGTAGATCTCGTCGGGCGTCGCACCCGCCAGCCCGGCATGCGGGCGCTGACCGTTGTACAACGCAACGACAGAAGACCCATAGGACCGAGTTTCGTCGCGTCGAGTATCCGTGGCACCCGCTGTTTGGTTGCGAGCTCGTGATTCGGGACGAGAGGCAGTCGCATGGACTCGTGGTTCTGCGGTGCCATCGCGAAAGCGACGAGCGGTGTGCGAGCTTCGAGATGCCGCGGTGGATGTTCGATGCCATAGGGTGCGCTGCGATGCGCCTGCGTGGCGTGCCGCGAGCCTCGCTGCCGGCGCTCTTGGAGTTGGCGGAGCTGCTTCGGGATGCGGCGAAGCGGCGGTCCCGCACCGTCCTCGAAGCGCGGCATCCTCCCTGTCCAGAGGAGGAGGATGCCGATGTCCAGGCGACGGTCCCGGCGGCAGATGCCCGCCGAGCAACTGGGTCTCTATCAGGCAGTTCGTGTTCGGCCGAGTTGGACGTCTCTGCCCGGCGAGGTGCGGAGACAGGCGGTCCGGCTGCTGATCGAACTGCTGCGCGGCCAGCGCCGCCAGGAGGGTCGGGAGCACCAGGGGAAAGGGGGGAGCGATGAGTGAGAAGGTCACTCCCGAGCACGTGGCGCGGAAAGCGGTGCTCTACGTCCGGCAGTCGTCAGCCCACCAGGTCGCCTACAACGAGGAGAGCCGCCGGCTGCAGTATGCGATGGAGGACCGGTTGCGCAGTCTCGGCTGGCGCGAGGTCGAGGTGATCGACGAGGATCAGGGCCGCTCGGCAGGAGGCACCGTCGAGCGAGCCGGCTTTCAGCGGATGGTGGCCGAGGTGTGCCTGGGGCAGGTCGGGGCCGTGGCGGCACGCGAGGTGTCGCGCTTCGCCCGCAACAGCCGGGATTGGCAGCAGCTGGTCGAGGTCTGCCGCCTGGTCCACACCCTGCTGATCGACCACGAGACGGTCTACGACCCGCGCCACGGCAACGATCGGCTGTTGCTGGGTCTGAAAGGGAGCCTCAACGAGTACGAGCTCGACCTGCTCCGGGCACGGTCGGTCGAAGCGCGGAGGGAGAAGGCGCGGCGCGGCGAGCTGGTGGCGATCGTGCCGGTGGGGTACGAGAAGACCGACGACCAGCGCCTCGAGAAGGACCCCGATCAGCGGGTCCAGCGAGCGATTCAACTGGTGTTCGAGAAGTGCCTGGAGCTCGGTGCGGTCCGCCAGGCCCTGCTGTGGTTCCTCGAGCATGGGATCGAGCTCCCGGCACGGCATCGCGGAGTGCAGGGTTGGGAAACGATCTGGAGGCGCCCCAACTACGGGATGCTGTTGCGGATCGTGGAGAATCCGATCTACGCCGGGGCCTACTGCTACGGCAAGACCGAGACGACATCACAGTACCGGGACGGAGCCGTCCGGAAGGCGATACGGCGCCGGCCCCGGGAGCGCTGGCTGTCGTTGATTCCAGGGCATCACGAGGGCTACATTGCGTGGCCGGAGCATGAGCGGATGCAGGAGATGATCGCGCGCAACGCCTCACACTGGAGCGTGGTTGGACCGGGAGCGCCGAAGCGAGGCCCGGCGTTGCTGGTCGGACTGCTCCGCTGCCGGCGCTGTGGGCGCAAGCTGACAGTGAAATATACGGGGTGTCATCACAACGTCGCGCGCTATGCCTGCCACCGTGGCCATCTCGACCACGCCGAGCCGCGGTGCATCGAGTTTGGCGGGCACGGTGTCGATGCGACGGTGGCACGCGAGGTCTTGCGCGTCGTCGAACCGGGCGCGCTGGAGGCCGCGGTCGAGGCCGCGCGGGGCGCCGCCAGCGAGGATGACGCCGTCGTCAGGGCCTTGTCCACGGAGCTGGAGGCCGCGCGCTACTCGGCTGAGCGCGGATTCAAGCAGTACGATGCGGTGGATCCGGAGCAACGGCTGGTCGCCGCCGAGCTGGAGCGGCGCTGGAACGCGGCCCTGGAGCAGGTCGAGGAGCTCGAACAGCGCCTTGCGGAGCAGCAGGCGCGGCAGGCGCAAACCCGGGTGTCGCACCCGGAGGACCTGGCGGCGCTGGCGGCGGACCTGGATCGCGTCTGGCACGCTCCGGAGACCGACATTCGGTTGAAGAAGCGGCTCCTGCGCACGGTGATCGAAGAGATCGTGGTCGACGTCGATGCAGGAGCGGCCGAAGTCGCGCTGCTGATCCACTGGAAGGGTGGCATTCACACGACTCTCAGTGTGAGACGGCGGCGCCGGGGAGAGCACGGCGCCCAGACCGCGCCCGAGATAGCCGAGGCGGTCAGAGCGCTGGCACTGATCTGCTGTGACCGGGCGATCGCCGGGCTGCTCAATCGCAACGGCCTGCGGACAGGACGCGGCAATCGGTGGACCCGCGGACTGGTGACCTCGCTGCGCAGCAAACGCCAGATCCCCGCCTTCTCCACAGCGCGGAGGGAGGCCGAGGGCTGGATGACGTTGACCGAGGCCGCCGCCGCCGTCGGTGTGAGTCCGAAGACGCTGCGGATCAAGGTCGAGCGCGGCGAGCTCGACGGCCTGCACCCGCTCTCGGACGGACCGTGGATCATCCAGCGTCAAGCCCTGCAGTCGTTCTACGCGCGGGCTCCAGTCGATCGGAACGGGAAACCCCGTAGGACACCGGCGGGACCGATCGCGGCGACGCCAACTCTCTTTCCATCAGACACATAGCGAGGTGAGGCAGTATGAAGCGCCGTTGTACCAGTCGGCGAAGAGCGACAGCTCCCGCCCGACGCTCCGCCACCGGATCGGCGCCAGCCATCGCCGCACGCCTTCCTCCTTGAGCGTGCGGATGCAGCGTTCGATGAGCGCGATGCTGCCGTGCTTGCCGATCGCGCCGAAGCGCTGGCGGATCCCGGCGCGACGACAGCCGCGCCGGAACGATCTCGCCGTGAATTCACGCCCGCGATCCGTGATCAGGTGCCGCGGCGCCTGCCCTGCGGCGCGGATCATACCGGCGAGGAAGGTGCTCATCGCCTTGGCGTTGGGCCGGCCGCGAAACGACGCGGACGCCCATGATCCGCCGGGAGAAGTGGTCGACGCCGACGGCGACCCAGCAGCAGAACGGCCAGCGCTGGGGGACCGACCAGGGCAGCCACGAGATCCAGAAGCCAGCGAGCGTCGGCACGGTGGTCAGATCGACCAGCCAGATGTGGTTCGGACGCGACGACCGGATGCGACGCCCGCTGCGGACCGTCGCGGCAGGCGCCACGCGCCGGGGCCGCCGCTTCAGCATCCGGCGGACGGTGGTCCGTCCGAGATGAAGCCCGGCGCGGGAGAGCACGGCGGCGATCCGCGCCGTCCCCATCGCGGGGCAGAGCACCTTCAGCCGCCGCACGAGGTGCGCGACGAGTTCGGGGAACTTGTTCACGGGCTCGGGCGTCTGGACGAGCGCCGATGGTCCGTCCTCGTCGAGCCGCATCATCCAGGAAGCGACGGTCGCCTCCGTGACGAAGAATCGCTCGGCGGTTTCCGCTGCCGACCAGCCCTGAGCGGCGCGGAGCTCGAGGATCGCGAGGCGCTCGACCGCGGAGTAGTGCGGGCGGTGACGCGGCGGCACGCGCTCCAGGCGGGCGTCCTTGATGCGCAGTTCCTCGCGGAGGAGGGCCACCTCATGCTCCAGGCGGACGGAGACGGCGACGCGGTCGGTGGCCGCAAGCAACGCGATCCGGGCAAAGGAGAGGGCGTGGAGGATCGCGGAGCGGGCGCGGCGGGGCCAGGTTCGGGGGAGCGCGGGCTCCATATCGAGATCCTCCCCCGGCATGGGATCCGCCAGTCGGGAAGCGGATCGGGCGACGCCGGAGCATCGTGCAACGAGGCCGGCGGGATCGGTACCGGCCGTGGCTGGTGTGTCTAACGAAAGAACGGATGCGGTATGATCACCAGACCGGTACGCGCCCGTGCGGCGCGACGCGGATACTGCAGGGGAGCCTGATCCCCCGGGGAGTGCCGGGCGCAGCCCGGACGCGAGAGGCCAAGATGATCCGAGCTTATACCGATGCGGCGCTGGAGCGGGCTCGATACACGCAGCTCGAAGATGGCTCGTACTGCGCGGAGGTACGCGGCCTCCGCGGGGCGATCGCGACGGGCGCGACCCTGGAGTCCTGTCGTTCACAACTGCAGGAGGTCGTCGAGGAGTGGATCCTCGTCCGAGTTGCTCGAGGGCTCGACATTCCCGCGCTCGGGGGTGTGAGGATCAGGATTCGGAAGGCAGGCTGATGCCCTCGTGGCGACCGGTGAAGCGCCGAGAACTCGTCGCCGCCCTGCGGCGGGCGGGCTTCTCAGGTCCGTACTCGGGAGGTCGGCACGAGTTCATGCAGAAAGACGACCTGGTTCTGACGATTCCGAATCCCCACGGCGGGGACATCGGGATCACGCTGTTGAAGATCATCCTCAGGCAGGCAGGGATCACAAGAGCGCGGTGGGAAAAGCTGTAGGGCTGGCAGTCGTCGTTTGAGATGAGTTCCGAGTGCCGAGCCAATCCTCCACCTTTCGAACTTCTGGAGCGGCGGTGAACGGGGAAGGTGTGTTCGGGGGGCTCCCGGTTCCCGCAGTGGCGCGAGCGGACGCGCGAAGGCGGGCGCCGGCCAGTGGACGACGGCTCTGTGCGGGCAGCTTGGACCGGGCGCGGCCGAGGCTCTCGTCGGCGCCGGGCCTTTGAGCGCTCTCTTCCACTCAGCGATTGTCGAGAGAGCTGGGCGGACGCGTCGCCGGGCTCCGTGTTTTCGGCGGCGACGAGGGAAGCGTCCGGCCGGGAGACGGGGTTACCGCGACTCGCGGAGTCCGAAGAACCGCTGGCCCACTTCACGGGCTCGGCCGTCTGCGCTGCCGACCAGCCGCGAGCAGGGCAATCCGGGCGAGAGAGAGGGCATGAAGGATGGCCGAGCGGGCCTGCCGAGACCAGCTGCAGGGCCGTCGAAACTTGGTTCCGCGGTTGCCCGACACGATCGAACCCTCCTCGGAGCGCCCCTCCTCGACCACGCTGCGGATCATGATAAGTCTCTGTAGGGACTGGACATAGGGGCGCGGAGAGAGATCCGGAGAAGCGCTGATCCACTGCACCGATCGCGGGCGTCGCTGGACGGCGTGGCCCGCAATGCATACATTGATAGCAATGCTTTCAAAGGAGACTCAGGATGGCGAGCCTGACCATTCGAAAGCTCGACGAGAAGACGAAGACGCTACTGCGCGTGCGCGCCGCCCGGCACGGTCGCTCGATGGAGGAAGAGGCCCGCTCGCTCCTGCGGTCTGCGCTCAGCGAGGACGCCGTTCCACGGGGCAGCCTGGCCGACTCCATTCGGGCCCGCTTTCGCCGACTGGGCGGCGTCGAGTTCGAGATCCCATCTCGCGAGCCGATCCGTGACCCGCCGAGGCCGGGCCGATGATCATCCTCGACACAAACGTGCTCTCGGAGCTGATGAAGCCGAAGCCCGCCGCGCCGGTCGTGGCCTGGATCGGCGAGCAGCCCACGGCCGGCCTGTACACGACGGCCATCACCCAGGCCGAGATCCTCCACGGCCTCATGCTCCTTCCGGCCGGTCGCCGTCGGCGTGCGCTCGAGGCCGCTGTGACCTCCATGTTCGCGGAGGACTTCGAAGGCCGGATCCTCGGGTTCGGCTCCGATGCAGCCCCGCCCTACGCCAGGATCGCGACCGACCGGCGCCGAGCGGGACGGCCCATCTCGCAGTTCGATGCGCAGATCGCGGCGATCGCGTTGACCACGGGCGCGACCGTCGCCACCCGCAACGTGGACGACTTCGAAGGCTGCGGCGTCAAGGTCGTGAATCCCTGGCAGCCCTAGACGAGCGACTTCGGAGTTCCCGGGGCCGGCGTTCCATCGTTGCCGAGGCGAGCGATGCGTCGACTGGTCCTGCGGCTGGGGCGAGGCCTCGCGCCGGGAGGGATGTGCCCTGCTACGGCGCCTCCGGGCCGCGTCAGGGCGCGGCGCTCTGCAGCAGCTCCCAGGCCCGCCGGACGTGCCGCTCCTCCTGCCGCGGGTTGCCGATCGAGACCCGGATCGCGTACTTCCCGTCGAGTTTGGTGTGCGACAGGAAGACCTCGCCGCCGTCGTTCACGCGGGCCATCAGCGCTTCGTTGTGCGCGTCCAGCTCGGCCTCCGACAGCTCGGCGGGGCGGTGGCGGAAGCAAATGGTCGCCATCGGGACCGGCGCCAGCAGCTCCCAGTCCGGCGCGGCCTCGACCCACGACGCGAACAGCCGCGCCAGCCGCAGGTGCTCGCGGATCCGCGCCGCCATCCCCTCGGCGCCAAACCAGCGCAGCAGCATCCAGAGCTTCAGCGCGCGGAAGCGGCGGCCGAGCTGGATCCCGTACTCGTGGTAGTTGTGGACCTCGCCCTGGTCGCGGACCTTGAGGTACTCGGGCACCAGGCTGAACGCGGCGCGGAAGGTCTCGGGCTGCCGGAACAGCAGCAGCGAGGCGTCGAACGGCGTCCAGAGCCACTTGTGGGGGTTGATCACGATCGAGTCGGCGCGCTCCCAGCCGGCGAACAGGCCGCGCTGCTCGGGCGCGACCATCATCGCCCCGCCGTAGGCGGCGTCGACGTGCAGCCAGAGCTTCTCGCGCTCGCAGACCTCGGCGATCGCGGCGGCGGGATCAACGCTGGTTGAGGAGGTCGTGCCCAGCGTCGCGACCACGCAGAACGGCCACCAGCCGGCGTCCCAGTCCTCGTGGATCGCCTGCTCCAGCAGGTCCACGCGCATCCGGAAGGCGTCGTCGGCGGGAATCCGCCGGACCCCGCGCCGGCCGATCCCGGCGACGATCGCCGCCTTCTCGATCGAGGAGTGCGCCTCGGTCGAAGCGTAGACGCGCAGCCGTCCGATCCCCGGCCGGCCGGCCAGCCCCTCGTCGCGCGCGTCGAGCCCCGGGACCGCGTGACGCGCCGCGACCAGCGCCATCAGCGAGGACACCGACGCCGTGTCGGTGAACATCCCGTCGAAGGCCTCGGGCAGCCCCACCATCTGGCGCAGCCAGGAGACGACGACCTCTTCCAGTTCGGTCGAGGACGGCGCGTTGCGCCAGAACATCACGTTGGAGTTGAGGCCGGCTGCGAGCCACTCGCCCAGGATCCCCGGACCCGACGCGACCGACGGGAAGTAGGCCATGAAGCCGGGGTGCTGCCAGTGCGTGATGTTCGGCTCGATCAGCCGCGCGTAGTCGGCCAGGATCGCCTCGAGCGGCTCGGGCTGCGCGGGGGGCGCGGCGGGGAGCGCGGCGCGGATCGAGCCCGGCTCCAGCCGCGGCAGGACCGGGAAGCTCTCGAGCCGGCCGAGGTAGTCCGCCACCCGATCCGCGACGCCGTGCGCCGCGGCGCGGAACTCCTCGGGCAGCATGTCCCCCAGCCCCTGCTGGGAGGGGAGAAGCGGCGGAGTGCCGCGGTCGGGCCGTTCGCTGGACATCGCGCGTTCCTCCGGGAGGGCGCGCCGATTCTGCGCCTCCCGCCCGAGTTCCGGCGACGGCGAACCGCTCTCTTCTTCGCCTTAATATCGCCTTGGCGTTCCTAACTCTCCTGTTAGCATCTAGGGACCGGGCCCGGCGGGTCCCCCCATCCCGGGGTTCCCGCGCGGCCGCGGCGCCACGCCGGGAGACCGATCCATGAATTACCCGATCTGGGACCTGCAGGGCTCCGGCCTGCTGATCGCCATCGTCTCGATCGTCCACGTCTTCGTCTCGCATTTCGCGGTCGGCGGCGGCCTGTTCCTGGTCCTGACCGAGCGCAAGGCGCGCCGCGCGAACGACCCCGCGCTGCTCGGCTTCGTGCGCTACCTCTCGCGCTTCTTCATCCTGCTGACGCTGGTCTTCGGCGCGATCACCGGGGTCGGGATCTGGTTCGCGATCACGCTGGTCAGCCCGTGGGCGACCGCGAGCCTGATCAACACCTTCGTCTGGGGCTGGGCGATCGAGTGGACCTTCTTCCTGACCGAGATCGCCGCGGCGATGGTCTATTACTACGGCTGGGACCGGCTCTCCGCCCGCACCCACCTGGCCGTCGGCTGGATCTACTTCGGGGCGGCGTGGCTCTCGCTGGTGGTCATCAACGGGATCCTGGCCTACATGCTGACGCCCGGGGCGTGGCTCGAGGACCGCGGCTTCTGGTCCGGCTTCTTCAACCCGACCTACTTCCCGTCGCTCTTCGCGCGGACGTTCGCCGCGATCGGGCTGGCGGGGCTCTACGCCGTCTTCACCGCCGGCTTCCTGCGCGATCCGCAGCTCAAGCGCACGGTCGCGCGCTGGGCCGGGACCTGGTGGGTGCTACCCACCGTGGTCGCGCTCCCGCTGTCGCTCGCCTGGTACTTCGCGGCCGCGTCGTCGGCGGGGGTGCCGGTGGCGGAGATCTTCGGCAGCGGCTCGCCCGGGTTCCTCGCGCTCGTCGCCAGCGCCTTCGGACCGCTGCCCGAGTCGGGCTACCCGATGGCGCAGCGCGCGCTGAAGGTCGCGCTGGCCGCGATGGCCGCCGCGCTGGCCTTGACGCTCTTCGTGCTGCTGGCCCGGAGCGAGCGCTACGGCCGGGTCTCCGGCACGCTGCTGCTGCTGTCCGGGCTGTTCGCGATCGGCGGCGCGGAGTGGGTCCGCGAGGGGCTGCGCAAGCCCTGGGTGATCGGCGAGCACATGTTCGTCAACGGCGTGCGGCTGCCGCCCCGCGATCGGGCGCCGAAGCCGCCCGAGGGGTTCCCCGCCGATCGCTACACGGTCGAGGCGCTCGACGCCTCCGGCGTGCTGGCCGCCTCGCCCTGGGCCCGGCTCCCGGCGGGCTACGCGCCCGGGGCGCTGACCACGGACGCGATGGACCCGAAGAAGCTGATCGAGATGGAGGCCGCGGCGGGGCGCGAGGTCTTCCGGCTGCAGTGCTTCGCCTGTCACTCCTACGACGGCTACAACGGCATCGACAGGCTGGTGAAGGGGAAGAGTTCCTCGACCATCGAGGGGATCCTGGGCCGGCTGGCCCGGCCGGTGAACGCGAAGGGCGAAGCCGCCGCATGGACCGATCCGGAACTGGCGCTCAAGACCTGGCGCGACCGGATGATGCCGCCATTCGTGGGCACCGCGGCCGAGGCCCACGCGCTGTCGGTCTACCTCGCGACGCTGGGCGGCGGCGCGATCGAGGGGGCCGCGGCGCCGGCTGCGGGTCCGCCCTCCGGGGCCAAGCTCTTCGAGGACAACTGCGCGATGTGCCACGCGCCGGAGAGCGACTTCCCGATGGCCAACTACCTGAAGGGCCAGGGCGCCGACGCCTTCTACGAACAACTGGGCCGGCTCTCCGAGCTGAACGAGCTGATGCCGCCGTTCGAGGGGACCGACGCCGAGCGGCGCGCGCTCGCCGAGTACCTGGCCGGCCTCGGCCAGCCGGCCGGCGCGCGGTGAGGGAGGAGACGACGATGATCCCGACCCTCCTCGCGGCGATCCCCCAGCTCGACCCGACCCCGCTCGCCGCCCCGGCGGCGCTGCTGTGGTTCCTGCTGATCCTGACCTTCTTCCTGCACCTCCTGCCGATGAACTTCGTGCTCGGCGGTTCGATCGTCGCGCTCGTCGCGCGGGTCCGGGCCGCCCGCCCCGGCGGCGAGCATTCGCGCGAGCTGGCGCGCTACTTCGCCAAGGGGATGCCGATCGCGGTGGCGGCGGCGGTGACGTTCGGCGTCGCGCCGCTGCTGTTCGTGCAGGCGCTGTACGGCCGGCTCTTCTTCCCCGCCTCGGTCCTGATGGCCTGGTTCTGGTTCGCGGTGATCCCGCTGCTGATGCTGGCCTACTACGGGACCTACCTGCTGGCCTACCAGCCGCACCGCCTGGGCGGTGCGACCGGCCTCGTCGCGTGGACGACCGCGATCTTCTTCGTCGTGATCGGCTTCCTCTACACCAACAACATGACGCTGATGCTGCGCCCCGACGCCTGGGTCGAGAAGTACGCGCGGAGCGCCGCCGGCCTGCAGCTCAACCTGGACGACCCGACGCTCTGGCCGCGCTTCCTGCACATGCTGTTCGGGGCGCTGGCGGTCACCGGGATCGCGGTCGCGCACTACGGCCTGTGGCGCCGCCGCCGCGACGCCGACCCCGCTTTCGGCAGCTGGGCGATGAAGCACGGCGCGCTCTGGTTCTGCATCCCGACCGGAATCAACATCCTGTGGGGGATGTGGTGGCTGATCGCGCTCCCCAAGGACGTGATGCTGCGCTTCATGGGGAAGGACATGTTCGCCACCGCGACGCTGGGGCTGGGGATCCTGCTCGGGCTGGCGTCGCTGTTCCTGATGGCGCTGGCGATCTACGCGCCGCGTCCGGAGAAGCTGGTCCGGATCGGCTCGGTGGCGGTGCTGCTGACGCTGGTCCTGATGATCCTCTCGCGCGACCAGGTCCGGCGCGGCGCGCTGGAGGCGGCGGGCTTCGAGGCCAACCCCTGGGTCGAGCCGCAGTGGGGCCTCATCCTGCTGTTCGCGCTGCTGCTGGCCGGAGCGGTCGGTGCCGTGGTGTGGATGGCGCTGGCGTACGCCCGGTCCGGCCCCGGGCGCGCGGAGGGCTGAGGCGTGGAGCCGCACGAGCCCGTCGACCTCCGCTCCGACACCGTGACGCTCCCGTCGCCCGCGATGCGCGAGGCGATGGCGGCGGCGCCGGTCGGCGACGACGTCTTCTCCGAGGACCCGACGATCCGCGGGCTGGAGGAGCTGGCGGCCGGGCTGACCGGCAAGGAGGCCGGGCTGTTCCTCCCCTCCGGCTGCATGGCGAACCTGATCGCGCAGATGGTCCACGTCCGGCGCGGCGACGAGGTGGTGCTGGGGGCCGGCGCGCACACCGTGCTGCACGAGGTCGGCGCGGGGGCGGCGATCGCCGGGGTCCAGTACAGCGTGATCCCCGGCAACGGCCTGTTCACGGCGGACCAGGTCGAGGAGCGGGTCAAGGCGCCGACCTTCCACACCCCGGGGACCGGCCTGGTCTGGATCGAGAACTCCCAGAACGCGGGGGGCGGACTGATCTTCCCGCAGCCCGAGGTCGAGAAGATCGCCGCGGTCTGCCGGCGGCACGGGCTGCCGCTGCACCTCGACGGCGCGCGGATGTTCAACGTCGCGGTCGCGAGCGGAAAAAGCGCGGCGGAGATCGCGGCCCCGTTCGACTCGCTGTCGTTCTGCCTGTCCAAGGGGCTGGGGGCTCCGGTCGGCTCGGTGCTCTGCGGGACGCACGCGTTCCGGGTCGCCGCGCACCGGCTGCGCAAGATGCTGGGGGGCGGGATGCGGCAGGCCGGGATCGTGGCGGCGGCGGGAATCTACGCGCTGCGACACAACGTCGAGCGGCTGGCGGAGGACCACGCCCGCGCCCGGCGTCTGGCCCACGCGCTGGCCCCTTCGCCGCACCTCCGCGTCGATCCCGCGGCGGTCCAGACGAACATCGTGGTCGCGCGGCTCCCCGCCGGGGAGGCCGAGGCACTGGTGGCGCGCTGCGAGCGCCGCGGGGTGCGGTTCCTGGACCTCGACCGGCGGCGCGTGCGGCTGGTGACGCACCTCGATGTGGACGGGCCCGGGATCGAGCGGGCCGCGCAGGTGATCGCCGAAGAGGCCGCGGGGCTGGCGCTCGCGTTCCACGGCCGGAGGACGGACCCATGACCCGGAGAACGATCGTATTGACCGGACTGCTGTTCGCGCTGGCGGCCGCGGCGGTGCCGGCGCAGGACGCCCCCACCGGCGATATCAAGACCGCGCGCGGCCTGCTCGCCGCGGAGCGGCAGGCGCTGGTCGGCAAGAACCTCAGTCTGACGCCGGAGCAGGCGCAGAAGTTCTGGCCGCTCTACCTGGAATACCGCGGCGAGATGATGCGGATCGGCAACCGCGCCGTCGAACTGCTCGAGACGATGACGAAGAGCGCCGACGCGATGGACGACAAGACGGCGCAGGGGATCCTCAAGGACTACCTGTTCCTCAAGCAGCAGGAGTGGGAGCTGAAGGCGCGCTGGCGCTCCCGTTTCGAGTCCGCGATTCCGCCGGCCAAGGTCCTGCGCTTTTACCAGATCGAGAACACGATCGACACCACGGTCGCGTCCGAGATCTCGGGGATCACGCCGCTCGTGCTGCCGGCGAAGTAGGCCGGACCGGGGAAGCCCGCGCCCCCTTACCTGTTGAGCAGGTCCGTGATCGCCTCGTGGATCTTCGAGAGCAGCGGTTCGCCTTGACCGGTCGTGGTCAGCCCGGTGAGCTGGTAGCCCGACTGACTGATCGTGACGAATCCGGACGCGCGCTGCCGCTGGTACTTGATCGAAAACTTGAAGCGCACGGCGTATGTGATGGTGCCCGTCTGGAGTGACGCGGTGCCCTTCATCGGCAGTGGTTTGACCGTCACCTTCGACCCCGGGAAGCTGCTCCCTGAGACCGTCCGCGAGCTCGTTTGCGGCGGACTGCGCTGGAATCAGCGTGAAGGACGGAGTGCTCTCGGACTTCGAGGTCCACCAGCAGCGGAGGCCCTCCAGCGCTGCATCCCCCTTCTTCGGCGAGTTTCCCGTGAATACGATCACGCCCTCGAACGGCTCCGAGTCCGATTGACCACTCAGCGTGACCGAGATCTCGCCCTGGCCGTACCACTGGGTATTCCGCAGGTCGACGGCGAAGCAGGGCGTCACGCAAAGGACGACCGCCGCGATCAGGACGCGTTTCACCATGGTTCCCCCACTTCCGGCTGACGCGGACGCTCTCTCGACAGCCGGAGAGAGCGTACGCCGACGGGGACCATTTACTGCGGCGGCCGATCGGCTTTATTCGATTCACCGGGGCGGTGCCGTCCGGGCAGGAGCGGACCGCCCCCGGAAATCCCGGATTCCTCGCGTCTCGCGCGTGCGGCTCACCGCGCGCGATACTGGATCATCGAGATCAGGACCCGCCCGAAGAGCAACCATGCGGGAAGCGACAGCAGCAGGAACAGGGAGCCCCAGACCAATTGGCGCGGCTTTCGCTGCCGGCGGTAGCGCACGAGGAAGAAGACGAACCCGAGCGTGCCGAGCGGGAGCGCCAGGAGCAGCAGCGCGGGCAGCCACATCAGCGCCATCCACGCCAGGTCCTCGAACCGCGAGGCCCAGGAGCGGGACAGTCCCCGGGCCCCGCGCTCCGCTTCCGCGAAGCGCGGCTCGGCGAGCCCGGCTGCGCGCCACGCCTGCGCGGCGTTTTCGAACGGTCCAGGCTGAGCGAGGAACTCCTCGGCCCGCAGGTCGTACACCAGCCAGCCGCCGTCGCTGCGCTCGGCGAAGATCAGCCCACGGTCTTCCTCCGCGGGGGCGTTGATCTGCGCCAGGGAAAACGCGATTCCGCGGAAGCCGCGCGCCGGCTCGCCGCTCCGCTCGAGGAAGAAGCAGTAACTCCCGCGGTCGCAACCGTCTCCCGGGTGGACCCAATGCAGCGAGGCGAGCGAGCCGTACTCCAGGCGCGAGTGCGTTTCCGCGAACCCCGCGGTGGCGTGGGCGCCTCGGGTGCAGAGGAGCGCGGCCACGACGATTTGAGTGACGAGGGCCGCTCTCATCCGCACGCTCCAGGCGACGGTCGCGGGCCGCGGCGTTCGTCCCGGGGCCGTACGCCGGTTCGTCCGCGCCTCCGCGCCTTCGCTCCTCCGCCGCGAAACGTAGGCTCCGGGCCGGATTCCCTCCACTTCCGCTCCCGCGGGATCTCGCTCCCGACTGCGGCCAGCGGGTCATGAGCGCCGCCCTCGAGCTGCGGTCCCGGACATGTCCCGGGGCGCTCCTCGCCGGCTGTCTCGCGATCCTGGGCATGCTGATCTACACGTTCGCTACCGATATCGCCTTCCGCGAAGCGGCGACGGTAAGCGAAACAGGCGCGGCTGGTCCGGGCCTGGATCGCGGGGTTGAGCGCCGGTCGTCGCGGCGCTATCCTCTCGACCTCCCGCGGGTCTCGCGAACTCCCGACACGGGACGCTGGATCGGTCAGCGGACACCCGGACCTCGTGCTCGCGAGGGGCCCGCAGAAGGAAACGAGGAGAAAGATGATGCGGAGCACGATCACGGCCGTGGCGATCCTGGGGTTGCTCATGCTCGCCGGCGGGGCAACGCTGGCTGCAGAGAACCCGATCGACGCGGTGAAGAAGGCCTGCAACACGGAGCTCACCACGTTCTGCAAGGGCGTGAAGCCGGGAGACGGTCGCGTCCTCGCCTGCCTCTACGCCTTCGAAGACCAGGTCTCCGACAAGTGCACGTACGCCGTCTACAACGCGGCCGCCGAGCTCGAGCAGGCCGTCAACGCGCTGAAGTTTGCGGCCACGCAGTGCAAGGACGATCTCCTGAAGTACTGCGGCGATGTGCAGGTCGGCGAGGGACGCGGTCTCGCCTGTCTCGAGAAGAACGAGAAGACCGTGAGCCAGGCCTGCAAGGACGCGCTCAAGCAGACCGGTCTGAAGAAGTAGGTCGGCCGGCTCGCGCCGGCAACCGGTGAGGAGGCCGGGTCCCGGGGTGATACCCCGGGACCGCCCGGCCCCCGTCAGGCCCTGGCCGTCTCGCGGAAGGCCCGGCCGTCCTCGAACCTTGCGCGGCCGCGCCGGGATCGACCCGAGGCCGCCGACGGCCTCGTCGACAGGAGTATCCTCGATCGAGCCGTCCGCCCGCACCGAGGACGGCCGAGAGGTTCTCCCATGGCGGCAACTAAGAAGGCCGGGCCGCGCGCGGCAGGAAAGAATGCGGCGGTCCTGGTCGCGCGTTTCGCAGGGACCTTCGAAGAGCGGTACGCCGCAGGGAAGGCCCTGCGGGAGGCCTGCCCGCGGAGCGCGCACGGCACCAGGAAGCCCCCCGCAGGTCGTCCGGACCCGGTCCAACTGGTGCTGGAGGCCGAGAAGGGACGCCTGCCCGAACTGCTGCCCCTCCGCCACGGCCGCATGGTCCGCTCCCCCTTCACCTTCTATCGGGGGGCGGCGCTCACGATGGCGCGAGATCTCGCGTCGACGCCCGCCAGCCGCGTCCACGTCCAGGCCTGTGGAGACGCCCACCTCTGCAACTTCGGCGGGTTCGCGACACCGGCGCGAGCGCCTTCCCCAACCACGGCCAGCGCGTCGTGAACGGCTACCGCCTCATGCAGCCCGCCAGCGACACGTTCCTCGGATGGGCCCGGGGCCCCCGGCGCGACTTCTTCGTCCGCCAGTTCAGGGACATCAAGATCAAGATCCTGGTGGAGAGCTTCGGCGCCCCGGAGATGGGCCTGTTCGCCACCTGGTGTGGGCGGGCGCTCGCGCTCTCCCACGCCCGTTCCGGCTGCGCGGTCACGCTGAGCGGCTACATGGGCAAGAGCGACGTCTTCGACAAGGCCATCGCGGCCTTCTCGGTGGCCTACGCCGACCAGAACGAGAAGGACCATGCCGCCCTCAACCGCGCGGTCCGCAGCGGGAAGGTGAGGGCGGTCTTCGAAGAGGCGCAGTGAAGCGCGGGGCGCGGGCCGGAAGCCCGGGATGCGGCGGGTGGATGAGAAGCCCGGCGGGAAAGGCGGCGCCATGACCAAGCCCGTACCCAGCGACCGATCGGTCGACTTCTCGCTCGTGCTGGGCGGTCCGCTGTATCAGTTGCTGCGCCGGTCGCGCCTTGCCGGCGACGCGTTGGAATTGCTCAGACGGCGGATCCTGACCATCACGCTCCTCGCGTGGCTGCCGCTGCTGCTCCTGTCGGTGCTCGGCGGGAGCGCGCTGGGTGGCGGGATCAAGGTTCCGTTTCTGCACGACGTCGAGATGCACGTCAAGTTCCTGGTCGCTCTGCCCGTCTTGATCCTCGCCGAGCTGGTCGTCCACCTGCGCATTCGGCCGACCGTGCAGGCGTTCCTGGGTCGAGGCATCGTCCCCCCGGGAGAGGTGCCGAGATTCGACGCGGCCATCGCCTCCGTCGTTCGTGCACGCAACTCCGTCGCACTGGAGCTCGCCCTGGTGGCCGTCGTCTACACGCTCGGCCTCTGGATCTGGCGCAGCCAGACGGCCCTCGAGGCGACCACCTGGTACGCGAGGCCCGACGGCGGGCACCTGAACCTGACTCCTGCCGGCTACTGGTACGTCCTTGTCAGCCTCCCGATTTTCCAATTCATCCTGCTGCGATGGTACCTGCGGCTCCTCCTCTGGTTCGCCTTCCTGTGGCGGGTAACGCGGCTCGATCTGCGCCTCATCCCCACGCATCCGGACCGGGCCGGGGGCCTCGGTTTCCTGGGCCAGGGCACCTATGCTTACGGCCCCATCCTCTTCGCCCAGGGCGCCCTGCTCTCCGGTCAGATCGCTGGCCGGATCTTCCAGCAGGGTGCGAACCTGATGGACTTCAAGGTGCAGATCGTGGGGTTCGTGGCGATCTTCCTGGCGCTCATCCTCGGCCCGCTCACCGTGTTCACACCCCTCCTCGCGCGGGCGAGGCGGCGCGGGCTGAGCGAGTACGGGACGCTCGCCAGCCGGTACGTCCAGGGGTTCGAGGAGAAGTGGATTCGCGGCGGTGCGTCCAAGGACGACGAGTTCCTGGGCACCGGTGACATCCAGTCGCTGGCCGATCTCGGGAACAGCTTCGCGGTCGTCCAGGAGATGCGCGTCGTGCCCTTCGGTGCCAGGGACGCGGCGAGGCTTGCCGCGATGACCGCCGCGCCGCTGGCGCCGCTGGTCCTCACGATCTTCTCGCTGGACGACCTGGTGACGCAGCTGCTCAAGGCGATCTTTTGAAGGCTGCCGCCGCGGCCGTGAATCCGGCAAACCCGAAGCATTGGATCCGGCGCGCGATCCAGCCCGGCGGCGGCCATTCGGCGGAATGCCACCCCGGAGTGCGGTCGGCGACGGTCTACCCCCACTTCCAGAACGGCGTCTGGATCGTCATACTCGGGGTCGCCTTCCTGGCCTGAGGCGCCCATGTCCCTGCCCAGCATCATCGTGACCGGCGCTTCCGGCTTCCTCGGCCGGTCGCTGCTGGAGTCGCTCAAGGACGACTTCCACGTCTATGGGCTCGCCCGCCGATCACAGGCCCGCTCCGGAGCCCCGGTCCACCCCAACATCAAGTGGTACCAGGTCGACATCGGCGACATCGAGCCGCTGCGCGCCGTCTTCCACCGCATCCTGCAGAAGGGAGGCGCCGACACGGTCATCCACCTCGCTGCCCACTACGACTTCACCGGCGAGGAGCACCCGGAGTACATCCGGACCAACATCGATGGACACCGCAATCTGTTCGAGTGCTGCAAGGAGATCCGCATCCGCAACCTGGTATTCTCCAGTTCGGTCGCGGCCAGCAGGCTTCCGCCGCGCGGCCTGGTGCTGGACGAGACGAGCCCCCCCGATGGCGAGCACATCTACGCCCGCACCAAGCGGCTCGGGGAGGAGATGCTCGCCCGGTACCGACACGATTTCAAGTCGGTGATCGTCCGGTTTGCAGCGCTGTACTCCGACTGGTGCGAGTACCCGCCGCTCTACATGTTCCTGAAGACCTGGCTCTCCCGCGCGTGGAACGCACGAGTGCTCGGCGGGCGCGGGGAGACGGCGATTCCCTTCCTGCACGTGCGCGATGCCGTCTTCCTGGTGCGACGCGTCATCGAGCGCCTGCCGGAGCTGGAGCAAGGCGAGGTGCTGGTTGCGAGCCCCGACGGCGCAACCTCCCACCTCGAGCTGTTCTACGCTGCGACCCATGCTTGCTACGGGGCAAGTCCCAGCCCCGTATTCATGCCGAAGCGGCTCTGCGGACCCGGGATGTGGATGAGGGACGCCTTCGGACGGCTGACCGGCGAGCGTCCGTTCGAGCGGCCCTGGATGGCGCGCTACATCGACACCCGGATGACGATCGACTCGCGGCGCAGTCGTGCGCGGCTCGGCTGGGCACCGCGGGAGCGGTTGTCGATCCTGAACAGGATGCCATTTCTGATCGAGCACCTGCTTGTCGATGAACTCGAGTGGGTACGACGCAACCGCGCGGCGATGAAAGAGGCCATGGTGCGCGAGCACCTCAGGATCTACTGGCTGCTCCTGAGGAACAACGAAGAAATCGAGCGCGAATTCTTCGAGCGGATCTACGGGCCGGACGGCCGGACCCTCTTTCCGAGTTTCCAGCACCTCGAAACCGACGACCATCGCTGGGCCTTCCGGTCACTGCCGCGGCAGGTCCTGGCGGCGATCCGCAGCGGCGACCGCGCCATTCTTGCGGAGCACTGCAGCGATCTGGCCGAGCGGCGCTTCCACGAGGGGTGCGGGGTGGACGAGGTCTGCGAGGCGCTGCACCTGCTGGACCGGGTCACGCGCGAGGTGCTGCGCCGGGAGGAGACGGCGCAGGGGATGCAGCGGCAACTGGAGGAGCAGATCACGATGCCGTTGCGCTGGGGTTGTGATCAGGCGCGAGACCGTTTCGAGCAACTCCAGGAGCGTCGCCTCCGGCTTGGAGACCGGCGGCGGCCGCAGGCGCGGCCCGACTGAACCACCCGCCTGCTCTTCCGGCGGGGGGGCCGGTTCGTCGTGATCCTGGGGCCGTTCGCCGGGGCCTGTCCGGTTCCCGCGGCGGGCCAGGACCCCGGAGGCGTCCGTCGCGGTACATTCATCGCCGCCGCCGGGGAGACTCCGCGATGCCCACCCGATCCCGCCTGTTGCCTGAGCCGTCTCTCGCCCCGGCGCCGGCCCCCTCGCCGGACTCTCCGTGGCCGCCGTACTGCTCGCGGGCGCCTCGGCCGGGCCCGCCCAGGCCTACACCCCCGGCTCCGGCTCTCTCTACACCGCGAATTTCGAGTCCGAGCTGGATTCCGACTGGGAGCAGGGGAACGGCCTCGGCCAGCCCTCGCCCTGGACGCGGATCCCGGACGGCGGCGACAGCAGCCTCTACGCCGACGGCAAGGGACCCTACGGCGGCTCGCCGTCGAAGCACTGGGCCCGCCACCACGTCGTGCCGGCCACCGCCACCACCTTCTCGATCGCCTTCGAGTACCGGACCGAACTGGGCGCGGCGTACTACTTTGACCTCGACCTCGAACAGCGTGCGCCCACGCCGCGCAAGTACCGGCTGCGCGTCGACAGCGCCGGCCGGCTCTCGCTCTGGCGGACCGAGAGCGGCGCCTTCGTCCAGAAGGCGGCGACGGGCACGGCCGTGATCCCGGTCAACCAGAAGCGCTGGATCCGGTTCGCGATCCAGCCGGGCAGCGGCCCCCCGGTCGTCCGCGCGCGCGTCTGGTCCGGCTCCGCGGGCTCGGAGCCGGCGAGCTGGACGCTCGAGTTCACCGACGAGAACGACACGCTCGCCCGCGTCCACCGCTTCGAGCTGACGACCGACGGGCCGGTCGGGAACGAGACCTGGATCGACGACCTGGACGCCTTCGGCGACACGACGGAAGGGGTCGCGTCGACGGTGAAGACCATCTACATCGCGGAGTGGAGCCACCTCGACATCGGCTTCACCGAGCCGCCCGACGACATCGAGACCTTCGCCAAGACGCACCTGGACGAGGTGCTGGCCAACCTCGCGGCGGATCCGGCCTACCGCTTCTTCATCGAGGAGTCGTGGTTCCTGGCCCGCTGGTGGGAGCGCTCCTCCCCGGGCGAACGCGACGGCATGGTCCAGGCGCTGCGGGGCGGGCGGCTGTCCCTGGGAGCCGGCTACACCTCGCTCCACACCACGACCGCGGGACCACGAGGAGCTGACGCGCAACCTCTACTGGGCCTCGCGCTTCGCGCGGGAGCACCAGGTCCCGCTCCGGACCTGGATCACCGATGACGTGCCGGGCTCGACTTTTGCGCTGCCCGAGCTGCTCGCGCGCAGCGGGATCGAGTACTACCTGTCCGGGATGAACACGCCGTTCGGCGGCCGGGTCCAGCACCCGCACCACGGCGAGCGCCCGTGGTGGTGGGTCGGTCCCGACGGCAGCCGGATCCTGACCTGGCACACCTTCGACGCCTACGCCGAGGCCTTCGACTGGGGCTTCTCGTTCTTCGACGGGATCGCGGACATCCGCAACAAGACGGGGAAGAAGCTGCCCGAGCTGGAGGAGCTGGGCTACCCGTATCCCGAGCTGATGCTGATGCGCGCCTTCGACAACCACTACCAGGGGTTCAACGTCCGCAACCTGGTCAACCAGTGGAATGCGACCTACCAGACCCCGAAGTTCGTGATGGCGACGCCCGAGGAGTTCCTCGACCTGATGCTCGCCCGCTACGGCCCGGACGCCTTCCCGTCGTTCTCCGGCGACTTTGGCGCGGCCTGGTCGGGCAGCCACGCCGACACCCCGCACACCGAGCGGATGGTGCGCCAGGCCCACCGCGAGGCCCGCGCGGCCGAGGCGCTCCTGGCCGCCGGTTCGCTGGTAGACGGGCAGCCGGTGCCTCAGTCCGACGTGGACCACGCCTACCGGCGGATGCTCGAGGTCGACGAGCACTCGGGAGCGGGCGGCTGGCCGGGCTACTTCACGCCGGAGGAGATGGACCGCAACAACCGGGCCCACCTCTCCTACGCCGTCGAGGCCAGCGCGACCTCCTCGTCGCTCCTGGCGGAGGGGCACCAGCGCGTCACGGCGGCGGTCCCCGCGGCGGGCGACGCGGTGATCGTCAGCAACCCGCTGGGGCGGCCGCGCGACGGCTGGGCGCGCGTGGCGCTGCCGGCCGCGCTCTACAGCGGCGCCTTCCGCGTCGTGGATCGCGCCACGGGCCAGGAGCTGCCGTACCAGCGCTTCGACGCCACCTCCGAGATCGCCTTCCGCGCGCTGGGCCTGCCGGCGGTCGGCTATCGCGTGTACGACCTGCAGCCGGGCGCGCCGGCCGCCGTGCCGGAGGGGATGCTGCAGGTCACGGCGACGACGCTGGAAAACGACCACTACCGGCTGGTCGTCGACCCCGCCGACGGGTCGCTGACGACGCTGACCGAGAAGGCCACCGGCCGCTCGCTGATCGACCCCGGCAGCAGCTACCGCTTCAACCGGCTGGCCTCCAGCGCCAAGTCCGACGTCCAGGCCGGCCGCGCGCCGACCGCCTCCGCGGTGGGCGGCGCCAGCGTGACCATCCGGACCGCCGGGCCGCTGATCGCCGAGCTGCAGGTCGCGCGCACCGGGACGCCGCACACCTCGACCGTCTACCGGCTGCGGCGCGGCGAGAACCGGGTCGAGTTCGACAACGTGATCAACCGCAACGGCACCCCCTACGTCAACAACGCCACCGGCTTCCGCTGGTACACGGTCACGCTCCCGTTCAACCTGCAGAACCTCTCGATCTACAGCGAGACCACGACCCGCTTCCTGCGCTACCCGCAGGACGGCTTCCCGCGCGACAATTACTTCGACTGGCACAACGTCGAGCACACGCTGGGGCTGTTCGACGCGGCCGGGGGCGTGCTCTACGCGGTCGACAACACCGACGCGCACCACCTGGAGAAGTTCAAGCAGCTCACGCCGCCGACCCCGTCGCTGGCGACCGGGCTGCTGCTGTCGCGGATGTACGACCGCGCGGACGAGTACGAGTTCGAAGGGGGGACGATCGGGCCCTACACGATGGAGCCCGACACCGCGCCGACCCTGCGCTTCACGCACACCGTGCGCGGCGTGCCGCCCGCCTTCGACCCGGTTGCCGCCAGCCGCTTCGGCTTCGAGGCGCTCAATGCGCCGCTGGCCCGCTACGCCGCGGCCCGCCCGGGCTCGCTGCCGGCCGATCAGGCCTCGTTCTTCTCGGTCGACGCGCCGAACGTCCTGCTCTACACCGTCAAGCGCGCCGACGATGGCGACGGCGTCATCCTGCGGTTGACCGAGCTGAGCGGTGTGGCGACGACCGCGCGCATCGCTTCCGGGATCCTCACGCTCTCGGCGCCGCTGCTCGCCGAGCAGGACGAGGAGGGCGGCGCGCCGCTGGCGATGGACGGCGGCTCCGTCGTGGTCGAGCTGACGCCGTACATGACGGCAACGGTCCGCGTGCGCGCGGCGCTCCCGGTGGCGGCGGTCGCGCTGGCCGTGACGCGCAACGACGCCGCGGGGGCGGTACACCTCGAATGGACCGGCGGCGCGACGCCGTTTCGGCTGGTCCGGGCCGAGGACCCGCAGTTCACCCTGGGGGTGACGACGCTGCTCGATGGCTCGACCCAGCGCAGCTACGACGATCCCGTGCTGGGGGACGGGAAGAACTACTTCTACAGGGTGGAGTGAGGGCATGACCCGGCAGCGGGCGGTCGCCGTGCTGGCGCTGGCCGTGGCGCTGACCGCAGCGGCGGTGGGCGCGGCCCGCGCCCACAGCGCGTCGCGCGGCCTGCACCTGCACCTCTCCCCGGAGAAGGCGGTACGGGGCGCCGACGTCGCCGTGACGGTCAACGCCGTCGAGCCGCTCGTCGCGCTGGCGATCGGCTTCGTCGGCCAGGAGCCGACGCGGGTGGCGATCAAACCGGCGCGGCGCGACGCGGCGGTCACGCTGAGGGTTCCGGACGGCGCGGCCGGCGACGCGATCAACGTCCAGGCCGAGGCGACGACCGAGTCGGGCCGGACGCTGCGCGCCTCGGCGATCCTGCAACTGATGCCGCGCGGCGCGCCGCCACCGGGGGCGGGGCGCTGATCCGCGTCCGCATCGAGCGGCCGGGTGCCGGCGGCTGGTTCACGGGGCACGACGAGGCGGGCACGCCGTGGAACCTCTACGGCGCCGCTCCCGGCGATCGCATCGAGGTCCGGCCGCTTCCCGCGCGGGAAGGATGGGCCGAGGCGGTCGCCACGCTCGAGCGCGGGCCGGGGCGCCGCGATCCCCCGTGCCCCCTCGCCGAGCGCTGCGGCGGCTGCCACTGGCTGCAGCTCGACGAGGGGACGCAGGGCGAGTGGCGCGAGCGGATGCTGCGCGAGCAGGCCGCCGCGCGCGGGGTCGATCTCACGGCGCGCCAGGTCCCGGTGCAACGCGTCGCGTCGCCGCAGGCGCTGGGCTACCGCTGGCGCGCGCGCTTCCAGTCCGGCTTCGGCGATGGTGCGCCGACGATCGGCTTCCACGGGAAGGGGCACTGGCGGGTGGTCGACGTGCCGGAGTGCCCGCTGCTCGCGCCGCCGCTGGCCGCGGCCTACGCGGCGCTGCGCGCCGCGCTCTTCCGCCTCGCGCCGCCCGACCTGACCGGCTTCGAGCTGACGGTACTGCCCGGCGCGTCCGGTGCGCTGCTGTCGCTCAATCCGCGCGACCTCCCGCCGGCGTCGTGGCCCACGCTGGGGGAGACGCTGCTGCGCGATGCCGGCTGCGGCCTGGCCGGGGTCGCGGTCAGTCCGCCGCGAGGCGACCCGCGCCCGGCGCGGCTGGGCGCGCCGTCGATCCGGGGCCGGACCCCCGCGGGACGGCCGGTCGCGGTCGCGATGCGCGGCTTCCTGCAGTCCAACCTCGCGGCGGGCGACCGGCTCGCGGACGAGGTCGTGCGGATGGCGGGCGCGTCGCGCGGCCCGAAGCTGCTGGAGCTCTACGCCGGCTCCGGGTTCCTGTCGTGGCCGCTGGCGGCGGCCGGGGCGCGGGTCGCGGCGCACGAGGAGAGCGCGGCGGCGATCGACGCGGCCCGGGCGCTGCCGTCGCCTCCGCCCGGCCCGGGCGGCGCGCTGCAACTGGCGCCGGGCGAGTCGCGCGCGACCTGGTCGGCGCGCGCCGGGGAAGGCTGGGACGTCCTCGTCGCCGATCCGCCGCGCCCCGGGCTCGGGACGCTGGCCCACGACCTGGCGCGCGCCGGCAGGGCGGCCGCGCCGCGCCGCATCGTGCTGGTCGCGTGCTCGCTCGCCGCCGTGGCGCGCGACCTCGCCGCGCTGGCCGCCGGCGGCTGGGAGGCGGCCGAGATCGTTCAGGTCGACATGTTCCCGCAGACCCGTCACGCCGAGACGGTGGTGCGGCTCGAGCGGGGCTGACCTCCCCGGGCCCCGGTGAACTGCCTCAAGTAACAGAGACAGCGATTCCCGTAAATGCTCGGTTCGTCCCGTCGTCCCCCGCTTCTGCCTCCCTGGCTTACCTTTCCGCTTGCGGCGTGAGGCCCCCCTCCCGCAAACTGCCGGCTCCGCTGCCTCGCACCGAGCCCGGCGCCTTTGCCGGGACGCAGGTTCCGCGCCGCGCGGCGAGGCGAGGCCGCATCCACAGGGGTAGGACATGAGAGACGACCTGGTCATCGGCATGGCCGGCTCGGGGGGAGACGGCATCGTCTCCGCCGGCGAGTTCCTGATCGCGGGGGCGGCCCGCGAGGGCTACCACGGGATCATGACCAAGAGCTTCGGCTCGCAGATCCGCGGCGGCGAGTCCTCGTGCCGCGTGCGGCTCTCGACGCGGCCGGTGCTCAATCCCGGCGGCGCGCTCGACGTCGCCGTCGCGCTGAACTGGGAAGACTTCATGAAGTTTGGCGGCGAGCTGCCGGTGCTGGGCAGCACGATCGTCCTCTACGAGGAAAGGACCGGCACGCCGCCGGACCAACTCCCGCTGGTCGGCGTGACGCCCGCGCAGGCGATCCCGGTCCCGTTCGCCGACCTGGCGAAAAAGGCGGCCGGCACCGAGCGCGCCAAGAATACCGTCGTGCTGGGCCTGATCTCCGGCTGGTTCGGCCTGGGGCGCGAAGCGCTGATGGGCGGGATCCGCAAGAAGCTGGCGAAGAAGGGGGCCGAGCTGGTCGAGGCCAACGAGCGCGCCTTCGACGCCGGCGTCGAGTTCGCCAAGTCCCACCCGCTGGTCCGGGACATGACGCTCGCGCTGCAGGAGAAGGAGCGCAAGCACCTGCTCCTGACCGACGGCAACGACATGAGCGGCGCGGCCGCGATCTTCGCCGGCTGCACCTTCTTCGGCGGCTACCCGATCACGCCCTCGTCCGAGGTGATGCAGTTCTTCTCGGACCACGTCTGGAAGTACGGCGGCTCGATCGTCCAGGCCGAGGACGAGATCGCCGGGATCGGCGCCGCGCTGGGCGCGTCGTTCGCCGGCCAGAAGGCGATGACCGTGACCTCCGGCCCCGGGCTGTCGCTGAAGACCGAGATCATGGGCCTGGCCACGATCGCCGAACTGCCGCTCGTCATCCTCGACGTCCAGCGCGGCGGGCCGTCGACCGGCCTGCCGACCAAGTCCGAGCAGGGCGACCTGTTCGCGGCGGTCTTCTCCGCGCACGGGGACGTCGTGCGGCCGGTCCTGGCCCCGACCACCGTCGCCGACACCTTCGACGTCACGGTCGAGGCCTTCAACCTGGCCGAGCAGTACCAGACGCCGGTGATCATCCTGAGCGACCAGGAGATCGCGCAGCGCAAGGAGATCGTCGACCCGATCGACACCAGCAAGTACAAGCTGGTGGAGCGGCTGTTGCCGACCGAGGCCGAGCTGCAGGACTACACGCGCTTCCGCTTCACCGAGTCGGGGATCAGCCCGATCAGCCACCCGGGGATGAAGGGCGGCAACTACCTGGCCTCCGGGATCGAGCACGATGAGGCCGGCGGGCCGATCGCCGGCGGCGCGATGCACCACCGGATGAACGAGAAGCGGTTCAGGAAGCTCGAGCCGCTCAAGCACCGCAAGGACCTGTTCGTGATCGAGGGCAACCCCAAGGCGCCGATCGGCCTGATCAGCTGGGGCAGCAGCGCGGGGGTCTGCCGTGAAGCGCTGCACCTGGCGCAGGCCGCCGGGATCGACCTCAAGCTGCTGGTGCCGTACCTGCTCTACCCGGTGGTCGAGGACGTCTACCGCGACTTCTTCGCCTCGCTCAAGGGGGGCGTGATCGTCGAGCAGTCTTACCAGGGCCAGTTCTGGCGGGTGCTCCGGATGTTCCTCGACGTCCCCAAGGTGATCGAGCCGATGTGCCGCAGCGGCGCCAACCCGTTCCAGCCGGCGGAAGTCGTCGACCGGCTCAAGGGCGTGCTGAAGAAGATCCACGGGCAGACCGGCGAAAAGATGCAGCCGCAGGAGTGAGGTGAGCGATGTCGACGATGCCTCCGTGTGGAGTACTCACCCCCAAGGACTTCAAGAGCGAGCTGCGCCCGATCTGGTGCCCCGGCTGCGGCGATTTCAGCGTGCTGCAGGCGGTCTACCGCGCTCTGGCGGCGATCAACCGGTCGCCGCACGAGATCGCGTTCGTGTCGGGGATCGGCTGCTCGTCCCGCATTCCCGGCTACACCACGGCCTACGGCTTCAACAGCGTCCACGGCCGCGCCCTGCCGATCGCCCAGGGGATCAAGATGGCGCGTCCCGACCTGCTCGTGCTGGCGGCCGGCGGGGACGGTGACGGCTTCTCGATCGGCGGCGGTCACGTCGCCCATGCGATCCGCCGCAACGTGGACATCACCTACATCGTGATGGACAACCAGATCTACGGCCTGACCAAGGGCCAGCTCTCCCCGACCTCGGCGCGCGGCGCGAAGACCTGCACCTCGCGGCTGGGGAGCCTCGAGCAGCCGGTGAACCCGCTGCTCTACGTGCTGGGCTACGGCTGCGCGTTCGTCGCACAGGGAACACCGGCCGACATGCCGGGCCTCACCGAGATGATCGAGGAAGCGATCCGCTTCCCGGGCTTTGCGCTGGTGAACATCCAGTCGCCGTGCGTCACCTACGGCGAGGAGGACCAGCTCATCAAGGCCCACCGCGCGAGGATGACGACGCTCGAGAGCCTCGGCCACGACCCGTCCGACCTGATCAAGGCGATGGACAAGGCGCAGCACTACGGGACCGAGCTCTACACCGGCGTCTTCTACCGCAACCCCGAGCCGCCCCCGACCTTCGAGGGCCTGGCGGGCCTGCGGCAGCAGGAGATGATGAAGTCCGCCCCACCGCGCGAGAAGATCCTGGACCTGTTCCTTCAGAAGTAGCGGCCCCGAGCCCGAGGAGCGACCGACCGATGGCCATCGACTTTTCCCGCCTCTCCCTGAAGGACGCGCTGGACCTGGCCGTGCTGATCGAGCAGGAAGCGGAGGACCGCTACCTCGAGTTCGCAGACCAGATGTCGGCGCACCACACGCCCGACGCGGAGAAGTTCTTCCGCTTCATGGCGGTCAACGAGGAGAAGCACGGCAGCGAGCTGGCGGCCCGCCGCAAGCACCTGTTCGGCGGCGCGCCGAGCACCGTCTCGCCGGCGATGATCCTCGACGTCGAGGCGCCGGAGTACGACCAGGCGCGGGCCTTCATGAGCCCGCGCGCGGCCCTGACGACCGCTCTCCGCTCGGAGGAGAAGGCGTACGCCTACTTCGACCGCGCGCTGCCCAGCATCACGAACGCCGACGTGCGGGCCCTGTTCGAGGAGCTGCGCGGCGACGAGATCCACCACATCGAGCTGGTGAACGCGGAACTGGCCAAGCTCCCGCCGGGCGACGAGCCCAACCCGGACCACTTCGTGGACGAACCGACCGCCCAGTAGGGGCCGGCCTCCGTGCCGGCCCGAATTCCCGAGGGGCCGGCCTCCGTGCCGGCCCGGGGGGCTTCCAGGCCAGAGCGGGCCGCCACAGAGGGCGGCCCCTACCGTCTCTGCCGCGTCGCGCAAGGGGCCGGCCTCCGTGCCGGCCCGCACCCCGGCCCCGTCCGCGCCTGTTCGACCCTTTCCCGGCCTCCGGCGCCCGGTTGACCTCCTGTCAATGTTCGCTTGATCTTCTCGCCCCTTTCGCGTAGACCGTAGGTCAAACGGACAGCGTTCGACCGCGCCGGCCGGTCTTGGAGGATCCCGGCGCCGGGGGAGGGTGTTCCGGAATGGGCGGCCAGCGCGCGACCCGGCGCGTCGTCGTGACCGGTGTCGGACCGATCACCTCGATCGGGACCGGCAAGGACGCTTTCTGGGACGGCCTCGTCTCGGGGCGGCGCGGCGCCCGCCCGATCGATCTGCCGTGGCTGGCCAAGCGGTTCCGCTGCCGGGTCGGCGCGCCGGTGGAGCTGCCGGGCCTCGCACACCTGGGCGTCGACGAGCAGGAGGCCCGGCTGCTCGACCCCGCGACCCAGTTGGCGTTGGCCGCCACCGCGCTCGCGCTCGAGGACGCCGGCTTCCGGCTCGTGCCGGCCGGCGACTCGGGCCAGCGCTTCACGGTCGAGGGGGTCGACCCCGAGCGCGCCGGGGTGATCCTGGGGAGCGGCATCGGCGGGCTCTGCACGATCGAGCGCGCGCACCGGGCCTGGCTGCTGGGCGAGCCGATGACCGGCGCGTTGCGCTACTCCGTGCCGATGCTGATCCCGAACGCGATCCCGGCCCAGACCGCGATCCGCTTCGGGCTGCGCGGCGAGTGCAAGACGGTCTCCACCGCCTGCGCCGCCGGAACGATGGCGATCGGCGACGCCTTCCGGCTGGTGCGCGACGGCGAGCTGGACCTGGCGATCGCCGGCGGCGTCGACAAGACGATGGCCGACTACGACGGCTTCTCGTTGCTGGGATTCGATCTGCTCAACACGGTGACGCACCGCAACGACGACCCGCAGGGGGCCTCGCGCCCCTTCGACCGCGACCGCGACGGGTTCGTGATGAGCGAGGGGGCCGGGATCGTCGTGCTCGAGAGCGAGGCTCACGCCCGCGCGCGGCGGGCCCGCCCCTACTGCGAGATCGCCGGCTACGGCGTGACCTGCGACGCGCACTCGATGATGCAGATCGACCCCGACGTCGAGCAGGTGGCGCGGGCGATGCGCGGCGCGCTGAAGGGGGCGGGGCTGTCGCCGGAGGAGGTCGGCTACGTCAACGCCCACGGGACCGCGACGCGGCTCAACGACCCGGCCGAGTCGCGCGCCCTGCGGCGCGTCTTCGGCCGCGCGATCGACCAGGTGCTGGTCAACTCGACCAAGGCGATGACCGGCCACGCGATCGGCGCCGCGGGCGGGATCGAGGCGATCGCGACCGTGCTCAGCCTGGCCCACGGGCTGGTCCACCGCTGCGTCAACCTCGACCAGCCCGACCCCGAGTGCGACGTGCCGCTGCCGCGCGAGAACGCGCCGCTCGGGCGCCTTGCGGCCCTCTCGAACTCCTTCGCCTTCGGCGGCCACAACGCCGTCCTGGCGCTGGTCCGGTCGTGACGCCGCGCGGCCGGATGGCGCTCTATGGAGCGGTCGCCGGCGCGACGGCCGGGCTTTGCTGGCTTCCATACGGTTTCGCGCCGCTGCTCGCGCTGGCCTACCTCCCGATGTTGCGCGCGATGCGCCTGGTCCAGACGGGCGGGGAGGCCGTCCGGCTCGGGCTGATCTGCGGCGCCGTGCGCTACGCGGTGGCGGCCCACTTCCTGCTGGCGCTCTACCGCTACTCGCCGCTGGCGATCGTCTTCTACCTGCTGGCGATCGGCTTCATCCTGCCCCTGGCGGTGCTCGAGACCCGGGGCGCGCTGGCGCTGGAGCGCCGGACCGGGCTGCCCCGCACGCTCGGCTTCGGGCTGATCTACGTCCTCCTGGAGAAGGTCCGCACGCTGGGCGACATCGCCTTTCCGGCCGACCTGCTCTCACACGCCTACGGGACCGATCCCGCGTTCCTCGCCTGGGCGCCGGTGATCGGCCCGTACGGCGTGACGCTGACGATCATGCTGGTGGCGGCGCTGCTGGACCAGGCGATCGAGGCCTGGCCGCGGCGGCGCGCGGCCGCCGGCTGGGCCGCCGCGGCGCTGGCGCTGTGGGCCGCCCCGCCGCTGACCGGGCTGCTGACGGCGCCGGCGGCGGCGTCCCGGGACGAAGGCGCGGCGATGCTGCGCGTGGCGATCGTCCAGCCCAACACGACCCCTCAGGACAAGGTCAACCCGCGGCGGCGCGCGGCGATCCTGGACGAGCTGCGGGCGATGACGCGCGAGGCCGCGGTCGGCGCCGACCTGGTCGTCTGGCCCGAGACCGCGCGCCCCGCGATGGTCCGGATCGCCGCGGACGGCCGGGTCGACGACCCGGAGGTCTCGGACCTGGCCCGCGAAACCGGCGTGCCGATCCTCTACGGAGCGATCCTGGCCGAGGTCGGGGAAGGGCAGCGCGTGCAGGCCCTCTTCAACGGCGCGGCGCTGGCGCGCCCCGACGGGGCGATCGGCGGCTGGTACGGCAAGCAGCGCCTGATCCCCTTCGCCGAGGGGGTGCCTTTCGCGCGCTGGATCGGGCTCGACCCGCGCCGGCGGGCGGGAGGCGGGCCGCGCCAGGAGTTGCTCAGCATGCTGGGGAACTTCTCCAGCGGCCCGGAGTCGACGGTCTTCACGGTCGGGCCGGCGCGGATCGGGGTGCTGATCTGCTTCGAGGGGCTCTTCCCCTCGCTCGCGCGCCGGGCCTCGCGGGCCGGGGCGAACACGCTGTTCGTGCTGACCAACGACATGTGGTGGGGGCACAGCGCGTTCGCGCCGTGGCACGCCCAAATGGTCGCCACGCGGGCCCTGGAGCTCGACCTGCCGGTGGTGCGGGCCGCGAACAGCGGCGTGTCGTCGCTGACCGACCGGAGCGGGCGGCAGGTTGCGCGCAGCGCGCTGTACGAGCGGCTGGTGCTGCGGGTCGCGCTCCACCCGTCGACAGCGGGACCGACCCTCTACGCCCGGCTGGGCGACTGGATCCTGGTGCCGGTCCTGCTGGCGCCCGTCGCGGCCTTCTTCGTAACGCGCCGCCGCCGGCCCGCAACCCGGTAGGGGCCGGCCTCCGTGCCGGCCCGCCGGCGGCGCCTAGGCCAGGGCGTGGAACACGCGCTGGACGTCGTCGTCCTGCTCGAGCTTGTCGATCAGCTCCAGCACCTCGTTGGCCGCCGCCTCGGACAGCTCGACGGGGTTGAGCGCGATGTACGCCGACTCCGCTGACTTGACCGCGATCCCGCGCTCCTCGAGCGCCCGCTGCAGCGTGCCAAGATCGCCCAGCGCGCAGCGGATCACGAGCTGCGGCTCGCCCTTTTCGCCGGTGCTCTCGCCCATCTCCTCGAGGCCGTGGTCGATCAGGTCGAGTTCCAGCTCGTCCTGCGCGATCCCTGCCGGGTCGAGCCGGAAGACGCCCATCCGCCGGAACAGGAACGCGACGCTGCCCGTGTTGCCGAGCGTGCCGTCCCCCTTGTCGAAGATCACGCGCAGGTTGGCGACCGTCCGGTTGGGGTTGTCGGTGGCGGCCTCGACGATGACCGCGACGCCGTGCGGGCCGAACCCCTCGTACAGGACCTCCTGGTAATCGGTCGCGTCGCGCCCGTGGGCCCGCTTGATCGCCGACTCGACCTTGTCCTTGGGCATGTTGACGGCGCGGGCGTTCTGGATGATGCGGCGCAGCTGGGGATTGGAGTTGGGGTCGGGCCCCGCGGCCTTCACGGCGAGGGTGATGTCCTTGGCGATCCGGGTGAACTGTTTCGCCATCCGGTCCCAGCGGGCGAACATGACGTGCTTGCGGGTTTCGAAGATGCGTCCCATGGCGGTCTCGGAGAGGAGGGGAGAGGGGGAAACGACCGCAGATGATGACGCGCCGGGCGGCCGGGCGCCAGCCGGCTCCGTGCCCCCCGCGGCACCCGCCCCGGGCTACGACTTCCCGGGCTCCGTGACGCGGACGGCGTTTTCGACGAGCGTCACGGGGAACTCGAGCAGGGGCTTGGTCGTGGGACCGGCGACGACCTGGCCGTTGATGTCGAACCACGCTCCCTGGCAGGGGCACTTGTACTGCTGGATCTCCTCCTGCCAGGCCACGACGCACCCCTGGTGCGTGCAGAGCAGCGAGCGCGCGACGATCGTCTCGCCGGTGCGACGCAGCTCGACCGGGGTCGTGCCGAGCTGCACGACGACGCGCTTTCCCTCCGGCAGGTCTGCGAGCGGGACGGTGACCACGGCCGGGCCGGGGGGCGCCGATTCGCTGCATCCTGCGAGCAGGGAAACCTCGAGCACCAGGGCCCCCGCCGCACCCGCGGCAAGCAGCCGCAGCGCGAGGCGGCGGTCGGGGCGGGGCGGCAGGCCCGCGGCAGGGCAGGGGAAAGAGGCCTTGGTCACGCGTCGCTCCTTCGCGTTCCGTAAGGCCGCCCATGATACGGGATCGGCCCTAGAATGCGCGGCACGGGTCTGCCCGACGGGCACGCCGGAAGGGGGATCGCGCATGGGCGGGCCTGAGGACCTTCTTGCCAACAACCGCGCCTGGGCGGCGAGCATGACGGCCCGCGACCCTGCCTTCTTCACCCGCCTGGTGCATGCCCAGACCCCGCAGTTCCTCTGGATCGGCTGCTCGGACAGCCGTGTGCCGGCCAACCAGATCGTGGGGCTCCTCCCCGGCGAACTGTTCGTCCACCGCAACGTCGGGAACCTGGTCGTCGACAACGACATGAATTGCCTCGCGGTGATGCAGTTCGCGGTCGACGTGCTGAAGGTCGAACAGAGGAGCTCCGCCGCCTCGACGACGAGGCCACCCAGATCGACCGGCTCTGCGAGCTGAACGTGATCGGACAGGTGGCGCGCGTCGCTCGCTCCATGGTCGTGCTGGACGCGTGGGCCCGGGGGCAGGCGCTCTCGATTCACGGGTGGATCTACCGGCTCGAGGACGGGATCCTGAACGATCTGGGCATGAACGTGAAGGGTACGAACGACCTGAACGAGCGCCACAACGCCGCGGTGGCGAGAGCGCTCCGTCCACCGGAGGCACCGCCGGAGCCCGGCCCCGGGTCTTGATCGCGCCCGGGGGCGAGCGGTAGCATTCCGCCCATCGGCGGAATGGGGACGGCGGAGACCCGCTCGACGTACATTCCGGCGAGGAAAGACGGCATGAAGCAGCGCGTACGCATCGCGCTCGTCGCGGCGACGTCCTGTCTCGTCCCGTGTGCCGGCGCCGCGCTCCCGGCGCCCGACGGGAGCGGACGCGCCGCTGACCGGCTGGTCGTCAAGTTCGCCGACGAGGCGCGCATCCGGATCCGCGGCGCCGTGCTGGTCTCGCTGGGCAGTGCGGACCTCGCGCCGGTCGACGCGGTGCTGGGCCGGTTCGGGAACCCGGTGCCCCTGCGCCCGTTCTTCCGGGACGAGCCGGCGGTCGACGCTGCGCGCGCCGCGGCCGAGGCGCTCGCGGGCCGGCGCCTGCCCGATCTCAACGGCTATGTCGAGTTCGCTCGTCGATCCGGACCTTCGTGAGCCGCTCGCCGGCGCGCTGCACGGACTGGCACTGGTCGAGACGGTCTACCGCCCCGCGCTGCCGCCGCCGCCGCCGGCGGACATCCCGCCCCCGACACCGAACGGCGAGTCCGATCTCCGCTACCTCGATCCGGCCCCGATCGGCATCGACGCCGAGTACGCCTGGACGCGTCCCGGCGGCGCCGGGCTGAGCATCGTCGTCACCGACATCGAGTACAGCTGGCGCACTGGCCACGAGGACCTGGACAGCGCGGTCGGCGCCGCACGCTGCGGGACACCCGGTACGGACTACATCGAGCACGGGACCGCGGTGATGGGGGAGCTGTTCGCGGGGCGCAATGGCTACGGGACGACCGGGATCGTCTACCAGGCGACACCGCGGTTCGCGACCGACCTGCCGAACGGCGGATCCTACAGCGTGGCTGCCGCGATCGACTGCGCCACCGACTTCATGGCCGCCGGCGACGTGATGCTGGTCGAGGCCCAGACCTACGGCCCGCGGGACCACGACGGCGACGGGACCAACGACTTCGTCCCGGTGGAGTGGGACCAGGCGGAGTACGACGCGATCAAGATCGCGACCGCCTCGGGGATCGTCGTGGTGGAGCCTGCGGGGAACGGCGGCGAGGACCTCGACAACGCCGCTTTCGGCGGGAAGTTCAACCGCGCGACCCGCGACTCCGGGGCGATCATCGTCGGTGCCGGCGCGCCGCCCGACTACGGGATTCCCGACCGCTCGCGGCTGGACTTCTCCACCTACGGCTCGCGCGTCGACATCCAGGGATGGGGCGACGACGTCGGCTCGACCGGGTACGGGGACTACTTCAACGGCGGCGGCGACCCCAGGCAGTACTACACGTCGATCTTCAGCGGGACGAGCGCGGCCAGCCCGATGGGCGCGGGAGCCGCCGCCGCGATCCAGGGGGTGCAGAAGGCCTGCGGCGGCCGGCCGCTGGCTCCGTCGGCGGTGCGCGACCTGCTCGTGCAGACCGGCACCGCGGAGGTCACGGGACCCTATCCGGGGCACATCGGCCCGAGGCCCAACCTGCGGGCCGCGCTGGCGCGCGTCGACAGCGACAACGACGGCGACGGCTACGCCGAGTGCAGGGGGGACTGCGACGACGCGCGGGCGGGCACCTATCCGGACGCTCCCGAGACCAACGACGGGCTCGACAACCAGTGCCCCGGCAACGCCGGGTACGGCGTGGTCGACGAGACCTCGGGCGATTCGGGGTTCCACAACAAGAGCGACCGGACGGAGTACTCCTGGACCGGCCAGTCCGGCGCGACGAAGTACCAGGTCGTGCGCTCCGAGAGCCCGCGCTTCCTCTCGAGCTGCACCAAGTGGGACGTGACCGCGACGAAGATCAACGACAGCGCGAAGCCGGCCCCGGCGAAGGTGTTCTTCTACCTCAACCGGCCGACCCTTCCGCGCGTCGGGAGCTGGGGCCAGAACTCGGCCGGGCAGGAGCGGACGGGGATCTGTCCCTGAGGGGCCCATTCGCCCGAGAGGGTCGCCGCGCCCCGGCCCGCCCCCCGCCGCCTGGTTTACAATTCCGTTTCCCCAATCTTCCCAGGAGCGGCACCATGCCCGAGTTCGCCTACGCCAGCCCCTTCCTGCTCGGTCCGGACGACACGAAGTACCGCCACCTCACCGCCGAGCACGTCTCGGTCGTCCCGTTCGAAGGGACGGAGATCCTCAAGGTCGCGCCGGAGGCGCTCGCGCTGCTGGCGCGCGAGGCCTTCCGGGACGTGTCGTTCCTCTACCGCGCCGCGCACCTCGAGAAGGTGGCCGCGATCCTGGCCGACCCGGAGTCGTCGCCCAACGACCGCGGCGTCGCGCTGACGCTGCTGAAGAACGCCGAGGTGGCGGCGCGGATGCAGCTCCCGATGTGCCAGGACACCGGCACAGCCACGATTTTCGCCAAGAGAGGGCAGCGCGTCTTCACCGGCGTCAAGGACGAGGAGTGGCTCTCGCGCGGCGTGTTCGAGACCTACACCAGGGAGAATCTGCGCTACTCGCAGACGGTCCCGCTCACGATGTACGAGGAGCAGAACTCGGGCTCCAACCTCCCGGCGCAGATCGATATCTACGCCGCCGACGGCGAGCGCTACGAGTTCGTCTTCATCGCCAAGGGGGGCGGCTCGGCCAACAAGTCGATGCTGTTCCAGGAGACCAAGGCGCTGCTGAACCCCGCCAGCCTCGAGAAGTTCCTGGTGGAGAAGCTGCGCTCGCTGGGGACCGCGGCCTGCCCGCCCTACCACCTGGCGATCGTGATCGGCGGGACCTCGGCCGAGGCGACGCTCAAGACGGTCAAGCTGGCGAGCGCCGGATACCTCGACCACCTGCCGACGACCGGCGACGCGAACGGCCGCGCCTTCCGCGACCCCGAGCTGGAAGCGAAGGTCGTCGAGCTGGCGGCGAAGACCGGGATCGGCGCGCAGTTCGGCGGCAAGTGGTTCGCGCTCGACGCGCGCGTCGTGCGGCTGCCGCGCCACGGCGCCTCGTGCCCGGTCGGGATCGGCGTCTCGTGCTCCGCGGACCGCAATGTGAAGGCGTACATCGACCGCAGCGGCCTGTGGCTGGAGGAGCTGGAGCGCGACCCGGCGCGCTTCCTGCCGGAGAAGTACCGCGGCGCCGTCAAGCACAAGCACGGCGTCCCGGTCGACCTCAACCGCCCGATGGTGGAGATCCGCGCCGAGCTGTCGAGGCACCCGGTCTCGACGCCGCTTCTTCTGACCGGCACGATCGTCGTGGCCCGCGACATCGCACACGCGAAGATCAAGGAGCGGATCGACCGCGGCGAGGGGATGCCGCAGTACCTGAAGGATCACCCGGTCTACTACGCCGGGCCGGCCAAGACGCCGCCGGGGATGGCGTCCGGCTCGTTCGGGCCGACGACGGCCGGGCGGATGGACAGCTACGTCGACCTGTTCCAGTCGCTGGGCGGCTCCCTGGTGATGATCGCCAAGGGGAACCGCAGCAAGGCCGTGACCGACGCCTGCCAGAAGCACGGCGGGTTCTACCTCGGCTCGATCGGCGGGCCGGCGGCGATCCTGGCGCAGGACAACATCCGGAAGGTCGAGCTGCTGGAGTATCCGGAGCTGGGGATGGAAGCGATCTACCGGATCGAGGTCGAGGACTTCCCGGCCTTCATCCTGGTCGACGACAAGGGGAACGACTTCTTCATGCAGCTTCCGGCGCACCCCTGAACCGGCAGGCTCCACGGCGACTGTGGCGCGCACCTGTAGGGGCCGGCCTCCGTGCCGGCCCGCACGAGGGTTTCATGAAACGCATCCCCGGCATCGTGTTCCTGGCCGTCCTCGCGGTCGCTCCGGCCCTCGTCGCCGGCCCACCTCCGCCAGCCACCTTCTCGATCGCCGCCGCCGAGCCGGCCACGGGCGAGGTCGGCGTTGCGGTCGCCAGCCGCTTCTTCTCCGTCGGCAGCGTCGTCCCCTGGGCCCGGGCCGGCGCCGGCGCGGTCGCTACGCAGGCCTACGCCAACACGGCCTTCGGCCCGCGCGGCCTCGATCTGCTGGGGCTGGGCGTTGCGCCGAAGGAAGCGCTGGAGGTCCTGCTGCGCGGCGATGAAGGGCGCGACCGGCGCCAGGTCGGGATCGTCTCGCCGACCGGGGCCTCGGCGACCTATACCGGCCCGGGGTGCAACGCCTGGGCCGGCGGCCGGAGCGGCCCCGGATACGCCGTGCAGGGAAACATCCTCGCCGGCGAAGCGGTCGTCGTCGCGATGGAAAAGGCGTTCCTCGAGAGCGCGGGCAAGCCGCTGGCCGAGCGCATGCTGGCCGCGCTGCGCGCCGGCGACGCCGCGGGCGGCGACGCGCGCGGCAAGCAGTCCGCGGCGCTGATCGTGGCCCGCGCAGGCGGCGGATACGGCGGCTTCACCGACCGCGCCATCGACGTGCGCGTCGACGACTCGAAGGACCCGTTCGGCGAACTGGCCCGCCTGACCGGGCTGGCGCTGGTCAACGACGACTGGAACCGCGGCTGGACGGCCTTCATGGAGAAGCGCTTCCCGGAGGCGCTGACCTGGCAGAAGAAGGCGGCCGTGCGCGCCGAGACGCACCCGGAGATGCTCCCCGAAGTGCTCTACGACCTGGCGGTGATCGAACTGGCCAACGGGAACGAGGCCGCGGCGCTGGCGGCAGGGAAGCGCGCGATCGCGCTCAACCCCAAGCTGGCGGCGCAGGCGAAGGTGGACGACGACCTCAAGGCGCTCCGCGGCAAGCTGTGAACCCGCAAACCGGGGACAGCTACCGTAAGTCGGTAAGCCGACTTACGGTAGCTGTCCCTGGTTAGACCGGCTTACCGACTTACGGTAGCTGTCCCCGGTTTGGGTTGGCCTACTTCTTCGTGTAGGTCATCTCCATCATCTTCATTTCCTTCCCGTCGCGGCCCGGGGCGTACATCTCGAAGACCTCCGTACCGGGACCGGTCTGGCGGGTCACCATGCGGGACTTCACCGGGCCCTTCTTGATCGCGTCGTTCCAGGTTCCGACGAAAGTGCAGGTGTGCTTCGCGTCGCAGGTCCCCTCGGTGAGCATGATCCCGGTCGACATGCTGTCGGTCCAGGTCACCCAGTACTTGCCCGAGACGTTGTCGAAGCCCGACAAGCTCATGCCCGTGAACGGCATCCCCATCATCGATCCGGTGAAGCGCTCGATCACGATCCGCCCGTCGAGATCGACGGTCCGGACCGCCTTCCCGGTTTCTTCCGTCGGCGGGCCCGCGGGGTCCTGCCAGCTCCTGACCTTGACGTCGTAGTTGCCGGCGGAGGCCGCGAGCAGCTTGTGCGGCTCGCCCGGCGTGCCGGCCTTCATGTAGGCCTCCATCTCGGCCTTCTGCTCCGGCGTCATCTCCGGGGCGCCCTGCTGAGCGATGGCGGGGGCGGCGAGCATTGCGAGCGTGGCCAGCGCCACGACGGCGACATGACGAGACATCGGTCCTCCCTCTGTTCGGCGGTGGACTCTCCGGGGCGGTGTTCGTCGCGGGCGCGACGGGATCGCCGGGAGGGCGCCGAATGGCGGGAGGATAGCGCCGGAGCGGTGCGCCCGAGCCGGCATTTCTTCGCGGCGGGGGCGCGCGCCACGCGAACGGTCGGCACGCGCCCGTGTGCGGCGACGAAGGCCGCCACTAGACGGTATGTCAGGGCCGCGAACCGTGAACCCCGGTGTTCCGCGCGCGCCTCGCTACGGGCAGCTCGAGGCCTCGCGCGGCTTGCACGGCGTAGCCGCCGCGGGCCGGTCGGCGCCGGCCGAGGTCTTTCCCAGCCGTCCCTCGCTCGACGCCGTGAGCGGCGCGAGCAGGTAGTACCGCGCGCCCGTCCCCGGCGTGATCGTCTCGCTGCGATCGAGGCCGGCGGCGCAGGTCTTCGAGGCGTGGTTCCACGAGCCGGTGCGCAGCGCGTCGAGCGTCCCCTCGTAGATCGCGTAGTCGGAGACGCCGGCGGAGCAGGAGGCGCCCCACGTCAGCGTGAGCTGCGTCCCCGCCGCGCGGGCGACGCGCAGCGGCGTCGATCCGCTCTTCCCGTCCGGCGCGGTGCCCGCCGTTGCGGCAGTGATCGTGAACGCGCTGTTCGAGGCGTCCTGGCTGCAGGCCGCGGGATAAGGGGCCGGCGTCGGGCTGACGCGGTTGGGACGGATCACGCGGACTGTGGAGTTGGTGGAGGGATCGTCGGGGACGGTCCAGGTGTAGCTGCCGTCGTTGACCTCATTGCTGGCGATCGGTTTCCAGTTCGTGCCCCCGTTGACCGAGTACTCGAGGCTGACGGTCCCCCTGTCGGTCCCGTTCTCATTGGTGACGGTCCAGAGGATGCTCTGCTGGCTGCCGGCGGCCCAGGTGTTCCCGCCGTTCGGCTGGCTCAGTGTCAGCGTGTGCGGGTAGTGGCAGTGCGTGCCGTCCTTGTCGTCGTTCCCCAGCCGGGCGCCGCGGCTGCCGTAGGCCGAGGCGCGCATCGCGGCGTCGGTCACGGTCGAGTGGCCGAAACCGATGCCGTGGCCCAGCTCGTGGGTCGCCACCTCCGCCAGGTTGGAGGCGTTCCCCAGGAAGCACTCGAAGTTGTTGTTGAAGATCACGTAGAGCCGCAGTGCGGGGTAGAAGGCCCGGTTGTTCACCGTCTTCTGGTTACTGCCCGAGCGCCAGTAGCCGCCGATCGCCAGCGTGCCGCTGCAGCCCGAGGGGTCGGTGATGTCGTTGTAGGGGTCGCCGAACAGAATGATGCTGACCGGCGGGTAGGCGTCGGCGGGTCCGCTGCCGTTCGAGGCCGTGAAGTCGTAGTTTTCGTTGCCGGCCTGCAGCACGAGGCGCCCCTCGGGGACGCCGGTCCAGGCCGCCATGGCGCGCTTGATCTCGTCGACCGCGCCCTGCGGGTTGCCAAGCGGGTCGCGCGCGCGTTCGATGTTCACGCTGACCGCGGTGCCGCTGTCCGCCTCGTGCCAGCGGACCGGGTCGGAGGCCGAGAGCGGCTCGAAGTCCGGCTCGCGGCCGCCGCCCGCGCGCGGCTCCTCGACGTCGTCCCAGAGCAGGCGCGCGTACTCGGGCGGCTGCGCCAGGAAGCCGGGCTCCGACTGCGGCCGGCGGCCCGGCGCGAGCGCCACCGAGCTGGCCAGCGCCGCGATCTGCCCGGCGGGGAAGTCCTCGTACAGGGGCGGGGTCGCGGCCGGGATCCGGCCCAGGCCCGAGAGCTCGCGCCGTGCGACCCGCAGGCCAGCGTCGTCGTCGACCAGGACGAACTTGCCGAAGAACATCCCGGCGGTGCGCAGCGCGCCATCGCGCCCGGGCTCGAGGAACAGCAGGACCCTCTCGCCGACCCGGTAGACCGGGACGGCGTCCACGTCGTGGTAGAGGTCGTCGAAGTGTCCGCCCAGTTCGCGAACCACGACCGTCGACAGGCCGGCCGGGCCGCGGTGGACGAAGCTGACAGCGACCGTCACGTAAGTATTGAGCGACTCCATCGCGGGGTCGAACCCCGACGCCGTGCGCGTCACGGTCCCCTCGACGATCAGCGGGGCGGACTCGGCAAGGCGCTCGGGCGGGAGGTAGATCGAGAGGGCCGCCAGCGGCCGGTCGATCGCGGCCAGCGCGACGGCGGCCACGAGGGCGCAGGTCCGGAAGGCCAGGGAACAGGTGGTCGGGATCCGGCGGAACATCGCGTCACCCCCGCGCTCCCCGGCGCGTCGGAACGGTCTCGCCATCGAATGTAAGTCCCGGACGGGCGTTGTCCCGCGGCCGGAACGCGCCGGAACGAGTCGGACGGGGCGGACCAGGGGGCGGACCAGGGGGCGGACCGACGCGGCGCCCGGCGCCCTCCTTTCCGGGATCCAGGGCGTGCGCTAACCTCGGCCCGACCGGGCAGCCATCACCCGCCGCCAGCGGGTCGGGGCGCGGTCCTGGAGGCGTCATGCGTCGCAACTACAGCTGCCCGCACTGCCACGGCGTCCTGAACCCGAACGTCAAGATCATCCTGCGCGCCGACCACGAGAGTCACCGCGGCCTGATGCTCTTCAGCCCGCAACCCGGCAACTACGACTGCATCATCCCGGACGGGTTCAAGCTGAAGAAGAAGGCGATGGTCCGCTTCCACTGCCCGCTCTGCGGCAAGGACCTGACCTCGCGCCGCGACCGCACGATGGCGGAGATCCACTTCGCCACCGGCCCCGACCACGACGGGATCGTCGTCTTCTCCCGGGTCTACGGCCAGCACGCGACCTACTTCATCACCGACGAGGAGGTGAAGTCGTACGGCGAGCATATCGACGATGAGGCCGTCAACTTCTGGGGCCTCGGCCACGGCGACGTTCGCTGAAAAACGAAAACGGGGACAGCGACCATTTTCGGTAGCTGTCCCCGTTGTCCGGAAAAGGCAGCGGTCCCCGTTTTCTAGTCGCAGGCACCCAGCTCGGTCACGCGGTAGAAGTAGGTCCTGAGGTCGGTCAGGGCGCCGGCATCCTCGAAGGTCGTCCCGGCCGTCTCTCCCAGCAGGACCGCGTCCGTCATGTCCGCGCGCTGGCCGCGCTGCACGCGGTAGCGAACGGCATTCGGAACGGCCGCCCAGGTCAGGCGCACGTGGGCGTGGTTGACCGCGTCGGCGCGGAGGCTGCCGCCGACGAGACCAGGGCCGGGCCGCTCGACCGTTTCCGTCCCGGCGACGCGCACCAGGTTCGGGTCCTCCACGCCGCCCGACGGTCCGCCGCCACAGGTCTCGGCGTTCTCGGCCCGGACGACGTACCAGACCGTCTGACCGACCGGCGCCGCACCGTCGGGGTAGCTGGTCCCGGTGACGCCGCTCGCGATCCGATTCCCCGGGCCGGGAACGAAGTCGGCCGACGCGCCGCGGTAGATGTTGTAGCGCCCGGCCGCGCCAGACCCCCACGCCGCCGCCGGATCCCAGAACAGCGTCAACCCGCCGCCGCCGCACGGCGCGAGATCGGTGACCGCCTGCAGCCCCGCGAACGACGGCGCGCCGCTGCAGCCGCCGCAGTCGGCGTAGTCTGGCAGTGTGCCGTCCTTGATGATCACCTCGTCCACGTTCCAGCCGCTCTGCTGGTTGCTGGAGTTCGCCGTGATCGAGAACCGCAGCTGCGCCGCCGGCTTGCCGTCCAGGTACGAGGAAATGTCGTAACGCTGCTCGACCCACCCCGAGTCGCGCACGAAGACCGGGCCGTTCTGCCAGACCGTGTCGTTGTTCCCCGGCGTCAGCAGCGAGATCCGGGCGCTGTCATTGGTCCCCTCCACGTTCAGCCAGCGCCGGATGATCAGCGTCGAGTACTGGCACGGGTTGCAGGTGATGTAGGGCGAGACCGCCGCGGTGGTGCCCCCCGGCTCGTAGTTGCCGGGGTTCGCGCCGCCGCCGGACAGGTCGCTCCCCAACGCGGCGTTCCCGCTGAAGGCGCGCGCCGGGTCGGGATAGCCGCCCGGTCCGGCCCCCTTGCCCTGTGGCGCCCCGCGCTCCCACTCGCCGTTGAGGATCCATCCGGTGTCGGTCTCGAAGCCGTCGTAGTACAGCACGCCCGGGATCCGGTCCGTGTGCAGCGCGAAGGGGGCGCCGCCGGCGTCGACGGTGTAGGGATTGCCGTAGGCGTCGGCCCCGCCGACGCGGAAGTGGATCCGCGAGCACTCGGCGAACCCGGAGATCGGGACCGTGTGCCGGGTGAGCAGCGCGGGATCCGCTTCGAGGCGACCCAGCGCCGGCGTCGGGCCGAACTCGACGCGCGAGCTGGTCGGCTCGGCGGTGTCCCACTCGACGATCGCGCGGGTGCTGGAGGTCCAGGTCACGCGGACCTGCACGCCGGCGGTCGCGGCGCAGTCGGCGCGGCTCGTGAAGCTGGGGAACGCGGCCTGGCCCAGCCCGTCGTCGGCGTCGGCATACGTGGCGGTGATCAGGTCGCCGTGACGGAGCTGGAGCGTCCCGTCGCCCGCGGCCGGTGCGGCGCCGGAGAGCGCCGCCGGCCCCTCGAAGCGCGAGCTGTTGGCCGAGGCTTCGGTCAGCGTGACCCACTCTCCGCCGGGCTCGGTCGTTGACGAGACCCGGATCGAGACCGTCTCCACGAGGTTGCGGTCCGCGTTGAGGTCGAGGTCGGTCACCGAGACCAGCATCGACCCGCCGCAGGCGTAGATCGGCCGCTCGATTCGAATCTGCCCGGCGTGGCACGGTGCGACGCCGATGTCGGGGAAGTTGCCGTAGGTCTCGAAGCGGTACCAGTTGTGCGCGTTGTCGTCGGAAGCGCCGTTCCCCAGCGCGTCGGCGCTGGCGACCTCGAAGAAGTAGACGGTGCAGGCGGCGAGGCCCGAGAGGGTCACCGCGTGCTCCGTGACGCCGGCCCCGCCCGAGGCGTCGAGGCCCGGCGGGGGCGCCGCACCGTAGCGGACGCGGCTGTCGGACGGCTCGTTCGTGGTCCAGCGCACGATGGCGGCGGTGTCGCTGATGTCGGTGACGCGGACCGAGCCGATTGCCGGAGCGACGCAGTCGGCCGCGGCGGTGTCGGTCTTGAGGAGGTTCGTGCCGCCCGAGCCGTTGTCCGCGTCGATGTAGGACGCGGTGATCGTGTCGGCTGCGAAGACCTGGATCCGCCCGTCGGCGGCCGGCTCGCCGGAGGCGACCTCGATCGTCCCCTTGAAGACCCCGGAGCCGGGGCGCGTCTCCACCAGCGCCAGGTTCTCGCCCGCCGGCTCGCGCCCGGAAGCGACGGTCACGGTCGCCGTACCCTGGTTCGCAAGGTCGCTGTCGGTCAGCGTCAGGTGGAGCGAGGAGGCGCAGCCGACGGCGGCTTCGTTGATCGCGACGCGCCCGTCGGAGCTCGCAGCGTTCGACACCGCGGCGTAGACGTCGACCCGCCCGGTGCCATAGGTGTTGTCCTTGCCCGGCGTGCCGAGGTCGACCGCGGTCTCCTCCAGCAGGGCCTTGATGTCGTCGTGCTCGAGGCCGGGGTTGGCCGCCACGATCAGCGCCACCGCCCCCGCGACGTGCGGCGTCGCCATCGAGGTCCCCGACTTGTACGAGTAGCCCGTGCAGACGTTGTGGCTCAGCGTGTCCACGCCCGGCGCCGAGATGTCGGGCTTGATCAGCCCCGGGGGCCAGGGCCAGTCGTTCCACGGCGCGATCCCCTGCCAGGTCACGGGCCCGCGCGACGAGAACCCCGCCGCGATGTCGCTGCAGTCGGTCGCCCCGACCGTGATCACCCGCGGCACGTCCCCCGGCGTCCGCACGTTGTCCGGCTCGGCGCCCTGACCCTCGTTCCCCGCCGCGATCACCATCGCCGTCCCGGCGTCGATCGTGTTCTCGCAGTTCGTCCGCCAGACCGGCCGGTCCGGGTTCTGCCCGTGCGGCCAGCCCAGGCTCATCGAGATCGCGTCGGCCCCGTTGGCCGCCGCGTATTGCATCGCGTTCCAGACGTCGACCTCGTCGCGGAAGCTCACCCCGACCCGCACCACCATGATCTTCGCGTCGGGCGCCATCCCCGACTGGCTCCCGCCGGTCCCGTCCCCCGCCACCGTCCCCGCGCAGTGCGAGCCGTGCGAGTTCTCGTCGGTCGGCTGGTTCGTGTTGAAGTCGAAGTTCCAGCCGATCAGGTCGTCCACGAACCCGTTGCCGTCGTCGTCGACCCCGTTCATGTCGGCGGCGTCCATCACCACGCCGTTGGCGTTGAGGTCCTCGCCCGGGTTGACCCAGATCTGGTTCGCGATGTCGGGGTGGGTCCAGCAGACCCCGGTGTCGATCACCGCCACCACCGCCCCCGCGCCGGTGTTTCCCAGCTCGTTCCAGACCTCCGGCGCGCGCATCTTCACGACGCCGCACTCCAGCGCGTCGGTCCCCGGCCCGTCGGTCCCGGCCGGCGCCAGCGGCGACAGCCCGTAGCGCGCCCGCAGCCCCGGCGCCGGCGGCGGCGCCGCACTCTCTCGCGCGCCCAGGAAGACGTCGCGCTTGGGGTTCCAGCCGACCCGCGCCACCTCCGGCCGCGCGGCCAGCGCGCGCACCGCGTCCGGCGTCAGGTCCGCGCCGACCACGTTGCCGATCCAGAGCGGCCGGACCCGCGCCGCGTCACCCTGCGCCTCGAGTGCCCGCAGCGCGGCCAGCAGGCCGGCCTGCGCCTGCGCGGCGTGCGCGCGCAGCGCGCGCACCGTCGCCTGCCGGCGCAGCGCCTTGCCCGCGGCGCCGCGGGTGGCGTCCTGCGCTGCGCCACCGCTGCCGGCCGCGCCGGCCAGCGCCGCCGCGCGGGCCCGCAGCGCGTCCCCCTCCAGTTGCTCGCCCAGCACGAAGTAGACCGGGACCCGCTCGCCCGGGGCCGCAGCCTCCAGCACCGCGGGGAGGTCGCCGGTCAGCTTGGCGTCCGCTGTCGCCGAGGCGGCGGCGGGCGCGGCGGACGCCGCGAAGCAGGAGAGAAGCGCTGCGAACACGAAGAAGCTGACGCCGATCGACCGCTGACGAGTCATGAACGCCCTCCGCATCCCGCCATTGTCGGCGGATTGCCCACGAATGGGTAGGGGCCGGGCTCTGTCCCGGCCCGCGACACGAATGGGTAGGGGCCGGGCTCTGTCCCGGCCCGCGGAGCGCGCAGCGCAAGGTCGGGCCGGCACGGAGGCCGGCCCCTACGGAGCGCGCAGCGCGGCGGCCGTCAGGGAGCGGCCTCGACCTGGAAGAGGGCGCCGTCGTCCAGCCGCACCGCGGTCAGCGCGCGCCCCATCCAGCAGCCCGTGTCGGTCGCGATCAGGTCCGGGCGGATCCGCAACCCCAGCGCCGACCAGTGGCCGCAGACGACGGTCACGTCGCGCTCGCGGCGCGTCGGGGCGTCGTACCACGCGACCAGGCCGTCGGGCGCTTCCTCGGGGGGTCCCTTGTAGCGCAGGTCCAGCTCGCCCGTGCGCGCATCGAGGCAGCGGATCCGCAGCAGCGCGGCCAGCGCCAGCTCGCGCCGCTGCGCGCCGGTGAGCGCCACGCCGGGCCGCGGCACCTCCCGTGCGTGGAGCTGCGACGCCAGCTCCGCCACGCCGGGATCCGGCCCCCGCAGCACGCCTTCCAGCTCCCGCGCCGCCTCGAGCGCGTCGCGCGCGGTCCAACCCGGGCAGCAACCCGGCGTGGACCATCAGGAACCGCCCCTCGCGGTGAGCGAGCGGCCGGGCCCGCAGCCACGCCAGCAGCTCGTCGCGGTCCGGCGCCGCGAGCACGGCGTCGAGCGTGTCGGATGCACGCGGACGCGTCGCGCCCAGGCCCCGGCCGATCAGGTGCAGATCGTGGTTGCCCAGCACGACGACCGCGCGTTCGCCCAGCCCCCTGGCCCAGCGCAGCACCTCGAGCGACGCGGGGCCGCGGTTGACGAGGTCGCCCACCAGCCACAGCCGGTCCCGTCCCGGATCGAACGCGATCCGCGCCAGCAGGCGCTGGAGCGGCTCCCAGCACCCCTGGATGTCGCCGATCGCGTAGACAGCCACCCCCTGCGTCTCCCTGCCGCTCGCGGGAACCCCGAATTGGGGCAGTATAGAGCGCGCTCGCTCGCGCCCGGCCCGGCCCGATCGACGCCCAGGAGACTCGTGTCCGACGATCACCGCGCCTTCGTGCTCGCCCACGCCCGCCCCGCAACGGTGCCGCTCGTGCCGGAAATCGAGATCTACCAGGCTCCCGACTTCGTCGCGCTCTGGGAGCATCTCTGCCTCCTCGCGGTCGCCGGCCCGCCGGCGCCCGCGCCACCCTACTGGTCCACCGCGTGGGCCGGCGGCCAGGCGCTCGCGCGCTACCTCCTCGACCGGCCCGAGGCCGTCCGCGGCCTCCGCGTGCTCGACTTCGGCGCCGGCTCGGGGGTCGTCGCGATCGCAGCGGCGCAGGCGGGCGCGGCCTCGATCGTCGCCATCGACATCGACCCCGTCGCGTGCGCGGCGCTGGCGCTGAACGTCCAGCACAACGTCGCGCGCGGCGCGCTGGCTCCGGACGCCTCGATCGAGATCGTGAGTGAGGACTGGATCGGGCGCGCGCTGCCCGGGATCGATGTCCTGCTTGGCGGCGACATCCTCTACGAGAGCCCGATGGCCGCCCGCGTGACGCCCTGGCTGCGCGCGCTGGCGGGGCAGGGGACCCGGGTGCTGATCGCCGACCCGGGGCGCAACTACCGGCCGGAGACGGGGTGCTCCCGGCTCGACGTGATCGCCGTGCCGTGCGAGCCCGCGATCGATAGCGCCAACGTCGGCGAGACGCAGATCCTGCAGCTTCATCCCGCCTGACCGCGACGGGCTCTGCGCGACCTCGACTGGCGGCGCCACGTCGCGTGCGATAGCGTGGCCCGTATCCCAATTCGCCGCGTATACGCCGCGCATTGCCCGAATAACTAGTTTCTACGCCCGCCTCCAGGAGGACCGGACCATGCCCTTCACGCTTCCCCCGCTGACCTACGCCTTCGATGCCCTCGAACCCTTCATCGACGCGAAGACGATGGAGATCCACCACGGCAAGCACCACCAGGCGTACGTCGACAACCTCAACAACGCCCTCGCGAGCGCGCCCGAGCTGGCCGACAAGAGCCTCGACTGGCTGGTCGCGAACCTGGCGAGCGTGCCCGAAGGGATCCGGATGGCGGTCCGCAACAACGGCGGCGGCCACTGGAACCACTCGATGTTCTGGACGCTGATGAAGAAGGGCGGCGGCGGCGAGCCGACGGGTCCGGTCGCGGACGCGATCAAGACCGTCTTCGGCAGCTTCGACGAGCTGAAGAAGCAGTTCAACGACGCCGGCCTCAAGCGCTTCGGCAGCGGCTGGGCCTGGGTCGTGCTGGGGAAGGACGGCAAGCTCGCGGTGACCAGCACCCCGAACCAGGACAACCCGCTGACCGACGGCCTGAAGCCGGTCTTCGGCAACGACGTCTGGGAGCACGCCTACTACCTGAAGTACCAGAACCGCCGCGGCGAGTACCTGAACGCCTGGTGGAGCGTGATCGACTGGGACGCGGTCAACGCGCGGCTCGAGGCGGCGAAGCGCTGACGGCCGGGGGGCGCGCCTCCCCGCGCGCCCCCCTTGGACCCCGGCCTCGGACGCGGCGATAATCCGGCGGTGAGCAGACGCCGCCGGAAAGGCGCCCGTGGCCAGCGGGGGCAGAAAGCCGGACTCCCCCGGGCACCCCGATCTACACCGGCGTCGAGACCGCGCGCCCGATCCGCATCAGCGCCCTCGACTACGACGCCGAGACCGCCTCGCTCCACGAGGAGGTCACGCCCTCCGACCTGGTCCGGTTCCGCGACTCGGGTCGAACGAGTTGGATCTGCATAGACGGCGTGCATGACGTCGCTCAGATCCAGAAGGTGGCGGAGATCTTCGGTCTGCACCCGCTGGTCGTCGAGGACATCGTCAACGTCGGCCAGCGCCCCAAGTACGACGACTACGGCAACTACATCTTCGTCGTGGCCCGCAACCTCTCGCTCGACGCGGACTCGGGCGAGGTCGCGACCGAGCAGGTCGGTTTCGTCCTCGGGAAGGACTGGCTGATCACCTTCGAGGAGCACCAGCCGACGCTGTTCGGCGCGATCGCGTCGCGGATCGCGCAGGGGCAGGCCCAGGCGCGCCAGAAAAACGTCGACTACCTCATGTACCGCCTGCTCGACACGATGGTCGACAACTACTTCGTGATCACGGAGCAGCTCGGCGTCAAGCTCGAGGACCTCGAGGACCGGGCCCTTTCCGACCCCAGCCGCGAGACGATCGAGAGCGTGCTGACGATGAAGCACTCGCTGATCGAGATGCGCCGCGCGGTCTGGCCGATGCGCGAGGTCATCGGCTGGCTCGAGCGGGGCGAGAGCGTCCTCCTGCGCCCCGAGTCGCGGATCTACTTCCGCGACATCTACGACCACACGATCCAGCTGATCGACATGCTGGAGAACCTGCGCGACGTCGTCGGCACCGTGCACGACCTCTACCTGAACGCCGTCAGCCTCAAGCTCAACGAGGTGATGAAGGCCCTGACCCTGATCAGCACGATCTTCATGCCGATGACCTTCATCGCCAGCGTCGGCGGGATGAACGTCCTGTTCCCCGGAAAGGAGCAGGTCTCGGGCTGGTACGGAGCGCTCGGCCTGATGGCGGCCGCGGCGCTCGGGATGTACCTCTGGTTCCGGACCCGGCGCTGGCTGTAACCCCGCCCCCGTCGGTGCATCTCTAGGCTGTCCGCGGCCCGGCGGTCCTGCCGGGCCCCGCGAGGGTGACATCGCCATGAAGCGCATCGCACTCGGCCTGGTTCTCCTGGCGATGGGCCTGGCCCGGCCGGCCGTCGCGGCCGATCCGGCCCCCGGGGCCGCCCCGCCCGCCCCCCTGTCCGCCGCGCCGCTGACGCTCGAGGAGGCCGTCGCGACGGCCCTCGCACAGAACCCGCTGCTCAGGGCGGCCGACGCCGGGGTGGGCGCCGCCGAGGCGCAGGTCGACGAGGCCCGCTCCTACCGCCTCCCCCGGACCCAGCTGATCGAGTTCGCCTCGCGCACGACCAACCCGGTGATGGTCTTCAGCGACCTCCTGACGCAGGAGCGGTTCGGCCCGGCCAACTTCGACCCGGCGTTCCTCAACGAGCCGCCTCCGACGAACAACTGGAACACCAAGCTGGCCGTGATGCAGCCGATCTGGACCGGCGGGAAGATCGCGGGGAGCGTCGCCGCCGCCGAGATGGGGGCCGCCGCCGCTGTCGCCGACCGCGACAGCGCGCGGCAGCAGGTCTCGGAGAAGGCGATCGAGGCCTACAGCGGCGCGGTGCTGGCGGAGAGCTACCGCCGCGTCTCGGTCGAGGCGCTCGAGACCGCTCGCGCGCACGTCAAGCTGGTGAAGGACATGGTCGAGACCGGGATGGTCGTACGCTCCGACCTGCTGCAGGCCGAGGTCAGGGAGCTCGAGGCCAAGGACATGCTGATCCGCGCCGAGAGCCAGGCCGCCGTCGCGCGCGCCGGGCTCAACATGGCGATGGGCCGGCCGCTCGGTACGCCGGCGACGCTGCCCGAGACGGTCGCGATTCCGCTGCTGACCGAGCGCGACCTGGACGCGCTCACGGTCGAGGCGATCGAAGCGCGGCCCGACCTGAAGGCCGCCGCGGCGCGCGCCGGTGCAGCGGAGAAGATGGTCAAGGTCGCGCGCGCCGGCTACTACCCGGAGATCGGCGTGGGCGGCGCGTACGAGGCCAATGCCGAGGACTTCATCGGCGCCGACGGCACCAACTGGACGCTGATGGGGACGGTCAGCTGGGACATTCTCGGCGGCTTCACGACCCGCCCGCGGGTGCGCCGCGCCGCGGAGCAGCAGCGCCAGGCGGCCGAGTACGCCGAGCACCTGAAGCAGCGGGCCGGGCTCGAGGTGCACCAGGCGTACTACGACCTCAAGGCCTCGCGCGAGAGCCTGGTGGAGGCGGCGAAGGCGATCGAGTCGGCGCGCGCCAGCCTGGTGATCGTGGAAGACCGCTACAAGGAAGGGCTGACGACGCTGGTCGAGCTGCTTGCCGGCCAGACCGCGCTCACTGCCTCCCGCACGCGCGAGGTCTCCGCACGCCGCGACCTGCTCCTGGCCGACGCCCGCCTCAAGCTGGCGATCGGCCGCCTGTGACCGGAGAGACGACGATGAACCGCCCGAAGCTCGCCGTTCCGCTGCTCGCCCTGGCCGCGGCCCTGCTCCTCTCGGCCGGGTGCGGCCGCAAGCACGAGTCCGCCGCGCCGCCGGCCGAGCCAGCCCGCGGTCTCGGCGCCCGTCGCCGTGGCCGCGATCGCGGCCGCACCCGCGACGATCGAGGTGACCGGCTCGGTCGAGCCGATCGAGCGCGTCTCGCCCGGGACCAAGCTGATGGGGCGCGTCGAGCGCGTGATGGTCCGGGAAGGGGACGCCGTCCGCGCCGGGCAGACGCTGGCGCGGCTCGAGAGCCGGGACCTGGCGGCCTCGGTCGAGCAGGCGCGGGCCGGGATCGCGATGGCCGAGGCGCAGCTGACCAACGCCGAGGCGATGCACAGGCGGATGACGGCGCTCGCCGAGCGCGGCTCCGCCACGGCGAAGAACCTCGAGGACGCGACGGCCGGCTACAGCATGGCCAAGGCCGGGCTGCAGCAGGCGCAGGCCAACCTCTCCGCGGCCCAGGTGATGCAGGGCTACGCGGTGGTCACGACGCCGATCTCCGGATACGTCACCGCCAAGCGGATCGAGGCCGGCGACATGGCGTCCCCGGGGATGCCGCTCTTCACGGTGGACGACCTGTCGCGGGTCAAGATCGTCGCGCAGGTTCCGGAGGCGCAGGTCGTGGGACTGGCCGAGGGCGGGACCGCGACCGTCAAGATCGACGTGCTCGAGACGCCGGTCGCGGCGACGATCGAGCGGATCGTTCCCGCCGGCGACCCGATGAGCCGGACGTTCGCGGTCCGGCTGCTGCTGGACAATCCCGGCGGCGCGATCAAGCCCGGGATGTACGCGCGGATCTACTTCCCGGCCGGTTCGGCCCAGACGCTCACCGTGCCGCGCGCGGCGATCATCGAGCGCGGGCAGCTGCAGGGGCTGTGGGTGCTCGACGCGCAGGGCAGGGCACGGCTGCGCTGGGTGCGGCTTGGCCCCGCGACGGGCGACCGCATCGAGGTCATGTCGGGACTCGCCGCCGGCGAGCGCTTCATCACCGCACCGCCCGCCGGGATCGTCGACGGTGCGCCCGTCTCCGGCGCGCCCTCTTCCGGCACAGCCCTCTGAGGTGTCGCGATGACCCCCCACCTCGGGCCGGCCGGCAAGGTCGCCCACTTCTTCATCGACTCCAAGCTGACGCCGCTCCTGATCCTGGCGTCGTTGCTGCTCGGCGCCTTCGCGGTGCTGCTCACGCCGCGCGAGGAAGAACCGCAGATCACGGTCCCGATGATCGACATCTTCGTCGGCCTGCCGGGCGCCGCGCCGCAGGCGGTCGAGAACCGCGTCACGATCCCGCTGGAGAAGCGGATGTGGGAGATCCCCGGGGTCGAGTACGTCTACTCGGCCTCGATGCCCAGCGTGGCGATGGTCTCGGTGCGCTTCAAGGTCGGCCAGGATCAGGAGCGCAGCCTGGTCAAGGTCTACGACAAGCTCGCCTCGGGCCTGGACCGGATGCCGCCCGGCGCGACCCCGCCGCTGGTCAAGACGCGCGCGATCGACGACGTGCCGGTCCTGGGGCTCACGCTGTGGAGCACACGCCCCGACCAGGACGGCTTCGCCATGCGCCGGCTGGCGGCCGAGCTGGGAAAGGAGCTGTCGCGGCTCGACGACGTCAGCGAGATCAAGCTGATCGGCGGCCAGCGCCGGCAGCTGCGGGTCCAGCTCGACGCCGGCCGGATGGGGGCGATGAACGCCGACCCGGGGACGATCGTCCAGGCGCTGCAGTTCCAGAACGCCAGCGCGCCGGCCGGCGCGATCGAGCAGGGGAACCGCGAGATCAAGCTGGAGACCGGGGCCTTCCTGCGCAACCGCGAGGAGGTCCTGCGGCTGGTCGTCGGCGCGCACCAGGGGAAGCCGGTCTACCTGCGCGACGTCGCGACCGTGCTCGACGGGCCGGAAGATCCGGCCGACTACGTCGCCTTCTTCCCGGGGCCGGCGGCCGCGACGCGCGGGATCCAGGCCGACGCCGGGCTCTACGACGCGGTGACGATCGCGGTCGCCAAGCGCAAGGGCTCGGACGCGTACCGCGTCACGGCCGCGGCGCTGGACAAGCTCAACGAGCTGAAGGGCACGCTGGTCCCGTCCGGCGTCGAGATCGCGGTCACCCGCAACTACGGCGACACCGCGCGCGCGAAGGTCGACGAGCTGGAGCTGCACCTGCTGTTCACGATCGTGATCGTCACGATCTTCATCGCGCTGGCACTGGGCTGGCGCGGCTCGCTGGTGGTTTTCATCTCCCTGCCGGTGACCTTCGCGCTGACGCTCTTCGTCTACTACGTCTTCGGCTACACGCTCAACCGCGTCACGCTCTTCGCGCTGATCTTCGTGACGGGGCTCGTGGTCGACGACTCGATCATCGTGGTCGAGAACGTCGCCCGGCACTTTGCGATGAAGAAGCTGCCGCCGCTCGAAGCCGCCATCAGCGCGGTCTCCGAGGTCGGCAACCCGACGATCCTGGCGACCTTCACCGTGATCGCGGCCCTGCTGCCGATGGCCTTCGTGCGCGGCCTGATGGGGCCATACATGGCGCCGATGCCGATCGGAGCCTCGCTGGCGATGCTCTTCTCGCTGGTCGTGGCGCTGACGATCGCCCCCTGGCTGGCCTACCGGCTGCTGCGCGGCGGGCACGCCCACGACGAGGGCTACGACGTCCAGAAGACGAAGATCTACGGACTTTACCGCCGGCTGCTGGTCCCGATGATGGAGCGGCCGCTGCTGCGCTGGAGCTTCCTGGGCGGCGTGGCGGTCCTGCTGCTGGCGGCGGTGGCGATGTTCCCGCTCAAGATGGTCGCCGTGAAGATGCTGCCGTTCGACAACAAGAGCGAACTGCAGGTCGTGGTCGACATGCCGGAGGGGACGACGCTCGAGGAGACGGCCCGGGTAGCGCGCGAGATCGGGATCTCGCTGGGGACGGTCCCCGAGGTGACCGACATCGAGCTGTACGCCGGGACCTCGGCCCCGGTCAACTTCAACGGGCTGGTCCGGCACTACGACCTGCGGCGCGGCGCCAACGTCGCCGATCTGCAGGTGAATCTGGCCCCCAAGCACGCGCGCGACGACCAGAGCCACGACCTTGCCAAGCGGATCCGGCCGCAGGTCGAGGAGATCGCGAAGCGGAACGGCGCGGCGGTCAAGATCCTCGAGGTCCCGCCCGGCCCGCCGGTGCTCTCGACGCTGGTGGCCGAAGTCTACGGCCCCGACGCCGCGGCCCGGCAGACGACGGCCGAGCGGATCAAGGCGATCTTCGAGTCGACGCCGGACGTCGTCGACGTCGACTGGTGGGTCGAGGCGCCGCAACCGAAGGACGTCTTCGAGGTCGACCGCGAGAAGGCCGCGCTGCATGGCGTGCCGGCCGCGATGGTCGCGCGGTCGCTGCGGGCGCTGGTCGCCGGCGAGGAGGCCGGCCTCCTGCACCGCGACGCGGAGGTGGAGGCCGTCCCGATCCGGATCGAGCTGCCGCGGGCCGAGCGCTCGTCGGCCGCAGCGCTCTCGGCTGTGAAGCTGGCCGCGATGAGCGGAGCGATGGTCCCGATGTCGGAGCTGGTGACCGTCCGCCGCACGGTCGAGCCGGCCAGCCTGCACCGCAAGAACCTCAAGCCGGTGGTCTACGTCACCGCCGAGGTCTCCGGCCGCGAGGAGAGCCCGGTCTACGCGATCCTCAACATGGCGGAGAAGATCGGGAGGCTCGAGCTGCCGGGCGGCGGGTTCGTGCAGCAGTACTACCGCGACGAGCCGGGGTCGGAAGAGCAGCCGGCGATGAAGTGGGACGGCGAGTGGCACATCACCTACGAGGTCTTCCGCGACCTGGGCTTCGCCTTCGCCGCGGTGCTGGTCCTGATCTACCTCCTGATCGTCGGCTGGTTCCGGTCGTTCACGGTGCCGCTGATCATGATGGTCGCGATCCCGCTCGACGCTCATCGGCATGATCCCGGGGCACTGGGCGCTGGGGGCCTTCTTCACCGCGACCTCGATGATCGGCTTCATCGCCCTGGCCGGGATCATGGTGCGCAACGGGATCCTGCTGATCGACTTCGTCGAGCTGGCGCTGGCCGAGGGCCGGACGCTGGGCGAGGCGCTGGTCGAGGCGGGCGCAGTCCGGACGCGGCCGATCGTGCTGACCGCCGGAGCCGTCGTGATGGGCGCGGTCGTGATCCTTTTCGACCCGATCTTCCAGGGGCTGGCGATCGCGCTGATGTTCGGCTCTTTGGCCTCGACAGTACTGACCCTGATCGTGGTCCCGGTGCTCTACTACATGGCGGAGCGCCACAAGTACAAGCAGCCGCTCCCGCCGTCGTGGGACGACGAGCCGGCCGGCGCGGCCGACGCGCTCGAGTCGTGAGAGGAAGGCCGATGAAGCAGCTCACCGTCTACTGCAGCCCCGAGCTGGAGCACCAGGTCGTCGCCGCCTTCGACCGCCACGGCGCGGAGGGCTACCTGCGGATCCCGCGCGCGGTCGGCCACAAGTTCCTCGAGCCCGAGGCCCTGCCCCGGACGGTCTCCTTCGAGGCGATCGTGCTGGTCGTCCCCGGGGCCTCCGAAGCGACGGTTGCGGCAGTCCTGCAGGAGCTGCAGGATGTCGCCGGGAAATGCGAGATCCAGCCGTGCCTGAGAGCGAGCGTCGTCAACGTGGAGCGACTGGTCTGATGACCAACGTCCTGCTGTTCCTGGCCATCCTGGGCGGGTGGATCGCGCTGCAGCGCTGGATCCTCCCCTGGATGGGGATCCCCACCTGAATGGCCCAGGCCTGCGAGCTCCCCGGGCGGGAGCCGAAGCCGCCAGTCGAGGTCAGGAAACCGTAGGGGCCGGCCTCCGTGCCGGCCCGCGCCGGCCTCCGTGCCGGCCCGCGCGCGCCGATCGCCGGAGGGAAGACGCCTCGAGCACCGGCTAACCGGCCGCACCGGCTGTCTATGCCGGTAGACCATCCGGCCCGCCCGCGCGCGGAGAGGGCTCCTCGCGCGGGCAGAATGCGCCCGACTCCCCCCTGGGCGCTGGGCCTGCCCGGTCTGGTGGGCCCTCGCTCCGTTCTCGAGCCTGCTGGCCGGACCCTTCGCGCGTCCGAAAACAACTACCTATTCATGTAGTTCCCGACGCCGCTCCTCTGGGCTATCTGTGGACCCGTTCACTCCCTCCCGGAGGACCGTCCCATGCGTCCCACGCCGCCCGCCGCCGCATTAATCTGTCTGCTTGCCTGCTCGATCTGCTCGAGCTCCTCGGCCGGCACACCAGCGCCCGCTCCGTCCGATGCGTGGCTGTCGAGTGTCCGAGCGACGATCGAAGTCGAGGAATACAAGGCTTCGTGGCAGGACACGACGCCGTTCGACGACGTGCCGGGCGCCTACCAGGCGCCGAATCGTGCGCAGGGATTCAGAACGTGGTTCCTCCCGGAGGGGATCCGCCTCGTGCCGCGCGCAGGGAACGGAGAATGGCACCTCAGTCTGACGCTGGACGGATGGGGACGCGCGATGCCCGACCCGGATCGCACTACGATCCCCACGACGCTGCTGCGAGCGCTCGATCCCGCGACAGTCCACGTGACGGGCGACCGCGTCGAGTACGGCCGCGCGGGGTTCAACGAGTGGTACGTGAACGGTCCGGCTGGCCTCGAGCAAGGGTTCACGCTCGGTGCGCCACCCGACGCAGAGGGCCCTTGGGTTGCCGTGCGACTCGTCCTGGGCGGCACGCTCGATCCGCGCCTCAGCGAGGACCGTCAGGCGATCGACTTCGTCTCGCCGGATGGCCGCGTCGTCCTGCACTACGCGCAACTGCTGGTCGTTGACGCGCTCGGCCACGAGCTGCCCGCGTGGATGGACGGTTGGGCCGACGACGGACGCCGTGGCATCCGTCTCGTCTTCGACGATCGCGACGCGCGCTATCCGGTCACGATCGACCCGCTCCTGACCGGTCCGTCGTGGACCGTCGCGGGCGACGCGGCGGGGGTGCGCTTCGGCTACGCAGCGGCCGGTGCCGGCGATATCGATGGAGACGGTTTCAGTGACATCATTGTCGGCGCTCCTGGCTACGACAACGGGCAACTCGACGAAGGACGCGCGTACGTCTTTCTTGGGTCGTCACATGGGCTCTCGACGACCGCCGCCTGGTACGCCGAGTCCAACGACACGGGCGCGGACCTGGGCGAGTCCGTCGCAACGGCGGGCGACGTCAACAACGACGGGTTCTCCGACGTGATCGTCGGAGCACCGGCATACACCCGGACGCATACCGACGAGGGCGCCGCGTTCGTGTGGCTCGGGTCCAAGGCAGGTCTAGGCAAGAGCGGATCCCCGTCGAACGCCGACTGGGCGAGCTATGCCGAGGAAGCCGACGCGCGGCACGGCGCGTCGGTCGCAACTGCAGGCGATGTCAACCGGGATGGCTACTCGGACGTGATCGTCGGGGCCGAACAATTCGACGGCCCGTTCTTCCTCGGGGGTCGTGCCACCGTCTACCACGGCTCCTCGTCGGGGCTGCACGCAAACCATGACTGGGCGTATTGGGGCCTGGATGACGCCGCGCGAGCCGGCCACTCCGTTTCCACCGCAGGCGACGTGAACGGCGATGGGTACTCCGACGTCGTCGTCGGCGTGCCCGGGCTGGCTCCCGTCGGGCCACGCGGTCGTATTCCAAGGCTCAGCAGCAGGGGTGTCGTCCTCGATCTGGAGCGAAGACGGCCAGCATTCGGGTGAGGCCTTCGGCACGTCGGTCGGGGTGGCCGGTCTCGTCAATGACGATGGCTACTCGGACATCATCATCGGAGCGCCTTACAACGATTATGGCATCACGGACCGCGGAGCAGCATACGTGTATCGTGGCTCGGCGTCGGGAGTGAACACCGAGCCAGACTGGAGTCAGACTGGAAATTCCGAAGGCGAACTGTTCGGCACGTCGGTCGGCACCGCCGGTGACTTCAATGGCGACGGCTACTCCGACATCGTCGTCGGGAGCAGCGGATACTCGGGGATGGGACGCGTCTACATGTTCTACGGTGGCAAGAGCGGACCGTACAATGACCGTGGCTGGAACTGGACCAACGGTGAGACGGGAGCGGACGTTGGCGCTTCGGCTGCGAGTGCGGGCGATGTCAACGGTGACGGGTATTCCGACCTGATTGTGGGAGCCCCGCGGGACGACTCCGGCCTGGCGCTGAGGGATGCAGGTGCGGGCTACGTGTTCCACGGTGGCCCGGAGGGCGTAGGCGGGGGCTGGAACGAAATGGGAACCCAGCCCTGGGCGCGCTTCGGAGAAGCGGTGGCCTCCGCGGGCGATCTCAACGACGACGGCTACGACGACATCATGGTCGGGCTGCCACTGTACGATGGCGGCGCCGGATCGGACGAGGGCCGGGTACTCTTCTACCGCGGCACCGCATCGGGTCCTCCGACGGCGCCGTCATGGACTCTCGACGGCGGCCAGGCAGGAGCTCGCTTTGGTTCCGCCATTGCTCCGATCGGAGACGTCAACCTCGACGGCTTCGGCGATGTCGTGATCGGTGCGCCGCGCTGGCAATCCAGCATGTTCTCGCGAGGTGGCGGCGTATTCGTCTACTTCGGTTCGGGCTCGGGACTGGCTGGCCATAGCAGTGCGGCAGACGCGGACTGGGAGGTGCTCGCTCAGCAGAACGGGGCGAACTTCGGCTCGTCGGTCGCCTGTGCAGGTGATGTCAATGACGACGGGCACACGGACCTCCTGGTCGGTGCGCCCTCCTGGAGAGAAGCGAAGACGGACGAAGGGCGCGCGTTCCTGTGGTACGGGCACACGATCACGAGCGGTCATGCGGGAAGCACCCACGATGCGGGCTGGAGCGCTGGGTCCGACCAGAGTGGGGCGCATTTCGGCCGTGTGGTCGCGGGCGCCGGTGATGTGAACGGTGACGGCTACTCCGATGTCCTCGTAAGCTCGCCGGACTACAGCAACGGGACCGATCCCGCGGGGCGCGCGTTTGTCTGGTACGGATCCCACTTTGGTCTCGGCGCGGGTAATCCGTCCGGCGCCGACTGGACCGCCGGAGCCGAGCAGGCGGGCTCCGACTTCGGCGTGTCGGCGGCCGGTGCCGGTGATGTGAACGGCGACGGCTACGCGGACCTGATCCTCGGCGCGCCGCTGTACGCACCCTCGCCGGCCGGCGCGCTCGGTCGGGTGTACGTCCATCACGGCTCGGTCACGGGACCGCAGGTCACGCCGACCCAGCGGCTCGATGGCATCCAAGTCGATTCGCGCTTCGGTGCGGCGATCGCGGGCGCGGGCGACGTGAACGGGGACGGGTTCGCCGACATCGTCGTAGGAGCGCCCGACTACGACTACGATTTTGTATGGTACGACGCCGGTGCGGTCTTCGTATTCCATGGGTCGATCGCAGGCGTCCCCGCTTCATACAGCGAGCGGATCGTGGCGGCTCTGGAGGGGCATACGGGTTCGTCGGTCACAACGGCGGGAGACGTCAACGCAGACGGCTACGCAGACGTCATCCTCAGCGCGCCCGACTATCTCCCGGACGAGTTGGGCGGCTATGTGGGCGTGCGCTTTGGCGGCGGACTAACCGAGCGCGCCCGCTCCGTAGGGCCGACACAGTCGAGCGTCAGCGATTCAGGCACGATCCACCAGCTTGCTCGCTCCGAGTCGCCCACGTCGTTCTGGATCGGCGTCGACGCGAGGGGGAGCATCGGGCGCGGCGAGGTTGAGCTGCAGTGGGAGGTGAAGCCGCTTGGCGTGCGCTTCGACGGCACTGGACTGCTGCGGCATACGATATGGCTCGACACGACGAGCATGGTGCACCTCGAAGGCGAGGCGTCCGGGCTCGCTTCGAACACGCTCTATCACTGGCGAGCGCGCGTGCTGCGTCGGATCCCAACGTCGCCATTCCAGCAGCGCGATCGCTGGGTGACCAAACCCTGGGGAGGCTGGAACGAGAGCAAGCTGCGGCTGTGGCAGGACAGCGACACCGACGGCGTTATCGACAACTGGGACTGCGCGCCCGCGGACTGGACGGCGTGGTCGGTTCCGAGTGAGGCGCAGGGCCTGCTCATCACCTCGGCCCCCGTCGACAACCTGACGTGGAGTGCACCGTCGAGCGTGGGTGGAACGGTCGTCTACTACGACGTGCTGCGCAGCACTTCGTCGAGCGACTTCTCGGATACATCGGCCACATGTCTCGAGTCGAACGGCACCGACCTCGTCGCCACCGATTCCGCAGCGCCTTCCGGGTCGATGGTGTACTTCCTCGTACGAGCGGAGAACGTGTGCGGTGGGACGCTGGGGGCTGATTCCACGGGACAGCCGATCACGGGACGTGACTGCCCGTAACTTCCGAGTAGCGGCGCAGCCGGCTGGGCCGGTTGCGCCGCCGGTCAGCCCCGAGCGGCGCGGAGCTCGAAGATCTCGACCAGGAGTTGTGCGGGCGACGATGCGGCAGGCGCCGCGTGACGGCGTGGACCTCCTCGAGGAAGGGCGTCGCGTTCCGCTTACCCTATCGCGAGATCTCGCCCCGAAGTGGCGCGGGGTCGTTCAACGCCCTGGCTCAAGTCGACGATCCCACCGAGGGCGCTCGCGCCGTCAGGAGGAGGCAGCCGGGTGCGAATCCCCTCCGCTCCCCCTCAGCTCCGCCAGCCGCCGCTTCAGCCCCTGGTCGTAGGGGGCGCCCTTCAGCGCGGTCTCGAGCGCGGCGATCGCCTCGTCACGCCGGCCACGCTTCTCGAGGACGCGCGCCAGCGTCTCGGCGGCCCGCGAGCGCTCGCGGCCTGGCTCGGACAGCTCGACGGCGCGGCGCGCGACGCGCTCAGCCTCCGCAGGGTCGAGGTCGTTGCGCAGAAGGAACCGCGCGAACTCGGAGAGCTGCTCCGGGTCGTCCTGCCAGCCCTCTCCGAGCGTCTTCTGCTTGAGCGCGATCGCCTTGGCCTCGTCGTTCTCGATCGTGCGCGCCCGGATGATCTGGAGCTGCTCGAGCGACTGCTTCTTCTCTGCGTCCTCGGACTTCTCGAGCGCGGCGATCGCGGCGTCGAGCCGCGGCTGCAGGTAGGTGTTGTCCTGCCCCTTCGACAGCCCGACCGCGAGGTAGAGCACGGCGGTGTCCGCGGCGCCGGAGTCGTCGGTGTGCAATGCAAGATACCGCTCGTACGCAGGCTTGACCGCGTCGGCGGGAACGGTGCCCGCCCGCGCCCCGCTCGCCGCGGCGGCCAGCACCCAGCGGGAGGCGTTGGCCTCCTGCTTCGGGTCGAGGGTGCCGGCCTGCCGGAACAGCGCCAGCGCTTCGGAGTAGCGCTCCTGCGCGAACAGCTCATTCCCCAGGTTGAGCGCCGCGTCGGCCGTCGGCGCCTTCTCGAACTCCGCGATCCGCTGCTCGAGCGTCGACGGCGGGCCAAGCGCCTGCTCGAGCTGCTGCTTCTGCTCTTTCTCCCACTCGTTCTTCGGCTTCTTGCCGAAGGTCGCGAGCGCGAAGTCGATGTACGGCTTCAGCAGCGCCCGGTCGAGATCGTCCGGCCAGGTCCCGGCGAGCGCCGAGGCGACATTGCGCGCCATCCTCGAGTCCTGGGGATTGAGCGCCAGCGCGCGCTGCCCTGCCACCAGCAGCGGGTAGACGGGAAGAAGCCCCTCGAAGGCTGCGGAGACGGTCTGATGGAGGACTTCGGATACGAGCTGCTTCTCCAGCTCGGGATCGAGCGCCGCGGCACGCTGGTAGAACGAGAGCGCGTCGAGCGGCCGGTTCTGGTAGGCCAGCGACTCCGCGATCCGCAGCGCCAGCGGGGCGCTCGGCGCGGCGTCGAAGCCGGCCATCTTCTCGGTCAGCGGCCGGGGATCCGCGGCGGCCGTGTCGAGCGTCTGGATGAACTGCTTCGATCGGCCGAATCCCGCCCAGCGCTCGATCTCGCGCCCCGATGCGTCGATCAGGACGAAGGTGGGGAAGGCCCTGACGCGCAGCTTGCGGAGCTGCCGCGGCCCTTCGGGATCGGCGTCGTTGACCTTGACGACCTCGAAGCGGCCGAGGGCCTGCTGCAGCTTGCGTTCGCGCTTCGCCGCCCGGGCGAAGGCCTGGCAGGGCCCTCACCAGTCGGCGACGCAGTCGACCAGCACCAGCTTGCCGCTGGAGGCGGCGGCCTTCGTGGCCTCCTCCAGCGTGCGGACTTCGCCCGCGGCGAGGGCCCCGGAGACGGCCCATCCGACGAGCCCCGCGAGCAGCACCGTCACCAGCAGCGACCGGCGAATCATGAGCGACGCTCCCCTGCCGGCGCCCGGCCGGCGACCCGGCCACGATAGCATCGACCGCGGCGCCGTCCGTCCCGCGCGCCCGCCCCCCCGCCCGCCGGGCGCCCGCGCGGGAGGCAGATCCGGCTTGGAACGGGGCGGCGCTCTGGGTACCTTCCTGACGGAGGTGCGGCGTGGATCCGGTGCGTGTCCTCTCCCGGGCCTGGCTCGCGGGCCTGGTCGGCCTGCTCTGCGGCGCGGGCGCGCTGGCCCAGGCCCCCCAGGTGACCCACTCCTGCGACGCGGTCCACCCGCTGCCCCGACCGTGCGACAACGCCGCGTCCGCCGGCATCTGGTCCTCGATCTATTTCGAGGTCACCGTCCCGCAGGCGCTCGGCAACGCCGCCAAGATCGACCCCGACAGCGTCGAGCTGATCCTCTCCTGGGCGGGGCAGCCCGGACTCCCCGTGCTCTCGCCCGGCCGGGCGTGGGCCTCCGACTTCACCGGCGAGGCCAACGGCGAGTGGGTCGCGGACGGCCGGATGGGATGGGGCTTCCTCTCCCGCCCTTCGGCACCGCTGCCGGCCTCGACAGCGATCACCGCGCAGGTCAAGGCCCGGACCTTCGGCGGGCTGACGGTCGATCCCGGAACCGCGAGCTGGTCGTTCACGACGCGGCGCGATCTGGCCGGCTCGTCGTGGACCGTGCCGCTCGACTTCGCTACCCCGACCGTGCACTGGGAGGGGCGCTGGTTCGCGGGCGAGGTCAAGGTCAACTTCGACAGCAGCCGTTTGTTCGACCAGGAGCCGGTCTACGCGCTGATGGAGGCGTCGCGGGCCGAGGCTCCCGAGTTCATGCTCCAGCAGCGCGACTACCCGCTGTTCGGCGACTACTGGCAGGCCCGGATCTTCGACGGCAATCCCAACCTGATGCGCGAGCGCGAGACGCGCCGCATCCTGTCGATGTCCAACACCGCCACGAACACGGTCCTCAACCTGACCGACACGATCGAGCACGCCCTTTACGGCGTCGCCGACAACCGCCCGCTCAGCGCCGACTACCACTCCGGCGACCAGGTGCTGGTCTGCGACGGCACGCAGTGCGAGCAGCGGGTGGTCCAGTCGGTCAGCGACGCCAGCCGGCAGGTCCAGGTCAACAAGCTGCAGACGCCGCTCTCGCGTTTCAACCTCAAGGCCGACCACGTCCCCCCCGCCGACAACCCGCGGACCCCCGACAACTTCCCCCACCCGGTGGGCGCGCTGCGCAAGTTCAGCCCGGTCGGGACCCCGGTCTACTACTGGACGCGGCTCGATGACGAGCTGGACCAGCACGTCGCGCACGGACGCCGGCCGGTGATGGTCCTGCACGGCACGCCGGTCGACGCCTGCCGGCTGGGCCGGCCGGAGAACGAGCTGGGCGGAGAGTGCACCGACCGGCCCAAGAGCTACGTGCAGTGGGACGCGATCGTGCGCCGGCTCGTCACGCATCTGGTCGACCGGTACGGCGCAGTGACCCTCGACTGGACCTGGTCGATCGGCAACGAGCCGGAGCTGTTCTGGACCGGAACCGACGACGAGTTCCTGGCCTACTACGACTACACCGCCAACTCGATCCTGCGCGGCTTCGAGGAGCGCGGTCTCGACACCTCGCGCCTGCGGATCGGCGGCGGGGAGGCGACGGGCCTCTTCCCGGGCTACGAAGACCAGTTGCTGTACCACGCGTCGCCGACCGCGAACTTCCCCTCCGGGCAGTTCGAGGAGCGCAATCACGCCTGCATCGATCCCGCGTTCAACGGCAAGCGGGCGGCGCGGGTGGCCGCGATCTGCAGCGCGAACGGCAACAAGGGGACGCCGCTCGACTTCATCTCGGTCCACAGCTACGACCACGCCGACGCGGCGGCGGCCGACCTGCAGCGGACCCACCAGCAGGCGCTGGCGATCGACGCCGTCACCTTCGAGCGGCTGGCGGTGAACAGCCACGAGACGACCCCCGACTGGATCCCGCGGCGCGATCCCGACTCGCGTGAGGGCTACCGCTGGGGGACCTTCGTCTCGTCGTGGGGGGCCGACTACTTCCGGCGGATGCTCGAGCCGGCGATGGCCGATCCCCGCAAGGCGCGGGGCGAGGCGCTGATGACGGTCTGGCCGTTCAACTACAACTTTGAGGGGATCGCCAGCATCGCCGGCCAGCTGCGGATCGACCTGGACGGCGACGGCAGCGAGGACCGCGTCGACGCGGTCAAGACGCCGTTCTGGCTGTTCACCGAGGTCGCGGCGCGGATGTCGCACGACGTGGCGCCGGTTGCGCCGCGCCAGGACGCCGGCGTCGTGCTGTCCGGCTGGCGCTCGGTCGGCCCGGCCGACGACCGGGTCCTGCTCTACGCCCACGACAAGTTCGACACCGGCAGCAACGAGCGCGGCGGGTGGGACGTGCAGCTCGAGCTGACCGGGCTGCGCTTTCCGCTGGTCGAGGTGCGCGAGTACCGGATCGACCCCGCGCATCCGGCGCGCGCGGCGCTCGCGGCCCTGCCGCGGCGCACCAGCACGCAGCTCTACCGTCCGTTCGAGGTCGAGGCGTTCGAGGCGCTGGCCGACCTGCGGCGGGAAGGTCCCCCCGTGACGCACGCCGTCACGGGCGGCCGGCTGACGCTTCGGACGCGGCTGCTCTCGCAGGGGGTCGTCTACCTCGAGCTGCGCCGCCCCGACGGCGACGGCGACGCGGTCTACGACCCGGACGACAACTGCGCCGCCGTCGCGAACCCGGGGCAGGAGGACGCCGACGCCGACGGGCGCGGCGACGCCTGCGACTGCGCCCCGGGGGACGCCGGGGCGTGGGCCCTTCCGGGCGAGATCGGCGGGGTCGCTTTCGCCGCCGACCGGACGACGCTCGAGTGGTCGTCCGCCGCCCCGGCGTGCGGACCGGCGACGGTCCACGACGTCTTCCGGGAAAGCGAGGGGCACGGCCCGCCGGGGAGCGCGCCCGACGGATCCTGCGTGGCGACCGGGGAGACCGGGTCGTCGGCCAGCGACGCGGCGATCCCGGCGCCGGGAAGCGCGTGGCGCTACCTCGTGCGGGGGCGCAACGCCTGCGGCGCGGGGCCGTGGACCGCAGGAGCCGCGGTCCCGGCCTGCGGCCCGTAGGGGCCGCCCTCCGTGGCGGCCCGCAAGACGCGTTGGCCCGCTCGGGCCGTTCGGGCCGGCACGGAGGCCGGCCCCTACGCAATGCGAATCCGAGGCACCGATTCGTTCCGCTGCCCGCGGAGCGGTCAGGACGCCCAGCGGAACCAGCGCATCGCCAGCACGAACGAGAGGCCGCCCCACAGCAGCATGATCCCGATCCTCGCCAGTTGTGCCGGATCGGAGAGGGCCGCCCCTTCCAGGATCGAAGCCCGGAGCGCGTCGTTGAGCGCCGTCAGCGGCAGCGCCTTGATGAACGGCTGCAGCAGCGCCGGGAACCGGTCGGACGAGAAGAAGATCCCCGAGAAGACGAACATCGGCAGCATGACCAGGTTGATCAGCCCGGTCACGGTCTCGATCTTCTTCGCGCGGCTGGCGACCAGCAGGCCGATCGAGGCGAAGCTGAAGGCGCCCAGCACCGCCAGCAGCACGATCCCTGCGAGCGAGCCGCGGACGATCATCCCGAACAGCAGCCAGCCCAGCAGCAGCATGAGCACGACCTCGAGCACCACGAACAGCCCGCGGCTGGCCATCATCGCGCCCAGGAAGTCGCGCCGCCGCATCGGCGTCGCGACCAGCCGCTTGAGCAGCTTCTTGGTGCGCATGTCGACCAGCGCGAAGCCGACGCCCCAGAGGCCCCCGCTCATGATGTTCATGCCCAGCAGGCCCGGGATCAGGAAGTCGATGTAGCGCGCCCCCGGCTCGGTGACCAGGGCCTCCTTCACGATGACCGCGTCCCGGCGCCCGGCCGCGCGCTGCAGCGCGTCGTCGACCATCCGCCGGGCCAGCGTCGAGTCGGGCCGGGTCGGGTCGAAACGGTACTCCAGCGGCTCGCCCGGCACGACGACCAGCGAGACCTTGCCCATCCGCAGGCGCTGGGCCGCGTCGGCCTCGGACAGGCGCACGACCTGGAACCCCTGCTCCGCGCTCAGCGAGGCCGCGATGCGCTCCGCCCCCTCGGCCTCGACCACGCCGACCGCGACCTGGTCGGGCGGCTTGTTGCGGAAGGCGATCCCCAGCGCCACGGCCAGCAGCACCGGGAAGCCGAAGACCCAGAAGATGACCTCCGGCTCGCGGATGAACTCCTTGAGCCGGGCCAGCATCAGCCAGGTGAACGGTCCGCGCCTAGCCATCGCGCAGGTGCCTCCCGGTGAGGTTGACGAAGACGTCCTCGAGGCTGGCGTGGCGGGTCGTCAGCCGCGTCATGTGGCGCTGCACCTGGTCGAGGTGGTCGAGCAGCGCGGGGATCGCCCGGTGCGGTTCGCCGACCGTCAGCTGCACGCTCCCGGCCTCGGTCCGCACGCCGATCACCGAGGGCAGCGCGTGGAGCGGCTCGAGCGGCAGCCCGGCGTCCCCGTTCCCGCCGTCCTCCACCGCGAACTCGACGACGTGTTCGCCCCCCAGCGTCGCGATCAGCTCGGCCGGCGAGCCGAGCGCGATCACCTGGCCGTGATCCACCACCGCGACCAGGTCGGCCAGCCGCTCGGCCTCGTCCATGTAGTGCGTCGTCAGCAGGATCGTCCGGCCGCGCGACTTCAGCTCGCGGATCACCTCCCAGAGCTGCCGGCGCGACTGCGGGTCGAGCCCGGTCGTCGGCTCGTCCAGGAACAGCAGGTCGGGGTCGCCGGCCAGCGAGGTCGCGACCGCCAGCCGCTGTTTCTGGCCGCCCGAGAGGTTGACGACCCAGGCGTCGCGCTTTTCCTGCAGCCCGACCAGCTCGATCAGCTCGTCCGGGTCGCGCGCCTTGCGGTAGAACGACGCGAAGATCGCGACCGTCTCGGCGACCGTCAGCTTCTCGGCGAGCTGCGTTTCCTGCAGCGACACGCCGATCCGCTCGCGCAGCGCCGCGGCGTCCTTCGCCCAGCTCATCCCGAGCACCTCGACCTGCCCCGAGGTCGGCTCGAGCAGCCCCTCGAGGATCTCGACGGTGGTCGTCTTCCCGGCGCCGTTGGGGCCGAGCAGGCCGAAAGTGATCCCCTGGGGGACCGCAAGGTCCAGCCCGCGGACCGCCTCGACCGGGGGCTTCCCGGGGTAGGTCTTTCGCAGGTCCTTCGTGTAAAGGGCAACCGACATGGGGCGGGATGATACGCCCTCCGCGGCGGGACGCCCGCCCGCCGTTGAACGGGCCCCCGCGGCAGACTAATCTCACGGCGAAGCGGAACCGCGGCCACCGGGGGAACAGGAGATGCCGTCGGATCGAGGGGGTACCCCGGACGCAGACGCCGGCCGTCGCCTCGGCCGCTACCAGCTGATCGAGCGGATCGGCCGCGGCGGCATGGGCGAGGTCTTCCTCGCGCGGGACACCCAGCTCGGCCGGACGGTCGCGATCAAGGCGCTGGCCGCCGACCACGTTCCGGCCCCCTCCGATCGCGAGCGCTTCCGGCAGGAGGTCGCCAACCTCGTCGCGGTGACCCACCCCTATGTGGCCGCGGTCTACGACGTCGTCGAGGACGGCGACGACCTCTACATCGTGATGGAGCACGTGCGGGGGCGGTCGCTGAAAGAGGCGGCCGAGGCCGACCGCCGGCCGCGCACGATCGCGCGCTGGGGTCAGCAGGTCGCGGAGGCGCTGGCGGGGATCCACGCGGCCGGGATCGTTCACCGCGACCTCAAGCCCAGCAACGTGATGATCTCCGACAGCGGGCACGTCAAGGTGCTCGACTTCGGGATCGCGAAGCGCTTCACGGCCGAGGTGGCCGGCGGGGACCGGACCGGCCTGACGATCGAGACGGTCGAGGAGCTGACGCGCCGCGGGGTCGCCGTCGGCACGCCGAACTACATGTCGCCCGAGCAGCTGCGGCTCGAGCGGCTCGATCCGCGCAGCGACCTCTTCTCGCTCGGGATCCTGCTCTACGAGGCGCTGACGGGCGTGCACCCCTTCCGGCGCGCGACCCCGGTCGACACGCAGGCGGCGATCCTGGCCGGGACGCCCGGGGACGGCGTCGAGCCGCCCGCGCTGGCGCAGGCCGGGCCGCTGCGCGAGGTCGTACTGCGGCTGCTGGAGAAGGGGCGCGAGCGGCGCTACGCCGACGCGCGCGAGGTCGTGTCCGCGCTGGACGCGGCGATGTCGGAATACACGGCGACGGGAACGGGCGAGCGACACGAACTCCGCCGGCCCTGGTGGCGCCGCCCGCTACTGCCCGCCGCGCTCGCCCTCGCGGCCGTCGCGGCGCTCACCTTCGGGGCCTGGCTGCTCGGCGGCGAGCGGCCCCGGGACCCCGTGCTCACCGCCGACCAGCAGACGCTGCTCGATCGCGCCCGCGGTCTGCGCCGCGAGCACCGCTACCACGAAGCTCTCGAGGTGGTCGAGACCGAGCTGGCGCGGGACCCGAAGCTGATCGAGTTCGAGATCCTCCAGGCGACGACGCTGCGGCGTGCCGGCAACGAGCGCCGCGCGAGGGAAGTGATCGACCACGCCCAGTGGCAGGCCCGCGAGTTGGAAATCGACCCCGCGGGCCGCGTGGGGCTCGAGCTCGAGCGCGCCCGGGCCGACATCCTCGGACGATACGCCGAGCGCGTCACGGCGACCGAGGCTCTGGCCCGGGGTTTCCCCGAGACTCCGGGAGTCCAGGTCGACTACGCCAACGCCGTGTCGGCCGAGGGGCGGACCGACGAGGCCCTGGCCATCCTCGACCGTCACATCGCCGCCGAGCCGATGGACGCCAATGCCTGGCTGGCCAAGGGCCGGATCCTCGCCCAAGCGGGGCGCCGCGCCGAGGCGGAGGCCGCGTTTGGCGAAGCCGAGCGCGCGTTCCGCAGTCTGGCCGTGCCGACCGGCGGCGCCGCGGTGGAAACGGAGCGCGGCGTGGTCGCCTTCCTCATCGACCGCCGGCCGGACGAGGCCCTCGAGCACTTCCGGCAGGCGACGGCGCTCTACCGCGCCGGCGCGCAGCCCTCGCTCGAGGCGTTCTCGCGCTACCAGGAGGCTGGGGCGCAGCTCGAGCTCGGGAACCTCGAGGAAGCGCTCGCCGGCTTCGTTGAGGCGCAGAACGCCGCGGCGGCGCACGGCGACCTTTCCCTGGCCGCCGTGGCGCAGGACGCGCACGCGGTCGTGCTCATCCGCTCGGGGCGGCCGCGGGACGCCCTACCCCTGCTGCGCGCCACCGTCGACCAGGCGACCCTGCTCGGGGATTTTGGCCTGAGCCTCTCGGCTCAGGGAAACCTCGTCGCGGCCCTGCAGGTCCTCGGGGAGTTCGACGACGCGCGGCGCGCCGCGACAGAGACGCTGGCCCTGGCGCGGAATCAGCCGGACGAAGCCGGATTCGCGCTCACGATGACGATCGCCCTCGCACAGATGGACCTCGAGGGCGGGAAGGGGGAAGGCGCGCTGGAAACGCTGCGCAAGCTGGTGGAGGACCAGCAGGCACCGGAGGGTCCGACGCGACGCGGGCCGAGGCCCAGGCGGCGCTTGGCGCTGCCCTGCTCTTGCTCGAGCGTCCCGGGCAGGCGCTGGCGCCGCTCGACGCTGCGGTCGCCGGCTGGAGCACCGTCGGCGACAAGGACCAGTTGGGATACGCGCTCGTGATGCGCGCGCAGGCGCACGCCGAGCAGGGTCGCACGCGACCGGCGCGGGCCGACCTGGCGGCAGCGCGTGCGCAGGCCGGCACGGGCAACGTCGGCGTGGCGCACAACGCGGCCTGGGTCGAAGCGCTGACCGTGATCGCAGAGGGCCGGCCAGCCGAGGCCGTGGCCCAGCTCGAGGCAGTCCGCGACGGGTCCGCTTCCGCCGGCGCACTGGTGCTGGCCGTCGACGCCGCGATCGCCGAGAGCGAGGCGTATCTCGCGGCGCGCGACGCCGCCGCGGCGCTGCGCGTCGCGCGCGAGGCCGCCCGGCAGGGCAGTTTCTCCGCGCTGCGGCAGGTGAGGGCGAGGACCGCGGAGGCCGAGGCGCTGGCGGCTCTCGGGCGGCACGACGAGGCGCGCGCAATCGCTGCGGAGACCGCCTCCAGAGCGTCCGCCTACGGCCTCGTCGAGTCGGCGCGGCGCTTGCTGTTGCTGACCGGGGTCGCGTCGAGGTCAAATAGCTGAGGCCCCCGGCTCACGCTTCTGTCACCTCGAGTGCAGCGGCGCCGGTGTACCATGCGCCGCGGATCCGGGCGCCGGAATCCCGACGCCCGCGCGCACCGATCGGTGGAGATCGCCATGGCCGAACGAGAAGCGTCGACGAAAGCGGCGGTTCGCATCCTGGTTCGCATCCTGATCGCGCTGCTCGTCCTCAGCGCGATCGTCGCGGCGATCGTCTACCTGACGCGGGGACCCAGGACGACGATCCGGATCACCAAGGGACGCCCCGGGGTCTCGACGCTCTGGGAGGGCTGGAGGGGCGCAGAAGAGAACAAGCAGGCCTTCAGCGCGATGGAGCCCATCAAGCCGGAGATCTGGCGCGGGATGAAGGCCAGGATCGCGTCGTTCCGTCTATTCCGGCTGCAATGGGGAGAGCGAGCCCGTGATGGAGGTCCGCTACGACACGAAATCCGGCGACAAGCCCCCGGCGGATGTCGATCTCACGGCCATCGTCCGAGACGGAGAGCAGGGCAGCGGGCTCTACCTGCGTTGGGCCCTCCCGGGTTGCAGCGACGAGACCGCGACGTGCACGCTGCCGGCGTACTTCTTCGATCCGACCTACTACGGGCCGAACGAGACACCGTGCGATGACCCCAGCGCAAAGGAGAAGTGGACGATCACGCTGCCGTGATCGCGCGCGAAGCGCCGGGAGACTTCCTTCGCTGGCCGGGCGCACTTGCCGTCGACACCTTCACCGGAGTGGTTCCGGGTAAGCCCTCCCAGGCCGAGACTTTGTTGCGACCCACCATCCCGTGCGGAACGCCGCAGGACTAACATGCCGGCGGTGCTCCTGCGACCACCTTCCGGGGGAGGGCCAGTCATGAATGCGATCGTGCAGCGGGAGAGGGCCGGGATCCGTCTCGCCCTGTGGCGGCGCTGGCGGCGTCGGTGCTTTTCGCGACGCTCTGGAGCTGCGTGACCAGCGAGGCGGACAGGCCGGCTCGTACCGACATCCGCGACGGAGAAGCCTGAAGTCATCGAAACGACGATCCGGATCGTCAAGGGGAAGGTCGGGTATCCGTCCCTGTGGACGGCGACCACCGGGGCCGAGGACGCCAGCGTGACGCTCGGGCAGGTCAGCCGATCCCTCCGGATCTGTGGGACGCGGATGAACGGCATCGTCGAGTCGTTCACGGAGTACGGCTGTGACGGCAAGGAAACGGCGCTGGTCGAGCCGCTCTACACCGTCCTCAACGAGAAGGGCGGGCCAGAGGGCGTCAAGGTCATCGGAGAAGTCGGCGAGAAGCCGGACTGGGGTCCGGCCTACTGCAACAACACGGGGTGCTTCCTCCCGGCGTACTACTTCAACAAGGTGGAGCAGGACCCGCGTGCCTGCCCCGAGAACGGCCCCGAGCGGTACTGGATGCATGGTTCTGAAGTGATCCGTGTCACGGGCACCCGTTCTGCGAGCGGTCCCGCTCCGCGCCGCTCGACGCGAACCCGGCCGGGCTCTCGACGCCGTCGGCCCGGCCGGTGACGACGAGGTAGCTGAAGATCGCGGGGACCTCCGCCGCGGGGACGGTCGTCTTCAGCCGCCCCGGCCCTGCGGCGGCCGTCGCCACGGAGCAGCGCGCGCGGGCGCCGTGGTCGTAACGACCCTGCGCGTCGAGCAGCGCGACGTCGCCGAAGTAGACGTTGTACAGCTCGGAGCCCGCCAGTTGGTCGAACGCGACCTCGAGCCCGCCGTCGGGAAGGCGCGTCACCGTCACGCCCGACGACCTCGCCCGGCCTCGGCTTGACCGTGCCGTAGACGTCCAGCCACGCGGCGTCGACGACGACGCGGTAGTCGTCGCCCGGCGTCGCCGGCCTGCGGCGCGGCGACGACCCGCACGGCCGCCGTACCCAGCTCGGATAGTGTCACCGCCGGCCAGTCGTAGCCGCGGCCCGACGGCGACGGCACCGGGTTCTTCATCAGCGTTGCGCTGGCCTCGCGGTAGGCCGGCACGTTCGGCCGCACCAGCAGCCTGGCGTTGGGGTAGTCCGGGCCCTCGGCCGGCGCGTTCGGTCCGCCGCCGCCGACGATCGGCGTGAAGAAGATCCAGTTCGTCGCGCTGTACGGGTGGCCGGCCGGCGGCCGGAACTGGTCGTTGACCGAGGCCTCGATCCGGTAGAGGTCGTCGCTGACGGTGCCGGTGGTCCGGTAGCGCACCCCCGCCAAGACCTTGACCGGCACGACCTCGTCGTACCACGACGGGAAGCCCGAAAACCGCACTTCCTCGCTGCCGATCCCAAGCCGGACCGACGCCCCCGCGCCGCCGTCGCCCTCGCTGAAGGCCGCGGCCGGGTCGGTCACCTGGGCGCCGCCGCGGACTTCCCACGCCGTCGGCTGGAGCCGCAGCACGCGCTGCAGGTAACCGTGGTCGAGGCCGGCCAGGCTGGTCGCGCCGTTGCCGTCCTTCGGGCCCAGGTTGGCGCCGCCGATCGATTCCCAGACCTTCTCGCGGATGATCGCGTAGCCGGGCGCGGTCGGGTGGATCCGGTCGCCGAACAACTGGCAGATCCGGTTCTGGAAACCGGTGCAGGAGTTGAGCAGGTCCTCGTGCGCGAACTCCAGGTTCACCTCGGCGCTGGTGACGCGCCGCGCCTGGCCCCAGGCGGACTCGCGCAGGATCCGGTTGACCAGCGGCACCCACTCGCGGTGGAAGGCCGAGCTGTTCGCGGTGGCGCAGCC
>CAVPDB010000004.1:0-83971 GCA_963702545.1 uncultured Acidobacteriota bacterium | reverse complement strand
TTCGTCGCTCGCGCTGCTGCATCGCGCCCAGGCCGGCGACGCCGAGGCGCGCGAGCGGCTCTACCGGCGGCTGCTCCCGATCATGCGCTGCTGGGCGCGCGGCCAGGTCCCCAAGAAGCCGCGCGCCGGCCCGGACTCCGCGACCTGGTCCAGGCCACCTGGCCAACGCTCGCCCAGGTCCGGCCTTCGAGCCGCGCCGCGACCACGGGCTGCACCTCTACCTGCGGGAGGCGCTGCGCAACCAGATCCGCGACGAGCTGCGCCGCATCTACCGCGGCCCCGAGCGCGCCGAGGAACTGCCCGACAGCCTGCCGGACGACGCGCCCGTCCCCTTACGAGCGTGCGGCGGCGACGAGGCCGCGCGCGCTACGAGTCGGCGCTGGCGGAGCTTCCGGAGGGCGAGCGGACGATGGTCGTCTCCCGGTCGAGTTCGGGCTCTCGTGGCGCGACATCGCGGCGCTGTCCGGGAAACCCTCCGCCGACGCGGCGCGGATGGCGGTCAGCCGGGCGCTGGTGCAGGTCGCCCGCGCGATGGGCGCCGATGAGCGGGCCTGACGCGCGGCTGCGCGAGCTGGCCGCCCGGATCGCGGACGGCGCGGCGGTCGACTGGGACGACGAGCTGGCCCGCATTCGAGCGAAGAGGAAGCCCGGGCGCTCCGCGGCCTGCGGATGCTGGAGGATCTCGTCGCGCCGGCGCCCCGCCGCCGCGCCGCACGAGCATCGAGGCGACGGGCGCCCGGACGCTCGCCGCGCCGCCCGGCCCGCGGACCGGCCGGCCTCCCGGCGCAGCGCCTCGGCGACTTCGAGCTGGTGCAGGAGATCGGCCGCGGCGGCATGGGCGTGGTCTACGAGGCCCGGCAGAGTTCGCTGCAGCGCCGCGTTGCGCTGAAGGTGCTGCCCGCCGGGCCTGGGGCTCTCCTCGGAGGGCTTGTCTCGCTTCGAGCGTGAGGCCCGTGCCGCGGCCGCGCTGCACCACACCAACATCGTCCCGGTCTACGCGATCGGCGAGGACCGGGGGTTCCACTTCTACGCGATGGAGCTGATCGAGGGGCGTCGCTGTCGCGGATCCTCGAGGAGGTGAGGGGGCCGCGCCCCGCCGACTCGACGCGGGCCCTCCTGGCGACGGTCGGCGTCGAGGCCCTGCCGCCCGGCCGACGGAATCGAGCGCCGACGCGGCGGCGAGCCTGTCGACGACCGACGCCACGGGGAGGCGCTGGTTCGACACCGTCGCGCGCCTGCTCGCCGACGTCGCCGACGCGCTGCACCACGCCCACGCCCGCGGGATCCTCCACCGCGACGTCAAGCCCGCCAACCTGCTGCTGGCGAAGGACGGCCGGCTCTGCCTGACCGACTTCGGCCTGGCCCGCGTCACCGAGGAGCCGCGGCTGACGGTCGCGGGGCCTTCCTGGGCACGCCGGCCTACATGTCGCCCGAGCAGATCGCCTCGGGGAAGGTGCCGCTCGACCGCCGGACCGACATCTACTCGCTGGGCGCCGTGCTTTACGAGATGCTGACGCTGCAGCGCCCCTTCCCGGGCGATTCCCGCGAGCAGGTGATCGCCGGGATCCTGACGACCGAGCCGCGTTCGCCGCGGAAGATCAACCGCCGGATCCCGGCCGACCTCGAGACGATCTGCGCCCAAGGCGATGGAGAAGGACCCGGCGCGGCGCTACCAGAGCGCGGCCGCGCTGGCCGAAGACCTCCGGGCCTACCTGCACCACGGACTGATCGCCGCGAAACACGCCGGCCCGCTGCGCCGGCTCGCGAAGTGGACGCGGCGCCACCCGGTCGCGACGACCGTGGTGACGGCCGCGATCGTCGTCGCGGCGCTCGGCGCGTGGGGCCTTCGCGCGAGGAGCGCGAGCCGGCAGGCCGAAGCCGCACAGGCGCTGTCGGAGGCGCAGTTCCTGGCCGCGCAGGGTTCGTCGCTCGAGGCGCTGCGGCGGGTCGACGCCGCGCTGGCCGCCGCCCCGGCGCTGACGGAAGCGCGCCTGCTGCGCGCGCGCCTGCTGATCGAGGCCCACCGCCCCGAGGAAGCGCTGGCCGACGCGGACCGGCTGCTGGCGCGCGACGCCAACGACTGGGCGGCGCACCTGATCAAGGCGGTGGCGCTGCGCGGAAGGGGCGGTGTCGAAGCCCAGGCCGGGGCGTCGATCGCCAGCCACCTCGCCGTCGTCGAGGCGCGGGCCCCCGAGACGCCCGACGCCTTCTACCTGCGCGCGCTCGCCGAAACCGACCCCGCGCGGGCGATCGCGCTGCTCGATCGCGCGATCGACCTCGACCCGGCGCACGGGGACGCACTGGCGAGCCGCATCCGCCACCGGATCGCGCTGAAGCACTACGCCGCCGCGGCGCTCGACGCGGAGCGGCTCAAGGTGGCCCGGCCGCGCTCCTCCGCCGGCCGCCGGATGCTCGCGCAGATCTACCTCGACCGGCTGGACTGCCCGGCGGCGCTCGCCGAGATCGAGGCCGCGATCGCGCGCGAGCCGGCCGAGGCGGAGAACTGGTGGACGCGGGGTGAGATCCTGCTGCGGCGCCACGACGACCCCGTGCAGACCCTGGCGGCCTATGCCCGGGCGGTCGAACTGCGGCCCGACAGCGCGCTGTTCCGCGTCAGCAAGGGCAGCGCCCACGCCGCCCAGGGAGAACACGACGCGGCCCTGGCAGAGTACGAGGCTGCGCTCCGGCTGGATCCGGCGCACCTCGAGGCGAGTGACGGGAGGATCAACGAACTGCGCGCCCTGGGGCGCGTGGACGAGGCGAGCCGCATGGCGCTCGATCTCGTGGACCGTACCGCCGCGTGGAGCGACCCGCGCGATCGGGCCCGCGCGGTCCGCGTCGCGGTGCGAAGCCTGGTCCGGCTCGGCGACCCGGCCGCGGCGCGCCCGCTCGCCGACCAGGCGGTGGCGCTCGATCCCGCGAGCTTCGACGGCTACGTGGCACGGGCGCAGGTCCGCATGGACCTCGGCGACGCGGAGGGCGCCCTCGCCGACTGCGTGGCCGCGACCCAGCGCCCGGTCGCGGGGATCGACGAACTTGCGGAGCGCCTCCATGGGCTCATCGACCAGTGCGGGCGCGCCGATCTCGCACTTGCCGACGCCGAGCGGCTGGTGGAAGAGGCACCCGAGTGGCCGACGGCCTGGGAAGCCTCCGCATTGGTCTTCATCGCGCTCGGTCGTGCCGACGAGGCCATCGCCCGGGCCCGCCGCGCCGCGGAACTCGCGCCGAACGACTACAGCGTCCGCAATACCCTGGGCGCCGCCCTGGGAGGGAAGTACCAGTGGGAGGAAGCGGCTGCCGAGCAGGGCCGAGCGCTCGAGATCTACCCTCGCGCCGTGTGGGCGCGATTCAACCGCGGGGGGTTCGCGTATCGCTATCTGGGACGCGTCGAGGAGGGGCTGGCCGACCTCGATCGAGCCGACACCCTGTCCCCGGGGGACGAGTTGATCGGCTGGGCGCGGTCGATCCTCCTCGCGCACCTCGGGCGCTGCGAGGAAGCCGACGCGATCTGGCAGGGGATGGCCGAGCGGGGCCTGTACAGCTCGACGAACTTCGAGGACCGGGCCCAGGTCTACGCGATCAGTTTCTGGCCGCGCTGCCGGTCGCTCGTCGACCTGGCCCGCCTCGTGGAGGACGGCCGGCAGGCGGTGGCGCGGGCCAGCGCGTCACGCATGGGAACCGCGCAGCTCGCGCTCGGCACCGCGCTCTACCGCAACGGGCGCTTCGCCGAGGCGTACACGGTGCTGCGGCAAGGGCTCTCGCGCGTGCTCCTGCGTCAGAACTCGATCGAGGACAACCAGGACGAGAACGCGGGGCGCTACCTGCTGGCGATGGCGGCGGCGCGCCTGGGCGGATGGACGAAGCCCGGAGCGAGTATCTGCGGGCGCTCTCGACGCGACCGCGTGACGCACCGCGAAAGGGACCCCGACGTCGTCGCGCTGCGGGCCGAAGCGAAGGCGATCCTCGGTCCGGACCAGTAGCGCGCGGGCGGAACGCCGAGTCGAGCGAGAAGGAGAAAGCCCGCCCCCGGGAGGGGGGTCCCGGGGGCGGGCGGGGCAGGGCCCGGGGGAGGGGCCCCTTGAAACCTCAGGGGAAGACGACCTGCAGGATCGTCGCGCCGCCGTCGGTGACGGCGACGAGCTTGCCGCGCGGGTCGAAGTTCAGCGGGAGCTTGCCGGCCTCGGTCTTGGTGTCGAACTGGACCTGGCCCTCGATCTCGCCGCTCGACGGGTTGCGGGCCGCGACCAGCGTGGCGCGCTGCGTGCCGTCGACGAAGACCGGGTAGGAGCCGGCCGGGACGTCCTCGATCTCGACCTTGAAGCGGATCCGGCCGGAGTCGACGCGGTACTCGGCGTACCCCTTGGCCTGGGCGATCGCGCCGGTCGAGACCAGGTCGACGCGGGTCCGCTGGTCGGCCGGCACGCCGCCGCCGTTCCCGCCGCCGCCCCCCGCTCCACCGCCGGACCGCCCGTTCCGCCGCCGGGGTCGCCGCCGCCGTTGCCGGTGACGTTGGGGAAGACGACCGAGAGGAAGACGCTCCCGCCCTGCGCGACCTCGATCAGCTGGCCGCTCGGGTCGAAGTCGAGCGGGAGCTTCATCCGGTCGGCGCCGGAGCGGCGCGTCGAGAACTCGGCCTTGCCGCGGCCGAGGGCGTTCGCGGTGATCGTCGCGCGGGCGGCGCCGCCGACCCGCAGCTCGTAGCTGCCGGCCGGGAGCTTCTCGACCTCGACCGAGAAGCGGGTCCGGTCGCGCCGGATCTCGTACTTGGCCTTGCCGGCCGCGTCGGCGTCGAGGCCGGCGTTGACGAGGCGGGCGATGGTGGGGGGGAGGACATCGCGGCGCGCGCTGGCGACGCGAGACACAGGAGGGCGCCCAGCCCGAGGGCGAGCGGGGCGGCGAGGCGAAGCGAACGGCTCATGGTGGCTCTCCTTTGGTCCACGAGAGCGCGCCTCTTGCCTGGTGATACGCTTACCGCGCTGTTAGTTTCGCCAGCTCGAAGTAGAGCGGGATCCCGATCGTCAGGTTGAAGGGGAAGACGACCCCCAGGGCCAGCGGCAGGTAGTAGGCCGGGTTGGCGTCGGGCAGGCCCGCGCGGACGGCCGCCGGGGCCGCGATGTACGAGGCCGAGCCGGCCATCGCCCCCATCACCGCGGCGCCCGCGGGAGAGAGCCCCGCGAGCTGTCCGGCCAACACCCCCGCGATCCCGAAGACCGGTGCCGCCACCAGCCCGAAGCCGATCAGGAAGGGCCCCGCCGCGCGCAGGTCGCGCAGCCGCTTGGCCGCAACCATCCCCAGCTCGAGCAGGAAGAGGACCAGCGCCCCCTTGAACGGCGTGACGAAGAACCCGGCGACCTCGTCGAGTCCCGGCTTGCCGGCGACCCAGCCGATCACGAGGCCGCCCATCAGGCAGACGATGCTCTGGCCGAAGAGCGTCTCGCGCAGCACGGCGCCCCACGGCTCCTTGCGGCGCTCGGCGCTCGCGGCGAGGCCCAGCGCGACGAGGATCCCCGGGACCTCGAGGATCGCGACCAGCGCCGGCATGAACCCCTCGGGCGGGGTGCCGCGCTGCTGGGCCAGCGTGTTGGCGGCGATGAAGGTCACGACCGAGACCGAACCGAAGGCCGCCGCGATCGCGCCCGCGTCGGAGGCCATCAACCGGCCCAGCCGGCGGAGCACGGCGTAAGAGACCAGCGGGATCGCGATCCCCAGCAGCAGCGTGGCGAGCGCCGGCCACGCCACCTCGGCGAGCGTCGTTTCGGAGAGCGCGGCGCCCCCCTTGATCCCGATCGCCAGCAGCAGGTAGATCGCCAGCCCCTGGACCAGCGGCTCGGGGATCTCGAGGTCGCTCTTCACCCGCGTCGCGATCACCCCCAGCAGGAACGCCAGCACGATCGGCGAGAGCAGGTTGATGCGGGCCAGTTCGAGGATCTCCATCACCGGATCTCCGCCAGCAGCGCGCGGACGTCGGCCGCGTCGGGGCCGGCCGGGTCGAGCGCGAGGGCCTGCTGCAGCGCGGCCCGCGCTCCAGCGGCGTCCTTCAGGTCGAACCAGAGGATCGCGCCCAGCGTGCGCGCCAGCGCGGCCGAGGGGGCGAGCGCCAGGGCCTGCCGGTAGAAGCCGGCGGCGGCGCGCGCGTCGCCGCGCGCGTAGGCCAGCTTGCCGCGCCCCTCGAGCGCGGCGGCGGCCGTCGGGTCGAGCGCCAGCGCGCGCGCCAGCGCCGCGTCCGCCGCGTCGCCCTGGCCGCGCGCCGCCTCGGCCGCGCCGCGCAGCGTCAGCAGCGCGCCGTCGGCGACGCCGCGCCGCTCGGCGTCGTCGAGCAGCGCAGAGGCCCCGGCCAGGTCGCCGCGCTCGACCAGCAGCGAGGCCAGGGCGTAGACCGAGGGGGCGTGGCGCGGGTGGCGGGCCAGCGCTTCGCGGTAGGCGACGGCCGCGGCGTCGAGCGCGGCCGGGTCGGTCGCGGCCGCGCGAGCCGCAGCGCGTTGCCGCGCTGGAAGCGCGGCAGGGGATCGTCGGGGGCGCGCGCGATCGCCTCGTCCAGCGTCGCCAGCGCCGCCGCCGCGTCCCCCTGGCCGAGCTGCGCCTGGGCCAGCACCAGCCGCGCCGGGAGGTTCTGCGGGTTGCGGGAGAGCAGGCGCGTGGCCAGCAGCCCGGCCTGCTTCGGGTCGCCGCGCTGCAGCCGCTCGCGGGCCTGGTCGAGATCGGGGAGGAAGGTCATCCCGTCCTTGGGGTCGATCCGCGGGTCGCCCGGCCGCGAGGCCGAACCGCCGGCGTAGCCCAGCGCTTCGAGTCGCGCGCGATGCTCCGGGTCGACCGCGGCCGCGCCGGCTGCGTCACCCCCCGCGGAAAGGGCTTCGATGTCGGCCGCGAACAGCTCGCGCACGCGTGCCGCCAGCGGGCGGCCGGCCTCGAGCGCGCGGCGCGCGGCGTCGTCGCGCGGGGCGGCATCGAGCAGGTTGGTGGTCTCCTTCGGGTCGCGCGCCAGGTCGTACAGCTCGGGTCGCGGCGCGTCGACGAACTTGAGCGTCCCCTGCACCGCGCCGAACAGCGGCGCCCAGCCGTAGGCGCGCGCCGGGAAGACGCTCTCGATCTCGTAGATCGCGGCCTCGCGGGGGCGCGCTGGCGAGGCCGTGGGCCGGAGCCATGGGACCAGCGAGCGGCCGTGCGCCGTGGGGAAGGGCACGCCCAGCAGCTCGGCCAGCGTCGGGGCGAGATCGATCAGCCCGACCCGCTCCTCGACGACCCGTCCGGCAGCGATCCCCGGTCCTGCGAGGATCAGGGGGACGCGCTGCGTCGCCTGGTAGACGAAGACGTCGTGCGCCGCCTCGCCGTGCTCGCCCAGGCTCTCGCCGTGGTCGCCGGCGACGGCGACCACGAGCGAGCGGTCGAGCCCGCGCGCGGCGAGCCGCTCCAGCAGGCGGCCCGAGCTGCGCGTCGGCGTAGGCGATCTCGCCGTCGTAGGGGCGCTTCGCGAAGCGCGTCGCGTACGGCTCGGGTGGGACGTAGGGGAGGTGCGGGTCGTAGAAGTGGACCCACAGGAAGAACGGCGGCTTCAGCGTCGCGAGCCGCGCCTCGGTCGCGTCGACGACCTGCTGCGCCGCGCGCTCCTGCCAGGCGAACCAGCGTTCGGATCCGACCCGCACCTGGTCGTCGAAGAGTGCGAACCCCTGGCCGATCCCGGTGACGCGGTCGAGCACCGCCGCGCCGACGAAGGCCGCGGTGGCGAAGCCCGCGCCCTGCAGCGTCTCGGCCAGCGAGACCTGGGCGTCGGCCAGCCGGTAGCCTTCGTTGTCGCGCGCACCGTGCTCGCGCGGCGCGCGGCCGGTGAGGATCGTGGCGTGGGAGGGCAGGGTCAGCGGGGCGGGGGAGAGCGCCTCGGCGAAGCGCACCCCGCGCTTCGCGAGCGCGTCCAGCGTCGGGGTCGCCGCGTCCTTCGCGCCATAGCAGCCGATCCGGTCGGCGCGCGTCGTGTCGAAGGTGACGAGCAGCAGGCTGGGGCGGGGGGGCGGGGCGGCGGCCGCGCTGGGCGGCGCGGCGAGGGGCGCGGCGGCGCCGGCCCCGGGCAGGGCCAGGGCGGCGGCGAGCAGGAGCAGGGCAGGCGGCGCGCACGGCGGGGATTCTCCCCCGCCCCCGCCGCCGACGGTAGGGGCCGGCCTCTGTGCCGGCCCGCCCGTCGCCGGCGGGTGATGCGGGCCGGCACAGAGGCCGGCCCCTACCAGAATCGGGCCCCGTCCCGCGATCAGGGCCCTTCCTGGCCGCAGGGGTTGGTCCCGCGGACCAGGTAGAAGTAGTTCGAGGCGTCGGCGGCGCGGCCGGCGTCGTCCCAGAACAGCCCCGCCGTCGTCCCGGCCGGCGTGAACGACCCGGCCTGCGGCGTGGTCGAGCGGTAGACGCGGTAGCCGGTGGCGTCGGCCGGCGCGGCCCACGCCAGCCGCAGGTGGCTGCCGCCGACGATCGAGACCGCCAGCGTCCCGATCGCGCCCGGCAGCGGGCGGGTCGCGGTGTTGGTCGCCGGCACGGTCCGGGTGTTGCCGTCGGTCACGCCCCCGTTGTTCGGGCCGGACGAGCAGGTCTCGTTGTTCTCGGCGCGAACGAGGTAGTAGAGCGCGCCGTCCGGCGCCGAGGCGTCGGTGTGCGAGAGGCCGGCGACGCCGGCGGCGATCCGGTTGGCGGGCGACGGCGTGAAGGACGGCGTCGTGTCGCGGTAGACGGCGTAGGTCCCTGCGCTGCCGGTCCCCCAGGCCGGGGCGGCGGCCCAACTGATCGTCACCCCGCCCGCGCCGCAGGCGTCGTTGTCCAGCGCCGAACCGGCGCCCGCGAAGGCGGGGGCACCGGCGCAGCTGCCGCACGGGCCGTAGTCGGGTTTCGTGCCGTCCTTGAACACGATCTCGTCGACGTTCCAGCCCGAGAACGCGCCCGACGCGTCAGCCTTCTGACTGAACTCGAGCGCGACGCCCGTCTTGCCGTCGACCTGCGAAGCGATGTCGTAGGTCACCAGCGAGTAGTCGCTCTCGATCACCGCGCCGGTGCTGCGGTACAGCGGCAGGCCCGGGCCCGCGAACAGCCAGAGCGAGGCCTCGTCGCCGTTGCCGGAGTTGAGCTGGCGGTAGAGCAGCAGCTTCGTGTTCCGCCAGGTCGTGGCGTTCTGGGCCGGGGAGCGCGCCTTCTCGGTGCGGCTGGGCTCGTAGTCGCCGGCGCTGGGACCGAGGCCCGTCAGGTCGTGCCCGAGCACCTTGCCGTTGTTGTAGGCCCGGGCCGGGTCGGGGAACGGCCCCCCCGAGCCACCCCGGCCCTGCGGCGCGCCGACCTGCCACTCGCCGGCCAGCGTCCAGCCCGCGGTCGAGCCCTCGAAGCTCTCCTTCCAGTAGAGCCCGGGGATCAGGCCCAGGCTGAAGGCGTGCGGCGTGCCGAAGTTGTCGGCCACGGCCTGGTAGCCGTACTCGTCGGTGGCCTTCACGCGGATGTAGGCCCGCTGGCAGGAAGCGAAGTCGCTGAGCAGGATCGCGTGGCTCGTCTGCAGCGAGGTGCGCGAGACCGACTGGCCCAGCGCCGGGGTCGTGCCCCACTCGACGACCACGCGGGCCGGCTCCTCGGTCGTGAAGCGGACCGTCGCGCGGGCGTCGGTGATCGTGTCGACCCGCAGGTCGGCGATCCGCGGCGCGACGCAATCGGCAATCGCGGTGTCGAAGCTCCAGCGCGGGTTCCCGACGCCGTCGTCGGCGTCGTGGTAGCTGACGGTCAGGGTGTCGCCGTCGGTGAGCTGGATCCGGCCGTCGGCGGCGGGGGGCCCGCCCGCGGTCTGGACCGTGCCGCGGAAGCGCGAGCTGTTGGCCGCGGTCTCCGCGACCGCGATCCACTCGCCGGCCGGCTCGGTCGTGCTGGTGACCAGCAGCAGCGCGCCGTCGACCGCGCCCGGGTTCAGGTTGAGGTCCATGTCCGAGACCTCGAGCGTGGCGGTGTCGGCGCAGGAGTAGACGTCCAGGTTCAGCGTCGTCTTGCCGGCGTGGCAGGACTGCGGCCCCTGGCCGAAATCGCCCATCACCTCGAAGTAGTAGTAGGCGCCGCCGTTGTCGTCGGTCGCCTTGTTGCCGACCCGGTCGGTGGAGCTGACCCGGTAGCGGTAGATCGTGCACTGCGCCAGCCCGGTCAGCGTGACCTGGTGCTGGGTCGTCGGCGCGGCGTTGAGGCTGCTGCGGTCGGGCGGGATCTGCTGGCCGTAGTCGACCAGGCTGTCCGAGGCCTCGTCGGTGGTCCAGCGGATGATCGCGCCGTAGGTCATCGTCGGCTCGGCGCTCACGCCCGAGATCTGCGGCGTGCTGCAGTCGACGGTGGCGGTGTCGATCTTGGCCACGTTCGTGCCGCCGGCGCCGTTGTCGGCGTCGAGGTAGGTCACGGTCACGCTGTCGCCGTCGGCAGCCTGGACCACGCCGTCGGCCTGCGGGGCGCCGCTGCCGATCGGGACCACGCCCTTGAACGCGCCGCTGCCGGGGTTGGTCTCGGTCAGCGTGATGCTCTCGGGCGCGGTCTCCGTGGTCGACACGGCCGTGACCTGGATCGTCCCGAAGTTCTTCAGATCGGTGTCGGAGACGGTCACGTTGAGCGTTCCGCCGCAGCGGACCGCCTGCTCCTTCACAGCGATCCGCCCGTCGCGCGAGCCGGAGAGCAGGACCGCCTCGTAGACGTCGACCCGCCCGGTGCCATAGGTGTTGTCCTTGCCCGGCTCGCCCAGGTCGACCGCGGTCTCCTCCAGCAGGGCCTTGATGTCGTCGTGCTCGAGGCCCGGGTTGGCGGCGACGATCAGCGCCACCGCCCCCGCGACGTGCGGCGTCGCCATCGAGGTCCCCGACATGTACTGGTACCCCGAGCAGACGTTGTGGCTCAGCGTGTCCACGCCCGGCGCCGAGATGTCCGGCTTGACCAGCCCCGGCGGGTACGGCCAGTCGTTCCACGGCGCGATCCCCTGCCAGGTCACCGGCCCCCGCGACGAGAATCCCGCCGCGACGTCGTTGCAGTCCGTCGCCCCGACCGTGATCACCCGCGGCACGTCCCCCGGCGTCCGCACGTTGTCCGGCTCCGCGCCCTGGCCCTCGTTGCCGGCCGCGATCACCATCGCCGTCCCGGCGTCGATCGTGTTCTCGCAGTTCGTCCGCCAGACCGGCCGGTCCGGGTTCTGGCCGTGCGGCCAGCCCAGGCTCATCGAGATCGCGTCGGCCCCGTTGGCCGCCGCGTACTGCATCGCGCTCCAGACGTCGACCTCGTCGGAGAAGCTGACCCCGACCCGCACCACCATGATCTTCGCGTCGGGCGCCATCCCGGTCTGCTCGCCCCCCGTCCCGTCCCCCGCCACCGTCCCGGCGCAGTGCGAGCCGTGCGAGTTCTCGTCGGTCGGCTGGTTCGTGTTGTAGTCGAAGTTCCAGCCGATCAGGTCGTCCACGAACCCGTTGCCGTCGTCGTCGACCCCGTTCATGTCGGCGGCGTCCATCACCACGCCGTTGGCGTTGAGGTCCTCGCCCGGGTTGACCCAGATCTGGTTCGCGATCCCGGGGTGGGTCCAGCAGACCCCGGTGTCGATCACCGCCACGACCGAGCCCTCACCGGTGTTCCCCAGCTCGCTCCAGACCTCCGGCGCCCGCATCTTCACGACGCCGCACTCCACCGCGTCGGGGCTCGGCCCGTCCGCCCCGGCCGGCGCCAGCGGCGACAGCCCGTAGCGCGCCCGCAGCCCCGGCGCCGGCGGCGGCGCCGCACTCTCTCGCGCGCCCAGGAAGACGTCGCGCTTGGGGTTCCAGCCGACCCGCGCCACCTCCGGCCGCGCGGCCAGCGCGCGCACCGCGTCCGGCGTCAGGTCCGCGCCGACCACGTTGCCGATCCAGAGCGGCCGGACCCGCGCCGCGTCACCCTGCGCCTCGAGTGCCCGCAGCGCGGCCAGCAGGCCGGCCTGCGTCAGCGCGGCGTGCTCGCGCAGCGCGCGCACCGTCGCCTGCCGGCGCAGCGCCTTGCCCGCGGCGTCGCGGGCGGCGTCCTGCGCGGCGCCACCCTGGCCGGCCGCGCCGGCCAGCGCCGCCGCGCGGGCCCGCAGCGCGTCCCCCTCCAGTTGCTCGCCCAGCACGAAGTAGACCGGGACCCGCTCGCCCGGGGCCGCAGCCTCCAGCACCGCGGGGAGGTCGCCGGTCAGCTTGGCGTCCGCTGTCGCCGAGGCGGCGGCGGGTGCGGCGAACGCGGCCGCGAGCAGGAAGGCGAGCAGGAGGGACGCGGCGCGTGCCGCACGGCGGGACGACGGCTTCATCAGGACCTCCCCGGGCCCGATCCCGTCGCGAACGGCTGCAGGGGACCCGGCCCCCGACGGGGCAGCGGATCCGCGGGGGCAGCCGGGCCTTCACGAACGATCCGGGCTGGTGGCGGGAATGTACCGGGAAAGCCCGCCCAGGGGAACCGCGAACGCCTCGCAACGCGCCACGGAACCGCGGCGCCCGGCCCCGGTGCGGCGAGAACGCTCTCGACAACCGACGCGGCGGGCGCGTACCCTGCCCCTGCGTGCTGGCGTTTCTCCCGGGGGGTGAAACCGTGCCGAGTCCATCGATCCGTTCCGTTCTCGTCTCGATCGTGCTGCTTCTCGCGCTCGCGCCGGCCGTCCGCTCCGGCCCGGCGGAGTCCCCGCCGGTTTCCGGCAAGGGGACCGACCTCGTCGAGCGGGCGGAGGCCCGCCTGGTCCAGGTCGACGTTTCCGTCGTCGACCCGAAAGACGGGAGCTACCGCTCGGTCCCGGGGCTGAGCGCCGAGCAGTTCGAGCTGAAGCTCGACGGCCGCGCGCTCTCCGCCGAGGATCGGGCCGCCCTGCGCTTCGACCCGATCTGCGACGCCGCCGGCGACGGGATGGCGCGGCCGATCCTGGTGATCGTGGACTTCAACTACGTCGACGCGCGCGGCCGGGCCAAGGTCGCCGACGCGATCGACGGCCTCGCCGACGGCGCCGCGGCGCGTCCCGAGGTCTACAAGGTCTACGGCCTGACGCGCCAGGTCCGCGAACTGACCCCCGGTTTCACGCGCGACCCGGCCCGGCTGCACGAGGCGGCGGCGGCGATCCGCGCGGTCGCCTTCCGCGGCCACGACGCCCCCGCGGCGATGGCCGGCGTGCTGGCCCGCGACGAATTCTCGGTGATCGCCTCCGGCTCGGGGAAGGGCGGCTGCTCGGGCTGAATGCCCCCCCAGGCCGCTCTCCGGGCGGAGAGCATCGCCGACATGGCTGGCGCCGGAGCAGCCCCCCTGAGCGGGGTGGGCCTCTACTCGCCGCAGGCCACGCTGTCGGCGCTGGAAGGGATTCTGCAGGCCCACACCCACCTCCCCGGCCGCAAGGCGGCCGTGCTGTTCTCCTCGCCGCGCTTTCGCTTCCCGCCGGCCGAGGCCGAGAAGCTCGAGCGGTCGCTGCGCCCGGTGCTCGACCTCGCCCAGCAGGGGTTCGCGATCTGGACGGTCGACGTCGAGGGGCTGAGCGGCGCCGGCGGCAGCTCCGACATCCTCTCGTCGCTGGCGACCGATTCCGGGGGGCGGGCCGTCCGCAACCTGTCCGACCTGGGCACCGCGCTCGCCGGGGCGGCCGAGCAGCTCGCGTGCTACTACCTGTTCAGCCTGCCGGTGCCTCCCGGCGGCCCGAGCGCGCGCCACACGCTGACGGTCAAGCTCGACACCGAGCGTTACAAGGACCTCTGGGGCCTGCGCGTGATGGCCCCCTCGCAGATCGCGATCGAGGCCCGCGCCGAGCGCCTGACGCGCAAGCGGGTCGCGGCGCTGCTCGCGCCCGACGACTTCGAGCGGCCGCCGGTGGCCGCGATGCTCGACTACCCGACGGCGATGCAGGGGAAGGACGTCCTGCTGGCCCGGTTCCGGGTGCCGCTGTCGGACCTGACGTGGATCCCGGCGGGCGACGGATCCTACGGTGCGCGGCTGCTGGTCGACGCGGTGGTCCAGCGCGACAACGGCGCGGGGCTCGACCCGGTCTGCCAGGTCGGCGGCGAGACCCTGGGAGAGGTCGCGCTGCGGCTGCCGAAGATGCCGGCCTCCAACCCGCGCGCCGGGTTCACGATCGAGGTGCCGTGCGCCTATCGCAAGGACGGCCTCCACGTCGCGCGCGGCGTGATCACCGACCTCGAGGCCGACAGCGCCGGCGCGGGGCGCAGCACGGTCGTGTTCCGCAAGGGGGGCCGCGACGCGTGGGCCGCGATGGCGGCGCGGGTCGAGGCCGCCTCGGGGCTCGACCTGGTCTGGCGTCCCGGGATGACGGCCGCGAAGCGCGAGAGCGGACGCAGCGCCTTCCGCGTGGTCGACGAGAAGCGGCCGGCCGACGGCGGCGACCGAATCTCGCTGAGCTACGTGCTGTGCGGGCCCGACCGGGCGGCGGTGCGGAAGAGCGTGCGGCACCTCCTGGTCTCGACCGGGGCCGACGGCGCGCGCTCGATCCAGCCGCTGCCCGAGACGGCGCTCACGCTGGCCGAGGCCGAGGGGTCCGGGAGCTTCTGCACGCAGGCCCGGCTGGCGATCCCGGAGTTCACGCTGACCGAAGGGCTCTACACCTTCGCCGTGGTCGACGCGGCCGCGGATCCGGAAGCCGTGGCCGGGTCGATCGGCACGACGGGGGCGGCCGGTGCTGCGCAGCCTTCCGGCCTGCTCGTTTCGACCGCTTTCCGGGTGGCGCTCTAACGGCGCCCCGCGCGCACCGCCGGCCCGTACGCGCGCGTCCGCGCCGGCCCATACACGTGCGTGCGCGCCGAACCGTAGGGGCCGGGCTCTGTCCCGGCCCGCCGCGCGTCCGCGCGTGGGCCGCCACGGAGGGCGGCCCCTACAACCGCTCCCAGACCAGCTCGTAGCCGGCCCATACACGTGCGTGCGCGCCGAACCGTAGGGGCCGGGCTCTGTCCCGGCCCGCCGCGCGCGTGCGCGCTAATCGCCCGAACCGTAGGGCCGGGCTCTGTCCCGGCCCGCCGCGCGCGTCGCGCTCGGGCCGCCACGGAGGGCGGCCCCTACAACCGCTCCCAGACCAGCTCGTAGTGGCCGGACTCCGACTGCGCGGTGGTGAAGGTGATCCGGTCCCCCTCCAGCACCGCCGTCCGCTCGAGCACGGTGCCGATCCAGTGGCGCACGCTCGCCACCCGGACCTCGTTGCGGATCGTGTTGCCGACCAGCTCGTAGCGGGCGCCGTAGGCGATCGTCCCGTCCTGCGGGCGGTCGCTCGGCGCGTCGCGGTTGATCACCACGGTCAGGAAGCCGCCGGGTTCGAAGACGACCAGACCCTCGAACCAGGCCGCGGCCGGCCGCCGGCGCCCGGCGACGTCGATGTGGTCGTAGACCACCAGCCGCCAGCCGCCGACCAGCCGCTCGCGATCGAGCGCCGGACCCGGACGCTTCGCCACGCCGTGGCCCCTCAGGGGCCTTCCTGGCCGCAGGCGTTGACGCCGCGCACCAGGTAGAAGTAGGTCTCGAGGTCCGCCCCCTGCCCGAGGTCGTCGAAGGCCGTCCCGCCGGTCTCGCCGATCGACGAGAACCCGCCGGGCTCCGGCGCCAGCGCGCGGTAAACGCGGTAGCGCGGCGCCTCGGACACCGGTTCCCAGGCCAGGTGGACGTGCGCGCCGCCGGCGATCGTCACGCGCAGCGACGCCAGCTCGGCGGGCAGTGGCCGCGCGCCGGTGTTGGTCACCGGCGCGTAGACCGTGTTGTCGTCGGTCACGCCGCCGTTCTGCGGCCCGGTCGAGCAGGTTTCGTCGTTCTCGGCGCGGACCAGGTAATGGAGCGGCCCGTCCGGCGCGCCCGTGTCGGTGTAGGCCAGCGCGGTCACGCCGGAGGCGACGCGGTGCGCCGCGTCGGCGGGGAAGCCCGGCGCGTTCCCGCGGTAGACGGCATAGCTCCCGCCGCCGCCCGTGCCCCAGGCCGCGCTCCGCTCCCACGAGACCGTCACCCCGCCGCCGCTGCAGGCGTCGGCGTCGACGGCGCCGGTGGCCCCGGCGAACGAGGGCGCGGCCCCGCAGCCGCCGCAGGCCGCGAAGTCGGGCAGCCCGCCGTCCTTGAAGATGATCTCGTCCACGTTCCAGCCCGAGTAGTTCCCCGTGGCGTCGGACTTCTGGCGGAACTCGATCTGCACCGCGGACTTGCCGTCGACCGACGAGGCCACGTTGAAGGTCTGCAGCGACCACTCGCTCTCGGAGACCGGCAGGTTGTTCGAGTTGTAGATCGAGACGCCGTTCGGGACATAGAGCCAGACCGTGGCCTGGTCGAAGCTCCCGACGTTGAGGCGCCGCTGGTAGAGCAGCTTCGTCCGCTGCCAGGTCGTGGCGTTCAGCGCGGCGCTGCGCGCGAGCTCGGTCCTGCTCGGCTCGTAATCGCCGGGGAAGGTCCCCTTGCCGCTCAGGTCGTGACCCAGCGACTTGCCCTGGTTGTAGGCCGCGCCCGGGTCGGGACGGCCGCCGCCGGAGCCACCCTTGGCCTGCGGCGCGCCAACCTCCCAGTCGCCCTGCAGCGTCCAGCCGGCGGTCGAGTCCTCGAAGCTCTCCTTCCAGTAGAGCCCCGGGATCTTCCCGACCTGGAGCTGGTACGGCCCGCTCCCTTCGCTGGCGACCCGCTCGTTGCCGTACTGGTCCTTCGACCGGACCCGGAAGTAGAGCGGCTGGCAGGTCGCGCCCTGGTTGATCGTCGCGGCGTGCTCGAGCACCGGCGCCGCGTTCGTGATCGTCTGGCCCAGCGCGGGCGTGGCGCCCCACTCGACCACCGTGTCGCCCGCTTCCGCCGTGGTGAAGCGGATCGTGGCCCGGACGTCGGTGATCTGCTCGACGCGCAGGTTCGTGATCGCGGGCCCGGCGCAATCGAGCCGCGCGGTCGCGTACGACAGCCCCTGCGCGCCCGCGCCGTCGTCGTCGTCGCGGTAGGTCGCGGTCAGCGTGTCGCCGTCCGCCACCGACAGCCTCCCGTCCCCCGGCACCGCAGCGCCGGCGTGGAGCGGGATCGAGGCCGCGAAGACCGAGGTGTTGGGCCCCGTCTCGGTGGCGGTCACCCACTCGCCGGCCGGCTCGGCCGACGAGGAGGCCTGCAGCAGGACCGTCTGGACGGTCCCTGGATTGGCGTTGAGGTCGATGTCGGTCACGCGGAAGGTCGCGTTCTCGCTGCAGGTGAAGATCGGCTTGTCGACCGTCACGCGGCCGGCGTGGCAGGGCTGGAGCCCGCTGCCGAAGTTCCCCAGCGTCTCGAAGTGGAAGTACGCGCCGCCGTTGTCGGCCAGGGCGAGATTCCCGGCCCCGTCGGCAGAGCGGACGTCGAACCAGTAGACCGTGCACGCCTGCAGCCCGGCGAGCGAGACCTCGTGGGCGGTCGTGTCCCGGTTGCCCGGGGCGCTGGTCGCGGGCGGCTTGACCGGGCCCCAGGTCGCGACGCTGTCCGAGGCCTCGTCGGTCGCCCAGACGATCTTCGCCGCGGTGTCGCTGACGTTGGTGGTGCCGACCGCGGAGATCGCCGGGCCGACGCAGTCGACCCGCGCGTCGGCGAGGTAGGGGACGTTCGTCCCGCCGTCGCAGTCGAGCGCGTCGACGTAGCGCGCGTGGAGCGCGTCGCCCGGGGCGACCGAGAGCAGCCCGTCGCCGGCGACGGGCGCGCCGGTCGTGGTCGGCAGCACGGCGTCGAACAGCATCGAGTGGACGGTGCGCTCGGTCAGGACCAGCGTCTCCGGGACGGTCTCGGTGTCGCTCCAGACCTCGACCGCGACGGTCTCCCGGAGCGACGGGTTGGTGTCGCGGTCGCGGTCCCCCAGCACGACCGTCACGCTGGCGCCGCAGGCGTAGGTCGGCCGGCTGAAGCTGATCTTGAACGGACCGGCCAGCTCGGCCAGGGTCGCGGCGGAGGTCTTGATCACCGAGTAGAAGAAGGCCTTGTTGCCGCAGTTGGCGATCGTGTCGGTCGACTGGTGGTAGTAGGGGTAGTTGCCGCCGTGGCCGCAGTAGCCTTCGTTGTCGGTGATTCCGCAGACGGCGGGCCAGCCCCGCTCCCAGAACGGCGCGTGGTCCGAGGCGTTGAGCGACGGGCAGGAGAAGGCGTCGACGGCCAGCCCGGTCCCGTACGTCCCGGCGGCGGCCGCGAACTGCTCGCCCAGCCACTGCGAGGGGCCGTTGTAGTTGAGATCGAGGTTCTCCGGGCTGGGGGAGTTGTTCCCCTCCCACGCGATCATGTCCATGTTGATCACGCCGCGGATGTCCTCACCGCGGTTGAAGGCGTCCTGGGCGTAGGCGTCGGAGCCCAGCAGCCCCTGCTCCTCGCCGGTGCAGGCGATGTACTTGATCGTGTTGCGGAAGGCCCAGCAGTTCATCGCCCGCGCGCTCTCGAGCACGTTGACGGTGCCCGAGGCGTTGTCGTCGGCCCCCGGGGCCGGCCCGCTGGACGGCAGGTCGTCGAGGTGACCGATCACGATGTAGACCTTCGACGGGTCGATCGCCCCCTCGCGGGTGCCGATCGCGTTGGGCGCGTGGCCGGCGTTCCAGGTCTGCAGTTCGGCGGTCAGCCCGAGCCCGGTGAAGACGTCGCGGCAGTAGGTCGAGGCGTCGCGGCAGCCCTGCGCGGGGGAATAGCGCGTGCCGGTCGGCGGGTTGGTCGTCAGGTCGAGCCAGTAGTCGTCGATCGCCGCGGTGCTGACCGCGCCGACGATCTTCTGGACGATCGGGTCGGGGCCGGCGAAGTCGGACCGGGCGGCGTCCGGCCGGGGGAACTTCCGCGGCGGCAGCAGGCCGGTACGCGGCAGACGGTAGAGGAACGCTCCGGCCCGCGTCAGCGGCTCGAGCGACTCGCCGGCCCGCAGCCGGACCAGGACCCAGTTCTCGGCCGACATGAGGATCGGCCCCGCGGCGGTCAGTGCGTCCAGGTCGGAGTCGTCGCGCAGCCCGGCCTGAATGTAGTCCCAGCGCCCGGGGTCGGTGTCGACGATCGAGGCCTTGAAGCCGCGGCCGCGCAGCGCCGCGAGCGCGGCCTCGTCGCCGTGCACGAGGAGCAGGGTCTGGGCGTCGAGGACGACCGGGACGCCGTCCGCGGTCAGCGCCTCGCGGTCCGACGGCCCGAGCCGCTCGAGGCGGATCAGCAGCGCGGGCTCGCCACCGAGGGTCAGGGTGAAACCGAACAGCAGCACCAGGGCGGCGAGCGCGCGCTTCATGATCGTGACCTCTCCTTGGCCTAGGGACCTTCCGTGCCGCAGGGGTTGAGGCCGCGGACGAGGTAGAAGTAGTTCTCGAGCGTGGCGCCCGAGCCGAGATCGTCGTAGGTCAGGCCGCCGGCTTCGCCCAGCACGCCGAAGTCGCCGGGGGCGGGGGAGAGCGAGCGGAACACCCGGTAGGAACTGGCGCCGGAGGCGGCGGGCCAACTGAGCCGGACGTGCGACAGCGACGGCCGCGACACCGCGAGGCCCGCGATCGCCACCGGGGACGGCCGACTGGTGGTCTCGGTCACCGGGACGTAGACGGCGTTGTCGTCGAGCAGACCGCCGTTCTGCGGGCCGCTCGAGCAGGTCTCGTTGTTCTCCGCGCGGACCAGGTAGTAGAGCGTCCCGGCGGGTGCGGTGGTGTCGTTGTAGGAGAGGGCGGCCACCCCCTTGGCGACGCGGTGGGCCGGGTCGGCGGGGAAGCCGGGGGCCGTGCCGCGGTAGACCGCGTAGGTCCCGCTGCCGCCGGTTCCCCACGCCGGGGCCGCGTCCCACGACACGGTGACGCCGGTCGCGCCGCAGGCGTTGTTGTCGACGGCCGAGACCGCGCCGGCGAAGGTCGGGGCGCCGCCGCAGTTGCCGCACGGTCCGTAGTCGGGCTTGGAGCCGTCCTTGAAGATGATCTCGTCGATCGTCCAGCCGGCGTAGTTGTCCGAGGCGTTCGCCTTCTGCTGGAACTCGAGCAGCACGGAGGGCTTGCCGTCGACCTGGCTGCTCACGTCCCAGGTCTGGAGCTGCCAGCTGCGGTCGATCGTCTGGACGTTGTCGGTGCGGAACAGCGGCAGCCCGGCCGGGACGAAGATCCAGATCGAGGCGTCGTCGCCGGTTCCGGACGCGAGGTGGCGGTAGAGCAGCAGCTTGGTCTGGGTCCAGGTCGTGGCGTTCTGGACCGGCATCCGGGCCTTCTCGGTCAGGCTGGGCTCGTAGCGACCGGGATTCGCGCCGCGGCCGGTCTGATCGTGGCCCAGCGCCTTGCGGTTGTTGTAGGCGGAGGCCGGGTCGGCTGTGCCGCCGTAGGCGCCAAGCCCCTTCGGCTCGCCGATCTCCCACTCCCCCTGCAGCGTCCAGCCGGCGGGGTTGTTCTCGAACGACTCGCGGTAGTACAGGCCGGGGATCAGCGAGGTGTGGAAGAAGAACGGCTGGCCGCCGTCGTCGGCGACCCGCAGGTTGCCGTACTGGTCGGTGGTCTTCACGCGGAACCAGACCGCCTGGCAGGTGTCGAACTGGTTGAGCACGATGTCGTGGGTCAGGACCCGCGACGCGTTGCTGGAGACCTGGCCCAGGGCCGGCGTCGTGCCCCACTCGACGACGGTGTCCGCGGGCTCGGCGGTCGTGAAGTGGATCGTGGCGCGGGCGTTGGTGATCGCGTCGACCGAGAGGGAAGTGATCTTCGGCCCGGCACAGTCGGCGACCGAGGTGGCCCAGGAGAGGTGCGGCTCGCCGGTGCCGTCGTCGGCGTCCTGGTAGCTGACCGTGATCACGTCGCCGTGGGCGGCCTGCAGCGAGCCATTGGGCGCCGGAGCGCCGCCGTTGGTCGCGATCGAGCCGTTGAAGCGCGAAGTGTTGGCGCCGGTCTCGGTGATCGTCACCCATTCGCCGCCGGGTTCGGTCGTGCTGCTCACCAGCACGACCGCCGTGTCGACCGCGGTGGGGCTGAGGTTGAGGTCCTGGTCGACGACGCGGAAGGAGACGGTCGCGGCGCAGGAGAAGGTCGGCGCGTCCATCGAGACCCGCCCGGCGTGGCAGGGCTGCAGCCCGTCGCCGAAGTTGCCGAGCGTCTCGAAGTGGTAGTACGCCCCGCCGTTGTCCGAGCGCGCCAGGTTGCCGGCCGGATCGGTCGAGCGGACCTCGTACCAGTAGGTCGTGCAGGAGGTCAGGCCGTTCAGCTTGACCTCGTGGGCCGTGACGCGGGCTGCGCCCGCGGAGCTGCTCGACGGCGGCTTGGTCGGCCCCCAGAGCAGCAGCGTGTCGGAGACCTCGTCGGTTTCCCAGCGGATCGTCGCGGCGATGTCGGTGACCCCCTCGTCGCGCACGCCGGTCACGACCGGGAAGACGCAGTCGCCGGCGGCAGTGTGCTGGCGCGCGATGTTGAAGCCGCCCGAGCCGTCGTCGGCGTCGACGTACTCCGCGGTCAGCGTGTCGCCATTGGCGATCGAGAGCTGGCCGTCGCCGGCCACCGGCGGGCCGGAGGTCGTCATCAGCGTCCCCTCGAACTTGCCGGAACCGGGGGCGGTCTCGGTCAGCACGAGGGTCTCGCGCACCGGCTCGGTGGTCGACCAGACCGTGACCGTCAGGGAGCTGCCGACCACGTTGGCGTCGCGCACCCGGAGTGTGACCTGGTTGCTGCAGCCGTAGCTGCCGGCGGTGAAGCGCACGTTGCCGGCGAAGGGCGCGGCCGAGGCGCCGACGCAGTTGGAGACCGCGCTCTCGCAGGCCCCGTTGCTGCCCACCGCCTGGACCCGGTAGTAGACCGTGAAGTCGTTGCCCAGGTCGAAGTCGGTGTAGGTCGTGGCCGGCGCGTTGACGGAGTCGACGATGATCTGCCCGCGGTCGCAGCCCAGCTCGGTGCGCAGGATCTGGTACTTCGCGGCGTTGGGGACCGCGCCCCAGGTCAGCTCGACGGCGTTGGTCTGGGCCTTGGTCGTGATCGTCGGCTTCGCCAGCGCGGGGCAGGTCGAGGAGTTCTGGTTCGAGGCGTCGGAGACCGCGCCGCAGGAGATCCCGTGGCGCTTGAAGGCGGCGAAGATCGAGGCCGCGTGCGGCGTGCCGTTGTTCAGGTTGCCGTCGTCGTCGTCGATCAGGCGGAACTTGTGGAACCAGCTGCTGGTCCCGCAGCTGTCGCCGTTGGGGGGCGCGCAGTTGTAGGCGTTGCCGCCCGAGCCGGCGCGCGACTTGTAGAACATCTTCTCGGCCAGCTGCCAGGCCGAGGCCGCGTCCATCCCGCCGGTCGTGACGAGGTCACGCACCGCCAGGTCCCAGACCGTCTCGCCGGCCAGGTAGCCCTCGCAGTGCTCTTCCTTGCCGCACGGGCCACCGCCGCCGCTGCAGTTGTTCTGGATGAAGCCGCCGGGGGTCGAGGGCGCGTGGCTGGCGTGCTTGTCCCAGTCCTGGTCGCGGATGCCGGTGCAGTTCAGGCAGGCGTTGCCGTAGCCGTCGCAGTTCTGCGAGACGAAGAAGCCGCGGCCGATGCAGCTCTCGCGGGTCTCGAAGAAGGCCACGATGTCGGCGTAGGCCTCGGACGGGTTGTCGTAGCCGCCGCCGTCGTTCTGGTCGATCCCGTGGCCCCACTCGTGCACGAACACGCCCATGATCTCGCCGGTGTTCCGGCAGCCGCCGCCCGACTTGTAGAAGTTGACCGAGCCGCTCCAGTAGGCGTTGCAGGTCGCGTTGATGTTGACGTTGTCGATCAGCTGCTGCTTGAGCCAGTTGTTGGCGGGGAGCCAGGCCCGGCCCTTCTCCATCGAGCGGTTCAGGTGGTAGAAGCCGGAACGCGAGGCGTGGGTGTTGCCGGCCGACGCGCCCTCGGGAATCTCGCAGTCGGTGCCGGGGCCGAGCCGCAGGTCGAGCGGCTCGTCGCAGGTGGTGCTCTCCTGGATCGGACCGCAGTTGTCCTGGACCTTGACGTAGGGGCCGGCCAGCCGGGTCGTGACGGTCGCTCCGGGAGGGGAGCACTCGTAGAGGCCGTGGTCGAGCGTCGTCGGCTGCGCCACCCCGTCGACGGTGTAGTCGGCGAAGGGCATCGGGTAGTCGGGCTGCTCGCAGCCCGAGGGACAGATCTGGTCGTCCGAGATCGGGTAGACGCCGCCCTTGATCCGCTCGTAGCGGGTGTCGTCGAACAGCGCGGCGACCGCGCCGGTCGCGGCATCGATCTCGGCCACCCAGGTCGGCGACTCGCCGGGCACCGTCATCGTGAAGCGCCAGACCAGGCGGTGGGCGTAGCCCTCGCCGTGCGGGCCGGTCCAGGCGGTCGCGGTCGTCCCGGCCGGATCGACCGGCACCAGCCGCAGTTCCGGCAGGCCCCGCGGCGCGAGGTCCGCGGGGGCCGCGGCGCCGAGGTACTGCATCAGCGCGGTGCGCGCCTCGTCGACGGACAGGCTTGGCACGGGGGAGGTCCGCACCTTGCCCCAGGTGGTGGCGCCGAAGGCGACCAGCTTCCCCTCCGCGACCTGGAAGTCGTAGCGCGCCCCCTCGACCGGCACGCCGTCGACGACCTGGCGGAACGAAACCTGCCAGATGCGCCCGTCGAGCAGCGCCGAGGCGGCGCGGTCGAGCTCGATCTGGCCGGTCCAGTCGCCGAGCAGCAGGCGGTTCTGTTCGAGGAAGGCGAGCGCCTGGGCCGCGAGCGCGTCCAGCGAGGCCTCCTCGCCGGCCGGCGTCCAGGCGATCCCGCGCCCGATCGCGAGGGTCGGCAGGCCGGAGCGGACGTCGATCCAGCTCTCCCAGCCCCCCCCTGCTGGGCGACGAAGGATTCCCAGCCCGCCCGCAGCGGGTCGCCCGCCGGCAGCGCGGTGACGGCGAGGCCCGAACGGCCGATCGTGGCGCCCGGGTGGGGCACGGCGAGATGGTCGAAGCGCTCGGCGGTCGGCCGCTCCCGAAGGGCCAGGGCGGGCAGCGCCAGGAGCAGCGCCAGGACGAGCGTGAAAGCGGAACGGACCGCGGTGCGTGACGCCACGACAGAGAGCATCTCGACCTCCCCATAAACAGAGGCTCCCCGCGCTGGACGACCGTGGAACCCGCCGGACCCCGGCGGGCGGTGGACGCCGCCCGTGCAGACCGAGCCGTTGACTTACTACGCTTACCGATTGGAAAGGTCAACGGGCTTTTGCAGTAAGCCCCGGGTCGTTCGGTCGCGGCAAACCTTACGAGATGTTCAAGATAGCGGCGGGACGGGGCCGGAGCGCGGCGGACGGGAGGCAAACAGCGTTCGGAAGTCCCGTAACTTTCCACCGGCGGACTCCCCCCGATCGCCGTAAACTCAACACGCTGACCGGCTTCAGTAAGGCCCCAAGGGGGGCCCCGGCGACGGGACGGGCCCCGGTCGGCTTCCCGGCCAGGAGAACGAGCGCGATGAGTCACATCACGGCAGGAGTTTGGTGTCGGCGGATCCTGGGGACGGTTGCGGCGGTGGGACTGCTCGCGATCGGTGCGGTCCCTTCGACGAAGGCGGCGAGCAAGAACGTCGACCTCGACAAGAACGGTTCCAACGAGTCGATCGTCGACCTGACGGTGATCTCGAGCTACCCGGCCAAGATCCGTAACAAGATCACCAACAAGTCGGTCGGGAAGACCTACACGTTCCGCTGGCCCTCGGCCGGGCCGGGCGGCTTCACCAGCAGCCTCGGCGCCGGGACGAGCGGCGGCGTCGGCACGATCTGGGACTGGCAGACCGGCCAGACGATCTACTCCTACACCGGCTCGGTCTGCGACAAGGACGTCTGCCTGACCCCGACCAACTCCTCGGTCGGGCCGCGCGGTCCGTTCAGCGTCCCGGGCCGCTCGCTGACGCCGAGCGACATCACCCTCTCGGCGGCGTCGCTGACCTCGAGCATCATCTCGTTCTTCAGCCCGCCGCAGGTCCTGGCCACCGCGACCAGCGAGTTCATCCCCGGCCAGGGGGTGCTCGAGAAGATCACCAACAACACCGGCAGCCCGCTCGTGATCGAGCTGACCGGCGGCGGACCCTGCTGCGAGGACTCGCACCAGACCTTCTGCGACAGCGAGTGCGTCTCCTATCTCGACGACGAATTCAACTGCGGCGCCTGTGGGATCGTCTGCGAGGGGTCCAAGACCTGCTGCAACGGCGAGTGCGTCGACACCGGGTACGACCAGCGGCACTGCGGGGCCTGCTTCCAGCCCGCGGGGCACGAGCTGAGCTGCTGCGCCGGCAAGGGGGCCGACATCTTCTCCGACCCGTACAACTGCGGCGGCTGCGGCAGCGCGTGCGAAGAAGGCCAGTCCTGCGCCTCGGCGACCTGCGAGGATCCGTTCGGCGTCTCCGCCGCGTCCACGCCGTCCGATCCGTCCAAGGACCCGGGCAGCATGGAGAAGCAGGGCTGCCCGTTCGGCACGATCCGCTGCGGCGAGAACTGCATCGACCCGGCGCGTGATCCGCTGAATTGCGGCGAGTGCGGGGTCACGTGCGCCGAGGAAGAAGTCTGCTCGGCGGGCCGCTGCTTTGCCGAGGCCCCGGTCTGCGGCCAGGTGACCGTGACAGAGGAGGTCCTTCCCGGCGAGACGGCGACGATCTGCCGCGCCAGCACCGCCGTGATCGCGCGCGAGGTCTTCGGCCTGCTGCGGGCCTGCGGCGACACGGTCCCGGACGGCGAGCAGGAGTTCTGCGGCAACGGCGACGTGGCCTCGGCCGGCAGCTTCAACCGGCTGGAGCCGGTGGAAGGGGATGTCGGCCCGGCCTTCCTGACCCCCTACGCGGTCCGGGTCGAGGACGGGACCGGGGACGGCCTGCTCAGCCCCGGCGAGTCGGGGAAGGTGTGGATCTCGCTGCTGAACGTCGGCTCCGGCCCGATCGGCAACCCGAGCGCCCGGCTGCTCAGCGACCCGGTCCAGCTGGTCGACACCGACGCCGACGGAACGCCCGACGGCCCGGCCTCCGGCGCGCTGCTGATCGACGACCGCGCCGGCTACCCGACCTTCCCGGCGCTCAACCGCTCCCCGAACCCGGACTGCTCGCCGGTTTCCCTGACGCCCCAGTTCAGCCTCGACCCGTTCGAGGTGGCGCTGCCGCAGGATCACCCGGGCGACGTGGCCCGGCCGTTCGTCGTGCGCGTCAGCGGTACCGTCGGCGGCGGGCCGTGGCAGCAGGACGTGCGGCTCAACGTGGGCGTCACGGGCCGCTGCAATCCGCTGGTCGAGGATGGGGGCTACGACGGGATCGCCGGGCTCCTGCCGCCGCTGTCCCGGCTGGTTCCGGAGGGGGACGCCCCGGTCTACCCGGCGCGTCCCTTCAAGCGCGGGTCGGTGCGGCCGCTCAAGCTGTACCTCACCTGCAACAGCATCGTCCGCAAGAACGGCGACGTGGCCCCGCCCGAGATCGTCGGCCTGGTCCGCGTCGGGACCGGTCCGCTCGACCTCGGCCCGCTCCGTCTCAACAACGACACCCGGTCGAGCGACCCCTTCTTCCGCCACGACCCGGCCAGCGGCCAGTGGCACTTCAACATGAACACCGACCGGCTCGAGCCCGGGACCTACCAGATGACGATCCGGATCGCGGAGCGGAAGACCTACGTCACCGGATTCGCGATCATCAGGTAGCGTAGCGATCGGTCCGGCCGGGGCGGCGCTCGCCCCGGCCGGACCCCATTCCGCGACCCCCGGGCCCACCCCTCGCGCAAGGCTGGCGCGCCCGGAGGGATTCGAACCCCCAACCGCCGGCTCCGAAGGCCGATGCTCTATCCGTTGAGCTACGGGCGCGCGAACGCCGCCATTGTCGCCCGGAACCGGGCCGGCGGCCCCGCCTGACCGCTCCCCGGGGCCGTGGATAATAGGCCGCCCGAACGAGGTAGGGAGCGTCCCTCGATGGTCGACCTGACCCACCTGCCGCAACTGGTCGTGCTGTTCTTCGTGATCTTCGACCCGCTGGCGAGCTTCGCCGTCTTCTTCGCGCTGACCGAGGAGATGGTGCCCGCGCAGCGCCGGCGCGCGGCCCTGCTCGGGCTGCTGGTGGCGACCGTCCTCTCGCTGCTGGTCCTGGCTCTCGGGACGGCGCTCCTGACGCTCTTCGACACCACGATCGACCAGTTCCGCGTCGCGGGCGGGATCGTGCTCGGGCTCCTGGGGCTCCGGATGTCGCTCGGGGGCGCGCTCGAGCCGACGGCGCCGGCCGGCGAGCGTTCGGCCCAGGCGGTGGCCGCGGTGATCGCGACGCCGCTGCTGACGGGGCCGGCCGCAATCACCGCGATCATCGTCTCGGTCCAGGACTACGGGCGACCGGTGACGGGGCTGGCGGTCGCCATCGTGCTGGCGGGCACCGCCGTGCTCTTCCTCGCGGCGCCGCTGGTGCGGCGGGTCGTCAACCGGACGCTGATCCAGGTCCTCTCGACGACGCTCGGGCTGATCACGCTGGCCTGGGGCGTGCGCTACGTCACCGAGGGGCTGGCCGCGATCCTGCGGGCCACGCCGTGACGGAGGTCGCGCGCGAGGTCGCGCTCCGGACGACGGTGGAGCGCTCGCGCTTCTACGCGCTGCTCTTCCCGGCGGCCGACGAGCCGGCGCTGGAGGAGGTCCTGAAGCGGCAGCGCCGGGAGCACCACCGGGCGGTCCACCACTGCTGGGCCTGGCGCGCCCCCGGCCCCGACGGCGCCCTGCTCGAGCGCTCCAAGGACGACGGCGAGGTCGGCCACCCGGGGCGCGTCCTGCTGGAGGTCCTGCGCCGGCACGACCTCGCGGGCGGGATCGTGGTCTCGCGGATCTTCGGCGGCGTGAAGCTCGGAGTGGGCGGCGTGTCGCGGGCGTTTCGGGAGGCGGGGGAGGGGGTGGTCGAGGCGGCGCGAGGAGGGGAGCCCGGATGAGCGATGCCCCCGCGGCCGCGCCGGCCCGCGCCGAGCCGCGCGAGTTGAGCCGCGGCCTCCCGGCGCTGGTCGGCGAGGGGCTCCGCCTGGGCTGGATCTATCCGGCCTGGGCGGTGCTGCGGTCCGCGTTCCGCGGCCGGCCGCCGAACGAGCGGAGCACGCGCGAGTGGTGCCGGCTGCTGATCCGGCGCTACGCGATCCGGTTCGAGCGCGACCCGGCGTCGGCGCCGCTCCTGACCGGCCGGCGCTGCCTCTGGATCTGCCCGCACCGCAGCGTGGCGGACTTCTTCATCCACAAGGACCTGGTCGAGGGGCGGGGCGCGACCCTCTCGCGCTACCTGGTCGCGGGGGTCTTCCCGCTGATCTGGCTGACCTCGCGGCTCGACCACTCGGTCTGGTTCTTCCGCCGCGACCGCGCCCACACCCGCGACGCCTTCTACCGCTGGCTCGACCGCCAGTTCGAGCGCTGTCCGCTCGAGGGGCTGATCGTCTACGCCGAGGGCCACCGCAGCCAGCTCGAACGGCCCCTGCCGCTCAAGGCGGGGATGGTCCGCTACGCCTTTCGGCGCGGGCTGCCGATCCAGGTCGTCATGACCGGGCAGACCGAACAGGTCATCGACGAGAAGCGGCGGATCGGGCGCACCGGGGTGACCGTCCCGTACCGGGTGGAGCCGCCGCTGGAGCCGGGGGGCTATCCCGACGAGCGGACCTTCTTCCGCGCCGTCAGCGAGACCTTTCAGCGTGCGTTCCACGAGGTCGCTGGCGGCCCGCCCCCGCGCTCCCGGGCCTGACGACCGCTCACCGCCCCGGGCGCGCCGCTCGGCGCCCGCAGCGCCACCGTTCCCGGCCCGGTGTAATGATCCCCCCCGAGGGAGCGTTCCATGAGCGGAGGCCCACACGAGGAGAAGCCTGTGACCGCCGCCCGCCCGCTGCCGCTCGCCCCGCCCGACCTGGAGACCGTGTTCCGCGCGCACCACGCCCGGGTCCTGCAGGCCGCCTACCGCGTCACCGGCAACGCCGCCGACGCGGAGGACGCCGCGCAGGCCGTGTTCCTGAGGCTGGCGCGCCGGGACGAGGCCCTTCCGGGGGACCTCGAGGGGGCCGGCGCCTACCTGCAGCGGGCCGGGATCAACGCCGCACTCGACCTGCTCCGCCGCCGGCGGCGCGAGGCCGAGACCCCGCTCGACGCGGTCGCGCCGCTGGTGGCCGACACGGCGGGCGCGCCGCCCGACGCCGAGCACCGGCGCCGGGTCCTGGCGCAGTGGCTGCGGGCGGCGCTGACGCGGCTGCCGCCGCAGGCGGCCGAGGCGTTCGCGCTGCACTTCTTCGAGGGCCAGGAGCACGACGAGATCGCCGAGTCGATGGGGACGACGCGCAACAACGTCGCCGTCCTGCTGCACCGCGCACGGCGCGCGCTGCGCGAGGAAATCGCGGGGCCGCGCCCGGGAGAGACGCCATGAGCACCCCTCACGACGACCGTTTCGAGAATCTGATCGACGAGGCCGCGCGCGCCGTGCGCGGCGAGGCGCTGGCCGACGGCGAGGTCGCCGCGGCCGCGCGCCGGGCCGCGGAGGCGCTGGCCGCCGAGGCCGCAGCCGGGGCCGCAGCCGCAGCGGCCGGCCGCGCCGCGCACCCGCTCCTGGGCTGCGCCGAGATCCAGGGGCTGCTGCCCGCGCGTCACGACGGGACGCTGGGTCCCGACCGGGTGCTGCTGGTCGACGAGCACCTCAAGGGGTGCGTCACCTGCCGCGCCGCCGCCAAGCGCGTGCGGACCGGAGCCCCCGCGCTCGCCGACCGGCGCCGTGCCGGGCCGGCCGCTCCCGCGAGGCGTCGCCCGCGCGCCTGGGCCTGGGCCGCGGCCGCCGCGGTGGCGATCGCCGCGATCGGCGGGGCGTGGATGCTCCAGCCGGGCTGGATCGGGATCGGCGGCAGCACCGCCACGGTGGCGGAGCTCGACGGCCTGCTGCTCAACGTCGGCCGCGTCGGCGCGATGCCGATCGCGCGCGGCGCGAAGGTCGCCTACGGCGAGACGATGCGGACCGGCAAGGATGCCGGCGCCGTGGTCGTGCTGGCCGATGGCTCGCGGATCGAGCTTGCGCCGCGCACCGAGCTGACGCTGGCCCGCGCAACCGACGGGACCGACATCCGGCTCGGCGGCGGCCAGGTGATCGTCGAGGCCAGCAAGCAGGGTTCGGGCCACCTCTACGTGACGACCCCCGACAGCCGGGTGGCGGTCAAGGGGACCGTCTTCTCGGTGCTGAGCGGGGCCAAGGGGACGCGGGTCTCCGTGCTCGAAGGCGCGGTCGAGGTCGACCACGGCGAGGAGCGCGCGATGCTGCGGCCGGGTCAGCAGTTCACCAGCTCGCCCTCGCTCTCCGGCGCCTCGCTGGAGGACGAAATCGGCTGGTCGCGCGACGTCGACCGGCACCGCGCGCTGCTGGTCGAGTTCACCGCGCTCTCGCACGCGATCGACGCGCTGCCGGGGCCGGCCCCGCGGACCTCGACGCGGCTGATGGACCTGATGCCGCAGGACGCCGTCTTCTTCGCCGCGCTCCCCAACCTCGCCGGCCAGGTCGACGAGGCCTGGCGGCTGTTCCTCGAGCGCGCGCGCGGCAACGAGACGCTTGGCGCGTGGTGGCGCGAGCACGCCGGGGCGCAGCACGAGGCGGAGCTCTCGGCGGTGGTCGAGAAGGTCCGGCTGGTCGGCGGCGAGCTGGGCGACGAGATCGCGCTGGCCGCGTTGGCGGGCGGGCCGGACCGGCCGTTCTCCGGGCTGGCGCTGATCGCGATCGTGAAGAACGAGGCCTCCTTCCGCGCGCTGGTCGAGCGGGAGGTCGCCGCGCTTGGCTGGAAAGGGCGAGGTCCCGTTCCGGCTGGTCGGCGGCGCCGCCGAGGTCCCCTCGGAGGTGCAGACCGACGGCTCGCCGGCCCGTCCCGCGCTGTACCTGACGACGCGCGGCGACCTGCTGCTGGCGGCGACGGGGCGCGACGCGCTGGCCGCGCTCGAGGCGGCCGCCGCGACGGGCCAGGGCGGCTTCGCCGGCACGCCGCTGCGGGCCGAGCTGGCCCGGTCGTTCCGCGACGGCGCGGTCTGGCTGGGCGGCGTCGACGTCGCCGGGCTGGTCTCGCGCGGGCTGGCGTCGGAGCCGGAAGGCGGCCCGCGCGACGGGGCGCGCCAGGCGATGACGCTGTCCGGCCTTGCCGGCGCGAAGTACCTGGTGCTCGAAGGCGACGGGGAAGGCGAGGCTTCGACGCTGCACGCCACGCTGGTCTTCGACGGCCCGCGGAAGGGGGCGCTGGCCTGGCTGGCCGAGCCCTCGCCGATGGGGGCGCTGCGCTTCGTCTCGCCCGACGCGACGCTGGCCGTGGCGGCCGTCGTCAAGGACCCGGTCGAGATGCTCGACGAGGCGTACGCGCTGCTCGGCGAGCGCGCCGCCGACATCCAGGAGACGCTCGGGAAGCTCGGTGGCGAACTGGGCCTCGACGTCCGGGCCGACCTCTTGGCCCCGCTCGGCGGCGAGTTCGTCTTCGCGCTCGACGGGCCGATCCTGCCGACCCCGGCCTGGAAGATCGCGGCCGAGGTCTACGACCCGCAGCACCTGCAGCGCACGATCGAGCAGGTCGTGGCCCGGGCCGCGGAGCAGGCGGCGGCGCAGCAGCGGCCGGTCCCGGTCCTGACCAGCGCCCAGGAGAACGGCCGGACCTTCTACCAGGTCGCCTCCCAGCCCCCGACGATGGAGCTGCACTACACCTTCGCCGACGGCTACCTGGTCCTGGCCTCGCAGCGCAGCCTGCTGAGCCAGGCGCTGGACAACGCCCGCGCCGGGATCACGCTGGCGACCGCACCGGCCTTCGTCTCGCGGCTGCCGCGCGACGGCCACGCCAACGTCTCCGGCCTGGTCTGGCGCGACACCGCGCGGCTGGCCAGCGCCTTCTCGTCGTTGCCGATGCCGGACGAGTCCAAGGCCGTGCTCGGGGCGCTGGAGGGCGGGCCGATGCTCGACGTCGCCTACGGCGAGCCGGACCGGATCACGGTCGCCGGCGCGCAGCGGAGCCTGACCCGGATGCTGCTCCCCGCGCTGATCGGCGGGCCGGGCCCGGCGGTTTCGCCCGAACCCCTTCCCGGGGGAGAATCTGCGGCTCGATGACGCCGGCGATCGAACTCGACCAGCTGACGGTCCAGCTCGGCGGGAGGCCGATCCTCAAGGGCCTCACCGCCGGGCTGGGCAGCCGCACGCTGGGGCTGCTCGGCCCGAACGGGGCGGGGAAGACGACCCTGCTGCACACGCTGCTGGGCTTCTTCCCCGTGACCTCCGGCACCGCGCGCGTCTTCGGCCACGACATCCGGACCGGGACCGCCGCGATTCGCCGCATCGTCGGCTACATGCCGGAGAACGACAGCTTCATCGCGGAGATGTCGGCCGTCCGCTTCGTGCGGCTGATGGCCGAGCTGTCGGGGCTGCCCCCGTCGCAGGCGCTCGAGCGGGCCCACGAGGCGCTGTTCTGGGTCGGGCTGGGTGAAGAGCGCTACCGCCCGCTGGGGAGCTACTCGCTGGGGATGAAGCAGCAGGCCAAGCTGGCCCAGGCGATCGTCCACGGGCCGAAGCTGCTGATCCTCGACGAGCCGACCAACGGGCTCGACCCGCCGCACCGGGTGCGGATGATCGAGCTGATCCGCGACATCCGCGAGCGCGGCGACATGGTGCTGATCCTCTCCTCGCACCTCCTGCGCGACGTCGAGGAGAGCTGCGAGGAGGTGCTGGTCCTCAAGGACGGCGCGATCGCCGCGCAGTGCGACCTGGCCGCCGAGCGGCGCGCCCAGCAGCGGCTGGTCGAGGTCGAGGTCGGCGGGGAACGCGAGGCCTTCGTCGAGGCGGTGGCGCGGCTGGGGGGCGAGTGCGCCGCCGGAATGCGCCAGCGGATCAAGGTCCTGCTGCCCGAGGGGCTGGGGGTGGCGGAGCTGTTCCGGGTGGCGGCCGAGCGCGGCGTCCAGCTGCGGCGGGTCGAGGTCAAGAGGACCTCGCTCGAGGAGATCTTCCTCGCGGCGATGGGGGAGATCGATGGCCGTCTATGAGCGGGCCTACCGGGCCTACGCCGGGCCGCTGACGCAGGGCGGAGCGCGGCGCCGGGTCATCACGCGCTACGCGCTGGCCGACCTGTTCGCCAACAAGAAGTTCGTGGCCTGGTTCGTCGCCTGCTTCGCCTTCCCGGTCGGTTGCGCCTTCTACATCTACGCGGTCAACAACCTCGACATTCTCAGGCCGCTCGGGATCAGCGCGACGGGCCTCGGCACGTTCTCCATCGGCCCCAGATTCTTCCTGAACTTCCTCTACATCCAGGGGCTGATCTTCGCGTTCCTGACGACCCTCTTCGCCGGGCCCGGGCTGATCTCGCCCGACCTGCGCAACAACGCGCTGCCGCTCTATTTCAGCCGGCCGCTGACCCGCACCGAGTACCTGCTCGGAAAGGGCTCGGTCCTGGCGCTCGTCCTGTCCGCGATGACCTGGATCCCGGGGCTCATTCTCTGGGTCTTCCAGGCGGTGCTGGCCGGGGGACGGTGGTGGTCGGACAACCTCCGGCTGGCGCCCGGGATCTTCTTCGGCTCCTGGCTGCTGATCGCCGTCCTGGCGCTGCTGGCGCTGTCGGTCTCGGCCCTGGTCAAGTGGAAGCCGCTGGCGGGTGCGCTGATCTTCGCCATCTTCGTTGGCGGCAAGCCCTTCAGCCTGGCGATCAATGGGATCCTCGACACCGGCTGGGGGCTGATCTTCGACATCAACTACCTGGTCCAGACCGCGTGGACCTGGATGATGGGGGCGCGCATCACTTCGGAGGTCGGCGAGCTGCCGCCGTGGGCGTCGTTCGTGGTGCTCGGGGCCGTCTGCGCAGGGTGCCTCGTCCTGCTGCGCCGGCGCGTCGAGGCCTACGAGGTGGTCCGGTGAGCGCACCCAACCTCGCCACGGCCGCCGCGCCCGCATCCCGCCACCGCGACGAGCTGGTGGTCTTCGAGAACGTCTCGAAGTTCTACGGCGAGACGCTCGGGGTCAACCGCGTCACGCTGGCGATCCCGCCGGGGATCACCGGGCTGGTCGGCCCCAACGGCGCCGGCAAGAGCACGCTGATGGGACTGATGACGGGGCTGCTGCGCCCCAGCGCCGGGTCGATCACCGTGCTCGGGATCTCGCCCGCGCACCCCGAGCAGCTCTTTCGCCGGGTCGGCTTCTGCACCCAGCAGGACGCCTTCCCGCCGGGCGCGACCGGACGCTCGTTCCTGGTCTCGTTCCTGTCGCTCGCCGGGCGCGGCACGGCCTGGGCGAAGGAGCGCGCGGCCGAGATGCTCGACCAGGTCGGGCTGCGCGAGGCCGCCGACCGCCGCGCCGCCGGCTACTCCAAGGGGATGCGCCAGCGGCTGCGCCTGGGGCTGGCGCTGGCGGCCGACCCGCAGGTGCTGATTCTCGACGAGCCGCTCAACGGCCTCGACCCGCTGGCCCGCGCCGAGGTGATCGCGCTGCTGCAAGAGCAGGCCCGTTCCGGCCGGCACGTCATCCTCTCCTCGCACATCCTGCACGAGGTCGACCTGCTCTCCGACCAGGTCGTGCTGCTCAACGAGGGCTACGTCGTGGCCGAGGGGAAGATCCAGGCGGTGCGCGGCGAGATGCACCGGCACCCGCTGCAGGTGTTGATCCGCTGCGACGCCCCGCAGCGGCTGGCGACCCGCCTGATGGGGCTGGACGGGGTCGTCGAGGTCAAGCTGCACCCCGACAAGGGGGGCTTCTTCGTGCGGACCGAGGACGCCGACTCCTTCTTCCACGCGCTGAACGGGATCGTGCTCGAGTCGGGCGCGCGGATCGACGCCGTCGCGCCGGCCGACGACGACGTCCAGTCGGTCTACCAGTACCTGATCCAGGATGGCGGAAGGGGGGCCGCGTGACGACGACCGAGCTGCGCGCTCTTCCCTGGCCGCTCTGGCGCGAGCAGTTCCTGGCGCTGTTCCGGCTCGAACTGCGCAAGGCGCTGTTCGGCAAGCGCGCGCTCCTGGTCTACGGGCTCGCCGCGCTGGTCCTGCTGCCGCCGCTGCTGCACCTGCTGCTCGGACGCGATGGCGAGCACGGCGACAGCCTCTCGTCCTTCACGCAGGGCCTGGCCAATTTCTTCGAGTTCCTGGTCCTGCGCTTCGCGGTCTACCTGGGATCGGTCTGGATCTTCATGAACCTGTTCCGCGGCGACCTGCTGGACCGCACGCTGCACTACTACCTGCTGGTCCCGATCCGCCGCGAGGTCCTGGTGGCCGGCAAGTACGCGGCCGGCGTCGCGGCGGGCTGGCTGGTCTTCGGCACGGTCACCCTCCTCGCGTTCGTCCTGGGGTTCCTGTCGTGGGGCCCCGGGACGCTGGCCCGGCAGGGCTACCTGATCCCCTGGTATCTCGCCATCGTGCTCCTGGCGGTCGTCGGGTACGGCGCGGTCTTCACGCTGGCGGGCCTGCTGTTCCGGAACCCGCTGCTGCCCGCGGTCGCGATCTGGGCAGTGGAGGCAGCCAACCCCTTCCTCCCGGGCTTCCTGAAGCAGATCAGCGTGATCCACTACCTCAACGCGCTGCGCCCGGTGCCGATCAACGAGGGGCCGTTCGCGATCGTCGCCGACCCGCCTCCCGTCTGGCTGGCGGTGCTGGGCCTCGCGGCGCTGGCGGCGGTGCTGGTCTGGCTCGCGATGCTGCGCGCGCGGCGGCTCGAGATCGCTTACGGCGGCGACTGACCCGGCTCCGCGGGGCCGGGACCCGGGGCGCCCGGCGCGGTCGGTCCTACTCGAGGACGGCTGCGGCGGCCGGTGCCGTCGCGGCCCGGACCAGCCACTGCTCGGCCTCGGCCGGGTCCTCCGCCGCGAGGATCTTCTCGCGCGTCGCGGCGTCGGCCGCGAGGCCGCGCGACTCCAGCACCGCCAGCACCGCCTGCGCCGTCTTCGCGGCCTTCTCCTTCTGCGCGCGCTCGGCCTCCAGGTCGGCCGGGAGCTTGACGGTCTTCAGCCGGTCGCCGGTCGCGGCGGCGACCATCTTCTTCCAGCCGTCGTCGTAGCCGGGGTGCGTGACCTTGCCGGTCGCGTCCTTGCGGTTGCCGTCGAGGTACTTGTAGAGCAGGAACTTCGACAGCTCCTTCCAGCGGGTCACGACCTCGGCCCCGGCGTCCGCCGTGTACTGCGTCAGGTAGTCCTTCGCCAGGCGCGGCGATTGGGCGTAGAGCGCCAGCGCCGCCGCGTCGACGGCCGGTTGCGCCGACAGGTACTTCCCCTCCAGCTCGCGCTGCACCGCCTGGATGTCCTGGATCATGTCGCTCCAGCGGCCGTAGGCGAAGTTGGTGACCTGGTTGAAGACCCAGAAAGCCGAGTCCCAGGTCACCTCGTGGAACGAGCCGGTGCCGACGGCCCAGTTGACGGGGACCTTGTCGATCCCGGCGAAGACCGGGAAGTAGACCGTGGCGTAGGTGTCGTCGACGCCGAACCAGAGGACCCCGCCGATCGGGTCGGGGAGCCAGCCGCGCGACTGGCTGACGAACGAGAAGCCGGTCTGCTGGGTCGAGACCGCGCGCTCGTTGAGGTACTGCACGCCGTCGACCTTCCAGGTCATCGGGCGCCAGCGGTAGGGGAGGGCGAAGGGGCCGGCCCCCGGGTCCTTCGTCATGTCGAGCGGCGTGTCCTCGAAGTGGTCGCGCATCAGCCCCATCACGTCGGCGACCGAGAGCTTGCGGTCGGGCTTGATCCAGAGCGGGAGCGGCTCGGCTGCGGGGTCCTTGGCCTCGGCCCAGGCGGAGGAGATCTTCTGCGAGGGCGCGGCGCGGTGGTACATGCACCAGACCCGCGCGTCGCAGGCGCGGCGAGCGCCGAAATCGGACGGGTTGTAGGCGTCGGCGAAGGAGAAGTCCTCGTCGCGGCCGGAGAACCAGCCCATCTCGCGCGCGAACGCGACGACGTCGGGGGAGTGGAGCGTCTCCTTCTTCGGGTCGTTCAGCGGGAACTGCCGGATCCGTGCGGCGTTGGCGTGGCCCGAGATGTAGCCGTCGGGGATCCGGCGCGCGACCCAGACCGCCCCCTTGCGGCCCTTCCCCTTGCCGACCAGGTCGAGGAGCCAGACTTCCTGCGGGTCGGCGATCGAGAACGACTCGCCGGTGCTGGCGTAGCCGTGCTCGGCGACCAGTCCGGTCATGACCTCGATCGCCTCGCGCGCCGTCTTCGCGCGCTGCAGCGCGATGTAGATCAGGCTGCCGTAGTCGATGATCCCGTTCGGCTCCTCCAGCTCGGGGCGGCCGCCCCAGGTGCTCTCGCCGATCGCCAGCTGGTGCTCGTTCATGTTGCCGACCACGGCGTAGGTGCGGGGCGCTTCCGGGATCCGCCCGAGCAGCTTCCCGGTGTCCCACTCGATCACGTCGCGCTGCGCGCCCGGCGGGTAGGTCGCGGCCGGCCAGTGGTAGAGCTCGCCGTAGAGCACGTGGGCGTCGGCGGAGTAGGTGACCATCGTCGAGCCGTCGGCGCTCGCCCCCTTGGTGACCAGGAAGTTGGTGCAGGCGCGGGCGGCGGAGCCGGCCAGCGCGGGAACGAGCAGCAGGGAGAGCGTCACGGCGGCGAACCTTCGCATCGGGCCTCCAAGATTGCGCGGGAGCTTAGCAGGGGCCCGGGACGGGCGCCGCGCCGTCTTCCGAGGCCCGGGATGCGCCGCAGCCCGATTCCGGCCGGGCGGGATCGGGAGCCCCGGGGGGGCCTGTTTCCGGGCCGGGGCCCGCCGTAGAATCCGGGAATAGTCCGTGACCCTTCCCCGAGGGAGTCGCCCCATGCGCGGAACTCCGCGGACGACGGCGCCGGCGTGCCTCGCCCTGCTTGTCGCGCTTCATGCCGCGGCCTCGGCCGCACCTCCGTCTCCTGCCGATCCGGCCCCGCCGCCCCCGCCTGCCGATCCGGCCGCGACGCTGAAGGAGATCGACGCCTCCCGCCTCGATCCGGCGCGCGCCGTGGCCGTCGGGGGGATCCAGTTCCGGGTCGGCCCGGGCACGATCGTGCTCGAGGAGGGGACCATCGTCCCGGCGTCCGCGGTGGCCGGCCGTCCGCGCGAGCTGGTCTTCGTCGGGACCGGACGCTTTCAGTACGCTCCGGACGACCCGGTCGAGAAGGCGCAGCTCTCGCTCTTCACCTGGCGCCCGGCGCTCGACGAGCCGTTCTCGGCGGCGATCCTCTGCGGTCTGTCGGAGTCGGCCGCGGCCCGCCTGCTGTCTGGCGAGTCCGCCGCCGCCGATCCCGCCGTGCGGCGGGCCGATGAGGTCTTCGGCGCCTGGCTGCGCGGCGCGGAGCGGCGCCGGCTCGGGGTGCGCGAGAACCTGTTCCGGGAAGCGATCGGGGACCCCGCCATGGAGACCTGGTTCGCGGCCTGGTTCGAGCGTGTCCGGCGAGGGAACTTCCTGTTCGAGATCGACCCCGAGGCGCTGGACGGCGCCACCGTCGGGCAGTTCGTGCGCTTCGAGCTGACGGAGAGCCAGCGCTGGCGCTGGGTGAAGGCGTTCCGCGAGGACCTGCGAGCCGGGCGCCTCTCGGCGGTCGATCTCGACCTGGCCGGGTATTGGAACACCTGGTCCTCCGTGCCGCTGCGCAGCGCGGACGGGACGATTCAGCGCGGGCAGCCGGCGCTGCGAGCCCGGCACTACCGGCTCGAAGTGGAAATCGACTCGGCCGGCGAACGGGTCCACGGCAAGGCCCGGCTCGACCTGGTGTCCCGGATGGACGGGGTCCGGACCGCGCTCCTGCTGCTGCATGACGACCTGCGGGTCTCGAGCGTCCGCGACGGCGCCGGCACGCCGCTCTTCTTCTCCCAGACCGCCGGGACGGTGGTCGTCGTGCTGGCCGGCACCCTGAAGGACGGCGCGGAGGCTGCACTCGAGATCGAGTACGGCGGGACCCTGTTCGACCGCACCTCGAAGAAGGTCTTCGTCAACTGGTCCAGCGATTCCTGGTACCCGCAGACGGCGGCCGGCGACCCGGCGACATTCGACGTCACGCTGCGCTGGCCGTCCCGGCTCGAGGTCGTGGCCTCCGGCGTCCGTATGGACTTCGGCGACCGGGAGGGGGGGCGGTGGGAGCGGAGGGTGCTCGACACGCCGGGCATCCTGTTCGGGCTCGAGGTCGGGGACTTCGCGGAGTTCTCCGATCACGACGGGCGGGTCCAGGTGCGGACCGCGTTCGACCAGGCCTCCCAGAAGTGGATGTCGAAGAAAGAGCAGGAGGAGTTCCGCGCGAACGTCCGTGACGCGCTGGCCTACTTCGAATCCGTCTTCGGCCCGTACCCTCTCGACCACCTCTCGGTCGTGACGAACCGCCAGGGGTACGGGCAGGGGATGCCCGGCTTCGTCACCGTCCCCGACGTGCTGGTGGCGATGGCAAAGGACTACCGCCAGTTCCTGGCGCACGAGCTGGCACATCAGTGGTGGGTGAACCTGGTCCGTCCCGCGTCCCCGCGCGACGCCTGGCTCTCGGAGGCGATGGCCGAATACGCGTCCCTGCTGTACGACCGCAACGTGCTGGCGAAGCGGGAGAAGCGGAAGATCCGCTCGCCTTTCGCGGAGTGGAAGGAGCAGCTCTACGCCCCGACCCGGGCGAACGTCCCCGCCGAACGGATCGGCCCGGTCGGGCTCGGCTCCCGTCTCAACTCCAGCCTCTGCTACGACTGCTACGACCGGATCGTCTACACCAAGGGGGGGATGGTGGTCGAGATGCTCGGTCAGTACCTGGGTGAGGAGCGTTTCCTGCCGATGCTGGCCGGGATCCTGCGTACCCACGCGGGAGGGACGCTCTCCGCCGACGCGTTCTTCGCCGAGATCGGCCGGCAGGCCGGGGAGGACCTCACCTGGTTCCGCCGCCGCTACGTCGACGGGACGGGTCTGCCGATGGTGTTCTACAGCTACGAGATCGCCGAGGTCGGACCGCAGGCCTGGCAGGTCAAGCTGACGCTCGAACAGGAGCCCAGCTACGGCGAGACCTTCGCGGTGGTCCGGACCGCTTCGGGGGCGCTCGACGCGCGCAGCGAACGCATCGACTATTTCGACGTCGAGGACGCGAACCTCCCGCTCACGGTTGGGGTCGGCGTGTTCCGCGACAGCGTCGTGACCGATCTCAAGCGTCCGGCGACGGAGCGCGAGAAGCGCGAAGGGAACTGGGTGCTGGTCGGGAAGCAGCGCGTGCGCACGGCGCGCGCGGAATTCGCGGTCAAGGTCGCGGAGCAGCCGCTCTCGGTCCGGCTCGACCCCGAGCGGACCACGCTGGCCGACTTCGTCTGCCAGAGCTGCCGCCCGAAAGACACGCTGCGACTGCGGGCGATGCGGGAGATCGACGCCGGGCACTACGAGGCCGCGCAGGCCCTGCTGGAGCAGGCGCTCGCCGTCTCCGCTCGATACCCGGAACCTCCCGGAGAACGCCGGCGAGCGGCTGGTCTTCAACCGCGAGGTGCGTGACTCGAACGCGGCGATCTACTTCAACATGTCGCGCGTCGCGGTTGAACTCGGGCGCAACGCCGAGGCGCGCGCGCTGCTGGCGAAGGGGCGCGAGACGATCGCTTCGGACGCGGCGCAGTGGGTCCGCGACGTCGGGAACAACCAGGAAGCCCGCCTGTTCCTGCGGGAAGGCCAGTCGAAGCAGGCCCGCGACCTGCTCTGGCGCGAGGTGGTGAACGGCGAGAACGACACCTTCGAGGGCTGGATGCTGACGGCGGTCGCCGCGCATGCGGTCGGCGACGGGCAGACGCTGGACAAGGCGCTGGCGAAGTGCCGGCGGTTCGGCGCGGACGTGTCGCTGCTCGAGTCGGGGAACTGACGCGGCCTCGACCGCGCTGGCCGGCCCGGCTGCCCGGAGGGCGTTCAGGCGACGAGCCGCAGACTGGCCCGGGATGCGAGGGTTGCTTCCTGTCGCCGATCCCCGTACAACCCCCGGCAGAGTCGCGTCCCGCCCGGGGCCGCGGCGGAGGGGTCCGATGCGCCGTCCGCTCTCCCGCGTTCCCGCCCTGCTGCTCCTGGCCGTCTTCGCGGCCGGCCTCCTGCCGGCCGCCGCCCGCGCGGAGGACGAGCCCGCCGCCCCCCCGATGGCCGAGAAGAAGAAGGCCGAGGACGGCGCCGCGCCGAAGTCGGACGCCGAGATCTACCGCGAGCGGACGCCGGTGGAGCCGTCGGAGCTGCAGGCGGTCGATCCCGGCTACCGCTGGCTGGTCGAGCAGATCGTCGCGGGCCGGGCCGACAAGCGGATCATGCGCCAGCACGCGTGGCTCAAGCCGCGCCTGATGCCCTTCGACCGGCCGATCCCCGAGGGCTGGCGCGAGCGCGCGCGGGACCGCCAGCTCGCGGCGCCGCCGCTCCCGCCGCGCGCGCCGCGGGCCGGCGCGGACGCCGCAGACGCCGCGGCGCTTCCGTCGGTCGGGCGCTGGATCCCGGTCGGCCCCGACAACATCCCCGGCCGCGTCACGGGGCTGGCCCGGCCGGCCGGGCTCCCCGGCCAGCTGCTGGTCGCCAACGCCGACGGCGGGCTCTGGCGCACGCGCGACGCCGGCGCCTCGTGGGAGCCGCTGACCGAGCGCGAGGCGACACAGGCCTCCGGTTCGGTGCTGGCCGATCCCGTCGACCCGCTCGTCTTCTGGTGGGGCACGGGCGAGGGGAACGGCGCGATCGACAACTACGCCGGGATCGGCGTGCTGAAGACCGTCGACGGCGGGAGGAGCTGGACCGCTTCGAACCGCTTCTCCGGCACCGTGCGCTGCCTGGCGATCCACCCTTCGAATCGCGCGCAGGTCTGGGCCTGCGGCGACGACGGGCTCTACCGTTCGAGCGACGGCGGAGCCACGTTCGCGAAGGTCCCCGGACTGCCCGCGAACGGCGCCTCGGGGATCGCGATCCGGCCCGACGACCCGCAGCGGATCTTCGTCGGCCTGTGGGGTGGCGGGGTCTGGAAGAGCGCCGACGACGGATCGAGCTGGTCCCAGGTCGGCGGCGGCCTGCCGGCCAACCTCGGGCGGGTCGACCTGGCGCTGTGCGGCGGGAACCCGGCCGTCATGCTCGCGGTCTCCGAGCAGAACGGCGGCGACCTGTGGAAGTCGGCCGACGGCGGCGCGCACTGGAGCCAGCTCACGGCCGCGCCCGACTTCGCCGGCGGGCAGGGCTGGTACGACCTGGCGGTGGCGATGGCGCCGGACGATTGCCGCACGATCTACGTCGGCGGAGTCGGGAGCCACGTCTCGCGCGACGGCGGCGCGAGCTTCTCGGCGCTGCCGAGCGCGGCCGGGCCGGTCGGCTGGGACTACCACGCCGCGCTGGCCTTCCCGGGCGGCGAGGTCGTCTTCGGCTGCGACTCCGGCGTCTACTCGAGCCTCGACTACGGCTTCCACTGGGTCGCCACGGGGCAGGGGCTGCCGACCACGCAGTTCTACGGGGGCTGCGGCCACGACGCCGACGCCGCCTGGCTGGCGGGCGGCACGCAGGACAACGGGACCGACCAGACGAAGACCGGCGAGCCCTGGCGCTACATCCGCGGCGGGGACGGCGGGAAGTGCGTGGCGGTCGGTCCGGAGGTCCTGACCGAGTACCAGGTCACGAACCTGCAGAAGTCGTTCGACGGCGGCAACGTCTGGGTCGACGCCAACGGCGGGATCCGGGCCGACGACCCGAGGGCGTGGGTCGGGATCTTCGACCGCGATCCGTCGGCCGGCCGCACGATCTACGTCGGCACCAACCGGGTCTACCGCACGACCGACTTCCACACGACCAACTGGAAGGAGATCCTGGGGCCGGTCTACTACAGCCGGATGGTGAGTGCGCTGGCGGTCTCGCCGGCCGACCGGAACGTGCTCTGGGTGGGCTACGAGTACGGCGGGCTCTACCGCTCGGCCAACGCGCTGGCGGCGAGCCCGGCGTTCGTCTCGCGCAAGGGCCCGTGGCCCAACCGGACCGTGACGCGCGTCACGCCGCACCCCTCGGCGCCCGGTGCGGCGTGGGCGGTGCTCGGCGGCTACGGCTACCCCAAGCTCTCCCGCACGACCGACGCCGGCGTGAACTGGACCGACGTCACCGGCGACTTCCCGGACCTGCCCGTCACCGACCTCGTCGTCGATCCCGGCGATCCGGGCGTGCTGATCGCGGCGACCGACCTGGGGATCTTCCGCAGCGCGGACGGCGGCGCGCACTGGTACGGCTTCTCCGACGGCCTGCCGCTCGCGGCGGTCGCCGACCTGTTCACGCACCCGGCGGGCGGCGACCTGGTCGTCGCCACGCACGGCCGCAGCTTCTACCGCTTCCGTCCGGCGTCGGCCGGCGCCCTGGCGGTGCCCGACGGCCGGACCGTGCCTGGCCGTCCGCTCGCCGCGGAGCGGACCGCCGACGGCTCGCTCTGGCTGCGCTGGGACACCGCGTCCTGCACCGCGGCGCGCTACCACCTCTTCTACGGGCCGCTGGCCGCGGTGCCGCAGGCCGCCTACTCGGGCGAGGTCTGCGACGTCGGGCGGGGCGGGGAGGCGCTGCTGGCGATGCCGGCCCCGGGCGAGAGCCTCTACTTCGTCGTCGCGGCGGCGTCGGAGGCGGGAATCGAGGGGCCGCACTGGCACGGGTCGAACGGCCTGCCCGCGCCGGCGAGCGGGGTGGGGCGCTGCGGCGTCACGGCGCAGGAGAGCGCGGTGAGCTGCCCCTAGCCGCGATCCCGCCGCAGCTCCCGCAGCGCGTAGCGCGTCCCGCGCCACTCGATCTCGCCGCGCGCGAGCGGCACGACGGTGCCGCGCACGACGATGTAGGCCCAGGCCAGTGCGGCCAGCGGGAAGAGCAGGCCGGCACGCCAGGGCAGTCCGGCGCCGCGGCCGGCGAGGCCGACCTGCAGCGCGAGCAGCAGCGCCGCGGCCGCGAAGATCCAGCGCGCCGGCGACGGCGTGACGAACGGCGCGACGAACGGCAGGACGTGGCCGGCCAGGATCGCGGCCACGGAACCGAGCGCGCGGCCGGCCCGGAAGTCGAACCCGGAGAAGATGTTCTTCTGCAGGCCGTTGACCAGCGCGCGCAGGCTCGGGTACCACTCGACCGCCAGCTCGCCCCGCCCCGAGAGGACCTCCGCCCGGGCCCCGCCGCGCTTGAGCGCCCGCGCCAGCGCGAGGTCGTCGTCGGGGCGCAGCGGGAAGGCGGCGTGCCCGCCGGCCGCACGGTAGGCGGCGGCCCGCACCAGGTTGAACGCCCCGATCCCGATCGCGTCCGGCCGGCGGCGGCTGCGCACCCGCCAGGGCGGGATCGCGAGCGCGAAGTAGAACGCGAACGCCGCGACGGTGGCGCGGAGCAGCGCCCCCCTGGCGTGGATCTCGGGCACGACCGCGAGGTGGTCGAGCCGCGCGCGCTCCGCCCGCGCCATGGCGCGGCGCAGCGCCTGCGGCTCGAACACGACGTCGCCATCGGTGAAGAGCAGCCACTCCCCGGGTGCGCGCGAGGCGCCCACGCCCAGCGCGTGCGTCTTGCCCAGCCAGCCGGGCGGCAGTTCGGACAGGTGGACGACGCGGAGCCGGGAGTCCGCGGCGGCCAGCCCGTCGAGGATCGCGCCGGTACGGTCGGTCGAGCGGTCGTCGACCGCAACGATCGAGAGCGCCGGGTAGTCCTGCGCCAGGAGCGAGCGCACCGCGTGCTCGATCGCCTGCTCCTCGTCGCGCGCCGCGATCACGACCGTCAGCGCCGCAAGCCGGTCGCCCGCCGCAGGCGCCTCGTCGCGCAGGAAGCGCAACCGGAGCGCGAGCGCGGCGACGTAGCCGAAGGTGGCCAGCGCGCCGGCGAGGGCCAGCGCGGCGAGCGCGGTCGGCAGCGCGGGGAAGGGGGGCATCGGACGGCGCGGGGGGCGGGGACCGGCGCGCTCAGCGCGCGGGGACGAGATCGAGCCGGTGCACGGCAGGGCCGGGGAGGAACGGCGCCGGCGTGCCGCGCGCCCAGCTCTCCTGCTGGTCGCCGTAGTGCGGCGAGAGCGGGTGCCCGCTCTGGCCCGCCGGGAGCTGGAAGATCCCGTCGGCCTCGCGCCCCGGCGAGACGACCATCCGCTGCGAGGCCCCGAACCCCCGCCCCTGCACGCGCGGCATCCCGCTGTCGCCCGGCAGTTCGACCGCCGGCATGTCGAGCCACGCGCCCGCGAGCGGGATCGAGGCCGACAGCGGGTGGCGCAGCACCACGGTGTTGCGGCGCCCCCAGGTCTGGTCCTCGAGCGCGGCGCCGCCCGCGGTCAGCTCGTCGAGCGTCGCGTCGAGCGCCGAGAGGATGGCGTCGTTCCAGCTCGAGAAGCGCGGGTCGAGCAGGTGGGCGGGCCGCTCGCGGATCAGCTTCCAGAGCGGCCCGTCCCACTGCGGGAAGGCGAACAGGCTGAACGACGGGTCGGCCTTCTCGCAGGGTGTGAGCAGCGGCCGGAAGACCAGCCGCGCGAAGCCGACGCGGAAGTCGCGCACGATCCGGTAGCCGGCCGAACCGGTCGAGGCCCGGCCGCCCCAGCCCTCGAGCAGCCGGCGCGCCTCGGTCCGCCGCGGGTCCGATCCGGTGGCCTCCGGGCTGAGCGCCTCGAGCAGCAGGTCGCGCCAAGGCGCGAGCAGCAGCGCGCGGTCGTCGAGCTGCAGCGCGAGCATCGCCGCCTCGTCGGCCCCCTCGAGCGAGAGCACCCGGTCGCGGATCTGCGCGGCGCGTGCGCCGTGGTCGTAGCCGCCGTCGCCGAGCCGGGCCAGCGCCTCGCCCCCGGCGACCCGGGCGTTGGCGGTCCAGAGCGCGCCCGTCGGCGGATCGACGATCCGCGGCCACTCCGCGAGCGGCAGCCAGCCGTCCCAACGCCGCGTGCCGTCGGCCCACGACGACGGCAAACGTCCGTCGAATCCGACCCGCTTCGGAATCCGCCCCAGGATGGTCCAGCCGATCCGTCCCGCGGCGTCGGCGAAGACCGCGTTCTGGGCCGGCATGCCGCAGCGCGGGGCCAGCGCCAGCGCCTCGTCGAGGTTGCGCACCCCGGCCATTTCGAACAGCCCCAGGTTCACGGCGTCGGGCTCGTGTGCGGCCCAGCGGTAGGCGTGCGGCCGTCCGTCCGGGCCGGTGCCGACGACCGGCCCCCAGATCGTCTCGCGGATTTCGAGTGTCGCCGGGGCGCTCCCCTTGACCTCGATCCGCTCGGTGAAGCGTTCGAAGGGGCGCGGGCCGCCGGGCGCGAGGTACCGCCCGGAACCGTCCGGCGCCTCGTCGATCAGGACGAGGTCCCCGGTGTCGGCGTAGCTGTTGGTGAAGGCCCACGCGACGAAGCCGTTGCTTCCCACCACGACGCCGGGCACGCCCGGGAGCGTCACGCCTGCGACCCGGACCTCGCCCGGCCCGCCGTCGCTGCGCGGCCAGCGCAGCGTCGCGCGGTACCAGGTAGCCGGGACCCCCAGCGGCAGGTGCATGTCGCCCGCCAGCAGTGCGCCGCCGCGCGCGGTGCGCCGGCCGGCGATCGCCCAGCTGTTGCTGCCCGGGGCGCCTGGTTCCGGCGCGGCCGCTCCCGGCGCGGCCGATCCCGCGCCGGCGGGCGGCGCTGGGCGCGGCCCGCCCGCCGGGCGCAGGTCGAGCACCGCGGGGCCGGGGATCTCCGGAACCGGGAACGCGGGCCCCTCGAGCGGGGCGTCCCAGGGCGTGCCGGCCGGAGCGAGGAAGTCGGCGAGCGGCGCGGGGAGCGTCGCGTAGAGCAGCGCGAGTCCGGCCTCGCGCTGGCCACGGTCGTCCTGCAGCACCAGCGCCATCGAGTCGACGACGAGGACCGTGTCCTCGGGCCGCCACGGAACCGGATCGGCCCGCAGCCCGAGGTACTCGAAGGGCCGCCCGCCGAGCGCCGCCAGCCCCGCGTTGACCCCCTCCGCGTACGCCGCCAGCGCGGCCCGCGCGCCCGGCTCGGCCGCCGCCAGCGTGGCCGCGGCCCGGGCCCGGAAGCGGTGGATCCGCACCTCGCGGTCGGCCTCGAGCGCGGCCGCGCCGAACAGTGCGGACAGCTCGCCGGCCGCGCGGCGGCGCGCCAGGTCCATCTGGAAGAAGCGCTCCTGGGCGTGCAGAAAGCCGAGCGCGCGCGAAGCGTCGAGCGGGCCGGCGGCGGTGACGGTCGGGACGCCGCGCGCGTCGCGCTCGATCCGGACCGGCGCCGCCAGCCCCGCGATCTCGAGCGCGCCGTCGAGCCGGGGGAGGCTGGCGCGCAGCACCTGCCGCGCGACGCCCACCGCGGTGAAGCCCGAGAGCGCCAGCGCGACGAGCAGCCCGACGGCGGCGTAGCCGACACGCCGCGCGCGCGAGGCACGCGGGGCCGGCGCGTCAGGGGCGGGGCCGGGGGGCGGGGCGGCAGGGTCGGGGCGGGCCATCGGTGGACCGCCCGGATCTTACCCGCGAAGACGACGCGGGGCAGGCCGGAGCCTGCCCCGCGTCGCGAACCCAGGGAGGAGGGGAGGTCAGTGCTTTCCTTTTGCCGACGTCCCCGGAGGCGTGGGGGAGGAACGCCGGGAAGGAGCACTCGGGGAGTCGCTGGAGGAACCCTTGCCGCCGTTCGCAGGCCCGAGCTTGCGCTTGTCACCCTGGTCGTCGGTCGTATTGACCCAGCCGTTGCCGCGGGAGGACTTGCAGGAGGAGGGGTCCGCCGGACCGGGCGACAGGAACGGCCCGTACGGCTCGAGCGAGTCGGCGCTGTTGTTGAACTCGTCGATGTCCTCGATGCACATCGAGCGGGAGATCGTGTTGCCGGCGGCGCCGGAGTTGCAGAGCGAAGCGCAGCACTCGGCGATCCGGGCCCCGATCGCGCTGTCGCAGCTTCCGCCGCCGGCCGCCGAGGCTGCCAGGTTCAGGTTGGCGGCCATGCACTGCCGGACCAGCTGGAGCTGCTGCATCGAGGTCTTGGCCCCCTTCGCGTCCTGGCCGCTGATGCACATGTCCTCGGTCGCCGAGGCGATGCTGCGCGGCAGGGTCGAGTCGAGCGTCAGCCCGCAGCTGTCGAGCGACAGGTACTGCGTCGTGACGTGGGGGTGGTTGCCCCAGAAGCCGGGCGTCCGCGTCAGGCAGCCGTCGCCGTCGCAGGGCGAGCGGTCGAGGTCGAGCGAGGCGAAGAAGTTGAAGTAGGGGTCCGGGAACTGGCGTCCGGTCGCCAGGTCGTGCTCGATCTGGTAGCAGAGCCAGGTGTCGCCGGTGCCCAGCGGGACCTCGCCTTCGTACACCGCGAGCTTGCGGCCGCGGAAGAAGCCGCCCGTCTCGAGGTTGAGGTTGAGGGTGTTCTGCTCGAGCAGGCTGCCGACCCCGCCGAGCAGCGACCCCGGCTTGGGGTCCGGAGCCGGACAGCACGAAGGTCCGCTCGTTGACCGAGAGCGGCTGCTCGACCAGACCGCCGACCGCGAACCGCAGGAACGCCGACTGGCCGCACTCGAGCGCGGCGTTGAAGTCGAAGCAGACCAGCTCGCCGGCGATCTCGTCGGCGAAGTTCGGGTCGCCGTTGAAGCGGTCCTTGAAGAACCAGTCGCCGCCCTCGAGCAGGATCGTCTCGCGCTGCGCTCCGGCCTCGTCGCCGCGGTAGGTGACGAGCATCGCGACGCCGTGCTGGCGCCGGTAGTAGCGTCATGCCGCTGGCGGGGTTGATCTCGTTGAAGTCGCTGATCGACGAAGGTGTTGCCGCCCGCGAGGAAAGCCGACGGCGGGACGGCGGCCTTCATCACGACTTCGCCGCCGTTGTCGCCGTCGTCGGGCAGCGCGAGCCGGCGCGCAACCTCGGTGCCGACCACGGGCAGCGAGCCGACGATCGCGCCGCCGCTCAGGGTCAGGCCCGGATCGGGGCCGTACACGGTGCCGCCGACCGGATCGCGGCGAACCTCTCCGGACCAGTAGACCCAGGCCTCGAGCACCGTCCCGGGGGTGAGGATCGCAATGCTGTTCGCGCCGTCCGCCGTACCGACGCCGGAGGCCGCGGAGTGGACGTCCCCGCCCGCGGTCCGCGAGAACTCGGCGAGCGGCTCGTCGAAGCCGGGAGGGGAGGCCAGAGCGGCCGTCCCGCCCAGGCGCGAAGAGGGCCACGAGGATCGAGATTCCAGGCATTCTCATCTGTGCGTTCTCCTGGGGTCCGAGATCGACATGCTCCGGCAGGGGCCCCAGCGGGAGAAGGGCCGTCCCCGGGCCGCCTTCTCCCGCCGGTGCGGATCGACTGCGCCGGCGGGATCGAGACGGAAGGTACCGGGTGTAACCCTTGAGGCAACCCAGTATCTTCGGCGGCCGGCCGGCCCCGGCCAGCGGTCGTTCGGGCCCTTTCGCGTGCTTCCGCGCGGCTACAATCCTCGCCACCGTGCCCCCGGCCCCCCCGGCATGACGCGCCTGCCCCGCCACCTCGGACGCTTCGTCGGGGTCGCGCTCTTCCTGCTCGCGGTCTGGGCCCTGCGCGCGACCCTCCGCGACACCCCGTGGAGCGAGATCCGCGCGGCGTTCGACGGAATCCCGCGCAGCCGGCTCGCCCTCTCGGCGCTGCTGGTCGCAATCAACTACCTGGCGCTCTCGAGCTACGACCTGCTGGGGCTGCGCTATCTCCGGCTCCGGCTGCCGCTGGCCAAGGTCGATCTTCGCCTCGTTCCTCAGCTACGCGCTCTCCCAGAACCTGGGCTTGCCGCTGATCACGGGCGGCTCGGTCCGGCTGCGCTTCTACCGGCGCTGGGGGTTCGGCACGACGCAGGTCGGCGCGCTGATCCTGTTCGGCGGCGCGACCTTCTGGCTGGGCTTCCTGCTGCTCGCGGGGCTGCTGTTCCTGGTGCACCCGGCCCCGCTGCCGCCCGAGCTGCGCATCCCCCCGGCCTGGGTGCGCCCGCTCGGGATCCGTGATGCTGCTCGGCTGCGCGGCCTACTTCTACTGGGCGGCGGGCGGCCGGCAGACGACGGTCGACCTGAACGGGGTCGAGCTCGGGCCGCCCGGGCTGGAAGATGGCGTCGGCCCAGTTCGGCGCCTCGACCTTCGACTGGCTGCTGGCCGCGGCAGCCTTCTTCGTGCTGCTCCCCGGGGCCGCCGGGATCTCCTTCGTGCTGGCTCTGACGGTCTTCCTGATCGCCGCCTTTGCCGGCAACGCCAGCCAGGTGCCGGGGGGCTCGGCGTCTTCGAGACGGTCGCGCTCTGGCTGCTCTCGCCGCACCTGCCGGCGGCGCAGATCGCCGGCGTGCTGATCGCGTTCCGGGCGCTCTACTTCGTGCTGCCGCTGGTCGCTGCGACGATCCTGTTCGGGCTGCACTCGCTGCGGCGACGCGAACTCCGCCGGGTCCGGCTTCGCCCTAGACGGGGCCGGCTATACGGTGCGCGAGCGCTCCAGGATGTCCTTGAGCTTCGCCACCGCGGCGTCGCGCTGCGGGTCCTTCAGCGCCAGGATGTCCTGCAGCGCGATCCCGATCTGCGGGATGTACTTGGTGATGTAGCCCAGCTTCTTCTCCTCGGCCGCGGCGCGCGCCCGGCGCCTGAGGAAGCTGCCGAGCCGGCGGCCGACGTCCATCAGCGCCAGCCGGATCTCCTTGACGATCTCCGGGTACGACGCGACCGCCTCCTTGCTCTCGGAGGTGAACGGCACCCAGACCGAGGCGATGTGGACGAAGAGGATCGCCGGCCCGGACGGCGGGCGCGCCCCTCGACTGCGGCAGGCCGTAGCTGCGCCAGTTGGTCCCGACGACCGCCTTCGTGATGGCGCACGCGCCCGCCTGGTAGAGCAGCGGCACGCGGTTGGCGAAGCGCAGCACGTCGACCAGCTCTTCGGCGGGCAGGCCGCCGCCGTAGGCGAGGCCCACCTCGACCAGGAACGGGTTGCCGCGGTAGACCGCCGGCGGCCGGGTGCAGGCGGCGAAGAAGTCGGCCTTGATCCGCTGGCGCAGCGCGCGCTCGATCAGCTCCGCGCCGATCGGGACAGGCAGTTGGTCGGCGGGGCCAGGATCTTGACGTGCGGGATCGCGCGGTAGAGCAGCTCCACGGCGCGGGTGTCGAGCGTGCGCGGGTTGGCCTTGGGCGAGACCTTGGCCTTGGCGCAGATCTCGGCCGCGACCTGCGGGCTGACGCGCGAGAAGTTGGCGACCAGGGCCTCGACCAGGTGCCGGTTGTCGCTGTCGCGCAGCATCTTGAGCAGCGTCCCCAGCTCGACGCCGTGCGGGTGCGGCTTGATCTCGCGCGCCTCGGGCGGCAGCTCGCTCGTCACGCGCTCCCAGACCACCGGCTCGCTGCCCGGTGAGCGGTAGCGGAAGGTCCCGTGCGGGTTGGCCAGCGCGGTCAGCTCCATGTACTCGTCGACGCTGCGCCGGCCGCGCTGGAACTGGCCCTCCAGCGTGATCGCGACCTCGGTCCCCTGCGGGATCGCCGCGTCCTCGATCGTCGCGTCGTGCAGGATCTCGGGCTTGTTGGCCCGGGTGTCGATCGCGATCTCGTAGTGGTGCGCCGCCTTGCGCGGCCCGGTCTTGGAGATCACGACGACCGGCCGGCCGGTCGTCAGCAGGCCGTACATCCCGGCGGCCGAGATCCCGATCCCCTGCTGGCCGCGCGACTGCCGGTAGCGGTGGAACTTGGAGCCGTAGAGCAGCTTGCCGAAGACCTTCGGGATCTGCTCGCGGACGATCCCCGGGCCGTTGTCCCGCACCTTGGCGACGAAGCGGTCCTCGGCCAGCTGCTCGATCGCGACCTCGACCTCGGGCACGATCCCGGCCTCCTCGCAGGCGTCGAGCGCGTTGTCGACCGCCTCCTTGACCGTGGTCAGCAGCGCCTTGCGCGGGTTGTCGAAGCCGAGCAGGTGCCGGTTCTTGGTGAAGAACTCCGAGACCGAGATCTCGCGCTGGCTGCGCCGCCATCTCCTGCGCGCCGACGGGGCGCCGCGCGGCGCGGGCACGGCCGGCGGGGCGCGCGGGAGCGTCCGCTGCCTCGGGCGGGGCCGAAGCGGCGGCCGGGGTGCGGGGCCCAGCGGCCGACGCCGACGCCGCGGCCAGCTCGAACAGGCTGGCCTGCTCGTGCTCCGGCCGCCCGGCCGCGCGGGTCCTGCGGGCGGAGGTCGGGGCAGGCTTCGAACGGGCGGAACCGGCACGCGGGCCGGGGGACGACTTCGACATGGGGCGAGAGGATAGCACCCGCCGCGGGCCGGGGCAGGGGCCGTGTTGCGCCCCGGGGACGCGCCGCTACAATGCGCGCGCGATGCACGTCAAGGGCATGATCGAAGCGCTCAACGCGCTCTCCGTCGGCGAGATCTCCAAGCTGCGGCAGCGGGTCCAGGAGGTCCGCGACGCCGCTGCGCGCCAGGAGCTGTCGGAGATCACGGCGATCCTCGACGAGGCGCTCGAGCAGCTCGCCGCGTGCGACCTCAAGGCTTTCCGCCGGAAGTTGGCCCACGCGGTCAGCCGCCTCGGGCACGTCCGCCCGACGGTCGACACCCGAGGTTGACGCGGCCGTCCCGACTTCCGTAGGCTCCGCCCGATCCTCTCCGGCGTCACCCCAAGGAGGCCGCGCGTCATGGAGCCGACGACCCGTTCGCTGCCCGACAACGCCTATCGCAAGCTCCAGCCCGGAGAGACCTACCAGCCGATCGTCCCGGCCTCGTCCGGGATGGCGCAATTCACCCCCTGGTCGGTCGGTCGCTTGGCCTCCTCATGGCGATGCTGTTCTCGGCCGCGGCGGCGTTCCTGGGGTTCAAGGTCGGCCAGGTGATCGAGGCCGCGATCCCGATCGCGATCCTCGCGGTCGGGCTGGGCTCGATCCGCCGGCAGCGCTCGACGATCCTCGAGAACGTCATCGTCCAGTCGGTCGGCGCCGCCTCGGGCCTGATCGTCGCCGGCGCGATCTTCGTGCTGCCTGGCGCTGTTCATCATCGAGCTGCCGGTCAACCTCGTGCCGGGCCGCCATGGCCTCGCTGCTCGGCGGCGCGCTGGGCGTGCTGCTGCTGATCCCGCTGCGCCGCTACTTCGTGCGCGGACATGCACGGCGAGTACCCGTTCCCGGAGGCGACCGCGACGACCGAGGTGCTGGTCGCGGGCGAGTCGGGCGGCTCGCAGGCCAAGACGCTCGGCGTCGCGGCCGCGGTCGGAGGCCTGTACGACTTCCTGACGCTCCACCTCAAGGCCTTCGCCGAGACTTTCACCTCGCGCTCGATCCCCGGGCCTGGCGGGGCTGGCCAGCGAGACCAAGCTGGTCTTCAAGATGAGCATGCTGACCTCGGTGGTCGGCCTCGGTTACATCATCGGGCTCAAGTACGCGGCGATCATCTGCGCCGGGTCGTTCCTCTCCTGGTTCCTGCTGGTCCCGCTGATCGGCTACTTCGGGCAGGGGCTGGCGGCGCCGCTCGGCGTCACGGCCGGCGACGTCCTGATCTCGCAGATGACGGCCGAGGCGATCTTCCGCAATTACGTCCGGACGATCGGGATCGGCGCGATCGCCTGCGCCGGCATGCTGGGGATCTGGCGCAGCCGGAAGATCATCGTCTCGGCCTTCGGGCTGGCTTTCCGCGAGTTCCTTGGCGGCGGGCCGAAGACAGCGTCCGTCGCCGAGCGGACCGACCGCGACATCCCGATGCGCTGGGTCGGGCTGGGGCTGATCGTGATCGCGATCCTGCTCTTCGTCTTCTTCGCCTTCGTGATCCTGCAGGGCCAGCCCAACGCGCTGCTCAAGGCCGCGATCGCGCTGGTCGTCGTGATGGTGATCTCCTTCCTGTTCACGACCGTCGCCGCCCAGGCGATCGCGACGGTCGGCACCAACCCGGTCTCGGGCATGACGCTGATGACGCTGATCCTCTCGGCGACGATCCTGGTCGGGATCGGGCTACGGGGCGAGGCGGGGATGCTGGCCGCGCTCATCATCGGCTGCGTCGTCTGCACCGCGCTCTCGACCGTCGGCGGCACCGTGACCGACCTGAAAGTCGGCTACTGGATCGGCGCCACCCCCGCCGTCCAGCAGGTCAGCAAGCTGCTCGGGATCGTCGCGGCCTCGCTGACGGTCGGATGGGTGATGGTGGTGCTCAACCAGGTCTACGGATTCAAGGTCACCGCGGCCCACCCCGAGCCGCTGGCGGCGCCGCAGGCCAACGCGATGGCCGCGGTGGTCCAGGCGATGATGTCGGACCAGCCGGCGCCCTGGCTGCTCTACGGGCTGGGCGCGCTGCTGATCCTGGTGCTCCAGATGGTCGGGATCCCGGCGCTGCCGTTCGCGCTGGGGATGTACATCCCGCAGGACCTGAACACCCCGCTGCTGGTCGGCGGGCTGGTGGCGTACTTCGTCGCGAAGTCGGCCGGGGGGAACGAGGCGCTGGCCCGGGCCCGCAACAACCGGGGCACGCTGATCGCGTCGGGGTTCATCGCGGGCGGCGCGATCATGGGCGTGGTCGCGGCGCTCCTGCGCTGGGTGACGCAGGAGCGCGGGATCCAGACCGGCGTCGACCTGCTGAACAACGCCGAGGGGGCCCGCGGCGAACTGGTCGCGCTGGTGCTCTACGCGCTGGTCGTGGCCTACATGTACTGGGACAGCCGGCGCGCCAGCGCCTGACGAGCCGCGCCGTGCCGGTAGGGGCCGCCCTCCGTGGCGGCCCGCATGGCGCGGAGGGCCGGGACAGAGACCCCCGGCGGGCCGGGACAGAGCCCGGCCCCTACGGGGCGATCCGGCGCCGAGCGGAAGCGTCAGGTCGGCTGGCGCAGGTAGGTGCCGCGGCCGAACAGGCCGCGGTACTCCGCGACCAGCGCCTTCGTCGCGTCGGCGCCGATCGTCCCGGCTTCGACCTGCGCGGCGAGCTGGCGCTCGACCGAGGCGACCAGCGCGTCTTCCTCGTAGTGGAAGACCGACAGCACTTCGGCCACCGTGTCGCCCGGCACGATCCGCTCGATCTTGGTCCGCCCCTCGCCGTCGATCGTGACGTGGACCTCGTCCGGCGTGCCGTAGAGGTTGTGCAGGTCGCCCATCACGTCCTGGTAGGCGCCGAGCAGGCAGATCGCCAGGTCGTAGGGCTCCCCCGGGATCGGGTCGTGCAGCGGCAGGACTTCCTTGACGTCCTTGATGTCGACGAAGTGGTCGATCTGCCCGTCGCAGTCGCACGTGATGTCGCAGAGCGTGGCCTTGTGCTCCGGCGTCTCGCGCAGGCGCTAAATCGGGACGATCGGAAAGAGCTGCTCCAGCGCCCAGTGGTCGGGCACGCTCTGGAAGACCGAGAAGTTGACGATGTACTTCTGGTCCAGCGCCTGCTCGAGCTCCTGGAACTCCTCGAGCGGGATCTTCTCCCGCTTGGCGAAGGCCAGCGCCCGGCGCGCGATTTCCCAGAAGAGCTGTTCGGCCAGCGCGCGGTCCTCGAGCGTGACGAGCCCGTGGTTGAACAGCGTGACCATCTCGTCGCGCTGCTCGGTCGCGTCGTGGAAGTACTCGCGGAAGTTCTTCCCCGACATGTCCTCGAGCATCGCGCGCAGCTCCTGGACGACCCGGGCGTGCTCGCGCGTCGCCCCCTTGCCGCCGTTGCCGGTCCGCAGGTCGGGCGTGATGCGCGCCAGGACGTCGGTCACGAGCATCGAGTGGTACGCCGTCAGCGCCCGCCCGCTCTCGGTCGTGATCAGCGGGTAGGGGACGCGCTCTTCCAGGCAGACTTCCTTGACGATGTAGACCGCGTCGTTGGCGTACTCCGCGATCGAGTAGTTGCGCGAGGCATCGGACGCGGTCTTGGAGCCGTCGTAGTCGATCGCCAGCCCGCCGCCCATGTTGAGGATCGAGAGCGGGACCCCCATCTTGCGCATCTTGGCGTAGATCCGGGCCCCCTCGCGGAAGGCCGACTTCAACCGGCGGATGTCGGGGATCTGCGAGCCGATGTGGAAGTGGACCATCGCCAGCCGGTCCAGCCGGCCGGCGGCGCGGAAGGCTGCGACCGCTTCCAGCAGCGCACCGGTCGTCAGCCCGAACTTGGCGGTCAGGCCCGACGACTCGCGCCACTTGCCGGCGCCGCGCGCGAACATCCGGACCCGCAGTCCGACCTCCGGAAGCGGCCCGTCGCCGGCCTTCTCGAACGCCTTGAGCAGCAGGTCGACCTCGAACGGCTTCTCGATCACGATCACGACGCGCCGGCCCATCCGCGCCCCCATGATCGCGAGGTCGAGCGTTTCCGAGTCCTTGTAGCCGTTGAGCGTGGTCAGCGCGCCGGGCGCGACGTCCAGCGCCAGCGCTGCCATCAGCTCGGGCTTGGAGCCGGCCTCGATCCCCATCCGGCTCGGCCGGCCGGCGGCCAGCAGGGCCTCGACCACCCTGCGGTTCTGGTTGACCTTCATCGGGAAGGTCGGGCTGTAGTCGCCGCCGTGAAAGCCGAACTCGTCCATCGCGGCACGGAAGGCCCGGACCATCTCCTCGACCGAGGTGTGCAGGATCTGCGGAAAGCGGAACAGCAGCGGGGTGACGTGCCCCTGCCGCCGCAGGTCGGCGACGACGCGCGGCAGGGAGAGCTCCAGCCGCGGGTCCCGGGTCGGCCGGACGGTCAGGTCCCCTTCCGGCGAGATCCCGAAGAAGCCCGCGCCCCAGAGGTGGATGTCGTAGATGTCGAGGGCTTCCTCGACGGGCAGTCGGATCGCCATCTGGCCAACCCTCCCAGAGCCGGCGTGCCGGCCCGGTCTCGCTGTCGGTTCCGGGGGGAAAACCCTTGTGGTCCGCGCAGGCGGCGGCGATTATCGGGGCCGCCGCCCCCCCTGTCCACGGAGAATGGACAGGAAATCGCGGGCGGACATATTCGACCGAGGAGGCTCCCCCCTTGCTGACGGGTTACAACACCGACGTCCGGTTCGAGGGGCAGACGTACCACGTGCAGAGCGAGGACCGTGGCCGCGCCAACCCGGTCCTGGAGAGCCTCGTGTACTGCGGCGGGCAGATCCTCCACCAGGAGCGGAACCCCTACGACGAGCTGGTCGCCCAGGAGGCCACCGAGGCCGTGGTGGCGGCCCGGCTGGACCGGCAGCACCGGGACCTGGTGCGCCGGGCGCGGCACGGCGAGTTTGCCGCCGCGGCCGGCGGCCCGGCCGGCCTGCCGCACGCCGGCGTGGCGCCGGCGGCCGAGCAGGGGCCGCTCGCGGATCACCTTGCGGCGCTGCTGGCGGCCGACGGCGAGATCGAGACGCTCGAGCTGACCTTCTCCAGCGAGGCCGGGAGCGGCGGGCTGGCCGGACGGCTCGCCGTCCGGCGGGCCGCCGATGGCTCGCCGGCGGCCGGGGCCCGGGTCTCGGTCCGGGTCGTCGGGCGCGGCCTGACGCCGGCGACGATCCTCACGGCGGAGGTCGACGAGTCCGGGGAGGCGCCGGTCGCCGTGGTCGTCCCGCCCGCAGCGACGGCTCTGATCTTCGCGGCCGAGGTCGGGCCGGGCGGGGGGCGGCTCCGGGTGCCGCTGGGGCCGCAGGGCGAGGACGGGGTGCTGGCCGCACCGGCCCTCAGCCGCGCCTCCGGACCGCGTCCCGCATCTCCCGTTCGTGGATCTTTTTCTTGAGGACGTCCTTTTTCTCGTGGCGCTGCCGGCCCTTGCCCAGTGCCAGCTCGACCTTGATCCAGGCCCCCTTCAGGTAGACCCGCAGCGGGACCAGGGTGTAGCCGGCCCGCTCGATCTTCCCGGTCAGGCGCTTGAGCTCGTGGCGCGAGAGCAGGACCTTGCGCGGCCGCTCCGGCTCGTGGTTCTCGAACGAGGCGTGGGTGTAGGGCGCGATGTGCAGGCCGATCAGCCAGATCTCGCCGTTCTTGAAGCGGGCATAGGCGTCCTTGATCTGGACCTTCCCGCCCCGCGCCGACTTGACCTCGGTCCCGACCAGCACCAGTCCGGCCTCGTAGGTCTCCTCGATGGCGTAGTCGAACCGCGCCTGGCGGTTGACCGCCAGGTTCTTCTCACTTTCGCCGTCCGTTCCCTTGCCGCTCGGCCCCATCGTGCGTCCATGGTCGCGCGATCCGCGCCGGCGCGCGACCCGCTCCTTCGCACGCGACCCGCGCCGCCCCGTCGGGCGAACCCCGGGTGCATTATCCTTTTGTCAGGATCCCGGAGGACCCCTTGGCCCGCACCTCGCTCGTCCGCATCGCCCAGTCCGGCAGCGTCCGGCCCGCCTGCTGCCGGACCGGAGACGACCCGCTCGAGATCGGCGACCGCTGCGTGATCGGCGGCGACGGCGGGCGTGGCCAGTTGGGGACCGTGGTCCGCGTGCCGTTCGAGGCCGAGCCGCCGGCCGGGCGCCGATCCGCAGCCGGTCCTGCGCCTCGCGAGCCCCGCCGACGACGAGACCGAGGGCTGGCTCGAGCAGCGTCGGCGCGAGGCGCTGCAGATCGCGTCCCGGCGCGCCGCGGAGTTGAACCTGGCGATGCGCTTCGTGCGGGCCGACCCGGTCCCCTCGGGGCGGCGCATCACGCTCTTCTTCGTGGCCGAGGGGCGGGTCGACTTCCGCCAGCTCGTACGCGACCTGGCGCGCGAACTGCGGGCGCGCGTCGAGCTGCGGCAGATCGGCGTGCGCGACGCGGCGATCCGCCAGGGCGGCGTCGGGCACTGCGGCCGCCCGCTCTGCTGCTCGACCTGGCTCCAAGGCTTCGCCCCGGTCTCGATGCGGATGGCCAAGGTCCAGGGGCTGCCGGTCAACCCGGCCAAGATCTCCGGCCAGTGCGGGCGCCTGATGTGCTGCCTGCGCTACGAGGTTTCCGACGCCGACCGCAACGAGCGGGAGGGCCGCCGGGACGGCTCGCGCCAGTCGTCCGAGTAGGCCCGTCCGCCCGCGCTACCACCCCCCGCGCAGCACGAGCTGCGCATTGAGCCCCGGCCCGTCGGCGGCGACCGCGTCCGGCGTCGCGGGTAGGCGTGGTCGAAGAGGTTGCCGACGACCAGCTCGATCCCGAAGAGCGGAGACAGCTGGTAGCCGGCGCCGACCCCGACGAGCCCATATCCGGGGGTGTCGATCTCCGTCGGTCCGGGTCGGTCGTCAGCTCGGTACGCCTCGCCTCGCAGCCGCAGCCACCAGCGGTCGGCCGGGCGGTAGAGCAGCGTCGCCATCCCGTAGAGCGGGGGGACGTCGGCCGGGAGGCTGCCGTCCTCGACGATCTCGCCGCGGGTCCAGCTGGCCCCCAGCCCCAGCACGCACGCGCGGGCCGAAGTCGATCTCGCCCTCCAGCTCGACCCCTTCGAGTTTCTGCGTACCGGCGTTGCGGAAGAAGAAGTTCGCGCTCCCGACCGGCTCCTCGTAGCGCTCGATCAGGTCGAAGATCCGGTAGCTGTAAAAGTAGCCGGCGAAGCGCCAGCTCCCCGCGGTATGGCGCACCGCCAGGTCCCACTGGCTGGTCGTCTCGGGCTGCAGGGCGGGGTTGCCGGTCACCACGCCGCGCCCCGTCGGGCCGACGAAGTAGAGGTCAGACAGGCCCGGGGTGCGGAAGGCGCGCGCCCACTGCAACGCCGCCTCCCAGGCCGGTGCGAAGTGCCAGGTCAGCGCCGCGAAGCCGGTGACCGCGTCCTCGCGGCTCTTCTGGTCGCCGAAACTGGCGCCGGTGCTCTCGGTCTCGATCCAGTCGTAGCGGGCGCCGGCCGCGGCGACCAGGGCGCCGCCGGCGAAGGGGAGCGAGGCCTCGGCGAAGGCGCCCAGGTCGAGCCGGCTGGCGTCCTCGATCGACTGGTTGCGTTCGACGCGCGTCACCTGGCCGGCCGTGTCGTAGCGCGTCGTGATGTCGATCGCCTCGAGGTCGAAGCGCGACACCGCCTCGATCCCGGTCGAGAAGCGCAGCGCGCCGAAGCTCCGCGAACCCGCGGCGCGCAGCGAGGCGTCGTTGGCGCTGACGTCGGCCTGCTGCAGCCGGCGGGTGACGGGGGGCGGACCGGGTTGCGGGAAGCGCTCGCGGTTGGTGAGCAGCTGTAGTAGCCGACGAAGCCGCGCAGTTCGAGCAGTGTCGAACCCCAGCCCCCCCGGCAGGTCGGCGCCCAGCGCCAGGCGCGTCGAGCGCTCCTCCGGGTACCAGGCGCGCGTCCGGTCGGAGTCCTTCGCCGGCTTGCCCATCTCCCAGGCCTCGCCGTCGTAGACGTTGAACCACAGGCGTGCCGTCCCGACCGGCCACAGCCCGGCCAGCGCCAGGTTGCGGTCGCGCGCGCTCGAGTTGTCGACCGTCCCCTGCGGGCGAGTCGTAGTCCCCGAACCAGCGCTGCTGGCCCGCGAAGGTCATCGCGCCCGTGCCCACCGGCAGGTTGAACGCCACGCCCCCGGTCGCCATCGGCTGCCCGGCGCCGCCCGAGACCTCGTAGCGGCCCGAGCGGACGCCGGGCTGGGGGAGCGGCTGGCGGGCGTGGATCACGCCGCCGATCGCGTCCGAGCCGTAGGCGACGGAGCCGGGGCCCCGGACGATCTCGAGCCCCTGGAGCATGAAGGGCTGGAGGAAGCTGGCCGACGGGCCGGCGCGGCGCTCCGCGGTGACTCGGCCGTCGTCGAGCAGGATCAGCGTCCGTCCGCGCGCCAGGCCGCGGACCGAGGGGACGACCGACTGGCCCTCCTCGAGCCGCCCGACGCCGGGGATCTCGGCCAGGGCGTCGGCCATCCGTGACGGCTGCCGGCGCTCCATCTCCTCGCGCGTGATCAGGTTCGGCGCGGAGGCGGGGGCGCCCAGCGTCGTCGGCGCCGCGTCGGTGCGGACGGTCAGCTCGGTCAGGGTGGTCGCCGGCAGTCGCAGCTCGGTCGCGGAGGCGTCCTCGACCAGGATCGTCCCGAGGAACGCCCCGCGAGCATCGAGCACGACCAGCTGGAAGGGGACCGGAGGCGGCGGGTCAAGCGCGAAGCGCCCTTCCGCATCGGCCAGAACGGAGCCGGCTCGACCAGTGACCGAGATCCTCGCCCCCGCGACCGGGAGTCCGCCCGAGTCCAACAGCCTGTAGGGGCCGGCCTCTGTGCCGGCCCGCCCGGCCTCTGTGCCGGCCCGCCCGGCCGGCGCAACCAGGATCGCGAGCGCGACGGCAGCACCCGCAAGGCGGCCGTATCGGGATGCGTGGCCGCGCATGGAGCGTCTTACTTCTCCTCGGGAAAGAGGGGCGCCAACTGCTCCCGTGTCGGCGGCGGGGTGGCCAGGCTGACCAGGATCAGCAACCCGATCGAGATCGCCGCCGAGAAGAAGATGCTGGGGATGCCCCACGGATCGCCGTCGATCATGACCGCCGGGGCGGCCAGCGGCAAGGCGATGTCGAAAAGCAGCACCGCCAGCGCCCCGCCCACGATCGAGGCCAGCCCGCCCTGCCAGCTCGCCCGCTTCCAGGCCAGCGCCGCGAGCAGCGCCGGCGTGATCGCCACCCCGTACATGGTGTAGGCGAAGAAGGAGTAGCGCAGCACCGAGATCTGCAGCCCGAAGTAGGTGGGGATCCAGATCATCAGGAAGGCGGCCAGCCCCAGCAGGCAGACGAACACCTTCTGCAGCGCGACCATCGACTTCTGGTCGGCGCCCGGGTTGACGAAGCGCTGGTAGATGTCGCGCATGATGTTGGTTGTCGGCGAGAGCAGGTAGTTCATGCCGGTCGAGATCACGACCGCGCAGGCCGCCCCCAGCAGCAGCAGCCCGACCAGCACGGCGAGGCCGCTGCTGCCGATCAGGTCGCCCGCCGCCTGCAGCACCAGCGAGGCGGGATCGATCCCGATCTTCGCCGCGGCGACGCCGGCGGCGTCTGTTGCGCCGCTGAAGCCGGAGTTGAGCAGGGTGTGCAGCGCCGCGACCTGCTCGTGCCGGACCTCGCCATGCGCGGCCGCCCCCTGCGCCAGCTCGATCGCGCGGGAGACGGCGTCGGCCGGCGGGAGCGTGCCGGCCGCGACCTGCTCCTTTACCGCGCCGGCGACCCGGAAGGCGGTCACCTCGGGCCAGTGACGGGCCGCGCTGTAGATCGCGATCGCCACGACCAGCGTCTCGACCACGATCGTGCCGACGATCCAGAGCGCCACCGCGCGGCGCGCCTCGGCCGGTGAGCGGGCCGAGTAGAACTTCTGGTACATCGACTGGATTCCCATCAGCAGCAGCAGCGTGGCCAGGAAGTAGCCCCCCGCCTTGAGCGCCGGGTGGGCCCCGAAGTCCGCGGCGAAGACGCTGAAGTGCTGGGCCGGAAGCTGGGCTGCCGCCGCCCCCGCGCCCCCCGCGGCGACGATCGTGAACGGCAGCGCCACGGCGCAGGCCAGCACGATGATGATCCCGTTGGGCAGGTCGGTGTGGGCGACCGCCAGCATCCCCCCCATCGCCGTAAACAGGATCACGAAGCCGGCCGCGATCGCCTGTCCCACCGGGACCGAGATCGCGCCCCCGCTGGCGACATTGAGGATGTAGCCGCCGGCCCGGAACTGGTAGGAGACGATCGTCGTGAAGGCGATGATCAGTGCGATCGCGCCGAACAGCCGGGAGAACTTGCCGTACCGGACCTCGAGGATGTCGCCGACCGTGTACTGGCCGAAGCCCCGGATCTTGGCCGCGAGGAAGTAGATCACCGCGATCCCGACCCAGGCCCCGGCGGGGAGCCACAGCGACGACCAGCCGGCCTTGGCCGCGTACTCGGCGCCGGCGATGAACGAGCCCGAGCCGATCCAGGTGCAGACCAGCGTGAAGACCATCACGGTCATCGAGAGCTTGCGCCCCGCGACCATGAAGTCCTCCTGCGACTGGACCTGCCGCGAGCGGACGAAGTTGAACCCGGCGAGGACCAGCAGGTACGCGAGGACGACCCAAAGAGCCCAGCTCACGGTGCCTCCCGCGCGGGATGGGCGGAGCGTCCCGCGGCGGGGGCCATCCTAACCCCGTGGCGGGTGGTTTTGGATCGGCCCGCCGCCGCCGCGGGGGAAGACGGCCGCCCGGCGCGCCTGCGGCCAGGCGCCGGAAGGCCGGATCGGGCGGCCCGCCGGCGGTGGCGGGTCAGAACTTGAAGGCCGTGCCGATCCCCTTGAGGTAGTTCCCCTCGATCCCCAGCGCGAATTCCTTCGACTCGAAAGTGCTTGCGACGAACTGAAGTCGGTGTTGCCGCTCTCGGCGTAGAGGCGGGCCGGGCCGAGGCCGAGTCATGCCGGCCGCGTCGGCGGGCCCCGAGCGCCGGCAGACCTTGTTGACGCGGTCGTGGAGCGCCCGGTGGTTCTGATCCCCTTGTGGTTGTTCGGCCGCGGGCCGTCCAGCCTTCGACGGAACCCGCGTCCCCCCTCAGCGCAGGCTCCAGGCCGCCATCAGCAGCCCGATCGCCGCGATCCAGCTCCCCGCGACGCGGACCGCGATTCGCGTCCACTCGCGCCGCAGCGAGACCGCCAGCGCGGCGGCGAGCGCTGCGAGGACGAACGCGCTCACCGCGGTGCCCAGCAGGCCGCGGAAGCCGAAGGCTCCGCCCGCCGAGAGCGAGCCGTTGAGGTAGCCGTGGAGCGCGCCCACGGCGATGGCCAGCGCGCCGACCGTGGGCGCCGGAAGCCGCGGGTTCCAGGCGACCAGCGCCCCGACGACGATCAGCGACAGCGCCGTCGCCAGCGGCCAGTTGGCCACCGTCTCCCGCGGGATCCCGGCGATCCCGCCGGCGAGCCACGCCCCCGCCAGCGAGAACAGCGCCCAGCGCCCGGCGCGCGGCCCGCCGAGGCCGCCGAGCAGCGCGACAGCCAGCGCCGCGAGCAGGTCGTCCGCGGAGACCGCGAAGTGCGCGACGCCGTCGTAGAACGGGCCGAGGCCCGACTGGACGAGATGCGCTTCGGCCGGCAACGCGCCGGCCGCCGCGAGTGCCGCCAGCACTGCCGCGGAGCGGAGCGCGGAGCCGGGCCTCACGCGAGCGCCTTCATCAAGAAGAAGACGCCGGCGAGCGCGACGGCCGCCCCCCGAAGCGAAGCGCGACGCGCCCCTTCGGCCAGCCGTGGATCGTCCCGATCCCGATCCCGACGCCGTGCAGGCAGCCGGTCGCGACGACGAAGCCGATGCTGTAGAGCACGCCGCTCGCCCCGGCCGGCAGCTCGGTGCCGTGGGCGTGGCCGTGGAAGATCGCGAAGAAGGCGACGATCAGCGCCGCGCCCCCAGCGGCGGCTTGGCCTCGGTGAGGACCATCGCGCCCAGCACGATCGCGGAAACCGCGATCCCGACCTCGACCCCCGGGATCGCGATCCCCAGCACGCCGAGCGCCGCGCCGAACGCCATCACCATCGGGAAGGCGACGGGGAGCACCCAGATCGCCGGCGCGCCGAGCTGGGCGCCCCACAGCCCGACCGCGATCATCGCCAGCACGTGGTCGAGCCCGGAGACCGGGTGCTTCAGCCCGGCCAGCAGGCCCGCTCGCCTGGCCGCGCTCCTGGTGGGCCAGCGCGGGGCGTCGTCCAGAGGAGGAGCGCCAGCGCCGCCCCCGTCCAGAGGAACGTCCTGGCCGCCGGCCTCATCATCGACCTCCGAAGAGCACGACCGCGCGCTGGATCGTCCAGAACGCGCCCAGCGACCCGACCGCGTAGCCCGGCAGCGCCTCGACCCAGCGCGGCCAGTCGATCTCCAGCACCCGGAACGAGCGCAGGAGCAGCAGGAAGAGCAGCACGAACGCCAGCTGGCCCAGCTCCACGCCGACGTTGAACAGCAGCAGCGCCAGCGGGATCTCGGCCTGGGGCAGGCCCAGCGCCGTCAGCCCGCTGGCGAAGCCGAAGCCGTGCAGCAGCCCGAAGGCGAAGGCGACGACCCACGGGTGGCGGATCGTGAAGCTCGTCTCGCCGCGCCACGAGCGCACGATCTCCGGCCCCAGGAACAGGATCGAGAGCGCGATCGCGGCGTTGAGCGGCGGCAGCGGCGCGCTGGCGTAACCGAGCGTGGCGATCGCCAGCGTGATGCTGTGCGCCAGCGTGAAGGCCGAGATCGTCTTCACCAGCATCCACCGGTCTCTGACGATCAGCAGCAGCCCCAGCACGAAGAGCAGGTGGTCGACGCCGAGGATGATGTGCTGGATCCCGAGCTGGAGGTACCCGCCGGCCCGCTGCAGTCCCGTCGTGGCGGCACCGAGCGTGACCGAGGGGCTGGTCGGCCGCAGCAGGTGGCTCTCGAGCCGGCCGTCGGCGTGGTGCACGCGCACCAGCACGTCGGAGATCGTCGCCTCGAGCCCGGCGATCGCCAGCGTCTTGCCGGCGATCCCGCCCCGGCACTGGAGCGTGCCGCGCACGATCAGCGCCCCGGGCGTGACCTGCTGGCGGTCCGGCGTCACAAGGCGGCACCCCTCCGGCACGACCGGCGCGATCTGGATCTCGACCTCGCCGCCGGAGGGCTTCTTCCAGAGCAGGCTGTAGGTCTCGGGGCCCGTCTCGCGCAGCTCGAGGAAGCCGGGGCGCGCCTCGTGCGCCAGCGCGGACGGCGTCGCGGCCGAGCAGCGCGGCCAGGGCCAGCCCCGCCCGCCGGGTCCACGGCACCCGCCGCCGCCGCGTCACCACGGTCTCACCGCCGTCTCGCCGCGGACCCCCTGGGCTCCTCGTCCGGCCGCTCGAAGACCACCGTGTACTTCTCGAGCAGGCGGTCGTACATCGCGTCGAGCTGGCGCTTGCGCCGGGCGGACAGGAAATCGCGCTCGACCTGGGGGCGCACCATCTCGAGCGTCGGCTGCGCGCCGTCGATCCGCTCGCGGACCAGCACCAGGTGCAGGCCGTAGCCCGACTCGATCGGTCCGGCCCAGCGCCCGACCGGCAGCGCGAGGGCCGACTCGGCGAACTGCTGTCCGAAAGTGCGCGCGACCTCGCGCAGCGGCTCCCGCGCGGTCTCGGCGGGAGCATCATCGGGTCGCCGGCGCCTCGATCGACGCTTCGGGGCCCTCGGCCTCGAGCCGGGCCAGCAGCGCCCGCGCGTCGGCCTCCGCCCGGGCGCCCCGCCGGTCGCGGCTGACGTACGACCTGCCGGAAGGCGAGCTGCGGCTCGATCCGGTAGTCGTCGGCGTGGGCTTCGAGCCAGGCCGTGAGCTCCGCGTCTGTGGGGGGCACGCCGTCGATCGCCTCCTCGGCCAGGAACTCGAGCTTCTGCCGCAGCCGGCGGCGGATGATCGTGTCGTCCTGGTCCAGCCCGGCGGCCGCCGCCTCGCGCGTCGCGATCTCCTCGCGGACGTAGTCGTCGACCAGGCCCTTGAGCTCGGCCTCGCTCGGCGGGCGCTGCCACGTCTTCTGGAACCCCGCGGCGAGCGACTCGATCCGCCCGCTGGTCAGCACGATCCGGCTCGAACCGGGGCCGGACCCGCCCCCGCTCCACTGGTACCAGAGAAACAGCAGGGCGCCGATTGCGAGGAAATGCACGAGCGGCTCGCGGAGCAGGGAGCGGAGGGTCATCGGGGCGCGGATTCTATACCAGCCGCCCACCGCGCCGACGTCTCGCTCAGGAAGGACCGGGGGCGTCGGGGTCGATCCCCGCCTCCGCGAGCCGCGCCTTGACCTCGGCGCGCGTCAGGCCCAGTTCGCGCGCCAGGCGGCGCACCGCGCGGCGCGGGTCGCCGTCCTCCAGCTCGCGCGCCATTTCGAACAGGACGCCGTACGCCACGGCGTCGGGCGGGATGCCGCGGAGCGGGCCGCCCGCTCCACGCCGGCCTCCGTGCCGCCCCGCACCGTGCCGCCCCGCTGCCCTCGCTGCCCGCCCCCGCGACCACCAGCACGATCTCGCCACGGATCGCGTCGCGCGCTGCAAGCGAAGTCCGGATCGCGGAGAGGCGCGCGCGCAGGACCTCCTCGTGCAGCTTGGTCAATTCCCGGCAGAGCGCCGCCTCGCGGTCGCCGAGCGCCTCGATCATCGCGTCGAGCGCCTTCAGCACGCGGTGCGGCGCCTCGTAGAAGACCAGCGTCTCCGGCTCCCCCGCGAGCGCCGTCAGCGCCCGGCGCCGGGCCGCGGCCGCCGCCGGCAGGAACCCCGCGAAGCGGAAGCGGTCGGCGGGGAAGCCGGCCACCGAGAGCGCGGCCGCGACCGCGCTCGGCCCCGCGATCGCGACGACGACGTGCCCGGCGGCAAGCGCGGCAGCGACCAGCCGGTGCCCGGGGTCCGAGATCGCCGGGGTCCCGCCGTCGGTGACCAAGGCGATCGTCTTCCCCTCGCCCAGCGCGCCGAGCAGGCCGTCGAGCTTCGAGGCCTCGTTGAACTTGTGACTCGAGACGAGCGGCTTCGACAGCCCGAGGTGCGTCAGCAGCGGGAGCGTGCGGCGCGTGTCCTCCGCCGCGACCAGGTCCGCCTCCCCCAGCGCCCGGACCGCGCGCGGCGAGAGGTCGCCCAGGTTTCCCAGCGGGGTCGCGACCACCAGCAGCCGACCGCGAGACGGTGCCGACACCTCAGGGCTCCACGGCCACGCCCACGCCCGCCTCGACCCGTCCGATCCGCCAGCCTTCGGTCGCCTCGGCCGCCAGCGCCGCGCGGAAGACCCCTTCGGAATCGGCCGGCACGGCCAGCAGCAGTCCGCCCGAGGTCTGCGGATCGAAGAGCAGCGCCCGATCGACCGGCGACAGGCCGGCGAGGCCGTCGATCCGCGGCCCGAACGCGGCCGCGTTGGTCGCGGTCCCGCCCGGCACGAACTCCTTCGCCGCCAGCTCGCGCGCCGCGGCGAAGAGCGGCACGCGCCCCCACTCGATGACCAGCCGCGCGCCCGACGCTTCGGCCATTTCGGACGCGTGGCCGGCCAGCGCGTAGCCGGTGACGTCGGTCCCGCCACTCACGCCGGCCGCGACCGCGGCCCGCGACGCCCCCCCCGAGAGGCGCGCCATCGACGCCACCAGCTCGGCCTCGGCCTCCGCGCCGAGCGCTTCCTCCTTGAGCGCGGTCGCGAGCACGCCCGTGCCGAGCGGCTTGGTCAGGTAGAGCAGGTCCCCCGGCCGCGCGCCGCGCTTGAGGATCAGCGCGTCCTCGCGCCCGAAGCCGAGCACCGCCAGCCCGAACTTGGGCTCGGCGTCGCGCACCGTGTGGCCCCCCGCGAGCACCGCCCCCGCCTCGCGGACCTTGGTCGCTGCGCCGGCCAGGATCTCGGCCAGGATCTCCGGCGGCAGGTCGGCCGGGAAGGCCGCGACCGAGAGCGCCAGGAACGGGTCGCCGCCCATCGCGTAGATGTCGGAGATCGAGTTGGCCGCGGCGACCTGGCCGTAGGCGAACGGGTCGTCGACGATCGGGGTGAAGAAGTCGACCGTCGCGATCAGCACCCGCCCGCCCCCGAGGCGGTAAACGGCCGCGTCGTCGGGCTCGGCCAGCCCGACGAGCAACTGGTCCCCGCCGGCGAGGTCGGGGACGCGCTGGGTGACGCCGCGCAGCACCTGCGCGAGCAGCTCGGGACCGAGCTTGCTCGCTCAACCCGCGCAGTTGGAGTACGACGTCAGCCGGATCTTCCTGCCTTCGCTCATCCGGCGACGATTCTAGCGCGGCCCGGCCGGCTCCGGTCCGGGCAGGTCCTCCATCCAGGCCCCGAACAGCCGGTAGCCGACGGAGAAGACGACCGCCCCGACGAACAGTCCCAGAAGGCCGTGCAGGATCAGCCCGCCGATCGCCCCGACCAGGATCACCAGCACGGGGATCTCCGAGTTCCGGCCCATCATCACCGGCTTCAGCACCGCGTCGGAGACCGAGACCAGCAGGCTCCAGAGCGTGAACAGCACGAGCGTGGTCGTGCCCGCATCCGCCGACACGAGGTAGAGGATCGCCGGGCCGAGCACGAGCAGCGGCGGCAGTTGGGCGACTGCGAGCACCATCACGAGCAGCGCCCAGAGCCCTGCGCCGGGCACCCCCGCCGCGACCAGTCCGATGGCCGCCAGCAGTCCCTGGATGACGGCGACGCCGACGACCCCCTTCGCGACCGTTCCGATCGCCGCGCCGGCGGTCCGCACCGTCTCGACCCCGCGCTCCCCGCCGACCCGCGCGCCGAGGCCCGTCGCGAACCGGAGCGCGGATTCGCGGCGGACCAGGAAGACCGCCGCGATCAGCACCGCGACCGCGGTCAGCAGGATCGCGAACGCGGCCTGCCGGGCCAGCCCCACGAGCCAGCGGCCGAAGCCGAGGACCTGCGGCCGGAACGGGCGAAGGAACGACTGGAGGCTCGTCGCGGCCTGGTTCCATGTCGCATAGACCTGGGGGCCGACCAGCGGCCACTGCGCGACCGACTCGGGCGCCGGCGGTATCGACAGCTCACCCTCCGTGCCGTTCTCGACCCTCGACGAGATGTACCGGGCGCCGTCGAGGACCGAGCCCGAGAGCCAGACGACGGGAATGACGATCAACGCGAGGCAGGCCAGGACCAGCAGCCCCGCCGCCAGCTTGCGCCGGCCGCCGAGCAGGCGCTCCAACCGGATGTAGACGGGAAAGAGCGCGACCGCGAGCACGACGCCCCACACGACCGGAAGCGCGAACGGCTGCGCGATCCGGAAACACCAGTACGCCAGCAGCGCGACGAGGGCGAGCCGGAGCGATAGGTCGAGCGCTGCGCGCGTGGCGACCTGCGGCTCTGCGGTGGATCGTGTGCCGTCCATATTCTCCTCGCCTTCCGAGCCGGAGCACGAAGGGGCAAGTCAGCCGGCTCGAAGGCCACACTAGCGAGCGCGAAGCCGCGGTGTCAATTGCGGGGGCGCGCGGCGTCTGCGACGGCCGGGATGCGGCCGAGGCCCGCCGGAACCGCGCCGCGGGCGCTTCGTACACGGCGCGGCGGTTCGGCTCGGGCCGGGGCACCCCTCCGGCATCCACGCCGACTCTGGTCCGTGTTCAGATGACCTCAGAGAGCGAATAACACGGGCTGACTAGCTATCTAGCCATTGCTTTTCCCCTGGCATCGGCAGACCTTCCTGGGACGAGAGGCCCGGCCGGCCCGGGCCCGGGGAGGAACAGATGCAGACCGATCATCGGCTCCTGGGAACGTGCGCGGCCGTCGGCGCGGCCGGGCTCGTGCTGGCGGCCGCGCTCGCGGCCATCGCGCCGGCGCTCGCCGACGAGTGGCCGACGCTGCGGCACGGGATGTGGGACATCACGCGGACGATGCAGCCGCCCGGCGGCGGGGCCCCGACGACGGTCACGGCCAAGCGCTGCATGGACCCGGTCGCGGAATGGCAGCGCCAGCGCACGCAGCTCAAGGCCTCGGGCTGCACCTTCACGCCGGTCGAGCGCAGCGGCAGCACCTTCAGCTTCTCGTCGGCCTGCGAGGTGATGGGAGTCTCCTCGCGGACCAGGACGACCATCGCGGTCGAGAGCGACGGCGCCTACACGCTGACGGTCGACGGGACGACCGACGGTGAGCCGACGCACGAGGTGATGAAGGCGAAGCGGGTCGCGGACTGCCCGAAATAGCCCCCCGGTGGCGCCTCGCCGGCGGAAGGAAGGGGCCGGGGGAGCCCAGGTCCGGCCCTTCGTGCATGCCCTGCGCTAGCGCCCCCAGTCGCGCGGCAGCCGGAAGTCGATCCCGACGGTCCGCAGCTGGACCTTGCAGATCAGCGGCAGGTTGCGCTTGAACTGCGTCGCCGTCATCAGTCGCAGCACGCGGTCGACCGCGGCCTGCGGGACGCCCAGCTCATCGGCCGCGCGCTCGGGCCGGCCGCGCTGGTCGACCAGGTACCAGAGGATCCGGTCGGCGTCGGCGTAGATCAGGCCCAGTTCCTGCTCGTCCGTCTGGCCGGGCCAGAGGTCGGCCGAGGGCGCCTTCTCGAGGATCGCCCGGGGAACCCCGAGGTGCGCGCCGAGGGCGCGGACCTGCGCCTTGTAGAGGTCGCCGACCGGGTTGAGGTCGTAGGCGCCGTCGCCCCAGCGGGTCGAGTAGCCCAGCAGCAGTTCCGTCTTGTTCGAGGTCCCGACGACCAGCGCGCGGTCGCGCAGCGCGCGGTCGTAGAGCAGCGCCATCCGCTCGCGCGCCATCCGGTTCCCCAGCCGGAGCGGGTCGTCGCAGCCGGCCGCGGCGGCGAAGGCGTCGACCATCGGCGAGATGTCGATCTCCTCCGACGGGCGTGCCCGCGACGGCGATCACCGCGCGTGCGTCGTGCACGCTGTCGGCCGAGGAGGTCCGGTAGGGGAGGACCAGCGCCAGCACGTTCTCCGGCCCCAGCGCCCGCGCGGCGAGCAGCAGCACCACCGCCGAGTCCAGCCCGCCCGAGACCCCCACCACCCCGCGCGCGAACCCCGCCTTGCCGATCTCCTCGCGCAGGAACCCCGCCAGCAGCTTCTCGAGATCGGGCAGCTCGAGCGGCGAGGTGACCTCGATCCGCCCGCTCACCGCCCGTCCTCCTCGTCGGCCTCGAGCCCCTCGCCGCGCGCGATCCGCCGCAGTTCGCGGGCCAGCAGGCCCGGCCGCTCGTCGCGCACCAGCGGGTAGGCCGTGCGGGCCGCCCGCGTCCGGTCGGGGTCGACCGTCGCGACCACCAGGGCCTCCTCCAGCAGCGGGGCCTCGGCCAGCGTCTCACCCATCGCGCCGAGCGCGAAGCTGCCGCCGCCGAAGGCCAGTCCTTCCTCGTACCCGCTGCGGTTGACGTAGACCACCGGCACGGTGTGAAAGCGCGCCAGGACCTCGGCCAGCTGCCGCCCGGAGAGGTGCGAGGGGTCGGCCGAGCCGACCCCCTGGCCGCGCAGCGGGCTGGCCGCGATCCCGACCACCAGACCGCTCCGTCGAGCGCCAGCACGGTCGTCGCGGTCGGGTGCCAGAGGTCCTCGCAGACCAGGATCCCGGCCCGCCCGAAGCGGGTGTCGAAGGCCGCCAGCCGGCGGCCGCGGGCGAAGTCCATCGCCTCGTCGAACATCCCATAGGTCGGGAGGTAGACCTTGCGGTGGACGTGGACCAGCCGGCCGTCCTCGAACCACGCCGCCGCGTTGTAGAAGCGGTGGTCGGCCGACTCCTCGACCAGCCCGACGACGAAGGGCAGCCGCTCCGAGAGGGCCGCGAGCCGGTCGCGCACCGGCCCCGCGCGGTCGAGCCGCACCGCCACCTGGGGCACGAGGTCGCGCAGCCGGTAGCCGGTCAGCGCGAGCTCGGGGAAGACCGCGAGGTCGGCGCCGGCGACGAGGGCCGCGGCCACCGTCCGCTCGATCCCGGCCAGGTTGGCCTCGACATCCGCGAGGCGCGGGTCGGTCTGGGCCAAGGCGATCCGCACGAGCGCTCCTCCGGGGGCGGGATGGTAGCACCGGCCCCGGCCCGCGCCGTGGCGCGGAAGAGGTTGATGCCCAGGTGACGGACTCGCTATTCTTCCGCGACTCACGGAGGAGAGCGATGCCGGCGGAGCGTCATCCGGCGGCCGTCGGGACTACGCGCCCGACGGGCCGCAGCGGCCTCCTCCTCGCCTGCGTCCTCTTGGCGGCTCTCGGCGCGATCCTCCCGGCTGCCCCCCGAGGAAACCCGGATGGGGAAGCCGGAACTCCAGCTGGCGATCCCCGAGTCGGCGCGCGTCCAGGCCGGCCAGGTGACCCGCCTCGAGAACGAGTTGCGCCTTTCCGGCTACGCCGACATCCAGGCCGGCGACAGCTCGATCCAGGCCGACGAGATCGTCTACACGCTCGCCACCGGCGAGGTCGTGGCGACCGGCAACGTCGTGCTGACCTTTCCCGGGCGCGACCCTCTCCGGCACGCGCCTGGTCTACAACATCAAGACCCAGATCGGCCTCGTCGAAGACGCCGTCGGCTACCTCGACCAGGACAACGCGGTCGTGCGGGCGGCGACGATCGAGCGGATCGGGCCGCAGGACCTGCGCGTCACCGACGCCATCTTCACGACCTGCACCCAGCCGACCCCGTACTGGTCGTTCCGCGTCAGCCGCGCCACGCTGACGATCGGCCAGTACGCCCACCTGCGCAACGCGGCGTTCAAGGTCGGCAAGGTCCCGATCTTCTACACCCCGTACCTGGTCTGGCCGATCAAGACCGACCGCGCGACCGGCCTGCTGTTCCCGTCGTTCAGCACCTCGACCACGCTCGGGCGGACGATCTCGCTGCCGCTCTTCTGGGCCCTCGCCGACAACGCCGACCTGACGCTGCTCTTCGACTGGCACAGCAAGGTCGGCCCCGGGCTGGGGGCGGAGCTGAATTGGCTCCCGACCTGGCGCGGGCGGGCCCGCGGGATCGGCAACTACATCCGCGACACGGGGCGCGACGAGAACCGCTACATCGGGGAGTGGCACCAGTTCCAGCCGTTCGGCGACACCTGGAAGCTGCGCCTGCAGTTCGAGGCGCTCTCGGACTTCGACTACCTGACCGACTACGTCGTCGACCTCGACCGTGCCTCGAACCCGCAGGTCTCGTCCTGGCTCGACCTGACGCGGCAGTGGTCCTGGTACTCGCTCGCGGTGCGGGCCAGCCGGCTCAAGCAGTACTTCCCGATCACCTACACCTCCTGCCGGACTCGAGACCCTGATCGCGCGCGAGACGATCAACGAGTCGCGGCCCGACATCGAGCTCCGCAGCGCCAGCCAGCGGATCGGCCGCTCGCCCGTCTTCGTGCTCTTCGAGGGCTCGGTCAGCAACTTCCGGCGCGCGATCCTCGGGCCGCCCGAGGGGGCGTTCGGGGAAAGGGACGAGGACGCCCTGGTCACGCTGGCCGACGTCACGTGGCAGCGGATCGACGCCTTTCCGCAGTTCCAGATGCCGCTGCTCAAGGTTCCCTGGGCCGACCTGACGATCAACGCCGGCTGGCGCTGGACCTACTACACCGCCCAGCAGCAGCCGACGCGTCACGCCGGACGAGCCGGCGCCGCAGCGCCGCCCCCAACTACGTCGGGGAGTCCCTGACCCGCAACCTCTGGAACGCCGGGATCGGCTTCATCGGGCCGCGCTTCCAGCGCGTCTGGGAGACCCCGCGCTGGGGCTTCTCGCCCAAACTGAAGAACGTGATCGAGCCGTTCGTGCGCTACGACTGGCGCCCCGACTCGGGGATCGACCCGCGAACATCATCCTCTACGACATCGAGGTCGACACCGTCCCCGGGCAGTTGTCGCTCCTCACCTACGGCGTGCGAACGCGCTTTTACGCGCTGCGCGGGCCCGACACCGGGCGCACCTTCGGGATCCCGTCGACCGAGCGGCTGTCGTTGACGGGCCTCGAGGAGCAGGCCGAGCGGGAGGCCCGCCGCGCGATCGGGGAGACGGGCCGGCCCGGCGTGGCCGGGCCGCTCGAGGTCGCGGAGAACCTGACGCCGACCGAGATCGGCAGCCTGCAGATCGCGCAGCAGTACTCGCTCGACCCGGACCAGCCGCTGACGAACCTCTGGGCGCTCGTCCCCGGCGGGGCGGCGGGCGGGCTGCTCGACTCGCAGGCGATCGTCGACTCGCGGCAGTACTCCCCGATCGTGATCACCGGCCGCTTCAACCCGACCTACCAGCAGGCGGTCGACCTCTCGTACACCTACGACATCGCCAACGACGAGCTGACCGAGACCAGCGTCTCGGCGATGATGGGGTTCCGCGGCGGGTACTTCCGCGGCTCGTGGTACAAGCGCAACCCGGTCCGTCCGCTCGACGCCCGGTCCGACTTCCTGCGCACCCAGTTCGGGATCGCGCGGGTCGTGCGCGGGCTGTCGCTCGAGGCGGCCTGGGACTACAACCTCGAGACCTCCAACCTGGACCACTACTTCTACCAGGTGCGCTGGACCACGCAGTGCTGCTCGATCCAGCTGGGCTACGACGTCAAGGGCTTCGTGGGGGACAGCCGGCGGAACCTGCTGCTCACCGTGAACCTCTCGGGGATCGGCAAGCTGTTCGACCTCGAGCAGGACATCGGGAACTGACGGGCCCGGCCGCCCGCCCCATCCTTGCTAGAATCCGCCGATGACCGCGCCCGACCCCAGCCTCGCGATCCGGCCGATGATCATCGGCGCCGACGGCCTCGTGGGGAGTGCCCTGGCCGCGCTGCTCGAGCCGCGCTTTCCGCACACCGTCTCTGCCACCCGGACGGAAATGGACATCGCCGACCGCTGGGCGACGGAGCTGGACATCGAGCGCCTCGACCCGACGGTGGTGATCAACACCGCGGCCATCTCCAACGTCGACGAGGCCGAGCAGGACCCCGAGACGGCCGGGGAGGTCAACGCCGAGGGGGCGGCCCACCTGGCGGCGATCTGCCGCCGCGGGCGGCGGCGGCTGATCCACCTCTCGACCGACTACGTCTTCGACGGCCTGGCCGGGCGGGAATACGAAGAGGCCGACCTGGCCGCGCCGGTCAACGAGTACGGCCGCAGCAAGCTGCGCGGCGAGGAGGCGATCCTCACCGGCCTGGCCGACGCCGTCGTACTGCGGATCTCGTTCGTCTTCGGTCCCGGGCGCGAGACCTTCTTCGACAAGATCGCGCGCCAGGCGGTCTCGGGCGGCGGGCCGATCCGCGTGATCGACGGCTGGGTCACCAAGCCGACCTACAACCGCGACATCGCGCGCGCGGTCCTGGCGCTGATCGAGGACCCCGGTGCCAGCGGCCTGTTCCACTTTGCCAACGCCGGCGCCGTCTCGCGCTTCGCCTTCGCCCGCGAGGTCGTCCGGCTGGCCGGCGGCGACCCGGCGCGGGTCGAGCCGGTCGCGCCGGAGTCGCTCGTCCTGCCGGCGGCCCGCCCGGCGGCGACGCCGCTGGCCACCGGCCTGTTCGCGGCCCGCTTCGGCTGGGCCCCGCGGCCGTGGACCGACGCCGCGCGCGAGTACCTGGCGGAGCACCCGCCGCAGGCCGCACCGTGAGGGTCCTGCTGACCGGCGGCACCGGCTTTCTCGGGGGGCGCGTCGCGGAGACGCTGGCCGCGGCGGGGCACCAGGTCGCGCTGCTGGCGCGCCGGCCGGAGGCTGCGCCGGCGGGCGGCTTCGAGGTCCTGCGCGGGGACATCGAGGACGGCGCGTCGCTGGCCGCGGCGGTCGCCGGGCGCGAGGCGGTCGTGCACTGCGCGGCGCTGGTCAAGCGCTGGGTCAAAGACCCCCGGCAGTTCGACCGCGTCAACGTCCAGGGGCTCGACCGGCTGCTCGACGCCGCCTGGGCCGCCGGCGCCGGCAGGGTGCTCTACTGCTCGTCGTTCCTCGCGCTCGGGCCGACCGACGGCCGGACCGGCGACGAGGACAACGTCCACGACGAGGCGCCGCGCAACGACTACGAAAGGACCAAGCTGGTCGCCGACCGCCGCGCGCGGGAGCGGCAGGCCCGCGGCGAGAACCTCGTCATCGTCTACCCGGGCGTGGTCTACGGGCCCGGGCGGCTGACCGACGGAAACATCCTGGCGGGAGTGGCGCGCGACCTGCTCGCGGGGAAGCTCCCGGGCACGGTCGGGCCGGGCGACCGCCGCCAGTGCCTGGCCCAGGTCGACGACGTCGCCCGCGGTTTCCTGCTCGCGCTGGAAAAAGCGCCGGCCGGGTCGCGCTACGTCCTCGGGGGCGACAACGTCACGGTGAGGCAGGCGCTCGAGATCATGGCCGAGACCGGCGGCGTGAAGCCGCCGGCGCGCGCGATCCCTTACGGCGTGGCCTCGCTGCTCGGGCGGGTCCTGCGCTGGCAGGCGTCGCTGACCGGGATCGAGCCGATGATGACCGACGGGGAGGTCGAGATCTACCGCCACGAGTGGGCCTTCAGCTCGGCCCGCGCGGAACGCGAGCTGGGCTACACGGTGACCCCGGCGCGGGAGGGGCTGGCGGCGATGGTGCGCTGGCTGATCGACTCCGGCGCGGCGCGGGTGAAGCGATGAGCGGCCTCCGCGGCGACCTGTCGCGCAAGTTGCTGCACATCGCGATGGGGGGGTTCGCCTTCCTGCTGCGCTACCTGACCTGGTGGCAGGCCGCGCTCCTCGCGCTCGTCGCGCTCCTCAACAACCTGCTCGTGATGCCGCGCGTCGGGCGAAAGCGCTTCTTCCGCGGCCAGGCGAGAGAGCGCGGGCTCGACGTCGGGATCGTGTTCTACGCGGTCTCGGTGCTGATTCTGATCCTGGTCTTCCCCGATCGGCTCGACCTGGTCGCCGCAGCGTGGGCCTTCCTCGCGTTCGGCGACGGCCTGGCGACGATCGCCGGCCTGGCCTTCGGACGGGCCAGCGGGCCGCTCCCCTGGAACGCGCAGAAAACCTGGGCCGGCTTCATCGGCTTCGTCGTCGCCGGCGTGCCGCTGGCGCTGGCGCTGTTCGCCTGGACCGGCGGCTGGGCGATCACCCCCGCGATCGCGCTCAAGTTTCTCGCCGTCGGCCTGGTGCTGGCGGTGCTGGAGAGCCTCGACACCGGGATCAACGACAACCTGCTGGTGCCGCTCGCCGCGGGCGGCCTGCTCTACGCGGTCCAGCTGATCGACCTCTCGCGGATCGCCGCGCAGCAGGACCTGCTGCTGGCGCGCCTTCCCTGGGCGCTCGGCGTCAACCTCGCCGCGGCCGGGCTGGCCTACGCGCTGAAGACCGTCGATCTCTCCGGGGTCGTGAACGGCGTGCTGCTGGGATCCACGATCTGGCTCTGCCTCGGCGGGCCGGGGTTCGCGATCCTGCTGGCCTTCTTCGTGCTCGGCTCGGCCGCGACCAAGGTCGGCTACCGGACCAAGGCGAAGGAGGGGACGGCGCAGGAGAAGGGGGGGCGCCGCGGCGCGGCCCACGCCTGGGCCAACACCGGGGCCCCGGCGCTGTTCGCGGCGCTGGCCTTCGGCGCGGCGCAGGGGAACGGCCTGTTCCGGCTGGCCTTCGTCGCCGCGCTCGCGACCGCCGTGTCGGACACGCTGGGCTCGGAGATCGGCCAGGCCTTCGGGCGCCGCACCTTCCTGATCACCACCTTCCGGCCGGTGCCGCGCGGCACCGACGGCGCGGTCAGCCTGGAGGGGACGCTGGCCGGGATCGCCGGCTCCCTGGCGCTGGGCCTGCTCGGCTGGGGGCTGGGGCTGATCGACGGCGCGGGCGTCGCGATCGTCGCCGCCGCGGCCTTCGTCGGGACCACGCTCGAGAGCTACCTTGGAGCCGTGCTCGAGCAGGCCAGCCTGATCAACAACGAGGCCCAGAACTTCCTCAACACGCTCGCCGGCGGGCTGGCGGCGATCCTGATCGCCTGGCTCGCCGCCCTCGCCAGCCTCGCCCGCGTGGCGGGCTGAACCCGACCCTTCCGAAGGACCTCCCGTGACCACCGAAACGATCCGGCGCTACGTCGACTTCACCCGCCCGTTCACGCTGCTCCCGCCGCTCCTGGGCGTGGTCTCGGGCGCGATCTGCGCCTGGGGCTCGTACTGGAACCCCGACCCCACGCGCGCCGTGACGGCCGCCGTGATCTTCAACGTCGTGCTCGGCTCGGCCTGTGCGGCGCTGCTCAACGCCGCCAGCAACGTGATCAACCAGTACTACGACCTGCAGATCGACCGGGTCAACAAGCCGGAGCGGATGCTGCCGTCGGGGAAGATCTCGATGCGCGCCGCCTGGAACTACTCGATCGCGCTCTACGTCCTGGCGGTACTCCCGACCTGGCTGGTCGTGATCTTCCCGGCCGAGACGCTGATCGAGCGCCTGACGGTCCCCGACGGCGTGCGGGCCGCGCTGGCCGGGGCAGGGAGCTGGCTCGGCGCGCTGACGCTGTGGCACGCGGTGTTCGCGATCTACGTGCTGGGGATGATCTTCACCTTCGTCTACTCGGCCCCGGCGCTGGGCCGGACCAAGCGGCACGCGATCGGCGCCAACGTGACGATCGCGGTCCCGCGCGGGATGCTGCTCAAGGTCGCCGGGTGGAGCATGATCGGCCCGGTCTGGGCGCTCGAGGCCTGGTACATCGGCGCGGTTTTCGCGCTGTTCCTGGTCGGCGCGGCCTCCACCAAGGACTTCTCGGACATGAAGGGGGACGAGGCCGGCGGCTGCTACACCCTGCCGATCCGCTACGGGGTGAAGAAGGCGGCGTACATGATGGCGCCGTCGTTCATCCTGCCCTGGCTGCTGATCCCGCTCGGCACGATGCTGCCCGACCCGTTCGACCCCGCGGGGCACCACGCGATCCTGACCGGCAACCGCTGGGCGCTCGACACGCTGGGCCTGGTCCTGACCAGCTGGGGGATCTACACGGTCTGGCTGATCCTGCGCGATCCCGAGGCGCTGGCCACGACGGAGAACCACCCGTCGTGGACCCACATGTACCTGATGATGATGACCGCGCAGGTCGGGTTCGCGCTGGCCTACCTGGTCTGAGAGGGCTTCCCCAGCGCCTCGGCCGTGCGGGTCTCGGGCACGGCGCGGCGCAGGCTCTGCAGCTTCTCGGCCTCGGGGAACGCGGCGAGCGCCTGCTCCAGCGCCGGGTTCTTCTCCAGCAGCACGCGCTCGCGCGCCGCGAGACCGCCGTCGAGCAGCGCCAACTCGCCGCGCAGCTGCAGCAGGACCTCGACCTTCGCCGCCGCGATCTCCTCGGCCTTGAGCTCCGGCAGGTCGGTCAGAACGAAGGTCGTGAAGGGCGGCAGGATCGAGTCCGGGTCGGCGGCGTACTTCTTCCGGTCCTCGGCCGACATCGCGGTCACGAAGCGCGGGAAGGCCGAGGTCCGGAGCAGCTGGACCACGACCTCGGGGTACTCCGGGATCTGCACGGGGATGTCGGGGCTGATCCCGCCGCCGCCGTAGACGATCCGCCCGGTGTCGGTCTTGAAGACCGGGGCGTCGTCCTTGGGCTTCGGGACCGCGTCGCGCTCGCGCCACTCGAGGTAGTACGAGTCCTCGCCGGTGTAGGGGCGCTGGATGCTGCGCCCGACCGGGGTGTAGTACTTCTGCGTCGTCAGGGCCAGGCCGGTGTTCTCGGACAGCGGGTAGACCGACTGGACCAGCCCTTTGCCGAAGGTCGTCTCGCCGACGACGATCCCGCGGTCGTGGTCCTGGAGCGCGCCGGACACGATCTCCGACGCCGAGGCCGACTCGCGGTCGACCATCACGACGACCGGCCAGTCGACGTGCGGGACGTCCTTGGCCGAGAAGTAGTCCTGCCGCGAGCCGGCCATCCGGCCCTCGGTGTAGACCACCAGCGAGCCGGCCGGCAGGAACCGGCTGGTCACGCCGATCGCCTGGTCGAGCAGGCCGCCGGGGTTGCCCGACAGGTCCAGCACCAGCCGCTTCGCTCCCTGCTTTTTCAGGCTCTCGAGCGCGGCGTCCAGCTCCGGCGTCGTGCTCTCGACGAAGTTCGTGATCTTGATGTAGCCGGTCTCGGGCCGGACCAGGTAGGCCTGCGAAACGGCCGTGGTCCGGACCGCGTCGCGCTGGATCTTGAAGACCAGCGGCTGCTCCACCCCCGGCCGCTCGACGGTGATCTCGACCTCCGAGCCGCGCGGCCCGCGCAGGTACTTCACCGCCTCCTGGATCGTCAGGCCCAGCGTGTCGACGTCGGCCCCGGCCCGCTCGTCCCGGATGTGGACGATCACGTCACCGCCGCGGATCCCCATCCGGTCGGCGGGCGTGCCGGCCATCGGGGCCACGACCCGCAGCGGCTGGTAGCGGCCGCGCTTGTTGATCTGGATCCCGAGGCCGTAGAAGAACCCCTTCTGCTCCTCCCGCATCTCGCGGTAGTTGTCGTCGTCGAGGAAGTTCGTGTGCGGGTCGAGCGCGTCGAGCATCCCGCCGATGCTGGAGTAGATCACGCGCTTCATGTCCGGCTCGGGGACGGCGCGCTGCTCGATCAGGGCCAGGATCTCGGCGTAGGTCCCCATCTTTCCCAGGGCCGGGCCGGCGGGGGCGGCGGCCCGGGTCACGACGACGATCGCCGAGGCCGCGAAGAGCGCCGCGAGGAGCAGAGCGACCAGCAGGGGGCGGGAGGGCTTCATGCCGGAAGTATAGGGTGGGGCCGGAATCCGCCCCAATCGAACGCTCCCGGCGGTCCGCGGGGCCGCCGCAGCGGCTCCCTCCGGGCGCGCAAGGGCCGGAGCGGCAAGGGCTTGCGGCTCCGGGCCGGCCGGGCGTTCTGTTGACCCGCCCGGGGGGCGCCGCTACGATGCGCCCGCGATGTTCGACATCGGTGGCCCCGAGTTCTTCTTCCTGCTGATCCTCGCGCTGCTCATCTTCGGGCCGCGGCGGCTGCCCCAGATTGGCAAGCAGCTCGGCGGCTTCGTGGGCCAGATGCGGCACGCGATGCGCGACATGCAGGGGACCCTCGAGCGCGAGGTGGCGCTGGAGGACGTCAAGGGGGCGATCGGCGAGGTCAAGGGGATCCAGCGCGACGCGACCGCGATCGCGCGCGAGCTGGCCGGCTTCGGGCCGCCGCCGTACGTCGATCCGAACAGGCGCCGCGACCTGCCTCCCGGCGCGCCGCCCGACGGTGCCTCGCCGGGCGCGGCGGACGACGTTCCGGGCGCACCCGCAGCCCCGGACGCGCCGCCGGCCGGAGCGGCCGGGCCGGAGCCGGGCGCGCCGGGTCCGACCGCGCCCGATCCTGCCGTGCCCGGGGCCCCGGGCCCGGCCGGCACGCCGTGACCGCCCCCGCCGCGGGGGACCCGCAACTCGACGCCGGGGAGTCCGGCGCGAAGATGGGGTTCCTCGAGCACCTCGACGAGCTGCGCCGCCGCCTCACCTGGGCCGCCCTCGCGGTCCTGGTCGGCTTCGTCGTGGCCTGGATCTTCTCGGACCGCCTGCTCGCCTTCCTGCTCGACCCGATCACGCAGTCGATGGGACAGCTCTCGGTGATCCGCCCGGCCGAGGCCTTCATGAACAAGATGAAGGCCGCGCTGCTGGGCGGGATCTTCATCGCCCTGCCGATGATCCTCTACCAGGCCTGGTCGTTCGTCGCGCCGGGCCTCTACCCGCGCGAGCGGCGCTGGATCGTGCCGGTGATCACCGCCGGCAGCCTGCTCTTCGCCGCCGGCGCGGGCTTCTCCTACTACGTCGCGGTCCCCACGGCGGCGAAGTTCCTGGCCGAGCAGGGGACCGGGTTCCAGAGCCACATCACCGTCGACAGCGCCTTCTCCTTCGCCAGCAAGCTGCTGCTGGGCCTGGGGCTGATGTTCGAGATGCCGCTGCTCGCGCTGGCGCTGGCGCGCTTCGGGATCGTCAGCGCGCGCGGCCTGTGGAAGCAGCTCGACAAGGCGATCTTCGTGATCTTCGTGGTGGCCGCGATCCTGACCCCGACGCCCGACATCATGACGATGACGATCTTCGCGCTGCCGATGATCGGGCTCTACCTGCTGAGCATCGGGGTGGCGTGGCTGGTCCAGCCTCGAGCGCCGCAGGGGAGCGAGACGAAGTGAGCGGCGCGCCGCCGCTGCCGCTCTCCGTGCTCGTCACCACCCGCGACGAGGAGGCGACGATCGGGGCCTGCCTGGCCTCGGTCGCCGGCCTGGCCGGGGAGCTGCTGGTCGTCGACTCCGGCTCGACCGACCGCACGCTGGCGCTGGCCCTGGGGCACGGGGCGCGGATCCTCGAGCACCCCTACGAGTCGCCGGCCCGCCAGAAGAACTGGGCGATCCCGCAGTGCCGCCACCCGTGGGTCCTGATCCTCGACGCCGACGAGCAGGTCTCGCCGGCGCTGGCGGACGAGCTGCGGGCGCTGTTCGCGGCCGGCGGCCCGGCCGCGCCGGGGACCTGGATCCCGCGCGAGAACCGCTTCCTGGGGCGGGTGATGAAGCACGGCGGCTGGGGGACCGACCGCGTGATCCGGCTGATCGCGCGCGACACGGCGCGCTACGACGACCGGCTGGTCCACGAGGAGATCGACCTGCCGGGGCCCCTCCCGGCGCTGTCCGCCCCGCTGCGGCACGACACCTTCCGCTCCTTCCCGCAGTACGTCCCCAAGGCCTGGCGCTGGGCCGAGGCCGGCGCGCGCGAGGCGCATCGCCGCGGCCGGCGGGCCGGCGCGCTGGCGGTGCTCACCCGGCCGGTGGCGCGGTTCCTGCGGGCCTACCTGCTCAAGCGGGGCTTCCTGGACGGCGGCCCGGGGCTGGTCCTGGCCTGCTTCACCGCGATGACGGTCTTCATGAAGTACGCGCGGCTGTGGGAGCTGTCGCGCGGCGGGGGCGAGGCGATCGACGCGCGCGCCGGGTCCGGCGGCGCCGCGGGGCGGCGCGCGTGATCGCGGCCCCCCCGGGGTTCGTCGTGCGCGAGGAGGGCGAGGCGACCTGCGTGCTCGACGCGGCGCTGGCCGACGCCGTGCTGGCGGCCGGGCTCGGCCGCCCCTGGGAGCGGCTGGCGCCGCGGCCCGAGGGGCCGGGCACCGGGCGCGGGCCGCGGGCCGTGGTGCCGATCCCCGGCGGGCCCGCGCTGCTGGTCAAGCAGTACCTGCGCGGCGGCGTCGTGGCCAGCTTCAACCGCGAGCGCTACTTCGACGCGCAGCGCTTTCTCGCGGAACTCGAGACCGGCCGGCGCGCCGCGGCCGCGGGCGTCCCGACCGCGCGGCCCCTGGGGGTGGTGCTGCTCCCGGCCCGGCCCGGCTGGAAGGCCTGGGGGATGAGCGCCTTCCTGAAGGACGCGACCGACATGGCGCGCCTGATGGCCGAGGAGCAGCGACCCCGCGCGCCGCGCGGCGCTCTGGGACGAGGCCCGCCGCTTCGGCGAACTCCTGCTCGAGCGCGGCCTCGAGCACCGCGACCTGAACCTCGGCAACATCCTGCGCTCGGAGGACGCGCTCTTCGTGATCGACCTCGACCGCGCCGTGATGCACGACGGCCCGGTGCCCGAGGACGCGGCCGAGCGGGTGCGCGAGCGGATGGAACGGTCGCGGCGGAAGGTCGCGGCGGGGTAAGGGACTCCGCATCGGTCGCGCCGCGCCGTGACCCCGTCCGCTCGAGCTCCGGGGCCTGTGGAGCGCCCGGGCCGGCTCGCCGCTGCGCCGGCCGTTCGGAGAGCTGGATTCGCTCGCGCCGAGGCGAGGATCCGGGTTGCGGTATGCTTCCCCTGCCGGAGGCTCCCATGCGCAGGACCACCTGGCCTGCCGTCCTGTTCTCCCTTCTGTTCCTGCTTTGCCCGACCCTGTCCGCTGCGGTCGATCTGCCGCTCTCGAACGGCCGTCTCGGACTCGCGATCGAGGTCCCGGGAGCCGAGTTGGCCGGCGCGGTCTCGGTACGAGGCGTGCCCGGGGCGGCCTGGCAGGGCGAGGGGCGCGTGGTTCTGGAACTGCGCGCGTCCTATCGACACCCCTCGGGGAGCGCGCCGCGCCAGCTCTCGCTCGAGGTCGCCGAGCGTGACGGCCTCGTCCCCGGCGAGATCGTGTCGAGCGAGACCACCCGCACCACGTACCGGGTGGTCGTCGAACTCGATGCGCTCAGGCGACCCGTGCTGGACCTGCACCTCACCGGGCGGGTGACCGCCGAGACCGAGGCGAAGTTCGAGTCCGCGGACTTCGAGGCGCTCGTCGAGCTCCCATCGACGCCGGATCATCCTCCCGCCGGATACCCCGGAGGGAGACCCGCTGCCCCTGCTCCCGGACCAACCGTTCACGGTCGCCGTCAAGGACATCGAGCTGCTGGACGGGG
>CAVPDB010000003.1:0-87840 GCA_963702545.1 uncultured Acidobacteriota bacterium | reverse complement strand
CCAGCCCCGTCGGATCGACCCACAGCGTCGGGCTCGACCCGACGTAGGCGTAGAGGTTCAGGCCGCCGGCCTCGCCGATCGGGTCCTGCTCGATGAATCTCCCCAGCTCCGGGTCGTACCAGCGCGCCCCCATCTGGTACAGCCCCGAGGTCGCCTCCCAGCGCGCGCCGGCGTAGCCGAAGGGGATCGAGAGCGGCGTCGTGTCATGGTCGTTTGGCACCGCGACCAGGCGGCCGTAGGCGTCGTAGAGCTTCTTCTCGGCCGCTTGCCCTTGCCGCGTCACCACCACGATCGAGCCCAGCCGGTCCTGGTGCGGATGGTAGACCGTTCCAGCCGGGTGCTTCGTCGACCGCACCAGCCGGCTTCCGGCCCAGACGTGGGTCCAGGTCAGGGCGGCGACCCCCTGGGACGGTTGCTGGATCTGCACGACGGCCTGCGACCCGTCGTAGATCAGCCACTCCCGATCCGCTGCCCCTTCCTTCCGCCAGGCCAGCCGCCCATCCGCGGTGTAGCCGTAGCTGCTGGTACTCACGATCTGACCCTGCGCGCTGTGCTTCTCGGCCGAGACCAGGCGCCCGAGACCGTCGTGCCTGTACAGGTACTTGCCCCCGTCGTTCGGCAAGGGCCGCTCGTACAGGAACCTCCCCGTCTCGTCCAGCCCGAACTTCAGCGGCGACCCGCCCGACACCGGCCACTCTGTGTAGGCGTTGCTCTGGACGATCGTCGGGCTCACGAAGGACGCTCCCGCTCCCGCTCCGTCCTGATGTTCGGCCCAGTTGCCCTGCTCGTCGAGACGGAAGTCGTGGAAGGAAGAGTAGCCCACCGGGAAGGTCCAGCCGCTCCCGCTCGGATCGGCGTACCCCTGCTCCACCTTCACCAGCCGGGCCTGCTCGTCGTAAGCATACTCCTGGACCTGGGGGCGGCTGTTGCCGTCCACCAGGTGCGGCCACTTGACCGACAGCACCCGGTCGTCGTCGTCGAAGGCGATCTCCTCCTCGAACTCCGTCGCCCCGCTGACGGTGACCATGCCCCGGCCCCTGCGGCCCGCAGCGTCCCAGTCCAGCCCTTCCCACAGCGAGCCGTCCTGCGACGCGATCTTTGCCAACCGGCCGGCGCCGACGTGCGTCAGTGCCGCGACGCTGGTCCCTCCCTCCGCGATCTGCGTCAGCCGGCCGAGGTCGTCCGCGGTCAGCGCCAGCGTGGCGCCGGACCCGCCGGCCGCTGTCGGGTAGGTGAGCGACTCGCGCGTCCCGCGCCGGCCGTACGTCGAGACCACGCTCCAGCGTGCGTTCCCGGCTGACTCCCCGAAATCTTCATTCAGCACCCGGCCCAGGCTGTCGTACTTGTAGCGGACAATCGCGTCGTCGTCCGCGTTCGCGGTGCCCTCCGCGTTCTCGTCCGTGCTCTTCTCCAGCCGGTCCAGCGCGTCCCAGCTCCAGGTCTGCTTCTTCGTTCCGCCGTAGTGCGTCTCGTCAGCCGTCGGCGTCGTCAGCGTGAGCTGCGTCCGGCGCCCGGCGTTGTCCCGGGTCGAGGTCTACTCCTTCGGCTTCTGGCGTTGGATGGTCATCGTATTGGAACTACCGCCGCTGTAGCGCAACGCGTCGAAAAGGGTGTCGGCGCACCCTTCGGGTCGCTCGCTCGCCGGGGGCGGATAAGCAGACTGCCGAAAGAGCGCCTTGAAGGACCTTGCTTCCGGGACGGCCTCCAGTTGCTGAACAAGAGTCGCACATCGATCTCCGTGCCCCACTCCGAGGGTCGCAGACGCCTCGCGAAGTTCGATCCCAGACATCCACACCTGCAGGACCCAGTCGCCCGTATCCAGACCGAGACGCGCAACCTCGGCAGGTCCCAGGGTCAACTCGATCTCGATCCGGCGCCCGGCGGGGAGCCTCACGAGCGACATTAGATCGCCGCTCCTGAAGCCGGGCACGAGATTGATGGTCGAGCCCAGGGGAAGTCCTCGACCTCGATCTCGCGCGAACAGCAGCAGATTCCCGCCACGCCCATGCGGTGGAATCCAACTCCCGTTGGAACTTGGGCCGTGATCGTCGAATGGCCCCGCGAGGAAGAGAACGGCCCCCTGTCGCTGATTCGTTACCCTGCACTTGACGTGGAGGCTGTTATCAGGCTTAGCGCTGGAAGAACAGCTGATTCCGAGCGTAGGCTGATCAGAGGTCGCAAGAAGCAGCGCCAGCGTGGCGAACATGGCGAAGTCCATCTCCGCTACCTCCCTGCTAGGAAGTTATCCCGAGTTCTTTCGTGAATCGCACGGATGCCCTGATCGAACGAATCATTGAGTCCAAAATGCTGGCTCCGTTGGCCGAGCAGGCCCGGTAGAGCGTGTCCGTAGAGTTCATGCGCCATGCTCTTCGCACCCTCGACTTCGCTAGCCTGCGGACCGATATACACCTGCACAGTACCCTGCTTAGTCGAAAACGGGGCGTCGCGCTCCCACGAAGCTGAGATCATCGCAGTGGTCGTGAGCGTCACCCCGAGGATCTTGCCCATGAAGGGTTCGCTCACGTTGACGGGCTGACCGTTAATGTCTTGCCCCATGATGGGCGGCTTGGATGGGTCCCACTGTTCGACCACGACATGTCCGGGGGTATTGGTCAGTTGTTTGAGGGCGCGGAAGTTCTTGTCCTTGGAGCGGTGGTCGCCGTCGACAACCACGAAGAAGTGCCCTTCCGGTCGGCCCTCCGAGCCGTCGCCTTCCTCGACCCGGACATGCCCGCGGTCCTTCTCCGGCAGTCCCCCGCGAATCTGCTCCAGTGATTGCTGTCGCTCCTCAGGTGTCCCAGCGAGTTCCAACCCGCGAGGCTGAGTCGCGCCTCTCTTGAAGTTGACGATGATCGAGTAGAGGCCTCCCTCGCTGTTGCCTTCGTTCCCAGCTTCGCGGGCCTTCTTCTGCGCCTCTTCCGCTTCGCGATGCGCCCGGTTTTCGCGGCTCTCGTCCCGCCGGCTAGCCATGCGCATGTAATCCGCGGCCTGTTCGGAACTGCACTCGGTGCCGTTCATCTCCCAGCGCATTCCACTTCGCGAACCGCCCGCGCTCGACGGCCCCTTGAAGCTCGACTCCCTCGCCAGCCCCGTCGGATCGACCCACAGCGTCGGGCTCGACCCGACGTAGGCGTAGAGGTTCAGGCCGCCGGCCTCGCCGATCGGGTCCTGCTCGATGAACCGCCCCAGCTCCCGGTCGTACCAGCGCGCCCCCATCTGGTACAGGCCCGCCGTCGCCTCCCAGCGCGCCCCGGCGTAGCCGAAGGGGATCGAGAGCGGCGTCGTGTCATGGTCGTTTGGCACCGCGACCAGGCGGCCGTAGGCGTCGTAGAGCTTCTTCTCGGCCGCTTGCCCTTGCCGCGTCACCACCACGATCGATCCCAGCCGGTCCTGGTGCGGATGGTAGACCGTGTCCGGGTCTCCGCGCTTCGAGGAGCGCACCAGCCGGCTCCCGGCCCAGACGTGGGTCCAGGTCAACTGCGTCTCCGGTCGTCTGCACCACCGCCGCGACCCGTCGTAGATCAGCCACTCGCGTGCGGCCGCGCCCTCCTTCCGCCAGGCCAGCCGCCCGTCCGCGGTGTAGCCGTAGGTCGTCGTCGTGACGACCTGGTTGCTGGGGTTGCGCTTCTCGGCCGAGACCAGCCGGCCGAAGCCGTCGTGCTGGTAGAGGTACTTGCCCCCGTTGCTCGGCAAGGGCCGCTCGTACACGAACCGCCCCGCGTCGTCCAGCACGAAGCTCAGCGTCGACCCGCCAGACACCGGCCAGGCCGTGTAGGCTTTGCTCTGGACGATCGTCGGGCCCACGAAGGACGCTCCCGCTTCGTCCTGATGCTGCCCCCAGTTCCCCTGCTCGTCGAGACGGCAGTCGTGCCATTTCATCTCGGCCGCCACCAGGGCCGACTTCGACTGGCACCTGTCCCGGTCTCATTCCCGCGACTCGGCCGCGTTACGGGTCCGACGCCGACGCCTCTCCGCTCAGAACGGCCCGTGCCTCTTCGGTGGGAATCCCCTTGCCGCAGCTCCCGTAATACGGGCGAACGAAGCGCGTCTCCTCGCACGGATCCAGACCACGCTTGGGCGAAGCAACTAGCGTTACATCCCCGGGCATCTCATAGATCCACCAGTGAAAGTCCTCGGGGTCGTTCGAGGCGACGGCGCGCCGGTACACCGCGAGTATGCAGCGATCCGTGAGCACCGACTCGTCGGGCGTCTGGGAAGCATCCGATTCCGGCGGTGACGGGGGCTCGTAGTCGCGGGCGATCTCGCCGAAGCGGTCCTTCATCCTCCCGAGAGCGATGCGTCGCAGCCGCTCCTGGCGCGCGCTCAGCGGCCTCCGGCAGCGATCGTTCCAGGGGCTGCACCATTCGGCCCTCAGCTCGAAGGGCTCGAATACCCGGCATTCGCTCAAGATCATGGGCACCCGCACGCTCAGTCCGTAGCCGTCGAATCCCGTGCTCTCCAGAGGATCGAAGATCACGTGCGCGTCCAAATCGCGCCCGGCTTTATCAGCTTCCCACACCACGCTCGTCCGGTAGCGTTCCGGCCGGTGGCCCAACTGGCGCATGAAGGTGCGGGCAGTCCCCAGCGCCGTCTCCTCGCACGCCAGCGGCGGTGGACCGGAGTCCTCTTCCGGCTTCTCGGCCGCGGCCACCCAACTCGAGCTGACCAGAAGGGCGGCGAGCCCTGTGGCCGCGGCCGCCAGCAGGCTGGCCGCGGAGCGCGGACGACGCCCCGGGCGCTTACTGACTTCACGCTTGCCTCTGTGCTTGCACACTGGTTGTCCTCCGCGAGCACCTGGCCCGTCCTGCTATTTCAGCCCAACCACTTGCCTGGCGCGGCCACCGGTGAACTCCGCGACGCCATCTGCACCGACCGAGAAGAAGCGCATCGGCGGTGCGAGGGGCGGGTTGTTCGGGTTCTCTCTGTAGTCTTTCTCGACTTCCTTCTTCAGCTCACCCGCGTTCCATATCGCTGTGTAGGTGTCGCCATAGGAATCCCCATTCTCGTCTTTGTTCTCCCGCGTGGGGCACCCGGATGTACCCGGGGGGTGCGAATGGACGTCCAAGATGTCGTCGTACTCGGCTGCCTTGTCCCAGTCGATCTCGATCGCCGCCTTGTCCTTGGTTCCGAACGCCTCCCCGAGCGTACCGGCAATCTTCCCCTCCGAATCCAAGCCGACGACAATCCGGTACTCTCTCCCTTGCGGATCTGATTTGGTCTTCGCCAGCGCCTTGTCCGTGAGCTCCCGAATCACCTCTTTAAGTTTGTGATCCGAGAGATTGGTCTTCGGCAGTTCCTGGAGATTCTTGCACGCCGTCGCCACCCCGCCCGATCCGACAGCGGATTCATCAGCGTCGGCAGGGACGGCGGCGCCGGCTTTGCTTGTCGCTCCCGCCCTGCTGTTGGTGGGGGGGTAGTCTCCTAGTCTGCCGGAGGTCGACGCTCTGGCCCGCGCCTCCTCGTCTGCTTGCCGTTCCGCCTCGCGTAGGGCCCGCATCGTGCGACCCTCGTCCCTCCGCCCGGCCATGCGCATGTACGACGCGGCCTGTTCGGAACTGCACTCGGTGCCGTTCATCTCCCAGCGCATTCCACTTCGCGAACCGCCCGCGCTCGACGGCCCCTTGAAGCTCGACTCCCGCGCCAGCCCCGTCGGATCGACCCACAGCGTCGGGCTCGACCCGACGTAGGCGTAGAGGTTCAGGCCGCCGGCCTCGCCGATCGGGTCCTGCTCGATGAACCGCCCCAGCTCCGGGTCGTACCAGCGCGCCCCCATCTGGTACAGGCCCGCCGTCGCCTCCCAGCGCGCCCCGGCGTAGCCGAAGGGGATCGAGAGCGGCGTCGTGTCATGGTCGTTTGGCACCGCGACCAGGCGGCCGTAGGCGTCGTAGAGCTTCTTCTCGGCCGCTTGCCCTTGCCGCGTCACCACCACGATCGAGCCCAGCCGGTCCTGGTGCGGATGGTAGACCGTTCCGGCCGGGTGCTTCGTCGACCGCACCAGCCGGCTTCCGGCCCAGACGTGGGTCCAGGTCAGGGCTGCGTCCCCCTGGTCGGTTGCTGGATCTGCACCACCGCCTGCGACCCGTCGTAGATCAGCCACTCCCGATCCGCTGCCCCTTCCTTCCGCCAGGCCAGCCGCCCGTCCGCGGTGTAGCCGTAGCTGCTGGTACTCACGATCTGACCCTGCGCGCTGTGCTTCTCGGCCGAGACCAGGCGCCCGAGACCGTCGTGCCTGTACAGGTACTTGCCCCCGTCGTTCGGCAAGGGCCGCTCGTACAGGAACCTCCCCGTCTCGTCCAGCACGAAGTCCAGCGTCGACCCGCCCGACACCGGCCAGGTTGTGTACGCGTTGTCCTGCGCGATCGTCGGGCTCACGAACGACGCTCCCGCTCCCGCTCCGTCCTGATGTTGCGCCCAGTTGCCCTGCTCGTCGAGACGGAACTCGTGGAAGGAAGAGTACTGCGAGAAGGTCCACTTCGTCTCAGTCCCGCTCCAGGTCCCGTACCCCTGCTCCACCTTCAGCAGCCGGGCCTGCTCGTCGTAGCCGTATTGCTGGACCTGCGGGCGACCGCCGTCCACCAGGTGCGGCCACTTGACCGACAGTACTCGGTCGTCGTCGTCGAAGGCGATCTCCTCCTCGAAGTGAAGCGGCGCGTTCTCGCCCTCGCCCTGCGTCACCTTCCCGCGCATTCGCCGTCCGGCCGCGTCCCAGTCCAGGCCTTGCCAGACCGAGTCGTCCTGCGACTGGATCTTCGCCAGCCGGCCGGCGCCGATGTGGGTCAGCGTCGCGACGCTGGCCGCCGGCCTCCGTGATCCCGGTCAGCCGGCCGAGGTCGTCCGCGGTCAGCGTCAGCGCCGTGCCGGACCCGCCGGCTGCTGTCGGATAGGTGAGCGACTCGCGCGCCCCGCGCCGGTCGTACGTCGAGACCACGCTCCAGCGCACGTTCCCCGCCGACTCCCCGAATCCCTCGTTCAGCACCCGGCCCAGGCTGTCGTACTTGTAGCGGACGATCGCGTCGTCGTCCGCGTTCGCGCTCCCTTCCGCGTTCTCGTCCGTACTCTTCTCCAGCCGGTCCAGCGCGTCCCAGCTCCAGGTCTGCTTCTTCGTCCCGCCGTAGTGCGCGGCATCCGTCGTCGGCGTCGTCAGCGTCAGCTGCGTCCGGCGGCCCGCCTCGTCCCAGGTCGACGTCTGCACGATCTGCTTGGTCCCGGGCGTGCTGCAGTCCGTCCCGGCGCTCGTGACCGTCAGCGTGCTCAACTGGCCGCTCGACAGGTAGGCGCTCAGCTCCTGCCGGAAGTCCGGCAGGCAGCGCTTGGTCCGCCGGCCCTGGGCGTCGTAGACGAAGCTCGTCACCTGGCCCGTTGAGCCCACCGCGACGGGCGTGTTGGGAACCGTCAGCGTCGTCATCCGGCCCGCGTCGTCGTAGGCGTACAGGACCTTCTGCCATTCCGTCGTCCAGCCCTGCGTCGTTCCGAGGTGGCGCCACTCCTCCGTCTTGCGGCCCAGGCCGTCGTAGATGGTCTTCGTGCTGTAGGCATTGCCCTCGCTCCCCGACCCGAGCGGGGTCCACTGCGCCGTCGTCAGGCCGCGCGCGTCGAGCGTGCGCTTGACGATCCGCTGTGAGTCCGTGTCCTGCTTGCCCTTCAGCTTGACCTCCACCGGACGGCCCAGGGCGTCGAAGCCGAACTCCGTGGTCCAGATCCTCCGACTACCGACCGGTCCGGACCCTTCCTGCTCGGTCCGCGCCGTGGCCAGGCCGGCCGCGTTGCGTGTCAGCGTCGTGATGTTGCCGAGCGGGTCGGTAACCTGTCGTTTGCGACCCAGGCCGTCGATAGACCGTCTTGGTGATCCGCCAGGTCGTGTCCGTCAGTCCGGGCGCGGCGGCGACCACCGCGCGATCGCGCACGTCGTAGCCCACCCGGCTCGCCAGCACCTCGCAAACCGCGTCGCCCGTGCAACTGATCGGAATCGTCGGGCCGGTCTTGCTCCGGCGCGTCCGACTCTCGTACGCCCGACCTCGCGTGTCGTAGCTCGTCTCCTCCCAGGAGAGGATCGACGCGTCGTCGTTCGGTGTGCCATGCACCTTGCGCAGCGTCACCCGGTCCTCCACATCGTAGGTCAGCAGCGTCTGGCGCAGCCATGTGGAGCATGTGGGCTGCCCGCCGGAGGTCGCAGGCACCAAACAGGCGCGCTCCTCCCGGATCCGCTCGTGGCCGTCGTATTCGCGGAACACCGTTGAGATGTGATTCGTCCCGTCGCTGTTCGGTTCACCGCGAGCCTGTTCCCAGTCGAGCAGGCCGGTCGTCGCGTTGTACCAGAACTGGTGCACCACGTAGTCACCGGGGAGCGGGGGGGCGTCGTCGTCCGGCGGAGGAGGAGGAACTGCCCCGTCCCAGGCCACAGCGTAGGCCTCCTGTCGCAGCGGTCGATCGAGATCGTCAAAGAAGGCTCGATCGATCTTCCACTTGCTCGGGGCGAGACGTGTCGCTTCCTGGACGACGTGGCCGAAGGCATCGTGCGCGAAGCGGCGCTCGGTGCGAGAGACCCGACCCCGTCCAGGGGCTCGATCCCGCGCTGGCGGTCTCCCAACCCCTCTCGCTGGTCAGCAGGCCCGAAGCGCCGTAGGTGTATTCGATCAGGGCGTAGGACCGCATCCGTCGCAGTCGCGTCCCGGGTCGTGTCGATCCGCTTCTGGAGGACGCGGCCAGCCGGGTCATGGTGGTATTCGACACTCGTCCACGGCTCGCTGCCCCTCGGCGCCTGAGTCTCGCTTTCCGTCCAGCCGCGGAAATCTCGTATCGTTTTGTCCACCACCCAACGCTCCGTGCTGCCTTCGACGTCGAGCAGCCGCGCCTCCTGCTCCACGTGTCCCCACTCGTCGTAGGTGGTCCTGGTGTGTGAGCGCGTGGTGTAGCTGTCGGAACCGACCTGGTCCCCGACGACGTGCGAGGCCAGGCGGCCCAGCTCCGTCTCGCTTCCGTCACCGTCAAGTGTGCCCATCGCATTGGGGGCCCAGTAGGTGAAGCTCTCGCGCGTCACTCCTTTCTCGGCGTCGCTCGGGTCGGAGTCCGGATGGTCGATCTGGGCGAGCAGTCCCTGCGCGCTGTAGGTGTACTGCGTTACGGGTCGCTGGACCGGGTCCGCGTTCACCACGGCGCCGTCCGCATCGACGACCTTGTCCGCGCCCCGGCCCGTCTCCTCGACTTTGGCCAGCCACGGCCAGGTGGCCTGCGCAGTGCCCGTCCCGACGTACGCACCATCCGGCGGGCTGATTCCCCAGCGCGTGAAGTACTCGACCAGCGCCGGGTCGGCCCCGGGCGCGGCCTTCATCCAGCCGAAGATCGTCTCCGTTGCCTGGAGCCTGAGAACGCTTCCGCTCTTCATGAGACAGGCGTCGGTCTCTCCACCCGTCACCCCGCTCGGCGCCAGCGTGCGCCAGACCTCGTTCGTCACGGGATCGATCTCGTAGCAGGTCCACTGCTGCGGTCCCGCCCGCCAGCGCGGACGACGGGATCTCGCCGAACTTGATCGGGTGCTCGATGTGGAGTCCCCACTGATCCACGCCGTAGATCCAGCGCTGCACCCTGCCCGAGGGGTAGGTCGCGCGCGACATGCGGCCTCGCGAAGTCGTACTCGAACAGCATGACCGAGTTATCCGGCCGCGTCACCTTGGTCGCATGGCCGTCCGAGTCGGCCTCATGTACCGTCGTCCGTTCTCCCGACTGGACCGTGATGCGCTTGACGATGTCGACCATCGGCGGACCGACAGATTGCACGCTCGTAAGTGAACGTCGTGGCCTCGACCGTCCCGTCCCCATCGGCATCAGGGGTCCGGATCTCGCGTACCCGATCTGCTTGCGCGACGCCGTCCCAGGGGCTTGTGTAGCTGAGTTCCATGACCACCGCGTCCGCGCCGTCGCGGACCTCGTGAGATCTTGCTGCCGTCCTTGTAGGTGTACTCGTACCTGGCAACTTGCACCGCGGCCGCACCTCCACCTCTTCAAAACTTATCCGCTCCGGCAGTCCGGACCCGTCTCCGTGCTCGAACGCCACTGTCTGGTGCTGCGCGGTCGCCCCCTCCCATTGGGTCGCGTTGACAGCCGTGACCCGATACCCGGGGAACGGCTTGCATGTTGCCTCCACGAAGGTCAGGCGCCCGATCTCGATCGGTGTGCAGGCCGATATCCGAGAGGATTGGTCGTGGAATCGCTATCGCAGCTCCAAAGTTTGACCGTCGGCACCTTTGCGCCTTCGAAGACCGAGCCCGCAAGGGCGCAGTCTGAGCTGGCGGGGGCCCAGCTGATCGTGATCGGTGTCGCCCCGGCCGGCTCACGCGTGTCAGTCGCGCGTTGAAGTAGCCGTTGTCTTGGCCGGCCGGGTCCTCGTAGCGCCGGATTGTCCCGTCCAAGGCGCGCCACTCTGCCGTGCGAGCGTCGATTCGTCGGATGCGGCCGAAGCCGCCGATGGACCTGACCTGACCGGTCTCGGGCACAGCAACGGGGACCGTCGCGCCATTCGCCAGAACCAACTCGCCCGTGTTCCGGCGGCTCCCCAGAGCCGCTCGTCGATGAACGAGAGCGTCCAGCCCGTGCCGAGGACCCCCACCACGTAGGACTGAGATCGGTAGGTCCGCGAGAGCGTCAGGTCCGAGCCATATCCGGGAAGCACCAGGTCATTCACGGTGAGCAGGAAGTCGCCGTTCGAGAGCGTGACACCCAGCGGATGCGTGTCGGCGTTGCGCAACGGCTCCCGGGGGTGGGAGTACCCTCCTCCATGTCCGATGTCGGCCTCTACCGCACCGCCGCCTCTGCATTGAGGCTCGGTCGCATAGCACGGTTCCGTCCTCGTGGGCGCTTGGACCTCGTTCACGCTGGCGTTCGCGCAGGCGTTGCGTCGGTGGAAGGAAAGGCCCTGGATGCATTTCTCGGTAGGCACCACGTTGGACAGGGGCGTAGTGACGGGCGCATTCGCGCCCAGGAACCCCCACTCGTCGTCGAGGAACGAGGGATCGGGAAGCCCGGTCCGAAGCCGGGCCTGCTCGGCCGTCGGCACATCCTCGTCCGCCATGTCTGTCGCCCATATCGCCGCGTCGGGTAGCTGCAACCCCGAGTGCGTCGCCAGTCCGCCGATCACTTGGGTCGTCGTGAGTGGGGCTGTTCCCGCACGTCCTAGCGCGGCCCGGACCTCGTCGCGTTCGTTGAAGCGCCGCCCCAACACGGCACGGCGCCAGTCGCCGGTATCGGCCGCAGCCACCAGCGCGAGGTCGCTCGTTCGCCAGTTCCCGCCGCCGATTTGTGACAGGCCGCGCGACGGTTGGTCGAGGTCCTGTAGGAACTGGACATCGGCCGTGAGCAGGGCACTGTCGTTCCAGCTCCGGCTCTCTACAGCCTGGCCGCGACCTCCGGGAGCCCAGCGCATCCGCCGGCGTTCGGCCGGCACGGCACCGCTCACGTCGAAGACGCGCCGCACCTGCCGGTCCGCGTCCAGCTCGATCTCGACCGTGCGGGGGCTGCTGCCGAAGTCCAGCCTTCGCGCCCGCGACGCTGCCGGGATCCCGACGGGCGAGTCTTCCCAGCCGAAGACCTGGATCCCCTGCCGACCCGGTCACCTCCAACGGCCGGCCGATCCGGTCGTACCGATAGAAGCGCTCGATCGGCGCACCGGACATCGGGATCTGCCGGCGCCCGACGAGCCGGCCCAGCCGGTCCCACGCGAGCGTCGCCGAGTAATCCGTCGCCGGATCGCCCGTGCGCGCCTCGGACAACAGCCGGCCGAGGACGTCCCAGCCGTAGGTCGTGGTCCGCTCGACGCCGGACGAGAGATCGATGACCTGCGTCACCAGCCCCATCGCGTCGCGCGTGAGGACGGCGTCCTGGAGCAGCGTGCTGCCGTTCTCCCGTTCGACCACGTCCACGATCCGTCCGGCGGCATCGCGGGCCAGCCACTCTTCGAACACGTCCGGACCGGCGCCGTGCTTGCGGTACGTCACCCAGCCGCTCCACGGATCGTAGGCCGCCTGGCTGGCGACCCCGCTGGGCCCTGAGATCGTCGTCGGACGGCCCCAGGCGTCGCGGGTGACCGTCGTCAGCCCGTCGTCCGGCGCGGTCCAACTGGTGAGCTGGCCGGCCAGGTCCCACTCCCACTCGGCCATCTGAGACGCGGTGGCGCCCCGTAGCCACTGCTTCATCTCCAGCGGCAAGCCGCGGCCATCCCAGGTCCAGGTCCAGCGATCCTCCACGGTCGCGTCGCCGTCGGCGACGACCTGCCGCGCTTCGATCAACTGGTTGGCCAGGTCCCACGTGTAGTACTCGGTTTCGCCGCCTGGCAGCTCGCGGCGCGCCAGCCGACCAGCGGCGTCCCAGACCTGCGTCACCAGCGCGCCGCCCGGAAGTTCCTGCTCGATCAGCCGATTCGCACCGTCGTAGGTGAAGTGCGTCGTGCGATTTTCGGGGTCGGTCTTCGAGACCAGCCGGTCCGCGCCGTCCCATGCGTAGATCCACGCCGCGCCGCTGGGATCGATCACCCGCCACAATCTGCCCGCCGAGTCGAAGTCCCGCTGCGTCACCCCGCCTGCCGCGTCCTCGTGCCGCTCGAGCTGGCCGTCGGCGCGCCAGAAGTACTTCGCAACGCCGCCGTTCGGGGCTTGGACCTCCGTGATCGCAGCCGAGGGCATCGCTGACGTACGTCCACTGCTGGCCCAACGGATTCGCGGTCGAGGCCACCGCCCCGTTCGCCGCCCACCCGAACTGCCAGTCCGACCACGCTCCCGGACCCGTCGGCCAGCGCAGCTTGGTCATCCTTCCCGGCCGCGTTCCACTCCAGCCGGATCTCCGGTTGGATCGTTCCGCCGGCCAGCGCCGGCGGACGGATCGCCGTCAGCTCGCCGCGAGGTCCGTAGGAGAACTCGGTGCGCCGCGTCACGCCGGCGCCGACGGGCACGATCACGGCGAGGATGTCCCCCTTGACCGGATCGCGTTGGTACTGCGTCACGATCTCCGCCGTCCCGTCCCCGTGCTCGTCGCCGGCCTCTGAGATCAGGCGGCCCGCGGTGTCGTACGCCAGGACGCTCGCGGCATTCCGCGGGTTGACCGAGCGTACCAGGCGCCCGGCGGAGTCCCAGGCGAAGGTCCAGACGGCCGACTGGCCGCCGACGGCCGGAGCCTGGTAGCGCGTCAGCCGATGACCCGTGTCGTGCTCGAACAGGTGCACCCCGCCGGCGCCGTCCGTGATCTGCGTCACGTCCGCGCGCGCCGCGTCGCGCACGATGACGGTCGCGCTCCCCTCGGGATCGACGAGGCGGGTCGTGCACCCCTTGGCGTCCTTCTCGTAGATCCACGTCTCGCTCAGGATGTTGCTGACCAGCGTGCGCGCCGCCTCGTAGGCGTAGTCCGTGCGCACCGTGAAGTGCTCGACGCGCGTGGCCCGGCTGCTGCCGTCGATCGTCAGGTCGAACGCGCGCCGCCCGAGCGGATCGGTGATCTCAGTGATGTGCTTGGCCGCGTCCCAATCGTAGGTCCAGGTCGCACCTGACGCGCCCGTCGCGCTCAGCAACTGACCGGCGCTGTCGTAGGACAGGCTCACGGTCCGGCCGATCGAGTCGACGATCGCCACGATGCGGGTGCGCGGCACGCTCGGCGGGGCCGACGCGCCCCACATCGGCCGGTCGAAGCGGATCCAGTGGCCGTCCGTGGAGTCGATTCGCTCCAGGTACACCAGCGTCTCGGGCGCCTCCCCGACCCGGTAGTTGAGCAGGATCGCGTTGCCCGAGGCGTCCTCCTCCTTGGTTAGGTAGTAGTTGGAGTCCCCCGAGAGATGGGTGTAGGTCCGCAGCCGCCCGTTGCTCATCCGCACCTTGAAGGTGCCCTGCGGCGTGGACGTCATCGGTCCGAATTCAGACGGCCGGTCCGGGGCCGGGAAGTACTTTCCCGTCGCCGGGTCCAGCGCGTACGGCACGACCCCGCCCAGGTCGGTCAGCAGCAGGAAGCCGGTCGGCGTCGGCAACAGCACCGAGGTCGGCTGCAGGATCCAGTTCGGACCCAGGTCGCGCGACATCCGCGGCTCGTACCCGATCGGCACCCCAGGCAGCGAGGCGAGCAGCCCCGCGTCGTAGACCCGGCCCACGACCAGCGGCACCCGCGAGGGCAGCGCCAGGTCGGTGACGCGGAACCCGAACCGCCCGCTCGACGTCTGCACGAAGCCGTGCCGCAGGCCGTCGGTCGGGTCGCGGTCCAGCGGCTCGAGCGGGAAGCTCCGCGCCGTCGTCGGTACGGTCGCCTGGCCCAGCGCGCTCGGGACCAGCGGAAGGCCGGAGAGGAACTGCTGCAGCGGATCAGGCGCACCTAGACTGCCCGAGTCCTCGCCCCCCCCCCCCCCGGGCCGGCCCCGCGCTGGTGGCGACCAGCGCCAGGGCGAACAGGACGGCCGTCCTTCGAGCCGTACGCGGGCGACCCCCACGCTCATTCCTCGTGGCTTCGATCCTCGGTTCGCGCACCCCTGCGGGCATGGTTTCCCCTCCCAGAGCCGCGGAGAGGATCCGCGGCCCGCTTGCCTCGACTGGCCCTGGTTTGATGGAAAGCGCCGGATCCCCCGGAACGGGAATCCCGCGAGGCCGCCAACTCCGTACGACCGGAATCGGGCCGGGACTTCATACCGATACGCTCGTGCGCATGCCCTGCGGCATCACGCACTCCTTCTCGCGTGCCGCCCTAGTGTCGGTTCTAGTCGCGACGGCGGCTCGCATCACCAGCATCCCCGCCCCCACGGGTGCGTCGACGGCCGGTCCACCTTGAACCTGGCCGGAGCGACACGGCTGGCGAGTGATTGCTACGCCGGCGCGCGCTTGCTGTCAAGGGGGTCCCGCCTCGCTTCCCGCCCGGCTTGCCGCTCATCATTCCCCGTGCTGAAGTGCGAGCGGGCCCGGCGCCGCGAGGGGACATGCTCAGCCTCGAGAAGATCGACAAGTCGTACGTGACCGGCCGCAACCGGCTGCACGCGCTGAAGGCCGTCGACCTCGAGATCGAGGCCGGGGAGATGGTCTCGGTGATGGGCGCCTCGGGCTCCGGCAAATCGACCCTGATGAACATCCTCGGCCTTCTGGACGACTACGACTCGGGCAGCTACCGGCTCGACGGGCAGTTGATGAAGGGCCTCTCGGAAACCCGGGCCGCCGTGCTGCGCCGCCAGTTGATCGGCTTCGTCTTCCAGTCCTTCAACCTGATCTCCTTCAAGACCGCCGCCGAAAACGTCGCGCTCCCGCTCTACTACCAGGGGCTCGGGCGGCGCCGGCGCCAGGCTGCGGCGCTGGAGTACCTCGAGCGGGTCGGCCTGCGCGACTGGGCGGCCCACCGTCCCTCCGAGATGTCGGGCGGCCAGCAGCAGCGGGTCGCGATCGCCCGAGCGCTGGTGGCCCGGCCCAAGCTCCTGCTGGCCGACGAGCCGACCGGCGCGCTCGACTCGGAGACCTCGCGCGAGATCATGCTCCTCCTGCAGCAGGTGAACGCGGAGGGCGTGACCGTGCTCGTCGTCACGCACGAGCGCGACGTCGCGGCGATGACCCGGCGCGTGATCCGGCTGAAGGACGGGCGGGTCGAGGACGCCCACGCGAGGCTGCCCGATGCTTGACCTCGACACCTGGCAGGAGATCGTCGACACGATCCGGGCCAACAAGCTGCGCTCGTTCCTGACGGGCTTCAGCGTGGCCTGGGGGATCTTCATGCTGATCGTGCTGCTCGGCTCGGGCGTCGGGCTGGGGCACGGCGTCGAGTACCAGTTCCGCGACGACGCGGTCAACAGCATCTGGGTCTTCCCCGGGCAGACCAGCGTCCCCTACAAGGGGCTGCAGCCGGGCCGGCGCGTCCAGCTCACCAACGACGATCATGACGAGGTCGCGACCGGGGTCGAGGGGGTCGATCACATCAGCTCGCGCTATTTCATCCGCGGCTCGGTGCAGGTGCGCTACCGGAACGAGACCTCCAGCTTCAACGTCCGCGCGGTCCACCCCGACCACCTGTACCTCGAGAAGACGATCGTCGTCGACGGCCGCTTCCTCAACCCGCTCGACATCCGCGAGCACCGCAAGGTCGCGGTGATCGGGTCCAAGGTGAAGGACGCGCTGTTCAAGGCCGAGACGCCGATCGGCAAGCTGCATCGAGATCAACGGCGTCGCCTTCCAGGTCGTCGGCGTGTTCAGCGACGAGGGGGGCGAGCGCGAGCTGGAGCGGATCTACGTGCCGATCTCGACCGCGCAGCGCGCCTTCGGCGGGGCCAACCGGATCGGCCAGATCATGATGACGACCGGCGACGAGCCGCTGGAGCGGACCTCCGCCATGGCCGACGAGATCCACCGCCGGCTGGCCGCCCGGCACACCTTCTCGGTCGACGATCCGCGCGCGGTCGAGGTCGAGAACAACAACGAGCAGTTCGCGCGGATCAACGGGATCATCCGCGGGATCCGGATCTTCGTCTGGATCGTCGGGCTGGGGACGCTCTTGGCCGGGATCGTGGGCGTGAGCAACATCATGCTGATCGCGGTCCGCGAGCGGACCCGCGAGATCGGCGTGCGGAAGGCGCTGGGGGCCACGCCCCGCTCGATCGTCCTGCTGATCCTGCAGGAGTCGATCCTGATCACCTCGATCGCCGGCTACGCCGGGCTGGTGCTGGGCGTCGGGGTGCTGGAGCTGGCCGCCCGCAAGCTGCCGGAGGGCAGCTACTTCCGCAACCCCGAGGTCGACCTGGGGGTGGCGCTGCAGGCGATGGCGCTGCTGATCGTCGCAGGGCTGGTCGCCGGCTTCGTCCCGGCTCGGCGGGCGGCCGCGGTCCGGCCCGTGGAAGCCCTGAGGAGCGAATGAGCCTGATCGATCGCGATCACTGGCGCGAGATCTACGAGACGCTGCGCGGCAACAAGCTGAGGACCTTCCTCACCGCGTTCGGCGTCTTCTGGGGGATCTTCATGCTGATGGTCATGATCGGCTCGGGCAACGGCCTGGCGACCGGCGTGCTGACCAACTTCTCCGACGGCGCGACCAACAGCTTCTTCGTCTGGGCCCAGTCCACCAGCAAGCCCTGGCGCGGGCTGCCCCGCGGGCGCGGGATCCAGCTCGACACCGGCGACACCGAGGCGATCCGGCGCGAGATCCCGGAGGCGGCGGTGGTCTGCCCGCGCAACCAGCTCGGCGGCTTCCAGGGCGGCAACAACGTGACGCGCGGCACGAAGGCCGGCGCCTTCAGCGTGATGGGCGACCTGCCCGAGATCGCGGAGCTGCAGTCGATCCGGGTGGTCGAGGGGCGGTTCCTCAACCCGCTCGACGTCGACGAGCGCCGCAAGGTCGCGGTGATCGGCGAGCGGGTCCGCCAGGTGCTGTTCGGCCGCGGCGAGCAGGCGCTGGGTGAGCACATCCGGATCAACGGGGTCTACTTCCGCGTGATCGGCGTCTTCAAGCCGCGCCGCTCGCAGGGGATGGAAGAGGACGCCGACCAGACGATCTTCGTGCCGTTCACGACCTTCCAGTCGGCGTTCAACTACGGCCAGCGGGTGGGGTGGTTCGCGATCACCTCGCGCGACGGGGTCCCGGCGTCGGTGGTGGAGAACAAGGTCCTGGCGCTCCTGCGGGAGCGGCACCGCGTCGCGCCCGACGACCTGCGCGCCTTCGGGCACTTCAACATGGAAGAGGAGTACAACCAGCTCCAGGGGCTGTTCGCGGGGATCCGCACGCTGATCTGGATCGTCGGGATCGGGACCCTCGCCGCCGGCGCGATCGGCGTCAGCAACATCATGCTCGTGATCATCCGCGAGCGGACCAACGAGATCGGGATCCGCCGCGCGGTCGGCGCCACGCCGTTCACGGTGATGTCCCAGATCGTCTTCGAGGCGCTGGTCCTGACGACGGCCGCGGGCTACCTGGGCCTCTTCGCCGGGATCGCGGCGATCGAGCTGGCCGCCGCGGCGCTGTCCGGGACCGAGATGATCGGGTTCAAGGACCCCCAGGTCCCGCTGGCCAGCGCCTTCTTCACGCTGCTCGTCCTGGTCGCCTCCGGGATCCTGGCCGGACTCGTCCCCGCCGTGAGAGCGGTGCGGATCAACACCGTCGAAGCCCTGCGCGCCGTCTGAGCCGCCGGAGACCGCTGACATGAAACGACTGCTGACCGTCCTCTTCGCGCTCGCCGCCCTGGCGGTCTTCGCAGCCACCCTCTGGTACCTCTGGCAGAAGGCCCACAAGCCGCCGGCGGTCTACCGCACCGAAACGCCGGCCGTGACCGACATCGTCAAGAAGACGGTCGCCACCGGCTCGGTCGTGCCGCGCAAGGAGGTGCTGGTCAAGCCGCAGGTCTCGGGGATCGTCGAGTCGATCGCGGTCGAGCCGGGCCAGATCGTGAAGCGCGGAGACCTCCTGGCGACGATCCGCGTCGTGCCGAACACCGCCGCGCTGGCCGCGGCCGAGAGCCGCGTGACGCAGGCCGCGCTCCGCGCGGCCGACGCCGAGCGCGACGTCCAGCAGCAGCAGCGGCTCTTCGAGGACGGGCTGGTCGCGGAGCGGGAGCTGCGGCAGTCGCGGCTCGCCGTCGACACGGCGCGCGAGGAGCTGGCCGCGGCGCGCGACAACCTGGAGGTGATCCGCCGCGGGATCTCGGCCCGCGCCGGGAACGCGGGCAACACCCAGGTCCGGGCCACGATCGACGGCATGGTGCTCGACGTCCCGATCAAGGAGGGGACCTCGGTGATCGAGGCCAACACCTTCAACGACGGCACGACGATCGGCTCGCTCGCCGACATGGACGAGTTGATCTTCGAAGGCAAGGTCGACGAGTCCGAGGTCGGGAAGCTCCGGCCCGGGATGGAGATCGTGCTGACGATCGGCGCGCTCGAGCCGGCGCGCTTTTCCGCCGTGCTCGAGTACATCGCGCCCAAGGGGGTCGCCGAGAACGGCGCGATCCAGTTCCAGATCCGGGCCGCGCTCCGCAACGCCGGCGACGCGCTGATCCGGGCCAACTACAGCGCCAATGCCGACATCGTGCTCGATCGCCGCGAGCAGGCCCTGGCGCTCAAGGAGAGCCTGCTCCAGTTCGAGGGGGACGACGTCTTCGTCGAGGTCGAGACCGGCCCGCAGCAGTTCGAGCGCCGCAAGCTGAAGACGGGGCTCTCCGACGGCGTGCTGATCGAGGTGCTCGAGGGGCTCGGGAAGGACGACCGGGTCAAGGCGGGCGTGGTGGAGGCCGCGGAGCCGAAGAGCTGACGCTGCGGGGCCGGAGAGTGGACGCCGCGGCGGTGGCGGTCACGGCCCGGCCCGGCCCGCCCTTTACCGGACAGCGTAACGCAGTTTATCGGATCGTTTCGCCGTACCCTCCGCGCGGAGGTATGCGCATGGCGCTCCGCCGCTCCGCGACGCTGTTCCCCGGCCTCGTCCTGCTGCTCGCGACACTCGGTTCCGCCGCAGCCAGCGCAGCCGGCGAGGCACCCCGCGTCACGATCACGGCCGACGAGCTGATCGTCCGCGCTCACTTCGACGCGCCGGAGTTCGTCGCGGTCGAGGACGGCGTCGTGCCGGTGATCGGGGACTGGCCCTCGCTCGCCGACGCGCCCGGCCTGCCGCGCCTGCCGGTCGCCCACTTCCAGGTCGTGCTGCCGCCCGGGATGGAGCCGGGTCCGGCGCGCGCGCTGGGGCTCCCGAACGAGCTGCCCGGGACGCACGCGTTCGCGTGGGGCCACCCGCCGGAGCGGCTGTCGCGGCCCGAGGGGCGGCGCGTCGAGCGCCAGGCCGCGGTCTACGGCAGCGACGCCCCCTACCCCGCGCTGCCGGCGCGGCTGGTCGGCGTCGGCCTGTTCCGCGGCTACCGCGTCGCGACGATCGCCGTGACCCCGCTCCAGGTGCGGCCCGCCAGCGGGCGCGCGCGGCTCTGGTCCGAGCTGGAGCTGCGGCTGCCGCTGCGGCCCGTCCCCGCGGCGCGCGCAGCGGCCGAGCCCGCGCCGCGCGGCCTGCCGCGCGATCTCGCCGCGCTGGCGCGCTTCACCGCGAACCCCGAGGCGGCCTACCTGGCCGGCGCGCCCGAGTCCGGCCGCGACGCCGACATCCCGTACCTGATCGTCACGACCGACGCGCTCCGGCCGGCCTTCGAGCGGCTGCTCGCGCTGCGGGCCACGCAGGGGATCGCCGGCGAGATCCGCACCGTCGGCTCGATCCTGGCCGAGGAGCCGGGGCGCGACAACCCCGAGAAGCTCCGCAACGGGATCGCCCGCGCCTTCCGCGACCACGGCACGACCTTCGTGCTGCTGGGCGGTGACGACGCGGCCGATGACGGCACGCCGATCGTGCCGGCACGCCATTGCGCACCCTACGACAACATGGCCTCGGACTGGTACTACGGCGCGCTGGACGGCGACTTCGACGCCAACGGCAACGGGACCTTCTGCGAGGGGGAGGAGGTCGACTACTTCGCCGAGGTCCACGTCGGCCGGGCCACGGTCGACACGCTCGACGAGGCGAACCGCTGGATCGACAAGGTGATCGCTTTCGAGAACGGCCTGCCGGAGGGGCGGCGCCTCGACTTCGTCTTCATGGGAGAGAAGCTGGACGACTCCACCTACTCCGACGTCCACATGGACCGGACCGCGGCGCTGGTGCCGCCCGAGTACGGGATCGACCGGCTCTACGCCAAGCCGGAGACCTTCACCGCCGCCAACGTGATCGCGTCGCTCAACCGCGGCCCGCAGTTGACCAACCACCTGGGCCACGCCGGCTGGGACTACACGATGGGGATCGGGATCGGCGACGTCGAGAACCTGATCAACGAGTCGCCCTTCTTCTCCTACAGCCAGGGCTGCTACGCCGGCGCCTTCGACCACGGCGTTTCCGGCGCGACCGAGGCGATCTCGGAGCACTTCCTGACGACCCGCCACGGCGCGGTGGCCGACGTGATGAACGACCGCTACGGCTGGTACTACGTCGGCTGGGACCAGGGGCTGTCGCAGGACCTGGCCCACCAGTTCCACGACGCGATCTTCACGGAAGGGCTGGCCACGCTGGGCGAAGCCAACGACGACGCCCGCGCCGACAACGCCGGGACGGCCCAGTCCGACGGCACGATGCGCTACTGCTTCCTGGAGACCAACCTGCACGGCGACCCGCTGACGCGCGTGCAGACGCGCCGCGCGACGCTGCGCGTGGCCGCGGTGCGGATCGACGACGCCGACCCGGCCTACGCCAACGGCAACGGCGCGGCCGACCCGGGCGAGACGGTGCGGCTGTTCGTGACGCTGGCCAACGACGGCCCGGCCGAGGCGCGCGGCGTCTCAGCGCAGCTCTCGTCCAGCGCCCCGGGGGTCGCGGTCCGCGACGGCTGGGCCGCGTTCCCCGACATCCCCGCCGGCGGCTCGGTCGAGCTGGCGCCGGCGCCGTTCACGGCCACGCTCTCCGCCGCCTGCGGCGCCGAGCCCGGCTTCCGGCTCGAGGTCCGCCACGACGACGGGCTGGTCACCGTGGCGACCTTCGCGATCGTCGTCGGGCAGCGCACCGACTTCACCGTGCGCAACTACGACTTCGAGGCCGGGACCGGCGGCTGGACGCCGGGCGGCGACGCGACCCAGGGGCTGTTCGTGCGCGAGGATCCCGAACGCCGTGACCGACGGTTGGGCCGGCCCGGTCCAGCCTGACGACGACTGCACCGAGGGGGCCGGGACGAAGTCCTGGATCACCGGCAACCCGGCCCTGGCGCCCGGCGCCGACCCGCGCGGCGGCGACGTCAAGAAGGGGACGGTCTTCCTCTCCTCGCCCACGCTCGACGGCAGCGGCGAGGGGCGGCTCATGCTGCGCTACGGACGGTACTTCCACCGCACCAACGTCGGCACCGGCAACACCGGGCTGTTCCTGGCGCGGATCAGTACCGACAACGGCGCCAACTGGACCGAGATGGAACGGCTTGAGGGGAACGTCCCGCGCTGGACGATGCGCACGCACGACCTGTCGGCCCGCGTCACGCCGACCGCCGCGATGCGGATCCGCTTCGAGGCCACCGACAAGGTCAAGTACATGCAGGGGGGCGAGCCGCTGATCGAGCTGCTGATCGACGACGTCCGGCTCTTCCGGCGCGTCGAGACCTGCGCTGGGTTCAGTGCGGGCGAGACGCTCCCGCCCGACCGCGTCGGCGGGACGCTGACCGCGGTGCGCGCCGGCCGCGACGTCGAGCTGCGCTGGCTCGCGCCGCCGGCCGACGCGGCGCACGACCCGGCGCGCTTCTTCCCCGTCTTCCGCTCCGCCGACCCGCGCACCGGCTACGCCGCGCTGGCCGAACCGACGGCGACGCTGTTCCGCGACGTCGACGCGGCCGGGGCCTGGAGCGGGACGCTCTACTACCTGGTGAGCGCGCGCAACGCGGCGGGCTCCTCGGGGGACGAGCCGCTGCCGTAGGGCGCGGCGCTCAGGCGGGCGGGGTGCGCGCCGCCGCGCGCTCCGCCCGGCGCGCTTCCGCGTCGCGCGCGATCCGGTCGATCAGCCGGTCGAAGATCAGCGCGTGGAACGGGTAGGCCCCGTACCAGTAGACCAGCCCGAACAGCCCCTTGGCGTCGAAGAAGGCGGTCTGCGTCAGTTGCGTCCGCCCGTCCGCCTGGGGCCGCGCCGCGAACTGCAGCCAGGCCCGCCCGGGGACCTTCATCTCGGCCCGCAGGCGCAGCAGCGCGCCCGGCTCGAGCGCCTCGACCCGCCAGAAGTCGAGCGCGTCGCCGACGCGCAGGTCGTGCGGATCGCGCCGGCCGCGCCGCATCCCGACCCCGCCGAACAGCCGGTCGACCGCGCCGCGAAGCTGCCAGGCCCAGTCCATCGCCAGCCAGCCGCGCTCCCCGCCCAGCGAGACGAACTCGCGGTAGACCGCTTCGGGCGGCGCGTTCACGAGCCGCTGCCGGCGCTCGATGTGCATCCCCTCGCGCTCGGTCAGCACGACAGGCGTTCTCGTCGCCCAGCGTCGTGACCAGCGCGTCGTCCCACATCGTCTCGACCTCGCCGGCCTCGACGCGGTCGAGCGCCAGTTGAACCGCGGTCCGGTAGTCGAACGGCCGGATCTCCGGGAACAGGCGCCGCGCCGCGTCGTCGCGCACGACGACCTCGTTGCGCAGCCCCTCGATCAGCGGCTGCGCGATCACCGCCGGGATCGGCGTCACCAGGTGGACCCAGTACGACGACAGGCGCGGGGTGAGCACCGGGACCGGGATCAGCCGGCGCGAGAGGCCGCGGACCTCGGCGTAGCCGGTCATCATCTCGCCGTAGGTCACGACGTCGGCGCCGCCGATCTCGAGCACGCGGCCCGCGCTCTCGGGGCGGTCCAGCGCGGCGACCAGGTAGTCGAGGACGTTGCGGATCGCGATCGGCTGGATCCGGGTGTAGACCCAGCGCGGGCAGATCATCACCGGCAGCCGCTCGGCCAGGTAGCGGATCAGCTCGAACGAGAGGCTGCCGGAGCCGACGATCACGGCCGCGCGCAGCTCGGTCACCGGCACGCCGGCCGAGCGCAGCGCGTCGCCGGTCCCCTGCCGCGAGCGCAGGTGCTCGGACAGCTCGGCCGCCGGGTCGCCCAGGCCGCCGAGGTAGAGGATCCGACCGACGCCGGCGTCGCGCGCCGCCTCGGCGAAGTGCCGCGCCGCCTCGGTGTCGCGCTCGGAGTAGCCGCCGCCCGCGGCGAGGCTGTGGACCAGGTAGTACGCCGCGTCGATCCCGGCCAGCGCCGGTGGCAGCGTCTCGGGGCGCAGCACGTCGCCGGTGACGACCTCCACCCGGCCGAGCCAGGAGCGCCCCTGCAGCCGGGCCGGATCGCGCACCAGCACGCGCACGCGGTGCCCGGCCTCGAGCAGGCGCGGCACCAGGCGGCCGCCGACGTAGCCGGTGGCGCCGGTGACCAGGACCGAGAGGGGCGAACTCACCGGGTGAGGATACCGGGGAATCGGGATGGGCCGGCGCACGCCGGCAGGCCGCGAGGGGCGGTCGCCGCAGCCGGCCTCTACTTCGGCACCGGCGGCGCGCCGAGGTTCCGGCCCGTCGCGTCGATCCCGATCCGGACCGCGGCCGGCAGATCCTCGTACCTCGCGGGGAGGAAGCGCCAGGCGCGGGCTTTCGCGGCGATCGCGCCCGGATCGTCGTCCAGCACCGCCGGGTCCAGGAACCGCACGTCGATCACGCGCCCCTCGGCGTCCAGCGCGAGGTCGAGGCGCACTTGCTCCGGGCCGGCCGCTGCCAACTCGCCCTTCGGCTCGGGCGGGCTCCACTTTGGATCGGCCGGGTCGAGGGGCTTCGGCTTGTCGGGACCGGACAGCAGCTCTCCCGAACGGTCGCCGGGTTGGCGAGAGAGCACCGCCTGCGGGACCGAGCGCCGCGCCAGCGCGACCTTGATCGCGACCGGCTCGAGCGGGTTGTCGTTCAGGTCGCGCGGCACGCCGGCGATCTTCCGGGCGACCTCGAGCCCCTCGATCACCTCCCCGAAGATCGTGTACTTGCCGTCCAGCCGCGGCAGGTTCTCGAGCGCGATGAAGAACTGGCACGAGCCGCTGTCGGGGTCGGTGTCGCGCGCCATCCCGACCGTCCCCGGGCGGTAATGCAGCGTGCTGCTGAACTCGGCCTTCAGCCGGATGTCGCCCTCGCCCTCGCCGTCGTCGCGGCGGTCGGCGTTCTTCGAGTTCGGATCGCCCCCCTGGGCGACGAAGTGCGGGATCACGCGGTGGAAGGCGGTGCCGTCGTAGAAGCCGTTCGCGATCAGCTTCTTGACGTACGCGACGTGCTGCGGCGCGGCCTCCGGGAAGAAACGCCAGGCGATCTGGCCGTGCGGCGTGGTGACGACCGCAACCTCCTCGCCGGCGGGGACGGGCGGGGCGGCGGGCGGGGCGGCGGGCGGGGCGGGGAGCGGCGAGGACTCCGCGGCGACCGCGACGGCCAGGGCCGCCACCGCGAGGAGCGCGGTCGCAATCAGGAGGCAGATTCCCGGTCTTCCCGTCATCGGTCGTGCCCCTCCCGATCGCCACCGCGGGCGGTAGCAGGCTAGCACCGGGCGGCGAGCCCGCCGACCCCCGTCTTGCGCCCGCCCCACGCCCGCCGCGGGGCGCTTGCGCGGCGCGGGGAGGACCCCGTGGCGATTCTCTTCTTTCGGAGTATTATTACTCCGTAATCGGAGACACGCGATGCCCCCCCGGACGCTCTCCTACCCCGCCAGCCGCTTCGAGCCGACCCCGCTCGTCGACCTGTCGTCGCGCGAGGAGCGCCAGCGCCTGTCGCGCTCCGCGCTCGCCGGGTTCTTCCGCCTCGCCGAGCGCTGGTCGCTGCGCGACGAGGACGCCCGCGCGCTGCTCGGCGGCGTCTCGAGCAGCACCTACTACGCGTGGAAGAAGCGCCCCCAGCGCCTGCTCGACGTCGACCAGATCACGCGCATCTCCTACCTCGTCGGGATCTACAAGGCGCTGCACGTCCTTTACGGCGACGCGCTGGCCGACACCTGGGTCTCGCTCCCCAACCGCAATGCGATCTTCGGCGGCCGGACGCCGCTGGACTACATGACCGGCGGCGGCCTGCTCGCGATGCAGACCGTGCGCCGGCTGCTCGACGCGCGGCGGGGCGGCGTGTGAGCGCCGCCCTCCCGCGCACGGCGGAGCTGCGGCAGACCGACACGGTGCGCCTGGTCCCGTCGCGCTTCGCGGCGCGCCAGGAGTCGGTGCTGGCCGGGATCGCCGAGAGCGACGCCCACCTGGCCGACCTGTTCGCGCTGGAGGCCGCGACCAACGACCGGCTGCGCGCCCAGTGCGGCCTCCTGCCCGGGATCGGGGTCGACGAGCTGGTCTTCGGCGTCCCGAACTGGCGCCTGGTCAACGCCGCCTTCACGCACGCCCGGCCCGAGGGAAGCCGCTTCAATGGCCCGGACCGTGGGGCCTGGTACTGCGCCTTCGAGGTCGAGACGGCGCTGGCCGAGGTCGCCTTCCACAAGGCGGTGGAGTACGCCGAGATCGCGCGCTTCGACGACAGCGTGACCTACGAGGAACTGCGCGCCGACTTCAGCGGGGAGTTCCACGACCTGCGCGGCGACGCCCGCTTTGCCCGGTGCCTCGACCCGGGAAGCTACCGCGCCTCGCAGAAGCTGGCGGAGCGGCTGCTCGAGGCCGGCGCGCTGGGCGTCGTCTACCCCAGCGTGCGGCGCGCGGCCGGGACCAACCTGGCCTGCTTCCGCCCCGCAGCGGTCGGCCACGTGCGGCGCGGCTCGGCCTGGCGGCTGACCTGGTCGGGCGGGCCGGAGCCGGCGATCGCACCGGCGCGCACCAGCCCTCGCCGCGCGTAGGGGCCGCCCTCCGTGGCGGCCCTCGCCGCGCGTGGCTCGTGGGGCCCTCGCCTTTTTGGGCCGGCACAGAGGCCGGCCCCTACGGTTTGCGGCGGGCGCGGATCTCCTCGATCAAGGCGGCGTTGGCGCGCTCGAGGTGGGCGGTCCGTTCGCGGACCAGCCCCTCCAACTGCTCGACGAACCGGCGTTGGACATCCTCCGCGTCGGCGCGGCCGGTGACCTCGCGCGCCACCCCGGCGGTCCCGACCACCTCGCCGCGCTCGTCGAAGATCGGGGTCTTGATCGTCTCGTACCAGCCCTCGCGCCCGTCCCGGCCGAGGAGGTTCTCGACGACCCGCTTGGGGCGGCGCAGCGCGAGCACTTCGCGGTCGTCGCGGTCGTAGCGCTCGGCGACTTCGGGCGGGAAGAGGTCGAACACCGTCTTGCCGACCAGCTCCTCCGGCGTCACTCCGGCCACGGTCGCCATCGGCCGGTTGACCGCGACGATCCGTCCGCCGGCGTCCTTGAGCCAGGCCAGGTCCGCGATGCTGTCCAGCAACGCGCGCTGCTGCTGCTGCGCGAGCCGCAGGCCCGACTCGACGTGGATCCGCTCGAGGATTTCGTTCTCCAGGTCGGCGATCGTCTGCGTCAGCTGCGCGGTCCGGTCCTGGACCCGCTGCTCGAGCGTCTCGTTGAGGCGCTGCGTCGCCTCCTCCGCCTCCTTGCGCGCGGTGATGTCGCGCGACACGCCGATCAGGCAGAGCGGGCGCCCCTCGGGGTCGCGGACCAGCGATTTGACGGTCTCGTAGAGCGCGCGCGTGCCGTCCGGGAACGGGACCCACTCCTCCACGGCCGCTGGATCGCCGGACTCGACCACGCGGCGGTCGATCGAGCGGTACCAGGTCGCGTCGTCCTGCGTGAAGAGGTCGTAGTCGTCGCGGCCCAGCAGTCCTTCGCGCGACACGCCGGCGTAGCGCAGGAACGCCGCGTTGCAGCCGAGGTACCGGAACTGCAGGTCCTTGTAGAAGACGAGGTCGGGGATCGCGTCGAGCAGCCCCTGCAGCAGCGCGCGGTCGCGCTCCCAGAGCCGGTCGCTATCGCGCTCGTGGTCCAACCGGGCCTCCCGCCGGACGGTCCGCGCCAAGAGGCCCACGCCCCCGGCACGGCTAGGGTAGCGGACCCGGTACGGGGCGGCGAGGGAATCCGCGCCTCGGCCCGGTTTTCCGCTACGCTGGCGCCGGGAGGGTCCGGAGGCGCCGTGAAGATCCCGACCCACGAGGTCGCCGTCGACCGGCTCGAGCAGCTCGGCACGGCGTTCATGGAGGCGAAGATCCTGCTGGCCGCGGCCGAACTGCGGCTGTTCGACCGGCTGCAGGGCCCCGGCGCCACCGCCGCCGAGGCCGCGGCGGCGCTGGGCGCCCGGACGCGCGCGGTCGAGGTGCTGCTCGACGCGCTGGCCGCGCTGGGGCTGGTCGCCCGGGAAGGGGGCCGCTACCGCAACCTCCCCCAGTACGAGGACCGCCTGCTGGAGTCGTCGCCGTCGCTCTACCCCAGCCTGCTTCGGCACCGCAACCGGCTGTTCCGCCGCTGGGCCTTCCTCGAGGAGACGATCCGCGGCCGTCCCCTCCCGTTCCTCGACGACCTGCGCGACGGCCTGACCGACCCGGTCGCCAACGAGAACTTCATCCGCGCGATGTACGCGGTCTCGCACCGGCGCGCGGGCGCGGTCGTCGATCGGATCCCGCTCGACGGCGTGCGGACGATCGCCGACCTCGGCGGCGGCCCCGGACACTACCTGGCCGAGTTCGCGCGCCGGCTCCCGGAGGCCGAGCCGTTCCTGGTCGACCTGCCGCTGACGCTCGAGGTGGCGCGGACGATCCTGGCGGAAAGCGACGTCGCGGCACGGGTGCGCTTCGTCGCCTGGGACTTCTACGAGGAGCCCGCGCCCGCCGGGCTCCCGCCGTTCGACCTGGTCTTCCTCTCGCAGGTGGTCCACGCCGAGGACGACGCGAAGAACCGCGCGCTGTTCGCGGCGATCGTGGCGCGGATCGCGCCCGGCGGGCGCCTCGTCGTGCACGAGCGGACCGTCGAGGAGGACCGCAGCCAGCCGGCCGAGGCGGCGCTCTTCGCGGTCAACATGCTGGCGATGACGGCGGGCGGGACGACCTACACCGCGGGGGAGATCGAGGACTGGGGGCGCGCCGCGGGCCTCGCGCCCGAGCGGCGCGAGCGGCTGTCGCCGCTCTCGGAGCTGATCACGCTCCGCAAACCGGGGCTTACCGACTTACGGTAGCTGTCCCCGGATAGCGCGGCTTACCGACTTACGGTAGCTGTCCCCGGTTTGCGAAGAGCGCCGGGTCGAGCAGCGCGCGCGGGTCGAAGGCCTCGCTCCCGACCTTCCCGCCCCAGTGCAGGTGCGGGCCCGTGACGCGGCCGGTCGCGCCCGAGAGCCCCAGCGGCGCGCCGGCCTCGACCGCCGCGCCGTCCTTCACGTCGATCCGCGAGAGGTGCGCGTAGAGCGTGAACATCCCGCCGCCGTGGTCCAGGATCACGGTCAGGCCGGAGTAGTAGAGGTCCTTCGCCAGCACGACCAGGCCGGGCCCGGCCGCGACCACCGGGGTGCCGGTCGCTGCCTTGAGGTCGACCCCCGAGTGGGGCGAGCGCGGCTTGCCGTTGAACACGCGCCGCGCACCGAAGATCCCGGTCGCGTCGCCCGGCACCGGCTTGACGAATGCCGCGCCGGGGGACGGCACCGCGCGGCGCCGCGCGTAGATCGCGCCCAGCTCCTGGCGCTCGCGTTCGATCCGCGCCTGGACTTCCTTCGGCGGCTCGGCGTACTTCGGCTCGACCTTCAGGCGCTCTTCCGGAAAGGACCGCTTTTCGATCGTCACCGCGTGCGCGCCCACCACCTCGGCGCCGGCCGCGGTCCGGCCGGCGAGGTCGATCGTCGCTGCGCCCGCCTTCCGGTCGAGCGGCACGGCGGCCCAGCCCGACCAGGTCTCGCCCCCAGCGCCCCCCGCCGCGCCGGCCGCGCCGTCGCGCGCGAAGAACACCGCCGCGCCCAGGAAGCGGCCGCTCAGCTCGGCCAGCGGCTCGTCCGCCCGGACGACGATCCGGATCGGCTCGCCCGGCGCGACCGCGCGGGCGCGGACCGCCACCTCGACGGGCGCGGGCCCGGGCGCGGACGCCCCGCCGGAGGCGAACAGCAGCAGGAGCGCGGAGAGGAGCGGGGCGCGGGACACGGCCACGCGCGTCACGGAGCCGGAGCGATCGAGCCGACCGACTCGAGGGTCACCTCGACCTCCTTCGCCGCGCGCACCACGAACACGCTGGGGTCCTTCATCCCCCACGCGACGTAGGGGATTCGGAACGTGCCCTGGGCGCTGATCTTCGTCCCGGTGGCCTGCACGTCGAGCGGGACGGTCAGCGGGTGCGCCCCGCCGTGGATCGTGATCGTCCCGATCAGCTTGAGCTTCGAGACGCCGGTGTTGTTGAACGGTCCCTCGAGCTTTTCCGGCACGAACACCGCCTCGGGGTACTTCGCGCTCTCGAGCACCTCCTCGTGCATCTTCCGGTCGCGCCCCTCGTTGTCGGTCGTCGCCTTGGTGGCGTCGAAGACCAGCTTCCCCGAGGCGCGGCCGGTCACGGGATCGAAGCGGATCTCGCCCGACTTGAGCGGGATCCGCCCCTCCGCCTTGTGCAGCGTGGCCCGCAGCACGAAGCTGGCCTTGGTCGCGGCCGGGTCGACCGTGACGACCAGCTCGCCCGCCGCCGCCGCGAGCGCCGAGCCCGCCAGGAGCGCGGCGATGAGGGCCAGCGCGCGGCGTGCGGTCACTTGGGCTCCCTGGTCCAGCGGTTCAGCCAGTCGATCACGGTCCCGTGCCAGAGAACGCTGTTGGCCGGCTTGAGGATCCAGTGGTTCTCGTCCGGGAAGTGCAGGAACTGGCTCGGGATCCCCTTGCGCTGCAGGGCGTTGAAGGTCCCGATCCCCTGCGTCACGACGACCCGGTAGTCGTTGCTGCCGTGGACCACCAGCATCGGCGTCTTCCAGTTCTTGATCAGCGTGACCGGGTTGTGCTTCGCGTAGTCCGGCTTCGCCCAGGGAAGTCCACCGTGGTCGTACTCGGGGAACCACAGCTCCTCGGTGTCGAAGTAGCCGAAGGCCTCGTCGAGCGTGCCGGAGTGGCTGACCAGGCACTGGAAGCCGTCGGGCCAGGCCCCCGCGATCCAGTTGATCATGTAGCCGCCGAAGCTCGCGCCCAGCGCGCAGCCCCGGGTCTTCGAAACCCACGGGTACTTCGCGCGCGCGGCCGCGAGCCCCTTCTGCAGGTCGACCAGCGGCGCGCCGCCCCAGTCCCCCTTGATCGCGTCGGTGAAGGCCTGGCCGTAGCCGGTCGAGCCGGTGAAGTCGATCATGATCGCGGCGTAGCCGGCGCCGGCGTAGGTCTGCGGGTTCCAGCGGTAGTGGAAGTCGTTGTTCCACGAGCCCTGCGGCCCGCCGTGGATCATGAAGGCCACGGGGTAGCTCTTCGCCGGGTCGAAGTCGACCGGCTTGACGATCCAGCCGGTGACCGTGCGGCCCGCCGCGCCGGTGAAGGTGAACAGCTCCGCGCCGCCCATGCGGGTCGCGGCCAGCCGGTCCTTGTTGAAGTGCGTGATCTGCGTCGGTCCGCTGTCGCCCGGCTCGAGCACGAACAGCTCGGCCGGAAGCGTGAAGCTCTCGCCGTGTGCGACGACCAGCCCTGCCGCGGCGCCGATGCCGCCAAAGTTCCCTTCCTTGACCAGCTCGCTTGCCTTCCCCGTCGCGAGGTCGATCGCGAACAGCGAGTGATGCCCCAGGTTGTCGGCCGTGGCGTAGAGCGTCTTCCCATCCGGCGAGAAGACGATCTCGGAGGGCGAGCGGTCCCACGCCGGCGCCAGCTCGCGCGCCGTCCCGTCGGGCCAGTCGCGCAGCATGATCCGGTAGCGGTCGGCCTCGTAGCCGGGCTTGCTCATCGCCAGGTAGGCCAGGGTCCGGCCGTCGGGCGAGAAGACCGGGCGGGCATCCCACGCTGCGTTCGCAGCGGTCAGGTTGCGCGGCGCGGCGGAGCCGTCGACCGGCACCAGATACAAGTCGAAGTTGGTGGTCCAGGCCTCCTCGGCCGGGTTGGCCCCGACGGTCTTGGCGGTGATGACCAGCGACTTCCCGTCCGGCGTGAAGGCGTAGTCCTCGGCCCCGCCGAACGGGCGGCCCGGGCAGTCGGTGTTCATTCCCTTCATCACGTCGATCGCGGTCCCGCCGGCCACCGGCACGGTGAAGACGTGGTTGCGCTTGCCGTCGAGCCAGCTGTCCCAGTGCCGGACCATCAGCGAGTCGTAGACCGTGCCGGTCGCCTTGTTCTTCGCGCGCTCCTCGTCGCGCTTCGCGGTGCAGGCGGCGTCGGCGCAGTCGACCCAGGTCCGCATCGAGAACGCCAGCGTGCGCCCGTCGGGCGAGAGCTGGTACGAGTCGACGTCGAGCGGCTGGCTGGTCACCGCCTGCGCCTCGCCGCCGTCGAGCGGCAGGCGCCAGACCTGCTCGCTGCCGCCGCGTCCCGCGAGGAAGTAGACCGATCTCCCGTCGGGGGCCCAGCGCGGGCTCGACTCGTTCTCGGCGTGCGCGGTGAGCTGGCGCAGGTTCTTGCCGTCCACGTCGACCAACCACAGGTCGGTCCGGCCGCGGTTCGCCTCGAGGTCGGTCGAGCGCACCACGAAAACGATCCGCCGCCCGTCGGGCGAGAGCTGGGGGTCCGAGATCCGCTGCATCGAGACGAGGTCCGTCACGCTGAACGGGTGGGAGGGGGTCGGGACGGCCGTCTGCGCGCCGGCGAGCGGCGCGACGAGCGACATCACGGCCAGGGCGAGCGCCGCGCAGTGCCTGATCGACATTTCGAGCTCCTTCGGAACCCCGCGCGGAACGGCGCGGGGACGGAAGATGCTAACCCCGGGGGGGACAGGAGTCCCGCCGCAGCCGCGTTCCTCCGGCCGATCGCCGGGCGGCTTGACTCCCCTCCGGTCATTGTCCATATTGTCCTATGACATTAGGACATTTCACATGATCCTCGACCTCGATCCCGCGCTCCCCACGCCTCTCTATCTTCAGTTGATTGAGGGAGTTAGACGGCTCGTGGCGATCGGGGCCCTGCGCCCGGGGGACCGGCTCCCACCCGTCCGGGACCTGGCCTCCCAGCTCCGCCTCAACCGCAACACGGTCGCCCGCGCGGTCCAGGAACTCGAGGCGCAGGGGATCGTCCGGACCCGCGTCGGGCAGGGGACCTTCGTCGCCGAGGCGGCCGCCGCGGCGGGCGGCGCCTCGCGCGAGGCGCTGCTCGACGCCGCCATCGACCGGCTGCTGGACGAGGCCGAGGCGCTCGCCGTCCCCGCCGCCGCGCTCGCCGCGCGCATCGCGGCGCGCGCGCGCGACCGGGCGCGGGTGGCCGCGGCCCGGGCCGGAAAGACCACGCCACCGGAGGACGACCGATGACCGCGCCCGTGATCGAGTTCCGCGACGTGACGCGCACCTTCGGGGGCGTCGGGGGGATCGGGCGCCGCACCGTCGCGCTCGACCGCTTCTCGCTGGCGGTCGAGGCGGGCGAAGTGGTCGCGCTCGTCGGCCGCAACGGCGCCGGGAAGACGACCGCGCTGCGCCTGGCCAACGGCGTGCTCTGGCCCGACGCCGGCACGATCCGCGTGCTGGGCCTCGACCCGGCGGCGGACGGCCTGGCCGTGCGCGCGCGCGTCGCGCTGCTGTCCGAGGAGAGCGCGCTCTATCCGTGGATGACGGTCGGCGAGATCCTGCGCTTCGGGGCCGTCCTGGCGCCGCGCTGGGACGCGCGCCGCGCCGGCGAGTTCGTCGAGCGGCTGGCGCTCGACCCGCGCGCGAAGATCCGCACGCTCTCGCGCGGCACGAAGGCCAAGGTCGCGCTGGCGCTCGCGGTCGGGGCGCGCCCCGAGATCCTGCTGCTCGACGACCCGACGGCCGGGCTCGATCCGCTGGTCCGGCGCGAGGTGCTCGAAGGGATCCTGGCCGCGATCCACGACGAAGGGGGCGCGGTCGTCTACGCCTCGCATCTGATCCACGATCTCGAGCGCGTCGCCGACCGGGTGGTCTACCTCGACGCGGGGCGGATCCGGCTGGAGGGCTCGCTCGACGCGCTCAGGCGGCGCGTCCGGCGGCTGGCCGCGGTGTTCGCGTCGGATCCGCCCGACCTGCCCCACTTCCCCGGCCTGCTCGACCAGCGCGTCGACGGCCGCACGCTCGTCGTGATCGCCGAGGAGCGGGAGGACGGGGCGCTGGCGGAGCTGGCCGGCCGCCTGCAGGGGCTGGGCGCGACGCACGTCACGATCGAGGAGCTCGGGCTGGAGGAGATCCTCGTCGCCGCGCTGCGCCACCGGGCGCCGGCGAAGGAGACGTCTCATGTTTAGGGCGCTCGTTCGGCAAGGCGCTCAAGGCAGCAGCGGGCCCTCGTCGCCGCCGGCATCGGCACCGGCCTGCTCTTCGCCCTGCTGCTCTCGCTGGCGATCGGCGGGCTCTATGGTACGCGCCCGTCGGCGCCGCCGAGGCGATCGGCAGCGCACTGCCACTTGTTCTCGCGCTGCGGGATCTGGCCGCTCTGGGCGCTGCTCGCCTTCAGCCAGGCCTTCACCGCCGACCGCGCGGCGGGGACCGAGCCCTTCCTGCTCGACCGGCCGGTCCCACCGCGCCGCTCTTCGCGGCCCGCCTGGTCGCCGCGCTGCCGGATGGGCGCCGTCGCGGCGGTGACGCTCGGATCGCGTGGTTCCTCGCGCGCGCCGTCTACGAGGTCCCGACCGACGTCTGGCCGCTGCTCTTCCAGGCGGGCCTCGGACTCTCGGCGCTCGCCGCCTGCAGCACCCTGCTGGCAGCCGCCCTGGGCGCCGTCTCGCTGGCGGCGGCGCTGCTCGGCCTGATGCTCGGCCTGGGGGTGCTCGCTGCCGCCTTCCAGTTGCTGCGCGCGCTCCCCGTGCTGTTCGAGGCGATCGGTTGGTTCTCGCTCTGGCCGCTCGTCCTGCTCGTGCTGTCCTTCCCTCTCGCAGCCTGGCTCGCCTTCACGCGCGGCGAACCGGCTGGCCGCGGCCGGGCCCGCCGCGCCGTGCTGCGTCTCGGGTCTCGCGCGCTGCTCATCGCGGGGCTGTTCGTGGCCGTCACCCCGTCCCTGATCCGCCTCGCCGCTCGGCGGCGCGGAAGACGCTGGGATGTCGACGTTCGCGCCCGGCGACAGAGGGCGCGGTGTTCAACTGCTGGCGCCAGCTCTGGGTCGTCGATCCCGCGACGCGGCGCCCCGCGCCGCTTCATCCCGCCCTGGTCGGATTTCCTCGGCTGGCGCCCGGACGGCGCGATGTTCGCGGTCGCCACGCGCGCGACGCGGCTGGGCGGCGAGTCCCGTCAGCGAGCGGATCGCGTTCTATCGACGCCGAGGGGAGCCGGGCCGCGCCCGACCTCAGCTGGAGCGCGACGAGATCCAGGTCTTCGGCTTCGGCGTAAGGGAGGGCTCTGGGTCGGCGACGAGCTGTTCTTCGTGACCGCGCAGGACTCCGAAGAGGGGGCGCTCTGGCCGTCAAGCCGGGCGAGGGCCGGGAGCGGCTCGCGGCCGCCCACCTGCCCGCAACTCACCCGCCCGCTCCGGGCAACCGCTGACGGCATGCTCCACCTCGTCTCCTATCGCCGGCGGGGGCGTCAGGAGCTCAAGGCGGGGAAGAGCGTGCTCGAGGACCGGGCCGAACTGCTGCGCTTCGATCCACGCACCGGAAAGCTCGACCGCTCGGGGGAGCATCTCCCGCGGACGGGTCCTCTACGCGGGGCTCGCGTCGAGCGGACGCTACTGGCTGGTCGATGCCGGCGACGAAGCCGGGGCACGGCTCGCGGTCCGCAACCTGGCGACGGGCGACGGGTCGATCACCCGATCGAGGGCGCGGACCGTGCTCGATTGGGCGTGGCTGGCGGACGACCGCCTCGCGCTGGCCGTCCTGCGCGGCGAGCGAGCGCGCCTGGTGCTCGACCGGGCCCGGGCGGCGGCGGCACGCGCGAGGACCTCGGATCGTGGCCGGCCCGGCCGGCGTGGGGCTGGCTGCACGCCTCGCCCGACGGCTCGATGCTGCTCGTGCGCGACCACGCGACGCGACGCGCGCGGGTGTTCCACCTCGCCGACGCCCACTGGACCGAGATCGACGCGCCACCCGGAGCGGCGGCCGCGGCGAGGAAGGAAACGACGCCGGTGAACTGGACCTGGGCCGGCGAGCGGACACTCGTGATTCCCGGGCGGAGGGTCCGCTGCTGGTCGACGTCGACGCACCGGCGCGCGTCCGCGCGATCGCCTGGTAGGCCGGGCGGCGGCCCCGTGACGGGGCCGCCGCCAGCCCCTCACGCCACCTGCCGCCGCAGCGCGTCGAGCGCCTCGCGCAGCTCGGTGATGCTCTCGACCAGCCGCGCGTCGACCTCGCGCAGCACGCCGGCGTAGGCCGCGGCGGCGTCGCCCCCCGCGAAGAGCGCCAGCCCGCCCGGAAGCAGGCGCCGCAGGCGCCGCAGGTCGTGCGGAAGGCGCGGGTCGTCGGGCGGGTAGACCACGGAGAGCGCCACGGCGCGGGCCTCGCCCTGGCGCGTGGCCGCCGCGATCTCGTCGGCCGGCAGGTCGACGCCGAGGTAGACCACCCGCCAGCCGGCGCTCTCGGCGACGAGTGCCGCCATCAGCGCGCCGAGCTCGTGGCTCTGCCCCGCCGGCGTCCCGATGACGATCGCCGGCGCGTGGGCCGGGGGCGACTGGACCTGACGCGCGCCGATGAGCCAGGCGCGGATCGCCGCGGTCGCGAGGTGCTCGTGGCGGATGCTGATCCGACCGTGGCGCCAGGCGGTGCCGATCTCCTGCAGCAGCGGCACGAGCAGTTCTTCGAGCATCTGCGGCATCGTCAGCGTGATGCCGGCGTCGGTCAGCACGCGCTCCAGCGCCGGGCCGTCCAGGCGCTCGACGGCCGCCAGGCTGCGCGAGCGGAACGAAGCGTCGGGCGTCGGAGCGACCAGGCGCCGCGACGCGAACGTGCCCCGGCACCGGCCGCGCCTCGTCCTGCGCTACGAGCAGCTCGAGTTCCTCCAGCGGCAGCCGGGCCACGAAGCCGATCCGCCGGCCCGCGGCCAGCGCCTTGCGCATCAGCTCCAGCCGCGCGATGTCGGCGTCGGAGTAGAGGCGGTGGGCGCCGGGGGTCCGCCCCGGGTCGACCGCCCGGTAGCGGCGCTCCCAGGCCCGCAACACGTCCGGGGAAAGCCCTGTGGCGCGGGCGACGACCTGCATCGGGTGCCGGGGCTGCTGGTAGCGGGGGTTCCGGGGGTCGGTCATGAGTGTCTCGCTTTCGTCGATTTTTTTCTCGACTTGTCCTTGACAATACATCGACGAGCACGTATTGTCCACCCTGTCGATGGACATGAACCCCGGCCGCGGCGCCCACCGCCCCGGCCACCCAGCCCAGGAGGCCCAGATGAACCGCTCGATCGTTCGTTCAATCCTGTTCGCTCTCGCCGCCCTTGCCGCCCTGGCCGCCCCGTTCGCCCTCGCCGGCTCCGGCAAGAGCAGCTACGGCAGCTCCGGCGCCTCGATGGACATCGTCGACACCGCCGTTGCGGCCGGGAACTTCAAGACACTCGCTGCCGCCCTGCAGGCCGCCGGCCTGGTCGACACCCTCAAGGGCGCAGGTCCGTTCACCGTCTTCGCCCCGACCGACGAAGCCTTCGCCAAGCTTCCGCCGGGGACCGTCGAGGGGCTGCTCAAGGACAAGGCCAAGCTGACCGAGGTCCTCACCTTCCACGTGGTGGCGGGGAAGGTCACCTCGAGCGACGTGGTGAAGCTGACGTCCGCGAAGACCGTCTCCGGCAAGACCGTCGCGATCGACGCCAAGAACGGTGTCCGGGTCGACGGCGCCCTCGTCGTGAAGGCCGACATCATGGCCAGCAACGGCGTGATCCACGTGATCGATACCGTGATGATTCCGTAGTTACCCGTGGCCCCGAGACCCGCGACTGACAAGCACCGGACCGCCCGAGACTGATGCCTGAACCCGAACCGTCCACCCGGACATGGAGACTCTGATGAACCGCTCTCTGCGTACTCTTGCTTTGACCGCCCTCGCCGCCCTGGCGATCCTCTTCCCGGCCACCGCGCTGGCCGCCGACAACTCGGTTTATGTGGTGCACGGCATCCCGGGCGCCGTCGTCGATGTCTACGTCAATGGCGCGCTCACGCTCGAGGATTACACCTTCAGCACGGTCGTCGGCCCGGTGCCCCTGCCCCCGGGCACCTACACGATCGAGGTCTTCCTCGCGAACGCGAACCCGACGACCTCCGAGGCCGTGGTTCGGCTCGACGACGCGGCGCTGCCGGGCGGCCTGAACCTCTCCCTGATCGCGGCCCTGACCCCGGGCGGCACCCCGGCGATCCTGCCGTTCGTCAACGACCTGTCGCCCGTGATGCCGAACTTCGGCCGCCTCGGTCTGCGTCACGCGGCGGACGCGCCGGGCTTCGTGATCAACTCGCGCGGGCTGGGCCGGGTGAACTTCTCCAACGGCGCCGGGATCGACCTTGACGTCCTGGCCCGGACCTACACCCTGCCCTTCGCGCTCTTCAACGGCGGCAGTGGCGCGCCCGTGATGGGGCCGGAGTTCCTGACCGTCAAGACCGGCACCTACACGATCGGCTACGTAGTGGGCTCCGCCCCGCAGGGGAACCTCTCGCTGGTGACCCAGGAGATCCCGCTCGAGACGACGAAGGGCGCGCGCGCGCGCCGCTGAACTCCGCGGGCCCCTTGCCCGGGGCCCGTGCTCCTTCCCTCCTCCTTCCACCCCCCGAACCAGCCGGCCGTGGGCTTCGCGCCCACGGCCGGTTTCTTTTTCGGGCCCGGATCCGACCGGCGGTTGCCGGCCGCCCGTCCCCTCAGTTGGTCTGCGACTCGACGTCGGACTTGGGGTTCGTGGTCTTGGTCGCGCGGCAGGGGCAGCCCTCCTTGTTGCCGCAGCTGCAGGTGCCGAGGCAGTCGTCGCGGTCCTTCGACACGACGGTGCCGCACCACTCGACCGTGATCCCGTCCTTGGGCGAGGCGAGCAGGCCGGCCGGCAGCAACTCCTCCGGCAGGGCTGCGAAGCTGCCGAGCGGCCGGGCGACGAGGCGCGCCTCGCGCTCGTGGCCGAGCGCGGCGAGCCGGTCGCGCAGCCGCGCGAAGACGGCGGCCGTAACGAGCGGGCTGCCGTCGAGCGACCGGCCTGCGGGCTCGCAGCCCGGGACGGTGATCTCGGCCAGCACCGCCTCGCCGCGCAGCGCGCGCACCGCGGTCACGGCGAGCGGCGCGTCGCAGACATAGGCCAGCTCGAGCGGCGGGGGCAGCTCGGCGTGCGAGGGGACGCCCGCGGCGGCGGGCGCGAGTGCGGCGCAGGCCGCGGCGAGCGCGAGGGGGAGCAGCGGACGGAGCGGGTGGAGCGTCGGAACGGGAAGCATCGGGGATCCTCCTTTTGCGGGCGCGGGGTTGCGCCGCACCTCGGGAGGGTCGGGTGCGGGGAGCGGAAAATCGAGGGTGCGGCAGGGGGGACCGTTGCCGTTGCGGGAGCGGTGGTAGCCGGGACGGAATCGCGCCGCCCCCGTGGCGCGGCCGGCGTTGCGCGACGGCGACGCGGTGCGCCAGAAAGACGCGCCGGAGCCGCCGGGGAAGTTTCGGCCCCCGCGGCACGACTCGGACGCGAAGGGATTGTGGGTCAACGAATTAGCACCGACCGCAGGGAGACATGGCCGGAGCCGGGCGGCTGGCATCCCGATTGCTTTAAGGAGAGCGAAGGTAAGGTTCGGAACGCAGACCGGAGCCTCCGACAGGGTGAATCGCACGGCTCCTTGCAGACCGACCTGACCTCCTCCTCCCCTCCCTTGGCCCCCGGCGAAAGCCGGGGGCTCGTCTTTTCCGGAGATGCCGTTCAGGGCGCCAGGCCGGCCCGCAGCGCCGCCACGTACAGCGCGCGGTCGAACATCGCCCGCGTCAGCCGGCCGGTGTTCGTGTTCTGGCGTGACACGTGGTACGAGTCGACCAGCACCCGCCCGCCGGGCAGCCCGTGCTCCGCGGCGTGCGCGAACGGGTGCGCCGCGGGCCGCAGGCCGTAGTGCGCGAGCAGCGCGTCGTGGCCGATCCGGCCGAGCGCCAGGCAGGCCCGCAGGCCCCCGAGCAGCTCCAGTTCGCGCGCGGTCCAGCCCGCGCAGGCCGCGATCTCGGCGCCGGTCGGGCGGTTGGCCGGGGGCGCGCAGCGGACCGCGGCCGTGATGTAGACGCCGCTCAGCTCGAGGCCATCTTCGCGGTGGACCGACGCGGGAGCGCTGGAGAGCCCGGCGCGGAAGAGCGCGTCGTAGAGAAACAGGCCCGAGGCGTCCCCCGTGAACGGGCGGCCGGTGCGGTTGGAACCGTGCGCTCCCGGGGCCAGGCCGAAGATCACGAGCTGTGCCGCGGCGTCGCCGAAGCCGGGGACGGGCCGCGCCCAGTACGCCTCGTCGCGGTGGGCGCGCTTTTTCGTCCGCCCGACCTCCTCGCGCCAGGCCACGAGCCGCGGGCAGGCGCGGCAGCCTTCCAGCCGGGCGTGCAGCCGGTCGAGCGCGCGGCGGTCCGGCGGGCGCGTGGTCACGCGGCGCATGGTAGCGCCCGGCGCCGGCGCCGCGAACTCCCGGCTTCTTTGCGGCCGGGCCGTACCCGGGCCGAGAATGGAGTCCCGCGGAGGACGGCCATGAACTTCGGACTGCTCGATCGCGTCGTCATCGTCACCGGGGCTGCCGGAGCGCTCGGCTCCGTCGTGGCCCGGCAGCTGCTCGGCCAGGGCGCCCGCGTGGCGCTGGCCGACCTGGCACCCGACGCGGTGCGCGCCGAGTTCGGCGAGCGTGCGGCGTCGGAGAGCGCCTGGATCGCCCCTGCGACCGACCTCACCGATCCGGCCGCGGTGGCGCGGATGGTCGACGGAACGCTGCAGGCCTTCGGGCGGGTCGACGGGCTGGTCAACATCGCCGGCGGCTACCGCGCCGGCTCCCCCGTGCACGAGATGACCCTCGCCGACTGGGAGTTCATGTTCGCGATCAACGTCCGCTCGGCGCTGCTCGCCTCGCGCGCGGTCGTCCCGCACTTCCTGCGCCAGGGCTCGGGCGCGATCGTGAACATCGGCTCCCGTGCCGCGCTGGCGGGTGTCGGCGACGCCGGGGCCTACAGCGCGGCCAAGGCGGTCGTGGTCCGGCTGACCGAGAGCATGTCGGCCGAGCTGAAGGACCGCGGCGTCCGGATCAACGCGGTCCTCCCCTCGATCATCGACACCGAGGCCAACCGCGCCGCGATGCCCGACGCCGACTTCGGCCGCTGGGTCGACCCCGACGCGCTGGCGGCGGTGATCCTCTTCCTGCTCAGCGACGGCGCCCGCGCGATCCACGGCGCCGCGATTCCCGTGTTCGGGCGGGCCTGAACGAGCGGCCCGCACGGCCGGACGCGGCTACGGCTTGCGGGCCGCGACGTCGACGCTGGTGAAGTAGTCGGCCGGGACCGTCCCGGCCGGCAGCGAGTCCTGGATCTTCCGGTAGAGCGGGTCCTCGAACTGCTGCATCGCGGCGACGTACTCCGGCTTGGGGGTCAGCGCGACGTCGACCAGTCCGGCATCCGTCAGCGCGCGCCGATAGTCGTCGATCAGCACCGCGCCGGCGATGCAGCCGACCCAGGCCACGATCTCCTGCTCGACGGCCGCCGGCAGCGGGCGCAGCAGCGCCATGTCGGAAACGGCGACCCGCCCGCCCGGCTTCAGCACGCGGGCGATCTCGCGGAAGACCTGCGGCTTGTCGGGCGAGAGGTTGATCACGCAGTTCGAGATCACGACGTCGACCGCGGCGTCGGCGACCGGCAGGTGCTCGATCTCCCCCAGCCGGAACTCGACGTTGTCGAGGCCGCTGGCGCCGCGGTACCAGGCGATCCCGGCGCGCGCCTTGGCGATCATCTCGGGCGTCATGTCGACGCCGATCACGCGGCCCGTCGCGCCGACCTTCGGCCCCGCCTGGAAGACGTCGAAGCCGCCGCCGCTGCCGAGGTCGAGCACCGCCTCGCCCGGCTTCAGCGCGGCGATCAGCGCGGGGTTGCCGCACGAGAGCGCCATGTTCGCCCCCTCGGGAACCGCCGCCAGGTCCTCGGCCGCGTAGCCGATCTGCGCGGCGAACTCGCGCGCCGGCATCGCGCCCGGGACGCCGCAGCAGCCGCTTTCTCCACCGGTCGCGACGCGCGCGTAGCCCTGCCGCACCTCGCCCCGGATCCGCTCCTCGTTCGCCAGCCTGTCGTTCGTGCTCATCGCGTCGTCTCCAGCTGCCTCGGCAGCGTCTCGATGAAGTCCCGGATCTCGTCGCGCACCCGCCGGTAGGGGGCGAGCGCCTCGTCTTCCGTCCGCGCGTCGCGGGCCAGCGCCGGCGGGTCGTCGAAACCGCGGTGCAGGCGGCGGATCGCGCCGGGGAAGACCGGACAGCGCTCGTCCGCCGCGCCGCAGACGGTGATCACGCAGTCGAAGTCGGCCCGCTCGAGCTGGTCGACCGTCTTCGAGCGCTGGCCCGCGATGTCGACGCCCGCCTCGGCCATCACGCGCACCGCGCGCGGGTTCATGCCGTGGGCCTCGATCCCGGCCGAGGCGACCTCGAGCCGCCCGCCGTGCAGGGCGCGGGCCCAGCCCTCCGCCATCTGGCTGCGGCAGGAGTTCCCGGTGCACAGGAAGAGGACCCTCAGCCGCGGTAGCACGCCGTCACCTCCGCCTCGTCCATCGCGCGCAGGCGCGTCAGGCGCTCGGCGTCCTCACGCACCCCGGCGTCTTCCCGCACGGTGCCAAGCACCCACCCCAGGGCCCAGCGCGCGGCGGGGCTGGCCTCGCGACGCGCCAGCCGGAAGTGGCGCCACTTGCCGCGCCGATCGGTTTCGACCAGGCCGGCCTGCCGGAGCTGGTCGACGTGGCGGCTGACGGTGGAGGGGGCCAGCTCCAGCAGCCCGACCAGGTGGCACAGGCACAGCTCCCCCTCGCGCAGGGCGGCCAGGATCCGGACCCGGGAGGGGTCGGAGAGGGCCTTCGCGATCTCGACCAGTTCGTCCTGGGGTCCCACGGCCATCACTCCGTCAATTCGCCAAGCAACGAAGTGACGATATGACGGGCAGCCGCCGTCAACCCGCCGGCCGGCCGGCCCCCGGCTCCGCCCGCGCCCGCACCACGGGCCGCCACGGAGGGCGGCCCCTACCGCTCCCGTCCCGACGCCCGCCGAGGGGCCGGCCTCCGTGCCGGCCCGAAGGTCTACCCGCGGGAGGCGTAGTCCCGGATCAGCCCGTCCACCATGATCCCGATCCGCTGCATGTTCTCGGCCGAGGAGGCCCCCAGGTGGGGGGTGAAGAGCGTGTTGGGGGCGGAGAGCAGCGGGCTGTCGGCGGCCGGCGGCTCGGAGGGGAAGACGTCGGTGGCGTAGCCGGCCAGCTTGCCGCGGCGCAGCGCGTCGGCGACGTCCTCTTCGACGATGATCTCCCCCCGCGCCGTGTTGACCAGGTAGGCCCCGTCGCGGAAGTGCGTGAGCAGCTCCGCGTTCACCATCCCGCGCGTCTCGGGCACCAGCGGCATGTGCAGCGAGAGGAAGTCGGACTGCGCGACCGTCTCGTGCAGCGACGGCACGATCTCGGCGAAGTCGGTGAAGAACTGGTCGGGGTGCCAGCCGACGACGTGCATCTTGAAGCCGCGGGCCCGCGCCGCGAGCGCCAGCCCGATCCGCCCGAGGCCCAGGATGCCCAGCGTCTTGCCCGACAGCTCGGTGCGCTCGAACTGCCCCTTGGGCCACTGGCCGGCCCGGATCGCGGAGTCGCCGGCGGTGAGCCGGCAGGGCATCGCGATCATCATCGCGAAGGCCAGCTCGGCCACCGCGGTGGTCGAGGCCTCGGCGGTATTGCGGACCAGGATCCCGCGCTGCTCGGCGTACGGCCGGTCGATGTTGTCGAGCCCGACGCCGCCGCGGATCACCAGCTTCAGCCGGGGAGCCTTGTCGATGTAGTCCCTCGTGACCTTGGTCCTGCTGCGGACCAGGATCACCTCGGCCTCGGCGGCGCGCGCCGGGTCGGTCGTCACTTCGCCGTACTTCTCGAGCATCTTCGGGAGCTGCGCGTCGAACTTGTCGGAGATCAGGATCAGCATGGAAGCCCTCGCGGCGCGCGGTGGCGCTCAACCGCGAGATTCTAGCGCGGCCCCGCGGCCCGCCCCGCGGCCCGCCCCCCGGCCCGCCCCCCGGCGACCGCGGCGAGAGTAGACTGCCGCCATGGGAGTCTCCTCCGCCCCGCGGAACCGCTCCGAGGCCCAGCGCCGCGCCGACCGGGTGCGGGCCTTCCGCGAGGAGCTCGCCGCGGCGCGCGCCGACGGCGCGCTGGTCCTCTCGCCCGACCAGGACGCGGCGCTCGCCGGCTATCACGAGCGGGTGCTGGGCGAGCTGGCGCGGGTCTTCGACGTTGACGTCTCCGAGCAGCAGAAGAAGGTCTCGCTGGGGATGCAGATCGCGGCGCTGGTCGGCGGCTTCGCGCTGGCGGCCAGCGTGATCCTGCTCTTCTTCCGCGTCTGGGGGCTGATCCCGACCGCGGCGCAGGTCGTCCTGCTGGTCGCGGCCCCGGTCGCGATGCTGGGCGCCACCGACTGGAGCGCACGGCGCGGCGGGCTGCGCTTCACGACGATGGTCCTGGCGGCAGTCGCCTTCGCGGCCTTCGTGCTGACGCTGGAGGGGCTGGGCCAGGTCTTCGCGATCACGCCGACGGCCGCGCTCTTCCCGGCCCTCGCGCTGTTCGCGCTGGTGCTGGCCTACGGCTACGAGCTGCGGCTGCCGCTGGCGGCAGGGCTGGTCTGCCTCTCGATCTGGCTGGCTACGCTGACGGCGCGGCTGGGCGGCGGGTGGTGGGCCGACTTCACGGACAGCTTCGAGAACTTCCTCTTCGCGGGCGCCGTCGTCTTCGCGCTGTCGTTCCTGCGCCAGCCGCGCTTCCCCGAGTTCCCCGCAGTCTTCCGGCTGGTGGGCCTGGGCCAGGCGTTCGTCGCGCTGTTCGTGCTCAGCTACTGGGGGAGCGAGACCAGCCGACTGCCGCTCGACGGCGACGCCGCGGAGGGGCTCTACCAGGTGGTCGCGCTGCTCGCCGCCGCGGCGATGATCGCGCTCGCGATCGTGCGCCGCTGGCCCGAGACGGTCTACCTGTCCTGCAGCGCGTTGATCGTGTACATGGTGGCCAAGTACTCCGACTGGTGGTGGGACGTGATGCCGCGCTGGCTCTTCTTCCTGCTGCTGGGGCTGTTCGCGCTGGCGCTGCTGGGGCTCTTCCGGCGGCTGCGCGCCCGCCTGCCGGGGCTGCGATGAGGCGGCGCGCCGCGTTCTGGGCCGGGCTGGCGGTGATCCTCGCCGTCAGCGGCGGGACGCTGCTGGGCGTGCTCTGGAACCGGACCGGAACGCCCGACGCGGTCCTGGAACTGGAGGAACGCGAGCTGATCCTGCTCCCCGCCGAGCGCGAGAACAGCGGCCGGGCGATGACCTGGGTGATCGACGGCGAGCGCGGGCAGTGGTTCTCCGCCAGCCCGCCCTGGCTGGACGGCGCGAAGCTGGCCGCGCTGGGGTTCGACACCTCGGTCGACGCCGAGGCCGACGAGGCCGAGCGGCACTACAACGCGCAGCCGGCACGCCTGGTCTTCGTCGCGCTCGAGCTGGGGGGAGACGCCTTCCGGAAGTACCTCGCCGCGTGGGAGGAGCGGCTCCGGAAGGAAGCCGCCGGGGCGGAGGGGAAGCTCCCGACGCCGGAGCGGCTGGCGGAGATCGAGCGCGAGCTGGCGACGGCCCCAGAGAGCGCCTCGCGGCTGGCGCTGGTCGACGCCGACCGCGACCGCGAAGCGCTGCGCGCGCGCCACCCCGACCGGGCGAAGGTGGCGATCCTGCGCGCCGTGGCGCGGATCCGGTGGAACCGGCCGGGAAGCCCGGGGACCAACGAACCGCCGAAGCCGGCCCAGATCGAGGGGACGCTGAGGGAGCTCCAGCCGGCGACGCTCACCGTCCCGCCGCGCCTGCACGCCGCGCTCGAGGCGCTGCCGCTCGAGGAGTCCGGGCCAGTGCTCTTCGGCACGGACCGGGTCGCGCTGCTGGGCCGTCCCTCGCGCTACCGCGTCCGCGTCGCCTTCGGCCGCTCGCTGGAGCCCTGGATCGAGTCGATCGAGCCGCTGGAAAACCGGGGACAGCTACCGTAAGTCGGTAAGCCCGATTCCTACCCCAGCCGGTCGGCGACCCGGTTGTAGATCCAGGCGACGATCGACCCGCTGATCGTCCCCAGCACGAAGCCCCAGGCAGCCCCGATCAGGCTGCCCAGGAACGAGACCTTGTAGCCGATGAAGAACTGCCCCAGGAGCTGGAGGTGCGGCCCGACGATCTGGTTGCCGAACTTGTCGACCGGCCCGCCCTTGATCAGCAGCCAGTTCGTCGCGACGAAGATCACCAGCGCGAACAGGATCCCCAGCACCAGCCCCAGCACCTTGCTGTTGAGGCGGGCAGTGGCCCGGAAGAGCTGGTCCATCTCGTCTGGCTTGCGGCTGCTGCCCATCGTCGGCCTCGCTCCGGGACCGGCCCCGGGACCCGGCTAGTTAAATGTAATCGAAGAAGTTCCCGAGCCGCGCCGCCTCGGCCCGGCGGCGGATCCACGCGACGTAGATCCCCAGCGACAGGTTCCGGAGGTAGGCGATCAGCCAGCCCAGTGCGAAGCCCCAGGCGAAGCCGTAGCCGGCGCCGATCAGCGCACCGCGCCAGGTCACGGTGTAGCCGATGAAGTACTGGCCGAGCAGCCCGAGGTACATCTCGATCGTGGGCCCGCCCTGCCACACGACCCAGGCGGTGGCGGCCAGCATGTAGAGCGCGCCGACGGTCCCCAGCGCGGTCCCCAGCGCCGCCTTGTGCAGCCGCGCGAAGGCGTAGCGGATCAGCTCGCGCAGCGGATCCGCGACCGGCGCGCCGAGCGGCACCGGGACCCGGGGCTGCGTCGCCTCGAGCGCCTTGGCCTCGGCGGCGCGGCGTTCGGCCTCCTCGCGCGTGATCTCCTCCTGGTACTCCTGGTCGACGTTGACCGACCAGACGTCGTGCTTCGCACCCAGGATGTTCTCGGCCGCCAGCATTGCGGTCAGCATCGAGTGGTCCTGGTTATTGTACTTGTGCATCCCGTTCCGGCCGACCAACTGGAGGTTGGGCAGCCCCTCCAGCCAGCTCCGGATCTGGGCCAGGGCCCCGGCGTAGACCCCGTCGTAGACCGGGTAGGCCTTGGCCATCCGGACCACCGCGCCGTCCTCCACCTCGGCCGCGCGCAGCAGCCCGAGCTGCTCCATCTCGCGCGCTCCGAGCTTCACCAGCTCGTCGTCGGGCATCGTCCAGAGCCCGTCCCCCTCGAAGCAGAAGTACTCCAGCCCGACGCACGACTTGCGCGGGTCGGGGACCATCTCGGGACTCCAGTTCTTGAAGTTCTGGACCCGCCCCACCTTGACGTCCGGGTCGTGGATGTAGATCCAGTTGTCGGGGAACAGGTCCGGGTTGTCGACGATCAGCGCGACGGTCAGGAAGTCGCGGTAGTTGAGCTTCTCGGCCGCGGCCAGGATCTCGGGTGGCGGCGGCGGGTCGAGCTTGTGGACCAGCTCGCGCACCGGCATCGTGCTGATGAAGTGTGAGCCGGTGACCCGCTCGGTGCGGCCGTTCCCGGCGACCTCGATCGCCGTGACGCGGCCGTTCTCGTGCAGCACGCGGACCGCGTCGGCGCCGGTCTTCACCTCGCTCCCGGCGGCCTGGATCTTCTCGGCGACCGTCTCCCACATCATGCCGGGCCCACGCCGCGGGTACTCGAAGGAGTCGATCAGGGTCTTGATCACGGCCGACTTGTCGCCCGTGGGGCGCTGCGGCAGCAGCGCGTTCTTGACCGCCGTGAGCAGCGACAGTCCCTTGATCCGCTGCGCCGCCCATTCCGCCGACAGCTCGCTGCAGGGGATCCCCCAGACCTTCTCGGTGTAGGTCTCGAAGAAGATCTTGTAGAGCCGCTTGCCGAAGCGGTTCGAGACCCAGTCGGCAAACGAGCGCTCGTCCTTCTCCGGGAAGAGCCTGGACTTGAGATAGCTCATGAGGACCATGAAGCTGGTCCAGGGCCCCAGCCCGAACAGCGCGTTGGCGGCGCGCAGCGGGTAGTCGAAGAACTTCTTGTTGTAGTAGATGCGCGACATCCGGCCGCGCGTCAGGAAATCCTCGGGCGGCAGGACCTCGTGCCAGAAGTCGTCGACCGCCTTCACCTTGGTGAAGAAGCGGTGGCCGCCGATGTCGAAGTGGTAGCCGCCGTGCCGCGCGGTGCGCGACAGCCCGCCGATCGTGTCGTCCTTCTCGAGGACGACCGAAGGGACCCCCGCCTTGCCGAGCTGGTAGGCGGCGGTCAGTCCGGCCGGTCCGGCCCCGACGATCACGACCTTGTGTTCGTCGGCGGATCCGGGCGGCGATGGGGTGCGGGGCTGCAGAGGCATCCGGCTCTCCGGCGGCCCCGTCTCCCCCCGGGACCCGCCGCGGCGCTCAAGATACGGTGTTACGGGGCGGTTTCATCGGGCGGAAGCGCCGAAGAGCGGTTTTTACCCGCGGTCAAAGTGGACCGGGGTCGCGCCGGAGCGGGCCGTGCCGGGGGGGGCGCGGCCGCGCCGGGGGGGGTCACGGCCGCGCGCCGCCGGCCGCCGCCATCCGCCAGGCGAAGCGGGCGGCGCGGCCGAGCCCGAGCGAGCGCAGCCGCGCCTGGCCGTCGTTGATCGCCAGGAAGCGCTGGAACACGCGCGGCTCGCGGGCCAGCGCGGCGATCGCGCGGCGGCGCAGCGCGGGGTGGCGCTCGAGCAGCAGGAGCAGCCGGATCATCCGGTAGGGCTCGCGCTGCAGCCGGGCGTGGGCTGCGGCGTAGCGCGCGGGCGCGCCCGCCGCGAGCGCTTCGGCCAGCGCCTCGGCCTGCTGGAAGCCGAGCGAGAGCCCCTCCCCCGTGATCGCGTCGAGGTAGCCCGAAGCGTCGCCGACCAGCACCACATTCCCCGCCAGGAGCCCCTTCACGCGCTGGCGGAAGGGCCCGGCCCCGCGCTCCTCCGAGACCGGCCGCGCCCCTTCGATCCGCTCCGCCAGCCGCGGGAAGCGGCGCAGCAGCGCGTCGCAGTGCAGGCCCCCGGGCGGCGCCAGGAAGGCCACCCCCACGACGCCGTCGCAGACCGGCGTGACGTAGGCGTCCGCCCCCTCGCCCCAGTGGACCTCGACCAGGTCGGTCCAGGCCGGGACGGCGTAGTGGCGGCGCACGCCGTAGCGCCGCGCCGGGTAGGCCTTCCCCGCGAGCCCCGCCCAGCGCCGCACCCGCGAGTGGAGCCCGTCGGCGCCGACGATCCAGCGCGCCTCGAGCCGGCCGGCCGCGGTCTCCACGCCGCCGTGCGCGAGCCCGCGGACGGCTTCCCCCCAGTGCAGCTCGACGCCCGCCTGCTCCGCGCGCCGCGCCAGCGCGAGCTGGAGCTGCAGCCGCCGGATCCCCAGCCCGTGCCCGGCGGGAAAGCGCGCCTCGGCGACGAGCGCCCCGCCGCCGGGCAGCGGCTCGAGGTAGCGCACGCCGGCGAAGGGGCGCCCGCAGTCCTCGTCGGGACAGACCCCCAGGCGCTGCAGCGCCGCGACGCCGTGCGGCATCACCCCCTCGCCGCAGGCCTTGTCGATCGGCGGGGTGGCGCGGTCGAAGAGCGCGACCGACAGCCCCTGCGCGCGCAGCGCGATCGCGGCCGCCAGCCCGACCGGGCCGCCCCCGACGACGATCGCGTCACGCACGGGAGGCCTCGGCCAGCGCGCGCTCCTCGGCCGGAATCCGCACCGCCATCAGGGCCGCGTTGAGCGCGGAGAAGACGATCGCGGTCAGCCAGGCCGAGTGGACCAGCGGGAGCGCCACGATCTCCAGCGCCACGACCAGGTAGTTCGGGTGGCGAAGGAAGCGGAAGGGCCCGCCGGTCGCCACCGGCTCTCCCGGGACGACGATCACGCGCGTGCTCCAGCGGTCTCCCAGCGTGGAAAGCGTCCAGACCCTGAGCGCCTCGGCGGCCAGCAGCACGCCGATCGCCACCAGCGCCAGCGCGGGGCGGAAGGGCCGCTCCAGCAGCAGGACCTCCAGCGGCGCGGCGGCCAGGAAGGCGGCGTGCAGCGCGACCATCGCGGGATAGTGCGCGGCCGCGGCTTCGCGCCCGCCGCGCGCCTTCATCCGCCGGACGTGGGCCCGCGAGAGCGCCAGTTCGGCCAGGCGCTGCAGCGCGACCACCGCGACCAGCGCCAGGAACGCGGCGTGCGTGCCGCCCGGGAGCGCGCTCACCACTCGAACAGCACCAGCTCCGAGCAGAAGCCGGGACCCATCGCGAGCAGCAGGCCCTTTTCGCCCGGCCGGCCGGGCCGCTCGCGCATCGTGTCGGCCATCACGAACAGCACCGACGCCGACGAGAGGTTCCCGACCTCGCTCAGCGAGCGCCACGACAACTCGAGCGCCTCGCGCTCCAGCCCCAGGCCGGCGGCGACCGCGTCGAGGACCTTCGGCCCGCCGGGGTGGCAGACCCAGCTCCGGACGTCGGCGCGGGCCAGGCCGTTCTCCGCCAGGAACGCGTCGACGTCCTTCGGGAGCTGGTTCCGCGCCAGTTCGGGGACCGACGGGTCGAGCACGACCTTGAAGCCGCGCTCGGAGATGTCCCAGCCCATCGCCCCCTCGGTGCCGGGATAGAAGACCGAGCGCGTGGCGAGGATCCGCGGCCCCGGCGCCGCGACGCGGTCGCCGGCGATCACCGCCGCCGCCGCGCCGTCGCCGAACAGGCCGGAGGCGATCAGGTTGGGCAGCGAGAGGTCCTCGCGCTGCAGCGTCAGCGAGCAGAGTTCGACCGCGAGCAGCACCGCGACCTCGTCCGGGAAGGCCTTGACGTAATCCGCCGCGCGCGCGATCCCCGCCGCGCCGGCGACGCAGCCCAGGCCGAAGATCGGGTTGCGCTTGACGGTCGGTGGGAAGCCCATCCGGTTGGCGAGGCGCGCGTCGATCGAGGGGGTCGCGATCCCGGTGACCGAAACGAAGAAGATCGCGCCGAGGTCGGAGACCGCCAGCCCCGCGGCCTCGAGCGCGCGCTGGATCGCCTGCTCCCCGACCTGCTGCGCGACCCGGATCCAGGCGTCGTTGGCCTTGCCCCAGGTGTCGAGGTCCGGGTAGTCGGTGATCGGGATCGCGAGGTGGCGGCCGCCGACGAGCACGTTGCGGTGCAGCGTCTCGAGCCGCGCCTGCTGGTGCGCGGGAAGGTTCCAGTGCGCGGTGAGGGCCGCGAGCAGCTGCGGCTGGTCGTAGTAGTGGGGCGGGACGGCCGTTCCGACCGCGGCTAGGCGCACGACGAGGGTCCTCCGGGGCGGCGAGCTTTTTGACGATACACCGGCCGCGGTCGACTCGCTTTCTGGCCGAGGGCGTAACCAGGGGGGCTCGTTCCGCATCGGTGGGGGACAATCGGCAGCCGCTTCCGCGAGGGAAGCCGGCCGCGGCGCCCGGCGCCGAAGGAGCTTCAGATGCCCGTGGAAAGTGCCGTGCGCGCGATGGCCGGCGTCCTCGTGCTGGCCAGCCTGGCCCTGGGCTGGTTCGTCAGCCCCTACTTCCTGCTGTTCACCGCCTTCGTCGGCTTCAACCTCTTCCAGTCGGCGTTCACCGGCTTCTGCCCGGCGGCGATCGTCTTCAAGAAGTGCGGGGCGTCCGGCGAGTTCTGCGGGGTCTCGCGCCGCGCGGCCTGAGCGCGCCGCGAAACCGGGCCGTAAGTCGCCCGGCACGGGGACGCGTCGTATAACCGGCCGATGAGCGAAGGCCGCAACCGGCTCGGCGCGGAGAAGTCCCCCTACCTGCTGCAGCACCGGGACAACCCGGTCTGGTGGTACGCCTGGGGCCCGGAGGCCTTTGCCGCCGCAGCGGCGCGGGACTGCCCCGTCTTCCTGTCGATCGGCTACTCCACCTGCCACTGGTGCCACGTCATGGAGCACCAGAGCTTCGAAGACCCCGCGGTCGCGGCGGTCCTCAACGACGGCTTCGTCGCGATCAAGCTCGACCGCGAGGAGCGCCCGGAGATCGACGCGATCTACATGGAAGTCACGCAGGCGCTGACCGGCCACGGCGGCTGGCCGATGTCGGTCTGGCTGACCCCCGAGGGGCGGCCGTTCTTCGCCGGGACCTACTTCCCGCGCGACGCCTTCGTCGACCTCCTGCAGCGGATCGGACAGGCCTGGCGGACGCGGCGCGGCGAGATCGAGGCCCAGGGGCGGGCGCTGGCCGAGGCGGTGCGCGAGCGCGCCGGGGCCGGGCAAGCCGGCGCGCTGGATGACGGCGTGCTGCGCGGCTTCGTCGACGGCTGGCGCGGCCGTTTCGATCCGCGCCACGGCGGGACGCGCGGCGCGCCGAAGTTCCCGCACGCCTGGGACCTGCAGCTGCTGCTGCGCGCGCACCGGCGGGGTGGCGACCCGTTCGCGCTGGAGGTCGTGACGAAGACGCTGGACGGGATGGCCCGCGGCGGGATCTACGACCACCTCGGCGGCGGCTTCGCGCGCTACTCGGTCGACGAGGCCTGGTTCGCGCCGCACTTCGAGAAGATGCTCTACGACCAGGCCTCGCTGGCGACCGCCTACACCGAGGCCTGGCAGGTCACCGGCCGGCGCGAGTACGAGCTGGTCGCGCGCGAGATCCTGGACTACGTGCTGCGCGACCTGGCCTCCCCGGGCGGCGGCTTCTGCTCGGCCGAGGACGCCGACTCGGAGGGGATCGAGGGGAAGTTCTACGTCTGGACCTGGGACGAGCTGGCGGCGCTGCTGCCGGAGGACGGCTTCCGCGCCGTGGTCGAGGCCCTCGGCGTGGCGCGCCACGGCAACTGGGAGCACGGCGCGAACATCCTGCACCTCGCGCCGGGGCAGGAGCGGGCGACGCGCCCGCCGCAGCTCACCGCGGCGATGGCACGGCTGTTCGAGGCGCGCGCGCGGCGGGTCCGGCCGCATCTCGACGACAAGGTCCTGGCCGACTGGAACGGCCTGGCGATCGCGGCGCTGGCGCGCGCCGGCCGGGCCTTCGGCGAGCCGCGCTTCGTCGCCGCGGCGCAGCGCGCGGCGCGCTTCGTGCTGGCGTCGATGCGCCGCCCGGACGGCGCGCTCTGGCACCGCTGGCGCGACGGCGAGGCCGGGATCCCGGGCCTGCTGGACGACCACGCCTTCGTCGTGCACGGCCTGGTCGAGCTGTACCAGGCCGACTTCGACCCTTCCTGGCTCGACGCGGCCGAAGCGCTGCAGGCCCGCCAGGACGCGCTCTTCCGCGAGGGGGACGACTACCTCGTGCACGACGGCAGCGACCCCCTGGTGATCGCGCGGCGGGTCGAGCCGCTCGACAACGTCGTCCCGGCGGGCCGCTCGGTGACGGCACTCAACCTGCTGCGGCTGGGGGACCTGGCCGCACGGCCGGAGTGGCGCGAGCAGGGCCTGGCGCTGCTCGCGGCCAGCCCGGCCGCGGTGCGCCGCGCGCCGGGCGCGTTCGCGGTGCTGCTGCAGGCGCTCGACTACGCGCTCGACCGCGGCCGGCAGGTCGCGGTCGCGGGCGACCTGGGCGCGGACGACACGCGCGCGATGCTGGCGGCGCTGACTGACGGGTTCCGCCCGAACCAGGTAACCGCGGCCGGGCCCGGCGGCGCGGGCGCGCGCCCGGGCCTGCTCGCCGGAAGGACGGCGCGGGAGGGGCGCGCCACCGCCTTCGTCTGCGAGGCAGGGGCCTGCCAGGCGCCGACGACCGATCCGGTCGAGGCGGCGCGCGCGGCGGCCGGCTTCGCGCCGCTCGCGGGCTGAGGGGGCGGTGGTGGCCTTGCCGCGGACATGCGGGCGGGCGGCGGCGCCGCGGGAGAGCGCGCCTTGAGCGAGCTGCCGCTCGGCTTCGCACTGGAGACCTGGCAACTGCTGCGGGAGATGGGCCCGTGGCTGCTGCTCGGATTCACCGTGGCGGGCCTGCTCTCGGTGCTGATCGACCCGGAGACGGTCGAGCGCCACCTGGGTGGACGCGGGATCGGTCCGGTGCTCAAGGCCTCCGCGGTCGGCGTGCCGCTGCCGCTCTGCTCGTGCGGCGTGATCCCGGTCGCAGCCTCGCTGCGCCAGCACGGCGCGAGCCGCGGCGCGACGGCGGCCTTCCTGATCGCGACCCCGCAGACCGGCGTCGACAGCATCGCCGTGACCTACTCGCTGATGGGCCCGCTGATGGCGGTGGTGCGGCCGGTCGCGGCGCTGGTGAGCGGCGTGATCGGCGGGCTGGTGGTCGACGGCGCCGAGCGGTCCGAGCCGCGTCCGAAGCCGCGCTTCGCCGGGCTGGCCGCGCTGCCCGGTTTCGGAGCGCCCGGCCCCGGGGCCGCCCCGGCGCGGCCGGCCTGGAGCGCGCGGCTGAGCGAGGCGCTGCGCTACGGCTTCGTCACGCTGCCGCGCGATCTCGCCGCGCCGATGTTCTGGGGGCTCGTCGCGGCGGGCGCGATCGGCGTCGCGCTCCCCGACGACTTCTTCGCCGGGACGCTCGGCGGCGGACTGCCCGCGATGCTGGCGATGATGCTGGTCGGGATCCCGATCTACGTCTGCGCCTCGGCCTCGGTGCCGGTGGCCGCGGTGCTGGTCGCCAAGGGGCTCTCGCCCGGCGCGGCGCTGGTCTTCCTGATGACCGGCCCGGCGACCAACACGGCGACGCTGGCCGCGGTCTGGAAGATCATGGGCCGGCGCGCGGCGATCCTGTACCTGGCCTCGATCGCGCTGACCGCACTGGCCGCCGGGCTGCTGCTGGACGCGCTGGCGGCCGGGGCGATCGCGCAGCAAGTGGTGCACCACCACGAGTTCCTGCCGGAATGGCTCCAGACGGCCAGCGCGCTCGCGGTCGCGCTGGTGCTGATCGTCGCGTTGTGGCCGCCCCGGTGGACGGCTATCATCCGGCGTTCCGAATCGCGGAAAGGAGAATCGTCATGACCCGTCGCAAGCTGCTCGTCGCCGCGCTGGCCGTGCTCTTCCTGGCGGCCTTCGCCCTCCCGGCCGTGCTGGCCGAGGACAAGGACAAGGACGCCAAGCCCTACCCGCTCGACTTCTGCCTCGTCTCCGGCGAGAAGCTGGGGGAGCACGGCGACCCGATCTCCGTCGTGTACGAAGGCCAGCAGTTCAAGTTCTGCTGCAAGAGCTGCGTCAAGGACTTCTCCAAGGACCCGGCCAAGTGGCAGACCAAGCTGAAGGAAGAGGTCGAGAAGCAGAACAAGGAAAAGAAGGGCTGATCTTCCGCAGACGGGCGGCGGCCGCGCCGCGTGCCGCCGCCCGTCCGCGCCGTTTCCCGCCGCCGATGATGCCGCGCCCCCGCCGTTCCGCCCTGCTCCCCGTGGCCGCCGCGCTCGCCGCGGCGCTCCTCCTCGCGGCCCCGGACGCGCGCGCGGCGGACGACGGCGCCCCGGCGGCGGCCCCCTCGTCCGCCCCCCGGCCGCCCCCTCGTCCGTCGCCGCGACCGTCCCCGCCGGCCTTCCCGCCGGCGCCAACACGATGTGCCCCGTGCTCCCCGACGAGCCGGTCGACCCGGAGATCTGGGTCGACTACCAGGGCCGGCGCGTCTACCTCTGCTGCCAGCGCTGCAAGAAGAAGTTTCTCGAGACGCCGGCCGAGTACCTCGCGGCGCTCGAGGCGAGCCCGCGGGCGGGCGGGAGCGCGCCCGAGGCCCCGCTCTCCGGCGCGCAGCGCCTGGTCCGCTTCGCCGGCCGCTTCCACCCGGCGACGATCCACTTCCCGATCGCGCTGATCGCCGTCGCCGCGCTGTTCGAAGTCCTCGGCGCCGCGCGGCGGGATCGGGCCCTTTCCGTGGCGGCCGTCTGGCTGGCGGCGCTGGGCGCCGCGGGCGCCGTCGCCTCGGCGGCGCTGGGCTGGTCGGCGGCGGCCTTCTCGAGCTTCCCCGGCGAACTGGCGCGGGTGCTGGAAACGCACCGCTGGCTGGGGCTGTCGACCGCCGCCGTGGCCGTCCTGGCCGCGCTGGCCGGGATCCAGGCGCAGCGCCGCGGGGCCGGCTGGCCCTTCCTCTTCCGGCTGCTGCTGCTGGCCGCGACGGTGCTGGTGCTCGTCACCGGCTTCTTCGGCGGGGTCCTGATCTACGGCTTCGATCACTACCGCTGGTAGGGGCCGGGCTCCGTCCCGGCCCGACTCCGCGCAACGCGGGCCGTCGTGGCGCGCCACGCGGGCCGTCGTGACGCGCCATGCGGGCCGCCACGGAGGGCGGCCCCTACCGCTGGCCGGGCTTCCCGGCCCGACTCCGCGCAACGCGGCCGTCGTGACGCGCCACGCGGGCCGCCACGGAGGGCGGCCCCTACAGCCGGTTGGCGAGGAGCCGCGAACGGCGCGCTCGCGCCGGCCCGCATTCCGTACAATGGTCGTGGAGAGGGAGGGCCCGCGGCCGTGGAGTGTCCCGCCTGCCGCCAGGAGCTGATCGTCGTCGAGCGCGAGCGGATCGAGCTCGACTGCTGCGCCGCCTGCCGCGGCCTGTGGTTCGACGCCGGCGAGTTCGACCTGCTGGCCGAGATCCACCGGCTGGAGCCCGCCGAGCGCGACACCGCGCGCTTCGCGCTGGCGCCGATCCAGGAGCGGCCCCGGCTCTGCCCGCGCTGCGACCGCGCGATGGACAAGGCCTGGTTCGACGAGCCGCACACGATCCTCGTCGACCGCTGCGTGCACGGGATCTGGTTCGACCGGGGCGAGCTGGGGCACGCGCTCGAATCGGTCCGCCTCGGCCGCTCCGACGCCCGGAGCGTGATGGTGTCGTTTCTCGGGGAGACGTTCCGCCGGCCGGCGTGACGCCTCCCTGCTGGAGGAAGGAACATGATGGGTGGTCTCGTCGTACTCGTCGTCCTGGGCCTGATCGCGGTCTTCCTGGTCGGCCTCTACAACGCTCTCGTTCGCGCGCGCAACGAGGTGAAGAACGCCTGGAGCCAGATCGACGTCCAGCTCAAGCGCCGTCACGACCTGATCCCCAACCTGGTCGAGACCGTCAAGGGCTACGCCGCACACGAGCGCGGCACCCTCGAAGCCGTCGTCAAGGCCCGCCAGCAGGCGATCGCCGCCAGCGGGAACGCAGCCGAAGCGATCAAGGCGGAGAACGCGCTGTCCCAGACGCTGCGCTCGCTGTTCGCCGTCGCCGAGGCCTACCCCGACCTCAAGGCCAACCAGAACTTCCTCGCGCTGCAGGAGGAGCTGGCCTCGACCGAGAACAAGATCGGCTTCGCGCGCCAGTACTACAACGACTCGGCGATGCGCTACAAGAATCGGATCGAGGTCTTCCCCTCGAACATCTTCGCCAACGCCTTCGGCTTCGCGCCGGAGCCGTTCTTCCAGGTCGAGGCCGAAGCCGAGCGGCAGCCGCCGCAGGTGAAGTTCCCCTGAGCCGCGCGGCGGCCCCGGGGACCCGCACGCGATGTTCGAGCTGATCCGCGCCAACCAGCGCCGCTCCGCGCTGCTGATCGTGGCGATGGCCGCCCTGCTGGCGGCCGTCGGCTTCGCGCTGGGCGAGGTGATGGCCCCCGGCGACGGCGGACTCGCCGGGCTGGGGGCCGGGCTGCTGCTCTGGGGGCTGCTCGGCCTGGTCGCGTACGGCTCGGGCGACACGATCTTCCTGGGGCTGGTCGGCGCGCGGAAGATCGAGAAGAAGGACCACCCGGTGCTCTGGAACGTCGTCGAGGAGATGACGATCGCCGCCGGGCTGCCGAAGATGCCGGACGTCTACATCATCGACAAGGACGCGCTCAACGCCTTCGCCACCGGGCGCGGCCCCGACCGCGCCTCGATCGCCGTGACCTCCGGCCTGCTCGAGCAGCTCGACCGCGACGAGCTGCAGGGGGTCGTGGCCCACGAGCTGGGGCACGTCAAGAACCGCGACGTGCTCTACCTGCTGCTGCTCGGTGCGATGGCGGGGGCGATCGTGATCCTGGCCGACGTCGGGCGGCGCGTGCTCTGGTACGGCCCGCCGCGGCGCCGGACCTCGGACAAGGGGAACCCGCTGGGGGCGGTGATCCTGATCGCCGCGATACTGCTGATCGCGCTGGCGCCGCTCCTGGCCCAGTTGCTGCAGCTCGCCGTCTCGCGCCGGCGCGAGTACCTGGCCGACGCCTGCGGCGCGCAGTTCACGCGCTACCCGGAGGGGCTGGCCAGCGCGCTCGAGAAGATCGGGCGCCAGGGGGGCGTGCTGAAGGACGTCCCGCGGACGGTCGCCCCGAGCTTCATCAGCGACCCGCTGGCGCGGGCCTCGCTCGACGGCGACGGCGCGGCCGCGTGGGGCAGCACCCACCCCCCGCTGGCGGAGCGGGTCCGGATCCTGCGCGCGATGGCGGGGATGCCCGGCTACGCGAGCTACGACGAGGCCTTCCGCGCGGTGACGCGCCGGCCGGTCGGCGTCATGCCGGCCTCGGCGCTGACCGAATCGGCGGAGGCCGAGCGCGCGCCCGCGCCCGACCCACGGACGCGGGTCGACCGGGTGCGCGGCGCGACCGACGCGATGTGGCAGGTCAAGGACTTCGCCTTCGTCCCGTGCGCCTGCGGCACGACCCTGAAGCTCCCGCCGGCGTGGCGCGGGCGCGAGGTCGCCTGCCCGCACTGCGGGGCGACCCACACGGCCGGGGCCTGAGCCCTCGGCCGGCCCGGGATGCGCTGCGGGCCCGGTTCCAAGACCGCAAGGGGTGTCCTGCCAGCGAGACGGTCTTGCGCGACGGGTGTTGCGCTCGCACTACACGGCGCTGGAAAGGCCCGCGCCATCCGCGATCCCGCGGCATCCTAACCCCCGTCTCCCGTTGCACTTTCGATGCAGCCCGTCCTGGCCGGGACCCTCGCGCGCGTCTGGCGCGGAGATTGCTTTGGATTCGGGGCGTCCCGGTCCGCCAGCCGCGACGATGATCCGCAACAGGACCATTCCCACCGGCCAGGTTGGGTGCCTCTGAGGGGGGCAGCCACGGACCGGTGGGGCCCCGCCCGCGAGGGCGGGGTTTTCTATCTCCGGACACCGGTCAGTGCAGCCGCAGCTCCTGCAGCTTGCGGTAGAGGTTGCTGCGGGCCAGGCCCGCCAGCCGGGCGGCCTCGGTCAGGTTGCCGCCGCAGCGCTCGAGCAGGCGCGCGAAGTAGATCCGGTCGAACCCCTGGCGCGCCTCGCGCCAGCTCCCCTCGATCCCCAGCAGCATCCCGCCCACCGCGGGATTGCCGCGGCCGGTGATCTCCGGCGGCAGGAGGTTCGCGTGGAGCACGGGGCCGTCAGTCAGCGCCACGGCGCGGGCGATCGCGTGGCGCAGTTCGCGGACGTTGCCGGGCCAGGCGTAGCCGGCCAGCAGCCGCGCCGCCTGCAGGTCGATCCCGCGGAAGGGGTGGCCCTGCACCGCCGCCGCCTGCCGCGCGAAGGCGCGGGCCAGCGGCAGGACGTCCTCGGGCCGCTCGCGCAGCGGCGGGACGCGGACCACCGCGCCCGCGATCCGGTAGAGCAGGTCGCGCCGGAAGACGCCTCCGTCAGCCTCGCCGTGCAGGTCGCGGTGCGTCGCCGAGACGATCCGGACGTCGACCCTGACTGCCCGCGGCGCGCCGACCGGCAGGACCTCGCCCGCTTCGAGCGCGCGCAGCAGCTTCGGCTGCAGCGGCGACGGCAGGTCGCCGACCTCGTCCAGCAGGATCGTTCCGCCCGAGGCCTGCACCAGCCGGCCGGTCCGCTCGCCGACCCCGGTCGCCACCCCTTTCTCGATCCCGAACAGCTCGGCCTCGAGCAGCTCGCTGGGGACGGCCGAGCAGTTGATCGCGACGAACGGGCCCGCGCGGCGCGGCGAGAGCATGTGGATCCGGCGTGCGATCAGCTCCTTGCCCGTGCCGGTCTCGCCGACCAGCAGCACCGCCAGCGGGCTGGCGGCCAGCCGGTCGACCTCCTGCAGCAGCTGGCGGCAGGCGTCGGAGGCGAAGACGAACTCCGGCATCTCGGCCGGCGCGTCCAGGCCGGGCACCAGGACGGCGGGCACGGCATCGGCGTCCGGCCCGTCGAACAGCCAGCGCAGCAGCTGGCCGAGCAGCAGGACCTCGTTCTCCGCCGCGGGCCCTTCGGTCCAGGGGTGCGCGTAGAGCACCGTGGCGTGCTCGCCGTCGATCAGCTCGCGCAGCAGCACGCCGGCGGGGGCCGCGGGCTGGACGCCCGACGCGGACCAGCCCGCCAGCACCGCCTCGACCGCGCGCGGCAGCGCCTCGCCCCACGCCGCGGCGACCGACCAGTGGCCGCGCTCGCGCGCCAGCAGCGCCGCGCCGCGCGCGTTCCCCGCGGCCGCGACGCGGGCCAGCAGCGACGCCGCCAGCGCGTCGCGGTCCGGCGCGCACGCCAGCAACTCGGCCAGCCCGGGCGCCGACTCGTGTGGCCGCGCGTCGGCGGGAGGCCGCGTGTCCGCGCCGCTGTCGTACAGCGGCGGCGTCTGCGCACGCGCGGGACGGCCCGCCGCGGCGCGTGTCCCCGGCCCATCGGGCGGCGCGGTCGCGAACGAGATCCCTTCGCGCAGCGCCAGCAGGACGCGCCCTGCGACGAACCAATCGTCGGGACGGACGGTCGCCGCGGCGACGCGCTGCCCGTCGACCCACAGACCGTTCATGCTGCCGAGGTCCTCGACGTGCAGGCTGCGCCCGCGGACCTCCAGCTTCAGGTGGCGTCCCGAGACGGCCGGGTCGTCGATCACGATCTCGCACGACGGGTCGCGCCCGGCGTCGACGACGCCGGCCGCGAGCGGCCAGCGCGACGTTCGGCCATTGATCCGTGCTTCGAGGTAGAGCACGTATCCCCCCCGGGAGTGGAGGTGCGCCAGGCGCCTTGTAGCCGGCCCGGGCCGAGCGGGCGGCCACAGAGGGCCACCCCTACGTGCATCGTAGGGGCCGGCCTCCGTGCCGGCCCGCCGTGTCGTCGGGATCACCCCGGGCCGGCACGGAGGCCGGCCCCTACAGGTCGCGGACCAGGGGGTGCGTCAGGCAGTGCGGCCCGCCCCGCGCCCGCGACAGCTCGTGGCTGGCGATCAGCACGCAGACCCGTCCAGGGTCGTCCGGATCGACCTCCTCGCGGCCGAGCAGCAGGTCCTCGCCGGTCACGACCCGGAAGCCGCGCCGCGCCAGCTCCTCCGCCGTGGCGACGTTGCGGTCGTACAGCGCGATCACGCCCGGTGCCAGCGCGAAGGCGTTGGCGCCGTCGGTCCACTGCTCGCGCTGCTGCGAGACCGGGTCGCTGCCGCCGCAGGGGACCGGCTCGAGCTCGACCCCGTGGCGCCGCAGCGTCGCCAGCGGGTGGTCCGTCGCCTGCGCCTGCGGAGCCGCCGCGTGCAGGTCCACCTCGTAGACCCGCGCCTCCTCGAGGCCCTCCTTCGAGCATCACCGGCGGATGGACCAGGGCCATCCCCCGATCGATCGGGGTGAACAGCGTGTCGAGGTGCATGTACGCCCGGCGGTGCGGCAGCTCGACGATCACCACCCAGCGCGGACCGCCCTCGCGGCGCGCGAGACCCCGCGCGAGCCGCTGCACGCCAAGGCGGTTCGTCCGCTCGGAAAGCCCGACCGCGATCACCTCCGGCGAGAGGACCAGCACGTCTCCGCCCTCGAGGCAGGGCCGGTGCAGTCCCGCGACGAGGTGCCGTTCGGAGGCCGGGTCGAGCGGGTCGAAGTAGACCGGCGTCGCGGCCAGCCGGGGGTGGAAGCGGAAGATCGCGCGCGACAGCAGCGCCTCGCGGTAGCGGGCGGTCGTGGCCATCGCCGCGAAGACGACGCCGCCCCCGACGACGACCTGCGGGTCGCGCTGGAAGCACCAGTTGGGCAGGGGCGGGAGCTCGTAGAGCTCGTCCACCCCGAGGCCGTCGTGCGACGGATCCAGGCGCACGCCGCGCACGAGCATGTCGACCAGTTCGGCCGGCGCGGCCGAAACGAGCCGCTCGCGTGCGGCGGGCGGCAGGTCCTCGGACACGGCGTTGAGGATGTACGCGCGCGCTTCAGCGTGCGCCAGCGTCTCCGCCAGCAGGTCCTCCGCGAACAGCAGCTCCGTGCCAAAGAGCTGCAGCACGCGCTGGAAGCGGCGGTGCTCCTCGCGCGCGCGGTCGCCGAAGAGGATGTCGTCGAAGAGCAGCTCCTCCATCATCGCCGGGACCATGCGGTCGACTTCCGGTCCCGGCTCGTGGACCAGCACCTGCCTCAGGCGGCCGACCTCCGAGGTGACGCGAGACCATCGCGCGCTCAGCCGCGCGCCGCGGCCAGCGCGAGGTCGAGGTCGGCGACCAGGTCGTCGGCGTCCTCGAGCCCGCACGACAGGCGGACCAACTGCTCCGTGATGCCGATCCGGTTCTTCTCCTCGGCCGGGATCGAGCCGTGAGTCATCGAGAAGGGGTAGCAGACCAGCGACTCGACGCCCCCCAGGCTCTCGGCCAGCGTGAAGACGTGCAGCGCGGCCAGGAAGCGCTCCAGCTCGGCGCGCCCGCCTTTCAGCTCGAACGAGACCATCCCGGCGTGGCCGCGCATCTGCCTGCTCGCGACCGCGTGGTGCGGGTGCGAGGGCAGGCCCGGAAAGTAGAGCGTCCCGACCTGCGGGTGCCGGCCCAGCCACTCGGCCACTGCGAACGCGTTCTTCTGGTGCCGCTCCATCCGGACTTCCAGCGTCTTCATGCCGCGCATCACCAGGTAGCACTCGAGCAGCCCCGGCACGCCGCCCGCGGCGTTCTGGTAGAACCGGAGCGGCTCGTGGAGGTCGGCGCGGCGAGTGACCAGCGCCCCGGCGACCAGGTCGCTGTGGCCGCCGAGGTACTTGGTCATGCTGTGCGCGACCAGGTCGGCGCCCAGATCGAGCGGAGTCTGCCAGCAGGGGGTCGCGAAGGTGTTGTCGACCGTGAGGACCGCGCCCTTCGGCTTCCCCTCCGCCACCCGCGCGATGTCGATCACGTTGAGCAGCGGATTGGTCGGGGTCTCGAGCCAGATCAGCTTCGTCCTGGCGTGGGTCGCGGCCACGATCTCGTCCGCCGACGAGGTCGCCAGGCAGTCGAAGGCGATCCCGTACTTCGCGAAGACCCGGTGGAACAGGCGGTACGTCCCGCCGTAGACGTCGATCGTCGAGACGACGTGGTCGCCCGGCTGCAGCAGGTTGAGCACGGCGGTCGTCGCCGCGCACCCGGACGAGAAGGCCAGCCCGTGGGTCCCGTTCTCGAGCGCCGCCAGCGTCGTCTCGAGCGCGCGGCGCGTCGGGTTGTCGGTGCGCGCGTACTCGAAGCCTTCGCGCGTCCCGCCCAGGCCGTCCTGCTTGAAGGTGGACGAGAGGTAGACCGGGACGTTGACCGCGCCGGTCCTTGGATCAGGCTCCTGGCCGGCGTGGATCGCCTTCGTCGCGAACTTCATGGCTTCTCCTGGCATAGAAGTGGATCAGGTCGATGCGGGTCAGCACCGCGTGCGGCCGGCCGGACTGCATGACGACCGCAGCGCCGGGCTCGGCCAGCAGCATCCGGTACAGCTCGGTGACCTCCGCGTCGGCGTCGACCTGCGGCAGCGGCGGGCCCATGACGGGGCTGGCCGGCTGGTTGGCCGGGTCCACGCCGTCGTGGATCAGCTTCATCATCGCCATCTCCTCGAGCGTGCCGACGACGCGGCTGCCTTCGATGACCGGGACCTGCGAGATGTTGTAGCGGTTCATCGCGTCCAGCGCCCCGGCGATCGGCCCGTCGGGCCGCACGGCGACGATCGGCGGGATCCCGGCCTTCTCCGGCAGGACGTGGGCGACCGTGACGCGCCCGCCCGCCGGCTGCTCCCAGAGGCCGTTCTCCTGCATCCAGCGGTCGGAGAAGACCTTGGAGATGTAGTTGCGGCCGGTGTCGCAGAGGAAGACGACGATCAGCTTGGGCTCGGTCAGGCGCCGGGCGTAGCGCAGCGCGGCGGCGACCGCGGTGCCGGCCGAGCCGCCGACCAGGATCCCTTCCTCGCGCGCCAGGCGCCGCGCGACGTTGAACGACTCCTTGTCGCCGATCCGGACGATCTCGTCGACCAGGTCGCGGCGGAAGATCGTCGGGATGTAGTCGACGCCGATCCCCTCGACCTTGTAGGGGCGCGGCGTATCGCCGGAGAGCACGGACCCCTCGGGATCGGCGCCGACGATCACGACGCCGGGGTTCTGCTCCTTCAGGTAGCGCGCGGTGCCGGAGATCGATCCGGTCGTCCCCATCCCGGCGACGAAGACGTCGATCTTGCCGTCGGTGTCGCGCCAGATCTCGGGGCCGGTCGTGCGGTAGTGCGCTTCGGGGTTGTCGGGGTTGGCGAACTGGTCGCTGAACCACGCGCCCGGGATCTCGCTGGCGATCCGGTGGGCGACGTTGTGGTAGTTCTCGGGGTCGTCCTTGGGGACGGTCTTCGTGACGACGACCTCGGCGCCGTAGGCTTTGAGCAGCGCGATCTTCTCCTCGCTCATCTTGTCGGGGAGAACGAAGATGCAGCGGTAGCCCTTGACCGCGGCGGCCTGCGCGAGACCGACGCCGGTGTTGCCGGCGGTGGCTTCGACGATCGTCCCGCCCGGCTTGAGCCGGCCGTCCTTCTCCGCCGCCTCGATCATCGAGACGCCGATCCGGTCCTTGAAGCTGCCGCCGGGGTTGACCGACTCGAGCTTGCCGTAGAGCACGGCCCGGGTGCCGGCGGCGACCCGGTTGAGCCGCACCAGCGGCGTTCCGCCGATGGCGTCGAGGACGGTGTTCAGGTAGCGGGCCATGGGGGGATCCTCGCCGGGCCGCACCGGAGGGGCGCGGGGCGGGGAACGATATCACCCCCGGATTTCCATGCGCAGTCCCCGCCCGTCGCGCGGCGGGTCGGCCGGAAGGTGGAAAGCCGTGCCTCTCCCGATCGCCTGGGCCGTGAGTGCCAGCACGGCCGCGTCGAGGACGTCGTCGCCGGCCACGTCCCGCGCCCTCCAGTTCGCGATCGTCCGCGCGTGCGCGCCCCAGCCGTGCGCCTCGAGCAGGGCCAGCCGCTGCTCGCGCCCTTCGGGCCGGCGCTTCCGGAACCGCATGGGCTCGCCGGCCAACCGTGCGAAGGCCACCTCCGGGTGTCCCTCGTGGATCCACGCCTGGTGCGCCGGCGTCACGAAACAGTCGAGTTCGTGGATCTTCCCCGCGATGCACCACGACTGCACGGAGATGCCGACAGCGTCCGGAGAACTCGCTCGCTGGATCGCGAGCGCGTGGCGGAAGCTCCTCGCCGCGAGCGCCGGCCGGATCGGCGGCGAGAAGACGCTCCGCGCGCGGAGCGGCCCGAGCAGCGCCCGGGCCGCGGCGTCGCAGGTCCGCCCTCCGCGCCGCGCCGCTTCGAGCAGGCCGATCGGCATGTCCACGGCCACGGCGGTGCAGCCGGACAGAAGCGCCGCGAGCGCGGCGAACGTGCCCTCGACCAGGAACTCCGGGGGCGAGCCGGGAACGCGGACGACCGCCACCCACCCGGCGCGGCAGCCGTCGACGCCGGCGAACCGCCGCTTACCGCTCACGCCGCCGCCCGGACCAGCAGCCAGACCACGAGCACTCCACGCGCGCTCCATGCGATCGTGCGCAGCCAGTTGCTCCTGACGAGCGCACGGTGAGCCGCTGCGTCGTACCCGCGCTCGAGCCGACCGTGGCGCGGCACCTGAAGCAGCGCGGTCGAGAGCCAGATCACGACGAGGAGCGCGAGGCCGGTCCACGCGGCGGCCCGTGGCACGCCCGGCACTGCCAGCGCAACGAGCGCCAGCGCCGTCAGGGCCTCGGTCAGCATCGGCAGGACGACGACCCACGCGGTGCGGCGCGTGTTCTCGCGCTGGTAGGCCGCGAAGCCGGGCTCGGCAGCCCGGCCCGGGCCGCCGAGCAGCGGGTAGTGAACGAGTTGCACGAACCAGATCACGCCGACCATCGTCCAGGTCGCCGCGGCGTGGGCGACCAGCAGAACGGTCACGCGATCGCCCCGCGCCGCTCGCTCTCCGCGATCAGCGCCTCCGCCGCGCGCCGCCCCGACACCAGCGCCCCCTGGGTCGACGGGCTTTCGCGGTGGTCGCCCGCGACGTAAAGCCCCTCGCGCAGCCGCACGGCGCGCGACGGCGGATCCAGCTCCGCCGGCGTCGCCGACGGAAGCGCGTACGGGATGCGGTAGGTGCGCAGGTGGCGCCAGCTGCGCACCGCGGCACCGAACCAGCCGGTGAGCTGGTCGAACACGGCGGCCCGCAGTGCCGCGTCGCCCAGCGCCGGCACGCCGACGATCGTGACCGAGACGAGCGCCGCCCCGGGCGGGGCATACGCCGGTTGGACCAGGCTCGGGACGCAGAGGTTGTTGACCGGGCCGTCGGCCGGCCCGTCGCCGGCCAGCACCAGGATCGGCTCGGCGACCGGCGGCTGCGACGCCGCGAAATAGAGGCAGGTCGCGCCGCGCGCCGCCCCGGGCGCCGCGCCGCCGGCGCGGTCCAGGTCTCCCGCCGCCAGCCGCGCCGCCTCCGGCCCTTCGGTCGCGATCACGACCGCGCGCGCCGGCAGGCGCTTGCCGCCCGCCAGCGTCACCCCCTCGCGGTCGACGCCGGTCACCACGGTCTCCGTACGCACCGCGCCGGCCGGCAACCTCAGGGAGAGCTGCTCGGGGATCGCCTGCATCCCGGCGGCCGGCAGCGCGGCGTCGCCGGCCGAGAACATCCGGAAGACGAACTCGAGCATCCGGCTGGAGGTCTCGAGCTCGCGCTCGAGGAAGACGCCTCCCAGGAACGGCCGGAAGAAGGCGTCGATCATCCCTTCGCCGAAGCCGTCGCGACGCAGCGCGGCGAGCGTCGTCGTCTGCGGCGCGGAGAGCCGCTCCTCGACGGTCCCGCCGCGCGCGCGGGCGCGCAGGGCGCGCACGCGCAGCTTGTCGCCCAGCGTGCCGACCGGTGACGCCAGCGAGACGAGAGCGTCGAGCGGCCGGCGCCACGGGTCCGCCACCTTGTGAAAGCGCCCGCGCCGCCGGACCAGCGCTCCCGGATAGAACGGCCGAAGCCCCAACGCCTCGAGGTCGAGCACGCGAAGCCCCTCCGGGTACGCGGTCAGGTAGACCTGGAAGCCGCGGTCGAGCGCGAACCCTTCGACCCGGTCGGTGCGCACGCGCCCGCCGACCCGGTCCGCGCCCTCCAGGACCAGCGCCTCGATCCCCTGCTGCTGCAGCCGCAGGGCGCAGGCCAGCCCGGCCAGCCCGCCGCCGACCACGATCACGTCGTGCACCACGCTACGCCTCCCGGCCCAGCTCGGACCGCAGCGCCTGCTCCAGCCGCGGGGCCAGGTACGGGAACCCCGCCGCCGTCAGCCGCCCCGGCGCGACCCGCGCACCGTCGAGCAGCAGCGCCTGGCCCATCTCGCCGAACAGCGCCCGCACTGCGAAGGCCGGCAGCGGCATCAGCGCGGGGCGGCGCAGCACACGCCCGAGCGTCCGCGCCAGCTCGGCCTGCCGCACCGGCTCGGGCGACACCGCGTTGACCGGCCCGTTCCACGACTCCTCGAACAGCGCGGCGTGCGCGATCCCGACCAGGTCGTCGAGCGCGATCCAGCTGATCCACTGCCGGCCGCTCCCGATCGGACCGCCGGCCCCGGCGCGGAAGGCCGGCAGCATCTTCGCGAGCGCGCCCCCCCGCGCCGCCAGCACGACGCCGATCCGCAGCGCGACGACGCGGATCCCGGCCGCCCGCGCCGGCTCGAGCGCCGCCTCCCACGCGCGCGTCAGCTCCGCCAGGAAGCCGCTGCCGGCCGGCGCCGTTTCGTCCAGCGCGTCGTCCCCGCCCGGCGCCCCGTACCAGCCGACGGCCGAGGCCGCGACCAGGACCCGCGGCGGCCGCGCGCAGCGCGCGAGCGTCTCGCACAGCAGCCGGGTCGAGGCGACGCGGCTCTCCCGGATCGCCGCCTTGCGCGCGGGCGTCCAGCGCCCCGCGCCGATGTTCTCGCCTGCCAGGTGGACGACCGCGTCGCAGCCCTCGAGCGCCGCGGCGTCGATCGTGCCGCGCGCCGGGTCCCACGCGATCTCGCCCGATCCGGTCGCCGCCGCGCGCCGCACCAGCGGACGCACGGTGTGGCCTCCGGTCGCCAGGAACGGCGCCAGCGCGCCGCCGACGAGGCCGCTCGCGCCGCTCATCGCCACGGTCAGCCGCGGGCGCGCCGCGTAGGCCGCGTGCCGCGCCAGGTCATCGCGCGTGCGGCGGTGGCGGAAGCGGAACAGCCGCGCGATCTCGCGCTCGGCGAAGGCGCCGCCCAGCGCCGCGCCCGCCGCGCCGAACGGCAGCCGGTACAGGACCTCGTCGACCAGCCGGCTCGCCGCTTCGCCCCCGGGCACGAAGCGGTGCGTGTGGACCCACGCCGCGAATGGCCCGCGCACCTGTTCGTCGGTGAAGCGCTCGCCGGGCACCACATCGCGGTGGACCGCGACCCAGCGGCGCGTGAAGGGTCCGAACCGCGCGTCGAAGACGAGCCGGCCGCCGTCCTCGATCCCGCCGCACCGCTCCACGATGCGCAGTGTCTGCCACGGCGGCGCGAGTCGCTCGAACGCGCCGGGGCGCGCGTGCCAGTCGTACACGGCGCGGGCGGGCGCGGAAAGCGCGCTCTCCTGGACAAAACGTCGCATCGCCGTGGCGGGCATCGGTGACCCCGGGGGTCGGCTACTTTCCGCCGACTCCGGGAAGGACGCCACCGGGGGCGGAGGCGGACCGGACCCACCGCCGAGAGCGGCCGCCTTACCGGTCGTAATACGAAGAGTCCGCTCCCGTTCTCGTCTCGCGGGCCGACAAAGTGTTGAAAATAAAAAGACTTAACTTGCTCCATCGGAACGGCGGTCCGGGTCCGGGCGTTCCGGCCCCCCCCGGGCGCACTTGACGGAAGGCCCGTCAGGGTGTTGGCTATGTGCGATTCGGCGGCGGGGGTTTCGTGCCTTCGCGCGCCTCAACACGAGCGATGGGAGGGCCCAGGCGGCCGCCCGGCACCCGTCCGGCAGCGGCTTTCGAGGCCCGAGTCCGGATCGGGAGGGTCCGGCAGTCGGTTCGAGGCTCCCAAAACGGAATGTTCAGGTGTTGCATGCCCGCATCCGGCTGATGCTTGACCGGTCGCGGGGAATAAGGGTGAAGTAAGGGTTCGGTGCTAGGATCGCAGCGCGGGATGTCCGCGCAGAAGCGTCTCCGCGACACGGAGAGCTTTCGGAGGAAAGAAGATGCGTAGAAAGACCCTGTATCTCGGCCTCATCGTGCTCGCACTGGTGGCCCTCGTCGGCTGCGCCAAGCCGCCGCAGGAGCTGGTGAACTCGGCTCAGGCCGCGATCGACGGCGTGAAGCAGGCCGGCGCCGAGATGTACGCGCCGGACGCCCTGGCCAAGGTCACCGACCTGTTCAGCCAGGCCCAGGCCGAGATCGAGACCCAGAACGGCAAGTTCGCCCTGTTCCGCAGCTACAAGAAGTCCGAAGAGATCCTGAAGCAGGCCCAGGCCGCCGCCGATACCGCGAGGCAGGAAGCCATCGCGGCCAAGGAGAAGGCGAAGAACGACGCGACCGCGATGATCGAGTCCTGCAAGGTCAAGTGGCAGGCGGCGACCGACGCGCTGGCGCTGGCCCCGGTCGGCAAGGACACCAAGGCCGAGATCGAGGCCATGAAGTCCGAGCTCGTCGCGCTCGAGGCCACCGTGAAGGAAGCCGAGAACGCGATGGGGACCGAGGACTACCTCAACGCCAAGGCCAAGGCCGAGAGCGTGGCGATGAAGGCCGACCAGATCGCGAGCGACATCGCTCAGGCGATGGAGAAGGTCAAGGGGAAGAAGCGCTAACCCAGGCCTTCCGCTTGTGCGGTCCTCGGGTCTGGAAGCCGAGCGGCCGGGATCGTAGGTTATCGGAGGGGGGCGGACCTTCCCGCCCCCCTCCGTTTATGCAGCCCCGGAACCCACCCCTCTTCTCTCGAACAGGTGACCCAGACCGATGGCGGGTGAGTGGATCCCTGACGCCCGGACGGCCTACCCGGCGGGGAGCCGTTCCCGCTCCCGCTCGAGGGGACGCCTCTTGACCGGGCGGCGCCTGGCCTGGACGGCCGTCCTGCTGGCGCTGCTGGCCGGCGGCGGCTTCGTGACCTGGTACGCGATCAACCCCCCGCCCCTGCCGGACCGGCAGATCGAGAAGGCCCGGACGGCCTACCGGGATGCCCGGACCCATGCGTCCGGGCCTGGCCAAGGCCGAGGTCGAGGCCGCCAAGCTGAAGGCCGCGATCCTCGACCGCCTGGTGGCCGAGGAGCAGGCCAAGGCGGTGCGCTTCTCGACCAACGAGCGGATCGGCCAGCTCGCGCTCGAGGTCGAGCAGCTGTCGCGCGGAGCGATCGAGAAGGCCGAGGCGATCACCGCACAGAAGGTGAAGGACTCGGCCTCGCAGCGCGTGGCGCTCGAGGCCCGGATGGCGGAGATCGAGCCGCAGGTCGAGGCGCTGAAGGGCGACCGAGCCGTCCAGCGGGCGTACAGCCGCGCCGAACACTCGATCGCGGAGCTCGTTCAGGCCGAGAAGATGCGCAACCTGCCGATGATGACGACCCGGATCGCCGAGGCGACCGAGGACGTGGCCGCGGCGGAGAAGGCGCTGGGCCTGCGGATGGAGCGCTTCTCCGACCCCACGCTGCGCCGGCGCTGGCAGGCCTGGATCGACGAGACGCTGCGCGGCGGCGGCACCGTGATCCTGGTCGAGAAGAAGCGGCAGAAGCTGCTGGTCGTGAAGAACCGCAAGGTGGTCGCAACCTTCATCGCCGAGTTCGGCCGGAACGGCTTCTCCGACAAGCTGGTCCAGGGCGACGCGGCGACCCCGGAAGGGCGCTACCACGTCACCTCGAAGAAGACCGCCAGCCGCTACTACAAAGCCCTGCCGCTGAACTACCCGAACGCATCCGACGTGGCCGAGTACCAGTCGGCGAAGCGGCGCGGCCTGGTCCGCGGGCGCGGGCCGGGCTACAACATCGAGATCCACGGCGGTGGCGGCAAGGGGACCAACTGGACCGACGGCTGCGTGGCGGTGCGCGACCGCGACATGGACCGGCTGTTCCAGCTGATCGACGCCGGGACCCCCGTGACGATCGTCGGCGCCGCGCGCCTGCCGGGGGACTGAGCCGGTCCGCCGCAGCCGTCGAACTTGTCCGCCCGTCGCAGTTGTCGTAGCGTGAGGGTGGTTCGCTCCCCGGAGCTCCCCGTGTCCCAGCCGCCCGACGACGCCCCCGGCACGCCCCTTCCGCCGCCGGCGCCGTCCTCCCTCCCGCCGCGCCCGGCCCCCGCGCCCGCCCCCCGGCGGCAGCCCGGCAGCCGGCGGGCGCGCACGCTCCTGTGGGGCCTGGCGGGCTTCCTGGGCGTGCTGGCCGGGGCTGCGGGGATCGCGCTGATCGTCGCCTTCGTGGGTGGCTACGCCTACGCGCCGGCCGCCTCCGCGGCCCTGCCGGAACTGCCGGCCCCGCCCGCGGCCAAGGCGCTGACGAAGCTCGAGAAGCAGTTCGCCGCGCTCCAGCCCAAGGGAACCTACATCGTGGTCGACGTGGTCGAGCAGAAGGTCTTCCTGCGTCGCGGCGACCAGGTGCTGCGCGAGGCGGTCTGCTCGGCCGGCACGGGCGCGATCCTGCGCGACCCGAAGTCGGGCAAGGAGTGGATCTTCGACACGCCGCGCGGCGTGCGCAAGGTCAAGGAGAAGAAGAAGGACCCGGTCTGGACCAAGCCCGACTGGGCCTTCGTGGAGGAGGGCGAGCCGCTTCCCAGGAAGTGGAGCGAGCGGATCGACGAGGCCACGCTGGGCGAGTACGCGCTCTACCTGGGCGACGGCTACATGATCCACGGCACGCTCTACCAGCGGTACCTCGGCCGCCCCGTCACGCACGGCTGCATCCGGCTCGGCGACGACGACCTGGCGGCGGTCTACCAGGCGTCGCCGGTCGGCACGCCGGTGCTGCTGTTCTGATGCGGCGCCCGGCGCTCGTCGGCGGCCTGCTGGCCGCGCTCGCCCTGGCCGCCGCGGCGATGGCCGCGCTCGCGGGCGGCGACGGCGGCGCGAACGGCGCGGTGCGCGCCGCCTTCGTGCAGCAGGAGTTCGACGCCGCGAAGGGACAGAAGTTCTACCTGGTGCTCGACCCCGTGGACCGCACGCTGGACCTGCGGGTGATCGGCGTGACCCTCAAGCGCTTCCCGCTCGAGCGGGCGCTGATCGGCGTCTCCCGCCTGCGGGGCGGCGGGACGCCGCAGTGGCCGGCGCTCGCGTACAAGCTGGCCTCCGAGGTCGACGAGCCGGACCGCCCGGTGATCACGCCGCCGGCCGCCGGGCAGGAGCAGGCCTCGGTCCAGGCGGCCAGCGGCGCGGCGGCCGGGCGCGGCGCCGACGGCGACGGGGACGCTACCGGCGACGGCAGCGCGGCGGCCAAGCCGGTTTCGCTGGCCGAGTCGCTCTCCTCGTTCCGCGAGCGGGCCTACGCCGGGATCCCGCCGGTCTACCGCCTGCACTTCGAGCCCGACCTGGACGTCGTGATCCGCGGTGAGCCGCCGGCGCAGGACTTCCGCAGCCGGATGCGCCGGATGTGGTTCCAGTTCGAGGAGGGCTGGACCGGCTTCCGGCACTGGATGAAGGGCCAGCCGATCTCGACCCGCGTGACGCTCTTCATGACGCCGGACGACGCGCGCCGCCTCTACCTGGCGCTCGACCCGGCGATCCCGCTGCTCGTCGAGCCGGCTGGGGCCGGCGTCCCGAGCGGCGGCTGAACGAGCGCTCCGCGGTGATCGCCGGCGGCGGCGGACGCCTGCAGGCCCTGGGGACCGCGCTGCGGCGCTGGGTCGACAGCCACGCCGGCATCGCGGAGCACCAGGCGGAGGGGCCGCTGCGCGTCGACTGGCTGCGCGTCGCGCCGTTCCTCGGGCTGCACCTCGCGTGCCTGGCCGTGATCTGGGTCGGCTGGAGCTGGTTCTCGGTCGCGGCCGCGCTGGCGCTCTACCTGGTGCGGATGTTCTCGATCACCGGCTTCTACCACCGCTACTTCTCGCACCGGACCTTCAAGACGTCGCGCGCCGGGCAGTTCGCGTTTGCGCTGCTCGGGATGACCAGCGTGCAGCGCGGCCCGCTCTGGTGGGCCGCCCACCACCGGCACCACCACGCGCACTCCGACGAGGAAGAGGACGTGCACTCGCCGCGGCTGCACGGCATGCTCTGGGCGCACGTCGGTTGGATCACCGCCCGCGCCAACTTCCCGACCCGGCTGCGACTGGTCCCCGACCTGGCGAAGTTCCCCGAGCTGCGCTTCCTCGACCGCTTCGACGTGCTGGTCCCGGTGCTGTTCGCGGCCGCGCTGTTCGGCCTGGGCGAGGCGCTCGAGGCCTGGGCCCCGGCGCTCTCCGTCACCGGGCCGCAGCTGCTGGTCTGGGGTTTCTGCATCTCGACCGTCGCGCTGCTGCACGGCACCTTCACGATCAACTCGCTGGCCCACCGGATCGGCCGGCGCCGCTACCCGACCGAAGGACGACAGCCGCAACAGCTGGCTGCTGGCGCTGATCACGCTGGGCGAGGGGTGGCACAACAACCACCACCGCTACCCCGCCGCGGCGCGCCAGGGGTTCTACTGGTGGGAGTTCGACCCCACCTACTACGGGCTGCTCGTGCTGAAGTGGCTGGGCGTGATCTGGGACCTGAAGCCGGTGCCGGCGCGGGTCCGGGACTCCTGGCGGACGGAACGGGCGGCGGCCTGAGCCGCGGGGAGGCGGCGTGAGGATCGCGGTCGTCGGGGCGGGGATCTCCGGGCTGCTCGCCGCGTACGTCCTGGGCCGCGAGCACGAGGTCACGCTGTTCGAGGCCGAGGACGCGGCTCGGCGGCCACACCCACACCGTCGACGTGACGGAGCCCGACGGCACGGTGCGCGCCGATCGACACCGGCTTCATCGTCTTCAACGACTGGACCTACCCGACGTTCATCCGCCTGCTCGACCACCTGGGCGTGGCCTGGCAGCCCTCCGACATGAGCTTCGCGGTCAGCTGCGCGGCGCGGGATCTCGAGTACAACGGGACCAGCCTCGACACGCTCTTCGCCCAGCGCCGCAACCTGGTCTCGCCGCGCTTCCTGCGGATGGTGCGGGACATCCTGCGCTTCCACCGCGAGGCGCCCGCGGATCCTCGAGCAGCCGGAGGACGGGCTGACGCTGGGGCAGCTGCTGGCCGCGGGCCGCTACTCCGACGGCTTCGTCCAGGACTACATCGTGCCGATGGGGGCGGCGATCTGGTCGGCCGACCCGGCGACGATGTTCGGCTTCCCGGCGCGCTTCTTCGTCCGCTTCTTCGCCAACCACGGAATGCTTGCGGTCGACGACCGACCGGTCTGGCGGACCGTGCCGCGGCGGCTCGCGCCGCTACGTCGAGGCGCTGCTCGCGCGGTTCCGCGGGCCGCGTGCTGGCCGGGACGCCGGTCGCGCGCGATCGAGCGGCTCGGTGACCCACGCGACCGTCACGCCGCGCGGCGCCGAGCCGCTGCGCTTCGACGAGGTCGTGCTGGCCTGCCACGCCGACCAGGCGCTGGCGCTGCTGGCCGACGCCGACCCGGTGGAGCGCGAGGTCCTGTCGGCGTTCCCCTACCCGGAGAACGTCGCGGTCCTGCACACCGACGCGTCGCTGATGCCGCGGCGGCCGAAGGTCTGGGCCAGCTGGAACTACCTGCGGCCGAGCGGGCGACGGCGGCGCGGACGGCGCGCGGGCGGATCGCCCGGCGGCACGCCTCGTCCTGACCTACTGGATGAACCGGCTGCAGGCGCTGCCGCGGACCCGCGGAACTACTTCGTCACGCTGAACGCCGAGCGGGCGATCGACCCGGCGGCGACGCTCCGGCGGATCGTCTACCACCACCCGCGCTACACCCCGGCCTCGATCGCGGCGCAGGCCCGCTGGGAGCAGATCAACGGCGTGCGCCGAACTTCGTTCTGCGGGGCGTACTGGGGCTTCGGGTTCCACGAGGACGGGGCGAAGAGCGCGCTCGCGGTGACCGAGCGCTTCGGGTTGACGCTGTGAGCCGCGCCAGCGCGATCTACGGCGGCTGGGTCCGGCACCGCCGCTTCCAGCCCCATCCGCACGCCTTCTCGTACCGGATCTTCCTGGCCTACCTCGACCTCGACGAGCTGCCCGAGCTGTTCCGCGGGCGCTGGCTCTGGTCGGCGGAGCGGCCGGCGCCGGCGCGCTTCCGCCGCGCCGATCACCTCGGCGACCCGGCGGTCCCGCTCAAGCAGGCGGTGATCGAGACAGGTGCGCGAGGCGACCGGCCGCGCCCCCGCCGGGCCGATCCGCCTGCTGACCCACCTGGCCTACTTCGGCTACTGCTTCAACCCGGTGAGCTTCTTCTACTGCTTCGACGCCGGCGGCGGGCGCGAGTCGAGACGATCGTCGCCGAGGTCGACAACACGCCGTGGGGCGAGCGGCACGTCTACGTGCTCGACCCGGCCCGCGACGAGGGGCGCGACGGCCGCCACCGGTACCGCTTCCCGAAGGCGTTCCACGTCTCCCCCTTCCTGCCGATGGAGCTCGACTACGACTGGCGCTTCGTCGACCCCGGGCGGCATCCTCGCGGTCCACATGGACTGCCTCTCCGGCGGCCGGAAGCTGCTTCGACGCGACGACTGACGCTGAAGCGGCGCGAGATCACGGGCGGCGTCGCTGGCGGCGGTGCTGGCCTGGCACCCGTTCATGACCGGCAAGGTCCTGGCGGCGATCTACTGGCAGGCGCTGCGGCTGTGGCTGAAGCGGACGCCGTTCTTCACGCACCCGGACGAAGCGGCCGGAAGCGGGGCCGGCCGTGATCGGCGCGGATCGCGCGCCTGCAACTTCCTGCTCTTCCAGATCGGGCTGGGTGGCGACGGTCGCGGCGGCGCGGCGCTCGGGTTCCCGTGGGCGGGCCGTCCTGGTCGCACGGTGCTGGTCGCCTTCCAGCTCGCGGTCGCGCCCGACCGCGGGGCGCGCTTCAAGACGGTGGCGACGGTCGCGGCGGTGCGTGCTGGGCACGGCTGCTCGACACGGTGCTGCGCTGGGCCGGCGTGACCGCCTTCCCGGACTGGCCGGCGACGCCCTGGCCCTGCCCGCCGTGGATCACCGCGCTCTGGGCGCTCTACGCCAGCACGCTGGGCTCCTCGATGGCCTGGCTGCAGGGTCGGCCGGTCGTCGGCGGCCCTGCTGGGCGCGGTCAGCGGCCCGCTGTCGTACCTGGCGGCGGAGCGGCTGGGGGCGGTCGTGCTGGCGACCGGACCCGCTGCGGCGCTGGGGCGTGCTGGCGCTGGCCTGGGCGGTCGCGGTGCCGGTGACGCTGGCGGTGGCGCGGCGGTGCGCGGCGGGCCGTCCGGTCGAGGGCGGCCCGCCCGCTTCCGCCTAGCGCAGGTTCGAGCTCCACGCCCCGCGGCCGCCGCGGGGCGCAGAGCGCCGGGTTGGGGGCGATCGTGCCGCGCAGCCGTCTTCGCGGCGCGCGGACCCGTTCCCGCCGCAGTCCTCGACCTCCACCGCCAGCTTGGGATCGACCCACTGGGCTGACCCCGCAGCGCGCGATCGCCGCGCAGATCGCGGCGTCGTCGAAGAGGAGCGTCTCGTCGGTGAGCAGGCCGTCCCGGTCGCCGAAGGTGTTGCCGTCGAAGAGCAGGCAGCCGTCGAGCCTCACCAGCTCGTGGACCGGGCCGCCCGCGGCGCCGTCGTCGTCGGCCGAGGTGAAGGAGAACCCGAACGGGGCGTTGCGCGGGATGACCCAGCCGCCGGGGGGCTCGATCAGCTGGACGGTCGGAGGCACCAGGTCGATCGTGAAGGGCACCGACGCGGAGCCGGCTGTTGCCGGACGGGTCGCGTGGCCGTGACGGCGACCGGTAGTCGCCGTGGCGGTCGTAGGACGGGTCCGCCGGGCGGATCGTAGGTGAAGTCGAAGCGGTCCCGCAGCGGTCGGCCGCGGTGGCCTCGACGGTGACGGGGACGGCGTCCGGGCCGAAGCAGGCGAGCGGTGCGGGAGCGGTGATCGTCACCTCGGGCGGGAGCGTGTCGCGGACGTCGACGGTGAGGGTGTCGTCGTCCGTGGCGCGCAGCTGGTCGGTGACGGTCAGGGTGAGGTCGTGGCGGCCCGGGGCCAGCGGCGACCGTGGCGGTGGCCGCCTCGCCGCTTGCGAGCGCCGCGCCGCCTTCCTGCCAGGCGTAGGAGCAGGATGTCGTCCTTCGTGCCGGGACGGGAGTCGTAGTCGTCGGCGCGGGTGGCGTCGAGCGTGACCGGGACCGCGCTCGGGCCGTCGCACTCGACGACCTGATCGGGACCGGCGTCGGCGACCGGCGAGTGGTTGACGTCGAGGGCGCTGACGAGGGTGCGGGTGCCGTCCCTGTAGGCGACGTAGGTGCGGCGGCCGTAGCGGCCGAGGGCGATGACGTTGGCGGGGCCGGGGACGGATTCCAGCTGGAGGCGGCCGACGTCGTTGAAGCGGGTGATCTTCCCGGCGGAGGCCGCGTACATCTCCTTGTTACCGGCATCCCAGGCCACCGCGTCGAACCCGCCTCCTGCGGGGACCAGGCGACTCGCCAGGTCGCGCGGCGGATCCTCCGCCAGGTCGAACACGATGGACGCGCCGATGACGAGGACCTCACCCGAGGGATCGATCCATGTCCCCGCGCGTACTCACCCCACGATCGGGACGGCGTGCCGTCAGGACAACCCCCCCGCTTCGCCCCAGTCGAACCGGAGGAGCCCGTCGCTCTCGGATTGCACGTAGGCGCGCCGTCCGCTCGGATGCAAGACGACCTCGAACGTCTCGCCCCAGAGGCTGTAGCTCAGCGGCTCGCGACGCTTGTCCGGGTCGTATCGTGCGATGAGCTCCTGCCCCCATGTAGCTGCCGACGACGATCGGGCGCCCGTCGTCTCCGACCGCGACGTCCGAGATGTCGTATGGCGTCGGGAGCAGGTCGATCAGGCCACAGGCCGCCGGGTCGACGAGCGCGATCCCATCACCCGGTGGATTCCCGTCCTGCCCCCCGGCGTTCATCGGCAGGGACACGGCGAGGACGCGCCCGTTCGGCGAAAGGGCGATCCGCTCCGGCGGCCCGCCTCCGAGGCCCAGGTCGCATTTGATGAGCCCCGACTCGAGATCGACCCCGACCACGCGACGCGCGTTCGTATCGGGCATCCACAGCAAAGGCCGAACCGGCTCAACGGCGGCATCCCGCGCACTGGCCGGAATCGCGAACAGCGGCGCCAGCGGACCCGCCAGCCGCAGCGAAGCGGGCACCGGGATGTTCAGCGGCCTGGTCGACCGTCGACTCGAGTCCGAGCCGATCCCGCACCTGCAGCCCGACGGCGCGCGAACCGGCGAGGTCGTAGCGGACGCCGAGGAGGGGATCCGGCGTGAACTCGGTGTCCCAGGTCCCGTCGCCCTCGACGTCCCAGCGGAACCGGAGCCCCGCGAGCCCGTCGTTCGGATCGGCGCTTGCGGATGCGTCGAGCGTCACAGGGATACCTGGGGTGGGCGCCGGCGGCTCGATGGAGAACGCTGCGGTGGGCGGCTCGTTCGACCCGGCGTCGATCGCCGGATGCGGTCCGCGCTCGATCCGTGTACCACCTTCGACGGCCCGGAGCGTGTAGACAGAATCCAGCGCGAGGCCGGCGAAGCGTGCCCCATCGAGGGGGCGAGGCGAGCCCACTGCGGCGAACGAGGATGTGTTCCAGGTCTCCATCTGCTCGTACCGGCCGATCACCACGATGCCGGCGTCGTCATCGAACACCGCCTGCTCGAACCAGGCATACCCCGGAGGCAGCTCGACGTATTCCTTCAAGTCCCGTGCCGGATCATCGACGGTCGTGAACACCTGTCCGTTTCTCGCCAGCAGAAGGCGTCCGATCGTGTCGGCCCAGATCGAGCCGGCATAGGTCGATCGGTGCGCCTGGGGTCGGGGTCTCTACGAGGCGACCGTCGGCGAGCAGCTCGAATCGCCGCAGTCCGGGCCCCCCCCATCCTGAGACGTAGACCCGTCGCTGCGAGGCATGCATCGCGAGACTCCCCTCGCCGTACCCCGATGTCGCTTCCTGACGGCTGCGTTCGACGCCGGACGCGGCATCAAAGGTCGCGAGCCGCAGGCTGTCGGACGCCGATCCTTCGACGACGACGACACCGTCGGTCGTCAGCTGGACCGCCTTCGGAGCGAAGTCGATCGCGTGGTGCGCGACCTTCACCAGGCGAGCGGTGTCGAAGACGGCCAGTTGGCCGGCATCGTAACGGATGGGGTCCTGGTACGGACCGTCGGGATCGGGGATCGTCAACGCCACCGCCAGGCGCAGCCCGTCCCGGCTCAGCGCCATGGTCCGGGCGCGTCCCTCGGCGAAAGAGAACTCCCTTGCAATCGTCCCTGCAGCGAGATCGACCGCGGCCAGTCGCTGCCCGCTGGAGTCGATCGCCCACATCACGGCATCGCCCGCATCGACGAGGGCGCGACCCACGGCGAATGGCAGCGTGAATGGCGTTGCGTCGGAGACCGGAAGCCCCACGTCCTCGACGAAGGCGATCTCGACGGAGATCTGAGCTGTCGATTCCAAGCCCAGACGGTCCTGGACCTGGACCCGCACGGCCCTCGTCCCGGCGACCTCGAATCGCCGGGACACGGCCGGGCTGCCGGACCATGCCGTATCCCACGTCCCGTCGCCCTCGAGATCGAACCGGTAGCGCAGGTCCGTCGGCATGCCGTCGGGGTCGAAGCTGGTGGACGCATCGAACACGAGAGTGTCGTTGGTCGTGTAGGGCGCGACGGGGCTCACACTGAGTCGGGCGATCGGTCGAACGTTGGAGGCGCCGCTCAGCGACGGATGCGGAGCCGTCGCGACCCGGCTGTTCCCGTACCATGGCGAGTACACCAGGTAGAATGTCTCGCCCGAGACGCCGAGGCCGAGAACCTGCCCCGAAATCGTCTCGCGCGAGATCTCGAGCCGCGACACCTGGTTGAATGTGAACCAGTCCGTGGAGTAGTAGCGGCCGCCGGTGAAGAGCGCACGGTGCGGCCGGTCGAAGGCGACAGGGCCCAGCCCGCCCTCCAGGAGCGGCTCGGCCTCACCGCTCACGCCGTGGGCGACGGGGTCGAGCAACGCCACCCGTCCGCTGCTCCCGAGAAGGTAGCTGCCGTCGGGGTCGACGTAGAGCGCGTTCTCGGTCCAGTCGAAGTCCCCGCCGGGTTCGAGGCGCCCGCCCGGCTGCACTCGCAGCCACTGCGAACCACCGTACCCGCTGGAATAGAGGACATCGTCGGCAGGGTGCAGTGCCAGGCTTGCCGCCCGCACCGGCAACCGTGCCAGCGTCTCTCCGGTCGCCCCGTCGAGCAGGTCGAGGCTCGTGTAGTAGCTGTCGGACGCCACGACGAGGTCGAGTTCCCGGGTTGCAGCCAGATCGGACGGTGAGAATGGCAGCCCCAGCAGGGCGGTCCGCGTCAGGCTGGCGATGTCGATCCGCGCGATCATCCCGCGGGGCGACGGAACCTCGAAGCTGCCCGGCCACTCGTCCACCTCGAGGGCGGCGAAGAGGGTCGAGCCATCGGGGCTCAGAGCGAGCGCTCTGGGCGTCCCAGGCACGGCGAACTCGCGAACGATCCTACCGGCTTCGAGATCGAAGACCACCACGGCGGACTCCACGGGAGCGATGCCGTAGAGGAGCGGCCGTACGGGGTCGACGATGAAGTCCGTTACGAAGTAGGGAAGCTCGAACGGTGCATGGGTCGGGCCCGGGACTCCCGGGTCCTCCTCGCAGGCGTCACCGATCCCGTCGCCGTCGGAGTCCGCCTGGTCGAGGTTGTGGAGGGACGGGCAGTTGTCGCAGGCGTCGCCGAGTCCGTCGAGGTCCAGATCGGCAGGTCGGAGGTCGAATACCGCCGGACATGGGTCGGTCGCATCGGCCCATCCGTCCCCGTCGCCGTCGTCGCAGGCGTCGCCGGTACCGTTGGGCGTGACCAGGTCGGCCTGGTCCAGGTTGACGATCGAGGGGCAGTTGTCGGTCAGATCGACGATCCCGTCGCGGTCCGTATCCGGATTCTCCGGGTCGGTCCCTCGCGCCAGCTCGTCTGCGTTGGGAAGCCCGTCTCCGTCGTCGTCCGCTGACGGATCGAGGTAGGTGACCCACTTCTCGAGCCCGGAGACGACGAGGTCATCGATGCTCCAGCCTTCGACGGCGGCTACGCCTCGCGCCTCCCAATCGAACCTCAGCCTGACGGGCCGCGGGTCGACGATCGCGAGTTCTCGAGCGTGGTGGACCCAGGAGTTCGTGGGCTCGTAGAACTGGTCGATGAGCTGCCCGTCGTCCTCACCGCGGATGGCGTAAAGACGAGCCGTCAGCCAGTTGTAGACCGAGTCGATCCAATGCTGGAAGTCGACCCGCGCCCCGGGGCGGGAAGCGAATCGCAGCGGGGGCGTTTCCAGCCACAGCCCGTTCTGCTCCGACGGGGTCACGCCATCCAGCGACGTACTCCAGACGCGGCGGCCGGAGGCGGCTGAGCGCGGCCCCCCGGACGGCGCTCCCCATTCCCAGGGGGCCTCCGGAGGACCCGTGACGAGGGATCCCGGCGAGGACTCGAAGTCCCGCCGCTCCTCGACCAGCAGCTCGAGGCCGAGCCGCTGGAGATCCTCGTAGCGCAGCGCCACCTCGCCGGGGCCGACACCGATGAGGTCGATCCCGGCCTCGCCGTCGACGAACTCGAGGTCGACGCGGCGCAGACCCGCCTCCGCTGTGCAGAACACCGCTCGATTGCCGTCTCACTGAACACGGCCGGGCCGTGCGCGGTCAGCGCGACGCGGACGCCGCGCAGGTCGCCGCGAGTGGCCCGCGCGGCGTCGACGAGACGCAGCGACAGCGCGATCGACTGGCCGGAGAGGGCTCGCTGCGGCGAGTCGACGAGGACGAAGAGCGCGTCCAGCGGGTACGGATCGCATGCGTCGGCCAGCCGATCGCCGTCGGCGTTGGCGCCGTCGACGCCGGCCTGCTCCGGGCACGGGTCGGCCGCATCCACGGTGCCGTCACCGTCCGCGTCGCCGCACAGATCCCCGAGTCCGTCCGGGACGATCGCGTCGTACTGGTCGTGGTTGGAGACGCCGGGGCAGTTGTCCCGGGGATCGTCGAATCCGTCACCGTCCCCGTCGAGACGGCCGGTCGAGCCGCCGTTGAGCAGTTCCTCCGCGTTCGAGATGCCGTCCCCGTCGCGGTCCGCCGCACCCTCGAGGAAGAGCAGCGTGGACGCGGATCCTTCGAGGCGGAACTCGTCGATCGCCCAGCGGCTGGGCGTCGCCTCGCCCGGGATCGACCGGTGCGTGAAGCGGAACCGGATCGTCCGCCGCGGTTCCTGCCAGATGAGGTGGATGGCCTCCTGCCAGTCCGTGCTTCCGACGGCTCCGCCGAGTTCGTCCCACGGCGCCCCGTCGATGCTCACCTCGATCCCCGTCCTTCCGTGGTAGGGCTCCTTGATCGAGACGAAGCGCAACAACGTCTCGATCCCGGGGGACACGGGAAGAACCGGAGAGACCAGTGCGCCGGAGACGGTCTCGGCGCCGGCGTCGTCCACGCTCGTCCAGCACGACGGCGCCGAGTAGCACGGGCTTCCGCCGGGTCCCGGCCCGAGCGACCAGCGATCGACTGCACCGGGCTCGAGCGGCTCGCTCGCGAATCCGCCGGCACCGGCGTCGAACGACTCGAGGTAGGTGCCGCGGGGCGCGATGCCGATGCCCTCGACGTCCACGAGGTCCAGGACGACGTTCTCCGGCGTGGCGTCGCCGACCTCGAGCGTCACGATCCCCTCGACGAACTCGACGAGGGCGCGGGGGGTGCCACCCCCCGCGAGCAGACGCCCGGCCAGGGCCGTCTCACCGAACACGGCCGCGCCGCTGAGACGCAGTTCCGCCCGCACGCCGGAGAGTTCCGGGTGGAGGGCTCCGTCCCGGTCGCGCAACTCCCAGGTGACCCGCACCGGCGCGCCGACGATGGCGGCCTCGGGGAGCCGGGGGACCGCGTAGAGGGCGAGATCCGGGTAGGGATCGCAGGCGTTCCCGAGACCATCGAGGTCCGTGTCCCGGGTCTCGGGGATGTTCGTATCAGGGCAGAAGTCTGCCTCGTCCGGCAGCCCGTCACCGTCCGGATCGTCGCAGGCGTCGCCGCCCGCCCCCGGATGCACGACGTCTTGCTGCCACGCGTTCGAGACGGAGGGGCAGTTGTCGATCCCGTCGGCGACGCCGTCGAGATCGGTATCGGGCGCTTCCGGGTTCGAGCCCCGCAGGAGTTCATGCTCGTTGTCCACGCCGTCGCCGTCGGGATCGCTCGCAGCGTCCCGCGACCGGAGCCGGAACACGCCTGCCACGATGCTGACGTCGTCGAGGTACCAGCTCACCGGAACATTCCGATACCGAATTCGGTGTGAAACCGGATCCGGACGGTGCTGCCGGACCAGCTCGACAGGTCGACGGACTCCTTCACCCACTGCTGTGCCCTGCGGATCATCGTCGGGAGGCGCCACCAGCGCATGCCGCCGTCGTCGGACACCTCGAGATAGGCACCGAGCGAGAAGTACGGCGGCAGCTGGCTCGCCCAGCTCCAGAACTCGAGGCGAACGGGCTCGGCCGGCGGCAGGGCGATGTCCGGCGTGGCGAGGTAGGCGTCCGCTTCCGCCGCGGCCGGCGCCTCGAGCGCCGTCGACCAGACGTTCGGGGGCGAGACGGCGGCGCCGGGCCCTGCGCTGGGAGTCCCGCGCCGCCAGGGATCGGGCGGATCGCTGAGGGACGCGTGCGTGAACCCGTCGACGCGGCCGTCGAAGCTCTCGCGCCACTCGAAGCGCGCCGTGATCCCCTCGTCCGCGACGTCCTCGCCCCAGAGTTCGAACTCCGACTCCAGCGCGGGCAGGACCGACAGCTCGACTTCTCCGGCCTCGAACTCCACCGTCGCTTCCGAGGTCCCCTCTCCATCGATCAGGCGGCCCCGAGTGGCCGGGCCTTCGAAGCTGGCACCCGGCGAAAGACGCAGGCCGAAGCGCAGGCCCGAGAGGTCCGACCGCACGACGCCGTACTGGTCGACGAGCCGGAAGGTGGCGCTCGCCGGGCGCCCGACCAGCAGGAATGCCGAGGTCTCGAGTTCGACGTGCAGCGCGAGGTCCGGCCACGCGTCGCACGCATCGCCGCGCCGATCGCCATCGCGATCCGAATTCGCGGGCGCGTACGCGTTCGGGCAGAGATCGAGCGTGTCGGGGAGACCGTCCCCGTCCGGGTCGTCGCAGGCGTCGCCGAGGCCGTTGCCGGGATGCACGGTGTCGGCGCTGGTCGGCGTTCCAGGCGAGCGGGCAGTTGTCGGCGCCGTCGGGCACGCCGTCGGCATCGCCGTCGGCGACGGATGGATCGGACCCCGCCTCGAACTCGTCACCGTTGCTGATCCCGTCGCCGTCGAGATCCGCGCCGGGATCGACGAAGACGATCGTCGCGGTACGCACCGGGAACCGGACGTCATCGATGAACCAGTCGAGGGCTGTGTAGGACCGAGTCCTTCAGTCGGAATCGGATGGAAACCGTCCTGCCGCGATAGCCGGCCAGGGGAACGCGTTCCTCGCGCCACGCCATGACCGAGTCGGCCGCCTCACCCACCTCGGACCAGGTCGTCCCGCCGTCGCTCGAGAGTTCGATCTTCGCGTAGCTCGAGAACCGAGAGACCCCGTACGACTCGAACGTCAGTTCCGTGGCAGCGTCGGGGAGATCGATCGACGCGATCGTCAGGACGCCGTCTCTGAGTTGGTAGGGCGGAGCCGTGACCGTAGCCCAGCAGTTCGGCGGAGAGTACGCGCCCGGTGGCCCAGACTGCGGAGGTCCCCAGCGCCACGGGTCCACGGCCGCGCCGACAGGAGCGTGCGTGAGCCCGCCGTCGTCGGTGTCGAACCGGAGCAGCTTCTCGAAGGCGACTGCGATCCCGAGCCCTTCCGTGTCGGAGCCGGAGAGCCTGGTCGAGGCGCCCTGTCCGATGACCGGGAGTTCGACCACCCCGTCGATGAACTCGACCAGTACCGCGGATGACCCGCCCCCCGCGACGATGCGGCCGCGGGCCGCCGTCTCGCCGAAACGCGCTCCGTCGCTCGCGAGCAGCGTGACGCGGAGCCCCTCGAGGTCCGGCCGGAAGTTCCCGTCCTGGTCGAACAGGCGCCAGGTGGTGGGGATCTCCAGGCCAAGCGGGGCGACGGGGGGGCCAGCCCGACGGCCAGGAGCGCCATGTCCGCGTCCGGATCGCAGGCATCGCCCAGCCCGTCGCCGTCGGAATCCGCGTTCGTGGCGGCCCACGCGTCGGGACACAGGTCAGTGAGATCGGGGATGTTGTCGCCATCGGGATCGTCGCACGCATCGCCGATGCCGTTCGGATGGACCCGGTCTCCCTGGTCCGGGTTCACGGCGATCGGGCAGTTGTCCGTCCCGTCGTCGAGCCCGTCCCCGTCGGTGTCGGCCCGTCCAGGCAGCGACCCGAGAGCGAGCTCATCGCGGTTGTCGACCCCATCCGCGTCGAGGTCCGCCGCCGGGTCGAGGAAGTCGATCGACGCCGAATCGGTCGCGATCGCGACGCCGTCGACGAGCCAGGTCGATTCCGCGCTGCCGCTCGACATGTCGAGGGTCAGCCCGACCCTTACCATCTGCCCGGCCCACGCGGACAGGTCGACCTCGTCGAGCCTCCACAGCGCTCCGTCCGATCGCTGCGTGCGGTCGGCGAAAGCCCACCAGTTCGCCCCCTCCGGCGAGACCACGATCTCCGCGTCGGGTTCGTTCCCGGACCAGTCGTGACCGAGCCACGTGCGGTAGCGCATCCGGGCGAAGGGCGTCGACGGCAGCGACACGGGCGGGAAAGCGAGGCGGCCATGGGTCCAAACGCCAGGTGCCGCATCGCGGCGCGTAGCGACCCAGCACAGCGGCGCGGAATACGCCGTGCCAGGTCCCGCGACGGGAGCTTCCCGGCGCCACGGGTCGGCGGTTCCCGGCCAGACCGGCTCGCTGGCGAACCCGTCGTCGCTCGCGTCGAAGTCCGCTCGCAGCACGCCACCGAACGAGAGCCCGAGGCGATCGATATCCCGGCCATCGAGCAGGACGCGCTCGGGAAGGACGTCCCATACGGGCAGGCGCACGAGCGCGTCGACGACCTCCACGACCGCACGCGAGGTCCCGCCGCCTTCGACGAGCCGTCCGGCAAGCGCGACCTCGCCGAACACCGCGCCCCCCGACAGGCTCAGCGCCGCGCGGACACCATCGAGGTCGGTCCTTGGATAGCCGTCCTGGTCCACGAGCCGCCACTCGATCTCGCTCGGAACGCCAGCCAGTCCCGTCGCCGTGGCGAGCGTCTCGAGCCGCAGCGCCGCGGTGGGATACGGATCGCAGGCGTCACCGAGGCCGTCCCGGTCGTAGTCCGATCCCGAAGGCTCGGGGTCGTCGGGGCAGAGATCCTCGCCATCGACGATCCCGTCGCCGTCGGGATCGTCGCAGGCGTCTCCGACGCCGTTCGGGTGGACGCGGTCCGACTGGTCCGGGTTCGGCACGAAGGGGCAGTTGTCGCAGGCGTCTCCCACTGAATCTCCGTCGCTGGAGAGCTGCGCCGGATCGCTCACATCGGGGCAGACGTCGCTCTGATCGGGGATGAGATCCCGGTCGGGGTCATCGCAGGCGTCCCCGACGCCATTGGGATGGACCCGGTCTTCCTGGCCCGGGTTCGAGGCTCTCGGGCAGTTGTCCGCTCCGTCCGGCACGCCGTCGAGATCGGAGTCGGCACGGGTCGGATCCGTTCCGAGCTGGAGCTCGGCCGCGCTCGGGAGGCCGTCTGCATCGGGGTCCGCCGCGCCGTCGAGGAACTGGATCGGCCTGGGCAGCACGTCGTCGACGCTGACGTCGTCGATCGCCCAGGTGACGTTCCAGGATACGGGTCCGGACGGCTTGGAGTGACGGAACGCGAACCGAACGGTCTGGCCCTTCCAGGCGCTGAGGTCGATCTCGACGGGGGTCCAGGGCGTGGCGCTGGAGACCTCCGCGATCCAGATCCAGGAGACCCCGTCGTCCAGGCTGATCTCGATCCCCGCCGAGGCCCACCAGGTTGGCTCGCGCCAGCTCTGGAACCGGAGTCGCGAACTCCCTGCGGGGTCCAGGAGGAGGGGCGGCGAGATCAGGCGGCCGTCGTGACTGCCTCCTGTGACCGTGTCGGGCGCGACGTACCAGGTGTTCGGCTCGGTCACGGCCGGCGGCCCGACCGGGGACACGCCCCGTAGCCAGGGATCGACAGCTCCGATCCATGAGGCCGTGTGCGCGAACGACTCCTCGAGGGCGTCGAACCCGTCTGCGAAGACGCGCTCGAGCCCGATCGCCTGCCCCTCGGTGTCCTCGACCGCAAAGTGCACCGTCTCTTCGACGCCGTCGAGCACCTCCAGGACGACCCTCCCGGCGACGAACTCGATCAGCGCGCGCTGCGTTCCGCCTCCCTCGAGGAGCATTCCCTCGAAGGCGTTCTCGAGAAAGATCGCGTTGCCGTCGACCGTCGCCGTGACGCGCGCCCCCTGAAGCCCGTCCTCGAGTCCCCCGAACGTGTTGCGCAGTTCGAAGGTGACGCGCGTGGGCTGCGAGAGTAGCCCGTGGGACGCCGTGATCACTCGCACGACCAGGGCCCCGTAAGGGAACGGATCGCACGCGTCTCCGAGCCCATCCCCGTCCCGGTCGCGATTCTCGGCCGTGGCGAGGTCCGGGCAGCCGTCGACGCTGTCCGCGAAGCCGTCTCCGTCCGGGTCGTCGCAGGCGTCGCCGAGGCCGTTGCCGGGATGCACGGTGTCGCGCTGGTCTTCGTTCACGGCCTCGGGGCAGTTGTCACAGGCATCGCCGTGCGGGTCCATGTCCGTGTTCGACTGGTCCGGGTTGGCGACGGTCGGGCAGTTGTCGCTGACGTCGGGCCAGCCATCGCCATCCGCATCTCCGCACGCGTCCCCCAGGCCATCTCCATCCGCGTCGGCCTGGTCCGGGTTGGCGACCGTCGGGCAGTTGTCCGATCCGTCCCAGTACCCGTCGCCGTCCGTGTCCGGCTTCAGCGGATCGCTGCCGCGCGCAATCTCCTCGCCATTGGGCATGCCGTCCGCGTCGTCGTCGCCATCCGGGACCAGGAATCGGATCCCGATTCCGAGCCCGCGCAGCACGAGGTCGTCGATGTACCAGCCGGGCCGGGGCTCGGAGAAGCCGTTGAAGCGGAACCTCAACTGGATGATCTGACCGGCCCAGCGGACAGGTCCGCCGTGCGCAGCTCGAAGCCTGCGCCGGACCGGTCTCCGGACAAGTAGTCGACGTCGGTCCAGTTCCAGCCGTCGGTGGAGACCTGCGTGAACCCCTCGTCGTAGAGGCCGGCGCTGGAACCAGCTCCGGTACTCGAGCCGTGGCTGGTCCCCGTCGGTCAGGTCGTACCACGGGCTCACCAGGTACGATTCGCTGGC
>CAVPDB010000002.1:0-118286 GCA_963702545.1 uncultured Acidobacteriota bacterium | reverse complement strand
ACCAGTCGAGCGCCGCGAGATCGATCGCGAACGCTTGCCGAGCCCCGTTCCGTCCGAACGTGCACGCGTCCCCTTGCGGATCTCATAGACGGCCGACCACTGCGTGCGATAGCGCCCACCGCGCTCCGCGACCGCCTGCCAGCGCGGCGAATGCGCCATCGACGGTGACGGGAGCGGTCCCGCGCGTCGAGGTCGAGTCGCAGCCGCGCGTAGCGGACCCGCGAGACTCATCCCGTCGAGCTTCGTCGTGCGGAGTTTGGCGAAGGCCAGTTCCGAGAGCGTGCGGGTGTCGTTGGTGCAGACCAGCGACTCCTCGCTGCCGCGGTGGACCCGGGCCCGGCCGTCGATGAATTCGACCAGGGCCCGGTCGCCGGAGGCGTCGGCCAGCAGGTAGTGGATCTTCCCCCCGATCGGCCGGATCGAGAACTCCTCCAGGCTGCCACGACCTCGGCCACCGTGCCGTGCATGTCGAGCTGGTACTGGATCCACTCCAGCTCGCCGATCGTGCGCGGCCCTGCCGCCGGATAGACCGTCTCGTCGAGCCAGAGCATCTCGATCGCGAGCCCGCGCTCATTGATCCCGCCGTAGGGCAGGCCGGCCCCGTACTGGGTGAAGGTCAGGCTGCCGTGCCTGGAGGTCCACTCGCGGGGCTCCCGCCGAGGAGCGGGAGCGCGCTGCGGGTCACGCCACCCGGGTTCTTGACCAGGTAGCCCGATCCAAAATGCCAGTCGAAGTTCTTGGCGAGCAGGACCTCGTCCGGGCCGGACAGCGCGAACGACGAGCAGGGGTGCACCGGAGCGTCGAGATCCCGCCCAGGACCAGGCACGCGACGAGAAGGCGGCGGCCGGACATCGCGGGCCCGCTGTTCGCCAGCTCGCGGGACCAGTTCTCCTCGACGACGATGCCGCCGGAGCCCTTCAGCTCGCCCTGCGGCTCGACGACGACGAAGCGGTTCCCGTCGGCTGAGACGTCGTACCCGGGAGCCCAGCCGAAGAACAGCGACCAGCCGAGCGCCTGGCGGACGAACAGCTCGCGCGGTGCGCCGAGCTTCGGCTCGGAGCCGAGCGCGATGTCGACCTCCATGATCGAGTCGCCGGCGACGTAGTAGAGCTGTCGCCCCGCCGGCTGAAGCGTGGCCACGCGCCGCCGCCGGTCGAAACCTGCCAGTGCCCCTCGCCCGCGGGGAAGCGCTTGAGAAAGACCTCGTCGGGGCCGCTCTCGTCGGATACGTACGCGAAGTACCTGGCGTCCGGCGAGATCCGCGGCGCGATTTCGTTCGGCTTGCCCTGCACGAGAGGCACCGCCGCGCCGCCCGACTGGAGGTCCAGGTACGAGATGTCCCAGAACGTGTCCACGCCGAAGTCCGCGAACAGGAGGTACCGGCCGTCCGGCGACAGCTCGGGGAACGGCCACTGCTCCTGCGGCAGGCCGATCGGATGGAGCATCTTCCCCTCCCGGTCCACCCACGCCATGCGCGTGGCGCGCGTCGCGACACCGCTCACGTGCACGAGCGTGCCGTCGTTCGACACGCTCGGGACGTCCGCTCCGGCCGCCACCAGGAACGGCTCGCCCGTCGCCTCGTGCCGCGCGAGCGAGAACGGCACCGCCCAGACGCCGGCGTTCGGCCGCGGTAGGGGGAATTGCCCGTGTTTCAGCACTTGCTCAGGGTAGCACCGGCTGGGTTGAGGGCAGGCTGACAGGCGGCCCTGAGCGATTCAGCGGGCCGGAGCGGGCCCGGCGAGCCGTTCTCCGGCCCACGAGGGCCCGGGACGCCGAGTCCCGGCACACCCCGCCCCAAGACCGGGCCTCAGTCGCCGGACCAGTCCGGATCGGGCTCGAACAGCGGCGCCGCCGAGCGGCGCGCCGGAGCGACGGGCGGCGGGCGGGCCGGCAGCCCGAGGCACTCCGGGAACCGCGCGCCTCGAGCGATCGTGCCGAACACGGGCAGGACCGCTTTCCTCCCGGAGGACCTAAGTTCAGGACGGAGGCTTGTATGCGCCGGGTGTTTGGCGTGGTCCTGGCGGTGCTGACGACCCCCGTCGTGTTCGCGGTCGTCCTTGTCGTGCTTTCGTGGTTCGGGCAGGGCCCTTCGCTCGCGCCGTCGCGGCTCGCCGCGGCCGGCCTGCAGGGGCTCTTCGCCCTCTTCGCCCTCCCCCTCGCGGCCGCGGTCGCGCTCGCTCTCGGGCTGCCGCTGGCGCTGCAGTTCGAGCGGCGCGGCGTGCGCGGCCTGCGCCCCTATCTGCTGCTCGGAACGGCGCTCGGCGTCTTGCCTTTCGTCCTGTTCGACCTGTACGTCGTCGGCTACGAGCTCCTCGCTGCCGTGCGGCGCGGGCCTGGCGACTCGTCGTTCGGGCTCTTCGCAGCCCTCGCGCGCCAGGTGCGGGCCGCGCCGCGCGCGCTGGCGTGGCTCGCGCTCGGCGGGCTGTGCGGTGCGGTGTCGGCCGCGGCGTACTGGACCGTCGCGGTGCGGCGCCGCGTGCCGCGCCCGTCGGCGGCACTGTCGGTGGTTTTCGTCGCGCTGCTCGCCGGCGGCGGGTGCTCGAAGGTCACCGATACGCGCGTCACCGACTGGTGCATCCGCCGCTCGACGGTCGGGCCGAGCTTCGGCCCGTGGACCGGCTCACGTTCCTCGGAGTGCCGCGTCCGGAGCTGGGGACTCTGGTGGAAGCTGGACGAGGTCGCGGTCGGCCCCGTGATCGCGCTCGACCGGGACACGGCGCTGGTCTCCATCCCGGGGCGCAGAAAGCTGATCCGGCGCGGCGAACGGAAGGCGCACTTCGTCTGCGGGAACAACGAGTACGGCGTGCTGCCGCCCGGACGGAATGCGATCGACTGTCTTGGCTTCGTCGCCGGGCCGGCGATCGGCGTTCCCACCGCAGTGCGGTTCCAGCGGCTCGACATCCAGGGGCGGCCGGTCGGGGAGGCGACCGTGATCCGCGCGGATCACGGCACCGCGCCGGAGGGCGCGGCGACGATCACGGGCGGCGCCGTGGAAGCGCCTGCGGGCGCGGCCATTGCGGAGTCCGAAGCGCAGCGTCGTACACCGCACAGGGTGTTCGCAGGATTCAGGATCTCGTATTACGACGACGCGCGCACGCCGTATTTCGTGACGTACGACGATGGAGACCTCGCTCACCCGGACTGCGTACTGCTGGAACTCGACGGCCGCACAGTGCGCGCGCACCCCGCCGCGCCCGGCACTTCGCTGCGCGATTGCTCGGAGCGCGACGCGTGGTCGCGCGTCGTCGGACGCACGCTGTACGCCCCCGAGTGACGCGCTCGCGGTGGCGAACGCGTCGCCGAGCGCGGGGAGGAGCGCGCAGCCTGTCCTTCGCCACAATCGAGTCCGTGCACTGTTGGTGGCTCGCGCGGCTCGGAATGGCAGTCGAACACGCCGGCCGAACGTACGCCTGCGCTTGTCGGTGACGCGAATGCGCAGTAGCTGACAGCGCTGGCGGCGGTGTGCCTTCCTGCAAGGGCAGACGCCCTCCACGACGAGACCGCGTCCATGGACTTGTCGGGCGGAAGCGTCAGGCCGCGCGGCGCCAAGCGTAGCGATGATGGAGCCCGCCGAGGCGAGGGAGAGCGATGACCTCGGCGGCGGGATGCGGCTTCGGCTCCACGACCCGCACCGCGGGCGTGTCCTTCTTCAGGGACAAGTGCGTCCGGTCGTTGAGGTAGTACGAGGCGAAGCCGGCCAGAAGGCGCTGCAAGTGTTTCTCGTTGAAGACGATGACGTGGTCCAGGAGCTCGCGGCGTGCGGTGCCGACGAACCTCTCGGCGACTCCGTTCTGCCAGGGTCTGCGCGCCGTGATCTGCTTTGGTTCGATGCTCATGTGGCGGATCGCGGTGAGGACCTCGTGTGCCGTACTTGGCGTCACGGTCGAGGATCAGGTAGCGCGGCGCCTGGTCGTAGGGGAACGCCTCGCGGAGTTGCTGCGTGATCCAGGCCGCCGTCGGATGGGTGGTAACACGGAAGTGCATCAGCTCGCGCCGAGCATGGTGGACGACGAAGAAGACGTAGAGCACGCGGAACGTGGCGGTGGGGACCGTGAAGAAGTCGATCGCGGCGATGACCTCGCGGTGGTTGGCGAGAAAGGTGCGCCATCGTTGCCGTTCGTCGGGATGGGCCGGGCGCCGGGGCATGGAGCGCGAGACGGTGCGCTCGGAGACCTCAAGGCCGAGCTTCAGGATCTCGCCGTGGATGCGCGGCGCACCCCACGTCGGATTCTCGGCGGCCATCCGGCGAACGAGGGCCCGGATCTCGGCCGTTGTACTCGGTCGTCCAGCGCGGCGCCGCGACTTCCAGCGCCAGTACCGCCTGAACCCCTCGCGATGCCAGCGGATGACGGTCTCGGGCTGGACGATGGCCAGCGTCTCCTTCCAATGCGGCCACCAGCGGCGCAGGGCGATCCAGAAGACTCGATCGGAAGCGCGGAGACGAGGTCGAGGGTGCTTCCGTCGGAGGACAGCAAGCTGCTGTCGGAGCGCGAGGTTCTCCAGGATCAGGTCGGCCCGGCGGGCGAAGATCGTGAGGAGAGCCCGGGCGACGGCCAGAGCGCGGTTGAGCATTCACGCACGATGACGACGGTCGGGACGGAGGGCAACCGGGCTCGTCCGCGGGCGATTCGGGTATCCTGCACCGGAGAGCAACTCGTTGAAGGGCAAGGCGGACGGGGACATGGCGAGGCACAGGACACCCCTGCCCCGTTCGGTGTCCCGCTCCCCCCCGGCGTCCCCCCGACTCTACTCGCGCGCCCCGCGCGTCACCTCGTCGTAGCACGCCCGCACCCGCCGCGCGTACTCGACGAAGCGCGGGACCTCCTCCAGCCGCAGCGCCTGCGGTCCGTCGCAGAGCGCCTTCTCCGGGACCGGGTGGATGTCGACCAGCACCATCGAGGCGCCGGCGATGATCCCCTGCCCCGTGACGTGGTAGATGTCGGGCAGGCCGTCCGGAGCCGCGCGCATCGTGCCGACCGAGTGCGAGGGGTCGACGCAGACCGGCATCCGGGTCTGGCGCCGCACCACGGGGACGTGCGCGAAGTCGACCATGTTGCGGTGCGGGTCGCCCAGGTGGGTCTTCACGCCGCGCAGGCAGAAGACGATGTTGGGGTTCCCTTCGCTGGCGACGTACTCGCAGGCCAGGAGCGACTCCTCGAGCGTGATCCCCATCCCGCGCTTGAACAGCACCGGCAGCTCGCGCTGCTGGCCGACCTGGCGGAGCAGCTCGAAGTTCTGCGCGTTGCGCGTTCCCACTTGAAGCATCACGCCGGTCGCGCGGCCGTTGCGGTCGAGCGCGCCGTGGATCTCGTCGATGTGCCGGGCGTTGGTCACTTCCATCGCGATGACCTTGATCCCGTGCTGCGCCGCGATGTCGAAGACCCAGGGAAGGCAGTCGCGGCCCAGCCCCTGGAAGTCGTACGGGCTGGTACGCGGCTTGTAGGCCCCCATCCGCGTCGTGACCAGGCCCGCGGCCGCCACCGCGGCCAGCGTGCGGTCGACGTGGTCGGGGGTGTCCACCGCGCACAGCCCGGCGAAGACGTGGACCTGCCGCTCGTCGAAGGCGACGCCGTTGTAGTTGAAGCCGACGGTCGCGAAGCGCGGGTCGTGGCGGCCGACCAGCCGGTACTTGGCCGAGACGCGCACGACGCGCACCACGCCGGGCAGCTCCTCGAAGACGTCGGTCGGCACGGCGGCGGTCGGCCCGATCAGGTGCAGCTCGGTCACCGTGTGGTCGGCGCCGCTGTAGACGTAGCGCCGCGGCGTGATCCCGGGGAAGGCGCGCGCGCGTTCCTCGACGTGGGCCACCGCCTCCTCGCGGACCTCGGGATCGAACAGGATGATCACGCGCGCTCCTTCGGCGGGGCGGCGTCCTCCGCCTCCTGCACGCGGCGCGAGAAGCGCAGCACCGCCTGCACCACCTCGTCCACCGCGTCGGGATCCAGGCAGAGCGCGTCGGCCCAGACCCGGCGGTCGGCGCGCAGCGCCTCCTCGCGCCGCGGGTCGGTGATGCCGCGGCCCAGCTCGGCCTTGGCCCGGCGGGCACGGCGGGCCAGCCGCGCGCGGCGCGCGAGCAGGGCCAGGATGTCGCGGTCGACGTCGTCGATCAGGTCGCGCGCGGCGCGCAGCTCGGGCGAGCGCGCGCCCAGGTCGGGGATCTCGTCGGGCGCTCCGGCCGCGGGCCCGGCCGCGCTGCCTGCCGCGGCCTCGGCCGCGGCCGCCGCGCCCGGCGCGCGCAGCGCCGCGTCGGCCGCGGCCAGCGCCTCCAGCAGCCGGCGCCGCGCCTCGGCTGCGTACGGGTTCTGCAGGTGGAGCGCGGAGTACAGGTGCCCCGCGTCGGAGCGGACCGAGGCCAGCGTGCGCACGATCCCCATCGCCGACGGTGGCAGCAGCTCCCCCTCGAAGCGCGCCCCGGCGTCCAGCAGCCCCTTGGCCACGAAGTAGGTCAGCGCGTGCGCGTCGGCCATCGCGCGGTCGTGCTCTTCCGGCGTCGTCTCGCGGACCTCGCAGCCGGCGCGCTCGTAGAGCGCGCGCGCCGCGGCGGCCGCGCCGGGGTGCATCGGGTTGGGGCAGACCACGACGCGCAGCGGCCGCTCGCCCAGCGCCAGGCTGGTGGGGCCGAACAGCGGGTGCGTCCCGGCCCACGGCACCTCGCGGCCGAAGATCTCCGCCAGTGCCGCGACCGGGCCGGTCTTCACGCTGGCGACGTCGAGCACCAGGTGCGACGGGCCCAGGTGCGGCCGCACCGAGCGCGCCGCGGCCGCGGTCGCCGCGACCGGGACCGCGAGCAGCAGCGCGTCGCAGGCGGCGAGCCCGGCCGGGCCGTCGACCGCGATCCCCGGCTCGACCTCCGCCACCGGGTCCCACGCCCGGACCGCGATCCCCGCGTCGGCGAACAGCTCCGCCAGCGCGCGCCCGAAGCGCCCGTAGCCGAGGATCCCGACGCTCCTCGCGACGCCGTTTTCGCCCATCGTCCCTGTGCTACCGTCCTGCCGTGGAAGATAAGTCCCAGCGCCGCGGGAACAAAGGCGGAACCGGGCGGGCCCCGGAGGGCGCCGGCGCGGGCGCCGCCGGGATGGGCCGTGCCGCCGGCCCCCGCGCGGGCGCAGCGGCCGCCCCTTCCCCACGCGCCGCCGCCCGTCCGGGGCCGGTTCCCGCGACCCGGCCCGCCGACGGGCTGGGCCCGCTCCCCCCGAGGCGCTGCTCTTCCCGCGCCACCTCGCGCTCTGGGAGCGCGTCGCGCCGCTGATGGACGGCCGCGACCTGGCCCACGACGCGCTCCACCTGGCGCGCGTCTACCGCTGGGCGCTGCGGCTGGCCCCCGAGGCCGGGGCCGACCCCGACCTGGCCGGGGCGGCGGCGCTGGTCCACGACCTAGACCCGACGCCGAAGCACGACCCCGACCGCCCCGCCGGCGGCGAGCGCTCCTCGCGCGCCGCCGCGCCGCTCCTGGCGCAGGCCGGCTACGCCGCGCGCGAGCGAGCGCCGATCCTGGCCGCCGTCGCCGCCTCGAGCTGGTCGCGCGGGCTCGAGCCGGCCGGCCCACTCGGCGCGGTGCTGCAGGACGCCGACCGCCTCGACGCGATCGGCGCGGTCGGCATCGCGCGCGTCTTCGCCTGCCACCAGTCGATGGCCGCCGCGGGCAGTGACGGCCTCTTCTACCACCCGGGCGATCCGTTCGCGGAGGCCGGCCGCCGCCTCGACGACCGCCGCCACGCGCTGGACCACTTCGCGGTCAAGCTGCTCAAGCTCGCCGACGGGATGCACACCCCGACCGCCCGCGCCGAGGCCGCCCGCCGCCACGAGGCGATGCTGACCTTCCTCTCGCAGCTCTGGGGCGAACTCGAAAACCGGGGACAGCTACCGTAAGTCGGTAAGCTGCCCCCGGTATGCCGCCTTATGCCAGGAGGTCGTGCGCGCGGCGCATGCGGGCCGCGATGTCGATCCCCTGCGGGCAGGCCTGCGCCGCCGCCGCGAAGTCGATGCCGTCGAGCCGGCGCGCCGGCCCGGGCAGCGCCGCGAACAGCCGACGCGCCTTCTCGGTCTCGCCGTAGGACTCGTGGTACATCAGGAAGCGCAGCGTGTCGGCGATCTTCGTCTCGCCCGCCACGCACGCCTCGCAGATCTGCGCGCAGCCCTGGCAGGCGTAGTGCGCGCGCGCCGCCGCCAGCCGCTGCAGCTGCTGGAAGTCGTTCATCGAGAGCTGGACCGGCGAGCGCGCCGCGGTGACGTTCTCGGCCAGCTTGGTCGTGTTGTCCATGTGCGAGACGGCCGCCGCGATCCGGCCGTCGGCCCAGACCGCCTTGAGCTTGGCCTGCGCCAGATTGAAGTCCTTCGACTTGAAGTTCACGACCGACTCCTGGTCCTTCGGCACGGAGTCCTGCGTCTTCATCGCGATCAGCCCGATCCCGGCCTTGGCGCAGGCGTCGATCGCCTTGTTCAGCGCCAGGTCGCCGTAGCGCGCGAAGTGGTAGCGGAACATGATCGCGTCGATCCCGCCCGCCGCCGCCGCGGCGTTCATCACCTCGACCTCCTGCTTGCCGTGGCAGGACAGCCCGAAGTAGCCGGACCTTCCCGCTCTTGCGCATCCGCTCGCCCATCTTGATGAACTCGGGGCGCCAGCCGCGCCGGGTCGTCGACGGCGTGCATGAAGTACAGGTCCAGGTAGTCGGTCTGGAGCTGCGCGAGGCAGGTGTCCAGCTCCTTCTCGTAGGCCTTCACCTTGTCCGGGTCGGCCTCGCCCGGCCCCTTCGACGTGATCCACAGCTTCTTGCGGTCGCCGACCTGCTTGATGAACGGAGCGATCGTCTTGTGCGACTGCCCGTCCTCGTAGACCAGCGCGGTGTCCAGGTAGTCGACGCCGTCCTTGAAGGCCCGGTGCAGGACCTTGTCGTACTTCTCGTCGAACTTCTGCGCGCAGCCCATCAGCAGGATCGGGATCTCCTGCCCCGTCCCGCCCAGCTTCCGGCGCGGCACGGTCGGCGCCGGCGCGGCTCCGCCCGCCGCCGGGGTCTCGCCCTCGGCCGCCAGCGAAAGGTGGCTCCACGCCCCCACCGCCGCCCCGGACGCGATCGCCGACTTCAGGAACCCACGCCTCGACGTCCCGTTCTCGCTCATCGCTCTCTCCTCGCTCCTGGTTCGGACTCAGGCGCCCTGGGCGCGGTTCTGCAGCAGGAGCCGCCGCTCGAGCGAGCGCGACTCCCCGACGGGCGTGACGTAGACCGCCCGCGAATCGGTGACCGGACACTCCGTCTGGCAGATCCCGCAGCCGATGCAGAGGTCCGGCACGATGAACGGCTTGTTCAGCACGACCACCCGGCCGAACACGTCCTTGGCCTCGACGTCCTTGGTCTGGATCGCCTTCGGCGAGACCGGGCAGACCTCCTCGCAGACGACGCAGGGGATCTCCATCGCGTGCGGCAGGCAGCGCCCCAGGTCGTAGAACGCGGTCCCCAGCCGGACCGGCCCCGCCGCCGCGAAGGCCCCGCGCCCCAGCTTCTCCTCGACCGTGATCTTGCGGATCGCGCCGGTCGGGCAGACCTCGCTGCACAGCGTGCACTTGAGCTGGCAGTGGCCGATGTTGAAGTTCATCACCGGCGTCCAGAGGCTCTCGACGCCCCCCTCCTCGAAGGTCGCCGGCTGCAGCACGTTGGTCGGGCAGACGTTGATGCACTGGTCGCACTTGATGCAGCGCTCGAGGAACTCCTGCTCCTCGACCGAGCCCGGCGGCCGGATCAGCTTCGGCGAGTAGTTCTGCCCCGAGTTGACGCCGTTGTTCTTGAGCAGCGGCAGCGCCGCGAACCCGGCCAGGCTGGCGAAGACCACCCGCCGCTTGCCGAAGTCGGGCGCCGGGACGACCTGCCGCGTGTCCAGCCCCACCGCCCGGAACGACAGCGCGTCCTCCGGGCAGTCGTCGATGCAGTTCATGCAGGAGAAGCACTCGGACAACCGCACCGCCCCCTGCGGGTCCGAGGCCCCCTCGCAGCGCGACAGGCACATGTTGCAGTCGGTGCACTTGTGGACGTCGCGGTTGATGCGGAAGACCGCGGCGCGCGAGAAGACCCCCAGCAGCGCGCCCAGGGGGCAGAGCACGCGGCAGAAGAAGCGCGGGATCACCGTGTTCATCGCGACCAGCCCGAACAGCACGAGCCCGATCCAGAACGAGCCGACGAAGACGCGGTGCTCGACCCCCGGCCGGAACTTCAGGCTGTCGAGCCAGAGCCCATCCAGTTGCAGCCGCTCGGCCGCGCCGGCCACCAGCGCGTCGCTGGCCGGCGCCACCGCCGTGGCGAAGGTGCGGTACATCAGCACGATCGGGTCGAGCAGCCCGATCTGCAGCGAGCCCATCGCGGCCAGGATCAGGAACACCGCCAGGATCCCGTACTTGAGGAAGTAGATCGGGCGGTAGCGGTTCGAGGCCCAGCGGTCCGACGGTTTGCGTGTGTTGAACAGCCAGCCGACGAACTGGTGCAGCGTGCCGTAGGGGCAGATCCAGTTGCAGAAGACCCGCCCGAACAGCAGCGTCAGCGCCAGGACCAGGAGCCCCCAGCCCAGCGCGCGGTAGACCGAGCCGGTGGCGAGCGCGGTCGAGACCAGGACCAGCGGGTCCATCTCGAGCAGCCGCGAGACCGGGTAGCCCTTCAGGCGCGTCGTCCAGGTCGCCCAGATCGCCAGCACGAAGGCGCCGAAGAAGAAGACCTGCGAGACGATCCGCGCGTTGGTCAGCCGGAACAGCCGCTTGGGCTTGTAGGTCGGCAAGCGCTCGAGCCGCACGCTCACGCCCGCACCTCGCGTACGCGCCCCTGCCAGTCGAGCGTCCCCGTCCCCTTCTCCTGCGCCTTGGCCAGGTAGTGCGGGTAGTCGCGCCCGCGCTCGAGCAGGTATTCGAAGGCCCACGCGTCCAGCGCCACCGGGTCGACCCCGGCCATGACCGCGTCGCCCGGCTTGACGTCGGACGGGTCGCCGCCGGTCGGACCGTTCTTCATCAGGATCTGGCTGCCGTCGAGAATCGTCAGCGTGGGGCGCATCATCAGCGACAGGTCGGACACGATCTCGTGGATGTCCTGGTGGAACTGGTTGCGCCGCCCGCCCAGGAGGCCGTACCAGTTCTTCATTCCCATCGACGCGCTGCAGAGGTTGTGGTCCTTGACCGGCGCGATCCCGATCACCTTGTCGACGTTGGTCAGCGGCCGGTAGAAGATCGGCCAGCGCGCGATCAGCTTGGCACCCGGCGTGTCGAGCGCGCGGAAGGCGTTGGAGTCCGGCAGGTAGACCCGCCCGCCCGCCTCCTCCGCGGCGCGCCGCACCCCGCTCTTGGCGAAGCAGTCGGCGGGCGACTCGATCGGGTTGTCGGCGATCCGCACCTCCTGCGCCCTGGCGTCGACCAGCAGCATCCGGACCAGGATGGCCAGCAGCTCTGGCTGCGAGGTCGCTCCCAGGTTGGGCGAGCGGTCGAACGCGACGTTGGGCTTGACCAGCACGATCTCGCCCGGCTGCACGAAGGCCTGGATCCCGCCGAACGGCTCGAGCGCCATGCGCAGGCGCGTCTCCACGCCGTCGCCGCCGCGCGCCACGACCACGTCCGGCGCGCCGGCCGCGCGCGCGATCCGGAAGTCGCCCAGCTGCATCGGCCGCGGCTTGGGCATGCTGCGAAGGCCAGTCGGATCCTGCAGCGAGAGCGGCCAGCCGGGAGGCGCCTGGGCCAGGTAGGTCGCGACGCCGCCGACCCCCAGCGCGGTCGCGACCCGCGTCCAGAAGCCGCGCCGGGTCAGCGGGGCCTTCTCGTACTCCGGGTGCTGGACCGGCTTCTCGTCGCTCACGGGAGTTCCTTCTCGACGCGCGTCAGGAGCGCGCGCAGCGACTCGGCGTCGGGCGCCCCGTCGGCGCCGAACAGCCAGCCGCCGCGCCGGGCCAGGCCGAAGTAGGTCCCCAGGAACTGGTGCTTCATCACGGTCACGCCGCCCGCCGACTCGACCGGCTCGTGCTCCTGGCGCTGCTCCTCGACGAGCTGCCGCTCGATCGCCGTAGCCGCCGCGTCGTCGGCCGCGTGGTGCAGGAAGACGCGCGTGCCGGCGGCCCCCTTCGGCTCGCCGAACCAGACGTCGCGGAAGAACTCGAACTGCAGCGCGTTCTCCTTGGCGTAGGCGATCGACTCGCGCGGCACCCCCAGCCCCTTGGCCAGGATCGCGAACGGCTCGGCAGCCTTCGCGGGGGCGCCCGCGCCGGGCCCCGCGACCAGCCGCGGCAGCGCCGCCAGGACCCGGTCGGTCTGCTCGCGCACCGCGGGGCTGGCCTCGCTGGCGGTGATCTTGAAGAAGTAGCGGTCGACGAGGCCGATCGCCCCGACCGAGGTCCGGTAGTACGACAGCGGCCCGTCCTCGGTCAGCGTGCGCGCCGGATCGCGCTGCGAGGAGAAGACGCCCAACGCGTTGCGGAACTCCCCCTGGTCGTACAGCTCGACCGTCAGGTACGCCGCATCGCGCGCCAGCGTCAGGTAGTGCAGGCGGCGGAAGTCGAACTTGAGGTACTGCTCGGCCTGGCCGTTGATCTTCTCGTAGAGGTTGTCGGGCACGTAGGTCTCGACCCGCCCGTCGGGGATCCAGCCGCCGCCGAGCAGCGCCGGCGGGAAGATCCCCAGGTCGGACCCCGGGGCCGTCCCCGGCCCCGCGAGGCCGGGACCCGCGATGCTGGCGCTCATCACCCCGGGACTCACCGCGCCATACGCCACCGCGCCGCCGGCCGCCGGCCCGCCGTCCTGCCAGCGCACGAGCGGCGCGTGGTAGGCGACCTCCTTGATGCTGCCGGCCCGCAGCGCCTCGAGCGTGATGTCGCGCTCGCCCGGGTCGTAGCGGTCGCGCTGCGCGAAGACCCAGGCCGCGGCGCCGATCACCGCAAGGATCAGCGCGATCGAGACGAGGTTCTCGGCGCGCGAGATCTGCGTGCGGAAGATCCGCCGCCGGATCGGGTTGGTGACGCGGTTGGGATCGTACTTCCCCGACACGGTCTGCCCCCTCGGCTGGGTTCGGTCGCTGGCGGCCCCGGCCACCATGGGCCGGATCGCGCCAATGTAGCGACTCGCAGGGCCGGGCGAAAGCAGAAATCACCTGTATGGCGCGGAAAGTAAGCAGCCCGTCATGCGGGGTTCCGGCGCTTCTTGACCATTTCATCTGATCGGTCAAACGGCCGGGCCGGGGCGCCGCGGCGAGCGGTCCCCGCGGGCGCCGCTGGCTATACTCCGGTCCGCCGCAGGCCGCTCCGGAAGCGGACCGGACGCGGCAGGAACCCCGATGCCGCGACGACCGGCCTTCCTCGCTCTGGCTCCGGCTCTGGCCCTGGTTCTGGCCCTGGCCTTGGCCCTGGGGGCTCCGATGCCCGGCTTTGCCACGCCTCCGCCGACCGACCCGCCGGACCCCTCCGGCCCTTCCGGCCCTCCCGGCCCCGCCCCCCCGCGCCCGCTGCGGGTCGTGCTGATCGGCGCGTCGATCGCGCGCGGCTGGCAGCTCGACGGCTTCGCCGCGCGCACCGGGCGCAGCGACGTGGTCGTCGAGTACGTCGGCGAATACGGCTTCGACAAGTCCAAGTCGGTCGCGGCGCTGCTCGCCCGCGGCGCGGCGGAACGCCCCGACCTCGTGATCCTCAAGGAGTGCGGCGCCTACTTTCCGGGGGACCAGGCCGCGTACGAGGCGATGATCCGGCGCTGGGTCGCGGAGCTGCGCGCGGCCGGGATCCGGCCGGCGGTCGCGACCGTCGCGCCCGTGGCCGCGCCGTGGAATGAATTCCAGCGCCTCAAGGCGTTCGTGAAGTCGTGGATCCTCGGCCGTGAGGATCAGAACGCGGCGATCGCGCGCTACAACGCGTGGCTGCGCGTGTACGCCGCGGCGGAGTCCCTTCCCCTGCTCGATCTCGAGTGGGCGCTGCTGCACCCGTACGGCGGCTCGTACGGGCTCTCTCCGATGCATGACTCCGGAGACGGCCTGCACCTCAACCCAAGCGCCTACCTGCTTCTGGACCAGGAGCTGGACAGGCTTCTTGACCAGGAGAATCCGTGACGGCGAGCAGTTCCGGAAACGGGAAGCTGTCCCCGATTCAGGGACGCTCTCCGCGCTCCCGCTGCCAGGCCGCCAGCGACAGCTCGGCGGCCACCGACGGCGCGCGCGCCGCGAGCGCGTCCAGCACCGCCGCCGCCTGCCGCGGCTTCATCCCCAGCAGGATCTCGATCACGGCCTGACGCTCCTTCCCGTAGAGCGACGCCAGCGCGGCGGCGGCGTTGTCGGGGTCCATCGCCTCGTAGGCCCGGACCAGCCGCTCGAAGCCGGAGGGCGGCTCCGGCGCACCCCCGCGCGCCTCCAGCGCCTGCTGCGCCCCGGCGACCTGCTGCTCGCGCTCCGCCAGCGCCGCCGCGCGCCGGTCGAGCGCCTGCTTCTGCCGCGTCAGCTCGGCGACCAGCGCGCGGTACGCGGCCTCCGCTTCCGCCGCGCCGGCCTCCGCTTCCGCCGCGCCGGCCTCGCTTCCGCGGCATAGCCGCGCCCGCCCCGGCCCGCGCCGCGACCGGCGCCCGCGCTTCCGCGCGGGGCACCAGCAGCCCCACCGTCAGCGCGTCGACGACCAGCAGCGCGTTGATCGCCAGCGCCACCGCCGCGGCCGCGACCACCACGCGCCTAGGCGACACCCGCCGGCTCCTCCAGCACGACCAACCCCTCGGCCTCGAACTGCAGCACCAGCTCGACGATCGTCCGCTGCGCCTTCTCGATCTCCGCCAGGCGCGGCGCCCCGGCCAGGTCCATCTCCTCCGCCAGCATCTGCGCCGCGCGCTCGGACATGTTGCGCAGGAAGAGCTGCGTCACCTCGGGATCGCCCCCCTTCAGCGCCAGCGCCAGCGTGGTGCGGTCGACCTGGCGCAGCACCTCCTGCGCGTCGCGGTCGCCGAGGCCGCGCAGGATGTCGAAGGTGTAGAGCAGCTCGCGCAACTGCCGCGACAGGTCCGGGAACTCGCCGGCCATCGCCTCGACGATCTCCCGCCCGGCGGGCCGGCCCATCCGGGTCAGCGCCTCGGCCGCGGCCTGCACGCCGTTGACCGGCACCAGCGGCTCCTCGCCCAGGTCGGCCAGCCGGTCCAGCAGGACCTGCGCCACGCGCTGGACCACGTCGGGCCGGATCTCGCGGATCGTCGCCATCCGGCGCGTCGCCTCGAACCGGCGCTCGGCCGGCAGCAGCATCAGGACGCGCGCCGCCTTGCGCGGCGGCAGGTGCGCCAGCACGAGGGCCGCGGTCTGTGGCGCCTCCTCGGCCAGCAGCACGGAGAGCCGGCGCGACGACGCCCGCAGCAGCGGCGCCGGCAGCTCGGGGAGCCGCGCCTCGTCGTACTCGTCCTCGTCGCCGGCGATCCGCTGCCGCTCGGGATCGCGCACCAGCCGATCGACCTCGCCCGGCATCGTGAGCTGCAGCAGCTTGCGCGCCAGCTTCGGCCCTGCCGGCTGCAGGCCGCGCTCGCCGGCCGCCAGCTCGGCGAACTCGCGCAGCACCCCGGCCGAGGCCAGCGGGTCGATCATCCGGATCTTCGCGATCTCCAGCGTGACCTGGCGGATCTCCTCCGGCTCGAGGTGGCGCAGCACGCTCCCCGCGGCCTCCTCGCCGATCAGCGCCATCAGGATCGCGGCCTTCTGGGTGCCGCTGAGCGCCGGCTCGCTCATGGCTGCCGCTCGCGGCGCGACTCGTGGAGCCAGACCCGCAGCGTCTGCGCCATCCCCTCCGGCTCCTCGACGGCGACGGCGGCGAGCCGCTGCCGCAGCGCCTCGACCGGCGAGGGCCGGCCCGGCGGACAGCCCGCCGGAGGTCGCGGCGGCCGGCTGCAGACCGCCCGCCGTGCCCGGCGCCGCGCCGCTCGCCGTTGCCGGGCGCAGCAGCGCGAGCAGCGGCCGCGCCAGCAGGGCGAAGGCCGCCAGCGCCAGCACGAACAGTGCAATCCACGACACGCGCGGCGGCCAGGAGCGCGGATCGAGACCCGCCGCGGGGGTCACGACCGGCACGCGCCGGAACGCGACCTGCTCGACCGTGACGCGGTCGCCGCGCCGCGCGTCGAAGCCGATCGCCCCCTTGATCAGTTCCTCGATCTGCGCGATCTCCTCGTCGCTGCGCGGCGTCGCGCGCGGCCCGGCCCCCGGCATCCCGGCGGCCCCATCGGCCCCGGCGTCGTCGCTCCGGCGCTGGTCGACCAGCACCGCGACCGACAGCCGCAGCAGTTGCCCCGCCGGCTGCTCGATCGACGACTCGCGGACCGAGTACTCGTAGCTCGCGCGCTGCTCCTGGCGCTCGGAGGCGCCCGACGGCTTCTCCTTCGAGCGCTCCTCGGTCAGGACCACGGCGCTGTCCGGATCGATGCTCTTCTCGCGCCGCAGCACCTTCGCGAAATCCATCTCCGCGGTCGTCCGGACCACGAACCCGCCGCTGCCGACCAGCGGCTCGAGCACGCGCGCGATCTTGCCGTCGACGTCGCGCTCGAGTGCGGCCCGCAGCGCGATCTGCTGCGGGAAGCCCGACGCGGCCCCATCCGACGCGGCCCCCGCTCGGCGCGCCCTCCTTCGGCGCGGTCCCCGTCGGCGCCGCGAGCCGCTCCGGCTGCGCCCAGATCGCGATCGCGCCGGCGGCGGTGACGGTCAGCGCCAGCGCGACGGCCAGGGCCAGGCGCTGGCGGGGCGCCAGGGCCTTCCAGGCGGCGGCGATCGGCTCGACGAGTGGCGGCATGGCTCGACCTCAGTCCCTTCCGCGGCGCCGGCCGGCCGGCCCGCACCATCCCCTCTGGAGAGAGCAAGCGGCGTGCCGCGGAAACCCCGCGGTTTCCGGGCCGTTTGCGCCGGTGGGACGGCGCTCGCGGCCCGCCGGTGTCATGGCGTTGACGCCCCGGCCCGGCAGCGCTCGAGTCCCCGCTCCGCCTCGCCCTCGACCGGCGGACCGGCCGACGCCAGCTCCCGGTAGGTGCGCGCGGCGCGCGCGCAGTCCCCGACCCCCTCCCACAGTTGCGCGGCCGCGAGCCGCAGCGCGGGCGGAATCGCCAGCGCCGGGTCGGCCCGGCCGGCCAGGGCGACCAGGAACGCCGCGCGCTCGGGCGGGGTCGGGCGCGAGGCCGCGAGCCCCTCGAGCAGGGCTTCCATCCGCCGCCTCGCCGGCCCGGCCACGGCCGGCCGCTCTCCGGCCACCAGCGCGGCCAGCGCCGTCAGCGCCCCCTCGGTGCCGCGCCGCTCCATCTCGATGTCGACGTAGCGCGACAGCACGCGCTCGATCGTCGCCTCGTCGGCACCCGTTTCCAGCACCGCGCGAAGGTCGGCCGCGGCCTCGCGCGAGCGCCCCGCACGCTCGAGCAGCTCGGCCCGCGCGACGCGCGCCCACGCCGCCGAGGCCGGAGGCAGCGGCTCCGCGACCGCGCGACCGGCCAGCTCGATCGCCTGCGCCAGCTCTCCCGTTTCCGCCCGGGCTCGCGCGGCACGCACCAGCGCCTCGCCGCGGCGCCGGTCGCCGGGGAAGCGCGCGGCGAAGGCCAGCATCACCGCCGCCGCCTCGCGCGGCGGCCCGCGCCGCTCGAGCGCGTCCGCTTCCAGCCACGCCACTTCGGGGTCGCCGTCGGCGCGCGCGCGGTCGAGCGCGCGCAGCCGGCCGATCGTCTCGAGCAGCTCCTGCGAGCGTCCCAGCCGCGCGTAGGTCGCAGCCAGCCGCGGCAGCACCGCGACCGGGTCGGCCAGCCGCCCGGCGATCAGCGCCTCGTCCGCTTCGGCTGCCTCGCCGTCCAGCCCGACGCGTGCGAGCAGCACCGGAAGCGCGCGCTGCGCGCGCACGGCGTACGGCGAGCCGGGCGCGGTCCGGATCAGCTGCTGCAGGTCGGCCAGCGCCAGGTCGTCCTGGCCCAGCCGGCGGCGCGCGTCGCCGCGGCGCCAGAGCAGCGTCGCGTCGCCGGGCGCGCTCGCCAGCGCCTCGCGTGCAAGCCGCGCGACCTCGTCCGCGGGCGCCGCCCCGCTCCGGTCGAGCGCGGCGAGCCGCTGACGCGCGGACGGCTCGCCGGCCGCGCGCGCGCCGAGCACGGCGGCGGCGGCGGCGGACACGAGCAGCAGTCCGAGCGGGAGGAACTTCCGCACGATCGACTCCGATGGCCCACGGGCCAGCCGCTCGAATCAGCAAGCGCCGTGCCTTGCGGCCGCGAACCGCGGGGCGGGCTCAACTCGTTGCGGAAATGGAGCTTGCCGCCCCGTCCGGCCGGCCCCGGGGTCGCCGCAGCGTCGGTCTGCCGACGCCCCGCCGGGGATCCGTGCCCGGTGGTCGAAGTCTTGACACTCGGGCCGCGCCGCCTATGTATTCCTTGAAGACACCGCGCATGGCGACGACAACCCGCACACGGACGGAAAAACGGGACGGGGCGGAAGGGGAATGGGGAGCATGCCGAGGGAGAGCGAGCGCTTTCACATCGTGGTGGCGGAAGACGACCCGGGCCTGTTGCAGACGATCGTCGGTTACCTCGCGGAGCTGGGACACAGGGTGCGCGGCGCCGAGTGCGCCGAGCGGGCCTTCCAGTTGCTGGTCGAGGAGCCGGCCGACGTCCTGGTCACCGACGTCAAGCTCCCCGGCCAGGATGGCCTCGACCTGGCCCGCCAGGCCCGCGAGCACTTCCCCGGCCTGATCGTGCTGGTCATGACCGGCTTCGCCTCGCTCGAGACCGCCGTCCAGGCGATGCGCGAGGGGGCCGCGGACTACCTCCCCAAGCCGTTCGCGATGAGCCAACTGCGGTTCGCGCTGGAGCGGGCGGCCGACACCCGCGCGCTGCGCGAGGAGAACGCGCAGCTGCGGACCGAGCTGGCCGAGCGCTCCGGCTTCGACCGGATCATCGGCAAGAGCCCCACGATGCAGCGGATGTTCCAGCTGCTCGACAAGGTGACGCAGGTCGACAGCACGGTGCTGATCACCGGCGAGAGCGGCGTCGGCAAGGAGCTGATCGTTCACGCCCTGCACCACCGTCACCCGGTGCGCCGCAGCGGTCGGCTGGTCGCCGTGCACTGCGGCGCGATCCCCGAGAACCTGATCGAGTCCGAGCTGTTCGGCCACGTGCGCGGCGCCTACACCGGGGCCGACCGCGACAAGCCCGGCCGCTTCGAGCTGGCGCGCGGCGGCACGCTGTTCCTGGACGAGATCGGGACGATGCGGCCCGACCTCCAGGTCAAGCTGCTGCGCGTGCTGCAGAGCCGGCAGGTGTCGCGGGTCGGCGGCACTGCGGCGATCCCGATCGACGTCCGCGTCGTGGCCGCCAGCAACGAAGACCTGCGGGCGAAAGTCGAGCGTGGCGAGTTCCGTGAGGACCTCTTCTACCGCCTCAACGTGATCCCGGTCTTCGTCCCGCCGCTGCGCGAGCGACGCTCGGACGTGCCGCTGCTGGCGGCGCACTTCGTCGCCAAATACGCTGCGCGCAACAGCCTGCCGGCCAAGGAGCTGTCGCAGGACGCGATGCGCGTGCTGATGCGCCACGAGTGGCCGGGCAACGTGCGCGAGCTGGAGAACACGATCGAGTACGCCACCGTGATGTCGGGCGGCCGCACCTTCGTCGACTCCGCCGACCTGCCGGTCGAGCTCGACGGCCAGTCGCTGGCCCCCGCCGGCTCCGTGCAGGTCACCGAGGACGGCCTCGACTTCCGCAGCGTCGTCTCCGAGATCGAGCGCAACCTGATCCTGCAGAGCCTCGAGCTGACCCGCGGCAACAAGGCCCGCGCAGCGCAGCTGCTGGACCTCAAGCGCACGACCTTCGTCGAGAAACTGAAGCGGATCCAGCGCGGCCAGCCGACCTACGACGCCTGACAAACCGGGGACAGCTACCGCCTCTGCTGCGCCCGGAAGCGCTCCAGGTCGCGCTTGACCCCGGCGTCCAGCGGATCGATCCGCTGCGCGTCCTCGAGCGCCGCGATCCCCTCGTCCATGCGCCCGGTCTCGATCAGCAGCCCGGCCAGCGCCTTGTGCGCCTGGAGCATGTCGGGGCCGGCCGCGATCGCCTTGCGATAGGCGGCCTCTGCGCCCGGCAGGTCCTTCTTCGCGTCGAGGATCTGCCCGATCCGCTGCCAGCCCAGCGCGTAGGACGGGTCGGCCTCGACCGCGACCCGGAAGATCTCGAGCGCGTTGTCGACGAAGCCCGACAGCATCAGCGCCTGGCCGTACTGGTGAAGCAGCGAGACGTTGCGCGGGTCCCCGTGGCGCAGGTTCTCGAAGATCGAGAGCGCATCGCGCGGCCGGCCAGCCTGGACCAGGTCCATCGCCTTCGAGAACTGACCGACGAATTCCTGGCGATCGAGCGGGTTGGTCGCGGCGGGATCGACCAGGTCGCCGCTGCCGGACCGCGCCGACCGTCCGCTGGCCGCGTAGCCCAGCGCCTGGAGGTCCTTCATCTGGTCCTCGGAGACCGAGACGCTCGCATCCGACGGCGCGGGGGCCGAAGCGATCGCGCGCCGCCGCAGGTCGGTCAAGGCCCCGACCAGAGGCGGGATCTCCGCCGCGCGCGCGGCGGCCAGGTCGTTGCGCTCTCCCGGGTCCGCCGCCAGGTCATAGAGCGCGGAGCGCGGCGCCTGGATCAGCTTGGTCTTCCCCTGCACCAGCGCGCGCAGGCCCGACCAGCCGTACTCGATCTGCGGCATGTGGCTCTCGGCGAAGACGCCGGCGCGCGCCGGGACCGGACCGCGCCCGGTGACGACCGCGGCCAGCGAGAGCCCGTCCGCACCCGCCAGCGCGGGGAGCTGCGCCAGCTCCAGCACGGTCGGCGCAAGGTCGGTCAGCGAGACCGGCGCGTCGACTGCCGACGGCCGGACGCCCCAGTCCGGGCCGTGCACGACCAGCGGCACGCGCATCACCTCCTGGAACAGGAAGATCCCGTGCGTCGCCTCGCCGTGGTCGCCCAGCCCCTCGCCGTGGTCGCCGGCGACCAGCGTCAGCACGCGGCCGCGTCCGGCGCGGTCGAGCCCGTCGCGCAGGCGCCCCAGCACGGCGTCCGCCGCCGCGACCTCGCCCTGGTAGGGGTCGCTCGCGTAGCGCGCCGCCAGCTCGGGCGGCGGCGCGTACGGCGTGTGCGGCTCGAAGAGGTGGACCCACAGGAACGCGGGCTTCGACTTGGGCACGGTCGCCAGCCACGCCATCGCCGCCGCGAGCGTCTCGTCGCCCGCACGCTCGGGGAACCCGGTCACGCCGCCGCGGCGCGACGGCGCCAGCGTGATCCGGTCGTCGAACTGCTCGAAGCCGTGGCCGAAGCCGGCCTTCGCCGAGAGCAGCTTGGTCGAGACGAAGCCTCCGGTCGCGTAGCCCGCCTCGCGCAGGACGTCGGCCAGGTTCGGGATCGACTCCGCCAGCGCGAAGCCGCTGTTGGAGAGCACGCCGTGGCCGGGCAGCGAGCGCCCGGTGAGGATCGAGGCGTGGGCCGGCAGCGTGATCGGTGCGGTCGACTGCGCGGCGTCGAAGCGCACCCCCTCCGCGGCCAGCCGGTCGAGCGTCGGCGTGCCGGCGTCGGCGCGGCCATAACAGCCGACGCGATCGGCGCGCAGGGTGTCGATCGTGACCAGCACGACCGTCGGCGCGTCGCCGCGTCCGGCGCCGCCGCAGCCCGCGGCGCAGAGCAGGGAGAGCGCGAGAACCAGCGTCGGGAGCGCGCACGGCGCGAGGCGGCGGCGGGGCAGTCGGGTCATGGGGCGGCAGGATAGCAGCCCGGCCCCGGGTACGGCCGCTCCGCGCCGCGGCCGGGGCGTCGCGCGGCCGCCGCGCCGGCGCCGCGTCACGGCGCCGCGGCGGCCGCACCACCGCCGAGCCCCCCGAAGAAATCGGTGCGGGACGGCCCGGATCCCTGTAATAGACTGATCTGATGCTGCGTATTTCCCGGACCGCACGGCCCCTTTCGGCGCCCCGCGACCACGAATGAACCAGTCAGCTTCCCCGGAAAACCGCCCGAAGCGCCGGGTCGACCCCCGTTTCCTCGCGGGGGACGGCGTCGTCGGCCTGACCGGCAACGAGCTGCTGGTCAAGGGCGCGCTCGAGGGGGGCGTCGCGCTGCTCACCGGCTACCCCGGCTCGCCGATCTCGGGCGTCTTCGAGACGATCGAGGCGATCGCGCCGCACCTGGCCGAGATCGGGGTCGTGGCCCAGATCGCCAACAACGAGGCGCTGGCCGCGGCCCGCCTGTCGGGCGCCTGCCAGGCCGGCCTGCGCGCGCTGGCGGTGATGAAATCGGTCGGTTATCAAGTCGCGTCCGACGCGCTCGCGACCGGTAATCTCGTGGAGTTCCGGCGCCCGGAAGGGGGCGGCGTGGTCGTCACCGGTGACGACCCGTGGAACGAGTCGACGCAGGTGAACTCGGACTCGCGCTTCTTGTCGATGCACCTGAACATGCCGGTGATCGAGCCCGGCTCGCTGCAGGAGATCAAGGACTTCGTCGGCGCCGGGTTCGAGCTGTCGGGCGCGGCCGACCTGCTGGTCACCTACGTGATCACGACCAACCAGGCCGACGGCGGCGGGACGGTGATCGCGCGCCCCAATGCCGCGCCGCCGGTCAACGCGGTGCAGCGCGGGCGCTTCGCCAGCGCGAGCGTGACGACCGGCGACGTGATCATGATCCCGCCCTTCATCACGCAGCGCGAGGCGAGCCTGGCCGGGCGGCGGCAGCGGCTGCACGCGCGGGCGCGGGCGCTGGGGCTCGACCGGCAGTTCGGACCGGCGGGACGCGCGCCGGTCGGCTTCGTGACCTCGGGCCTGTCGTCGGCCTACCTGCGCAAGGTGCTCGAGCTGGCCGGGATCTGGGGCGAGGTCCCGGTCCTCAAGCTCGGCCTGACCTACCCGATCGACGCCGAGCAGCTCGTCGCATTCGCGGCGCGCGTCGAGCGGCTGGTCGTGGTCGAGGAGAAGCGCGCCTTCGTCGAGATGCAGGCGCTGGCCGCGATCACCGACGCGGTGCGCGCGGGCCAGCTGGAGCGCGCGCCCGAGTTGTGGGGCAAGCAGTTCGCGGGCGGCCGGCCCGGCTTCCCGGCGATCGGCGGGATGAACCCCTCGGTGGTGCTCGAGGCGCTCGGTCCGGAGCTGCTCGAGTGGGGCGCGTGGTTCCCCTCGCTGCGCCGCGAACGGATCGTCGAGCGGCTGGCGCAGGTCCGTGAGACCGGCGCCGCCGCGGACGCGATCCCGCGCCGCACGCCGACCTTCTGCCCGGGCTGCCCGCACCGCGACACCGCGGTCGTCGCGCGCGACCTGAAGCGGCGGCTCGCGGGGGGCCTGCCGGTCGCCGGCGGCGGCCCGCGGCCGCTCGATGTCGTGGTCCACGGCGAGTCGGGCTGCCACACCATGCTGGGCTTCCCCCCCTACTCGGAGCTGATGCAGAACTACGTCGGGATGGGACTCGGCGGCGGCGCCGGCGCAGGGATGGGCCCCTTCGTCGAGAACCCGCACATGGTCTTCATGGGCGACTCGACCTTCTTCCACTCCGGCCTGGTCGCGATCTCCGACTCGATCAAGAACGACCTCGACATCACCTACGTGATCCTGGAGAACAAGACGACCGCGATGACCGGCCACCAGCCGACTGCGGAGAACGCCCAGGACATCATGGGCCGCCCGACCCGCACGCAGGACATCGAGCGGATCCTGCGCGGGATGGTCCCGGACGGGCTGCTGCTGCGGCGCATCGACCCCTCGAAGCGCGACGAGTACGAGCGCCTGATGGCCGAGTGCCTCCGGACCCCGGGCGTCAAGGTCATCATCTCCGACAAGGAGTGCGCGATCACTGCGCACCGCCGCGAGAGCGCCGAGCGCAAGCGCCTGATCGCCGAGCGCGGCTTCCTCGCGCGCGAGGTCCGGATCGGGATCGACGAGGAGGTCTGCGACAACTGCCTCGAGTGCGTCGACCAGACCGCGTGCCCGGGCCTGGCCGTCGTCGAGACCGCGCTGGGCCCCAAGATCGCAACCGACCTGTCGACCTGCATCGACGACGGCGCCTGCTCGCGCACGCGCGCCTGCCCGTCTTTTGCGCGACTGACGATCCGGCGCAAGGCGCCGGCGGGGAGCGGGACGGCGGCGGGTGGTGCGGGCGCGGGCGGCGCGGGTGCGGGCAGCGCGGGTGCGGGCGCGGAGCGCGGGCGCGCGGGCAGCGCAGGCGCGGGCAGCGCGGGTGCGGGAAGCGCGGGTGCGGGCGCGGGAATCGGGGTGCAGGTGCGGGCAGCGCAGGCGTGGGCGGCTCGGCCTCAGCCGGCGGGACCACCGCCGCGGGCCTGCCGGACCTGCCGCCACCCCCCGCAGCCCCGGCGATCGAGCCCGGCACGACCTGGTCGGCCTACCTCGGCGGCGTCGGCGGGATGGGGATCGGCGTGCTGACCGGGATCGTCGCGCGCGCCGGCGAGTTCGACGGCTGCCACGCCCACTTCGTGACGCGCAACGGTCTCGCGATCCGCAACGGCGGCGTGTACGGCCATCTCGTGCTTTCGCGCGGCACCCCGCCCGACTCGCCGTTCGAGTTCTACGGCGACGCCGACCTGCTGCTGGGGATCGACCTGCTCGAGGCCTGCCGCGGCGTCCACCCCGGCGGCAACCTGCGCGTCGCGCACCGCGACCGGACCCGGGCCGTCGTGAATCTCGGCGCGCAGCAGACGGTGCTGTCCCAGGCCTCGCGCGACACGCTCGACACCGAAGAGCTGGCCGCGCTGCTCCGCACGCGCACGCGCGACGACGCCAGCCTCCACGCCGACTTCTCGCGCGTCGCCGAGACCGAACTGGGATCGCGGCTCTTCGTCAACGTGATGCTGCTCGGCGTCGCCTATCAGAAAGGATGGCTCCCGCTGAGCGAGGCCTCGCTGCTGCGCGCGATCGAGGGCGGCGTGCGCGCGGCGGACCGCGCCGCGAACCTGCGCGCCTTCCGGCGCGGACGCGAGCTGGCGCTGGAGCTGGCGGCGGGCGCAGCCACCGGGACGGCGGACGCGACGACGATCGGGACCGCGGCAGATGGCGCGGGGCACGGCGGCGCGCGGGGCGGCGGCGCGGCGAACCGCGCGGCGTGCGCCGGAGCGCTCGGCAGTGACGCGGCGGACTCGAAGCGCGGCGGCGCGGCCGGCGACGTCGCCGCGGTCGTGGCCGAGCGCGCCGCCGTGATCGAGCGCGAGCGCGGCGGTGGGACCGCGCTGGCGGCCACCTACCGTCGCATCGCGGAGCGCACCGGCGCCGAGTTTCCGCTCCCGGAGGCCGACCGCCGGTACGCGGCCCACGCGCTGGGCGACCTGGTCCGCTACGGCGGCGCCAGCCTGGCCGAGCGGTTCCTGACTCACTTGCGTGACGTGATGGCGCGCGACGGCGAGCAGCGCGGCTACCGCGCAACGCGCGCCGCGCTGCGGGCTTTCTTCCGGTTGATGACGCCCAAGGACGAGTTCTGGGTCGCGCGCCTGCTCACCTCGCCGGCCAAGCTCGAACGCGACCGACAGCGCTACGGGATCGACCCCGCCCGCGGCGACTCGCTCCAGTACGCCTTCCTGGTCCGCCCGCGCCTGACCCTCTTCGGGCGCGAGCGGGAGATCCCCGTGGCGGCGCCGTCGTGGGTCCTGCGCCTGGTTGCCTCCTGCTCGTTCCTGCGGACCTGGGGCCGCGGCTGGAATCGCGAGGACGACGAGTTCTTCGCCTGGTTCCTCGCCGCCGTCGACGAAGCGGGACGCTCGGGCGACTACGAGCGGCTGGTCGCGACACTCGAGCGCGGCAGCGAGGTCGTCGGCTTCCGCGCGGTGCGCAGCCGCAAGCGCGAGGCGGCGCGGCGCGCGATCGAGGCGCTGCGCGCGGAGCGCCTCCGCCGGCAGGCCGAGGGGCAGGTCGCGGCGGCTTCGTAGCCCCGGAGCGTTCGTCAACCCGGATCATTCACGCGGGCCCGAAGCGAAGCTGCGAAGAGAGCCGGCAGGTCGGGCGCATCTGTCCCGCATGGACCGGCAGTTCGGGCGCATCTGTCCCGCTGACCGGCGGTCGGGCGCATCTGTCCCGCTTGGGCCCGCCGGCGTGTTCGTGCAGCACGTCAAGGGCCCGGGCGGGGCGAACGGTCGGGGGCGACGGTCGGATCCGCGGTTGCAGCCGGCCCTTCGTGGTTGATCCGGCGCAGGGAGCGCGGCGGAACCGCCTGAGAGGACGGCCAGGTCCGCGGTCGCGGCCGGCGATTCGTGACCGATCCGGGCCGGCTTCCGGCAGCGGACGGGCGCCTGGGAGGGCCGACCGCGCGACCATTCGATCTGCTCCCGCAGCACCTCCCGTCCGCGCGGGGCCCTCGGCGCCATGTTCACTGTGGTCCTGCAGCAGCTCCCGTCCGCACGGCGCCCTCCGCGCCACGCCCCCTGTGCTCGCGCAGCACGTCCCGTCCGCGCGGCGCCTCCCGCACCGTCGCTCCGCCGGTCTCGCCGCCACCGAGTTCGCGATCGCTCCCTGATGCGGCATTCCCGCAGGCGGGACGCTCCGCGGGAATCTCGCCGAATAATCATGGGTATTTGTTCGGTATGTGATATAATCAAAGCATGAGGGGGGAGGTCTTCATCGATTGGGTGCGGGGAGCGGGACGCGCCGCGTGGCACGCCCCGTGGCGGACCCCGCCTGGTCGCTCCAGCCGCGCCCCGGCTGCGCTCGCCGTCGAGGTGCGCGAAAGCGCTGCGCAGCCGCTTCCCGCGCCCGGCGGCGGATCGTCGGGCTCCGATCGCCAGCCCGGTGCCGCAGTCTTCCCCGCACCGTCCACCCGCCTGTTGCGGCTCGATCGGCTCGCGCTGGAGTTGCGCGTCGCGCACGACCGGCTGACGCGGCCGATGGCCCGCGCAGCGACGGCGTTCGTGGCGGCACGGGGCTGGCGGGCCTGCGGCGCGGCGCGGCTGGAAGACCACGCGCGAGAGCGCTACGGCCGGACCGGGCGCTGGGTCCGGCAACTCGCCGAGCTGGGACAGGCGCTGGAGCGTTTCCCGGGGCTGGCACGCGCGCTGACGGGAGACGACGGCGGCTCGCCGCTCGGGGCGGAGTCGGCGCGCCTCGTGGCGCGCCTCCTGGCGCGGTGGGAATCGCAGCTCGTCGGCCTGCCGCCGCCCCCCTCGGCCGAGGGTCCGGCGGAGAAGAGCCGCGTGGACCACCGCGACGACGCGATGGAGCGCTGGATCGCGCGCGCGCGGCAGGTGCCGTTGCGCGTGCTGCGGGGAGAGGTCCGGGCCGCGCTCGCGGCAGGCGCCACGTGCAGGGATGCGGCGGGGCCCTTCCCCGCGAGGGCCCTTCCCCGCGGGGCCCTTCCCCGGAGGGCCCTTCCCCGCAGGGCCCTCCCCGCCGCCCGCACTCGACGCAGAGCCCGGCGACGAGCCGCGCTGCCTCGTAGAGATCCGCGTGCCGCCAGCGGTGAGCGCGGCGTTCGAGGAGGTCGTCGACCTGTACCGCGCGCTGGCCGGACGCAACGGTTCTCTCGCCGAAGCCCTCGAGGCGCTGCTGGCCGAGGCGCTCTCGGGTCCGGCCGCAGCCCATGCGGGCGACGCCGGCCCGGCCGCAGCGGACGATCTCCGCGCGGACCACCTGGGCTGGTCCAGCGGCTCCAGCGCCCTCGGGATCGCACGCCGGCGAAGCGGCGGTGCGGAGCCGGAACACCACTCCGGCGCGGCCCGCGCGCGGTGCCGCGCGCGCGCGGGCGACGCGGTGCGCAGCCCGGGTGCGCAGCGCGCGGCGCGCGAAGCCCGGCTCGATCGGGCTGCCGGCCGCCGGGGCCACCTGCCGGCGGCGGCCGATGTCGATCCGGAAGCCGGCCTCGACGACGTGCTGCGCCGCGCGGAGTCCTCGCTCGCCGAGTACCGCCTGCTCGCCGCCGGCGCAGGCCAGGGCGGGCCACTGCTGCTCGACGACCAGCTCGCCCGGCTGGTCGCGCTCGAGGACGCACTGATGCGCCGGCTCGGCGAGATCGCGCTCGAGTTCTCGCGCCGCGGCGCATGGACCACGCTCGGATTCGCCGGCGTCGGGCACTACGCGGAATCGCGGCTCGGGCTTCCGGCCACGGTGCTCGAGGACCGCGTGCTCGCCGCGCGCCGGCTCGCGGCGCGGCCGCAGCTGCGTGCGGCCTACGAGCGCGGGCAGCTGGCGTTCGACGCGCTGCTGGTCGTGCTGCGCAACCTGGGGCGCGGGCCGGTCCCGGACGATGTCGAGCGCGCGTGGCTGGAGCGCGCCCGCGAAGCCACCGTCAAGCGGCTGCGCGACGAGTCGCGGGCGCTGGCACGCCGCGCGCTCGATCTACCGGCGGAGGCCGACGCGTGCGCGGAGGACGGGCCGCACGAGCACCCCGACCGGAACGCGCACGCCGCCGGCAGCGGGCGGGACGTCAACTCTCCCGCACTCGCTGCCGCCGGACCCCAGGACGGCCACCCCACGCACGCCGCCGCCGCCGGGCACCAGAGCGGCCCTCCCCCGCACACCGCCGTCGCCGGACTCCAGGACGGCCACCCCACGCACGCCGCCGCCGCCGGGCACCAGAGCGGCCCTCCCCCGCACACCGCCGTCGCCGGACCCCAGGACGGCCACCCCACGCACGCCGTCGCTGGACTCCAGGATGGCCCGCCCCCGCGCGTCGCCGGCTTCGGCCCGCCCCTCCCGCTCGCCGATGCCGCCTGGGCCGCCTCGCTCCGGCGGGAGCCCGGCCTCGCGCGCCGCCGCGTCCTGCTGGCCGGACTGCTCGCAATCCGCCAGCTCGATTCCAGCCCGGACGTTTTCCTTCGACTGCGCCTGCCCGAGGGCCTCGCCGACGACCTGCTGTCCGCGATCGAAGGCGCCCGCCGCGGGCTCTCGCGGCTGGCCGACGCCGTCCCCTGGACCGAACCCTGGCCCCCCGGCCCCGCCCTCCCCTCCGTACTCGCGGCCCGGACGTTTTCCGTCCGGGCCCGTCGCGTCCCCAGCTGGGTCGGCCTGCTCGCCCTGCTCGAGGACGCCGCCCTGGCCTGGGACGACCCGCGCACGCTCCCGCGCCGCCCCGGCGACGCCGTCTACCGCCGCGACGGCTTCCGCTGCGCCGCCCCGGGCTGCACCGCCCGCGCCACGCTGCAGGACCACCACGTCGTCTTCCGCTCGCGCGGCGGCAGCGACGACCCCGCCAACCGCGTCGCGCTCTGCGTCGCCCACCACGCCGCGCTGCACGAGCGCGGCACGCTCGCCGTCTCAGGCCGCGCCCCGCTCGGTCTGACCTGGCGCCTCGGTCCGCCCGGCACCGCCCGCCGCTACCGCTGCGAGCGCCGCATCTGACCGCAGTCCCCATCTCCGGGGTCGATCACCGTACAATTCCGGCCCCCCCCCGGAGGCCCGGCATGCTCGATTCCGCGGAACTGAAGAACCAGCTCCGGACCTTCATCTGCCGCGAGCTGATCCGCAACCCCGACTACCCCCTCAGGGACGACGAGCCGCTGGTCACCGGCGGCCTGATCGACTCCTTCGCCATCGCCCAGATCGGCGTCTTCGTCGAGAAGGCCTTCAAGGTCTACGTCCCGGACACCGAGCTGACCGTCGACAACATGGACTCGGTCGAGAAGATGGCCGCCTGCATCCTCGCCAGCGCCCAGAAGGGCCGCTGAGGAGCCCCCCCCCGATGACCACCTCCCCGCCGATCGACTACGAGCCGCTCGACCGTTCCGCGACACTGATCGAGGCGTTCGAGCGCTCCCGGATCGACCCGGCCTCGCTCGCGATCACCTACATCGAGACCGGATGCGACCCGGTCCGCACCACCCGCTCCGAGTTCGCGATCACCGCCCGGCGCTACGCCGCCGCGATGCGGGCCGTGGGGATCCGCCCCGGCGACCTGGTCCTCGTAGCGCACGAGGACACGATGTCGCTGTTCTACTCGTTCTGGGGCCTGCTCCTGATGGGTGCGATCCCTTCGATCTACACCATTCCCAACGAGCGGCTCTTCCCCGAGATCTACATGGCCAATGTGGCCGCGCTGATCAAGGACATCGACGCCCGCGCCCTGCTGACCTCGGACGCCCTGGCGGAGCAGTTCGCGAACCGGATCCCCTGCCCCGTGACCGGCTTCAGCCGGGTCCTGGAGGCGCTGCCGGAGGCCCGCGCCGCGGCCCCCGCGCCCGACCACCGGGCGCAGCCCGACGACCTGGCCTACGTCCAGACCTCCAGCGGCACGACCGGCAACCAGCGCTGCGTCCCCACGACCCACCGCATGGTCCTGGTCCAGCTCGCCGCCCTGGCGCGCCGCATGGACGTCCGGCAGGACGACGTCGTCGCCAACTGGATGCCGCTCTACCACGACGGCGGCCTGATCCTCGGCGCGGTCATGCCGCTGCTGTGCGGCGTGCCGGTCGTGATGATGTCGCCGCTCGACTGGGTCCGGCACCCGGCGATCCTGTTCCACGCGATCGGCCAGCACGGCGCGACCTTCTGCAACATGCCCAACTTCGCGTTCAATCACCTGGTCCGCCGCGTCCGCGATCGCGACCTGGAAGGGCTGTCCCTGGCCGGTGTGCGCGCCTTCGTCAACGGCTCCGAGCGCGTCTACCACACCAGCTTCGAGGGGTTCCTCGAGCGCTTCGGCCCGCTCGGCGTGACTCGCGACCGTCTCGGCGTCGCCTACGGCCTGGCCGAGAACACGCTGATGGCCGCGCACACCCGGACCGGCGACCCGCTGGTCTACGACGCGGTCGACCGCCGGCGCCTCGAGCTGGAGCAGGTCGCGGCGCCGGTCGATCCCGCGCACCCCGACGCCGTGATCAACGTCTCCTGCGGCCCGCCCCTCGAAGGCGTCGCGATCGAGCTCCGCGACGACGACGACAGGCCGCTCCCCGAGCGCCGCGTCGGCCAGGTCGCGATCCGCAGCGGATCGCTCTTCACGGGCTACCACCGCCGTCCCGACCTCAGCGCCGACCTGTTCCGTGGCGAGTGGTTCCTGACCGGCGACATGGGCTATCTCGCCGACGGCCAGCTCTACATCGTCGGCCGCCTCAAGGACCTGATCATCAACGGCGGCAAGAACATCTACCCGGCGGACCTGGAGGAGATCGTCAGCACGGTCCCCGGCGTCCGCCCCGGCCGCGTCGCCGTCTTCGGCGTCCCCGACGAAGCGGAAGGGACCGAGCTGATCGCCGTCGTCGCCGAGATCGACAGCGAGGACCCCGAGGTCAAGGCCGAGGCCGGCCGCCAGATCCGCCGCGCCATCACCCAGCAGATGTCGCTGACCGTCAGCTTCGTCGACGTCCTCAGCGAAAGATGGATCATCAAGACTTCGAGCGGCAAGACCTCGCGCGTCGCCAACCGCCGCAAGTGGCTGGAAGGACGCGCGGCGCGGGGTTAAGGGACTAAGGGACGCGCGCGAACATCTCCTCTCGCAGCGCGCGCAGCATCGCCAGCGACTGCCGGGCTTCGTCCTGCGCTTCCTCGAGCAGCACCCGCACCGGCCCCGGGGCCATCTGCCCCGGCGGCAGCAGCGCCGCCAGCTGCGCCAGGATCGCGCCGCGGCGCGCGCTGAACCCCTCCAACGCCTCCACCCGCCCCAGGGCGATCGCCTCGCGCTCCTCGCGGCCGGCGTCGCGCAGCGCGCGCGCCAGGTCCTCGGCCTCGTCCAGCACGGTCTGCAGCAGCGTCATCGCACCTCCGGCGAAAATCCGCCCGGACCGACTTATCGGCCGCCCCGCGGCGGCCTTGACTGGACGATCCGCCCCCCGGACGCGAAGTTCTTAGGCGTGACGACCGATTCCTTCACCCGCGAGCGCCAGCACCCCCGGATGGGCGTCCGGATCCCGGCCCGGGTCCGCCCCCTCTCCGACCACGAGGTCGACGAGCTGGCCCGACGCTTGGCCCTCGAGGCGACCTGGGCCCCCCGGGCCCCCGGCGACGGCGGCGCCCGCACCACCCCGGCGACCTACGAACAGGCCGCCCTGGCCCACCTCGTCGAGCGGGTCGATCAGATGGAGCGGACGCTCGAACTGATTGCGACCAAGCTGGGGATCCCTCTCGGCTCCCCCGCGGAGTGGATCGAGGGCGAGGCGGTCGACATCTCCGCCGGCGGCACCGGCCTCGACCTGCCGCAGCGCTTCCCGCAGGGGACTCCGCTGGAGATCGAGCTCACGCTGCTCGGCGAGCCGACCGCCACGGTGCGCTGCGTCGGCCGCGTGGCGTTCGCGGCGCGCCCCGACGGCGTGCAGCGCCCCGTCGGCCTGTTCCGGATGGGCGTCGCCTACGAGGCGATCCACCCCGCGGACCGCGAGGCGCTGGTGCGCTACTTCTTCAAGCTGCAGCGCGCGCAGCTGCGCGAGCGGCACCAGGAGCCGTGAGCCCGGCCCCTCAGTCCTCCGCCAGCCCCTCGCGCAGGTAGCTCTCGATCAGCGTGCGATCGCGCTGCCCGTAGCTCTCGAACTCGATCCCCAGCCCCGGTCCGCCCGACGGCGACGACTCACCGCCGCGGCTGACGCGCGCCACGCGTCCGATCACCCGCACCGGCTCGGACTGCCCCGGAACACCGAAGTGGAGCCCCAGCCGCGCCCCCTCCGCCACCCGCGGCTCGCACTCGACGAACAGCCCGGAGTTCGAGATGTCGTACGACAGGCCGATCGGGTCGTGCTCCTGCCCCTCGACGAAGACCGGGGTGATGATCCGCAGCCGCGGCCGCCGCGCGTAGATCCAGACCCGGTTGCGGCCCAGCCGCCGGGCCTCGGCCAGCGCCTCGCGCGCGCGCCGCGCCAGCTCGTCGAGCGTGTCGCCATCGGCGGGATAGCAGGCGCCGCCGACCGTCACGGTCAGCCGCAGCTGGCGACCCTCGTCGACCTCGAACGGGTGGTACTCGACCGCCTGCCGCACTCGGCCGCCGACCGCGCGCCCTGCGGTCCGCGCGGTCCCCTCGAGCAGGACGCCGAACTGCGCGCCGTCGAGCCGCGCCGTCATGTCGTGGCCCCGCACCGCGCCGTGGATCACGCGTGCAGCGTGGCGCAGCATCGCGTCCCCCAGCCCGGGGCCAAGCGCCTCGACGAACGCGTCGTAGCCGTCGACCTCGACCAGCAGCAGCGAAAACGGCACCCCCTCCGAGCGGGCCAGCGCGAAGACGTCGGCCAGCCGCGCCTCGAATTCCACCGGACTCGGGAGGCCGGTCAGCACGTCGATCCCCGGCCAGCGCTCGAGCGCGTGCGCCGGTGCGGCGCCGGGGGCGGCGGCCTCATCCGTCGCCCCGGCCGGGCCGCGAGCGCGCAGCAGTTCCACCGTCACCGCGCCCGGCGGAGCTGCCGCCGGCGTGAGGATCACATCGACCTGCCAGCGCGCGCCGTCCTTGGTGCGCATCGAGAGCGTGCGCGGCGTGGCGCGAGAGACCGGGCCCAGCGTCCCCTCGTAGAGCGGCCGCGGCTCGAAGCGACGGAAGCCGTCCTCGTCCGGCTCGGTGTAGACCCCCAGCTCGGACCCGCGCCCCGCGATCTCCAGCGCGGTCCACCCCGTGAACGACTCCGCCCCGCGGTCGAACGCCAGGATCGTCCCCTGGGCGTCGACGAGGAAGCGGCCGTTGACGGGGCGGGTCGCGGTCCCCGCGTTCCACGATGCCAGATCGATCGGGCGCGTTGTCCTCGGGTCGAGCATGGCGATCTCCCCGGTCCCCGCGGCGCGGAGTGGATCGTATCCGACACCGGACCGATCCCCGTCCCGCCCGCCAAAGCGTTGGGCCCAAAATGAATATGGGCCCGGCGGCTCAGCCCGTCCCGTCCTGCCGGGGGGCGGCTGTCCGATTCTTCACCAGTTCGATCTCCGCCGGCGAGGCCGGCCGCCAGATCCCCGCCTCCCGGCGGCGGGAGATCGCGTCCGGGTGGTAGCGGACCGACGTCACCAGCCGCCCCTCGAGGTTGAAGACGTGGGCCCGCCCGCGCTCGCCCAGCACGACGATCGTCCCCTTCCGGACGTCGAACAGGACCTCGTCCTGCGCCGCCCGGGCCGCGTCGGCGACCGCCATTCGGGTGGGGCGGGAGCCCTCCTCGTGACGGACCGTGGCGTGCCGTGTCCGCCGGTCCCGCGCCCGCTCCCCCCGCTCCAGCCGCCGGGCCAGTCCGCCCAGCAGCCCCTCGATCCGCCGCGCGGCGGCCTCCTCCCCGGCACGGCTGCGGCGCCGGGCCCCCCGCTCCAGCTCGGCCAGCGCCGACTGCGCCCAGCGGGCCGCTCCCGACCAGGGGATCGGCCTCAGCCGATCGTGGAGGTGCTCCAACGTTTCTCCGTTGGGGCCTGATCCAATAACGTTCAAAAAATACCGTATTTGCCCGTTTCTGAGCTTCCCCGAAGCCACCTGGAAGGTCACCGCCAAGAGCGCCGGCCGCCCCGACGGATCCGGCACCCGGTACCACCCGGCCGCGACCTGCCCGTGTACGCGGACCTCCTCGCGCCCCTGCCGGTAGACCGGCAGCAGTTCCCCCATCAGCGTCTCGCCGGAGGTCTCGAGCACCACCAGCTGCGGCGATCCGGAGGCCAGCGTCTCCATCCGCGGATCCCGCCGGCTGACCAGCACCTGGAAGAAGTCGGCAAAGCGCGGCGTGCCGGTCGGGCCGTAACCGGTGAAGACCGCCCGCGGGTCGTCGGTCGCGGCGTGGGCGCACCCCGCCTGGCCGCAGCGGAAGCAGTAGACCCTCCCCGGCTGGAAGGCGGCGGCGCCGGACAGCAGTGCGGCGACGGCGTCCTCCAACTCCCCCTGGAACGCCTGCGTCTCCTCCGCCAGCCGCCCGCCGGCGTCGAACAGCGGCAGCCGCAGCGAGAGGTCGAGCCGCGCGTCGGCGGCGCGCAGCAGGTGCGACCACGGGTGCGCGCGCGCCCGGGCCTCGGCCGCCTCGACCAGCAGCCGCAGCGCTTCGACCAGCCTGGGGTCGTCCTGCGCCACGCGCACACCCGACGCGACGAGCCTACGCCCGGCTCTGCCGCTTGAAGACCCCCTTCTCCTTGAACAGCGCGGCCCCGGCCAGGAAGAACGCGACGATCTGCACGATCATGAAGAAGCTGTCGTTCAGCATCGCGAAGTCGAACCCGCCGCGATTGACGACGCCACTGCCGCGCGTGCCGACGTAGATCAGGTCGAGAAAGCGCGAGACCGCCAGCGCCAGGAAGGCCCACGACGCGACCCGCGGCAGCAGCGTCGCGCCGCGCCCGAGCAGCAGCCAGAGCCCGCCGTAGAGCAGCAGCGAGCAGCCCAGCGCCCCCCACGACGGCAGCGCCCAGAGCGCGTCCGAGGCGTCGTAGATCTGCAGCAGCCACTCCGGCGGGTCGGTCGGCTTCTCGGCCAGGAGCGTGATCTTGTGCTGGACCATGAAGACCGCCGACCAGAGCCAGTACGACGTGAGGAAGTAACCCAGGGCCGAGAGCTTGACGACCTCGGTCTCGAGCCGCCCCTCCGGCCCGTAGACCGCGGCCAGCCCCAGCGTCCCGACGAACCCCGCCGCGCCGATCAGCAGGTAGCCGATGATCAGCGGCATGACGTAGTCCATCCGCGACTTGTTGAGGAAGTCGCCGCCCAGCGTCAGCTTGAGCGGGTTCGTCCCGACCAGGAGGAACTCCAGCATCACCATTCCGAGCAGCAGCGACGCGAAGGTGATGAGCAACACGGCGGCGATCTGCTGCTCTTTTTCCGAGCGACGCGACGACATGGCGGGGCCCCCCGGGCGTCGCGCCGTGTCACGGCGCGGCGCCGGCGAAGCGTAGCACGCGGGGTCGCCCGGCCCGGGCCGGTGGCGCTTGAATTCGCTTCCGCATTGCCGGAGCACTCTCCCGGTGACCGAGTCCCCTGGTTCCGCCCCGCCTCCTCTCGGGTGCGGCGAGCGCGCATCGCGCCGCGGGCAACCGGGACGGCGCCGAGCGGCCGCTGATCCGGCCCGGCCTCACCCGCAGCGCCCCAGCACCCCCTCCCCGAACAGCCGCACCGCGTTCGCCGTCGTCGCCCGGGCCACCGCCTCCGCGCTGACCCCTTTCAGCTCCGCCACCGCCCGCAGCGCGATGCCGAGGTTCGCGGGGACATTGCGCACGCCGGGTTCCGGCCCCAGCACCGGGCTGTCGGTCTCCAGCAGCAACGCCGAGAGCGGCAGCGCCCGGACCAGCTTCTGCTTCTGGCGCGAGCGGACGACCGACGGCGGCACCGAGAAGAAGTAGCCGTGCCGCACCCCCTCCAACGCCGCCCCGGCCCGCCCGTCGAAGGCGTGCATGAGCACGCGCCGCGCCCCCGCTTCCACCAGCGCCGCGATCGCGTGGTGCCCCGCACTGCGGCTGTGGACGTTGACCGGCAGGTCCAGCTCCGCGGCCAGCCGCACCTGGCGCAGGAAGAACTCCCGCTGCTGCGCGAGCAGCGCCTCGTCCTGCACCGCCCAGCGGTCCAGCCCGATCTCCCCGACGGCGACCAGCCGGTCGCGGTGCGCGCGCACGAAGGCCTCCATCGCCTCGAGCGCGTCCGGACTCCAGGTGCGTCGGGTAGAGCCCGGCCGCGGGGGCGATCTCCGCGTGCCGCTCCGCCAGCGCGATCAGCCGCTGCGCGTCCTCCAGCGTCTCCCCCACCGCGACGATCCGCGCCACCCCCGCCGCGCGCGCGGCGGCCAGCACCTCCGGCAGATCCTCCGCGAAGGCCGCGTCGGCCAAGTGCGCGTGAGCGTCGATCAGCACGCGAAGATTGTAGGGTGGGGTGGGGTAGAGTGGGAGTGCGCGGGACGGGGGTGGGGTCGGGAGTGGTGCGCGGGGCGGGGACGGCGTGGGGCGGCGTGCGCGGGGCGGGGACGGCGTGGGGCGGGGACGGAGATCGGCGGCGGCGTGCCGGCGCGGCCGAGCGCGAGGTGAAGAGCGGCCGGTGCAGCGTGGTGCGCGGCGGTTGCCCGCAACTCCGCCGCGAGGCTCCCGGCCCGTCGCAGAAGCGCCGCCCCCCTCACAGAGCCCGGTCGAATGCACATCGCCTCGGACGGAGCCCGGTCATGTGCACCCTACAGCCCGGGAGAACTCGCTGCGCGCGCGCGGATCAACGACTTAGGCGCTGCGCCGCGTACCGGATCGCGCTGCGATGGACCTTGAGCCGCCGAAAAGGTGCACACAATGCGGCTCCGTTGTCGGCCGAAGTGCATTCGACCCGACTCCGTTTCGAATCGTTGCGCCCCGAGCTCGGCGTCGGCCGACCGCGCGGCCCGCGCTCGCCACAAGCTCGGGGCCCCATCCCCCGCGCGTCGGCCGCCTGGCTTCCATTGCGCCCCGCCCGGCCTGCTCCACCCGCCCCGCGGCCCACCACCGCGCCCCGCCCCGCCCCTGCCTTCCGCCTCGCCCCGCCGCTCCCCCGCCCCGCTCCCGCTCCTCCCCGCGTGGCCCCGCCCCCGCCCCCGGCCCCATCTTGCCCTCCCCGGCCCCGCTCCCCATGATGCCGGGGCCGATCCCGCGCCCTGGAGACCGCGCCCGATGCCCGACACCCTCGCCCTGCACGGCGGCACCCCGGTCCGTACCCGCCCCTGGCCCAAGTGGCCCACCTTCGACGCCTCGGACGAGAAGGCCCTGCTCGACGCGCTCCACGGTGGAATCTGGGGGGTCGGCGGCCCGCGCGTCGGCGAGTTCGAGTGCCAGTACTCGGCGCTGCAGGGCGCCCGCTACGGCGTGGCCTGCTGCAACGGGACGATCGCGCTGGAGATCGCGCTGATCGCCGCCGGCGTCAAGCCCGGCGACGAGGTCATCACCTCCCCGTACACCTTCATGGCCAGCGCGATGGCGGTGGTCGAGATCGGCGCGGTCCCGGTCTTCGTCGACGTCGAGCCCGGAACCCACAACCTCGACCCGCTCCAGCTCGACGCCGCCGTCAGCGAGCGCACCACCTGCATCATGCCGGTCCACATCGGCGGCCGGCCGGCCGACATGGACGGCGTGCTGGCGGCCGCGCAGCGGCACGGCCTCGCGGTGGTCGAGGACGCGGCGCAGGGCTGGATGGCGGCCTGGCGCGGCACGCCCGTCGGCGCGCTCGGCAACGCCGGCATCTTCTCCTTCCAGTCCAGCAAGAACATCTCGTCCGGCGAGGGGGGGATCGTCCTGACCAACGACGAGGCGACCTTCCAGCGCGCCTGGAGCTACCACAACTGCGGCCGCCGCCTGGGCGGCGAGTGGTACGCCCACGACTTCCCCGGCCTCAACCTGCGCCTCGGGGAGTTCCAGGCCGCGATCCTGCTGGCCATGCTCGAGCGCCTGCCCGCGCAGCAGGAGCGGCGCCGCGCGGCGATGGCGGTGCTGCAGCGCGAGCTGGCGCGGATCCCCGGCCTCCTGGTCCCCGACGACGACCCGCGGATCACCGCCCACGCCTGCCACGTGTTCATGGTGCGGCTCGACCCCGCCACGATCCCGGCGTCGAAGGCCGAGGTCATCAAGGCCCTGCACGCCGAAGGGATCCCCGCCAACCCCGGCTACACGATGCCGCTCTACAAGCAGGGGCTCTTCGCCTGGTACGGCGAGCGCCCGACCCACTGGGGCGGCCCTAAATGGAAGGATGCGATCCGCGTCCCCTACGCCAGCTACGACCTGCCGGTCACGCGGCAGCTCTGCGACACGACGATCTGGGTCAAGCAGGAGACGCTGCTCGCCGGCGCGGAGGAGATGGGCGACGTCGTCGCCGCCTTCGCCAAGGTCGCCGAGGCGGCGCGCGCCGGCCGGCTGGCCGCGGCGTGAGCGCCCGCGGCGCCGGAGCGGCCTGAGGCCGGGGTGAGCGAACTCCCCGACGGCCTCTCCCCCGCCGTCCCGTCGACGCCGATCGACAGCGCCGTCGTCGCCGTGGTCCGGCGCGGCCCCGGCGGCTGGGAGCTGCTGCTCGGCCTGCGCTCGCGCCGCTCGCGTTTCTTCCCGTCGCACTGGGCCTGCCCCGGCGGGCGCGTCGAGCAGCAGGACCGCCCGGATGATCCCGGCGCCTTCGCCCGCTGCGGCGCGCGCGAGCTGCTGGAGGAGACCGGCGTGCGCGTCGCTCCCGGCGACCTGCACCCGATCGGCGTGCGCACGACGCCGCCCTTCATGAAGCTGCGCTACCACAGCCCCTTCTTCCTCGCGGTCGTCCCGGCCGGCACGGAGCCGCCCGGCCTTCCCTCCCCCGACGAGATCGAGGAGCTGCGTTTCGTCCCGGCGCACGAGGCGGTCGGGCGCTGGGAGGCCGGGACGCTCCCCGCCCCGCCGCCGCTGCCGCCGCTCTTCCGCAGCCTCGCCGCCGCCCCGCCGACGCTCGCGCCGGTCGCGCTCGCCGCGGGCCTGCGCGCCGATCACGAGGCCGACGCCGCGGCCCCGCGCTTCGAGGTCGCGCACGGCGTCTGGTTCTACCCGGTCGCGACCGCCACGCTCCCGCCCGCCACCCACACCAACGTCTGGATGCCCGGCGGGACGCGCTTCGTCGTGATCGACCCCGGCTGCGACGATCCCGCCGAGCAGCAGGCCCTGCTCGCGGTGATCGCCCGCCGCCGCGCGGTCACGGGAGCGCAGCCGCACGCGGTCCTGCTGACCCACCACCACCGCGACCACGTCGCCGGCGCCGCCGCGGTGGCTCGCGCGCTGGCCGTGCCGGTCCTGGCGCACCCCGAGACGCTGGCGCGCGTCCCGCTCGACGCGGACCTCGCCGCGCGGCCGGAGCTGACCGACGGCGCGCGCCTCGACCTGGGCGGGATGACGCTCGTCGCGCACCACACGCCGGGCCACGCCCCCGGCCACGTCGCGCTGGAGGTCGAGGGTCGCTCGCTGCTGCTCGCCGGCGACCTGGTCAGCGGGATGTCGACGATCCTGATCCCGCTCGCGGACGGCGGCGACATGGGAGCGTACCTGGCGTCGCTGCGGCGGGCGCGCGCGCTGGGCGCCGCGCGGGTGCTTCCCGCCCACGGCCCGGTCCTCGACAGCAGCGCGCCGGCCCGGGCGCTGGCCCACCGCGCGCAGCGCGAGGCGCAGGTCGCGCTGGCGCTCGGTCCCGCGCCACGCCCGCTCGAAGACCTGGCCCGCGAGGCCTACGCCGACGCGCCGGAGGCCCCGCCCGCGCTGGCGCAGATGCAGGCGCTGGCGCACCTGGTGCACCTCGAAGAGCGCGGCGAGGCGCGGCGGGCGGACCCAAAGGGAGCGGCCTGGTCGTCGGCGTAGAATCGGCGCATGGCGAACGGGGGAGAGCGCGGGCCGCGGGTGATCGTCGGCCGGGGTCCGCGCGCGGTCGAGGGGCAGCTGATCGAGACGCTGCGCCCGTTCGTCCAGGACGCCCGCCGCGATCCGTCGCTGCTCGCCCGCCCTGTCCTGCTGATCGTCGCCTCCGGCACGCTGCGCCGGCATCTCGCGCGCGTGCTCGCCCGGGAGCTGGGGCCGACGCTGCTCGGCCTGCGGATCCAGACGCTCTGGGCCGTCGCGCGAGAGATCCTCGAGCGCACCGGTGAGCGCGCCCCCGCCGACGGCGGTTTCTTCGAGATCCTCGTGCGGCGCGAGGCGGCGAAGCACGACGCGCTGGTCGAACGGCTCGGCGGGCTGGAGGACGGCTACGCCGCGGTCGCGGCTTCCGTGCGCGACCTCGACAGCGCGGGGCTCGACGACGCCGCGCTGGACGCCGCGCTCGAGGCGATCCCGGGCGGCGCCCGCCGCACGCCGGAGGCGCGGCGCACCGCGGCAGTGCTGCGCACCGCGACCGGGACCGCTGCTGCAATGCGCGCGCTGGGTCTCGGCCGCCCGGCCGACGCGCTGCGGCGCGCGGCGGCGATCCTCGCGGAGCAGGGCCCCGCCGCGCTCCCCGCCCGTGCGCTCCTCGTCCACGGCTTCGCCGACGCCACCGGGGCCGCGACGACGCTGCTGCGCGCGCTGCTCGCGCTCCCCGCGGCGACGCTGCTGCTGGACGAGCCGCCCGACCCGGCGCGCGACGACGGAGCGCCCGACGCGGGCAACGCCTTCCGCGAGCGGTTCGAGACGCGGCTGGGGCTGACGGGCCTGCCGCGCGAGCGGACCGAGACCGCCGGCGCCGCCGGCGCGACGACGCTGGAGCTCTTCCACGCCGCCGGCCGCGACGCCGAGGCGCGCGAGATCGCGCACCGGATCCGCGAGTGGCTGCACGCGCCCGCGAGCGCCCCGCCGACGGCCCCTCCGCCCGCTCCCGAGCAGATCGGCGTCGTCGTCCGCAGCCTCGCGGGCTGGGAGCTTCCCTTCCGGCGCTGGTTCGAGCGGCTGGGCGTGCCGTTCTCGGGCGGCGACGAGCCGGGCGGGCTGCGGCCGGCGGCGCGGCGGCTGCAGGCGCTGCTCGTCGTGATCGAGCGCGCCGGGTCGGCTCCGGTCGACGCCTGGCTCGACGCCGCGGAGGGCTCGGTCGCCGGCGCGGCCGGCCGGCACGACCTGCGGCTCGCGCTGCGCGCGCTGGGCGTGGCGCGGCTGGAGGACGCCGCGCGCGTCGACCTCGCGGCGGTGCTCGACGCCGAGGACAACTACCGCCTCCCGGTGCGGATGGCGGTCGCTGCGAAACAGCGGGACGCGCCGGGCGAGGGGGACGAGGCGGGCGGCTGGAACGGCAGCGACGCGGACGGGGACGGCGCGGAGCCGCCGGACGCGGAATTCGACGCGCTCGAGACCCGCGCCCGCCGCGTCCCGGGGGCCGCCCTGCGCGCGGCGCTCGCCGCGGCGCGGGGCACGGCGGAGCGCGTCGCCGCGTGGCCCTCTCCCGCGCCCCTGGCGCGCTTCCTCGACGCGGCGCGCGCGCTCGGCGCCGGCCTGCTGGCCGACGATCCGGCGGCCGTGGCCGCCTGGACCGGCGCGCTCGACGCGCTCGGCGAGGAGGCCGCACCCGGAGAGCCGCTCTCCCGCGAGGAGTTCCTGCTGCTGGCCCGGCCGCGCGTCGAGGCCGCGACGCGCCACGCGCTCGGCGGCGCCGGGGGCGGCGTCCAGCTTCTCGACGTCGCGCGCGCCCGCGGCCTGATCTTCTCCCGCCTCTTCCTCGCGGGGGTCAACCGCGACCGTTTTCCGCGGCGGCAGGGCGAGGACCCGCTGCTCTCCGACGCGACGCGGCGCCGGCTGGCCGCAGCGCTGCCGCACCTGCCCGAGAAGTCGTGGGGCGGCGACGAGGAGCGCTTCCTGTTCGCGCAGCTCGCCGCCGCGGCACCGGTCGTGACGATCTCCTGGCAGCGCGCGGACGACGACGGCAAGGTGCTGGACCCCTCGCCCTTCGTGCAGCGGGTGCGGCTGGAGCGGCCGGCGCTGGAGCCCGGCGCGGTGGCGCGGCCGCGCGGCGAAGCGCTCGACCGGACCGTGCGGCTCGGCCGCGCGCTGACGGCCGCCGAGCACCTGCAGCGCGCCGCGCTCGCGGGAGACCTCGAGCTGGTCGAGCGCCTCGCGCCGCTCGCCTGGAGCGACGCGGCGCGCCGGCTGCCCGCCGCCGCGCGCGCGCTGGACGGCCTCGACCGCGCCGCGCTGGCGCGCGCCCGGCGGCAGGCGCTCGAAGAGTGGGACGCACCGCCGCAGAGCCGCGGCGCCGGCCCCCTCTTCGGCTTCCTCGCGCCGCGCGCCGGCGGGTCGCACTTCGCCGCCGACGATCCCTGGGTGACCACCGTCGAGCGCCTCGCGCGCTGCCCGTGGAAGGCGTTCCTCGAGCGGACGCTCGGTCTCGCGCCGCCGCCCGACCCGCGCGCCGTGCTGCCCGAGCCCGATCCTCCCAGCGTCGGGGCCGTGGTGCACGCCACACTGCAGCGCCTCGTCGCGGACCAGGTCGGGCGCCGTCCCGAGGTGCTCGCCGAGCTGGCCGCCGCCGAGCCGGTCGCGCTGCGCCGGCCCCCCGCCGCGAGCGTCGAGAGCGCGGCGCGCGACGCCGCGCGAAAGGTCGCGCTCGAGGCCGGGATCACGCTGCCCGGACTGCACGAGGCGCTGGCGCGGCGCGCGCTCCCGTTCGTCCAGCGGGCGATCGCGCTGGATTGGGCGGACGACGGGCCGCGCGTGCTCGGGACCGAGGTCGACGGCGTGGCGACGATCGCGGCCGGCGAAGGACGGACGGTCGCGCTGCGCTTCCGCGCGGACCGCGTCGACCGCCGAGCCGAGGACGGCGCACTGGTCCTGACCGACTACAAGACGGGGAAGCTGCCGTTCACGGCGGTCAGGTCCGACAGGCGCCGCGAACAAGTGGCTCAGGCGGTCGCGCGCGGAGAGCTGCTGCAGGGCGCGGCCTACGCCGCGGCCGACGGGCCCGGCGCCAAGACCGGGCGCTACGTGTCCCTGAAGCAGGAGGACGACCCGCGCCGCGTCGAGGCCGCGATCGCGTCCGACGACGACGCGGTGACGGGCGGGCTGCCGCGCGCCGTCGCCACGCTGCTCGGCGCCGCCCGCGCGGGGAGCTTCTTCCCTCGCGTCGAGAGCCTCCAGGAGCAGGCCAACCCCGCTTGCGCCTACTGCGAGGTGCGCTCCGCATGCCTCGTCGACGACAGCGGGATGCGGTTGCGCTGGCGTGCGGCCGTCCGCGGCGCGCTCGAACGCTCGAGCGCGGGGGGGGCCTCCGGCGCACCGTCCGACCCGCGGTTGGCGGCACTGCTCGCCGTGATGCGGCTGGGCACCGAGGACGCCCCGTGACGCCCGCCGAACTGGCCGCGGCCCGCGCGGACGACGAGCGCTCCCGCCGCGTCGCGCGCACCGAATTCGAGCGCCCGCTGCTGCTCGACGCCGGGGCCGGCACCGGCAAGACGACGGTCGTCGCGTCGCGGATCGTCGCCTGGCTGCTCGGGCCGGGCTGGGATCGGGCGGCGGCGGCGGTCGGCGCCTCCGCCGGCGCGGACGCCCCGGACCGCATCGCGCGCCGCACGGCCGAGCGCGTCGTCGCGATCACCTTCACCGACCGCGCGGCGGCCGAGATGGCGGAGCGGATCGCGCGGATGCTCGCCTGCGTGCACCGCGGCGTGGACGCGGTCGGACTGGCGCTCGCCGACCTCCCCGGGCCGGACGACCGCCGGCGCGAGCGCGCCGCGGCGCTGCTCGCCGTGCAGGACCGGCTCGAGGTCGCGACGATCCACGCCTTCTGCCGCCGGCTGCTCGCGGCGCGGGCGCTCGAAGCGGGACTGCACCCGGCCTTCGAGGTCGACGCCGAGGGGACGCTCCTCGCCGGCGTGGTCGAGGAGGTGATGGCGCGCCGCCTGCCCGAGGCGCTCGGGCCCGCGGGCGACGAGCGGTGGATCGAGCTCGCCGCGCAGGGGCACGGGCCGGCGGCGCTCGCGGCGGCGCTCGAGGAGCTCGCGACCGAGGCCGTGCCGCCCGAGGCCCTCGACGACGACCCGCTGTCCGACGCGCGCGCACGCGCCGTCGCGCAGGAACTCGGCTGCCGCGCCGCGGAGATCGCCGATCTCGTCCGCGAGCCGCTTCGCCGGCGCCGCGGCGCGACTGCTCAAGGCGGGACCGCGCCTCCGCGACGCGCTCGACGCGGTCGCGGCGGCCGCCGCGGGCGCGGAGACGGCCGGGCAGCTCGTGGACCTGGCGTCCGACCACTTCGACGACAAGCTGCTGAAGCGGCTCGCGGGGTGGAGCGCTCTCGACCCGTCGGACGGCGAGACCGAATCCGCCGTGCTCGCGCCCGTCGCCCGCGAGCTGGCCCCGGCGGCGGGCGCGCTGCACGGCCTGCTGCAGTCGCTGCGCCAGGTCGATCCCGACGTCCTCGCCGCGGCCCGCGCGGTGCTCGGCCCGCTGCTCGCGGAGGTCGAGAAGGCACTGCGCTGCCGCGGCATCTCCCCCTTCGCTGCGCTGATCCGCGACGCGGCCGTGCTGCTCCGCAACGACGCGGTCGCCGCCGCGGTGCGCCGCGAGATCGACCAGCTCGTCGTGGACGAGTTCCAGGACACCGACCGCCTGCAGTGCGAGATCGTCCGGCGGCTCGCGCTGGAGGGCCCGCCCGGGGAGCGTCCCGGGCTGATGCTGGTCGGCGACCCGAAGCAGTCGATCTACGGCTGGCGCCACGCGAGCCTCGCGGCGTACCGGGAGTTCGCGCGCCGGGTCGAGCAGGCCGGGGGCGAGCGCCTCCCGCTGGTGGTGAACTTCCGCTCGCAGCCCGCCGTGCTGGACGAGGTGACGCGGATCGCGCGCCCGCTGCTGGTCGAGGACGGCGACCGGCAGGCGCCGTTCCAGGAACTCGCCCCGGATCGGCCGCCGGAGCCGGAGGGCGCACGCCCCCCGGTGGAGTACTGGGCGTCCTGGGCGCGCGACCGCTTCGACGCGGGCGAGCCGACGCGAGCCCGGCAGGCGCGCGAGGTCGAGGCCGACGCCGTCGCGGCGGAGATCGACGCGCTGCGCCGGGAGGGCGCCTCGCTGGGCCGGATCGCGATCCTGCTCCGCGCCACCTCCGGGCTGGAGCCCTACCTCGCGGCGCTGCGCGCGCGCGGGCTGCCGTTCGTCGTCGAGCGCGAGCGCGAGTACTTCCGGCGGCGCGAGGTCATCGACGCCGGGGCGCTCGTCCGCGCGATCGCCGACCCGCTCGACGAGCTGGCGCTGGTCACCTTCCTGCGCTCGCCGTGGGGCGGCGTGCCGGACGCCGCGCTGCCCGGCCTCTGGAGCAGCGGGGCGGTGGAGGAGCTGCGGCGGCTCGACCGCCCCGACGACGCCGCCTTCGCGCGCCTCGACGCCGCGATCGACACCGTCGCGCGCGAGGTCGAGCGGGCCGCGATCCCCGGCATCGAGCGGGTCGCGGACTGGCCGCAGGCCGCGAAGGCCGCCGTGCGCGCGCTCGCCGAGCTGCGCCGGTCCCTGTCCGGGGACGCGGCGGACCGGTTCGTCGAGACGCTCGCGGCCCTCGTCCTGGCCGAGGAGTTCGCCGCGGCGCGCTACCTGGGACCGCACCGCCTGGCGAACATGGAGCGTTTCCTGCGCCGCCTGCTGGAGGGGCTCTCCGGCGCGGAAGGGATCCAGGGGGTCCTGCGCGAGTTGCGCGGCGGCGTCGCCGAGGGGCGCGAGGAGCGCGAGGGGGCGCCGGGAGACGACACGCTCGACGCGGTGCGCGTGCTGACGATCCACAAGGCCAAGGGGCTGGACTTCGATCACGTCTTCGTCGTCGACCTGCACCACGGCACGGGAGGCAGCCGGTCCCGCGGCAGTCGATCCCACGACAACCGCGTCGCGCCCCGCGACGGCGGCGGCTGGGATGTCCGCCTGCTCGGCGTCCCCGGGCTGGGCTTCCACGCGGTGGAGCGGGAGGAGGCCGAGATCGCGGCGGCCGAGTCGGTCCGGACGCTCTACGTGGCGGCGACGCGCGCGCGGGTGAGCATGGTGCTCGCCGGCGCCTGGCCGCACCCGGCGACCGGCCGGGCCGCGCCCGCCGGGTCGCACCTGGCGCTGCTGGCGCGGCGTGAAGGCGGGGACGCGCTGGCCGCGATGGTAGAGGCGGGCGGCGCCGCGACCGACGCGCACGGCGTCCCGTGGCGCCTCGCGCCCGCGGGCGACCCGGCGGCGCTGCGCCCGCCCGCCGCGGCCGCGCGCGCGGAGGCGTCCGCCGCGTCCGAGGCCGCCGCCGTGCGCGACCTGGCGCTGCTCGCCGACGCGCGACGGGACGCCGGCGCGCGCATGCGCCGCCCCGCCACGGCGACGCCCTCCGGCGCGGCCCACGCTGCAGGCCACGCCGCGCGCGACGGAGAGGACGAGCCGGAGGCCGGGCCGCCCCTCCTGCCGGCGGGGCCCGCCGCGGGTTCCGACGACACGCGGCGCGACGAGCGCCTCGCCGTCGGCACCGCGATCCACCGCGCGCTCGAGGCCTGGGACCTGGCCGCCGACCCGGCGGCCGAGCGCGTACGCCAGCGCGGGCGCCTGGCGGGGTACCTGCCGCCCGATCTCTCTCCCGAACTCCGCGACGGCGCCCGCGCCGAGGCCGAGGCGCTGCTCGACCGGATGGCGGGGAACGGCGCGCTCGACGCCCTGGCCACCCTGCGCGACCGCGTGCTGGGACGCGAGGTCCCGCTGCTCGCCGCCCCCGACGGCGACGCCGACGACCAGCCGACCGGCGCGTGGGTCGGCACGATCGACCTGCTCTACCGCGCCGAGGACGGTGCGCTGGTCGTCGCCGACTACAAGACCGACTCGCTCCCCGACCCCGCCGGGCCGGACTACACCGCCGCGCGCGACGCGGCCGTCGAGCGCTACCGCCCGCAGCTCGCCCGCTACGTCGAGTCGCTGCGGGGCCTCTTCCCCGACCCGCCGCCGCGGGCCGAGCTGTGGTTCCTGTCCGCGGGGCGGGTGGAGCGGGACTGAGGCGCTGGCCGCGCCCTCCTGCCGGTGCAACCCGGTTCGTCGCCGCGCCCGTTCCGGGATGGCGGTGTATGTACTGTAGATGCATACTCATCTGCATGAGAACGACCCTCAACATCGACGACACCCTGCTGCGCGAGGCCCGCCGCCTGAGCGGGATCGCGGAAAAGACGGCGCTCGTGCATGCCGGCCTCGAAGCGCTCGTCGCGCGCGAGAGCGCGCGTCGTCTCGCCGCCCTCGGCGGCTCCGAGCCGCGCCTGCGCGAGGTGCCGCGGAGGCGGCCGGCCGAGCCCGCGGCGGCGCGACGGCGCGTGCTCGCCTCGCGGCGCAAGCCGCGCGGCACGCGCTGAGGGGGTCGTGCTCGTCGACACCTCGGTCTGGGTGGAACACCTGCGCCGAGATCTCCCGCGGCTCGCGGCGGCACTCGAGCAGGATCGCGTCGAGACGCACCCGTTCGTCCTCGGCGAGCTGGCGCTGGGGAGGCTCCGGCGGCGGGCGGAGATCCTCTCGCTGCTGGACGCGCTTCCGCGGGTCCCGCCTGCATCTCACGGCGAGGTGCTGGCGCTGATCGAAGCCCGCGGGCTGGCCGGCTCGGGGATCGGCTGGGTGGACGCTCACCTGCTCGCCTCGACCCTCCTCGCCCGGACGACGCTCTGGACGCTCGACCGGCGGCTTGCCGCCGTCGCGGCCCGGCTCGGGATCGCCGCTCCGGGCTAGCCCGACGCCGGCGCCCCGATTTCGCTATCCTCCCTCCATGCGCCCCGCCAACGCGTCCGTCCGGATCGCGATCGCCCTGCTCGCCGGGGCGATCCTCGCGTTCGAGATCGTCCTGCTGCGGATCTTCTCGTTCTCGATCTGGCACCACTTCGCCTTCATGGTGATCAGCGTCGCGCTGCTCGGCGTGGCGGTCAGCGGCGTGGTGCTGCAGCTCGTCCCGCGCGCCTCCGAGCCGGCGCCGCGCCGCGCCGCGCAGTACGCCCTGGCGTTCGCGGGGCTCGCCATCGCCGCGGTCGCACTGATCGGGCGCCTGCCGCTCGATCCGACGCGGCTCGGCGAGGGTGCCGGGCAGTGGCTGCTGCTCTTTGCGTACTACGTCGCCCTGCTGCTGCCGCTGACCGCGGCCGGCCTCGCCGTGGGCACGCTGCTCAAGGGGTTCGCGGCGAGCGCGCCGGCCGTCTACGGCAGCGATCTGCTGGGAGCGGCCACCGGTGCGGTGGCGGTGATGGCCCTGCTGGAGCCGCTCGGCGCCGAGGGGGTGGTGCTGCTCGTGGCGGCGGTCGCCTGCCTCGGGGCCGTGATCCTGCGCGCCGGGAGCGCCGGGGACCCCGGTGTCGCCGGCGCCGGCAGCCCGCTGCGCGCGGCGGCGCCGGCGCTGGCGGCCGCGCTGGCCCTGCTGGCCGCGATCCCCTTCGCCCCGGCTCTCCTCGACATCCGGCCCGGCGAGGGCAAGACCCTCGGCTGGCTCCTGGCTCGGCCGCCCGGCGCCCAGGCGCCGCGGGTCACGGCCACGCGCTGGAACCCGCTCGCCCGCGTGGACATCGTGGAGAACACGCCGCCGGTAGCCTGGACCATCAACTCCCGCGCGCCGATGCCGCACCCGGGCGAGACACGCATGCTGCTCGACGGCGACGCGGCCACGCCGGTCGTGCAGTTCGGCGACACCCCGCTGGCCGAGATGGCGCTGCTCGACTGGACGCTCGGCTCCGCGGCCTACCAGCTGCTCCACCCGCAGCGCGTTCTCATCATCGGCGCCGGTGGCGGGGTCGACGTCCTGACCGCGCTGCACCACGGCGCGCGCACCGTCGACGCGGTCGAGATCAACGGCGCGGTGATCGACTTCGCGCGCGGCCCGCTCGCCGCGCGCGGCGGCCGCGCCTTCGAGCGTCCCGGCGTGACGCTGCACAAGGCAGAGGGGCGCGCGTTCACCCGGCGCTCGAAGGACACCTTCGACCTGGTGCAGCTCTCGCTGATCGACACCTGGGCGGCCAGCGCATCGGGCGCCTACAGCCTGTCCGAGGGCTACCTCTACACGGTCGAGGCGCTGGGCGACAACCTCGCCCGCCTCGCCCCCGACGGCGCGCTGACCGTGACGCGCTGGGACTGGAACCCGCCGCGCGAGTCGCTGCGGCTGGTCGCCGTCGTCGACGAGGCGCTGCGGCGGCAGGGCGCGACCGACCCGTCGCGCCACCTGATCGTCTTCGGCCTCGGGCGGATGGCGAACCTCGTCGTGAAGAAGAGCCCCTTCACCCCCGAGGAGATCGCCCGCGCCCGCGCACTGGCCGCCGAGCGCGGGTTCTTCGTCGTCTACGAGCCCGAGCGGCCGGCCGCGACCGCGTACGCAGCCTACCTGTCCGCGCCCGACCGCCGGGCCTTCGTGGCGAGCTACCCGTTCGACATCTCGCCGACCACCGACGACCGGCCGTTCTTCTTCCAGTTCGGGCGCTGGTCGAACCTGCAGCTCTTCGGCGCGGGCTGGAAGGAGAACCCCCTGATCCTCTCCGGCCGCCTGGTGCTGGTCGCGGTGCTGCTCCAGGCGCTGGTGCTGTCGCTCCCGCTGCTCGCGCTGGCGCTGCGCGGCGGCGCGCGGAGGGGAGCGAGCGCGGGCCAGACGGGCGCTGCGGGCGAAGCGGGCGCTGCGGGCGAAGCGGGCGATGCGGGCGGCCCGCCCGCGGCCGGCTCCCGCGCGCTCGCCGGCTACTTCGCCGCGCTGGGCGTCGCCTTCATGCTGCTCGAGATCGCGCTGATGCAGCGCGTGACGCTCTTCCTGGGCAGCCCGGTGCTGGCCGCGGCGGTCGTGCTGGCCACGCTGCTCGCGGCGGCCGGCGCGGGAAGCCTGCTGGCGGGTCCGCGCGCGGCCGCGCAGTCCAGCGCGTGGCCGATGCTGGCGGCGGTCGCGGCGCTGGTCGCGCTCTACGCGCTCGGCCTCCCGGCGGTGCTGCGCGCCGGGCTCGCGCTCGGCGACGCGGCGCGGATCGCGCTGGCGATCGCGCTGGTCGTGCCGCTCGGGCTGGCGGTGGGGGTGCCGTTCCCGGCCGCGCTGGCGCGGCTCGCGGCGCGCGGAGAGGGGGCGTCGACCGGGCTGGCCTGGGCCGCCAACGGCGTCGGCTCGGTGCTCGGGCCGATCCTCGCCGCGCTGCTCGCGCTCGACGTCGGGATCTCGGGCGTGACGCTGCTGGCCGCCGCCGGCTACCTCGCGGCCGGCGCCGCGATCGCGCGCTGGTGGCGGAGCCCGGCGGCCTAGCCCGTCCGCTCCCCACCGGTTCCAGCGCCAGCCACGGCGCGATGAAGTGGCGCGCCCGGTCGTAGACACCGGAGACCTCGGACGGCTGCCAGCCGTCGCGCGCGTCGCGCTCCGGCGGAAGCCCCCACTTGTCCTTGAAGCGGCGCCAGCCGGTCGCGGCCGCCTCGGCCCGCGCGTCCGGCTCCAGCCCGAAACCCGCCTCGCTGTCGTGGTGGACGAAGACGTCGTCCGCGCGGTATGCCGCCAGCCCGGCCGAATGCAGCCGCGCGGACCAGTCGTCGTCCTCGAAGCTGGCCGGGAAGAAGCGCGGGTCGAGCCCGCCGATGCGGCGCAGCGCCGGGCGCGGGATCAGAAGGCAGCGCCCGGAGAGCCGAGTGCACGGCGTCGCCTGCCCGCTTCGCCCGCGCGACAGCGCCTCGGCGAACGGCGCGAGCCCGGTGAGCGTCGTCTCGTCGTAGGTCACGCCCGCGAGCTGCTGCGGCCAGGCCGCGCGATTGAACAGCGGACCGATCGCGCCGCAGCGCGGCTGGCCGCGGTGCGCCGCGAGGCGGGCCGACCAGTCGGGCGTGACGACGGCGCCGGCGTCGAGCAGCGCGACCAGGTCGCCGCGCGCCGCCGCCAGGCCACGGTTGGCGCTGGCCGCCAGGCCATGCGGTGCGCGGTTGACCAGCAGCCGCACCCGGATGTCCTCGATCGCCAGCCGCTCCAGCAGCGCCAGCGAGCGGGCGGGCGAGGCGTCGTCGACCAGGATCACCTCGAGCAGGCCCGCCGTGTGCTCGATCACGCTGCCGGCCAGCCGCACCGCGAGCGCGGCGTTCCCGCGGACCGGGACGACCACGGAGACGCGCTCGTCACCGCCGAAGATCGGCAGCTCGGCCAGCGCGCCGAGCGCCTCCTCGCCGTCGCCGTCCGGCACCACGCGCACCGGCAGCGCGGGCGAGCCGGCGGAGAGCGGGTAGCGGCGGTCCATGTCGGCCACCACCAGCGCGTCGGCCGCGGTCCACAGCGGTGCGATCTCCGGCACGCCGGCCTCCGGCCCGAGCTCCAGGTCGACCGGCACGCCGGCGGCGACATCGGCGAAGGCCTGCAGCAGCGGCCACTCCTGCGGCCCCAGCCGCGCGTAGATCCGCGCCAGCGGCGAGCCGCCGGTCGCCAGCCGCAGCAGCGCCGCCGCGGCCGCCACGGCCGCTACGGCCGCTGCGGCCCCCGCCGGCGCGCCGTGCGCGAACGAGCTGCCCAGCACGCGCCCGGCTTCGATCACCTGGGCGCGGCGCGACAGCTCCGCGACGTCCTGCGGATCGACTCGCCCGGCCAGCGCGACGACCGCGACCGGACCGGGCCAGCGGCACACCAGCGCCTGAGCGCGGCGCAGTGCCGTGTGCGTGCCGTCGTCCAGCTCACCCGTCAGGACGACGAGCGTGCCGGCCTCGCGCTCGAGGATCACCGCCCCACCGGGTCGACGACCGTCACGGTCACGCCGCGGGCCTCGAGCAGTTCGCGCGCGCCGCGCAGGAAGGGCAGCCAGCCGGGCCCCGCCTCGACCGCGTCGGCCCCCGCCAGGACGACCTCGGCGACCCCGAGCCAGTGCGCCCACTGCAGCGCGAGCGCGGCGTCGCCCCCCGCGGGGAAGAACCCGACCTTCAGGTCGTCCGACCAGCCGAGCGCCGGTCCTCCGGCGCGGTGCAGGTCGAGCAGCGGCACTGTCGCGGCCGCCGCCGGCGCGAGTTCGGCCGCGTCGAGGCGGTCGTCGCACACGACCACGCCGCGGGCCGCGGCCAGCGAGGCCAGCGCCTCGGGCTCGCGCGGCGGGGCGGCGAGGCAGACGTACGGCGCCGGGCCGTCCCACCCCGCCAGGCGGGGAAGCGTCCCGGGAGTGGCCAGCAGAACGGCGCCCTCCCACGCGGAGGGAGACAGCCGCTCCAGCCCCAGGGGGGAGATCAGGATCAGCGCCCGGGCGCCCGTGTGGCGGCCGCGGAACGCCTCGGCGGCCTGGGACGCGGCCGGGGCCGCCGCCGGCGCGGGGGCCGGAGAGAGCGCCGCCGGCTCGGGGACCGCCGGAGCGGCCGCCGCCGGCACGGGGGCCGGAGCCGCTGCCGCCGGTTCGGAGAGCAGCGCCAGCGCTGCGCCCGCCGAGGTGGCCGCTGCGCCACCCGCCAGTTCCGCCGTCCTGGCCGGCACCCCGCCCGCCGCCGGGCCGTCGGCCGACCGAACCTCGATCGGAACGAGTCTGGACGCGGTCAAAACAAATTTGCCCGCGGGCAAATCGGTTCTTGTGGCCTGGGGCTCCCCGAAAGAAACGCCGGGCCCCTCGAGGTCCCCCACCTCCACCGCCGCGCGGGAGCGGGCGGGGGGCGGCGAGCCCCCTCGCCGGTCGCTCTCACGGCGCCGCCCCAGCAGCCCGGCCAGATCGGTCATCCGGGCCAGCAGGGCGGGGGCCGCGCCGGCCCGCAGCCGCCCCGGCCCCTCGAACCAGTCGGCCAGGACGTCGACGCTGAACAGCCCCGCCCGCAGCAGCGCCGGGCGGCGCTCGGGCAGAGCGGTGATCCCCTCGACCCAGGTCCAGGAGGCCGGGTCCTCGCCGCTGACCAGCGCGGGGGGGGCGATCCGCGGGTCGAGATCGACCAGCAGGGTCGGGACCGGCGTGGAGGTCACGCTTCCGGTCGGGGCGAGCAGGACGTCGGCCCCTTCGTGCTCGAGCAGAGCCTCGACGAACGGGGCCGGGAGCCGCGTTCCGTCCCGGACCGGGTAGACGAAGACGTCGAGCCCCGGCGGCAGGACCGCGGCGGTCGCCTGGCCGTAGGCCACGACGCGCGTCGTCCCCGGCGGAAGCGCCCCAAGCAGGGCCCCCAGGCCGTAGGCCGATGCCGGGTCGGGAACGATCGCCAGCAGTCTCACGAAGCCTCCCCTCTCGTGCGGAACCGCCCCGCCGCCGGCCCGCGGGCCGGACGACGCGGAGACAGAGCTCCAGGGCCGGAAGATGCAATCTCCGTGCTCAGCGCGCGGCCCTCGGACCGGCGGTCCCGGGGCCGCGGCGGCCCGGTGGACGACGGTTCGCCGCCGCCCGCCCGGGCCCGGTGTCGGTCTATTGACGCGCGCGGCGCGCGCTCGGTGCTATGTTCGCGGCGATGCGGGGCGTGCTGCTTTCGGTCGAGGACCTGGGCGTCGAGTTCCCCCGGAACGGGGGTACCGTCCGCGCCGCGAGCGGGGTTTCGTTCGCGCTCGGAACGGGCGAGACGGTCGCGCTGGTCGGCGAGTCGGGCTGCGGCAAGTCGGCCACCGCGCTGGCCCTCTTCCGCCTGGTTCCGCCCCCCGGCCGGATCGTCTCGGGCCGGGTGGTCTTCGAGGGGACCGACCTGCTCCCGCTCCCCGAGGACGCGATCCGGCGGTTCCGCGGGGCCGGACTGGCCTGGGTCCCGCAGGAGCCGGGTGCCGCGCTCAACCCCGTGCTCAGCATCGGCTCGCAGATCGTCGACGTGATCCGCGCCCACCGGGCGGTGCCGAAACGGGAGGCCTGGGCCGAGGCGGTCGACCTGCTGGGCCGCGTCGGCATCCCCGACCCGGCGCAGCGGGCGCGCGAGTACGCTCACCAGTACTCGGGCGGGATGAAGCAGCGCGCGCTGGTCGCGATGGCGCTCTCGGCACGCCCGAAGCTGCTGGTCGCCGATGAGCCCACGACCGCGGTCGATCCGACGCTGAAGCTCGGGATCCTCGACCTGCTGCGCTCGTTGCGCGACGAACGGGGGCTATCGATCCTCCTGATCACCCACGACATGGGGGCCGTCGCGGCGCTCGCCGACCGGGTCCTGGTGATGTATGCGGGTCGGATCGTCGAGGAGGCCCCCGTCCAGGCCCTGTTCGACGACCCTCGCCACCCCTACACGCGGGGCCTCCTGGCCAGCGTCCCGCGGGTCGACCTGGAACGCGGACTCCTGCCATCGATCCCGGGGACCGTCCCCGACCTCGCCCACCTCCCGCCGGGCTGCGCCTTCCACCCGCGCTGCCCCGTGGCGCAGGACGCGTGCCGCGCCGCGGTGCCGCCGCTCGCCCCCGACGGGCCCGGCCGGCGGGTCGCCTGCCCGGTCGCGCAGGCCGCGGGGGCCGGGTCATGACCGCGCCCGGCGCGGCGATCGGCGGGCCGCTCCTGGAGGTCCGCGGCCTGGTGAAGCGCTTCGGCGGCGGCGGCGGGCTGTTCGGCGGCGGCGGACCGGAGATCCGCGCGATCGACGGGGTCGACCTGTCGGTCGGCCGCGGCGAGATCGTCGGGCTGGTCGGCGAGTCGGGCTCCGGCAAGACGACCCTGGGCCGGACGATCCTGCGGCTGACCGAGCCCGACGACGGATCGATCCGCTTCGACGGGATCGACGTCCGGGCCCTCGGCTCGCGCGACCTGCGCCGGCTGCGGCGCCGGATGCAGATCGTCTTCCAGGATCCCGGGGCGGCGCTCAACCCGCGGATGCGGGTGAAGAGCCTGGTCGGCGAGCCGCTGGTGATCCACGGCGTCGCGCGCGGCCGGGAGCTCGAGGCGCGGGTCGCGGCGCTCCTGGCCGAGGTCGGCCTCGAGCGGGACGCGATGCACCGCTGGCCGCACGAGTTCTCGGGCGGGCAGAAGCAGCGGATCGGGATCGCCCGGGCGCTGGCCCTGCGCCCGGACTTCCTGGTCTGCGACGAGCCGGTCTCGGCGCTCGACGTCTCGGTCCAGGCCCAGATCGTCAACCTGCTGGTGGAACTGCAGCGCCGGCACGGGATGGCCTACCTGTTCATCGCCCACGACCTGGCGCTGGTGGCCCACCTCTGCGACCGGATCGCCGTAATGTACCTGGGGCGGATCGTCGAGGAGGGGCCGGCCGCGGCGCTGGCCGCCCGCCCGCTCCACCCCTACACCCAGGCCCTGTTCGCGTCGTCGCCGCCCCCGGACCCCGAGGTCGCGCGCCGGATCCGGATGCCGATCCCGGGCGAGGTCCCCTCCCCCTCGGACCTCCCGCCGGGCTGCCGTTTCCACCCCCGCTGCCCGATCGCGACCGACCGCTGCCGGACCGAAGCGCCCGTCCTCCGCGAGCTGACCGCTGGACATCGCGCGGCCTGCCACCGGTCGGAAGAGTTGCTCGGCGGGGCAACCCTTTTCCTCCGCGATGCGTCATCGTCTCCGACATCCGGACCCGGGAGCACGGGGCGCTCGACCCGTGGCCCGGAACCGGCCAGCCCCTGATCCCAGGAGAGACCGTCCCATGAACGTCCCGAAGACCGTCCTCACGCTGCTCGTCACCGGCATCCTCGCCGCGCTCACCCCGGCCGCCGTGGCCCAGCAGGCCGGGCCGGAGCCTCTTCGGCTCTCGCTGGGCGAGGCGGTCGCGCAGGCGATCGAGCGCAACCTCGACCTGAAGGTGGAGCGACTCGACCCGCCGCAGGTCGAGCAGACGATCACGCTGGCCGAGTCGGCGTTCGACCCAAGCTTCAACGCGACGGCCGGCTACAACTATCGGAAGCAGGAGCCCTCCAGCGACTTCTCGCCGCTCTCGAGCGAAAGTTGGGACGTCGGGGCGGAGTGGCTCAACCCGCTCTCGTGGGGCGGCAACTACTCGCTGGCCTTCAACTACAACGAGGACAGCGCGACCTACCGCCCGATCGCGATCTCCCGGTTCGGGCTGGTGCCGGACAATTTCCAGGGCTCGGTGGTCTTCACGTACGACCAGCCGCTGCTGCGCAACTTCGGCCTCGCGATCAACCGCACCGCGATCAACCAGGCCACGAACAACCTCGCGATCAGCGAGCAGCAGCTGGTGACGGGCCTCTTGACGACGGTGAACCTGGTCGAGCAGTCCTACTGGAACCTGGTCGGCGCGCGCCGCCAGGTCGAGGTCGCGACGACCTCGCTGGCACTGGCCGAGGACCTCCTGCGCCAGACCAAGATCAAGGTCGAGGTCGGGACCGTGGCGCCGATCGAGGTCACGACGGCCGAGGCCGAGGTGGCCGCGCGCCAGGAGTCGGTGATCACGAGCACCGGCCTCGTCGGCACCTTCGAGGACCAGCTGCGGCGGCTGATCAACGTCCCCGAGGGCTCGCCCGTCTGGAGCCGCCCGATCATCCCGACCGACCTGCTGGCCTTCGAGAAGCCGTCGTTCGACGTCGACGCACTGATCGATACCGCGATGAAGAAGCGACCGGAGCTGGCCGCCGCCGAGCTGCTGAAGCAGAACCTGGAGCTCGAGGAGCGTTACCGCGACAACCAGCTGAAGCCTGGCCTGTCGGCACAGTTCTCCTACGGGACCTTCGGCAACAACTACAGCTACGTCGATCGCAGTACGACGATCACCAACGAGGGTTTCACGCAGTACCTCTGCAACAACGACCCGAACAACCCCTTCGCGCTCTGCGGCCAGCCCTTCAGCATCTCGGAGACGGTCGACTTCTCCCAGTTCGAGGAAGAGGCGCGCGGCGACGTGTTCCAGGAGATCGCGACCACCGACAACAATGCCTGGCGCGTCGGCGTCTTCCTCAGCGTCCCGATCGGCAACCGCGCGGCCAGGTCGCAGTACGCGCGCACGAAGATCGCGCTCGACCAGCAGCAGCTGAGCATCGAGGCCGAGCGGGAGCGGATCCGGGTCGAGGTCCGGCAGGCGGTGCGCGACATCGAGACCGCCTCGGAACGGATCGCGGCCGCGCGGTCCAACGTGGCGCTGCAGAAGAAGAAGGTCGAGGCCGAGCAGAAGCGCTACGAGAACGGCCTGTCGATCGCGTTCAGGGTGGTCCAGACCCAGGAGGACCTGCGCGACGCCGAGACCCGCGAGAACCTGGCCGTGATCGACTACAACAAGAGCGTCTCGAACCTCGCCCGCGTCACGGGGACCCTGCTCGAACAGCGCGGGATCACGCTGGAGCAGGCGATGGCGGGGACGGCGAGCACGCGCTAGGTCGAGCGGGCGGGCGGGGCGCGCCGGGGAGCCGCAGGCGATGCCCTTCGGCGGCTGGATCGGCGCCTTCCTGGCGGGGATCGCGGTCCTCGCGGCCGTCGCCGTCCTTGTTTCGCTGGAGCGGGCACGCATCCTGCTGTCCGGCCGGCGCCCGCCGGCTGAAGCGAACGCCCGGACCCAGGCACGCGCGGTCGCCGGGCTCTTGAACGGTGGTCAAATCGAGGCCGCCCGCTCCCGCGGCCGGGATGCGGGCCCCGGCCCCGCCGCCCTGACCGACGCCGCCGGGGCGGCCTGGGGGGCCGGCGAGGACCGCCTCTACGCCGGCCTCGAGTCGGCCGCGGGGTGCGAGATCGGCCGGCTCGAGCGCGGGGTCTGGCTGCTCGCGCTCGTCGCTAATCTCGCGGCGCTCCTAGGTTACTTCGGCGCCATCGCGGCCATGCTCGACGCGTTTTCGCTGCTCTCGGCCACCGGTCTCGACAAGCCCGAACTGCTCGGCACGCTGATCCGGCGCGCGCTCTTCGCGACCTTCACCGGACTCGCCGTCGCCGCGCCTGCGCTGGTGGCCTACAGCGTCTTCACGGCCCGCATCGCGGCCCGCGTGCGCGAACTCGAAACGTGGGCCGATGCGCTCTTTTCCGCGCATTCCGCGGCGTTTCGCGAATTGACACCCCCCGCCGCGGGTTGATAGCATCCAAAGCCTTGTCAGCGTGGATTTTGGGCGCTTTGCCAACCCTCAAGGAACCTTCGCCTCATGGTGCTGACCTACAACACCTTCACGCTGCTCGTCCTGCTCTGCCTCGCGATCGTGATCCCGGGGGCGATCATCCTGCTCTCGGCGGTGGCCGGGCGGCCCCGGATCCGCACGACCGACGCGACGCCGTACGAATGCGGCAGCCGGCTGTTCGAGTCGGCCCGCCACCCCTTCACGGTCAAGTTCTACCTGATCGCGATGCTCTTCATCCTGTTCGACATCGAGGCGGTGTTTCTCTACCCCTGGGCGGTCGAGCTGAAGAACCAGGTCGGGACGGCGGGCGCCTGGTTCGTGCTGGTCGAGATGCTGGTCTTCATCGCGATCCTGTTCGCCGGGTTCGCCTACGCCTGGGGCCGCGGCGCCCTGGACTGGGACCGCTGAGATGGGCGCCGGAGCCGGGGAGCCCCGCGTGTACGGCCGCTGGGACGGTCCCGACACCGTCGCGCGCCTGAAGGCCGAGTTCCCGGGCGCGGTGCTCGATTCCGCCGACTTCCGCGGCGAGACGACGATCGTGATCGCGCTCGACGCGGTCGAGGACGTGATGGCCTTCCTGCGCGACGCGCCGGAGACCCGCTTCGACATGCTGACCGACGTCACGGCCGTGCACTGGCCGGCGCGGCCGCAGCCGTTCGAGATCGTCTGGCACCTCTACTCGATGCCGCGCAACGTCCGGCTGAGGGTCAAGGCCAGCACCGGCCCCGAGCCGAAGGTCCCGAGCGTCGTCCCGCTCTGGCCCGGCGCCGGCTGGCTGGAGCGCGAGTGCTACGACATGTTCGGCGTGGTCTTCGACGGCCACCCGGACCTGCGCCGCATCCTGATGCCGGAGGACTTCGGCGAGTGGCCGCTCCGGAAGGACTTCCCCCTCAAGTACTGACCCGGCGCGCCCCAGGCGCGGCAACCACGAAGGCCGCATGAGCGAAAAGGCCCACAGCCCCGCCCCGCATCCCCCCCGGGAGACGATCTGGCTCAACATGGGCCCGAGCCATCCCGCCACGCACGGGGTGCTGCGCCTGGTCCTCGAGCTGGACGGCGAGATCGTCGTGAGCTGCCGCGCCGACCTCGGCTACCTGCACCGCGGCTTCGAGAAGATCGCCGAGAACAAGACGCTGCACCAGTTCATCACGTGGACCGACCGGATGGACTACCTCTCGCCGATCTCGAACAACATCGGCTACGTGCTGGCGGTCGAGAAGCTGCTGGGGATCGAGGTCCCGCCGCGGGCCCGCGTGCTGCGCGTGCTGCTCTGCGAGCTGTCGCGGCTGTCGGCCCACCTGCTGTGGCTGGGCACCCACGCGCTCGACATCGGCGCGGGGACGGTCTTCTTCTACACCTACCAGCAGCGCGAGATGCTCTACGACCTGTTCGAGTGGCTGACCGGGGCGCGGCTGACCACCAGCTACCCGCGGATCGGCGGCATGGCCCGCGACATCCCGCCGGGCTGGCTCGACGCGGTGCGCGAGTGGCTGCCGCAGTGCCGCGCCAAGATCGACGAGTCGGACGGGCTCCTGACCAACAACAAGATCTGGCGCAACCGCACCGAGAACATCGCCGTACTGTCGGCCGAGGACGCGATCGCGCAGTCGGTCACGGGGCCGGTGCTGCGCGCCTCGGGCGTCGAGTGGGACCTGCGCAAGGCCCAGCCCTACCTCGACTACGAGACCTACGACTTCGAGATCCCGACCGGCACGGTCGGCGACGTCTTCGACCGCTACCTGGTGCGGATGGAGGAGATGCGGCAGTCGGTGCGGATCTGCGAGCAGGCGCTGGCGCGGATCCCCGACGGCCCGATCCACGCCGACGCCCCGGGCGTCGTGCTGCCCCCCAAGGACAAGGTCCTGACCTCGATGGAGGACCTGATCTACCAGTTCATGATCATCACCGAGGGGGTCAAGGCGCCGAAAGGCGAGGTCTACCACGCGATCGAGTCGCCGAAGGGCGAGCTGGGGTTCTACCTGGTGCACGACGGCGGCCCGGCCGCCTACCGGCTGCGGATGCGGACCGGCGCCTTCGTGAACCTGCAGACGATCGAGAAGGCGGCGGTCGGGGCGATGATCGCCGACATCGTCGCGATCATCGGCAGCCTCGATCCCGTGATGGGCGAGGTCGACAGGTGACGCCGGCGCGGCCGCGCGCGCGCGCCGCCGCCTGAGAGGGACCCAGGTGTACGGACCCGACTTCGAGAGAGAGGTCGCCGAACTGGTGGCCAGGTACCCCCAGCCGCGCGGGGCGGTCATGCCGCTCCTGTGGCTGGTGCAGGAGAAGGTCGGCCACATCCCGCTCGACGCCGAGCTGTGGATCGCGGCGCGGCTGGGCCTGACGCCGTCGTTCGTGCACGGGATCACGACCTTCTACACGATGTACCGCACCGCCCCGGCGGGAAAGCACGTGGTCCAGATCTGCACCACGGTCTCCTGCATGCTGCGCGGCTCGGACCCGTTGCTGGCCCACCTCAAGCGGAAGCTGGGGGTCGAGGTCGGCGAGACCACGCCGGACGGGATGTTCACGCTGGTCACCGTCGAGTGCCTCGGCTCGTGCGGCACCGCGCCGGTGGTCCAGGTCAACGACGACTACTACGAGGACATGGACATCGCACGCACCGACGAGATCCTCGACGCCCTGGCCCGCGGCGAGCAGCCGAAGCCCGGCCCGGGCCCGCACCGCGTCTACGTCGAATAGAGCCGGAGCCGACGGATGGAGCGCTTCCTCACCAGGAACTTCGAGGTCGAGAACTCGCACCGGCTGGAGGTCTACCGCCGGCGCGGCGGGTACGAGGCGATCGCCCGGGCCCTGCAGCTGGAGCCGGCCGCGATCGTCGAGATGGTCAAGGCCTCCGGGCTGCGCGGACGCGGCGGGGCCGGCTTCTCGACCGGCGTGAAGTGGGGCTTCATGCCCAAGGCGCCGACGCCCGAGCGGCCCAACTACCTGGTCGTCAACGCCGACGAGTCGGAGCCGGGGACCTTCAAGGACCGCTACCTGATGGAACTCGATCCGCACCTCCTGATCGAGTCCTGCCTGATCTCGGCCTGGGCGATCCGGGCCAGCCGCGTCTTCGTCTACATCCGCGGCGAGTACGTCTTCCCTTACCGGCGGCTCGAGGATGCGGTCCAGGAGGCCTACGCCGCCGGGCTCCTGGGGAAGAACATCCTGAAGAGCGGCTTCGACTGCGAGATGCTCGTGCACCGCGGCGCCGGCGCCTACATCTGCGGCGAGGAGACGGCGCTGATGGACTCGCTGGAAGGGGGCCGCGGCAACCCGCGGCTGAAGCCCCCCTTCCCGGCGCAGTACGGCGTCTACGGCAAGCCGACGACGGTCAACAACGTCGAGACGCTGTGCAACGTCCCGTTCATCATCGAGCGCGGCGTGGACTGGTTCAAGTCGATCGGGCCGGACGAGCGCAACACCGGGCCCAAGCTCTACTGCCTGTCGGGTCATGTCAGGAACCCCGGCGTCTTCGAGCTGCCGATGACGGTCACGGTCGAGGAGCTGATCTTCGAGCACGGCGCCGGGATGCTGCGCCACGGCCGCAAGCTGAAGGCCTTCGTGCCGGGCGGCTCGTCGGTCCCGGTGCTGACCGCCGACGAGTGCGTCGACCTGCGGATGGACTTCGACTCGCTGGCCGCGCGCGGCTCGATGCTGGGCTCGGCCGGGGCCTACGCGATGGACGACGGCACCGACATGGTGCTGGCCGCCGAGCGCACCGCGCACTTCTACTCGCACGAGTCCTGCGGCCAGTGCACGCCCTGCCGCGAGGGGACGGGCTGGATCGAGAAGATCATCGCCCGGATCCGGCGTGGCGAGGGGACCGAGGCCGACCTGGCGACGATCGAGTCGGCCGCCGGCCACATGATGAACGGCACCACGATCTGCCCGCTCGCCGACGCGGCGGCGATGCCGGCGCTGTCGTTCGTGAGGAAGTTCCGCGAGGAGTTCCTGCACTACATCCGGCACGGTCGTTCGGCCGTGGCGTCGCAGTAGCCGGCCGGGGAAGACGACATGCCCACGCTCACCATCGACGGCCGGCAGCTCACCGTTCCGGACGGGACGACGATCCTGCAGGCCGCGCTGGCCTCGGGGATCGAGATCCCCTACTACTGCTACCATCCCGCGCTCTCGATCGCCGGCAACTGCCGGATCTGCCTGGTCGAGGTCGAGAAGTTCCCCAAGCCCGTGATCGCCTGCAACACCGCGGTCGCCGAGGGGATGGTCGTCTTCACGCAGTCCGAGAAGACCAGGGAGTGGGAGCGGGCGGTGATGGAGTTCCTGCTGATCAACCACCCGCTGGACTGTCCGATCTGCGACCAGGCCGGCGAGTGCAAGCTGCAGGAGTACTCCTTCCGCCACGGCCAGGCCGTCGACCCGCTTCCAGGAGGAGAAGAGCCACGGCCCCAAGAAGCGCGACCTGGGTCCCGGCGTCGTCTACGACTGGGAGCGCTGCATCAAGTGCACGCGCTGCATCCGGTTCTGCGACGAAGTGCCGAAGACCGGCGAACTGGGGATGTTCCTGCGCGGCGTGCACGAGGAGATCGGGACCTTCCCCGGCCGGCCGCTCGACAACCCCTACTCGGGCAACGTCGTCGACATCTGCCCGGTTGGCGCGCTGACCTGGAAGAAGTTCCGCTTCCGCTCGCGGGTCTGGTTCCTGACCAACGTCCCGTCGACCTGCCCCGGCTGCGCGCGCGGCTGCGCGATCGACGTCGGCGCCTTCCGCAACGAGGTCTACCGGATCACGCCGCGGCTCAATCCCGCCGTCAACACCTGGTGGATCTGCGACGCCGGGCGCGACTGGGCCGACCGCCTGAACGTCCCGCCGGGGATGCGGCTGTCGGGGCCGCGCTTCACCCGCCAGGACGATCGCGGGCCGTGGACGGTGGCGGTCGAGGAGGCGGCGGAGACGCTGGCCTCCGGTGCGACCGCCGGCAAGGTCGCGGTGCTGGCCAGCCCGCGCGCGACGGTCGAGGACCTGTTCCTGCTGGCGAAGATCGCGAAGGGGCCGCTGGGCGGCGCCGCGGTCTACCTGCCGGCGCACGAGGCGGGGGCCGACGACGCGCTCCTGATCCGGCGCGACCGCACGCCCAACCGCCGCGGCGCCGAGACGGTGCTGGCCGCGCTGGCCGGCGGCGCGCAGGCCGTTGCGGAGCTGGAGCGGCGCCTTCTGGCGGGTGAGGTCGACACGCTGCTGGCGCTGGGCCCCGGGCTCGCCGGGCGGGTCGACGACGAGACGCCGGTGCTGGGGGCCGAGGCGCTGGCGAAGCTGCGGCACCTGGTCGTGATCGACGCCTTCCGCTCGCCGCTCGCCGACGCCGCCACGCTGCTGCTGCCGGCAGCCGCCTGGGGCGAGAGCACCGGCAGCGTCGTCAACTTCGCGGGCCGCGTGCAGTGGTCCGCCGCCGCGCTGACGCCGCAGGCCAACTGCCGGCCGGCCTTCGTGCTGCTGGGCGACCTGCTGGGGCTGCTGACCGGCGGCGCGGCGCCGGCGCGCCACGCGGTGCAGGCCGCGCTGTCGGCCGAGATCCCCGCCTTCGCCGCAATCGACTGGGATGCGCTCCCCGCCTCCACCGGCCAGGACCTGGCCGGCGCGGACGCGGCCAGGGCGGCCCCGCCGCCGACCGGAGCGGCAGAGAAGCTGACCTCGCTCGGCGTTCCCCCTGCGGGCCGCTGAGCGCGAGGGGGACGGGCCTTGGATTACGTGCTGCTGGCCGCCGCCGCGATCAAGGTGACGCTGATCGTCGTGATCTGCATCTCGCTCGTGCCGATCATGACCTGGATCGAGCGCCGCGGCGCCGGCGTCCTTCAGATGCGCCTCGGGCCCAACCGGGTCGGGCCGTTCGGACTGTTCCAGCCGGTCGCCGACGGGCTGAAGTTCTTCTTCAAGGAAGACCTGGTCCCGCCCTTCGCCAACCGCCCGGTCTTCATCATGGCCCCGTTCGTGGCGCTGGCGGCCGCGATCTCCGCGCTGGCGGTGATCCCGTTCGGCAGCGTCCTGACCGTGCTGGGGCGGAAGATCCCGCTGGTGATCGCCGACGTCGACGCCGGGGTGCTGCTGCTGCTGGCCGCGTCCTCGATGGGCGTCTACGGGATGATCATGGCCGGCTGGTCGTCCAACAACAAGTACTCGCAGTACGGCGGCCTGCGCTCGTCGGCGCAGATGATCTCGTACGAGCTGGCGCTGGGACTCGCGGTGATCGCGGTGCTGGTTCTCTCCGGCACGCTGCGGCCCACGGCGATCGTGGTCCAGCAGGCCGAGAGCTGGTGGAACATCGTCTACCTGCCGCTGGGCTTCCTGCTGCTCCTGATCTCGGGCTTCGCCGAGACCAACCGCCTGCCCTTCGACCTGCCCGAGGCCGAGTCGGAGCTGGTCGGCGGCTACCACACCGAGTACTCGTCGATGAAGTTCTCGATGTTCTTCATGGCCGAGTACCTCAACATGATCGTCTCGGCCTGCCTGCTCGTGACGCTCTACCTGGGCGGCTACGCGGTGCCGGGGTTCATCCGGAACGCGCTGGGGCTGTCGGGGAACTGGCTGGCCGCGGCCGAGGTCGCGACCTTCTTCGCCAAGGTCTTCTTCTTCCTCTGGCTGTTCGTCTGGGTGCGCTGGACGCTGCCCCGCTTCCGCTTCGACCAGCTGATGCGCATCGGCTGGAAGGTGCTGATCCCGCTGGGCTTCCTCAACGTGATCTGGGCGGCGCTCCTGGTCGTGTGGGGGGTCCGCTCGTGACCGCCGCGCTGCTGGTCTTCTTCGTGATCGCCGCGGTCGCCGTCGGCTCGGCGCTGGTGGTGGTGATCCACCGCAACCCGGTGATCCAGGCGCTGTCGCTGGTGATCTTCCTGCTGGCGGTGGCCGGGGTCTTCGTGCTGCTCAACGCGCAGTTCCTGGCAGCCCTGCAGGTGATCATCTACGCCGGCGCGATCGTCGTGCTGATCACCTTCGTGATCATGCTGCTCAACCTCGGGCCCGAGGCCCGGGGCGGGCCCGGGATCCCGACGCTGCTGGTCGCGTTCCTGCTGGGCGCGCTCCTGATCGGCGTGCTGGGCCGGGCCGGCCTGACCTTCGAGCCGCTGACCGCGGCGACGCCGGTCAGCCCGGACGGCGTGCTGCCGCACGCGCCGGGCCACGGCAGCGTCGGCGCCTTCGGCCGGGCGCTGTTCACGACCTACTTCTACCCCTTCGAGGCGGTCTCGCTGGCGATCGTCGCCGCGCTGACCGGGGCCGTGCTGCTGGCCAAGCGGAAGCTGGAGGACTGAGCGATGGAAAGCCCGTTCACGCTCTTCCTGCTGCTCTCGGCCGTGCTGTTCGCGATCGGCACGCTGGGCATCGTCGCCCGGCGCGGGGCGATCACGATGCTGATGAGTGTCGAGCTGATGCTCAACGCCGCCAACATCGCGCTGGTGGCCGTCGGCCGGTTCCTGCCGGGCGAGGGGGCGCCGGGGATCGTCGAGGGGCAGATCGTGGCGCTGTTCGTGCTCGCGATCGCGGCGGCCGAAGCCGCCGTGGGGCTGGCGCTGGTGATCGCGCTGTACCGTCTGAAAGGCTCGACGGACACCGATCTCGCGCGGCTCCTGCGCTGGTAGCCGGGAGGAGAAGCGATGCTTCCGTACATCTGGCTGATCCCCCTGGCCCCGCTCGCGGGCTTCGTCGTCATCGGGTTGCTGACGATGTACGGCCGGCTGCCGGCGAAGGTCGCGGGGCAGGTCGGCGTGGCGGCCTCCGCGCTGTCGTTCCTGCTGGCGCTGGGGGCGGTGATCGACTTTTCGGGCGGCGTGGGGAAGTACGAGGCGCTGGCGGCGGCGCACCCGGGGGTCTACGAGGTCGCGGTCGGCTCGGAGCACGAGGCGCCTCGGTTCGAGGTGACGCCGCTCAGCTGGATGCCGGCGACCGACACGGTGCTCAAGGGCTGGGACGAGGGGGGCCGGCGCTTCGCGCGGGTGGCGATCGACTGGACCTTCGCGTTCGACGCGCTGACCGCGATCATGCTGATGGTCGTGACCTTCGTCGGGACGCTGATCCACGTCTACTCGCTGGGCTACATGGCGGGGGACCCCGGGTTCAACCGCTTCTTCGCCTACCTCAACCTGTTCATGGCGATGATGCTCACGCTGGTCCTGGGCGGGAACATGGTCGTGATGTTCGTGGGCTGGGAAGGGGTCGGGCTCTGCTCGTACCTGCTGATCGGGTACTTCTACGACCAGGTCTTCGACAAGGAGAGCGGGCTGACCTGCGCCGACGCGGGGCGCAAGGCGTTCATCACGAACCGGATCGGGGACTTCGGGTTCCTCTTGGGTCTGCTCTTGCTGGTGGTGACCTTCGGGACGGTCGACTTCTCGGAGATCGCGGCGGCGATCAACGGCTCGTCGAGCTACTGGTACGGGGCGGGTCTCCTGGCCGGGATCGGGGTGCTCTTGTTCGTGGGGGCGACCGGGAAGAGCGCGCAGCTTCCGCTCTACGTCTGGCTGCCGGACGCGATGGCGGGCCCGACGCCGGTCTCGGCGCTGATCCACGCGGCGACGATGGTGACGGCGGGGGTCTACATGCTGTCGCGGATGTCGTCGCTGTTCTGGCACGCGCCGGCGGCGATGCTGGTGGTGGCGATCGTGGGCTGCGCGACGGCGGTCTTCGCGGGGACGATGGGGACGGCGCAGAACGACATCAAGAAGGTGCTGGCGTACTCCACGGTGTCGCAGCTGGGGTACATGTTCCTGGGGGCGGGGGTGGGGGCGTTCGTGGCCTCGATCTTCCACCTGGTGACGCACGCGTTCTTCAAGGCCTGCCTGTTCCTGGGGGCGGGGTCGGTGATCGCGCGCAGCGGTCACAGCAACGACATGCGCTGGTACGGCGGTCTGAGGAAGTGGATGCCGCTGACGGCGGGGACGTTCCTGGTGGCGACGCTGGCGATCACGGGGCTGCCGTTCCTGTCGGGGTTCATGTCGAAGGACGAGATCCTGGCGCAGGCGCTGTTCTCGAACCGGGGGAACGCGTGGCTCTGGGTGTTCGGTCTGATCGGGGCGGTCTTCACCTCGTTCTACATGTTCCGCTGCTACTGGATGACGTTCCTGGGCGAGAACCGGGCGCCGCGCGAGGTGCAAGAGCAGCTGACCGAGTCGCCGCGGGTGATGACGTACGTGCTGGTGACGCTGGCGGCGGGGGCGGTGGTGGTCGGGTTCCTGGGGATTCCGGCCGGGGTGACGAACCTGGTGCACGGCCCCAACCTGAACTGGTTCGAGAAGGTGCTGCACCCGGTGGTGGCGGCGCAGGGCGTGCCGGCGAAGTTGGCGAAGGCGGCGCACGGGGCCGAGGCCGGGCACGGCGCGGACGCCGGGCACGGTGCGGACCCGGACGGAGCCGGGCACGGTGCGGTCCTGACCGAAGGCTGGCGGCGGCACCCGTCGATGCCCGAGGAGTGGGGACTGTTCGCGCTGGCCGCGGCGATCTTCGCGGCCGGGCTGGTCGCGGCCCGCTGGGCCTACGGCGACGGCATGGCCCGCGCCACCGCGCTGGCCGCGAAGATCCCCTTCCTGCGGCGCCTGCTGCACCGCAAGTGGTTCGTCGACGAGTTGTACGACCGCTTCGTGCTGGGCCCGTTCTGGGCGGTCTCGCGCTTCTTCGCCGGGTTCGACGGCCGCGTCATCGACGGTGCCGTCAACCTGGCCGGCGCGAGCGCCGAGTTCTCGGGCCAGGTGCTGAAGCTGTTCCAGTCGGGCGCAGTCCGGCAGTACGCGCTGTGGCTCCTGGGCGGCGCGGTGCTGGTCGCCTGGATGATGATGGGGTCCTGACGATGCCGACCTTCAACTGGTGGGTGGCGCTCCCGACGCTGGTCCCCGCGGCGTACGGCCTGCTGCTCCTGGTCTTCACGCCGGCCCTCCGGAACGACCGGCGCTGGCTGTGGGGCTTCGCCGTCGCCGGGATGCTGGTCTCCACGGCGGTGCCGCTGATCATGCTCGGCCGGATCGGCAGCGTGGTCGACTTCGCCGCCACAGCCGGCGTCGCCGGCCGCGAGATGGTCCGGACCGACCGGCTGGCGCTCTGGATCGACTTCATCTGCGCGCTGGCCGGGGTGATGGCGCTGCTGTTCATGCCGCGTTACCTCGAGCGCGCGCGGGGCTACCACCCCGAGGTCTTCCCGCTGCTGTTCTTCTCGGTCGCCGGCATGACGATGATGGTCGGCACCGACAACCTGCTGATGATCTTCCTCGGGCTCGAGATCCTCTCGATCCCGCTCTACGTCCTGACGGCGCTGACGCGCGACAAGAGCACCGCGGTCGAGGCGGGGTTCAAGTACTTCATCCTCGGCGCCTTCTCGACCGCCTTCCTGGTCTACGGGATCGCGCTGGTGCTGGGCGCGACCGGGCGCCTGGACCTGGGCGGGATCGTGGCCGTGGTTCGCGAGGCCTCGGCCCTGGCCCCCTACGGCAAGGCGATGCTGCTCGTCGGCTCCGGCCTGCTGCTGGTCGGCTTCGCCTTCAAGGTTGCGGCCGTGCCGTTCCACTTCTGGGCTCCCGACGTCTACACCGGCGCCCCGACCCCGATCACCGGCTTCATGGCGGCCGCCACCAAGGCCGCGGCCTTCGGGGTCCTGATCCGGCTGGTCGGCAGCGCGGCCGAGGCCTCGCCGGAGCTGGCCGCGCGCGGCCTCTCCGTGCTGGCAGTCCTGGCCGCCGCGACGATGGTGGTCGGCAACCTGGTCGCGCTGGTCCAGACGCGCGTCAAGCGGATGCTGGCCTACTCGTCGATCGCCCACGCCGGCTACCTGCTGCTGGCGCTGATGACGCCGGTCGCGGTCTCGACCTCGTCGATCGTCTTCTACCTGCTGTCGTATACCTTCATGACCGTCGGGGCCTTCGCCGTCGTCTCGCTGTTCCAGCAGGACGGCGAGGACGCCGACAGCATCCTGAACTTCAAGGGGCTGGTGCAGCGGCAGCCGGTCCTGGCCTGGACGATGGGCCTGTTCCTGGTCTCGCTGATCGGGATCCCGCCGACCGGCGGCTTCACCGGGAAGTACGTGATCTTCCTCGCCGCGCTCGACGCCGGGCACGGCGTGCTGGCGGCCCTGATGGGGGTCACGGCGGTGGTGGGGGCGGCCTACTACCTGAGGGTGATCGTGGCGATGTTCTTCGAGGCCCCGGAGACGGAGGTCTCGGAGGGGATCACGGTCCCGGTCGGGACGGCGATCGTCCTGGCCACCGCGGTCGCGGGCACGATCCTCCTGGGGGTCTACCCGGGGCTGGTGCTCGAGCCGCTTTCCCGCGTCGGGACGGGTTTGCTCGCCGCGATCCGCTGACCTGGACCGCCCGGGACTAATCGGTTCGGTGGGCCTGTTAATCGCACTTCAATCGCCCAAAAGGCGATTTCAGCAAACGCTTTGGGGGGCCTAGTGCGCCTCGCCCGAACGGATTAGAATTCCCCTCCCCACCGATTGCGGATCGAAACGCGTTTCGTCCCGACAGCCCGGGACACCCGCCCATCCCTGTTCGACCGGAGGAAACCCATGTCCGAGCTCAATCCCTTCAAGATCGCGCAGGCGCAGTTGGACGAGGCCGCCGCACGCCTCGGCCTCGACCACGCCACGCACCAGTTCCTGCGCGTCCCGCAGATGGAGCACCACTTCTTCGTTCCCGTGAAGATGGACGACGGCAAGACGAAGATCTTCCACGGCTTCCGCGTCCAGTACAACATCGCGCGCGGCCCGGCCAAGGGCGGCATCCGCTGGCATCCGGACGAGACGATCGACACCGTGCGCGCGCTCGCGGCCTGGATGACCTGGAAGACCGCGGTGGTGGACATCCCGCTGGGCGGCGGCAAGGGCGGCGTGATCTGCAACCCGAAGGAGATGAGCGAGGGCGAGAAGGAGCGGCTGGCCCGCGCCTACGTCCGCGCACTGGGCCCGATCCTGGGCGTGCACAAGGACGTTCCTGCGCCGGACGTCTACACCACCCCGCAGATCATGGCGTGGATGATGGACGAGTTCGAGATGATCACGCGGCACTCCGAGCCGGGCGTGATCACCGGCAAGCCGCTGGCGCTGGGCGGCTCCAAGGGGCGTGGCGACGCGACCGCGCGCGGCGGCCTCTACGTGCTGCGCGAGGCGGCCAAGAAGATCGGCCTCGACCTCTCCAAGGCGACCTACTCGATCCAGGGCTTCGGCAACGCCGGCTAGTTCGCGGCCAAGATCATCAGCGAGGAGATCGGCGGCAAGGTCGTGTGCGTCGGCGAGTGGGACGGCGCGGCGTACAACCCGAAGGGGTTGGACTTCGCGGCGCTGCACAAGCACTTCACCGAGACCGGATCGATCAAGGGGTTCAAGGGGGCCGAGACGCTCGCCGCCTCCGCCGACTGCCTCTACGTCGAGTGCGACGTGCTGATCCCGGCCGCGATCGAGGGCCAGATCACCGACCGCAACGTCGACAAGATCAAGTCCAAGGTGGTGCTCGAGCTGGCCAACGGCCCGACCACCCCCGAAGCCGACAAGGTCCTGGCCTCGAAGAACATCCTGCTGCTGCCCGACTTCCTGGCCAACGCCGGCGGCGTGACGGTCTCCTACTTCGAGCAGGTGCAGAACACCTACAACTACTACTGGTCCCTGGAAGAGGTCCACAAGCGCCTCGACCACGCGATGACCAACGCCTTCAACGCGGTCTACGACATGATGATCAAGGAGAAGGTCCACCTGCGTCTCGCCGCCTACCTCGTCTCGGTCAACCGGGTCGCCGAGGCGGTCAAGCTCCGCGGCTGGGTCTGATCCTTTCCCTCCTTCCCGGTTCGCGGGAAAGGCCGCCCTTCGGGGCGGCCTTTCCTTTTTCCGGGGGGTTCCTTCTGCGCTACCCTAGGCTTCTCCCGTCCGGAGGGTCGCACCATGAGAGCCGCGGTCGTCCCCTCGTTCCTTCTCCTGCTCCTGGGCCTGCTGCCGCTGCTCGCCCTCGCCGCGACCACCGCCGGCGTGCGGCGCTCGGCGATCGCCGGGTCGTGGTACCCCGGTTCGCCGTCGCTCGCCGCGGCCGAGGTGACGCGGATGCTGCGCGCCGCGGCCGCCGCCGCGCCGGCACCGGCCGGCAAGCCGATCGCGCTGGTCGTCCCGCACGCCGGCTGGCGCTACTCCGGGCCCGCCGCGGCCGCTGCCTTCCGGACCGTGAAGCGCGGCGAGTTCACCCGGGTCGTCGTCGTCGCGCCGTCGCACCACGCCGGCTTCAGCGGCTTCTCGTTGAGCAACGCGACGGCCTACCGCACGCCGCTCGGCGACATCCCGCTGGATCGCGAGGCGATCCGCGCGCTCGACGACGGCCGGCTGGCGCGCTTCGTGCCCGGTGCGGAAGACGAAGAGCACGCGGTCGAGATCGAGCTGCCGTTCCTGCAGCAGGCGCTGGGGAGCTTCACGCTGGTCCCGATCCTCGCCGGCGGCACCGACCCGGAGCAGGAGCGCGCCTTCGCCGCGAAGCTGGCGACGCTCCACGACGGCAAGACGCTGTTCGTCTTCTCGACCGACTTCACGCACTACGGGCCGCGCTTCGGCTACGCCCCGTACGGGCGCTCGGCGCCGGTGGCGCGCGCCAAGATCCAGCAACTCCAGGACACCGCGGTCGCGGCGCTCGCGCGCGTCGACGCCGAGGCCTTCCGCCGGCACCTCGACCTGACCGACGACACGATCTGCGGCCGCCACGGCCTGGCGACGATGGCCGAGCTGCTGCGCAAGATCGCACCGAAGGCGCAGGGTGTGCTGCTGGCCGAGTACGCCTCGATCGACCTGCCCGGGATGGCGGACGACAACTCGGTCAGCTACGCCGCGATGGCGTTCTACGACCCGCCGGTCCCGCCGCCGCGGGTCGAGGGGGTGCCCGCCGCGCCGCCGGTCGCTCCACCCACCGCCCCGCCGCTCGACGCCGACCTGTCGGCGCGGCTGGTGAAGCTCGCGCGCGCCGCGATCACCTCCGAGCTGCGCGGCACCGACGACGTCGAGCGCGAGCTGGCGGCGCTGCCGCCGCGGCCGGAGCTGGACCGGATGCAGGGGGTGTTCGTCACGCTCTCGCGCACCGACCCGCAGGAGATCGCGCGGCTGGGCAAGCTGCGCGGCTGCATCGGCCAGGTCCTGCCGGCCTACCCGCTGCACCAGGCGGTCGTCGTCGCCGCCGTCAACGCCGCGCTCGAGGACCCGCGCTTCACCCCGGTCGCGGCCGGGGAGCTGGACCGGCTGGCGGTCGAGGTGACGGTCCTGTCGGTCCCGCGGCCGGTCGCGTCCTGGAAGGAGATCCAGCTCGGCCGGCACGGGATCCTGCTCGACCAAAACGGGCGGCGCGCGGTCTTCCTGCCGCAGGTCCCGGGCGAGCAGGGCTGGACGCTGGAAGAGACGCTGGAGCACCTGGCGCGCAAGGCCGGGCTGGACGGCGCAGCCTGGCGCGACCCGTCGACGAAGTTCTCGGTGTTCGAGGGACAGGTCATCGAGGAAGCCGGGCATGGGAGGAAGGGATGACGCTCGACCGCGGACGGCGCGACGCGCTGAAGCTGATCCTGGCCGGGGCGGCGGGGGCCGCCGCCGGGCCCTTCCTGCTGCGCGGGCCGCTCGGCGACGCGCACGCCGCTCCCGAGGTCAGGGGCGCCGGCAAGCCGGTCGTCGTGCGCGCGCGGCGCGCCGGCTGGACGGCGGCCGACGGCACGGTCGCCCCGGAGGTCGCGTTCGCCCCGCTGGGGGCCGCGCTCGCACGCGCCGCTGGCGAGAAGACCCCCGTCGACGCGATGCGCAAGCTGTTCCGCCCCTCGGACATCGTCGCACTCAAGGTCAACTGCATCGCCGGCAAGGGGCTGTCGCCGCAGCCGCGGCTGGTGCAGCAGCTCGCGGAGTGGCTGATCGCCGCCGGCGTCCCCGCGCGCCAGGTCGTGATCTGGGACCGCACCAGCCGCGAGCTGAAGAACGCGGGCTTCGCGGAGACCGGCGGCGTGCGCGTGGTCGGGACCGACGACGCCTACGAGGCCGCGCCGCGCGAGTGGGGTGCCGGCGGCTCGTGTTTCGCGAAGCTCCTGGCGAACGAGGTCACCGCGCTGATCAACGTCGGCGTGCTCAAGGACCACGGGATGGCCGGTGTTTCGCACGGGCTCAAGAACTGGTACGGCGCGATCCACAACCCGAACAAGTACCATGACGACGGCTGCAACCCGTACATCCCGGACCTCGCGGCGTCGCCCCTGATCGCGAAGAAGCTGCGGCTGACGGTCGTCGATGGAACGATCGGGCAGTGCAACGCCGGCCCGGGGCGCAGCCCGAAGTGGACCTGGCCCTGGGGCGGCGCGCTGGTCTCGACCGACCCGGTCGCGATCGACGCGCTCGGTTGGCGCGAGATCGAGGCGCAGCGCAAGGTGATGGGACTGAAGTCTCTGACCGACGAGGGACGCGCTCCGCGCTACATCGCCGCGGCGGCGAAGAAGGGGCTGGGCGTGGCGGAACTCGAGCGGGTGGAGGTGGTCGACGCGTGAGGCGGATCGACCCGGCGCGGCGGCTCGTCCTGCGCGGCCTCGCGGCCGGCGGGTGCGCCGCCTGCCTGGCGCCGGGCCGGCTCCTCGCGCAGGACGCGGCCACCGGGCCTGCGATCCCGCTGACCGAGCCGACCGGCCTCGCCGCGACGAAGGCCCGCTGGTGGAAGGCGCTGCCCGACGAGTGGATCGAGTGCGGCCTCTGCCCGAAGAAGTGCAAGCTGCCGCACGAGGAGCGCGGCGCCTGCGGCGTGCGGGTCAACCTCAACGGCGAGTACTACACGCTGGTCCACTCGCGCGTCGCATCGATCCACCTGGACCCGATCGAGAAGAAGCCCTTCTACCACGTGCTGCCGGGCACCAGCGCGCTCTCGCTGGCCGCGCCGGGCTGCAACTACGAGTGCCGGTTCTGCCAGAACTGGGAGATCGCGCAGGCCCGGCCGGAGCAGGTCACGACCCACCCGGTGACGCCCGCCGAGCTGGTGAAGCTCGCGCGGCGTTACGAGGCGCCGACGATCGCCTGCACCTACACCGAGCCGGTGGTCTGGTCGGAGTTCGTCTACGACATCGCGGCGGCGGCGAAGCCGGCCGGCGTCCGGACGCTCGTGATCTCGAACGGCTCGTGGCTGGAGGAGCCGCTGAAGGACCTGGCCCCGCTGCTGGGAGCGGTCAAGGTCGACCTCAAGGCCTTCACCGAGAGCTTCTACAAGGACTTGTGCAGCGGCGAGATGAAGCCGGTGCGGGAGACGTTGAAGCGGCTGACGAAGCACGGGTTGTGGACCGAGATCGTGGTGCTGGTGATCCCGGGCCGCAACGACGCCGAGGCCGAGGTCCGCCAGCTCGCGCGCTTCGTGCGCGACGACGTCGGGCCCGACACGCCGGTCCACTTCACGCGCTTCCATCCCAGCTACCGGCTGATGAACGTCCCGCCGACGCCGGTGCCCACGCTGGAACGGGCCCGCGACGCGGCGCGGGCCGAGGGGCTGCGCTTCGTCTACGTCGGGAACGTGCCGGGACACGCCGGCAATCACACCTATTGCCCGGGCTGCGGACGCATCGTGATCCGCCGCACCGGGATGGCCGTGCTGGAAAACCGACTGGCAAAGGGGGCGTGCCCGGACTGCCGGCGCGCGATCCCGGGAATCTGGGCCTGATCACCGGCCCCAGCGAGGAGCGAACGGGATGAAAGAGCACGAGATCTCGAGCGTGGAAGTCGCCGGCAAGCTGCTGACCTGCAGCGTCTGCGGCGGCCAGCGATTCTGGAGCCGCGAGGCGATGCTGAGCGGCCGCGCGCTGGCCTTCTTCGACCTGGAGTGGGCCGGGAAGAAGGCGACGATCCACGTCTGCGAGCGCTGCGGCCACATCGACTGGTTCCTGCCGCGGGACTGAAACGCAGCGGGACTCTGCAGCGATATGCCGCCCCGTCAGGCTGGATCGTCGTCGGGCCCCAGTTCCCCCAGCACGCGGCGCGCCGCATCGACCTGGTCTTCCCGGACCCAGAACTCGACCATGCCCACCAGCGGGTTGAACATCGCGCCAAAGCGGCCCCAGCCGATCAGGTCCTGCGTCAGCTCGTTGCGGGTGTAGAACGGGATCCCGGCGCCGTCCAGCATCGACTTGACCAGCGGGACGAGCGCGACGTTGGCGAAGCGCGCGGCCAGTACCAGTTCCGGCGGCGGGGCGCCGGGATCGGGGGGGGCGGGGCCGTGACGGTCGTTCATCGTGCGCTCCGGTAGCGGGAAGGCCATGATAGCGCGAGGCTCACTGCACACGATTCGAGACGCACGGATTACCCTCCTCGCCGAAGCTGGGGCAGTATTCCCGCCGCAACCTGAGCCTGCCCAGCCGCCACCACCTGCGCAGGCCAGTACAGGCCCACGCCAAACTAACGAGCCACCTCGCCGACGAGGTAACCGATGACGACCCGTACCCTGCTCTCGATCCTGGCTCTCTCGTCCTTGGCCGCCCTCCCCGCAGCCGCCGCCCCGGAGAAGGTCCCGACCAAGGCCGGCTCGACCGAAGGGGTGGCCCGGACCGCCCCGCCGCAGCAGCTCAAGCCCGGCGAGTACGTCTGGCACCCGGAGGCCTCCCCCGTCGGCCCGCTGGTGATCGTGGTCTCGATCCCCGACCAGCGCGCCAACGTCTACCGCAACGGCGTGATCATCGGGGCGACGACGGTCTCGACCGGGAAGAAGGGGCACGAGACGCCGACCGGCGTCTTCACCGTCCTCGAGAAGGACGCCGACCACCGCCACCGGCGAGACGACGACCAAACCAGACTTTGCGGTGATCGCCTCCGAGAAGGAACCCGAGGCCCAGGACAAGAAGAAGGGCTAGCGCCGCCCGCGCCCGCCCAGGCATCGAGAAGATAACTCAAGGAGACTCGCGATGAAGACAGTCAAGATGTTCGCCCTGCCCCTGTTCCTCCTGTCCGTTGTCGCCGGGAGCGGCGCCGCGCTGGCCGACACCACCGAAGCGATGTGCGAGATGCGCAAGGACGGCGAAACCAAGCAGGGCGCGACCGGCCCCTGCACCTTCTCCCAGCGCCAGGGCTACGTCTCGATCGAACTGCGCAACGGCGACCGGATCGAGCTGAGCCCGGCCGACAAGCCCGACCACTTCAAGGATGAGAAGGGCAAGACCGTGGTCCGCACGGTGACGGGGAACGGGCAAGAGTACAAGTGGGACGGCAAGAAGCTGATCGTGCGCTGGAACGCCGACTCAGGCGCGTCCTCCGGCTCCGGCTCCGAAACCGGTGACACGCCGCACGCCCTGCGGGATCTCGTCGGCGCGCGCGCGTCGTCCGGCGAGGACGCGCTCCTGCAGCGCGGCTATTCGTACCGCAATGGCTCGACCTCGGGAGACGCCAAGTACAGCAACTGGAGAGAAAACTCCACGGGCCGCTGCATCACGGTTCGCACCGAGGACGGCCGCTACGCCTCGATCGTCCATGTTCCGGAGTTGGACTGTCAGAAGGGCGGGGCCGCTGCCTCGAGCCCGCCCGGCGACGCCAAGGTGGCCGGCACCGACTTTCACGCCACCGGCGAGATCCCCTGCTCGATGGGCGGCGGGCAGCCGACCCGCTCGTGCCCCTTCGGCGTGACCCGCCGGGGGGGCGGCAGCGGGACGGTCACCGTGACCAGGCCCGACGGCCGCAAGCGGGTGATCTTCTTCGAGAAGGGGCTCGCCACCGGCTACGACAAGAGCCAGGCCGACACCGGCGAGTTCCGCACCAGCCGGCAGGAGGACCTGTCGATCGTCCAGATCGGCGGCGAGCGGTACGAGATCCCCGACGCCGTGATCAACGGCGGCTGACCTCACCGCCCGCCGCCCGGTCGGCTCGGAGCCCGGGGTGTCCGGGGGGCCAACGTGCCCCCCGGCCCCCCGCCCCCTATAATCGGCCGTTTCCCGGGGCCTTCCGCCCCGGACGGGGCCGCTCCCGCATGATTGCCAGCCGGATCCGCAACTTCAGCATCATCGCGCACATCGACCACGGGAAGACGACCCTCTCGGACCGTCTTCTCGAGCGGACCGGCGCGCTCGAGCAGCGCGAGATGGTGGAGCAGACGCTCGACTCGATGGACCTCGAGCGCGAGCGTGGGATCACGATCAAGGCCCACGCCGTCGTCCTGCGCTACGTCGCCGCCGACGGCACCGAGTACCGCCTCAACCTGATCGACACGCCGGGGCACGTCGACTTCGCCTACGAGGTCTCGCGCTCGCTCGCCGCCTGCGAGGGGGCGCTGCTGGTGATCGACGCCGCGCAGGGGGTCGAGGCCCAGACCCTGGCCAACGCCTACCTCGCGGTCGAGAACGACCTGCACATCATCCCGGTCGTCAACAAGATCGACCTGCCGTCGGCCGACGCGGAGAAGGTCCTCGAGCAGATGGAAGAGGTCATCGGCCTGCCGCGCGACGAGGCGATCCTGGCCTCGGCAAAGTCGGGGATCGGGATCGACGAGATCCTGCAGTCGATCGTCGACCACATCCCGCCGCCGAAGGGCGACCCCGACGCGCCGCTCAAGGCGATGATCTTCGACTCCTGGTACGACAGCTACCGCGGGGTCTACGTCCTGGTGCGGATGATCGACGGCACGCTGCGACCCAAGATGAAGGTCCGGCTGATGGCGACCGGGCGCGACTACGAGATCGAGGAGATCGGCATCTTCACGCCGAAGAGCAAGCCGGTCGAGTCGCTCTCGGTGGGCGAGGTCGGCTGGGTCATCGCCGGCATGAAGGACGTCCACGAGATCAAGCTCGGCGACACTCTGACCGAATCGAAGCGCCCGACCGAGACGCCGTTCCCCGGCTTCCGCGAGATCAAGCCGATGGTCTTCGCCGGGCTCTACACCAGCGACGCGGCCGAGTATACGGAGCTGCGCGACGCGCTCGACAAGCTGCGGCTCAACGACGCCTCGTTCACCTTCGAGCCCGAGGTCTCGGACGCGCTGGGGTTCGGCTTCCGGCTGGGGTTCCTGGGCCTGCTGCACATGGAGATCATCCAGTCGCGGCTGGAGCGCGAGTTCGACCTGGACCTGGTCACGACCGCGCCGTCGGTGCCGTACCGCGTGATGCTCAACTCCGGCGAGTACCTCGAGATCAACTCCCCCGCCAAGCTGCCGCGGCCGACGGACTACGAGTGGATCGAGGAGCCCTACATCCGGGCCACGGTCCTGACCCCGCACGAGTACGTCGGCCCGCTGCTCAAGCTGATGGAGGAGCGCCGCGGCCACCAGGTGACGCTCAAGTACGTCGGGCCGCAGCGGGTGCTGCTGGAGTACGACCTGCCGCTGTCCGAGGTCGTGACCGACTTCTACGACAAGCTCAAGTCGGGCTCGCGCGGCTACGCCAGCTACGACTACGAGGTCACCGGCTGGCGGCGCTCGGAGCTGGAGAAGCTGGACCTCTTGGTCAACGGCCAGCCGGTCGACGCGCTGTCGGTCATCCTCCACCGCGACCACGCCTTCCACCGCGGCCAGGCGCTGGCGATCAAGCTCAAGGAGCTGATCCCGCGCCAGCAGTTCGAGGTCGCGATCCAGGCCGCGATCGGCAGCCGCATCGTCGCCCGCACCAACGTCAAGGCGATCCGCAAGAACGTGCTCGCCAAGTGCTACGGCGGCGACATCTCGCGCAAGCGCAAGCTGCTGGAGAAGCAGAAGGAAGGCAAGAAGCGGATGAAGCAGGTCGGGTCGGTGAACATCCCGCAGGAAGCGTTCCTGGCGGCGCTGAAGCTGGGGGATTGAGTACGATCCCTGCGGACCGCACACTGTGCTCAGGGACCGCGCACCATCCACGTTCCTGGCAAAGCTCGGAGTCTGACCCGGCTCCGTAACGCAGTCGGTCTGACAATGAGAACGTCACTTCGGGCTCGTATCCGTCCGGCCGTGGTCGTGAATGACGCTTGATCGCGCGGGTGTGCCGATGTCCGGCGAGCGAGAGACCCCGTCTCATTGCTATACTTCTACCGAAGGAACGCTGATGATCCGATCGCCGCTTCGTGCGTGCCTCGTCCTCGTCGTGGCCTTCGCCGCCGCTGGTATCGCTCCCGCCGCGCCCGCCGGCCCCGGTCTCGGCGCGGGCGTCACGAGCGTCGCCTCGTTGCCGGCGCGCGCGATCGCGTGGTCGCCGGACGGCTCGAGCCTCCTGTTCTCGACCGCCGACGCGCTGCGGATCGCAGACGCGCCGGGCTTCGCGTCCCCCCGGATCGTCGTGCGAACGCCGGCGCACCCGGCGGATCAGGTCGCGTGGACGCCGGACGGCGCGGGCATCGTTTTCGTCGCGGCTCGCCCCGGCGACGGCTGGGACACGATCTGGACGGCACGCGCCAACGGAACGAACGTCCGTGACCTGTTGCCGCCCGGCAGCCCGGTCCTCGCGACCGGGATCCGCTCGGTCCAGCTCGCCGGATGGGACGACCGCGGCCGCCTGGTGTTCTGGATCCACTGCGGCACCTCGTGCTTCGAGTTCTTCGCGCTGGACCTCGCGTCGGGCAGGACGACCCGGCTCTGCTACGGCTCGGACTTCGCCGCGTGGGGCGACGGGACGCCGCGCGGCGCCTACACCAACTGGTGGGGCCTGACGGCGCTGATCGAGCGCGTGCCCGGCGTCGACGACGAGCCGATGGCCGGATGCACCCAGGTCTTCTCGCGCCGGGACGACGACCCGCACCGCGTCACCCGCGCGTTCGACGCGTGGGCTCCGGGCGGACGCACCTTCGCCTACACCGCGTGGACCCCGGTACGCTCCGACGACCTCGGGACGGGTTCCGGGACGCCGACGCTCGCCGTCTACGAACTCGCGAGCGGAAAGCGCCGCGTGCTCGCGGAGCGGACGGCGTGGGGCGCCTTCTCACCCGATGGGACGCGCGTCGCGGCCACGCGCCTGGTCCCGGCCGGCTCGGGCTCCGGTGACCTCTACGGGACGCTCGTCGTGCTCGACGCGGCGACCGGGCAGCAGCTCGCGGCGGCGCCGCTCGGCCGCGCGCCGCGGCAGGACTGGCTCCGGCGCGACGACACGCCGCGATCCCGGCCGGCGTGGTCGCCGGACGGCGCGTTCGTCGTCGTGCACGACTCCGCGCGCGGCCTGGTGCGCGTCGACGCGGCGAGCGGCGCGGCGCTCGTCCTCACGCGCCGGCACGCACGGGCGCGCTGGGCACCGGGCTCGGCTCGGCGGCTCGCGGTGACGATGCCGCCCGAGCTCGGTGACGGCCCGCCGTACGTCGAAGGCCACGGCATCGACCACGAGCTTCCGCCGTACGGCAGCGACGACCGCGGGTCGGCTGCCGAGCGGGCCGAGCGCTACTACGGGTTCCTCCGCGACCGCGCCCGGACCCGCCCTCGGCTCGATAGCGATCACGAGCGCTGGTTCATGGAATCGTGGGCCCGCGCGCTGTGGGCACTCCGCCGGAAGGAGGAAGCCGAGGCGCTGCTGCGCGAGCTCCTCGCGACCTCCGTCGATGCCGACGAACGCGCCGCCCGCCTCGGCGACCTCGGCTGGTTCCTACGCTGCACCGGCCGCGTCGAAGAGGGGCTGCGCGTTGATCCTCCCCCGCGGCCGTCCCCGGTCCCGCCCGACGGGCGCGAGACGCTCGGCGGACGCCTGCTCACGCCGGAGGAGGCGGCCTCATTGCCGGAGGAGGATCCCTGCGACCACATTGACCCGACCCGGCCCCGGAAGGGCGAGCCCGACCCGGAACCGGCGCCGACGTACGTCATCGTGTTTCCCTGACGGCAGATGAGCGATTCAAGCCGCGGATCATGAGGCGGAGCGCGTAGCCGCGGGCCTGCAGGAAGGGGGAGCGGCCGACCGGTCTAGCCGCCGCCCGCCGCAAGGCCGAGGCTTGGCGGCAGCGCGACAACGACGAACGCCACGCAGTAGCCTGGGCGGACTGACCCCGACCGAATTCGGGGGGTGGCGGCCGACCTCCAGTCGCCGGCGGCTCCTTCCGGCCCGCTGCCCGCAGTGATCATGGAGGCGAAAACAACCGAGATCGGGGATGTCGCGTACTCACTGGATCAGCGAGGGGGACACGGCAGAGACCTGATACACTCGCGCGGTCATGCTAGGAGGTGGCTGGTTTGCGGGTCCACTCGTTGTCGCGCTGGCGACGCTCGGGTGGGCGACCGAGCCTCAGCCCGACCGCATGCTGCGGGAGGACGTCGACGTTCGGCGCCTTCTGATCGACGTCGTTGCCGTCGACGCGGACGGTATCCCGCTGCGAGGACTTGCCGCGGAGGCGTTCACGGCGACGATCGACTTGCGCGCAGCAGAGATCACCTCGGTCGACGACCTGTGTGCCTGCAGCACCCTCTCGTCGCCGGGCGAGGACGCCGTCTCACCGCCGGGGAGCGCCGGATCGGTTGCAGGCGCGGGCCAACAGCCGCCGGCCCACGCGCCGGATCGGGCCGAGCTCCCGGTCTTCGTCCTGTACGTCGACATGAGCCAGCTTGCGCCCAGTGACCGGCTGCAGGCTCGCGACGAGTTGCGCCGCTTCCTCGGCGCGGCGTACCCGGAGGGAGCGCGGGGGCTCGCGTACGCTCATCACCAGGGCCAACTCGTCGAGCTCTGTTCGATGACGACCGAGAAAGCCCGATTGCTCGCCGCGGTCGAGGCGGCGTTTGAGGACCCCCGGTTCGCCGACCCGTTCCCCGCGATGCAGTCTTTCCGCATCGACCAGTGTCGCCGTTGTGCGGAGGGTAGCCTAAAGACCTGTGCCGATCACCCCGATCCTGAGAGTTGCCTCAAGCTCTCGTGCTTCGAGGAGTGCACCAACGCGGCGCAGGCCGAGGCTGGCCACGTACGGCGCTCGCTCGAGATGCTCCGGCTCTTGCTGAGCGCGCTGGGGGCCGTCCCCGGACGAAAAGCGGTGGTGTGGCTGGATCAGAGGGGTCTCCTCTTCCCGAGCCGTCTGTACCGGACCGCCAGCGAGTGGGACGTCGGTGACGCGATCACCGCGATGGAGCGCGCTGGCTCGGCGGCCGCCCTTGCGCGTGCCGAGATCTACACCCCGCTTACCACGAATCTCGGCGCCAACCTCTCCGACCTCAGCGGCGTGCGCTACGACGACCGCGCCCGACCTGAGTCGGCCGCGTGCTCGTGCATCTATCGCGTCGCGCTGCGTCCGCCGGAGCGGGCCGACGGGAAACTGCACACGATCGTCGTCCGCATCCGCGGCACGCCAATCACGGCGCGGCGTCGCGTGGCGCTGATGCGCCCCGCGGACCGCTGGCACGAGGCGGCGCAGCGCGCCCTCGCCTTCTCGGGCGGGTCGAGCGGGGGCGCCGTCGCGACGGCGATCGTCCCGCTCCAGCCGGCGGGCCGCCGATGGCTCGTGGCGATCGAGGTGGCGGCGGTGCTCGACGGTCTCGACTGGCTTCCAACGGGGAACGGGGGCAGGGCCTCATGGAGCGTCGGCGCGCTTCTCCGCCAGGACGGCGGGCGACGGGAGTGGGTGTTCGAGGAGTTCTCCGCGGCGAAAGTCGAGAGGGGCCTCTCGCCGCGCGGTGTCCTCGCGCTTCACCGCGCCGAGGTCGAGGTGCCGCCCGGGCGGTACGATCTCCTTGCGTACTGCGGCGACACCACGGCCGGGCGGGCCGCCGGCGTGCGAGCGGAGATCACTCTGGCCGACCCGGGCAAACCCGGGATGAGCGGCCCGGTCGTCCGTCGGGCCGGGCAGCACCACCTGCGCCTGCCGCTGAGCGAGGCGAAGAGGCGTCAGGCCAGGCGCGTCGCGACGCGGCGGGGGGAAGGACCTCTGCCGGTGATCGGCGCCTTCGCCCCGGGCGACGCGGTCGAAGTGACGACCTTTGCCTGTGGACCCGGGCCGACGGTTCCTGCCAGCCTACGCGCCTGGCTGATCCACTCCGACGGAACCCGGACGCCGACGTCGCCCGAGATCTCAAGCGACGCGCCGTGCACACGGATCGTCGACCGTTTCGAAGTGCCCGAGGTCGCCGACGGGACGCTCTCCTGGGTCTACCGTATAGAGTGGTCGCCGGCTGGCGACGCCGCGCCGATCGCGGCCGAGACGCGGATCGAGGTCGCACCGAAACGTCCGTGAGGCTGCCCGCGCAGATAAGCGATTCAAGCCGCGGATTATGAGGCGGAGCGCGTAGCCGCGGGCCTGCAGGAAGGGGGAGCGGCCGACCGCGGGGTTCGTCTTCTCCGGGTGCAATTCCAGCTTGCACTCCCGCAGCCTACCGCGAACGGCCTCCAACACTTGCAGGGCCTGGGCCAGGTTCGCACAGTGGATCACGACATCATCAGCGTACCGCTCGAAGGGTACGGCCGGAAGTCGCCGCCGCATCCACTCATCGAACGCGTAGTGCATGAAGAGGTTCGCCAGCAACGGGCTGATCACACCCCCCTGCGGCGTCCCCGCGGTGCGGGCCTGCAGCGTTCCATCCGTATGCTGCAGCGGCGCTTGCAGCCACCGCTCCACGTACAGATGGATCCACGTCAGTTCCGTATGGTGCTTCACCGCCTTCATTAGCAGATCGTCGTCCGGACTCCCGAAGGAATCTCGGATGTCCAGATCCACGACCCAGTCCATGCGCCGGCAGCGCTCGCGCGCGACTCCTACCGCATCCAGTGCCGACTTGCCGCGTCGATAGCCGTAAAGGGTCGGGGGGGAATTTCGGCTCCACCAGCGGCTCGAACGTCTGCTTGACCACCATCTGCGCGATGCGATCCGCGACCGTCGGGATCCCCAGCGGTCGCGTTCGCCTTCCTGATCCACACCTGACGGGCTCCTGCCCGCCTTTTCACGGACTGCTCACCACCTGGGCTCTCATCCCCACGCGGCGTCCGCTGGTTTGGGAACTGATCCTGCAATCCGTTCCCGGGGAGCCCGCCCCCATCTCCCATGCAGCATGGCGGCGTTCAGTCGGTCACTTCGTGACCTCCCTTACGCGCCGTCGTGGCGCACTCTTGGCGAAGGACAGCACCGGCTCGAATGGGCGAGAGCATGCTCGGGACGTATACTCCGCGACTCGCCATGATCAGGCGCCCGCTTCCGGGCCGGTCGATGCGGGAGATGGAGAAGAAGAGATGACATACCGTCCAGTATTGGCCGCGATGGCGATCACGTTTCGCAGCTGTTGCGACCGATCCGTCCTACGCCGGGACTCCGCGCGGGAGTTCCGCGGGCCGGAACGCTTCGTTCTCGACCGGATCGGGATGGACGCGTGTCGTCGAGCGTGCGGAGTGGTCGCCGCGGGCGGGGCTGCAGGCCGTCGAGTTCGAGGGGAATCTCTACATCATGGGTGGCCGAGGCCCATTCAGCCCGTTCAACACGATCCTGTACGGTGACGTCTACAGAAGCACCGATCTGGGCGAGTCGTGGCAGCTTGCGTCGGACGCCGCGTGGCCGGCCCGAGCCTACTTCCAGGCCCTGCGGTTCGACGATCGGCTCCTCGTGGTCGGCGGCCAGAATTTCGATGTCCTGCCGAATCCGGAGTTCCCCTTCGGCTGTCCGGGCAACCCGCCTGGCGTCCCATGTCTGCCGATCATCCCGAACTCGACCTTCTTCAGCGACGTCTGGACGAGCGACGACGGGGAGAGCTGGTCGCTGGTCACGTCCGCCGCCGCATGGGAAGGCCGCGCGGGACTGAGCGCGGTCGTGCACGGTGAAGAGATCTTCGTCTTCGGCGGAAGCCAGGGCGACGACCAGTCCACGGGCGGCCAGGGGAGGATCCTCTTCAACGATGTCTGGAAATCGCGTGATGGCGTGCAGTGGACGCAGGTCACGGCGAGCGCTCCGTGGGAGCCGCGGGCCGGCGCAGCCGCCGTGGTCAAGGACGGCTTCATCTATCTGCTCGGCGGCGAACGCGGCTTCACGTGCGGCGGCGCCCCGGGTTGCGTGCCCGAGCGGGATCTCTACTTCAACGACGTCTGGCGCTCGAGAGACGGCGAGGAGTGGGAGCTCGTGACGGAGTCCGCCGGCTGGTCGCCGCGGCCCGGTCACCAGTGCGTTCTGGTGCTCAACCAGATCGCCTGCTTCGGTGGCTACGGTGAGCCGCAGAATCCGAACGACGCCTGGCTCAGCACTGATGGCCGCCTTTGGTGGAGGCTCGGCAGGCCATTCGGGCCGCCCTGGCTCGCGAGCGATCCGGACGACGTCAAGTACGACTTCGATGCTCTCGTGGTCGATGGCGTGCCCGGCAGCCCGTTCCCCACGATTTTCACCTTCGGGGGCGACCGCGAGCGCTTCGAACTGCCTCCTGCCGTCAACGCCGAGCGTGTCGACAACGATGTCTGGCGGGTCGTTTTCAACCCGCGGGGCGGTGCCGTGAGACCGGCCGGCTCCTGGAATCGCCCGCCCGCACAGGCTTCGCACTGACACTCGCCCCGTGACTCGGTGGCTAGACAGGAACACCTGGTAGCCCCACGCGGGCAGGTCGAGGTAGAGCCCCTGCCGCGGCGAGGTCGCTTCCCGCGCGGTCGTAGACGGCGGGACCGGTCAGGTCCTGGAGGCGCCACGTGCGTCCGTCGAGGTCGCACCACGGCATTGCCGACGTAGCACTGGCCCGGGTGCTCGGCGTAGTTGACGGCGACGAGACGGCGCTCGTCGTGCGGGCCGACCCAGGAGAAGGCCACGAAGGAGTCCCACGACCCGTTGCCGTCCCAGGCGGGACGGCACTCGAGGAGCTGCCAGCGTCCGTCCCGGAAAGCGGGGTCCTTCAGACACTCGAGGAGACCGTCGTAGAAGGCGGCGATCCCCGCCTCGGGTGACTCGTCCGGCCCGCGGCCGAGATGCACGGGGATGCGCACCCGCCTGCCCTCGCGCTGACCCTGATGGAAGAAGCGAAGGCCTGGTGTCAGGAACGTCAGGACGGCGGCGGCCCGGTGCTTCTCGGGCGCGAACGTGGCGGCAGCCCGCGGCTCGTCGTGGTTCTCCAGGAAGCGGGCGAGGTGGTCCTGGAAATCGAGGCCCGCGAGAAGATGTTCGCGGGCCTGGCGGGCGTGCCCCTCTTCCAGACGATCGTAGAGCCGCTTGTCGTAGGTGTAGTCGAACCCCTGCTGCTGGAGGGTCCACTCCAGGTCCCAGTAGACCTCGGCGAGGAAGAGGAAGCCCGGGACCTCGGCGCGGACGGCCTCCGTCGCCCGCGGCCAGAACAGTGGGGCGGGGATCCGCCAGGTCCTCTCGAAGACCTCCGGCAGGACGAGCATCGCCATGTCGCAGCGGACACCGTCGCACTGGTGCGCGATGCGCTGCAGCTCGCCGAGCATCGCCTGCTGGAGGGCAGGGTTGCCGTAGTTGAGCTGCAGCGTGTCGGGCCAGCCGTCGAAGTAGGGGTCGCGCCCGTACGCCAGGATGCGCGCGCCCGGGCCCTTCGCCGACGCGGCAGTAGTTCTGGGGCTGGGCGGCGAGCTGCTCCTCCGTCCCGGCACGAAGAAGTCCGAGTGCTTCGCGGCCCAGGGATGGTCCGGGGCCATGTGGTTCGGGACGAAGTCCAGGATCAGGCGCAGGCCCCGGCGCTTCAGACGAGAGCGCAGTCGGGCGAGCGCCTCGTCTCCGCCGAAGTCCTCGAGCACCCTGCAGTCCCGGACGGCGAAGCAGGAGCCGGTGACGTCTTCCTCTCGGAAGTCGGGAAGGACGCGGCGGTACTCGGCGAGCCAATCGGGCTTCGAGCGCGACACGCGCCGGGCCGCCTCGCCGGTCTGCCAGACGCCCAGGAACCAGACGAGGTCGAACCCGTCCGCGGCCAGGCTGTCGAGCTCCGCGTCGGGGATGTCGTCGAGGGTGGCCTTTCGTCCCAGATCGACCGTGAGCTCCGAGAGCCGGACCCGCGTGTTGATCTGGAAGAGCGAGGGATACCGCGGCGTCGACATGCCTGGTCCTCCTGGTCGCCGCCCACCTGCTGGCGGATCCGGCGGAAGCCGTCGGCGAAGACGTTTCTTCCCGGGGGGTTCTTCGGGTCCCCCCTTCTCTCTGCAGTGTGGCTCTCGGTGTTCGATTCTCTAGGCCTTCTCCCTGCGGGCGAAGTGAAGGTACGCAGCGACGCTCAGGCCGTTGATCACGATCGCAATCACGTTCCAAAGGACCACCGGCCGTGAAGCGATCAGCAGGCCGTAGTAGACCCAGGCAAACTGAAAGACGCACATGATCGCCGCCATCCTCGGATTCATGCCTGCGCTGGAGCGCCGCTTGAGCATGGCGAGCAAATCGGGCAGCCCGGCAAAGGTCGTTCCGAGACCGGCCACGAAGCCGACGACCTCGGACCGTTGAAGCTCTGGGGAGAGAAGGCTCGCCGCGTCGTGCACGCCCAGGCTCTGACAGCTCTGGAACGCGATCACGCTGAGCACGAGAACGCCGAGCTTCGTCTTGATCGAAAAGCACCCGTTCATGTTGGCGCCCCCTTTGTTGGACTAAAGTCACATTATTTCACGCCGCAGCGTGTTCGCGAAGGGGAGATCAAAGGAGGGTGCACTGCGCCGTTGAAGCGGTGACAGAAGACGCGGTATGGCCGGTCCCGGTGGACGAGTACTTTTACGAGCCCCCGGCGGGCGAAAGCGAGCCGAGATTAGTCCAGCCTCAGCTTTTCGTCGCCGTGGGGTGTACCGGGGATCAGCGCTCCAAGTGTCCCACGGCGTCCGTCCGGCGCCACTCCCGTAGGCCTAACAGTACATGGCTCCGCGCTATTTCCGAATCCCACCGGCCGGTACCAGCCTGAGGCCGGTCTGAGACGCGGGCCTTTCCGCCTCTCCGTACCCGTCATGACGAGAAACAGGTTTATAGTTTGAACGGCGCTCATGGAGCGGCCGGGGAGACTCCTCATGCGAACCATGGTCCGCACACTCGTTGCAGGCGCCTTCGCATCCTGCCTCGCCTTTCTCGCGTTGCTCCCGATGACGGGCTGCTCCGCTGGACAGGACGAAGCGAAGCCCGCCACGGCAGGTCCGGCGACGCCCGCGGCAGTGGAGCCGCCGACGCCCGCCGCTGAGGTCGACGAGCCTCTGCCGCTGCCGGAGTTCGTATCGGCTCTGCCCGCGAGCGTAAGCGAGCGTCTCTATAAGCCTTTCACCGGCGACCTCGACGAGATGGTGAAGCGCCGGCTCGTGCGCATCGGTTTGCCCTACAACCGTACGCAGTACTTCGTCGACAAGGGGGTGCAACGAGGTATCGGCTACGAGTACGCCAAGCTCATGGAGGACGAACTGAACAAGCGGCGCAAGACCGGCAACCTGAAGGTCTACTTCTTCATCGTGCCTCTGCCACGCGAGCAGCTGATGCCGGCGCTCGTGGACGGCAAGGTGGACCTGGTGATGGCAGGGATCACCGACAGGCCGGAACTCCGCAAGCGCGTGGACTTCACGAATCCGACCCGCAAGAACGTGAACGAGGTCGTGGTGACCGGCCCTGGCGCGCCGGCGATTGCTGCCGTGGACGACCTCTCCGGAAAGGAAGTCTTCGTTCGCAGGAGCAGCTCGTTTTACGAGAGCCTGCAGGCACTGAACGAACGGCTGAAGGCATCGGGCAAGCTGGCGGTGTCGATCCGCGAGGCACCTGAGAACCTCGAGGACGACGCCCTGCTCGAGATGGTCAACGTCGGCCTCATCAAGATCACCGTCGTCGACAGCTACCTCGCGGAGTTCTGGAAGCAGATCTTCACGGACCTCGTCGTGCACGACACGGTCGCGGTGCGTACCGGCGGCCACCTGGCGATCGCGATCCGCAAGAGCAACCCGCAGCTGGCCGCCGGACTGAACGCCGTGATCGACACGTACGGCGTGGGCACGACATTCGGCAACATGATGGAGAAGCGCTACTTCCAGAACACGACGTTCGTGAAGAACGCCACCTCCGAGGCCGAGATCAAGAAGTTCCGGCAGATCGCCGAACTGTTCAAGAAGTACGGCGATCAGTACGACATGGACTACCTGCTGATGGCCGCACAGGGGTTCCAGGAGTCCGGGCTCGACCAGGGAGTGAAGAGCCGGGTGGGCGCGGTCGGCGTCATGCAGGTGATGCCGGCCACCGGGAAGGAACTGAGCGTGGGTGACATCTCCCAGCTCGAGCCCAACATCCACGCGGGCGTCAAGTACATTCGCTGGGTCATCGACCAGTACTTCAAGGACGAGCGGATGACCGAACTCGACAAGGGCCTTTTTGCCTTTGCTTCCTACAACGCCGGGCCCGGGCGTATCCGTCAGCTGCGACGTGAGGCGGAAAAACGCGGCCTCGATCCGAACGTGTGGTTCGGTAACGTGGAACACATCGCGTCCGAGCGCATCGGCCGTGAGACGGTGACCTACGTGAGCAACATCTACAAGTACTACGTCGCCTATCGCCTGGCCCTCGAGGAGCGGGAGCGGCGCGAGTCCTTGAAGAAGGCCATCGAGTCCGCGAGCAGCGGGTCGGCCCAGTAGCGGACACGGATAGATCCTCTCTTTGTAGCTCCTCTGCTCCAGTCGGGCGGAGGAGGCGATGCGACCGGTGGCTGCGAGCGGGGCGCGCCGGGCCGGGGACGGCTGGCGGATTCTCAGTAGGGCCGGCTCGTGTCCCCGCCTACCCCCACCCCACCGCCGCGCGCTTCCACGCCCGCGCGCCGCCGCACGCCCCGAGCATCGCGATGACGGCAATCGCCCCAAGCACCGCCAGCGCCGTCCACGAGGCGCCGGCGAACCACGCGGCCGAGTCGAAGAGGACCGGCCACGACTGCAGCACGACCAGGAAGAAGAAGGTCGAGACCAGCGCGAGCAGCCCGAAGCGGAGCATCACGGTGAGGATGATCCCCCAGACCAGCAGCACCTCGACCATCGCCCCCGCGCGCAGGAGGAGCGACGCGCTTTCGAGCTGCCAGTGCCCGTCGAGAAGGATCAGGAAGGCCATCGCCACCGCGATCGCGAGCCAGCGGCGCCGCAGCAGGAACTGCGCCGCCGTCAGGACGAAGAGCACGAACAGCGGCCCGCCGAGGAACTCGGCGGAGACGATCTGCGCCAGCGCCTTGCGGCCCCCGCCGAGAACGGCGTCGGCGACCCCGTAGGGGACGGGTGGCGCCTGCCCGAGCCAGTAGGGGACGATCCACTCGAGGCGCTGGACGACGACCACCAGCACGCCGCCCAGCGCGCCGATCAGCACGTCGCGCGAGACGCGAGGGTCGCCCACCCGCCCCATCACCAGGCGCGTCCAGGAGATCAGTGTGCGCGGCCAGTGCCGTCTCACGTAGGGCTCGAGCGCGAGGTAGATCAGCCCGCTGACCACCCCGAAGAGCAGGACGAGGCCCAGCTGGGCCAGGAAGAGGTCGGTCTGCCGGGTGATCGCCCCCCCGGCCAGGTCGGTGCGGAGCAGCCAGTGGACGAGCTGAAGCAGCCCGACGGCGATCCCCAGCCGCCACGCCCCCTTGCGGTCCCCGACCCCGCGCCGGAGGTTCCGGCGCGCGACGAGCGGGGGCACCACGAGCATCGCGGCCAGCAGCAGGACGTTCGCCCATTGCGAGGCGCGCCGCACCAGCGGCGGGGATTCCTGCTTCCCCAGCCGCACCGGCGTGTCGAAGGTCTCGAGCACCTGGAAGTAGATCGGGCGGCCGCGGTAGCCGCCCGCCTCGATCCGCACCGGCCAGTCCGGCTGTCCGCGGTAGTGCCCGGTCCACGCCGCGCGCGAGTCGGCCGGCAGCGTCGGGTTCCATTCCGGGCTGGCGGCGGTGAAGTCCGCAAGGTCGAGCCCGGCCGCGGCAAAGAGCGGGGCGTAGTCGGGCACCGCGTCGGTGCGCGGGCTGGCGTCCCGCTCGGGCGGCGCGATCTCGAGGATCTGCAGCCGCCCCTGGTCGTCGGTGATGACGCCGGCCATCCCGGGGGCGGTGAGCGGGGGCTCGCGGAACGAGATCTCGCTCGACACGCCGCGCGGCACCATCGGCACCGGGCTCTCGCGGTAGTGGAACGCGTACGGGGACGGCATCCGCCCCATCATCCGCGCCCAGCGGTCGGGGGCGGGATCGGTCTTCGCCACGTGACCGAGATAGCTGGGGTAGGTCGAGTAGCGGTACCAGACGTCGGCGGGCGCCGCCGTCGCGCCCAGCGAGGAGAGCAGCTCGCGCGCGTGGTCGGCGAGCACGATCGGCGGCTTGGCGGGCGGCGCGGCGCCGAGCAGCAGAACGCGGGAATTCAGCGCGGCGATCAGGAGCAGCCCGGCGGCGATCGCACCGAAGATGCCGAGCGCGAGCGGGCGCGGCATCGGCGACTCTCCCCCCGCCGCCGCGACCATCTCGGGCGACGGGGTCTCGCCCGCCGCGAGCGCCGTCGCCACCGGGTCGCCGCCCGGGCAGCACGGCCGCGACGGCGAGCGCCGAGGGCGGGCGCTCGCTGGGATCGGCGTGCAGGCAGCGCAGGATCAGCTCGTCGACCGTGGGATCCAACTGGGGGACGAGCTGCGCCGGGCTGGGCGGCGGGCCCGCGAGCTGCAGGCGGCGCAGCTCGGCGACGTTCGCGGCGGGGTAAGCGGCGCGCCCCGTGAACAGCTCGTAGAGCACCGCGCCCAGCGCGTAGATGTCGGTCCGGGTCGAGGACGGCGCGCCGTCGAACAGTTCGGGCGCCATGTAGGTCGGCGTGCCGGCGACCCCCTGCCCCTCCCGCTCGTGCGCGAAGGCGGCCAGCCCGAAGTCGGTGATCCGCGCGCGTCCCCGGCCGTCGATCATGATGTTGGCGGACTTCAGGTCGCGGTGCAGGACGCCGATCTCGTGCGCCGCGGCCAGCCCGGCGCAGATCTGCCGTGCGATCTCGAGCGCCTTCTCGCGCGAGGGGCGGCCGAGCCGCCGCAGCACCGAGCGCAGGTCCTCGCCGTCGACGTACTCCATCGAGATGAAGGTGTGGCCGTCGGCCTCGCCGATGTCGAAGACCCGGCAGACGTTCGGGTGCGTCACCTGCCGCGCGACCCGGACCTCGTTGCGCACGCGGTCGCGCGCCACCGTGCTGTCGGCGAGGTGGGCCGGCAGGAACTTCAGCGCGACCGGCTGGCCCACGTGCAGGTCGTCGGCGCGGTAGACCTCGCCGGTCGCACCCTGCCCCAGCAGCTCGACGATCCGGTAGCGGCCGGCGAACAGGGTTCCCGGCAGGAACCGGCGCGCGGACGTCTCCGGTGCCGGGATCGCGGCGCCGCCCCCGAAGGACACGGTAGGGCTGTCGTCCGCGAGCCCTGACCCGGCCCGCCTGGGCTCGTCCATCCCGACCTCCGATCGAGTCGGATACCGCCATCGGACGCCCGTTCGCCGCGCCCGTCAACGGCCGCCGGGCGAGCGGCGGCGCGGGACGAGCGAACGGCGGCGGCAGGGCGGCTTACCGAGACCCGCTGGCGGTCAGGGCCTGGAGCAGCGCTTCGATCGGCAGCGATCGGACGCCCGGCGCGACCACCGAGGTCGACGGCGCGGTCGGCGAGGGCCGATGAACGACCAGCCCCTCGACCCGCTGGCCCGGAACGGCTCGCGCGAGCTTGAGCAACGCGGTCGCGTCGCCGGGCATGACCGTCCGGCCGGCCTTGGCCTCGATCAGCAGGAGTCGTCCCGGCCCGCGCGGCACGACGAAGTCGACCTCCAGCCCCTGCTGATCGCGGAAATGGTAGAGGGCCCGCGCTCGCCCGGCGTGAAGCTGTGCCTTGGCGATCTCGGAGGCGACGAAGCTCTCGAACAGCGGGCCGAGGAACGGTGACCGTTCGAGCTCGCGGGCCGTCTCGAGCCCCAGGAGGTGGCAGGCCAGTCCGGGATCCGTGAAGTAGATTCTGGGGGCCTTCAGCAGCCGCTTGCCGAAGTTCTCGAAGTAAGGCGGAACGAGGATCACGAGGCCGGTCGTCTCGAGAATCGCCAGCCAGTCCGCGACGGTGGGCACGGAGACCCCCAGCGGTCCGGCGAGCGCGCTCCGGTTGAGCGTCTGGCCCGTGCGGGCCGCGAGCAGCGCCAGGAATCGGCGGAAGGTCGAGAGGTCCCGGATTGCCGAGATCGCCCGCACGTCGCGTTCGAGGTAGGTCTGGACGTAGGACCGGAACCACAGCTCCGCAGTGGCGGGGCGCGCGAGCGCCTCGGGAAACCCTCCCCGGAAGAGGCTCACCTTCGCCGACTCGCTCGTGGACAGGGGCAGGAGTTGAAGCACCCCCGCGCGTCCCGCCATCGACTCCGACACGCCGCGCATCAGGGGAGCGTCCTGGGAGCCGGTCATGAGCCACTGCCCGTTCCGCTTCGGCCCCGTATCGATCCGCGTGCGGATGTAGCTGAGGAGATCCGGCGCGTTCTGGACCTCGTCGAGAATCACCGGCAGCCGGAGCTCGTCGAGAAACCCCCGGGGATCGGTCCGCGCGCGGGCCAGGAGGTCCGGATCCTCCAGCAGCACGTAAGAAGCCGCAGGAAACAGGCGCCGCAGCAGGGTCGTCTTGCCCGCCCGCCGGGGGCCGGTCAGGAGGATGCTCGGAAAGGCCCGCGCGGCGCGCTGGAGCGGGCCCGCAAGGGTTCGCTCGACGTACTTCATTGTTGATGATTCTAAGGTATTACCTTCGAAACCTCAAGCTGTCCGGCTGCGTGGCGTGTCCGCTGCTCGACGCACTGGCCCCGGTCGGACGGAGGGGGTAGGCCACCACGTCTTCCTGTCGCCCGACTGCGCCCCCCTTTACACTTCCCCCCGCAGATCCCACACAATGCACCTGGGCCGCCCGCCGGCTCCGCGAAACGGAGGGACGATGATCTTCCTGCTCGGGTTGGTGCTGCTGCTGGTCGGCACGGGGATGACAGTTGCGGCGCGCCGGACCCGCGCCCTGGACCGGATGGAGGAGGCCCGCCGCCCGGCCGCCGCCGGGGCGATGGTCCTGATGGCAATCGGGATCGTCGTGATGCTCTCGCAACTGGTCCGCGTCGTCCCCGCCGGCAACGTCGGCGTCGTCGACTTCTTCGGCACCGTCAGCCCGGTGTCGCGCAAGGCCGGCATCAACCTCGTCAACCCGCTGGCCCGTGTCCTGAACTTCTCGGTCAAGACGCAGGAGCTGAAGGAAGTGATGGACGTCCCCTCCAAGGAGGGCCTGACCGTCCAGCTCGAGATTTCCGTGCTCTACCACCTCGATCCGGCCAAGGCGCCCGACGTCTACCGCACCGTGGGCCCGAACTACGAGGAGATCATCCTGATCCCGCAGGCCCGCTCGGTCGCCCGGGGCGTCACCGCCAGCTACGACGCGCGAGCCCTCTACACCAGCGAGCGCGAGATGCTCTCGAAGATCATCGAAACGGAGCTGCAGAAGTCGGTCGGTGAGCGCGGCATCGTGATCGAGGCGACCCCGCTGCGGCGCGTCGGCCTGCCGGCGGACCTGACCAAGGCGATCGAGGAGAAGCTGCGCGCCGAGCAGGAGAGCCAGCGGATGCAGTTCGTGCTGGAGCGCGAGAAGCAGGAGGCCGAGCGCAAGCGGATCGAGGCCCGCGGCATCGCCGACTTCCAGCAGATCGTGGCCCAGGGAATCTCCGAGCAGCTCCTGCGCTGGAAGGGGATCGAGGCGACGGAGAAGCTGGCAGCGTCTCCAAACGCCAAGGTGGTCGTGATCGGCGCGGGCAAGGACGGGCTGCCGCTGATCCTCGACACCAATTAGCCGCGGCGCCGGCGGGCCGGAGGGGCTCCGGCAGCCTCCCGGGCGCGGGAAAAGCGCGCTGGCGCCGTTTCTGTATTCGCTATATAATTTCCTCTGTATGCGGCAGATGAACCTCGTTGTGACCAGCCAGTTCGAGCGCGATCTGGCGCGCTACATGCACCGGCGCGGCCTGTCGAGCAAGTCCGAGGCCGTCCGCGCCGCGGTGCGGGAGGCCTTGGAGCACGCCGAGGCTGCCGGACAGGCGACCGACTTCCGCGTCTGGCTCGGCTTCGGGCTGCGCGCCTCGCAGAGCCGCCGCCGACGCTTCCGGGACGAGGACGACCTGTGGTCGTCGACACCTCGATCCTGATCGCGATCCTCTTCAACGAGGAACACGGGCCCTGGGCGCTCGACCAGCTCCAGGCCCAGCGCGGCGCGCTGTGCATGTCGACGGTGAACCTGGCCGAGGTCCTGATCCTCTGCGAAGACCGCCAGCCCCGGCTCTTCGCCGAGCTGCAGGAGATGGTCCTCTCCTCCTCGATCCGATTCGTTCCCCCGTCGGTGGGCCAGGCGGCGCTGGCCGCCGCCGCGCGCGGCCGCTTCCCCCTCAACCTCGGCGATTGCTTCGCCTATGCCCTGGCCAAGGAGGAGTCGTTGCCGCTCCTGACGCTCGACCGCGACTTCCGGAAGACCGACATCCCGGTCGTTCTTCCGCCGCGCTGATCGCTAGCGCGGCGTCGCGTCGGGCAGGCCGCCGTCGACCGGGATCGTGGCGCCGGTGGTCGGCGACTGGCGGGTAGCGAAGTAGAGCACCGCGCGCGCGACGTGCTGGGCCGTGACCCGCGCCTTGAGCAGGTTGCGCTGGCGGTAGTAATCCTCCAGCCCCGCCTCGTCCAGGCCGCGGGCCTTCATCCGGCCCGGGCCGACCTCGGCCCACAGGCCGGAGCGCCGCGACGCGTCGCCGAAGACCGCGTCGGGCGCGACCATGTTGACCCGCACGCCGAGCGGGGCCAGCTCCAGGCTGGCGATCCGCGCCAGCTGGTGGCTGGCGGCCTTGGTCGCGCTGTAGGCGCCGAAGGTGGCCCCGGGCGCGAAGACGTTCTTGGTCGAGACCAGCACGACGTCGCCACCGGTCCCCTGCTGCTCGAACAGCCGCGCCGCCTCGCGCAGCACCAGCAGCGTCCCCTCGATGTTGACCCGCTCGAGCCGGCGGAACGCCTCCAGCTCCATTGACGCCAGCGGCGACACGTGCGCGATCCCCGCGTTGATCACCACCAGGTCGACGCCGCCCCAGCTGCGCACGACGCTGCCGAACGCCTGCGCCACGGACGCTTCGTCCGTGACGTCGAGTGGCAGAGAGAGAACCGCGTGGGGGTACTCGCGCCGCAGCTCCCCCGCCAGCCCGTCCAGCGCCGCGCCCGGCAGGTCCGTGATCACCACGCCGCAGCCGGCGTCGAGCAGGCCGCGCGCCACGCCCGCGCCGATCGCGCCCGCCGCGCCGGTGATCAGCGCGACGGCGCCCGCGAGCGGGGCCGGCCGGCGCGCGAGCTTGGCGTGCTGCTGCGGCTTGTACTCCATGTCGAACAGCTGCTCTTCGCTGAGCCCCTCGTACTCGCCCCCGACCCGCGTCTTCACCGCCAGCGTGTGGGCGGTGATGTCGGCCGCGATCGCCGCGGCCCGGGCGTCGCGACCGACGCAGAACGCGCCGACGCCGGGCACCAGCACGACGCGCGGCAGCGGGTCGAAGGGCACGATGCTGTCCGGCAGCCGCGCCGCACCGCGCTCGATGTAGGCGCCGTACTCGGCCGCGTAGGCCGCGACGGAGGCCGCCACCTGCTCGCGCAGGCGGGCCACGTCGCCCCAGGCCAGGCCCTCCAGGAACAGCGGCCGCGCCTTGGTCCGGATCAGGTGATCGGAGGTGAGCGGCGGCGTGAGCGCCAGCGCCCTTGCGCCCGACGCGTCCACGAACGCGCGCACCGCGGGATCGGTCAAGGAGCGCAGGACGATCGGCTGCTTCGGCCGGTCGGCGTCGCCGCTCTCGGGCGCCAGCACGCCGCGGAGGATCGGCGCCAGCTCCTGCACTCGCGCGGCGGTCGCCGGCTCGGCGGCCGCGGCGGCCGCCCCGACCGGCACCGCGACCGCGCGCCGGTCCAGGAACGCCTCGGCCCGCGTCACGATCTCGATCGTCCGCTCGTAGGCCTCGCGCTCGTCGTCGCCCCAGGTGACGAGCCCGTGTCGGCTCCAGACCATCCCCAGCGCGCCGGGCACGCTCTCGGCCAGCTTCGCGGCGGCCTTCGCCAGGCGGAAGCCCGGCTCGACGTACGGCAGCACGAGGACCCCGCCCCCCAGCGCCTCGCGCGCGGTCGCCTCGCCGCCGCGGCGGTTGGTCAGCGCCAGGATCGCGTCGGCGTGGGTGTGCAGCACCACCCGCGCCGGCAGGAAGGCGTGGACCAGCGCCTCGATCGACGGGTCGCCGCAGCCCGGCCAGAGCGTGCGCGCGCCGCAGCTCGTGGACCATCGCCAGGTCGTCCAGCTCGGCCAGCGCGCGCAGCCGCAGCAGCGCGCCCATGTCGAGCGGCACGAACCCCTCCGGCCCGATCGTCGCGAGGTCGACGCCCGAGGCCTTGACCAGCAGCGCCGGCACGGGCGTGCCGGTCCCGTCCGCGAGCGTCGTCTTGACCGACGTGTTCCCGCCGCCGTGCAGCACGAGCGACGGCTCGGCCCCCAGCAGGCGGCTGGCGTACGCGATCGCGACGGAAGCGGCTGCGTCGCTGTCCGCCGGGCCGACCGCGGCCGCTCCGGCCTCCGCCGCCGCCCACCGGCTCTTCATGGGCGCGCCCGCTGCTCCCGGAAGAACTCGTACGCGTCGGCCGGTGCGAGCTGCTCGTGCACCACCCGCCCGACGGCCTTGAGCATCGCGATCGGGTGATCCGACTGGAAGATGTTGCGCCCCATGTCGACGCCGGCCGCCCCCTGGCTGATCGCGCGGTAGGCCATCGTCAGGGCGTCCAGCTCCGGCAGTTTCTTGCCGCCGGCCATGATGATCGGCACCGGGCACGAGGCCGTGACCGTCTCGAACCCCTCGGGGCAGAAGTAGGTCTTGACGACGTGCGCCCCCAGCTCGGCGCAGATCCGGCAGGCCAGCCCCAGGTAGCGCGCGTCGCGCACCAGGTCCTTGCCGACCGCCGTCACGCCCAGCACCGGGATCCCGTAGCGGTTCCCCAGGTCCACCAGCCGCGTCATGTTGTGGACCGACTGCGTTTCGAACTCGCCGCCGATGTAGACCTGCACCGCCATCGCGGAGACGCCCAGCCGGATCGCGTCCTCGATGTCGACCGCGAGCTGCTCGTTGGACAGCTCCTTCAGGATCGACGGCCCGCCGCTGGCGCGCAGCACGACGCCGCGCGGGTACGACGCCGGGATCGTGGTGCGCAGCACGCCGCGCGTCAGCATCAGCGCGTCGGTGAACGGCAGCAGCGGCACGATGTTGACGTCGACCCGCTCCAGCCCGGTCGTCGGCCCCTGGAAGTAGCCGTGGTCGATCGCCAGCATCACGGTCCGCCCGCTCTCCCTGCGGAAGACCCGGGCCAGCCGGCTCTGCATCCCCCAGTCCAGAGCCCCGGACCCCTTCATGAAGAAGGGCTCCTGCCGCGCGGGGATGTCGAGGTAATAGTTCTTGGTTTCCCGGATGTCGTCGGTGTCGGCCACGTTCGTTCGCTCCTGCGTCGCGGACTCGCCGCGTCGCGATGATACTATCGCCTGCTCGCTCGCGGAGCGGAGGGCCCATGAAGTACGCGATCATCCTCCCCGACGGCGCCGCCGACTTCCCGCTGCCCCAGCTCGACGGCCGGACGCCGCTGGAGGCGGCGCGCATCCCCCACATGGACGCGGTGGCGGCCGCCGGCCAGCTCGGCTGCGCGGTCACGATCCCCGCGGGCTTCACCCCCGGCACCGACGTCGGCACGCTCTCGCTGATGGGCTACGACCCGCACCGCTTCTACTCCGGCCGCGCGCCGATCGAAGCCGCCGCCAAGGGGCTGAGCGCGCGCCCGGACCAGATGATCTTCCGCTGCAACCTGGTGACGATCGAGGACGGCCGGATGAAGGACTTCACCGCCGGCCACATCACGCAGCCCGAGGCCGACCGGATCATGGCCGACCTCGGCGCCGCGTTCGGCGCGGAGGGGTGCGAGTTCCACCCCAGCGTCTCGTACCGCAACCTGCTGCTGCTGGCCGACGCCGCGGCGATGGAGCTGCGCTGCCAGCCGCCGCACGACATCCCGGACCAGCCGGTCGCGGACTACTGGCCGCACGGCACGGGCGCAGAGCGGGTCTGCGGCCTGATGCAGCGCGCCGCCGCCCTGCTGGCCGATCACCCGGTCACGCGCGCACGGCGCGCCGAAGGGCGGAACGCGCCGACGAACATCTGGCTCTGGGGCCAGGGGCGGCCGACCGCGCTCGAGCCGTTCGCCGCGCGCCACGGCGTGCGCGGCGCGCTGATCACCGGCGTCGACATCCTGCGCGGCCTGGCGGTCGGGATGGGAATGGAGCTGATCCACGTCCCCGGCGCGACCGGCTACATCGACACCGACTTCGACGGCAAGGGGCGGGCCGCGGTGCGCGCGCTCGACGACCACGACCTGGTCGTGGTCCACGTCGAGGCCGCGGACGAAGCCGGCCACCTGGGCGACGCCGCCGAGAAGGTCAGGGCGCTCGAGCGGATCGACGAGGCGATCGTCGGGCCGCTGCTCGCCGCTCTGCGCGCCCACGGCCCCCACCGCGTCTTCGTCGCCGCCGACCACCCGACGCCGGTCGGCACGAAGACCCACGACGCGACGCCGCCCCCCTTCTGCTTCGCGGGGAGCGGGATCGCGCCCAACGGCGGGACGCGCTACACCGAGGCGGAAGCCCGGCGAACGGGGCTGCTCGTCGATCCGGGGCACGGGCTGATGGAGCGGTTCTTCCGGGCCTGAGCCCGTGCCGGCCCGGCCCACCGGGCCTATCATGTCCGGGAGACCCAGCCCTTGACCCCTCGAGCCCAGCCGTCCCTCCCGAAGCGCCTCGCGGCCCTGCTGGCCGCGGCGGGTCTGCTGCTGCTCGCGCCGTTCGCGACGCTCTGCGTCGCCGGCGGGCACACCGGGATCGAGCTGCTCTTCCTGGCGTGTTGCGACGATGACGACGAGGGCAGCCCGGCGGGCGACTGCGCCGACGACTGCACCGACACGCCCGCCGACTTCGGCGCCTCGCTCGGCGCCAAGCACTCGCCGACGCTCGCCCCCGCGCTGCAGGCCGGTCTCCTGCCGCGCGAGATGCGGCCGCTCGCCGGCGCCGTCCACGGGCCGGCGCTCGACCGCGCGCCGCGCTCCCAGCAGCACGCCGCCCTCGCCTCCGTCCTGCTCCTGATCTGATCGGTCCCTCGTCCCCGGATGGGCGCGCGGCCGCACGGCCACGCGCGATCGTGCCTTTTCCGCCGCGAGGGATCACCGATGCGTTTCCCGTTTCCGCTGTCCTTCCCGTTCCTGCCCGCCCTGCTGTTCGCGCTCTCGTTCACCGGCCTCCCGCTCCCGGCCCTGGCCGCCGGCGTCTTGACGCTCGACGAAGCCCGCGCCCGCGTGCTCGAGCGCAGCCCGGCGCTGGCCGCCCGCCAGGCGGCCGTCCGCGCCGCGGAGGGGGCGGCGCTCCAGGCGCGCGCCCTGCCCAACCCGGTGCTGGAGCTGGAGGCCGAGGACTTCGGCGGCGGGCTGGGTTACGCGGACGCACAGACCACGCTCACGCTGGTGCAGCCGATCGAGACCGGCGGCAAGCGCGGTGCGCGGACCTCGATCGCGGCACGCGCCCGCGACGCGGCTGCGCTGGAGCGGGACGCGCTGCGGATCGGGCTGCTGGCCGAGGCCGACCGGCGCTTCGCCGTGCTGCTCGGCGCGCAGGAGCGCGTGGTGCTCCGCCGCGAGGTCCTCGCGGTCAGCGCCGACCTGGAAAAGACCGTCGCCGCGCTGGCCGCGGCGGGCGAGATCGCGCCGCTCGAGATCCGGCGCGCCGAGACCGAGCGGATCACCGCGGAGGCGGACCTGTCCCGCGCCGAGGCCGAGCGCACGCTGGCCCGCGACGCGCTCGCCTCGCTGTGGGGCGAGGCGCCGCCCGACTTCGACGAGGCCGCCGGCCCGCTCGACATCCCGCCGCCGCCGCCCGCACCGGACGAGGTCGCCGCACGGGTCGACGCCTCGCCCGCCATCGCGGCGCAGCAGGCCGAGGTCGCGCGCAGGGAGGCCGAGCTGGACGCGCGGCACCGCGAAACGCGTCCCGACCTGGCGCTGCTCGGCGGGGTGCGCCGGCTGGAGTCGTCGGGCGACACGGTCTTCGTCGCCGCGGTCGCGCTGCCGCTGCCGCTCTTCGACCGCCGGCGCGGGGCGATCGCCGAGGCCGCGGCGCGCCGCGACGAGGCCGAGGCCACGGCCGACGCCGACCGCATCGAGCGCCAGGCCGCCGCCCGCCGGGCCCGGACCGAGGCGCTGCTCGCGGTCGAGCAGGCGCGCCTGGTGCAGGACGAACTGCTGCCGCGCGCCCGCGCCACCTACGAGGCGACGCTGGAGGGGTACCGCCGCGGCAAGTTCCGCTGGCTGGAGCTGCTCGCGGCGCGGCGCGACCTGATCAACGACCGGCTGCGCTCGATCGACGCGCGGGTCCTTGCGCACACCGCCACGGCAGACCTGGCGGAGCGGATGGCCGCCGGGCCGCAAGGCCCCGGCGTGGAGGAGGAACGATGACGTCCCGGAACGTGGCGCACCTGTCCCTGCTGCTGGGCTTCATCGTCGTCGTCGTCGTCGCCACCGCCGCCTGCAGCCCGCGGCCTGGCGCGAACGGTGCGTCCGGCGAGCCCGCGGCCGACGCCGCGCACGCCCACGAGGAGGGCGAGGCCGGGCACGCCCACGAGGAACCCGGCGGCGAGGAGTCCGGCGGCGCCGAGCCCTCCGACCTGGACCTGCCGCTCTCCGCGATCTTCTCGAAGGACACGCGTTGCGAGCACGCGATCCCGACCTACACCTGCGACCAGTGCCGCTACGAGGTCGGCGTGGTCCGGCTGCCGCAGGACGTGCTCGCGGCCTCCGACGGCAGCCTGGCGGTCGCGGTCGTCGAGCGCCGCCCGTGGTCGGGCGCGCGCGAGGCGACGGGCGAGGTCGCGCTCGACGCCGACCGCGCGGCCTGGCTGGGGCCGCGCGCACCGGGGGTCGTGCGCGCGATCCGCGTCGACCTGGGCGACCGCGTGCGCGCCGGCGAGACGCTCTACGAGGTCGAGAGCGTCGAGCTGGGCGACGCGCGCTCGGAGTACCGCCGCGCGCTGGCCGAGCAGCGCGTTGCGCGTTCCACCGCCGAGCGCGAGGCCGACCTGTTCGCGCGCGGGATCTGCCCCGAGAGCGACCTGCTCGAGGCGCGCGCGCGCCGCGAGCAGGCCGACGCCGCGGCCGAGGCCGCGCGCAGCCGGCTGGGACGACTGGGGCTGACCGGCGGAGAGATCGCCACCGCCGCCGCCACCGCCGCCACCGAACCGGGCGGCGGCGCGGCAGGCCGCGGGGCCGGCGGCGACGACGGCCTGCTGCCGGTCCGCGCGCCGTTCGCCGGCACCGTGCTCGAGCGCGACCTGGGCCTGGGGGCGCGGGTCGAACCGGGCGACCGCGCGCTGCTCTTGGCCGACACCGCGGTCGTCTGGGTCGAGACGGCGATCGCCGAGCGCGAGCTGGAGGCGGTGCTCGAGCGCCAGCGGCGCGGCGTGGTGCCGGCGGTCGTGACCGTCAGCGCCTTCCCCGCGCGCTCCTTCCCCGGCCGGCTCGACCGCCTGGGCGGCACCGTCGACGAGGCGACGCGCACGATCCGCGCGCGCGTCGTGGTCGACAACAAGGACGGGGCGCTGCGGGCCGGGATGTTCGCGCGGGTGCGCCTGCAGCTCGACGGCGAGAGCGACGCGCTGGTCGTCCCCGCCGAGGCGGTGCTGGAGGACGAGGGGCGGCCGTTCCTGTTCGTCCGCGCCACGACGCCGGGCGACGCCGAGTACTTCGTGCGCCGCGCGGTCCGCCCGGGACGGAGCGCCGACGGCTGGGTCGAGATCCTCGGCGGGCTCGAGGCCGGCCAGGCGATCGTGACCAAGGGGGCCTTCCTGCTCAAGTCGGACGTCCTGCGCGCCAAGATGGGCGCGGGCTGCGCGGACTGAGGCGGCCATGCGAGCCTGGTTCGAGTTCCTGCTGGCCCGGCGCTGGCTCGCGCTGGCGCTCGCCGCGCTGGCCGCCGTCGCCGGCGCGCTGGCCTGGATGCGGTTGCCGATCGACGCCTTCCCCGACGTCACCAACGTCCAGGCGATGGTGCTGACCCGCGCGCCCGGCCTGACCGCGGAGGACGTGGAACAGCGCGTCACCGTGCCGATCGAGCAGCGGATGGGCGGCCTGCCGCGCGTGACGCAGGTCCGCTCGACCTCGCGCGCCGGGCTCTCCCAGGTGGTCGTCGTCTTCCAGGACGGCGTCGACGCCTACTTCGCCCGCCAGCTCGTCTTCGAGCGGCTGGCCGGCGCCGCGGCCGAGCTGCCGCCCGGGGTCGAGCCGGAGCTGGCGCCCCTGAGCACGGGGCTGGGCGAGATCCTGCAGTACACGGTCGAAGGGGACGGGATCCCGCTGGTCGAGCGCCGCGGCGCGCAGGACTGGATCGTCGCGCCGCAGCTCAAGACCATCCCGGGGGTGACGGAGGTCAACAGCCTGGGGGGCGCGGTCAAGCAGATCCAGGTCCTGGTGCGCCCCGAACGGCTGCTGCAGTACGGCCTGACGCTGCACGACGTCGTGGCCGCGGTCGAGCGCAACAACGCCAACGCCGGCGCGGGGCAGATCACGCGCGGCTGGGAGCAGTTCTACGTGCGCGGCGCCGGCCAGTTCCGCAGCGTCGACGAGATCGGCCGGGTGGTGCTGGCGGCCAGGGACGGGACCCCCGTCTTCGTCTCGGACGTCGCCGAGATCGCGATCGGCGCGGTCGACCGCCAGGGGGCGGTGACGCGCGACGCGCGCGGCGAGACGGTGGCCGGGATGGTGATCATGCTGCGCGGCGAGAACTCGCGCGACGTCGTGCAGCGCGCCAAGCGGGCGCTGGCGGCGCTGGCCGAGCGGCTCCCGCCCGGCGTCTCGCTCGACGTCTTCTACGACCGGACCGAGCTGATCCAGGCCTCGGTCCGGACCGTGACCGACGCGCTCTGGCAGGGCGCGTTGCTGGTCGTGATCGTGCTCTTCCTCTTCGTCGCCGACTTCCGCACCGCGGCGATCGTCGTGCTGACGCTGCCGCTGTCGTTCCTCTACGCCTTCGTCCTGATGGGCTGGGCGGGGCTCAGCGCCAACCTGATGAGCCTGGGGGGCCTGGCCTTTTCGGTCGGGATGGTCGTCGACGCCTCGATCGTCGTGGTCGAGAACGTGCGGCGCCACCTGGCCGAGCAGCCCGACCCGGGCCGGCGGCGCGAGGCGGTGCTGGACGCGCTGACCGAGGTCGCGCGCCCGGTCGCCTTCTCGGTGCTGGTCGTCGCGCTCGTGCTGGCGCCGCTGCTGACGCTCCAGGGGACCGAGGGGAAGATGTTCGGGCCGCTGGCGCTGGCGCTGCTCTTTGCGCTCCTGACCTCGCTGGCGGTCGCGGTGGCCGTCGTGCCGCCGCTCTCGGACCTGCTGCTGGCCCAGCGCCCGGAGCGCGAGTTCGGGTTCGTGCGGCGCTTCCACCAGGGCTACCTGTCCCTGCTGCGGCGCGTGATGGCCCGGCCGGGCCGGACCTTCACGATCGCGACGCTGTTCCTGGCCGCGGCCGCGGCGCTGGTCCCGTGGCTGGGGACCGAGTTCATCCCGGCGCTGGACGAGGGATCGATCGCGATCAACGTGGTGCGGCTCCCCAACGCCGGGCTCGACGGGTCGGTCGCGACCGGCACCCTCCTGGAGCGTCTCCTGCTGGAGTTCCCCGAGGTCGCGACCGTCGTCACCAAGACCGGGCGGGCCGAGATCTCCGAGGACCCGATGGGCCCCGAGCAGAGCGACGTCTTCGTGATGCTCAAGCCGCCGCGCGAGTGGACCACCGGCCGCACGAAAGACGAGCTGGTCGAGGCGATGAGCGCGCGGCTGGCCACCGTCCCGGGGATCCGGTCGTCGTTCTCGCAGCCGATCGCGCTGCGGGTCAACGAGCTGGTCTCGGGGGTCAAGAGCGACCTGGCGCTGAAGGTCTTCGGCACCGACCTCGCGGTGATGAAGCGCTTCGCCGACCGGGCCGCGGCCCAGTTGGCGTCGGTCGCCGGGGCGCGCGACGTCAAGGTCGAGCAGGTCGCCGGGATGACCCACCTCGAGGTGGAGATGGACCGCGAGGCGCTGGCCCGCTACGGGCTGGACGCGGCCGCGGTCAACGCGCTCCTGGAGGACGGCGTCGGCGGCCGGGTCGCGACCCACTTCCTGGAAGAGCAGCGGCGCATCGGCGTCGCGGTCCGCTTCCCGCCCGAGGCGCGCTCGGACGAGCGCGCGCTGGGCGCGCTGCTGGTCCCGGCCCCGGGGGGCGAGCGCGTGCCGCTGGCGCAGGTCGCGCGCTTCGCGCGGCGCGAGGGTCCGGCCCAGGTCAGCCGCGAGAACGCGATGCGGCGGGTCGTGGTCGAGGCCAACGTGCGCGGCCGCGACCTGGGCGGGTTCGTCGAGGAAGTGCGCGCGCACCTGGCACCGCTGGTGGCGGCGCTCCCTCCCGGCTACCACGTCGAGTACGGCGGCCAGTTCGAGAACCAGGAGCGCGCGATGGCGCGGCTGGCGGTCGTCGTGCCGATCGCGCTGGCGCTGATCGTGCTGCTGATGGTCGCCGCGCTGGGCTCGCTGCGCGACGCGCTGCTGGTGCTGCTGGCGCTGCCGTTCGCGCTGGCCGGCGGCGTGATCCCGGCGGTCGCGCTGGGAATGCACCTGTCGGTCTCGGCGGCGGTGGCGTTCATCGTGCTGCTGGGGATCGCGGTCCAGAACGGCGTCGTGCTGATCGCCTACGTGCGCCAGCTCCGGGCCCGCGGCCGCGGAGTCGAGGCGGCGGTGATCGAGGGCTGCGACCGGCGCTTCAAGCCGCTGTTCATGACCGCGCTGACCAGCTTCATCGGCCACCTCCCGATGGTCTTCGCGACCGGGCCGGGGGCCGACATCCAGAAGCCGCTGGCGGTGATCGTGATGGGCGGGATCGTGACCTCGACGGTGCTGACGCTGCTCGTGCTCCCCGCGCTCTACCGAGTTGCGGGACAGCTACCGTAAGTCGGTAAGCCGCGCTATCCGGGGACAGCTACCGTAAGTCGGTAAGCCGGGAATTACGGGGACAGCATGGGGAGGTAACGGATCAGTCGGCCGCCGGCAGCAGCGGCTCCAGCGCCCCGCGGCGCTGGGCCAGCTCGGCCGCGTCGCCGGCCCAGAGCGTGACGTGCCCGACCTTGCGCGCCGGGCGCGGGTCCTTGCCGTAGAGGTGGAGGTGCGCCCCCGGCACGGCCAGCACCGCGGCCGGGTCGGGCAGGTCGCCGACCAGGTTGAACATCGCCGAGCAGCCGATCGCGCGGGCCGGGCCCAGGGGCCAGCCCGCGATCGCCCGCAGGTGGTTCTCGAACTGGCTGGTCGCCGCCCCCTCGATCGTCCAGTGGCCCGAGTTGTGGACGCGCGTCGCCATCTCGTTGGCCAGCAGCTCGCCGCCGCACTGGAACAGCTCGAGCGCCAGCGTGCCGGTGTAGTCGAGCGCCTCCAGCACGCGCCGCACGGCCGAGTCCGCCGCCGCCTGCAGCGCCGGGTCGAGCCGCGGCGCCGGGGCCAGCGTACGCCGCAGGATCCCGTCCCCGTGCGTGTTCTCGACCAGCGGGTAGACGACGGTCGCGCCGTCGAGGCCGCGCGCGGCGACCACCGAGACCTCACGGTCGAACGGGACGAACGCTTCCAGGATCGACGGCTGCCCGCCCAGCGCGCGCCACGCCGCGTCGGCGTCGCGCGGCGCGCGGAGCACGAACTGCCCCTTGCCGTCGTAGCCGTGGAAGCGCGTCTTGAGCACCGCCGGCAGGCCGGTCACGGCCAGCGCGGCGTCCAGATCCTCCCGGCTGTCGACGCCCGCGAAGGCCGGGACCGGGATCCCGAGGTCGCGGAAGAAGCGCTTCTCCACCGCGCGGTCCTGCGAGGCGGCCAGGGCGCGCGATCCGGGGCGCACCGGCACGCGCGACTCCAGCCACGCCACCGCCGCGGCAGGGACGTTCTCGAACTCGTAGGTCACGACGTCGCACTGGCGCGCCAGCCAGGCCAGCCCGGCGGGATCGTCGAACGGCGTGCGCTTGAAGTCCGCCAGCAGGCGCACCGGCTCGCCGTCGGAGGGGTCGAGGAACGCGAACTCCAGCCCCAGCGGGTAGCCGGCCAGCGCGAGCATCCGCCCCAGCTGCCCGCTGCCGAGGATCCCGATCCTCACGCGCCGTCCCGCGGATCGGGCTGCTGCAGCACCGCGTCGGTCTGGGCGCGGCGGAAGGCAAGGAGCGCCTCGCGGATCGCGGGCCGCGTGCGGGCCACGATCGCCGCCGCCAGCAGTCCCGCGTTGGTCGCGCCGGCGCGGCCGATCGCCAGCGTCCCGACCGGGATCCCGGCCGGCATCTGCGCGATCGAGAGCAGCGAGTCGAGCCCGTTCAGCGCCTTCGACTGGACCGGCACGCCGAGCACCGGCAGGTGCGTCTTGGCCGCGACCATCCCCGGCAGGTGGGCCGCGCCCCCCGCACCGGCGATGATGACCTCGATCCCGCGCGCCTCCGCCCCTTCCGCGAACGCGAACAGCAGGTCGGGCGTGCGGTGGGCGGAGACGACGCGCACCTCGTGCGGAACGCCGAGCTGCTCGAGCGCCTCGGCCGCGGCCGAGAGCGTCTCCCAGTCGGAGCGCGAGCCCATGATCACCGAGACGATCGGGGACGGGTCCATGGGCGGGAGTCTACCGGGGCTGGGTGGCGCCGGCACGGAGGCCGGGCGGGCCGGCACGGAGGCCGGCCCCTACGTGGCCTGCGCCAGCGCCCGGTCGAGGTCCGCGATGATGTCGTCCGGGTGCTCGGCGCCGACGCAGAGCCGGATCAGGTGCGGCGGGATCCCGGCCAGCTTGCGTCCCTCCTCCCCCTGCTGCTGGTGGGTGGAGATCGCCGGGATCGTCGCCACGCTCTTGATCCGCCCCAGGTCGGTCGCGCGCCAGATCCGCTGCAGGCCGTCGAAGACCTTGCGCGCCTTCTCGGCGCCGCCCTTGACGCAGAACGACATCAGGTGCCCGTAGCGGTTGACAGGCTTCCGGTAGAGGTCGTCGTGCTCGGCGTCGACCAGCCACATGTAGCGGCTGGCCAGCTCGTGGAGCGGGTGATTGGGCAGCCCGAGGTACTCGACGCTCTCGACCAGCTTGTGGGTCTCGAGCCACTCCGCGACGCGCATCGTGCTGCGGCTCATCAGGTCGACCTTCGAGCGCAGCGTGCGCATGTCGTTGAGCGTCATGATCGCCTGCATCGGGTGCAGGTTGGGGCCGTAGTCGCGGTTGGGGAGGTACTTGATGTAGAGCGAGAAGTCCTCCCGGAGCGCGTCGTTGGGGACGTTGGTCACCAGCCCCTTGCGGGCGATCACCGCGCCGCAGATTCCGAAGCCGCTGCTGGTCAGGGTCTTGGTCGCCGACTGGACCACGATGTCCGCCCCGTGGCAGATCGGCCGCAGCAGCGCCGGCGTCGCGACCGTGCTGTCGACGATCAGCGGCAGGTTGTGGGCGTGCGCCAGGTCGGCCACGGCGCGGATGTCGAAGAACCCCTGCTGCGGGTTGCTCGGCAGCTCGCCGTAGAGAAAGCGCGTGTTCTCGTCGATCTTGCCGGCCCACTCGTCCAGGTCGGTCGGATCCTGGACCCAGCGGCACTCGATGTCGCGCTCCTGCTGCAGCCGGACGTTGAACTGCTGGAAGGTCCCGCCGTAACACTGCGCGGTGGCCAGGAAGTTGCGCGGCTCGTAGCTGTTGTGCCGGGTGTGCATCAGGAACGGCTGGACCGCGGTCATGATCGCGGCCATCCCCGAGGAGGTCGAGCAGCAGGTCGTCTCGCCGTCGAAGCCGTAGCCCTCGAGCAGCGCCAGCGCCCACTCGTAGTAGTAGGTGGACGGGTTGGCGATCCGCGAGTAGCACCAGGTCGGGATCAGGTAGGCCAGCGCCGCGGCCATCTCGTCCGAGTCGCGGTAGGCCTGCGAGCTGCTCATGAAGATCGGCTCGATGATCGAGCCCTGGTAGTCCTCGATCGCGTCCTCGACCGAGTAGAGCCCGTGCACCGCGATCGTGTCGAAGCGCCACTTCTTCACGACGTCGCGGATGTACTCGGAGCGCTTCTCGAGGTACGCCTTGTTCTTGTCGATGTAGCGCTGCATGCCGGGGGTGATCAGGACGTCGGGCGGCTGTTGCATGAAGAGCCTCCGTGGGCGGGGCGTCGGCGCAACCGGGGGGGATGGCGCGCCGGACGAGTCGAACATACACCCCGCGCGGAGCGGCGGACAACGCCTCCGGCTGCCGCGGTTGCGGCGCGCGGTTCGCCAGGCGTAGCCTCGCTCCGTTCCCCGCGTCCGGCCGCCCGGTCACCGCTCCCAGGAGCCCCTCGTGCCCGCGTCCCCTCTCCCCTTTTACAGCACCAACCGCGGCGCCCCCGACGTGACGCTGCGCGAGGCCCTGCTGCTGGGTCAGGCCCCGGACCGCGGCCTCTACCTCCCCGCCGCGATCCCGGTTTTCTCGCGTTCGGAGCTGTCCGCGCTGGTCGGGCGCAGCTACCCCGAGATCGCGCACGCCGTGCTCCGCCGCTTCACCGGCGGCGTGATCGACGACGCGCGGCTGGCCGCGCTCTGTGCCGACGCCTACGACTTCGACGTCCCGCTGGAGCCGGTGTCGGACAGGCAGTACCTGATGCGGCTCGATCGCGGGCCGACGGCGTCGTTCAAGGACTTCGCGGCGCGGATGATGGCGCGCTGGATGAGCGAGCTGAACCGCGCCGAGGACGCCGAGCTGATCATCCTGACCGCGACCTCCGGCGACACCGGCAGCGCGGTGGCGCACGCCTACTGCGGCGTGCCGCGCTTTCACAGCGTCGTGCTCTTCCCGATCGACGAGGTCTCGACCCGCCAGCGCAAGCAGATGACGACGCTCGGCCAAAACGTCACGACCTTCGCGCTGGACGGCAAGTTCGACGACTGTCAGGCGCTGGTCAAGCGCGCCTTCGCCGACCCCGCGCTGGGCCGGCTGCGCCTGAGCTCCGCCAACTCGATCAACATCGGCCGGCTGCTGCCGCAGGCGGTCTACTACGTCTACGCCTACGTCCGCCTGGCGAACGTGGCGGACGGCGAGCCGATCGTCTTCAGCGTCCCCTCCGGCAACTTCGGCGACATGATGGGGGGCGTGCTGGCCTGGCGGATGGGGCTGCCGGTGCGGCGCTTCGTGATCGCGACCAACGCCAACGACGAGGTCCCGCGCTTTCTGGAGACCGGCCGCTACGAGAAGATCGTCCCGTCCCTGACCTGCATCTCGAACGCGATGAACGTCGGCCACCCGTCCAACCTGGCGCGGCTGGTCGATCTCTACGGCGGCCGGATGGACGAGACCGGGCTGCTCCGCGAGCCGCCCGACATGGACCGGATGCGCCGCGACCTCTTCGCCGTCAGCGTCTCCGACGACGAGACCCGCGCCACGATCCGCGAGGCGCACCGGCGTTTCGGCATCGTGCTCGAGCCGCACGGCGCGGTCGGCTGGGCGGGGCTGCAGCGCTACCTGGAGCACGACCCCGCGGCGCAGGGAACGCTCGCGGTCTCGGTCGAGACCGCGCACCCGGCCAAGTTCCCCGAGGAGATCCGCGCGCTGATCGGGATCGACCCCGAGCCGCCGCCGAGCCTGGCGGGGATCGAGGACCGGCCCGAGAGCTTCGGGCGGATGGCGGTCGACTACGAGGCCTTCAAGCGCGAGCTGCTGTCGCGGTTCGCGTAGCGCGGCGGGGACGGCGGGCCCTGATTCCCGGGGCGGGAACGGCTCCGAGCCGCTCGGCCTTTCCTCACGGAAGGTCCCGCCGGACGATAGAGGCGATCGGTCCTCCCTCAGTCTGCGGGCAGGAGTATAGTTATACGTATACTCCTACCTCGGAGGGACCCCGTGGCCGCCACGCGAAAGGCCCAGATCCTGATGGAACCGGACGAGTACACGCGGCTTGCCGCGATCGCCGCCGCGCAGGGCGTCTCCCTCAGCGCCCTGGTCCGGGCGGCGGTACGCGAGAAGTACCTGCGGGCCGCGACGGCGCCGCGCGAGGCCGTCGCGCAGATCTGCGCGCTGCAGCTCCCGCTGCCCGCCGAGTGGGACGAGCTCGAGCAGTTGATCGAGGGACGCCATGACGCCGGTCTTCCTCGATAGCAACGTCTTCCTCTACGCGGCGGGTGCGGGGCACCCGCTGCGCGCACCGTGCCAGGCCCTGCTGACACGCGTCGGGAATGGCGCCCTCGCAGCCACGACCAGCGTGGAAGTGGTCCAGGAGGTGATGCACGTCGCCGCGCGGCGCGGTCGGCGCGACGCCGCCGCCACCCTGGCCGACGCACTCCTGGCGCTCTTCCCCGGATTGCTTTCCGTGACTCCCGCGGTCGTGTCTCGGGCCTGCGAACTGTTCCGCGGTCATCCCGACCTGTCGGTCCGGGATGCGCTGCACGCGGCCACGATGCTCGAGAACGGGATCGACACGATCGTGACCGCGGACCGGCACTTCGACGGCCTCGCCGGGCTGCGCCGGATCGACCCCTCGCGCGCCGGCCGCCTCAGGCCCCCCGCCCGGTGAACACCGCGAGCGCGCGCAGGAAGATCGTGATCACGACGGCGCCCCCCAGCAGCGCCGCGGCCGCCGGCTCGACGACGCGGTCGTAGAGCCCGCGCCAGCGGGCGGCGGCTCCCGCGCCGCGCCGGCGGCGGGCGGCCAGCGCCGCGTGGCAGCGCGCGCGCAGCGCGTCCGCGTCCGCGCGCGACAGGTCGCGCGGGCCGAGCCCGGCCAGCGCCTCGTCCGCGATCCGCTCGAGGTCACCGGAGTTCGTCATCGCGCCTCCTTCCCCGTCTCCGTGCCGGCCAGCTCCCGGGCCAACTGCCGCCGCGCCCGCATCAGCCGCGCCCGCATCGCCTCCGGCGCGACCCCGCAGACGGCGGCGGCCTCGGTCGGCGTCAGCCCCTCGCCGCCGACCAGCAGCAGCGCCTCGCGCGCGTGCGCCGGAAGCCGGGCCAGCGCCCGTTCCAGCGCGCGCTCGCGCTCGTCGCGGGCCAGCTCGTCGAGCGGTCCGGGCGGCGGCGGCGCGCGTAGCGTGACCCGCGCCAGCTCGCCGACCCGCTCGGCGTCGAGCAGCCGCCAGCGGGTCCAGCTCACGAACAGGTGCCGCGCGACGGTGAACAGCCAGGCCGCCAGGTTCAGCTCCGGGCCGGCCGGCGGCGGGTGAGTGACCAGCCGCAGCCAGGTCTCCTCGAGCAGGTCCTCGGCCACCTCGCGGTGGCGCGCCATGCGCAGCAGGTAGGCGAATAGCCGGGCGCGGTAGGCGTCGTAGATCGCGTCGAAGGCCGAGCCGTCCCCGGCCCGCAGCCGTTCGACCAGCGCCCGCTCGGCATCCCTTCCACGATGGATCAACGCTCCGGCGCCGCCATCGTGACACGGGCGCGTCACGCTGCGCCTCCCCCGGCGTTACTCCAGCGACGACAGAAGGAGGTCGCAATGGTCCTGGGACTCGCGCTGCTCGCCTTCACCGCCCTGGTCGGCCTGGCCGCGCTCTGGCTGGGGATCTCGTTCGCCGTGCGCCCCGCCGAGCGCACCCTGGCGATGCTGCGGCCGCTCTCGCTGGCCGTGATCCTGGCCTCGGCCAGCTCGATCGTCTCCGGGCTGGCGGCATCCTTCTCGCGCGCGGCCACCTTCGTGGAGGCCGGTCCGGTCACCCCTCCGGGGATGCTGATGGCCGGGCTGGCCGAGGCGATGGTCACGGCCGGCGTCGGCTTCGCGCTGCTGGCCGTGGCCTGGCTGTGCGTCGCGATCGGGATGCGGCGGCAGCCCTGAAGCCGGCGGGCTGCGCTGCCGCTACGGCCCCAGCCGCTCCGCGGCCAGCCGGTTGACCAGCTTGCCGTCGGCCGCTCCCTGCAGCCGCGCCATCGCGGCCTTCATCACCGCGCCCAGGTCCTTCTTCGACGAAGCCCCGGTCTCGGCGATCACCGCCTCCACCACCGCGCGCACCTCGTCTTCCGAGAGCGCCGTCGGCAGGTAGCCCTCGACGATCGCCAGCTCGGCCTCCTCCTGCGCCGCGAGGTCCTCGCGCCCCCCCTTGCGGTAGGCCTCGATCGACTCGCGCCGCTGCTTGGCGTAGGCCGACACCAGGCGCGTGACCTCGGCGTCGTCCAGGTGGTAGTCGAGCCCCTTCGTCTCGCGCAGGGCGACCTCGCCCTTGAGCACCTCCGCCTTGAGCATGCGCAGCGTCGCCAGGCGCTTCACGTCCTGCGCCTTCATCGCCGCCTTGAGGTCGTCCATCAGCCGGTCTCTCAGCGCCATGGGTGCCTCCCCGTCGCGGGGAAGGATGCCACGCGCGGCCGGCCGCGTCAGCGGCAGTCGCGGGCGCGCAGATCGCGCAGCCGGCCGCCGGCGTCGGTCCCCGCCAGCCCGCGCGTGCCGTCCGCCGCGACGCCCAGCACCAGGTAGAAGTAGGCGGCGCCCGGCGCGGGCGACTCCCCTTCCGCGAAGGCCCGGTCGTTGAGGTTGGCGTCGCGGCCGTTCTGGCAGGTGCCGTAGAAGCGCGCGCGGACCATCTCCAGCGTGCCGCGGTGGAACTCGTAGCGCGCCGAGCGCGGCTCGGCGGTCCAACTGAAGTTCGAGAGACCGCTGGCCCGGTCGTGGACGGCCGTCAGCGTGATCGCCGCCGACGGGACGCCGCGCGTGGCGTCGCCGACAAACGGATCGCAGGCGTCGCCCGCCCCGTCGCCGTCGCCGTCGGCCTGCAGCGTGTCGCCGACGAAGGGACAGCGGTCGCAGGCGTCGCCGACGCCGTCCAGGTCGAGGTCGGCCTGCGCCGGGTCCTTCGCCGCGGGGCAGCGGTCGCAGGCGTCGCCCGCCCCGTCGGCGTCGGCGTCGGCCTGGTTGGGCTGCGCGACCAGCGGACAGTTGTCGGCCGCGTCCGCGAAGCCGTCGCCGTCGAGGTTGACGCCGGCGCAGCGCAGCGGCGTTCCGGGGTCGGTCGCTTCGAACGAGGCGCCCGGCAGCCGCACGCCGTGCAGCGCGTTGACCGTGCTGTCCTGCGCGCTCCCGTCGAGGCGCCAGTTGCCGCGCAGCGCCGCCGGCAGCGGCGACGCGTAGAAGCCGCACTGGGCCCCGGCGCGCAGCTCGGCCTCGCTGCGCGCGGTGGCCCACCAGCGGACCTCGTCCAGGTCGCCGCGGTAGGTCTCGAACGGCCCGAAGCCGCCGCCGATCCGCAGCGCCCCGGTCCCGGCCCAGGAGATCGCGCCGGGGGCGAAGCAGAAGTTGTCGAGCGCGCCATTCAGGAAGATCCGCTGGTAGGTGCCGTCGTAGGTCAACGCGACGTGCGTCCAGCGGGTCAGCGGAATCCGTCCGATCGAGTAGCAGTAGGCCGCGTCCGATCCGCGCCCCAGGCTGAACTCGACCCAGCCGTCGGGGACCAGCCGCAGCGCGACTCCGCGCGTGTCGGACGGCCCCGCGCCGCGCCGGTCGATCACCCGCTGGTACTGGTTGGAGCCGATCCCGGGGCGGATCCAGGCCTCGACCGTGAAGGCGTTGCCGGGGGTGTCCAGCAGGGGGCTGGCCGGGACCTCGACGTAGTCCTCCTCGCTGTCCCCCTCCAGCCGCAGCACGTTCTGCCGCGTCGGCGAGACGGTCAGCGAGATCGTCGCCGGCGCGCTGTCGCGGTACTCGGTGTCCCGCGCCCGGACCTGGAACGAGTCGGGACCGGAGTAGCCCGATTCGGGCACGTAGCGGAAGCGCGCGCTGCGCGGCCCCGACAGCCGGACCTCGCCGTGCGCCGGCGGCGTGACCAGCTCGAAGCGCCACGATCCCGCTGTCGGCGTCGGTCCCCTGGAGCACTCCCGACGCGACCCCCTTCGTCACGGCGTACGCGGCCGGGCTGACCACCGGGTTGCTGTAGGGCCCCGCCGCCAGCGTGAAGCTCTTCGTCAGCGCGAGCTGCCCGTTCTGGTAGTACTCGACCGTCCAGTTGCCGAGCGAGCCCGAGCCGGGCAGGAAGGTCTGCCAGTAGAGCCAATCGTAGGCCGCGGGGGTGGTCCAGGTGGTGCTGTCGTCGGCGTAGACCGTGCCGTCCGGCTTGCGGAACACGACGCGCGAGACGTCGCCGGCGTGGATGTCGGCGTTGCGGTGCCAGAAGAAAAAGGCGTTGGCGGCGGGGTTCTGCTCGACGCGCGTCACGTCCGGGTAGCGTTCCTTGATCGTGTCGATGTCGGGTGTGAAGATCGTCAGGCCGGCCGAGTAGACGCTCGTCGCGTTGTCTAGGGTGTGCGCCGGCTGGGGCGGCTTCCAGAGCGTCGTGCCCGGGCGGCAGGCGCCGGCGAACGGCTCCTGCGTGGTGCCGTCGGCGTCGCCGACCTCGAAGTGGACGTGCGGATCGGACGAGAAGCCCGAACTGCCGACCAGCGCGAGCGGCTGGCCCTCGAAGACGCGCTCGCCCGCCCCGACCAGCGACGACCACTTGCGGTGGTGCAGGTAGAGCCCGGTGCTGCCGTCGTCGTGCTGGACGTAGACGAAGTTGTTGGGGCCGTTGCCGCCGATGAAGGCGGAGCGGTCGAAGTAGCCGTCCTCGGCGCGGATCACCGTCCCCGCCGCGGCGGCGACGACGAAGCGTCCCTCGTCCATCTCGACGAAGTCGCGGATCATCACGTCGTTGCCGGCGTGGGTGTCGTAGGTGATCGCGCGGCAGGCCCAGTCCTGGATCGCGCCGGAGGGGTCGAGGTCGACGTAGTTGAAGCTGTGCTGCCAGTCCTGGGCCAGGAGCGGCCAGCGGAAGCGGACCGTGACCGGCGGGCCATCCGGGCCGGCGGGGCGGGGCCCGAGCTGCGCGGGGTCGAGGCCGTCGTCGGCCGCGGGCTGCCGCGGGGCGTGGACCGGCGTCAGCGCGCCTTCGGCGGCGGCGGCGGCCGCCGGCCCCGGCGACCGCGGCGAACAACACGATCAATATCAGCAAGTTACGGACAGTCTTGACCACAAGCTACCCCGCGCGTCCTCGTTTCGGATGCGACTAAGTAAGTACGCCGATACGATAAGTCGGACCAGCGACATCGGCGGCTTCCGCGGCAGCCCGACCGCGCGGGGCCAGCCGATGCGCCTCCACGGGGTAGCCATGAACCGCGTCTCGTCCGCTCGCGTCCTCCTGCTCGCCTTCTCGCTCTCGCTCGCCTGGCTCGCCGCGGCGCCCGCCCCGGTGCGTGCCGCCGAGGCCCGGATGGCGGTCGATCCCCCGCTCGCCGCGGCGGGCGAGCCGCTGCGCGTCACGGGCGCCAACCCGCGGCGCTGGAACAAGCCGATCGCCTTCGGCCCGTACCGCACCGGGACCGTCCGCGACGTTGGCGCGATCGGCTGGTCGGTCGAGTTGCTTGGGCTCGGCGCGGCCGGGTCCAAGCGCCCCTACGCCTTCACGCTCGAGACCCCCGGCGGTCCGGTCGACGCCGAGTGCCACCAGAAGGGGCTCGAGGGCTGGCACCAGGCGAGCGGCATCACCGTCGACCTGCGCGCCGCGATGGGCAAGCCCGCGCTGGTCTGCGCTTTCCGCACCGCCCCGGGGGAAGCGAAGGACGGCGGGGCATGGATCCTCGAGCTGGCCGCGGCGAAGAAGCTGACCGGCGGCTTCGTCGGCGTGCTGCGCCCCGCGGACGAGGCGGCCGTCGGGTCGATGACGGTCCGCTCGGTCCACGCGCTCGAGAAGTCCCCGATCCCGCTCGGCTCGCCCGCCGGCTACGCGATCGAGCGCGACGGGCAGGCCGCTGCCGCGGTCGAGACGGTCAACGCCGGCCGCGTCTGGCTGCCCGGACCCTCGGCACCCGCCCCGGCTGCGCTTCCCGCCGCGCTCGCCGCACTGCTGCTGTTCGAGCCGCCGGAGTAGGCCGGCGCCGTTTCGGGGGCCGCGCTGGCCCAGGAGAACTTCACGAACGGACCGGTCTGGTCGTGCGCCGCCTATCGCACGAAGCCGGGCCAGGCCGACAACGACATGAAGTACCTGCGCGAGAACCTCGTGCCGACCACCGCGGATGCGAAGGCGCAGGGGCTGATCCTCGATCGCAAGGTCTTCACGAAGGCGCCGACGTCGACGCCAGATTGAGGCGATCCAGGCCAAGCACTACAAGACGCCGGACGAGAGCACGCTGGCTCATGCTGCCGGGAGCTCGGCGCACAGGTCGGCGAGCGAGATCGCTTCCACCCCTAGGGCCAGGGGAAAGCGTTCTTCGCCGCCGTACACCACCAGGAGCCGCTCCGGTCGCACGACGTCGGCGGCGAAGTGGAAGCCCCGCTCGATCTTCGGCGCGAGGCCGCGCTTGATTTCAATCGCCCAGGGTTGGCGCCGGCCCGGAAGCTGGAGCAGCAAGTCGATCTCGGCGCCGGCCGATGTTCTGAAGAAGTGCGCCTCCGTGCCGCTGGGCGCGGCGGCGATCAGCGACTCGATCGCCATGCCCTCCCAGCTTGCGCCGGCGACAGGATGCGCGAGCAAGGCCTCTCGATCGCCGATCGAAAGCAACGCATGCACCAGCCCGCTGTCGCGGACGTACACCCTGGGCGACTTGACCAGCCGCTTGCGGATGTTGCCGTGCCAGGGGGGCAGACGGCGAACCAGCAGCAGGTCGACGAGCAGGTCGAGGTAGCCGGCGACCGTCTTGCCGTCCACAGCGAGGGCGCGCGCGAGGGCCGCGGCGTTGAGCAACCCGCCCTGCTGGTGTGCCAGCATGGTCCAGAGCCGGCGCAGCGATTCCGCCGGAATGCGGGGCCCGAGCTGCGGGACGTCGCGCTCGAGATAGGTGCGGACGAAGTCCTTGCGCCAGCGCAGGCTCGCCGCGTCGGATGCGGCCAGCAGGCTCTCCGGGAACCCGCCGCGCAGCCAGAGCGCGTTGAGCCGCTCGCGGCCCACCTCCCCGGCGTCGAGCGGGGCGAGCTCGAGGTAGCGTATGCGGCCGGCGAGCGATTCGCTCGATTGTCTGAGCAGATCGATGGACGCCGACCCGAGCACGAGGAAGCGGCCGTTTCCCCGCCCGCGCCGCCGGCTGGAGTCGATCAGCCCACGCAGACTGCGGAAGAGCTGCGGCGTGCGGTGGACCTCGTCGAGGATGACGAGCTTGTTCTCGTGCTGCTCGAGGTACAGCTCCGGCTCGGCCAGCTTGGCCCGGTCGGCCCCCGACTCGAGGTCGAGGTAAACGGACGGCCGCGACTTGGCCAGCTCCAACGCCAGCGTGGTCTTGCCCACCTGACGCGGTCCCAGCAGTGCCACGGCTGGGGCCTCGGCCAAGGCGGACTCTAGGGCGGGCAGGAGCCGGCGCAGAATCATGCCTGCAATTATGGAGCCGTGCTCCAGATTTGCAAGACGTGCCGACCTGGAGGGGGCCCGGCCTTCGTGCGGTGGGCCAGCGACTATCCGGGGTCCTCTTCGCGCCGGCTCCGCCCCGGGGAGAACGTGTGCCTCTTGATTTCGCTTCGCCCCCCCCCCCACCCCCGAACACACGTTTCCCGTTGACCG
>CAVPDB010000001.1:0-131582 GCA_963702545.1 uncultured Acidobacteriota bacterium | reverse complement strand
AGGCGGGGGTCTTCGCGGTCGTCGTCCCCCCGGCCGAGGCCGCCGCGCGGATCGCGGCGCCGGAGGTCCGCGGGATCGTGCTTTCCGGCGGTCCCGCCTCGGTTTACGAGCCGAGCGCGCCGACCGTCTCCGACGCGGTCCTCGCCAGCGACAAGCCGGTGCTGGGGATCTGCTACGGGATGCAGATCCTGGCGCACCGCTGCGGCGGCCGGGTCGAGCCGGCGCCCGAGCGCGAGTTCGGCCGCGCCACGCTGGCACTGGGCGGGACGCCGTCGGTGCTGTTCGCCGACTGGCCGCGCGAGAGCGTGGTCTGGATGAGCCACGGCGACAGCATCACCGCGCTGCCGGCCGGGATGCACTCCGTCGCCCACACCTCGAGCACGCCGTTCGCCGCGGCCGAAGACCCGGCGCGCCGGCTTTACGCGGTCCAGTTCCACCCCGAGGTGCGTGCACACCGAGCACGGCGGCGTGTTCCTGCGCCGGTTCGTGCTCGACGTCTGCGGCTGCTCCGGCGACTGGTCGATGGCCGCCTTCGAGCGACGAGGCGATCGTGGAGATCCGGCGCAAGGTCGGGACGACGGCCGCGTCATCTGCGCGCTCTCGGGCGGGGTCGACTCCTCGGTGATGGCGCTCCTGGTGCACCGCGCGATCGGCGAGCGGCTGGACCTGCGTCTTCGTCGACAACGGCCTGTTGCGCAAGGACGAGGCCGAGCAGGTCGTCGCGACTTCCGCGAGCCGGTACGGCCTGCACGTCGAGCGGGCCGACGCGCGCGACGCTTCCTGGACGCGCTGGCCGGCGTCGCCGAGCCCGAGCAGAAACGCCGGATCATCGGACGCGACGTTCATCCAGGTGTTCGAAGAGTACGCCGCGCGCAGCGGCGCGACCTGGCTGGCGCAGGGGACGATCTACCCCGACCGTGATCGAGTCCACGTCCGTCAACGGCGGCCCCTCGGCGACGATCAAGACCCACCACAACGTCGGCGGCCTGCCCGAGCGGATGAACCTCGAGCTGGTCGAGCCGCTGCGCGAGCTCTTCAAGGACGAGGTCCGCGAGCTCGGCGAGCGGCTCGGCTCTCGGACGACGCCTTCGTGCACCGCCACCCGTTCCCGGGCCCCGGGCTCGCGGTGCGGATCCTGGGCGAGGTGACCGCGGAGCGGCTCGCGATCCTGCGCGAGGCCGACGCGATCTTCATCGAGGAGCTGCGACGCCGCGGGCTCTACGAGAAGATCTCGCAGGCGTTCGCGGTCTTCCTGCCGATCAAGACCGTCGGCGTGATGGGCGACGGGCGGACCTACGAGCACGTGATCGCGCTGCGCGCGGTCAACACCGTCGACTTCATGACCGCCGACTGGGCGCGGCTGCCGCACGACTTCCTGGCGCGCGTCGTCGAGCCGGATCGTGAACGAGGTGCGCGGCGTCAACCGCGTGGTCTACGACATCACCTCGAAGCCTCCGGCCACAATCGAGTGGGAGTAGGGGCCGCCCTCCGCGGCGGCCTGCAGCACCCGCTTCCGGGCCGGCCCGCGGGCCGGCCCCCCCGCGTTGCAGGAAGGCCGCCGTGAGCTTCGTCCACCTCCACAACCACACCGAGTACTCGCTGCTCGACGGCGCGCAGCCGGTCGGCAAGCTGGTGGCGCGGGCCAAGGAGCTGGGCATGCCGGCCGTCGCGATGACCGATCACGGCAACCTGCTACGGCGCGGTCGAGTTCTACCAGGCGGCGCAGAAGGCGGGGATCAAGCCGATCCTCGGCTGCGAGGTCTACGTCGCGCCGGGCAGCCGCTTCGACCGCGCGCCGGGCGGTCCGGGCCGCGAAGCCGTACCACCACCTGATGCTGCTGGCCGACGAACTCCCAGGGCTTCTCGCAACCTGACCCGGCTCGTCGACGCTGGGCTTCCTCGAAGGCTTCTACTACCGCCCGCGCATCGACCACGAGCTGCTGCGCGAGCACAGCGAGGGGCTGATCGCGCTCTCCGGCTGCCTCGCCGGCGAGGTCCCGACGCACCTGCGGCAGCGCGACTACGCGCGGGCCCGCGAAGCGCTGGACGAGCTGGTCTCGATCTTCGGGCCGGAGAGCTTCTACCTCGAGCTGCAGGACCAGGGGATTCCCGAGGAGAAGGTCGTCAACGAGGGGCTGGTCCGGCTGGCACGAGCAGACCGGGCCTGCCGCTGGTCGCGACCAACGACACGCACTTCCTGCGGCGCGAGGACCACGCCGCGCACGACGTCCTGGTCTGCATCGGGACCGGCAAGAAGCGTCGACGACGCCGACCGGCTGCACTACACGACCGAGCACTACTTCAAGTCGGCCGACGAGATGGGCGAGCGCTTCGCCTGGCGCCCCGACGCGCTGGCGAACACGCTCGCGATCGCCGAGCGCTGCAACTTCGACGCTCGACCTGGGCAAGTACGCTCGTTCCCGACTTCCCGGTTCCGCCCGGCGAGACGCTGGAGAGCGTCTTCCGCGCCGAGGTGCGGCGCGGCTTCGAGAGCCGGCGGGCCTCGTGGCGGAAGGTCGAGGCCGCCGGGCTGCTGCGGCACTCGCTCGAGGAGTACGAGCGGCGGCTCGCATGCGAGATGGACACCATCGTCCAGATGGGGTTCGCCGGCTACTTCCTCGATCGTCTGCGGACTTCATCCGCTACGCCCGCGAGCAGGGGATCCCGGTCGGACCGGGGCGCGGCTCGGCGGCCGGGTCGCTGGTCGCCTACGCCTGCGGCATCACCGACATCGACCCGCTCCAGTACGACCTGCTGTTCGAGCGCTTCCTCAACCCCGAGCGGGTCTCGATGCCGGACATCGACATCGACTTCTGCTTCCGCCGCCGCGAGCGAGGTGATCGACTACGTGCGCGCGCAAGTACGGCCGCGAGAACGTCGCGCAGATCATCACCTTCGGCACGATGGCGGCCAAGGCGGCGATCCGCGACGCGGCGCGCGTGCTGGGCTTCCCCTACGCCGACGCCGACCGGATCGCCAAGCTGATCCCGCGACGGCGCTCGGGACGCGGCTGGACGAGGCGCATCCGCGACGTGCCCGGGCTCCGGGCGCTGCACGAGGGCGACGGGCGCGAGAAGGAGCTGCTCGACATCGCGCTCGGGCTCGAGGGCCTCTCGCGCCACGCCTCGACCCACGCGGCGGGCGTGGTGATCGCCCCGCGCCCGCTGGTCGAGTTCGCGCCGCTCTCGACGCAGTCCAACCGGGACGAGATCACGACGCAGTGCGCCAAGGACGAGATCGAGGAGATCGGCCTGCTCAAGATGGACTTCCTCGGGCTGAAGACGCTGACCCTGATCGCCGACTGCCGTGCGGCTGATCGAGCGGGCCGGCCGGACCCCGCCCGACGTGGACGACCTGCCGCTGGACGACCCCCGGACCTACGACCTGTTCCGCGCCGGCGCACACCGCGGGCGTGTTCCAGTTCGAATCGTCCGGCATGCGCGACATCCTGCGCCGGCTGCAGCCCGAGCGCTTCGAGGACCTGATCGCGCTGAACGCGCTCTACCGGCCCGGCCCGCTCGGGGCCGGCATGATCGACGACTACATCAAGCGCAAGCACGGCCGAGCAAGGTCGCCTATCCGCACCCGCTGCTGGAGCCGATCCTCAAGCCGACCTACGGCGTCATCGTCTACCAGGAGCAGGTCATGCAGATCGCCTCGGCACTGGCCGGCTACTCGCTCGGCCAGGCCGACCAGCTGCGCCGCGCGATGGGCAAGAAGAAGCGCGAGGCGATGGCCTCCGAGCGCGAGAGCTTCGTCCACGGCGCGGGGGACAAGGGGGTTCGGACCGACGACGCGGGCCACGTCTTCGACCTGATGCAGCACTTCGCCGGCTACGGCTTCAACAAGTCGCACTCCGCGGCCTACGCGCTGGTCGCCTACCAGACGGCGTACCTGAAGGCGCACTATCCGGTCGAGTTCATGGCGGCGCTGCTCACCACGGAAAAGGACAACACCGACAAGCTGGTCGAGTACCTCGGCGAGTGCCGCGAGATGGGGATCCCGGTCCTGCCGCCCGACGTCAACCGGTCGGGGCGCTATTTCGAGGTCGAGGGGAACGCGGTGCGGTTCGGGATGGCCGCGGTGCGCGGGGTGGGGGAGGGGACCGTCGACGCGATCCTCGATGCGCGTAACCGGCTGGGGAGCTGCTCCAGCCTCGACGAGCTGTGCCTCGAGGTCGACCGGCGCCTGCTCAACCGGCGCGCGCTCGAAGCCCTGATCAAGGCCGGCGCGCTGGACGCGCTGGGCGAGCGGGCGCGGCTGTTCGCCGGGGTCGAGTCCGCGATGGAGCGCGCGACGCGCGTCGCGGCGGCGCGCTCGACCGGGCAGCACTCGCTGTTCGGCGGCGACCAGCCTCTGCCCGGCGCGGTGGCGGCAGAGCTGCCGGAGGTCCCGGCCTGGCCCGACCGCGACCGGCTGGCCGGCGAGAAGGAGGCGCTGGGCTTCTATCTCTCGGGGCACCCGCTCGATGCGCTGCGCGAGCGGCTCGAGGAGGTCGCCACGCACACGGTCTCAGCGCTGCGCGGGGGCGGCGAGGTAACGGTCGGCGGGCTGGTCGCGGGGCTGAAGCGCAAGCGGACCAACAAGGGCGACTGGATGGCGACCTTCCACCTCGAGGACATGACCGGCAGCGTCGAGGTCGTCGTCTTCCCGAAGCTCTACCGCGACGTCGGCGAGTCGCTGGCGGACGACCAGGCGATGGTCGTGCGCGGCCGGGCCGACGGCGAGGAAGGGCCGGTGCGCCTGCTGGCCGAGAGCGTCGTGACGCTCGACGCCGCCGCGGCGCGCCCGATCGAGGCGGTGACGATCCGGATCGACGCCGCGGAGGCCGGCCCCGAGCGGCTGCAGCGCGTCTACGAGGTCCTCGCCGACCACCCGGGCCCGGTCCCCGTCTTCTTCGAGGTGATCCGGCCCGGCGCGTTCCGCGTGGTGCTCCAGGCGGACGAGAACCGCCGCGTCCGCGCCGGCCGCCCGCTGGTGGCGGCGCTGGAGGAACTGCTGGGGCCGCAGGGGGCCCGCTACGGGCGCCCCTGAGCCGTCTCAGCGGGCTCGGCCGAGCAGCCAGATCCCCAGGACGGCGACGAGGATGGGGGGGCTCCAGACGGCCAGCACGGGGTCGAGGATCGACTCGTTCCCGAGCGCGGTCGAGACGGCCCAGAGCACCCAGAAGCCGAAGACGATCACCAGCGCGTAGCCGAAGCCGGCCAGCGATCCGCGCCGCGACCAGCCCGAGACCATCAGCGGCACCGCGACCAGCACCAGTGCGACCGGGAGCAGCGGCATCACGAGCTTCTCGTTGAGCCCGACCACCAGCGGGGCGGCGTCGTAACCGGCGTCGGCCATCCGTCGCAGGTGGTGCCGCAGCTCGAGGAAGGTCATCTGGTCGGCGATCCGCCGGCCGAAGACCACGCCGCTGCGGACGGCCCCGAAGAGCTCGGGCGACTCGGCGTCGCCGGAACGCCAGCGCGGGAAGGCATCGAAACGCTCGATCCCTTCGGCGTCGAAGGTGCGGCGCCACCCCGTGAGGAAGTCCCAGGCCCCGTCGACGAAGACCGCCTCGTGCGCCTCGACCCGCTCCAGCACGCGCGCGTTGTCCCAGTCGACCGCGACCACGCCCGGTTCGACGATCGTCTCGCTCCCCGCCGGCACGTCGAGGTAGGCCCAGAGGCGGTCCTTCTCGCCGACGATCCAGCGCCGGCCGCCGTCGGCCTCCCGGGCACTCGACTTGCCGGAGATCCGGTCCAGTTCGATCCGGGACTCGCGCTCGGCGACCGGGATGATCCGCTCCTGGACCGCCGCGAGGAGCAGCGAGATCGCAGCCGCAGCGGCGACGACCGGGACGGCGATCCGGACCGGGCCGATCCCCGAGGCCTTCAGGGCGATCAGCTCGTTGGCGCGCGCCAGGGCCGAGAGCCCGATCGACGCGCCGACCAGCGCCGCGATCGGGACCATCAGCCGGAGCTGCCCCGGAATCGACAGCAGGATGTAAGACAGGACCGGCTGCCAGGGGAACTCGCGGGTCTCGTTCGGGATGTTGTCGACCGCGCCCTTGAACTCGATCGCGAGGGCCAGGACGAGCAGCACGAAGAGGACCGCGGCGGTCATCCGGAGGAAGCCCCCGGCGAGGTAGAGGTCCAGGGTCTGCAGGCCGAGGCGCGCCCGGCGCGGGGATCGGGGAGGGGGCTCGGCCGGGGTGGGGGGCGGTGGGGCGGCCGCGGCGCGGGGTTCCCGGGCGGGGGCCGGCGGGGCGGGGCGCAGCCGCGCCCCGAGAGACTGCAGCAGGCCGGCGCGGCCGCGGGTGCGCTCGGGCCGTCCGGTCACCCGCCAGGCGGCGAGGCCGAAGGCAGCCGTCGCGAGGTTCGGCAGCCAGGCCGCGAGCCAAGGGGGCCAGGTCCCCTGTTCGGCGAGCCCCTGGCCGGTCGAGAGGATCAGGTAATACAGGAAGATCACGATCAGGGACTGCGAAAGTCCAGCGAACATGCCGCCGCGCCGGTGGCGCATCGCCAGCGGAAATGCGGCGAAAGCGAGGGTGATGCAGGCGAACGGGATCGCCCAGCGGCGCTGCCACTCGATCCGCGCCGTGCGGGCCCGCCGCTCCGGGCCCTCGCGCCCAGCCGGATCCGTGGCCGCGCGGACCCGCTCCCGGAATTCCCGGATCTGGTCGTAGAGGCGGACTCCGGACAGCGTGGCCGGGTCGTCGAACCGCGACTTGGAGAAGGCGCGGAGCGCGGGATCGGGGGGGAAGGTCAGGGTGTGCCGCTCGAACCGGACCCGGCTGTAGGTGGTGGGCCGGTCCGGGCGCGCCATGTGCCATTCGCCATCGTCGAGAAGGAAGCTGATCCGCCCGCTCTCGCGGTCGAAGATCGGCCGGCCGCGGCGAGCGACGATCAGGTCGGAGGAGTCGGCGGTCTGGCGCTGGAGGAGGACCCCCTCGAAGACGGGACCCTCAGCGGATTCGGAGACCGAGCGGACGTAGAGCACCGCGCCGGGGAGGCCGCGGTAGAAGACCCCGGGCTCGGTCTCGCGGGAGAGATCGCGGGCGCGGACGATTTCCTGGACCAGCGCGCGGCGCTTCAGCTGGCCCATCGGCATGAGGTAGTGGGCGACCCCGAGCGACACCAGGGTCAGCAGCGCGGCCACGGCCAGCACGGGCCGGAACAGGCGGGCCGGGCCGACGGCGGCGGCGCGGAGCGCCGTGATCTCGCCCTGGGAGCCCATCCGGCCGATCCCGACGAGGACCGCCAGGAGGAGCGACATGGGGATCGTGAAGGCGAAGAGCCGCGGGAGTTCGGCGACGACGAATCCGAGCAGCAAGGTCAGCGGGACCCGTTTCTCGATCGTCTGGCGGGCGATCAGGAAGAGCGCCTGAAGCAGCAGGACCAGGGTGAACCCGGCGAAACCGAGCAGCAGCGGTGGCCCGAGTTCCCGAGTCACATACCGGTCCAGCCGCGTCCAGAGCCTCATGCCACGCCTCAGGGAATCCGGATTGTACCGCAGGGCGCCGTCCGGCCCCGATTTCCACAAGGTCCGATAATGTGTATTATGTCAAATAACTCAGAACAAAGAAGTCGACGGGCCCAAACCGGGCTCCCGCCGGTCCCCCCCTCAATGCGAGGTTTCGGAGCTTCCCGCGGGGCGAACGCCGGGACCTCGGACGACTCCCGCCGGCTCGGCCGCGCCGGCGCGCGGACTGGCGACCCGGGGCCGCTCCTCCGCGACCTGCGATCGCAGGTCGGTCACGATCTGCTCGAGGATCTCCAGCAGTTGCCGGGGCTCGACCACTTCGCGCTCGAAACGCAGGCTCAGTTGGAAGTCCCGGTTCGGGGGCCGATAGCGGAAGACGTAGGGTCTGTTCCGCGCGTCGTCTCGAGTCGGCGCTGGCGTCCCCGGGTTCTTCTTCAGCTCCCGGACCTCGTCCCGGGTCAGGCTCCCCGACAGGACGGCGTCCACGAGCGCCAGCATCTCTTCCTCGGACTCCTGGCGGACGATCTCCATCAGCACGGTCCGGGTCATGATGTCGGCGCGCCGACATGCCTCCTTCACCGACTCGGGCATCCGGTTCAGGCTGAGCAGCTCCGTGACGGAGCTTCGGGAGCGTCCGAGCTTCCGGGCGATCTGCTCATGGGTGTACTGGAAGTCCTCGACCAGCCGGGCGATCGCCTCGGCCTCCTCGAACGGTGTCAGGTCGCGCCGCTGCAGATTCTCGATCAGGCTGATTTCGAGGCAGCCCCGCTCGTCGACGTCCAACTCCACGCAAGGGACCATCGTGAGGCCGACCTGACGGGCGGCGTGGAACCGCCGCTCGCCGGCGATGATCTGGAACCTCCCGTCCTCGGTCGGACGGACCAGGATGGGCTCGAGGATCCCGCGCTCGCGAACCGACTCCGCCAGCGCCTCGATGTCGCGGAGGCTCCGCCTCGGTTGGGTCGGGTTCGGGAGCAGCCGCTCGATGTCGATCATCCGACCGACCGACCCCATCCGGCCGGAGGTGATCGCGTCCACGTAGTGTGCGTCCGCGCGGGTCCTCACTTCCGGGGGCAGTCCCCTTCCCTTAGCCACGCTTCAGTACCTCCTCGGAAAGCCGGTAGTACTCTTCCGCCCCCTTCGACGCCGGCGCGAAGGTGAAGATCGACTCCTTGTAGGCCGGCGACTCCTCCAGCCGGACGCTCTTGCTGATGCGCGTCTGGAAGAGCTTCTCCTTGAAGACATCGGCGATCTGGCGCTCGATGTCGCGCGCCAGGATCGTACGCCGGTCGTACATCGTGAGCACGATCCCCAGGAACTGCAGGTCGGGGTTGGCCCGGACGCGGATTCTCTCGTAGGTCTCGACCAGGTCGTCGGTTCCCTCGAGCGCGAAGTAGGAGGGCTGGATCGGCACGAGGAGATGGGTTGCCGCGATCATCGCGTTGACGGTCAGCATCCCCAGCGTCGGAGGGGTGTCGATCACGATGAAATCGAAGCGCTCGAGCGCCGGGGCGATTTTGTCCTTCAGGCGGAAGTGGGCGTCGAGCTGGCCGGCCATCGACGGCTCGATCTTGGCCAGCGACAGCCGCGCGGGAGCGACCCACAGATTCGGCTGCTGGGCTGGCACCACGACGTCCATGAGCGCTACTTGAGGATCGACGAACACCTCGTACATCGAAAGCTCGACCGCGTGAGGATCGATGAAGGAGAGGCTTGCGTTCCCCTGGGGGTCGAGGTCGACGAGCAGGGTCCGCGACCCCTTCTGAGCGAGGGCCGCAGCGAGGTTGATCGCGGTCGTCGTCTTACCGACTCCGCCTTTTTGGTTCGTGATCGCGATGATCATGCCGCCCCACCCGTAGACGTGACCCGGCGGGCTCGAAGCGGACGCCGCCGGAAGAATTGAACGCGGTCATTTCATTTGGAGCGTCCGCGAAAAGCGAACAAAAAGCGAAGACGCACCCTCTGGGGGCTATCGTAGGCGACTTGAGGGGGCGAATCAACGACGCTTCGCTGGCGCGCGGCGTGGGCGGGCGGCGGCGGTCAGATCTCGTACTTCCCCAGGTCCGATTCGTCGAGGCTCTCGAGCCACTGCCGGAAGCGCTCGGTGTCCTTGTAACCCTGGGTCAGGTCGATGTTCTGCGCGGCCTGGATGACGTCCTCGGCCGCGAAGATCGGTGCGTCCCAGCGCAGCGCCAGCGCGATCGCGTCCGAGGGGCGTGCGTCGATCTGCTTCGGGCCGGTGCCGGTTTCGAGGTGCAGCGTGGCGAAGAAGACGTTGTCCTGGAGGTCCGTGATCACGACCTTCGTCAGGCGCGCCCCCAGCTCGCGGATCACGTCGCGCAGCAGGTCGTGCGTCGACGGCCGCGGCATCCGGATCCGCTCCATCTCGGTGGCGATCGCGTTGGCCTCGAAGGCGCCCACCCAGATCGGCAGCTTGGCGTCCGTGCGCGGGTCGCGCAGGACGATCAGCGGGCCCTGCGTGATCGGATCGAGCATCAGGCCTTGGATCCGCATCTCGACCTGCATCGCGAACGGCCTCCCGGCGGGAACGGGCCGCCACCCGGCCCCGGGGCGACAATACTGACCGCCCGAAGTCAAGTCAAGACAACGGGCGCGTGGCGTCAGGCCGGCCGCGCCTCGGGCATCGGCCGGGCCTCCGCTGCGTCCTCGCCCGCCGGGACGCCGCGCAGGCTGTTGGCCCCGGCGGCGGTGATCCGGACCGTCACGAACTCCCCGGGACGGGCCCCCGGCGCGTGGAAGTTGACGACCCGGTTCGAGGTCGTGCGCCCCGCCCACTCGGCGGCCGTGCGGCGGCTCGGGGACTCGACCAGGACCTCCTCGACGCGGCCGATCTGCCGCGCGTTCGACTCCAGCTGGATCTCGCGCTGCAGCGCCTGCAGCTCGATCAGCCGCTCCGTCTTCCGTTCGAGCGGCGTGCGGTCGGCGAGCAGCGCGGCGACGGTTCCCGGCCGGGCGGAGAAGACGAACGAGAACATCTGGTCGAACCGCACCTCGCGCACCAGCGAGAGCGTCTGCTGGAAGTCCTCCTCGGTCTCGCCGGGAAAGCCGACGATCACGTCGGTGGAAAGGGCGATCCCCGGGACCTCGCGGCGCAGTTCCCCGACCTTCGCCAGGTACTTCTCGCGGTCGTAGCCGCGGCGCATCGACTGCAGGAGCTTCGAGGAGCCGCTCTGGACCGGCAGGTGGAGGTGGTCGCAGACCTCCGGCACCTCGGCCATCGCGCGGATGATGTCGCCGCGCAGGTGGAGCGGGTGCGAGGTCGTGAAGCGCAGACGCCGCACGCCGTCGACGCGGCCCGCGGCGCGCAACAGGTCGGCCAGGCCCGCCTTCGTGCCGGGGCAGCGATAGGCGTTGACGTTCTGTCCGAGAAACTCGAGCTCGCGGTAGCCGGCGGCCGCGAGTTCCCGCACTTCGGCCAGCAGGTCGTCGAGGGGCCGGCTCGACTCGCGGCCGCGCGTCGCCGGCACGACGCAGTAGGTGCAGGTCTTGTTGCACCCCTCCATCACGGTGACCCAGGCCTTCGCGCGCTGGGACTCGCGCACCGCCTTCGCCCCCGCGACCAGGCTGTCCTGGTAGAGCGTGGTGTCGACGACCCCCTTCTCCTCCTGGAGCCGCGCCAGCAACTCGGGCAGGCGGCTCGCGGCGCGCGGGCCGAAGACCAGGTCGACCAGGGGGGCCCGCTCGCGGACCCCCTCCCCCGACATCTGCGCCACGCAGCCGCAGACGCCGATCACCATCCCCGGCCGCCTGGCCTTGAGCGGTGCGAGCTGCCCCAGGAGGTTGTAGACCTTGTCCTCGGCCTTCTCCCGGATCGCGCAGGTGTTGAGCAGCACGACGTCCGAGGCGCCGAGGCTGGGGGCCGGCTCGTAGCCCAGCCCCTCGAGCGTCCCGGCCAGCTTCTCCGAGTCGTGCTCGTTCATCTGGCAGCCCCAGGTCTCGATCCAGTAGAGGCGGCTCATCGGGGCTCGGCTCCGGGGCGCGGCGCCCGCGCGGCGAAGCCGTCCCGGATCGCCCGCCAGGCCTCGTCCAGGCCCTCCGAGACGACGCGCGTTCCGCCGACGGTCGTCATGAAGTTGGTGTCGCCGAACCAGCGCGGCACGACGTGGAGGTGGACGTGGTCGGGGATCCCGGCGCCGGCCGGCCGGCCCTGGTTGATCCCCAGGTTGAAGCCGTGCGGCCCGTAGACTCGCTCGAGCACCGCCACCGCCCGCGCCGAGAGCTGCATCAGTTCGGACAGGGTCTCCGCGTCGAGCGACGAGACCGACGCCGCGTGGGTGCGCGGCGCCACCAGCAGGTGGCCGCCGGTGTAGGGGTAGCGGTTGAGCATCACGAGGCAGCGCTCGCCACGCTGGACGACGAGGTTCTCGGCGTCGAGCGCGGCCTCGTCCCAGACGCGGCAGAACAGGCAGGGCATCGGACCCCCGGCTTCGGTCGCGGCGGCCGACGTCACCCACGCGCGGCGCCAGGGCGCGAACACGTGATCCACGTCAGTCCCGGGCAGGCTCGTCGCCGGTCTCGCCGGTCTCGCCGGCCGCGCCAGCCGGGTTGAGCAGCTCGCGCAGCTCCTTGCCCGGCTTGAAGTAGGGCACCGACTTCCCGGGAACCTCGACCTTGGTGCCGGTCTTCGGGTTGCGGCCCTGGCGCGGGCGCCGGGTCCGGAGGCGGAAGGAACCGAAGCCCCGCAACTCGATCTTCTCGCCGCGCCGCAGGGCCTCGATGATCGACTCCACCACCGTGTTGACGACGACCTCGGCCTCGGACTGCGTGAACTTCTCACGCGGTCCGAGCTCGAGTGCGTCCCCGGCCATCCCTTCCCGGCGCCGCTTCTCCTCGATCATCCAGCGGTTGACGGACTCCGCCAGCCTCTCGACGAGCTCCGCCCGGGTCATCAGCCCTCCGAGCCCTTGTCGCCGCCGGGCTCGCCGTCGGCCTGGCGTTGCGCCGCACGCTCGCGCAGCGCGGACAGATCGCCGGCCATGTCGCCGAGCGTGATCGAGGAGCGAGACGCCTCCTCCTGGCGGGCGCTCTGGTACTGCTTGAGGTCACCCGAACCGAGCTCGTCCTGGGCCGCCTTGACCGAGAGGCCGATCTTCCGCTCCTCGGGGTCGACGCGCAGGATCTTGACCCGCACCGACTGGCCGGGCTGGAACTTGTCGCCCGGCTTCTCGAGCCGCTCGTGCGCCATCTCGGAGATGTGGACCAGGCCCTCCACCCCTTCCGACAACTCGACGAACGCACCGAAGTCGGCCAGGCGGACGATCTTGCCCTCGAGGATGTCGCCGACGCGGTAGCGCCGCGAGAACTCCTGCCAGACGTCCGGCATCAGGTCCTTGATCGAGAGCGACAGCCGCTGGTTCTCGGTGTCGATCTTCAGGATCTTGGCCTCGACCTCCTGGCCCTTCTTGAGGATCTCGGCCGGGTGCTTGACGCGGCGGTTCCAGGTCAGGTCGGAGATGTGGACCAGGCCGTCCACCCCTTCCTCGACCTCGATGAAGGCGCCGAAGTCGGCGATGTTCCGGACCACGCCGTGGATGATGTCGCCGACGCGGTACTTCTCCTGGATCACCGACCACGGGTTGGGGGTGGTCTGCTTCAGGCCCAGCGAGAGCCGGCGGTTCTCCTCGTCGACCTCGAGCACGACCGCCTCGATCATGTCGCCGGGGTTGAGCATCTTCGAGGGGTGCTTGATCCGCTTGGTCCACGACATCTCGGAGACGTGGATCAGCCCCTCGATCCCCTCCTCCAGCTCGATGAAGGCGCCGTAGTCGGTCAGGCTGACGACCTTGCCGCGCACGCGCGAGAGAATCGGGTACTTCTCGGCCGCGTTCTCCCAGGGATCGGACTGGAGCTGCTTCATCCCCAGGCTGACCCGTTCCTTGTCGCGGTCGAACTTGAGCACCGTGACGTCGACCTCGTCGCCGATGTTGAGCACCTCGGAGGGGTGGTTGACGCGGCGGTAGGACATGTCGGTCACGTGCAGCAGGCCATCGATCCCGCCGAGGTCGACGAACGCGCCGTACTCGGTGATGTTCTTCACCATGCCGCGGACGCGCTGGCCCTCCTCGATCGTCTCGAGGGTGACCTTCTTCTTCTCGGCGTTCTCCTCCTCGAGGACGTGCTTGCGCGAGACGACGATGTTCCCGCGCCGGCGGTTCATCTTGATCACGCGGACCCGGACGTCCTGGTCCTTGTAGCTCTCGAGGTTGCGGGCCGGCCGGACGTCGACCAGCGAGCCGGGCAGGAAGGCCCGGACGCCGATGTCGACCGAGAGGCCGCCCTTGATCCGGTCGATGACCCGGCCGACGACCGTCTCGCCCGTGCGATACGCGTTCTCGACCTTCTCCCAGACCTTCAGGCGCTCGGCCTTGTCCTTCGACAGGTGGATGTAGTCATCCGCCTCGTCGAGCGACTCGATGACCGCCTCGACGGTGTTCCCGACGAAGAGCTTTGCGGCCTCGTCGGCCGCGACGAACTCGCTCTTCGAGATCGCCCCTTCCTTCTTGTAGCCGATATCGATCAGGACGATCTCGGCCAGGACCTTGACGATCCGGCCGTGAACGACGGCCCCCTCACGGACCTCTGCGGAGGGGCTGTAGGCGTCGAGGAGCGCGGCGAAGTCGAGCTCCTGGTCGGGCAGATCGCCCGTCTTGTGCTGCTCTGAACCGGTCTGGGTCTCCATGACGAAGCGCTACCTCCCGTGCTGCCGCGGGTCTTGGATTGGCCCGGTCACCCGTCCGGGGAGACGCACTCCCCCGGGGCCCCGTCGAGGCGGCGGCGAGCGATCCCTGGGCACACCCGCAAACCGCGGATGTTAGGAGCGCTCCGGGGAGCGGTCAAGTGATTCTTTTTCCGGCGGTTCGGGGGCCGCGGGAGGGGCCCGGGCGGCGGCGCCCCCCGGTCGCCGGGGGGCCTCCCCTGCCCCGCGAGCTGTCCGCGCGCCGTTCGGCGCCGTCGAGGGCGCGCCGCAGGGCGTCCAGTTCCGCGGGGGCCATCGGCCGGAGTTCTCCCACCCGCATCCGCCCCAGCCGGAGCGGGCCGATCGCGGTCCGCCGGATCCGCTGCACCGGATGGCCGACCCGGGCGAACATCAACTTGATCTGGTTCTGGCGCCCCTCGGTCAGCACGATGGTCAGCCAGGTCGTGTTGTCCCCCGGCTCGTCGACCCGGACCTCGGCCGGCAGGGTCCGGATCCCGCGCTCGATCACGACCCCGCGCCGCACCCGGTCCAGCGCCCGATCGTCCGGCGTCCCCCGGACCTTGACCCGATAGGTCTTGGGAAGGTGGCTGGTCGGGTGCATCACCCGGTGGGCCAGGTCGCCGTCGTCGGTCAGGATCAGCAGGCCGTCGGCGTCCCAGTCGAGCCGGCCGACCGGGAAGACCCGGGCCCGCACCCGGTGGGCGGCCAGGAGGTCGGCGACGGTGGTCCGCCCCTCCGGGTCGGCCAGCGAGGTGATCATCTCGCGCGGCTTGAAGGCCAGCAGGTAGGTCCGCTGCGGGGGCCGCCGGACGCAGCCGCCGCCCGTCGATCTTGATGTGGTCGCGGTCGGGGTCGGCGTGCATCCCGAGCCGGTCGGCGACGGCGCCGTTGACGGTCACCCGCCCCTCCCGCATCAGCTGCTCGGCGGCGCGCCGCGAGGCGACCCCTGCGCGGGCCAGGATCTTCTGCAGCCGCTCTTCGGCCATCTCAGGCGTCCCCTGGGGGAGCAGTCTCGGGCGCGGCCCCGGCCCCGCCGACCTCGAAGAGGTCGTCCGCCGGCTCCCCTTCGAATTCGAACTCCTCGGTCGGGAAGGCGGTCACCGGGAACAGCCGCCCCTGCGCCGGCACGACCCGCGTTCCGTACCCCTCGACCGGCGGCAGATCCTCCAGGCTGTCCAGCCCGAAGTGGATCAGGAACTCGCGCGTCGTGCCGTAGAGGATCGGGCGCCCGACGACCCGCTTGCGGCCGACGATCCGGATCAGCTTGCGGTCCAAGAGGACGCGGACCGAGTGGGCCGGGTCGGTGCCGCGGATCTCCTGGATCTCGGGGGCGGTGATCGGCTGGGCGTAGGCGATGATCGCCAGGACGTCGAGCGAGGCCGGCGTCAGGCGCCGCTGGTTGCGGAAGCGGAACAGCGCGCGCAGCGGCTCGGCCAGGTCGGGCCGGGTGACGAGGCGGAAGCCGCCCGCCACCCGCTCGAGCCGGAAGCCGCGGTCGGGGCGCCCCAGGGCGCGCGCCAGGGCGTCGAGGCCGGTCTCGATCGCCTCGCGCGTCATCTCGGGCAGGCCGGCCTGGATCTCCTCCGCGGTCAGCGGCTCCGGCGAGGCAAAGAGCATCGCCTCGAGCACGGCCAGGACCCGCAGCCCCTGCTCCACCGGCTCGGGCTCCGTTCCCGGTGCGGTGTCTTCAGTGCTCACTTTCGGACTCCTCCGCGGCCAGCTCGACGGCGGCTCCCGCCCGCCCCTCGATCGTGATGTCCTCCCGCGCCGCGCTCTGCCAGGCGTCGATCGCACCGAGGCGGACCAGCTCGAGCAGCGCGAGGAACAGCACGACCCGCTCGAGGCGCGTCCGGCAGGCGATCAGCAGCTCGCGGAACGACAGCGGCCGGCCCGCCTCCACCGCGTCGAGCAGGCGCTGCATCATGTCCTGGATCTTGACGTCCTCGCGCCGGATGACCTCGACCCGCTCCTCGATCTCGAGGTGACGCAGGACGCGCTCGAAGGCCCGGACCAGGTCCCCCAGGTCCGCCTTGATCGTCTCGTAGCCGGCCAGTTCGGCCGGTGCCGGGCCCGGCCGAGAGAACACCAGATCGCGCCCGCTCTCCAGCGCCGCCAGTCCCTCGGCCGCCTTGCGGAAGCGCTCGTAGTCGAGCAGCTGGCGCACCAGCTCGGCCCGCGGGTCTTCGGCCTCCTCGCTGGGATCCGGCGGCAGCATCATCCGCGACTTGATGTGGGCCAGCGTCGCCGCCATCAGGAGGTACTCTGAGGCGATCTCGAGGTCCAGCGTGCGCATCTGGTCGAGGTAGAAGTTGTACTGGCGCGCGACCTCGAAGATCGGGATGTCCAGGATCTCCATGTCGTTGGAGCGGACCAGGTGCAGAAGCAGGTCGAGCGGCCCCTCGAACTGCGGCAGCGTCAGGGTGAGCGGGGCCTGTCCCGGCGCCGCGGCGGGCGGCAGGTCGCCGGAAGCGAGGAACTCGTCGCCGAACCCCGACTCGGACATCGCGCGTGCACCCTCCGGGGCGAAAGGTCTGCGAGCCTAGCACCCGCCACCCGCGCACGGCAAGGTTCAGTCGCGGACCGCGCGGCAGACCACGCGGCGGATCTCCTCGGCAAGCTGCTCGCGGAGCATCCGTGAGGCCTGCTCGCGCGGCTCGTAGATCGCGTTGGGCTTGCTCTCGGCGTGGACCCGCAGCGTGTGCTGCTTCGGCCGTTCGTCGGGCGGCGGGGGCGTCGCCTCGCGGAACACGCGCAGCGTGTAGATCGCTTCGATGTCGCGCCGCCGGCCGGGCAGGTAACCCCCGGACTTCGGGTCGAAGACGGGCTCGCCGCCCGGGCTGTCGGCCTCGCGCCAGTAGAGCAGCGCGACCTCGATCCGCCAGACCGGCGTCTCGGCGGGCCGGGGCAGGCGCAGGCCGCAGTTTCGGGCCTCGAACCGCCGCAGCGTCTCGCGCTCGATCATCAGGCGCTCGAGGTCGGGGACGCCGCGGACGGCGGTGACGGTGAGCTGGGTGGGGAGCCGATCCTCCGCGGCGGGACACAAGAAGCCGCACCCCGCGGGAGAGAGCAGCGCGGCGGCGAGGGCGACCGGGGCGAGGCGAGGCCGCTTCACCCCCCTACTCTATTCCACGCGGTAGATCAGGCGCACCATGCCGGCCGAGACGATGTCGCCCGGCGAGAGCGGTGCGCCGCGGCCGGGCAGCAGCCGGGTGCCGTTGACGAAGGTCCCGTTCAGCGCGCCGACCTCCTCGGCCACGTACCACGCGCCGTCGCGCAGCGTCATCCGCGCGTGCCGCCGCGAGACCGAGCGCTTCGTGTCGATCTCGGTCAGGTCGATCTCGGGCTGGATTTCGGTCACCGGGTCGTAACGCCCGACCAGGATCTCCTCGCCGACGAGCGGGAAGACCGGGCCGCCCCCCTCGACCACCAGGGACGCCCGCGACCCGCGGGCGACGGCGGCGTGCGATCGCGCCGGAGAGACCGGCGCGGGGCGGACCGCGAGCTGCGTCTCGTCGCCCCCGCCGCTCGAGAGCCGACGCTCCAGCCGCTCGACCCGCGCCGCGAGCTTGCGCAGCAGCCGCACCGAGATCTCGGGGTGGGCGCGCAGCAGCCGGTGGAAGGTCGACGGGCCGATCTCGATGACCTCGCAGGCGTCCAGCGCCTCCGCGTCGATGCCGTAGGTCCCGCCCTCCAGCAGCGCGCGCTCGCCGAAGAAGTCGCCCTTCTCGAGCTGCGCGATCTCGACCGGTGCCCCGCCGCCGTTCGCCGGGCGCGTGAGCCGCACGCTGCCCGACTGGACGAGGAACATGCAGGCCCCGCTCTCGGCCGCGGCGACGATCCGTTCGCCGGCCTGGTAGTTGACCGCAAGGGCCTTCAGGGGATCGATCGCCATGCTCGATCCGTCACGCGTCGCGTGCGCGCACCGCGGGTCCCGCGCCGGGCCATCCGCCCGCCGCGAAACAATCCGCGAACTCACGATGAATATAGGTTTTCCGCCGCAGAAGGGTCAACGCGCCGGGTCGCCCCGGACCCCCCGGACCAGGGCCGCGGCGGCCTCGTAGCGGACGTTCTGGTTCGGGTCGTCCTTGGCGATCACCCCCAGGACCTCGCGGGCCCCGGGGATTCCGGCCTGCGCGACGATCCTGACCGCGGCGGCCCGGACCTCGAACTCGGGGTCGGTCCGGGCCAGTCGGATGACGGCCTCCTGGCAGGCCTCGACCCGCTCGTCGATCTCGAGGCCGCCCCCCGGGTCGCCGATCCGGCCCCGGGCCAGCGCCCCACCCGCCGCGGCGAGGGCCCGCAGCCGCCGCTCGGGGTTGGCGTCGCGCATCCGCTCGAGCAGGATCGGGACCCAGTCCTCGTCGGCCATCACGAGCTGCCCGGCGATCACGAGACCGGCATCGATCAGCCAGGGGTTCCGGCCCGAGATCCAGCCCAGCACGCGAGCCTCCTGCCCGGCCGCGACGTCGTCCTGGTGCAGCACGATCTCGCGCACGGCGGCGAGCAGCGCCTCCCCTCCTTCGGGCGGCAGCGGGATCCGCGCCCCCGCGAAGCCGGCCGGCATGTAGAGGTCTGGCCGGGGCTGCCGGCCGCGGGAATCGACCCAGGGGGTGAGGACGAAGATCGCGGTCTCCCCGTCGCGGGCCTCGAAGCGCGCCGTATCGGGCTGCCGCATGAGGTTGTTGCCGCGGAAGGCGACGCGGAGCGTCTCCGGCAGGCCGCCGCCGCGCAGGATCTCTTTCACCGCCAGGGTCAGCTTGCCGTCGACGCGGAGCGCGGTCGCGAGTACGACGACCGGTCCGGCCGACAGGCGCTCGAGCAACTCCGCGCCATCGCGCGGGGCGGAAGGCTCCGCGTCGGTCCCGGTCGCGCCGGCCGCCGGAAGGAGCACGAGCGGAAGCGCGAGCAGCGCGGCCGCGGCCGCCCGCGCGAGGCCGCGGAGGGCGGTCAGGCGCGCGGCGCGCGGCTCTGGGCCCCCTGCCCCGCACCGAGCACGGCGAAGCCGATCGCGATCAGCAGCGCGCCGGCCAGCACCTTCCAGTCCTCGATCTGGGTCCACAGCCCCACCGGGTCCAGGATCGCCTGGGCGAAGTCGGTCGGCGCGTAGAGGGCGAGCATCGCCGTGCTGAGCACGAACCCGATCGCCGCTCCGACGGCCGCGCCGGCAAGGATACCGACCGTTGCGCGGGCTGTCGGCCCCGCCCCCGCGCGCCGCCGCCGCGCCGGCGCCGCATCCGGCCCGGGCTCGGAGGTCGAGAAGGCGCTGGAGTCGAACGGCTCGAACGGCGCTTCCGCGGCCGACGGTGCCGGCGCGGGGGCCCAGGCCGGCTCGGGCTGGGGGACCTCGGCCGAGAAGCGAGATGCCGCCGTCCTCGAACAGGGAGTTTTCGAACGGGTCCGGCTCCGGCACGCGGGCGAACGGCGTGCCGTCCCGGCGATCCGGCGGCGCGGCCGCCGGGGGGGCGGGCGCAGGGTAGGTCCCGGCCCGGGCGGAGACGAAGCGCCGGCGCGTTCCGCGCGCGAAGGCTGCGCTCACGGCGCGAGTTCCAGCCGGATCACGAGGCGGAAGCGGCGCGTCCCCGCGGCCGTCGCGAACTCGAGCGGCACGAGGATCTCCTGCGGGTCGCCGACCTCGAGCCGCGTCGGCTCGACGGAGTCGTCGGCGAACAGCGCGTCGGCCGCGCCGACCTCGATCATCCGGGCGGAAGCGTGCGCGACCGCCGCCGGCACGACCGCGTCGAGCGTCGTCCGGTCGATCTTCACGGTCGAAGTCGGCGGCGGCGCGGGCGGGGCGAGGCCGAGCACGTCCTCCTCCTCGATCACAGCGGCCACGGCCGGGCGCTCGGACCGCGAGGGCAGGTGGAACGGCTCGGCGTCGAAGGCGGGTGCGGCCGGACGCGCCGGGGCCTCGGCCGCGGCGCGAAGCACCGCGTGCGGCGTGGCCAGCGTCGGCATCTCGGCCCGCGCCGGGTCGCCGGGGACGACGAAGTCGAAGCTCGCCGAGGGATCCGCGAGCGGGGCCGCCGAGGCGGCGGCGGCGAAGGTCTCGGACGGCGGGACGGCGGCCGGTGCGGAGGCCGCGGCAACGGCGGGCTCGACGTAGACCTTGCCGCTCGGCATCGCGAAGACCTCGGCCGGGTCGGCCGCGGCCGGCGTCTCGAAGCTGGAAGAGGCTTCGTCGAAGAGCGGTACGCCGGCCGCCGCGGCCACCGGGGTCTCGATCGTCGGCGCCAGCGGGTCGGGCGCGGCGATCGCCGCCGGCTCGGCGGCGGGCTTCGCCGGCTCGCGGCGCGGGCCCCCCGGGCGCTCGGCGCCGTAGCGCTCGTTGAGCTTGAGCAGCACCAGCTTCGTGATGTGGCGAAGCGTTTCCTGGACGCCGACGCCGGTCGTGGCGATCGCCTCGTAGAACGGCGCGTTGTACTTGTTGAGCCGCTCGTTGATCGGCTCGATCGGCATCGAGTTGGGCAGGTCGCGCTTGTTGTACTGGATCACGTGCGGGGTGTCCTCGAGCGACATCCCGTGCGCCGCCAGGTTCTCCTCGAGGTTGCGGAACGAGTCGAGGTTGGCGTCGACCATGTTCTCCTGGCTGTCGGCGACGAAGACGACGCCGTCCGCACCCTTGAGCACGAGCCGCCGCGTCTCGTTGTAGAAGACCTGGCCCGGCACCGTGTAGAGCTGGACCTTGGTCTTCATCCCCTGGATCTGCCCCAGGTCGATCGGCAGGAAGTCGAAGAACAGCGTGCGGTCGCTCTTGGTGGCCAAGGACAGCATCTTGCCGCGCACCCCCTGCGGCATGTGGTCGTAGATGAACTGCAGGTTGGTCGTCTTCCCGCAGAGTCCGGGACCGTAGAACACGACCTTTGTCGTCAGTTCGCGTGTCGAGTAGTTGAAGACAACCATGTCCGGCGCTCCACGGGAGTGGCACGCGCGGGCCGGCCCCGTCGAGGGGACTTCCCGCGGGCGAGGCAAACATAGGGCTACCGGTGCGGCGGTGTCAAAACGGGGGCGGCCAGCTTCGAAAGGCCGGGGGACCGCGGCGGCCCTCCCGGCCCCCCGCCGGCCGGCCCGCCCGCGCTCAGCGGCGCCGCGGGGAGAGCTTCAGGTCGACCACGACCGGGATCGGGCCCAGGTCGAACTCCTCGCGGATCCGGCTTTCGAGGTACCGCCGGATCGACGGGTCGACCTCCTCCGGCTCGCGGCAGAAGATCGCGAACCGGGGCGGGAGGGTCCCGGTCTGGGTGATGTAGAGCATCCGCGTCGTCGAGCCACCCCCGGCCAGCAGCTCGGCGAGCGAGCGCTCGAGGAAGCGGTTGAGCTCCGAGGTGGGGATCCGGCGGGTGGCGGCCAGCGCCTGCTCCCGGGCCAGGTCGAGCAGTCGGAAGGCGCGCTGGCCGGAGAGCGCGGAGACCGTGACCCGCGGCACCTTCGGCGCGAAGGCCAGCCGCCGCTCCAGGTCCGCGTCGAGCTCGTCCACCCGCCGCTCCGGATCCTCGACGAGGTCCCACTTGTTGAGCGCGAGGACCATCGGGCGGCCGGTCTCCAGGATCTCGCCCGCGATCGCGACGTCGCCGCTGGTGATCCCCTGGCCCGCGTCGAGAACCAGGATCGCGACGTGGCTGCGGGCCAGGCGGCGGCGCGTCATGAGGATCCCGACCGACTCGTCCCGCGCCTCGACCTTGGCGCGGCGCCGGATCCCCGCGGTGTCGACCAGCCGGATCCGGTTGCCGTCGCGGCGCAGCAGCACGTCGACGGCGTCCCGGGTCGTGCCGGGGACGGGGCTGACCGTCACCCGCTCCTCCCCGGCCAGCCGGTTCACCAGCGACGACTTGCCGACGTTGGGACGGCCGACCACCGCGACACACAGCTCCTCGCGCGGGTCGGGGAGCCCCTCCTCGTCGGCGACCGACCCGGCCTCCTCCCCTTCCGGCAGCGGGGCCAGCAGCGATTCGGCCAGTTCGGCGAACTCCTCGATCCCGCGGCCGGTCTCGGCGGAGACCGGGATCGGCTCGCCCAGCCCGAGGCGCCAGGCGTCGTGGACCAGCACCTCCTGCGCCTCGCCGTCCACCTTGTTGACGACCAGCACGACCGGCACCGTGGCGCGGCGCAGGACCTCCGCGACCTGCTCGTCGAGCGACGTGACCCCGGCCCGGGCGTCGATCACCAGCGCGATCACGTCGGCGGTGTCGAGCGCCACCAGCGCCTGGCGGGAAACCTGGCGGTAGAGGTCGTCTTCGGAGCCCGGCACGATCCCCCCGGTGTCGACCAGCACGACCGGACGCGTGGCCAGGCGCCCCTCGCGCTCCAGCCGGTCGCGGGTCACGCCCGGCCGGTCGAGCACGATCGCCTCCCGCCGCCGGAGCAGCCGGTTGAACAGGCTCGACTTCCCGACGTTCGGGCGCCCGACGATCGCCACGCGCGGAAGCGCGCGGGCACGGCCGGGGGTCACGGGAGCGGACATCGGGGGTCTCCGGGTGAGGGCCGGGGGAGACTACCCCCGCCCGGGTCCGGGCGCCACGCCGGCGATTCCCGCAAGCCTTTCTGTTTGCGGACTTTACCTTGACCGCGAGGAGCGATCCCCCTAGACTTCCCCGGCCCCGGCGACCGATCCGGCGGAGGAGAGTCCCTCGATGGTCAAGGCCGACCTGATCCAGCGCGTTCAACAGGCCCTGCTGGAACACCAGCGCGAGGGAAGGCACGAACTCCCGCAGGGGGACGACCCGGCGGACGGCGCGCGCCGCGTTTCGCATGGACTCGTGGTCGAGGCGGTCGAATCGCTGTTCGAGTCGCTCAAGGACGCGATGGCGCGCGGCGAGCGGATCGAGTTCCGCGGCTTCGGCGTGTTCCAGGTCAAGCCCAGAAAGCGCGGCGTCGGGCGCAACCCCCGGACCGGCCGCGAGGTCAAGATCCCGCCCGGGCGCACCGTCCGCTTCAAGCCGGGGAAAGAGCTGCGCGACATCGGCCCGTGAGGAGGCCGTGAGCGGACCCTTCCTTCCCCCGTCCGAACCCGCCGCTGCCTCCGAGCCGCCCGGGATCCCGGCCCCGGCTTCGCCCGCACCGGAGTCCCCGCCCGTGCCGCGACCCCGCCTGCCGCGGCTGGCACTCGCGATGTTCCTGCTGACGGTGCTGACGACGCTCGACGTCGGCGTCTCGCTTTCGACCGGCGCCTCGATCCCCTTCGCCCTCGCCCGCGGCGAGATCGGGCTGGGCGACGCGCTGGCCCTGCTGCCGTCCGGCATCCCCTACGTCCTCGCGCTGCTCGGGTTCTTCGTCGCGCACGAGATGGGCCACTACCTCGCCTGCCGGCGCTACGGGGTCGACTGCACCGTCCCGTACTTTCTTCCGGTCCCGTCGGTCGTCTCGCTGATCGGGACGCTGGGGGCCCTGATCCGGATCCGGGGCCGGATCCCGACCCGCCGCGCGCTGTTCGACATCGGGATCGCCGGTCCCCTGGCCGGCTTCGCGGTGGCGATCCCGCTGCTGGTCGCCGGCGTCCTGGCCGCACCGCTCGGGCCGCCGGGCGCGGCGCCCCCGGGCACGATCGTCTTCGGCGATTCGCTGCTCACCTGGGCGCTGGGCTGGCTGCTGCGGCCCGACGCGCGCGAGGCCTCGCTGTTCCTGGACCCGATCTCCCTCGCCGGCTGGGTCGGGGTCTTCGCCACGGCGCTGAACCTGCTGCCGGCCGGACAACTCGACGGCGGGCACATCCTGTACGCCCTCTCGCCCCGCGCCCACGCGCGGATGGCGTGGCTCGTTCCCGCCTTTCTGGTCGCGCTCGCAGCGACCCGCGTGCTGCGCTACGGCGAATGGGAGGCGGTGCTGCTGTGGGTGATCTGGTCGGCACTGATCCTGCTCTTCGGCCGCCGGCACCCGCCCCCCGAGGCCTGGGAGCAGCGGCTGGGGCCGGGGCGCCTTGCGCTGGCGCTGGGCGCGCTGGCGATCCTGCTGCTGTGCTTCATGCCGGTCCCGCTCTCTTTCGTACCCTGAGCGCCGCCCCCTCCGCCTCGCCCTCTCCCCGCACCTCGATCGCGCCGTTCCGCGCGCGCGCGGCGAGGCCGCCGTCCCGCGCGGTGATCAGCCACGGCACGCGGCGCGCCGCGAGCCGCGCGAGCGTCTCCGGGTGCGGGTGGCCGAAGCGGTTCCCCCGCCCCGCCGAGATCAACGCGGCGCCGGGGGCCGCCGAGCGCAGCAGCGCGTCGCCGGTCGAGCCCTTCGAGCCGTGGTGTCCCGCCACCAGGATCGCCGTGCGCGGCAGGAGGCCCCGCGCCAGCAGCTCGCGCTCCGCCGCCAGCCCGGCGTCGCCCGTGACCAGGGCGTCGAGCCCGCGCCCCAGGAAATGCACCACGAGCGACCGCTCGTTGTCCCGCACCGCGACCCCCGGTCTGGGGTGCAGTACGAGGGCTCGGACGCGTCCCAGTTCCAGCCGCTCGCCCGCCGCCAGCGGGACGACCGGCACCCCCCGCCGCGCCGCCGCCGCGTAGAGCGGCCGCAGTTCGGGATCGTCGAGCAGGTTCGCGCCGACCACGAGCCGGCGCGGCGGCGCGGCAGCCAGGAGGTCCATCGCTCCGCCGGCGTGATCGCGGTCGTTCTGCGTCAGGACCAGCGCGTCGAGCCGCGCGACGCGGCGCGCGCGCAGTGCATGGATCAGCGCGCGCGTCCCGTCGCGGGCGCGGTCGTCCGCCGCGTCGATCAGCAGCGCGCGGTCTCCGTCGCGCACCAGCACCGCCTGCCCCTGCCCCACGTCGAGCACTTCGAGCGACGCGCCGGGCGGCGCGGCGGGCGCGGGGCGCAGCGGCCAGGCGAACGACGCGGCGGCGGCGAGTCCCAGCGCGAGCGCACGGCGCCCGCGCGTGGCCAGCCAGGCGAAGCAGAGCGCCTCGTGCAGGACCAGCCAGGCCAGGCCGGCCGGAGCCGCGATCCGCCCCGATCCCGGCCAGGCCGCGACGCCGCGCGCGATCGCCAGAAACCACTCCGCGCCGAGCCGTGCCACCGCCTCCGAGCCCGCCGCCACCTGCGATCCGGCGGGCAGCAGGACCGCGAGCCAGCCGCCGAGCAGCGCGGGGGCTGCCGCGGGCGCGGCGAGCAGGTTTGCAACCGGCGACCAGACGCTGGCGCAGCCGGTCATTTCGACCAGGATCGGCCAGGTCGCGAGGATCGGGCCGAAGAACAGCCGCAGCCGCGGCCCCCACCCGGCGCCGCGCGCCCCGGTCACGAGCGCCAGCGTCGCGGCGACCGTCAGCGCGAACGAGAGCGAGCGCGCCAGCGCCGGGTCGAGCGCCAGCAGCAGCGCCGCCGCCCCGGCCAGCGCGGCGGCCGGCGAGGCCCCGCGTCCGACCAGCCGGCCGGACCGCGCGAAGAGCACGGCGATCCCAGCGCGCCGGACCGGCGGCTCGGCGGGCAGCAGCACCATCGCGGCGCAGGCCGCGGCCAGCGCCACGGCGCGCCGCCCGCGGCCATGCGGGCCGCCGAGCGGGGCCAGCGCCCAGGCCGCGGCGAGCACGATGACCCCGACCTGCACCCCCGACACGACCGCCTGGTGGGCCAGCCCCGAGGCCCGCAGCGCGCCCCAATCCTCCGGGGCCAGCGCGTCCCGTTCCCCCGCGACCATCGCCAGCAGCAGCGCCCCGGCGTCGTCGCGCGCGGGGGCGGGCGCATCCGGTTCCGCGGGCGGATCGGCGGCGTGTACGAGTCGCGCGGTGGCCCGCGCGAGAAAGGCCGCACGCGCGGCCGCGGCGAGCGCCTCGAGCCGGGCCAGCCCGCGCGGCGGGGCGAGCACGACGATCGACGAGGCCGAAAGGGCTCGCCGCAGCCCGCTCCCCTCGGCGCGACGCAGCGGGATCTCGAGCGTGGCGCCGGGGCGCGCCCCGGCGGGCAACCGGTCGAGCCAGTCCTGCCCCGTGCGCGGCACGAACACGCGGTCCGGCCCGGGCCCGCTCAGCACCAGCAGCGTGCCGCCGCGCAGTGGGCGCGCGTCGATCCAGCGGCCGCGCGCGGGGCCCGCGGCGGCGGCGGCATCCAGGCGCGGGGCGGCCAGCGCACCGAGCGCGCCGCCGGCCAGCGCGAATCCGGCCAGGGCCCAGCCCACCGCGGGCTTCCCGTCGCGCCGAACCGCGCACCAGGCCGCCAGCCCCGCAGCGAGCGCGAGCGGCCCCGCGGCGGACGCCGGGACGGCGGGACCGCACGCCGCGCCGGCCCAGAGCGCGGCGGCGAGCAGCAGCAGGAGTCGGGCGGCCTGTCCCACGCCGACAGCGTGCGGCGCGGCGCGCGCCTGCGCTCAGGATTCCGGCTGTGGCCGTCCCGGGGCCGGGAGCGGCCCCTCGGCCAGCGCCAGCAGCGTCAGGTCCGGCAGCCGGAAGCGCCGGCGCAGCAGGCGGTCGCGCAGCGCGACCCGCGTGCGCTCGCGCACCTCCGCCGGCATCCCGCCCGCGTAGGGTGCCACGAGCCGCTCGACGTCCTGCTCCAGCGCCCGTCGCTCGTCCGGCGCCAGCGTCGCGGCGCAGCCGTCGACCAGTTCGCGCTGGAGCGCCGCGACCCGCTCGGCCGGCAGCCCGCCGCCGGGGTCGCGCGCCAGGCGCTCGAGCACGCCCGCCGCCAACTCGCGCGGCGCGGCCGAGGCCGCGAGCTGGGGCTCCGCGCGCCGTGCCAGCGTCGCGGCATCGACCGCCGCCGGGCTCCCCTCCCGCCGGCCGACCAGCGCCTCGCGCCAGGAGCGCTCGGCCTCCTCGATTGCCGGCTCGCAGTAGGCCAGCGAGCGCGGCCGCCGCGGTGGGCGCCGCTCGGCGGCCTCGCGGAAGACCTCCTCCAGCGTGTCGAGCACCAGGAAGAGCGGGAGCCCGCGGCGGTGCCAGGCCACCACGCGGGCCAGGTCCTCCGGCGAGAGGATCAGCGGCCGCTCGCGCAGCGCGCGGAACCGCTCCTCTACGGCGCGGACGAAGTGGACCTCCTCGTCGATCACCGCGGGAACCGGAACGAGAGCGCGATCCGCTCGATCGCGTCGAAGAGCTGGTCGAAGCAGCGGCGGTAGTCGGACAGCGTGCCGCCGGTCGGGTCGACGAGATCCCGGCCCCCCGAGCCGTCGGGAGCCGCCAGCAGCATCTGGACCTTGGGCAGCGCCTCGGGGAAGTGCTCGGCGAAGAACGCGCGGTGCCGCCGCTCCATCACCACGATCCGGTCCGAGGCCGCGACGTCCTGCGGGAGCATCGGCTTGCTGCGGTGCCCGGCCAGGTCGCAGCCGCGCTCGGCCGCCAACCGCGCCGCGATCCCGTCCGACGGCAGGCCGCTCACCGCGTGCGTCCCGGTCGAGGCGATCTCCAGCGCGTTCGGGCCGATCCGCTCGACCAGCCGGCGCAGGTAGAACTCGGCGGCCGGCGAGCGGCAGATGTTGGCGGTGCAGACGAAGAGGATCCTCATCGCGGTGCGTTGCGCTCCCAGAGCAGGCGCAGGCCGTCGAGCGTGAGGTGCGGGTCGAAGGCGTCGATCCGCGGCAGGACCGAGTGCAGCGCGTGCCCCAGCCCGCCGGTCGCGACCAGCTTGACGGAGGTCTCGAGTTCCTCCTCGATTCGCCTGACCAGCCCCTCGATCATCGCCGCGTGGCCGAGGACCAGGCCGGACCGGATCGAGTCGACGGTGTTCCGGCCGATCACCCGCGGCGGGAGCGAGAGGTCGACCTGCGGCAGGCGCGCGGTGCGGGCGGCGAGGGCCTCCGCACCCAGCAGCGGGCCCGGGCAGATCACCCCGCCGATGTACTCGCCGTCCGCGGTGACGACGTCCAGCGTGGTGGCGGTGCCGAGGTCGACGATCACCGTCGGCCCGCCGTAGCGTGCGTGGGCGGCGACGGCGTTGACGATCCGGTCGGCCCCGACCTCCTGCGGGTTGTCGAAGCGGATCCGGATCCCGGTCCGGATCCCGGGCGCGACCTCGAGCGGGTCCGCGACCCCCAGGCAGCGCAGCGCCTCGAGCAGCACGCTCGTCAGCGGCGGGACGACCGACGCCACGATCCCGGAGCGGACGCGCACGGGGGCCGCGCCGATCAGGCCCCGCAGCGTCAGGGTGGCCTCGTCGGAGGTCAGGTCGCGGCGCGAGGAGAGGCGCCACGAGTGGGCCAGGCGCTCCCCCTCGAAGCAGCCGATCGCGATGTTGGTGTTCCCGATGTCGACCGCGAGCAGCACGCCCTTACCCCCAGAGGCGCTCCCCGAACCGGACCGCCACGACACCCCCGCCCGCGCCTTCGGCGACGCGGATCAGCAGCGCCCCGTCGTCCCGGATCCCCGCTCCGACCCCTTCGATCACGCGGCCGTCCGGCTCCTGGACGCGGACCGGGGCGCCTCGCGACGCCGCCGACGCGGCGCGAAGTGATTCTAGCGCACCCGTCCACCCGGCTTCGTCTCCCACCGCGCGGGCCCGGTGCGGGAGGGCGGCCAGCAGGGCCGCAGCGACCGCCGGAAGGGCCCGCCCCGGTTCCCGGAACGGGATCGGGCCGGCCGGGCCGGCCCGTTCGGGGTCCGCGTCCCGCGGGTCGGGGCCGATGTTCAGCCCGATTCCGACCAGCGCGACCGGCTCGCCCGACGGTCCGCCCCGGCCCAGGTACTCGGCCAGGATCCCGCCCACCTTGCGGCTCCCGAGCACCAGGTCGTTCGGCCAGTCGAAACCCAGGTCCGGTCCGCCGGCCGCGGCAACCGCGTCGCGCGCGGCCAGGGCGGCGGCGAAGCCCAGCCGCCAGGCCACCGCCGGATCGGCGGGCGGGCGCAGCGCGACGGTCAGGTAGAGCCCGCCGCGCGGCGACACGAAGGCCCGGCCATGACGACCGCGCCCGGCGGACTGCTCGAGCGCGAGGACGGCGAGACCCGGACCGGCCCCCTGCGCCAGGCGCGCCCGGGCCTCGTCCATCGTGCTCGCACAGCGTTCGAGGACGACCAGCGGCCGGCCGAGCCCGTCCGGAGCGATCGAACCGGCGAGCGCGCGCTCGAGCTCGCGGGCGCCGCTCACGACCGGACGTCGAGCGCGACGTCCCTCGCGCGCGCGCCGTGGGTCAGCGTGCCCAGCGAGAGCCGGTCGACCCCCGCCTCGGCGAACGGGCGGAGCCGGCCCGGGCGCAGTCCCCCGGAGACCTCGAGTCGGGCCCGGCCTGCGCCGCGCCGCGCCGCCTCGCGGATCGCCTCGAGCGGCATGTTGTCGAGCAGGATCCAGCCCGCGCCGGCGGCCAGCGCCTCGTCCAACTCCTCGAGCGTGTCGACCTCGACCTCGATCCCGTGCGCCGGGTAGCCTGCGGCTTCGGCCCGCCGGATCGCCTCGCCTACCCCTCCCGCGATCAGCTTGTGGTTGTCCTTCAGCAGGACCATCGCGTCGAGAGTCGAGCGGTGGTTCTCGCCGCCGCCGGCGGCGACCGCGTACTTCTCGAGCGCGCGCAGGCCGGGCGTCGTCTTGCGGGTGTCGGACACGCGGGCCCGGGTCCCCGCGACCTCGCGCACCGCCTCGGCGGTGAGCGACGCGATCCCGGTCAGCCGGCCGAGGAAGTTGAGCGCGACGCGCTCCCCGCCCAGCACGACCGCGGGCGGGCCCTCGACCGTGGCGAGCACCGTGCCGGCGCCGACCGCCGCCCCGTCCTCGCAGAGCAGCACGACCCGCGCCGCGAGCCCGGTGCGCCGCGCCATCTCCTCGAAGACCAGCGCCACCAGCGGGAGTCCCGCGACCACCAGCGGCTCGCGCGCGACGATCTCGCCAACGGCGTGACCGCCGGTCCCGGCGATGGCCCGCGTCGTCACGTCGCCGCCGGGGCCGAGGTCCTCGTCCAGTGCGCGGATCACCGCCTCCCGCGCCGCGTCCAGCGGGAAGACGGGAGGGCTCATCGCAGCCCGTCCCGCAGCGCGGCGAGCTCGGCCAGCCGGCCTTCGAGAGCGGCGATCCGGCCGCGCTCCTTCTCGACGACCTCGGCCGGGGCGCGCTCGACGAACGACGGGTTCGCGAGCTTGGCGCGGACCGCCTCGAGGTCCTTGACCAGCCGGGCCTGCTCCTTCTCCAGCCGGGCCCGCTCGGCCGCCGTGTCGACCGCCCCGGCCAGCGGGATCACGACCTCGAGGTCGTCGAGCACCTGCCGCAGTGCGGGGCCGGCCTCGGCCGAGCCGTCGATCAGCGCGACCCCTTCGGCCTGGGTCAGCAGTGCGATCCGCGCCGCGAACGCGGTCAGCGGGGCGCCCGCCTCCGCGACGCGCGGCCGCAGCTGGATCGCGATCTTCCGCGAGGGCGGGATGTTGGCGCCGGTCCTGAGGGCCCGGACGGCGGAGACCGGAGCGATCAGGAAGCGTTCGACGCGCGCGGAGGCGGCGGCCCGGTCGAACCCCGCCGGCACCGGGATCCCCGGCCGCGCCGGGACCGGGTAGTCGGCGACCGCCAGGAACGGGGGATCGCCGGCGCGGCGCGGGAGGTTCTGCCACAGCTCTTCGGTGATGAACGGCGCGATCGGGTGCAGCAGCCGCAGCGCGCCGTCCAGCACGTCGAACAGCAGGGCCCGCCGCACCGCGGCGCGCCGCGGCTCGGCCCCCTCCGCCAGGTCGGGCTTGGCCAGCTCGATGCACCAGTCGCAGAAGGTCCCCCACAGGAAGTGGTAGATCGCCTCCGCGGCGTGGTCGTAGCGGTAGTCGTGCATCGCGCGGTCGACCGCGTCGACCAGGTCCAGGTAGCGCGCGGCCAGGTAGCGGTCGACGTCGTCGTAGTCGGCGGCGGCGTACTCCGTCCGCCGTGCGGCCGGGTCCTCCGGCAGCCGCATCAGCATGAAGCGCGTCGCGTTCCAGAGCTTGTTCATGAACGCGCGGTAGCCGGCGAGCCGCTCCTCCGAGAGCGCCAGATCCGAGCCTGGACTGGCCTGTGCGGCGAGCGTGAAGCGCAGCGCGTCGACGCCGTGGCGGACCATCGCCTCCTCGGGCTCGAGGGCGTTGCCGGTGGACTTCGACATCTTGCGGCCCTGCGCGTCGCGCACGAGGCCGTGGTAGAGGACGGTCCGGAACGGCACCTCACCGGTCAGCCGCAGCCCCGCCATGATCATCCGGGCGACCCAGAAGAAGATGATGTCGAAGCCGGTGACGAGGACGTCGGTCGGGTAGTAGTGCTTCAGCTCGGGCGTCGCGTCGGGCCAGCCGAAGACCGAGAACGGCCAGAGCTGCGAGCTGAACCAGGTGTCGAGGACGTCCGGATCCTGCTCCAGCGCGGCCGCGCCGCAGGTGGCGCAGGCGGACGGGTCCTGGCGTGCGACCGTGACGTGCCCGGCGGGGCAGTACCAGGCCGGGATCCGGTGGCCCCACCAGAGCTGCCGCGAGATGCACCAGTCCTGGATGTTCTCCAGCCAGTGGAAGTAGGTCTTCTCCCAGCTGTCGGGGACGAACCGGATCCGGCCGTCCCTCACCGCCTCGAGCGCCGGCCGCGCCAGCGGTTCCATCGTCAGGAACCACTGGGTGGAGATCATCGGCTCGGCGATCGTGCGGCAGCGCTGGCAGCGTCCGGGGGCGTAGAAGTGGTCCTTCCGCCCGCGGGCCAGGCCGCGCTCGGCGATCGCGTCCTTGACCTTCTCGCGGGCCTCGAAGCGGTCGAGCCCCGCGAACGGTCCGCCGGCCTCGTTGACCCGGCCGTCCTCGCCCAGGATCGAGATCTCCGGCAGCCCGTGGCGCTTGCCGCAGGCGAAGTCGTTCGGGTCGTGGGCCGGGGTCACCTTCACCGCGCCCGTCCCGGTCTCCGGGTCGGCCAGGAGCGGGTCGGCGATGATCGGGATCGCGCGCTCCGGGAAGAAGGGGTGGACGACCCGCTTCCCGACGACCGCCTGCCAGCGCGGGTCGTCCGGGTGGACCGCGATCGCCGTGTCGCCGAGCATCGTCTCGGGGCGGGTCGTCGCGACGACGATCTCTCCCCCGCCCTCGATCGGGTAGGCGAAGGACCAGAGCTCGCCCGGCTCGGGATCGTCGCGGTCGACCTCCAGGTCCGACAGCGCGGTCCGGCACGACGGGCACCAGTTGATCAGCCGCATTCCGCGGTAGATCAGCCCGTCCTCGTGCAGCCTTACGAAAGTCTCGCGCACCGCCTGCGAGAGCCCCGGGTCCAGCGTGAAGCGCTCACGCGACCAGTCGCACGAGCAGCCCAGCCGGTCGAGCGTGGCGACGATCTTGCCGTGGTGGATCTCCTTCCACTTCCAGACCTCTGCGACGAAGGCCTCGCGCCCCATCTCGTGCCGGTCCTGGCCCTCCCTGCGCAGCGCCTTCTCGACGACCGCCTGGGTCGCGATCCCGGCGTGGTCGGAGCCGGGGACCCAGAGCGCGTCCTTCCCCAGCATCCGCTGCCAGCGGACGATGATGTCCTGCAGCGTGTAGTCCAGCGCGTGGCCGATGTGCAGCGCACCCGTCACGTTGGGCGGCGGGATGACCAGCGAGAAGCGCGGCGCCCCCGAGTCGGGGCGTCCGCGGAACAGGTCCGCCGCGCGCCACGCCGCGCCCACGCGGGACTCGTAGGCCTCCGGGTTGAACGCCTTCTCCAGCTCGCTCATCGCGTCGCATCTCCGGTGGGTTCGGCGGGCCGGCGGGGCGCCGCCGCGCTCTCCCGCAGCAGGCGCTCGAGCAGGTCGGGGACCACCTCCCAGGCCACCTCGCGGACGATCTCGGGCGCCAACTCCTCCAGCCGCCGGCGGACCTCGTCGCGGATCGCTGCCTCGAGGTCCGGCGCGGGGGCCGCGTCCACCGGCGCGGGGACGAGGTCGAACTCGTCGTCGCCCGGCAGCGGGACCCGCGCTTCCCAGGGCGGGGGCAGGTCGAGCGGAGCGTCGAACAGCGGATCCGGCGGCGGGGCCGGCTGGGCCGCGGGCCGATCGTCCGGGGTCGGCTCGGGCGGGGGCGCGGGCGGGCTGGCGAGCAGCAGCTCCTCGACGCGTCGCAGCAGTTGCCGCGGCTCGAAGGGCTTGGCCAGGTAGCCGGTGGCGCCGCAGCGCGCCGCGCGGTCCTCGTCGAACGGCTCGAAGGCCCCGAACAGCAGCACGATCGGTACGCCGCGCAGCGCGGGGTCGTGGCGCAGCGCCTCCGCCACCTCGTAGCCGGTCAGCTCGGGCATGAGCACGTCGCAGAGCACCAGGTCGGGCCGCCGGCCGCGGGCCAGTTCGAGCGCCTCGCGCCCCTGGGTCGCTCCGACCACCGTGTGCCCGGCCGCGCCGAGCACGCTCTGCACGACCTTGCGGATCGTCGTGCTGTCGTCGGCGATCAGAATCGTGGCCATCGAGCGGACCCCCGCGGCGAAAAAAGAACGAAACCGTAACATCCCCCTCGGAGGGGTGTCAAAGGCGAAGGGAGGAGCGGCTCAGCCCCGGCCAGGGATCTTCTCGGCAACCCACGTGACCAGCGACTCGGTGCTGGTGCCCGGGCGGAAGATCTCCGCCAGGCCGGCCTCGCGCAGCGGCCCGAGGTCCTCCTCCGGGATGATCCCCCCGCCGAACACGACCACGTCCACCGCGCCGCGCTCGCGCAGCAGCCGGATCACCTTCGGGAAGAGCGTCATGTGCGCCCCGGAGAGGATCGACAGCCCGATCGCGTCGACGTCCTCCTGGATCGCGGTGTCGACGACCTGCTCCGGGGTCTTGTGCAGCCCGGTGTAGATCACCTCGTGCCCGGCGTCGCGCAGCGCGCGGGCGATGATCTTCGCCCCGCGGTCGTGACCGTCCAGCCCGACCTTGCCGATCAAGAGGCGCCGCCTTCCAGAGTCCCTGTTCATGTCCGCTCGATCTCCCGCATGCCGCGCCCCGGGGAACTCAGAGCACGGACGTCTCTTCCCAGGTCCCGAAGACCGTCTTCATCGCCAGCGCGATCTCTCCGACGGTCGCGTAGGCGCGAACCGCTTCGAGGATCGGCCCGAAGGTGTTCGCCTCGCCGCGGCAGGCCTCGGCCAGCCGCGTCAGCGCGGCCTCGACGGCGCGCCCGTCGCGCTCCGCCTTCACCCTGCGCAGCCGCGCCAGCTGGCGCTCTTCCACCTCGTGCGAGATCCGCAGGATCTCGACCGGGGTGTCCTCCGCAGTCGGGATCTGGTAGCGATTCACGCCGACGATCACCTTCTCGCCCCGGTCGATCTGCTGCTGGTAGCGGAACGACGCGTCGGCGATCTCCTTCTGCGGGTAGCCGCGCTCGATCGCCGCCACGATCCCACCCATCTCCTCGATCCGGTCGATGTAGGCCAGGGCGTCGCGCTCCATCCGGTCGGTCAGCGCCTCGACGAAGTACGAGCCGCCGAGCGGATCGATCGTGTTCGTCACGCCCGACTCCTCGGCGATGATCTGCTGGGTGCGGAGCGCGACCCGCACCGCGGTCTCGGTCGGCAGACAGAGCGTCTCGTCGAAGGAGTCGGTGTGCAGCGACTGGGTGCCGCCCAGCACGGCGGCCAGCGCCTGGACCGTGACCCGCACGATGTTGTTGAGCGGCTGCTGCGCGGTCAGCGAACAGCCGGCGGTCTGGGTGTGGAAGCGGCACATCCACGAGCGCGGGTCCTTTGCGCCGTAGCGGTCGCGCATCCGCGTGGCCCACATCCGGCGCGCCGCGCGGAACTTCGCCATCTCCTCGAAGAAGTCGTTGTGCGAGTTCAAGAAGAAGGACAGGCGCGGCGCGAAGTCGTCGACCGCCAGCCCGCGCGCCAGGCAGGCCTCGACGTAGCCGAAACCGTCGGCCAGCGTGAACGCCAGTTCCTGGACCGCGGTCGAGCCGGCCTCGCGGATGTGGTAGCCGCTGATCGAGATCGTGTTCCACTGCGGCACCTGCCGGCTGCAGTAGTCGATCATGTCGACGATCAGACGGATGCTCGGGAGCGGCGGGTAGATCCACTCCTTCTGGGCGATGTACTCCTTGAGAATGTCGTTCTGGACCGTGCCGCGCAGGCGATCGAACGGCACTCCCTGCTTCTCCGCCACGGCGAGGTACATCGCCAGCAGCATGGGGGCCGAGCAATTGATCGTCATCGAGGTCGAGACCTCGCCGAGCGGGATCCCGTCGAAGAGGATCTCCATGTCGGCCAGCGTGTCGACCGCCACCCCCTCCCGCCCGACCTCGCCCTCGGCCAACTCGTCGTCGCTGTCGCGGCCCATGAGGGTGGGCAAGTCGAAGGCGGTCGAGAGCCCGGTCTGCCCCTCGCCGAGCAGGTACTTGAAGCGGCGGTTGGTGTCCTCGGCCGTCCCGAACCCGGCGAACATCCGCATCGTCCAGAGCCGGCTGCGGAACATCGTCGGGTGGATCCCGCGGGTGAACGGGAACTCGCCGGGGAAGCCCAGCTTTTCGGCCGGGTCCCAGCCCGGGGGGAGCAGCTCGGGAGTTCCCAGGCGCGGAACCTCGAGGTCGGACACCGTGGTGAACGGGCCGCGCTCCTCGGGGGCGCGAGCCAGGGCTCGCGCGAGGGTCGTCTCTTCCCAGGTCTTCAGGCTCTTCGATCGCATGCAGTCCTCGCGTCGCAGACCACGCCCCCGGGCGCGTTACCGCCACAGGGGAGCGATAAGCATACCGCGAGACCCCCGCGGCTCCAGCGGGACCGCGGGCCGGGACCGGGAAACCGCCGCGCCGCGCCCGGGGGGCCGGGAACGGCCTCCGGTCAGACGCCGGCCTTGCGCGGCCGGCGGATCGTCTCCGCCCCCTCCCGGCGGCCGGCCAGCCGGCTCGTCTTGTCCTTGCGCAGCTGCCGCGCCAGGATGTCGACCGCCTCGTTGATCGCGGCCTTCAGGTCGTCGTCCGTGACCTCGACCGAGTAGGACGCCCCCTTGCCCCACGCCGAGATCGCGCAGGTCTGGCGGTGCTTCTCCGCCTCGATCGTGACGTGCATGTCGAGACTGTCCACGAGCCTTCCGAGCTTGCGAAGCTTGTCCTCCGCGTACGCACGGTCTTCCGGCGAGAGTTCGATGTGTCGCGCCGTGAGCTCGATGGTCATCCTGTCCCTCCCAGGGTGAGAGACGCGCGCCGGCGGCAACCGCTCAGCGGGCGTCGGGTCGGTGGTGCGTCCGGCGCTGGGTCGACGGCGGGATCCGCAGCTCCTCGCGGTACTTGGCGACCGTGCGGCGCGCGATCTGCAATCCGTCGCGCCGCAGGTTCTCGGCGATCGCCTGGTCCGAGAGCGGGTGCTTTCCGTCCTCGTCCGCCACCATGCGCTTGATCTTCTCCTTCACCGTCAGCGACGACATCGCTTCCCCGTCCGCAACGGCCAGGCCGCTGTGGAAGAAGAACCGCATCTCGTACAGGCCGCGGTGGGTGTGCATGTACTTGTTGTTGACCACGCGGCTGACCGTGGACTCGTGCATCCCGATGTCCTCGGCCACGTCGCGCAGAACCAGCGGACGGATCGAGTTGATCCCCTCGTCGAGGAAGGCCCGCTGGAACTTCACGATGCTGGCCGCGACCTTGTAGATCGTCCGCTGGCGTTCTTCCAGCGAGCGGATCAGCCGGAACGCGGCCCGCACGCGGTCGCGCACGAACTCGCGGGTCGAGGCGTCGCTGGTTGCGCCCCGCCCCGCCTCCTCGAAGAAGCGGCGGTAGGTCGGCGAGACCCGCAGGCGGGGCAGCCCCTCCTCGTTGAGCAACAGCCGGTACTCGTCGCCGTCCTTGACCACGAAGACGTCCGGGATGATGTAGGTCGTGGTGCGCGGGTTGTATTTCTCGCCCGGCTGGGGGTCGAGGTGCCGGAGGACCTCCAGCACCACGTCGCACTCGTCGGCGGTCAGTTTGAGCGCCGTGGCCAGCTCGCCGTGGCGGCGCGCCTCGAGCAGCGGCAGGTGATCGCGGATCGCGACCGCCGCCGGGGAGTCGCCCAGCTCCTGGAAGTCGAGCTGGGCCAGCAGGCACTCCTGCAGCGAGCGGCTCGCGACGCCTACCGGGTCGAAGCGCTGGAGCTGCAGCCGGACCTTCTCGATCTCGTCGACGCTCCACGTCTCGCCGGACGGCGCCATCGCGACCAGTTCCTCGGCGGTCGCCTCGAGGAAGCCGCGCTCGTCGAGGTTGCCGATGATCGCTTCGCCGATGCGCCGGCCCCTGCCGACGATCGCGCTCATCTCGAGCTGCCAGGTCAGGTGGTCCGAGAGGTGGTCCGGCGTCGCCGCGACCTGCTCGAAGGTGGGCTGATCCTCGGGCTGGTACTCCCGCGTGCCGCGCACCGGTTCGTAGCTGTCCTCGAGGTCGCGGAAGAACGCGCCGTAGTCGAAGTCCTCGTCGTGGCGCTCGGCGTTCTCGCCGGCCGTGACCTCGCGTTCGGTGTTCGCCGGAGACTGTTCCTTCTCCTCGAACTTCTCGGTCGTGGTGGTGGCTTCCTCGAGCGCGGGATTCTCGACGAGCTCCTGGGCGATCTCCTCCTGGAGCTCGAGCTTCGACAACTGGAGCAGCTTGATCGCCTGCTGAAGCTGAGGCGTGATGATCAGCTTCTGCACCAGCCGCGTCTGAAGTCTCTGTTCGAGCTGGGGCATCGGCTGGTCCGCGTCGCGAGGTATTGCTCAGTCGAGCTTGAAGTCCTGGCCCAAGTAGATTGCCCGCACCTCCGGATCCGCCGCAAGGAGCTCCGGCGATCCGCTGCGGAAAATCCTCCCTGAGCGAATGATATAGGCCCGGTCGGTGATCTGCAATGTCTCCCGGACGTTGTGGTCGGTGATCAGGACGCCGATCCCGCTGCCCGCCAACGACTTGACGAGGCGCTGCATTTCGGCCACTGCGATCGGGTCGATTCCCGCGAACGGCTCGTCCAGAAGCAGGTACTTCGGTTCGATCGCCATCGCGCGCGCGATCTCGCAGCGGCGGCGCTCGCCGCCGGAGAGCAGGTAGGCGGGGCGCTCGGCGATCGCGGTCAGCCCGAACTCCTCGAGCAGCCGGGTCGAGCGCGCGTCGATCTCGGGGTCGGAACAGCCCAGCGCCTCGAGCACCAGCTGGAGGTTGCCGCGCACCGACAGCCGGCGGAAGACGCTCGGCTCCTGCGGCAGGTAGGCGATCCCGGCCCGCGCGCGGCGGTGCAGCGGCTCTTCCGTCAGGGTGCGCGGGCCGAGCTGGATCGTCCCGGCGTCCGGCTCGAGCAGGCCGACGATCATCGCGAACGTGGTCGTCTTCCCGGCGCCGTTCGGTCCGAGCAGCCCGACGATCTCGCCGGGCTCGACGCGCATGCTGACATCGTCCACGATCCGGTGATCGCGGATGACCTTCAGCAGGTGGCTGGCCTCCAGCGCCTCGGCCGGAACGCCGCTCGGAACGGGGGCGCTCATTTCTTCTCGTCGCGTGGCGGCCGCGGGCGCGCGGCCGGCTTGCCTTCGATCAGGGCCCGTCCCGACTCGCTCTCGGTCTGGAACCTCCCGTCGGCCAGATAGTAACGCACGCGTTCGCTGCGGGTGAGCGCGCCCTCGGGTGATTTCAGCGTCACGAGTTCCTTTTCCCCGATGAGCAGGATCGTCCCCTTTTCACCCCCCTCCCAGACCAGCCGGTCGGCGGTCGCGGTCCCGTCGTCCGACGACAGGACGACGCTTCCTTCCCCCTCCAGCTCCTCGACGCCGCCCCCCGCCGCCCCGCGCATCCGCAACTCGCTCGCCTCGACCGTCATGCCCCCTTCGACGAAGCGGGCCCCGCCGGTGACGTGAGCGGTGCGCTCGCGCGACAGGTACTCGAGCCGCTCGCCCGAGAGCCGCATCGTGCGGCGCGCCTGCCCGGGCCGCTCGTTCTCGATCCGCAGCACGAACTCGCCGTCGGCGACCAGGCGGCCGTCGGCGCGCTGCAGCGAGAGGCGCGCGGCGCGGAGGATCGTCCCGCCCTGCCAGGCCTGGACCGGTCCGGCGAACTCGATCGGCTGCTTCTCGTCGCGCGGCACGGTGGCGCGCGTGCCCTTGACGTGGACCGGCTCCTTTCCGCTGAAGATCGAGTCGGACGAGCCGGCGACGGAGGCCACCTCCGCCACGACCTCGCGCTCGGCGATCAGCGTCGCCTGGTCGCGCAGCAGGCGCAGCAGCGGCGCCTCCAGCACGTCGCCGCGCTGGCGGGCGCGCGCCGGGCTTCCCTCGAGGCGCAGCACGTTGGCGTCGTTTGCCTCCCAGCTGACCGAATCCCCCTCCGCCACCATCCCGTCGGGGCCGCGCGCGACGACGCCGCCGTGCCCGAAGAGCCGCTCGGGCCGGTCGCCGCTGCCGCCCGCGATCTCGATCGTCCCGCCCGTCACCGTCCACGCCGCCGGCTGCCGCGGCACGGTGAACTCGGCGTCGAACGGCGGGCCGCCGACGGCCGTCCAGCCGCTGCCCCGCGGCTTCATCGACCAGCGCGGGGCGTGGACGACCCCGCGCTCCTCACCGCCGGGCGCGGCCCGCCGCATCACGAAGGAGGTCGGCCCGTAGGCCTCGATCCCGGCCAGGCGCGCGCCGTCGCCCGCGGTCGCGACCGCCTCGACTCGCCACGCCGCCAACTGCCAGGTCCCGCCCTGGCCGGGCCCGGTGACCTGGACCGGTGCCTGCCCGGTGAAGGAGGCCGGCCGGGTGTCGTCCGCGAGCCGGAGCAGGCCCGGGCCGGAGAAGACGGTCTGGCCCGGCATCCGCGCGACGAACGGGGTCGTGATCTCGATCTCGCGGGTGTCGAGGCGGTAGATCCCGCCGGCCGCGTCGATCTGCCACGGCGCCCCGCGCTGCAGATCGACCTCGAGCCGCCCCGCGGCCTCGATCTCCCGCCGGTCGGGCGAGTAGCGGACGCGTTCGGCGCGGCCCGAGATCCCCTGCCCCTCCAGCCGGACGCCGCTGTCGGAACTCACCAGCCGCGTGACGGTGTCGTAGGCGAGGCTCTCCGAGCGCAGCGTGACGCCGTCGGGGTCCTGGACCACGACCTCGCCCGACAGCCCGATCTCCGCCTCGCGCTTGCCGCCCCCGTCGCGCTCCTGGAGCCGGCCCGCCCGGGCCTTCACCGTCACCTCCCGCCCGTCCTCGAGGTGCAGCGTCAGCGGCGAGACCTGCTGCAGGAAGTGCGCCCCGCCCTCGGTCCCGACCAGGCTCTCGGCGAACAGCTCGAAGAGCGTGCGCTGGCCGTCGGAGGAGGCCCACGAGAAGCCCCCCTCCAGCCGCGTGACCTCGTCGGGCCGCTCGGGCGGCTGGCTGTTGATCGAGGCCGAGGCGGGCGGGCGCGGCCGCAGGCTCTCGGCGACCACGGCCGCCAGCAGCGCGGCCAGGACCAGCAGCGAGAAGACCGTCGACTTGCGCAGCCGCGCCATCCCGGCCGCCGCGGCTCAGCGCCCGCGGAAGGCGGGCTTCCGCTTCTCGAGGAAGGCCGCGGTCCCCTCCCGCATGTCCTCGGTGCCGAAGACGACCCCGAAGAGCGCCGCTTCGTGGGCCAGCGCCTCGCCCAGCGGCATCGACAGGCCGTCGCGCACGGCGGCCAGCGCCAGCCGGACCGCAACCGGCCCCTGGGCCGCGATCTCGCGGGCGAGCAGCGTCGCCTCCTCGGCCGCGTCGCGCTCGCGCGCGATCCGGTTGACGAGGCCCCAGGCCAGCGCCGTCTCGGCGTCGACCGGCTTGCCGACGAGGATCAACTCGAGCGCGCGGCCCGCGCCGACCAGCCGGGCCAACCGCTGGGTCCCGCCGAAGCCCGGGATCAGCCCCAGCCCGACCTCCGGCTGACCGAACCGCGCGGTCGGCGCGGCGACCCGCAGGTGGCACATGAGCGCCAGCTCGCACCCGCCGCCGAGGGCCCAGCCGTTGACCGCGGCGATCACCGGCTTGCCGGCGGCGTCGATCGCTTCGGCCACGGCCTGCCCGGCGAGGGCGAAGGCGCGCGCGGCCTCCGGCGCCAGCGCCGCCATCTCCGCGATGTCGGCCCCGGCGACGAAGGCCTTCGCCCCCGCGCCGGTCAGCACGATCGCGCGGACTTCCGGGTCGGCGCCGGCCTCGGCGAAGCGGGCCCGCAGCGCGGCGAGCACCTCGGCGTTGAGAGCGTTGAGCTTGTCGGGCCGGTTGACGGTCAGCCGGGCCACCCCGTCGGAGGTCTCCCGGAGGACGAGCGTGCCATCGGACATCGCGGGTTCTCCTCGGCGCGAGGTTATCGAAGGCCGGGACGGGCAGCCACCCCCGCCGCGCGGGGCCAGCGGGGCGGCCGCCTCAGAGGCGGAACATCGCGGAGCCGTAGTGCTTGCGGAAGTCGGCGCCGTCGAAGCGGACGGTCCAGCACATCTCGGCCAGGCGCGAGGAGAGCCGTTCCCCGATCCGGTCGGCGAGCGACTCCTCGGGGCGCGGCGGGGCGTCCAGCCGGTTCGTCGTGACGATCGTCAGTCGCTTGTTGTTGTAGCGCTCGTTGAGGATCAGGCCGAGCGTCTCGAGGACCCAGGGGGTGGTGCGGGTCGCGCCGAGGTCGTCCAGCACCAGGACCTCGGCCTCGAGCGCGGGCTGCAGGACGGCCCAGCTGGGGGTCTCCGAGCGGCGGTCGTAGGTGTCCTGGATCCGGCGCAGCAGGAAAGAGAACTCGCTGAACAGCCCCCAGGCCCCCTTGTGGTCGACCAACTCGCGCAGCACCGCGACCGCCAGGTGCGTCTTCCCCAGCCCGCAGGGGCCGGCCAGGAGCAGGCCGTGGTCGGCGTAGGGGTAGAGGTCGACGACCTTGCGCGCCATCTCGAGCGCGCGCTGCAGCGAGGCGTTGTTGAGGTGCTGGAAGCTGTCGAGCGTGCAGTGCGCGTAGCGCTCGGGGACCTGGGCCGAGCTGCGGCGCAGCTCGCCGCGGCGCGCCGCGCGGCAATCGCAGGGGCGCGCCCCGGAGAGCCCCTCGCGGCTCTCGAGCACGAACCCCGTGCCGGCGCAGCGGGGGCAGGCCGTCTCGAGCCCCGGGGGCCGGCCCTCCGCGCTCCCTTGCTCGGCCATCAGTTCAGGTAGCTCCGGAGCTGCTGGCACTTCGAGGAGCGGTGCAGCTTGCGCAGCGCCTGGGCCTCGATCTGCCGGATCCGCTCGCGCGAGAGGTTCATCACCTCGCCGATCTCCTTGAGCGTCTTCGGCTCCTCGCCGGTCAGGCCGTAGCGCAGCAGGATCACCCGGCGCTCCTTGTCGTCCAGATCGGCCAGCGCGGCCCGCATGTGAGTCTTGAGCGCGCCGCGCAGCATCACGGCGTCGGCCGACGGGATGACCTCCTGCTCCAGCTTGTCGGAGAGGTGGAACTCGTGCTCCTCGTCGATCACCTCGGAGAGCGAGATGTTCTCGTCCGAGACCTGGAGCAGCGTCGTCACGTCCTCGGGATCGACATCCATCGCCTCGGCGATCTCCTCGACCGAGGGGCGACGCTGCAGCTCGGACATCAGCGCGGACTGGGTCTTGCCGATCCGGTAGAGCAGGTTGGCCTGCTTCTGCGGCAGGCGGAACGGCCCACTCTGGTCCGACAGGGCGTGGATGATCGACTGGCGGATCCACCACACGGCGTAGGTGATGAACTTGACGTTCTTGGTCGGGTCGAAGCGCTTGGCGGCCTCGATCAGGCCGACGTTCCCCTCGTTGATCAGGTCGAGGAACGACAGCCCGCAGCCGCGGTAGCGCTTGGCGAACGAGACGACGAAGCGCAGGTTGGCTTCGACCAGCTTCTGCATCGCCGCGCGGTCGCCCTTCTGGATCTTGCGACCGAGATCGCGCTCTTCCTCCACGGTGATCCGCGGAAGCCTGGCGATCTCCTTGAGATACTTGCGCAGCGACTCGGGGGACGACGGCCCCCGACCCTGCTGTTCCGACCGCCCCTCGCCGAACTCCGCCGGCATCCGACCCTCCGCGGCTCGCTCCCCGCCCCCGCAGCCGGACTCATCGGCCGGCGGGGACGCGACATGATAGGGGCAGCCCCGGGCGCCGCCCACCCCGCCGGTTCAGTTGTCGCGTCCCGGGGGTCTCGCCACCGGGACCGCGCGGGTGCGGGCCTCCGGCCGCTTGGGCAGCACGACGCGCAGCACGCCCCCTTCCAGCTGGGCCGAGACCCGGTCGAGATCGAGCCCCAACGGCAACTCGAACTTCCGCACGAACTTGCCCCGCGGGCGCTCGAGGCGGTGAAAGGCCCACTCGTCCTGGTCCTCGGGCCGCGCGCGCTCGCCCTGAACCGTCAGCAACTGCTCGTCGACGCGGATCTCGATCCGGTCGCGCTCGAGTCCGGCCAGCTCGCACTCGACGACCAGCGCGTCCGGGGTCTCGACGACCTCGGACACCGGGCGCCAGAAGTGGACCCCTTCGCCGTCCTGCCCCGTCGGGACCGGCCCGGTCAGGACCGTCTCGAACAGCTTGTTCATCCGGTCCTGGATCGTCAGCAGGTCGCGGAACGGGTCCCAGCTCTTCATCGGCGCTCCCTCGCTCCCGCGGGAAATAAGACGGCGGCGCCGGGAGGCGCCGCCTCGTCGCACGCGGTCGCGTGCCCCGCCGCCCCCGGCGCGCGGATTATCGGTTGCCGGGGCCCGGGTCGTCCACGACCTCGGCGTCCACCACGCCTTCGCGCGGCGGCGGCGCGTTGCCGGGACCGGGCTCGGGCCCGCCGCTGGCCGCGCCGGACTCGGCCCCCGCCCCCGCCCCTGGTAGAGGTGCTGGGCGACCGCGTGCCCGGCCCGGGTCAGCCGGTCGTAGGCGGCGGTGATCCGGCCGGCGTCGTCGCCGCCGACGGCGCTCTTCGCCTCGGCCAGCGCCCCTTCCAGCTCGGACCTCTCGGCCGGGGTCAGCTTGTCGCCGGCGTCGTGCAGCGTCTTTTCCATCTGCCAGGCCATGTGCTCGAGCCGGTTCTTGTTCTCGGCCATCTCGCGCCGCGACTTGTCGGAGTCGGCGTTGCGCTGGGCCTCGTCGACCATCTGCTTGATCTGCTCGTCGCTCAGGCCCGACGAGGCCTGGATCGTGATCCGCTGGTCGCGGCCGGTCGCCTTGTCCCGCGCCGCGACGTGCAGGATCCCGTTGGTGTCGATGTCGAAGGTGACCTCGATCTGCGGCATGCCGCGCGGCGCGGCCGGGATGCCGTCGAGCACGAACTTGCCGATCGACTTGTTGTCGCGGGCCATCGGCCGCTCGCCCTGCAGCACGTGGACCTCGACCTGCATCTGGTTGTCGGACGCGGTCGAGAAGGTCTCCGACTTGCGCGAGGGGATCGTCGTGTTGCGCGGGATCAGCGTGGTCATCACGTTGCCCTGGGTCTCGATCCCCAGCGAGAGCGGCGTGACGTCGAGCAGCAGGACGTCCTTGACCTCGCCGCCCAGGATCCCGGCCTGGACGGCCGCGCCGACCGCGACGACCTCGTCGGGGTTGACGCTCTTGTTGGGCTCCTTGCCGAAGAACTCGATGACCAGCTGCTGGACCAGCGGGATGCGGGTCGAGCCGCCGACCAGGATGACCTCGTTGATCTCGCGCGCCGCCAGGCCGGAGTCCCGGAGCGCCTGCTCCACCGGCGGCATGGTGCGGCGGATGATGTCGCCGACGAGCTGCTCGAACTTCGCGCGGGTGAGACGCATCGTCAGGTGCTTGGGGCCCGAGGCGTCGGCGGTGATGAACGGCAGGTTGATCTCGGTCTCCATCATCGTGGAGAGTTCGATCTTGGCCTTCTCGGCGGCCTCCTTGAGCCGCTGCAGCGCCATCTTGTCCTTCGACAGGTCGATCCCGCTCTCCTTGCGGAACTCGTCGGCGATCCAGTCCATCAGCCGGGCGTCGATGTCGTCGCCGCCGAGGTGGGTGTCGCCCGAGGTCGACTTGACCTCGACCACGCCGTCGCCGACCTCGAGGATCGAGATGTCGAAGGTGCCGCCGCCGAAGTCGTAGACGGCGATCTTCTCGTCCTTCTTGCGCTCGAGGCCGTAGGCCAGCGCGGCCGCGGTCGGCTCGGGGACGAGCCGGTCGACCTTGAAGCCGGCGATCTGGCCGGCGTCCTTGGTGGCCTGGCGCTGGGCGTCGTTGAAGTAGGCCGGGACGGTGATCACCGCGTGGTCGATCTTCTCGCCGAGGTAGGCCTCGGCGTCGGCCTTGAGCTTCTGCAGGATCATCGCGGAGATCTCGGGCGGGGAGTAGACGCGCCCGTCGATCTGAACGCGGGTGTCGCCGTTGTCGGCCTCGACGACCTTGTAGGGAACGCGCTTCTCCTCGCCCTTGAGGTCGCGGTACTTCCAGCCCATGAAACGCTTGATCGAGAACACGGTCCGCTCAGGGTTGGTCACCGCCTGGCGCTTGGCCTGGACGCCGACCACCCGCTCGTTGTTGTCCTTGAAGGCCACCACCGAGGGGGTGGTGCGGGTCCCCTCCGCGTTGGCGATCACGACGGGCTTGCCGCCTTCCATCACGGCGACCACCGAGTTGGTGGTGCCGAGGTCGATCCCGATCATCTTGGCCATCCGGCTCTCCTCGAGGGGCCTGCCGGGAGCCGGCGCGACGCGCCGGACCGGCCTCCGGCCCGCCGGGACCTGCCCCCTCCCGGCTGCGGCGGGGTTGTAAGACCGGGGACGAGGGCTGTCAATGCGGGCCGCAGGATCCGGCGGCCCCCGGGGGTCAGGGCGCGGCGGCGGCCGACTTCTCGAGGGACGTCAGGGCCCGCTCGATCGACTGCGGGGGGAGGCTGCCGGTCGGGCCGGCCTCGGCGATCCGGTAGCGATCGGGCAGGACCTCGTAGCGGTAGGGGCGGCCCCACGGATCGCGGGCCAGGGAGCGCGGCAGGAACCCGCGCTCGACGACCTCGTCCAGCGTCTTCGGCCAGTCGGCGGTGTCGAGGTAGTACACGAGGATTCCGCGCTCGACCCGGACCATGCGGGCCGAGCTGGTCGCGCGGCGGACGTCCTCGAGCCCCGCGGTGCGGCTGAGCCAGGCCGAGGAGGCAGCCGTCGCCGGGAGCGGCAGCGCGGTTGCCCCGGGAAGAACGACCGGAGCAGGGTCTGACCGGCGGCGAGCGCCCCCAGCAGCGCGAGGGCACCGACCACGAAGCCGGCGACCCGCGCGGCGAGCGGGGAGCGCATGAGCGCCGGGGCGGCGGAGGCGGGCATGGACCGCGCTCGCTCGCCACCGGCTCCACCATTTTGGCCTCGACCAGGTGGGCGAGCGTCTTGAACGCCTCGAAGCTCCCGAACCCCGCGAGTTCGGCGACCTCGCCGACGGTGCGCCGCCCGTCGATCCAGCGCAGCACGGTCCGCTCCCGCTCCCCCAGCCGCGGGCCCCCGTCCCCCTCGTGGAGCGGGTCCGCCGGGATGAAGCCGAAGTCCATGTCCTGCTCGTAGACGGTCCCCTCCCCTCCTTGGCCTCGCTCCCGGTCGCGAGAATCACCGCTGCCCGCGCGGTCGGCTGCAGCACGACCTCGGCCGAGGAGATGACGCGCTCGATCAGCGGCCACTCGTCGACCATCTGCGCGCCCTGCATGAGCAGCGTCTCGCAGGCGATCGGGTCGACGAACTCGCGGTCCCACGGGCTCGTCACACCGGGCTGGAAGTCGTACTCGCCGTCCCGCCAGCGGAACAGCTCGTAGACCGTTTCGCTGACCTGCAGCGTCAGCAGCTGCCGGATCGTCTCGCGGTCGATCCAGCGTTTTTCGACCAGCAGGTGGCCCAGCCGCTGGAGCGTGGCGTCCTGCTCGCGCAGGGCGGCCTCGAGCCGCTGCTCGGTCAGCTTGCCGGAGCGCAGCAGGTACTGACCGATCCGCCCCTCCGGCGCCCGCAGCGAGGTCTCTGCGGAGACGACCCGGCCGTTCTCGAACCCGACCTTGACCTGCTCCTCGCCGCGCTGCAGGACGAGCAGCCCCGTCTTCCGCTGCAGCCCGATCAGCTGGAGGATGTCCGCCAGCGAGAAGTCGCCGAGCGTTCCGGAGAGGGCCACGCTACCTCCCCGCCGTGCGGCGCGGCCGCAGCCCGGGCAGCTGCACCACCAGCCAGAAGAGCAGCGCGGCGATCGCCATCGGCAGGCCGGGCCGCCACAGGGGAGCGGCCGAGGTGAGCGGCAGCAGGCGCTCGGGGAAGAGCGCCCCGAGCAGCAGGAAGGCCCAGGTCACGGCCAGCGCCAGCCCGCTCCAGACCCGCCCCTCGTAGACCCAGGAGAGGCCCGGCCAGACCGCGTGCAGCGCCGTCAGCAACCGGCTGCGCCGGGTCAGGTGGCGCTCGATCCGCTGGGCCTGCTCGCGGCGCGCGTCGGGATCGAGCCCCTCGCGCCGCCCGAGCAGTTGCCCGCAGCGGAAACAGGTTCCGTCCTCGCCGATTCGCGCGGCGCAGCGCGGGCAGGTCGGATGGCCGCAGCGCGGGCAGGCGATCGAGCGCGCGCCGCCGCTGCGGATCCGGAGGGCGACGGCCAGCAGCAGGGCGGCGATCGCGGCCAGAGTGATCGGGTTGCCGAGGCGCAGGGCGGTCCACTTCCCCGGGACCGCGCCGCCGGTCACGACCTGGCGCGCCACCTCGACCGCGCCGAATTCCGGATCGGCCACCTCGGCCTGCGGCAGCTCGCGCTCGAGCCGGGCCACGGTGTGCTTGGAGAGCGCGCGGGCCTGGCGCATCGCGTCTTCCGCGCCCGGGAACTGGAAAGTCGCCAGCCGCACCCGCGCCAGGTTGAACCAGGCCAGTGGGTCCTCCGGGTCGAGTTTGGCGGCGGCGCGGTACTCGACCCCCGCCGTCTCGTAGCGCGCGGCGCGGTAGAAGACATTGCCCAGCAGGACCCGGGTGCGCGCGTCGCGCGGGGCCGCGGCCGCGGCCTCGCGCAGCAGGTGGATCGCGCGGTCGGGGTAGTGCGGGGCCAGGTGCCGGGCCGCGAGCACCTTCCAGGTGGCCTGGCGCGGCTGCTTGCCGATCATCGTGGTCAGCTCGACGAGCAGGTCGGGCTGCAGCGAGCGCTCGGCGGAGGCGACCGCGACCCGGGCCGCCGGCGACGCCGCCACGCCCGCCAGGTTGCCGACGAGGTTCGCGGCCGGGACCGCGAGCGCGATGACGGCGAGCCACGCCATGAGCGCGTAACGGGCCGGGCGCTCGGCGACGACCGCCAGCGCGACCGCCCAGGCGATCAGCGCCCAGGGGCCGGGCACGATCAGCGCGACCGGCGAGAGGACCACCGCCCAGGCCAGCACGCGGCGCCAGGCCGGGAGCCACGAGCGCGGCAGCCGCTCGTCGACCTCGTGCGCCAGCTCCCCACCGTGCCGGATCAGCAGCACGACGACGAGCCCGGCCCCGGTCGCGAGCAGGGCAAGGAAGCCCCAGCTGCCGGCCTGGAGCAGGCCGCGGTAGACGCTCCAGAAGTTGCCCGAGCCGGTGCGCAGCGCGGTCCAGGCGCCGGACAGCAGGGTTCCGAACCCGCCGTCGATCTTCCAGCGCGTCTTCGCCACGCCCCAGGCCGCCGCGGGGTGCTGGGGGTCGAGTCGCGCCGCGAGCGCGAAGGTCTCGCGCGCGGCGGCGAGGTCGTTGACGTGTCGTTCCCGCCGGGCCTCGAGCACGGCGGCGTCGGCCAGCGGCTCGATCCGGCCGATCCCTTCCTCGCGCAGGAAGTCGAGCAGCTCCTGCGACGCCTGCGCGACCTCCGCCGGGTTCCCCTGCGCGACCAGACCGCGGCGCCGCAGCCAGCGGCCCTCGAGCCGGTTGGTCAGCGCGGTGGCGAAAGCGGCGTCCTGCTCCGGCGTCGCCGAGCCGGCCTGGGCGGGCGCGGGCCCGGGAAGCGGCGCGGCCTGGTCCTGGGCCCGGGAGATCCCCCCGGTCCAGACCGCGAGCAGCGCCGCCGCGGAGGCGGCGAGCGCCAGGCCCCACGCTCGCGGCGCGCGGCTCACGCGCGGCTCCGGGCCTCGACGTACTGCATCTTCAGGTCGATCAGCGCCTGGTCGATCAGGCGCCGCTCCTCGTCGGTCAGGTTCCCCGCCGTCTTCTCGCGCAGCAGCTCGAGCGCCGCGATCGCCAGCCGCGCCGCGGGAAGATCGACGTAGGGCCCGTCGTGCTCCGGGTGCGGCAGCACGCCGAGCGCGGCCAGGCCCATCAGGAAGAAGGGCTTGACGACGGTCTCGAGGCTGAGCGGAAGCTCCGTCTCGGCTCCCGCGGTCGCGGGCTCGCGATGCAGCACGCCTCCACCGGGGAGCGGCACGTCGTCCCCCCCGCCGGCTCCGGGGGTCTTCCCGTCGTCGTCGGCACCGATCATCGGCTTCGGATCTCCGCTCTGGAGAAGGTTGTTCCTCGGCGAGAATAGTACCCGCCCTTTCCGCGGTTCCAAACCGCCGCGGAGCGCCCCGAACGCCCGGGGACGACCCACCGCCGTCCCCTGAGAGGACCTGATGGACTCCACCGACCGGCTGATCGCGATCATGGCCCGCCTGCGGGGCGAAGGCGGCTGCCCCTGGGACCGAGAGCAGACCCCCCGGACGCTCCGGCCCTACGTCCTCGAGGAGGCGCACGAGGTCGCCGAGGCGATCGACGGCGGCGACTGGGGTGAACTCCGCGACGAGCTCGGGGACCTGCTGCTGCAGGTCGCGTTCCTGGCGCGGATCGCCGAGGAGGAGGGGCGCTTCCGCTTCGACGACGTCGCCGCCGCGATCTCGGACAAGCTCGAGCGGCGGCACCCCCACGTCTTCGGCGACGCCCAGGCGCAGCGCGTCGAGGACGTCTGGCGGCGCTGGGACGAGATCAAGCGCGCCGAGAAGGCGGGCGGCGCGGAAGACGGCGGGCCGGCCGCGTCGCGGCTCGCCGGGATTCCGCGCGGGCTGCCGGCGCTGGGGCGGGCCGCCGCGGTGGCCGACAAGGCCTCGCGGACCGGCTTCGACTGGCCGGAACCGTCCGGGATCGTCGACAAGCTGGCCGAAGAGACGGCCGAACTGCGGGCGGCGCTCGCGGCGGGCAACCGGGACCACGCCGAGGAGGAACTGGGCGACCTGCTGTTCGCTGCGGCCAGCCTGGCGCGGCGGCTGAAGATCGACCCCGAGGGGGCGCTGGCGCGCGCGACGGCCAAGTTCGCCGCGCGCTTCCGGCGCGTCGAAGACAGCGCGGCGGCGGACGGGGTGCGGCTGGAGGAACTCGGTCCGGCAGAGCTCGACCGGCGCTGGAACGCGGCCAAGCGCGCGGAGTGAGCCGGGCCCCTACGCGTGCAGCTCGGTGAACCTGCCGATCCGGCGGAAGCGCCGGTAGCGGTCTTCCAGCAGCTCGTCCGGCGAGAGCGTCGCCAGCTCGCCGAGCTGCCGCTCGAGCACCCGCCCGACCGCGTCGATCGTCCCCTGCGGGTCGGAATGCGCCGCTCCCGCCGGCTCCGGGATGATCTCGTCGATCACCTCGAGTTCCTTGAGGTCGGGCGCGGTCAGGCGCAGGGCCTGGGCCATTTCGGGTGCCTTGGACGCGTCGCGCCAGAGGATCGAGGCGCACCCTTCCGGACTGATCACCGAGTAGACCGAGTACTCGAGCATGTTGACCCGGTTGCCGACGCCGATCGCGAGCGCGCCGCCGGACCCCCCCTCGCCGGTCACGGTGCAGATCACGGGGACCCGCAGCCGCGCCATCTCGCGCAGGTTGAAGGCGATCGCCTCGGCTTGCCCGCGCTCCTCGGCGTCGATCCCCGGGTACGCGCCCGGCGTGTCGATGAAGGTCAGGATCGGGCGCCCGAACTTCTCGGCCATCTGCATCACCCGGAGCGCCTTGCGGTAGCCGTCGGGGCGCGGCATCCCGAAGTTGCGCTGGATCTTCTCGCGGGTGGCACGCCCCTTCTGGTGCCCGATCACCGCGACCGACCGGCCGCGGAAGCGCCCCAGCCCGGCGACGATCGCGCGATCGTCGGAAAAGCGCCGGTCGCCGTGGAGTTCGATCCAGTCCTCGAGCAGGCCGCCGACGAAGTCGAGCGTGTACGGCCGCCGGGGATGGCGCGCGACCTGCGTCTTCTGCCAGGGATCGAGTTGCGAGTAGACCTCGCGCCGGACCGCGTCGAGCTTCTCGCGCAGGCTCGCGATCTCGGACTCGAGCGCCGGGTTGCCGAGCCCCGCCAACTCTTCGATCTTCTGCTCGAGTTCGAGGATCGGCTTTTCGAAGCTGTCGTCGGTCACGGGGGGGGTCTCCAGCAGCGGGCGAGAGCATACCCGCCCCGCGGGCGGGGTGTCACGCCCGCGGGTGGTGCTCGTCGTAGAGCTGGCGCAGCCGCTCGCGCGCGACGTGGGTGTAGATCTCGGTCGTGGAGATGTCGCGATGGCCCAGCAACTGCTGCACGGTCCGCAGATCGGCCCCGTGCTCGACCAGATGGGTCGCGAAGGAGTGGCGCACGACGTGCGGCGAGAGCCGGTCGGCGTCGATCCCCGCCTCCCGGCCGAGGCGCCGCAGCTGGACCCAGAAGTTCTGGCGCGTCATCGGGCGGCCGCCGCGGCCCGGGAAGAGCGTCTCGCCGCGCGGCCGCAGCGCCGGGCGGCCGCGCTCGAGGTACTCGCGCAGCGCGGCGAGCGCCTTGGAGCCGACGGGGACGATCCGCTCGCGGCTCCCCTTTCCGATCACCCGGACCAGCCCGCGCCGCAGGTCGAGCTGCCCGGTGCGCAGCGCGCACAGCTCCGAGACGCGCAGCCCGCTGGCGTAGAGCAGTTCGAGCATCGCGCGGTCGCGCAGCCCGCGCGGGGTCGCCGGATCGGGTCCGGCGAGCAGCCGCTCGACCTCTGCCTGGCCCAGCACGCGGGGCAGCGGCCGTCGCCGGCGCGGGGCCGGGATGCGCAGCCCCGGGTCGTCCTCGCGCAGGCGCTCCTCGCGCAGCCAGCGCAGCCAGGCGCGCACCGCGGCCAGGCGGCGGGCCCGCGTGGCGGCCGAGAGCCCGGACGACTTCTGGGCCCGCAGCCAGGCGGTCAGCGACTCCTCGCCCACCTCCGCGGCGGACCCGCCGCCGTGCGCGGCGAGGAAGGCGGCGAGCGCCGCCAGGTCGCGTCCGTAGGCGTCGACGGTCCGTGCCGACAGCCCGCGCACCGCGACGAGGTGCTCCAGAAAAGCCCCGATCGACGGCTCGGGCTCGCTCACGGCGGATCCTCGCGCCCGCCGGGCCCGTCGAGCAGGAAGGTCACCGGCCCGTCGTTCACCAGTTCGACCTGCATCATCGCGCCGAAGCGGCCCTCCTCGACGCGCAGCCCCTCGTCCCGCAGCGCCTGGACGAACGCGGCGCAGAGCGGGACGGCCAGTTCCGGCGGCGCGGCCGGATCGAATGACGGCCGGCGGCCCTTGCGCGTGCGCGCCGCCAGCGTGAACTGCGAGACGACGAGGACCGCGCCGCCGGTCTCGCCCAGCGTGCGGGCCCACAGGATCCCATCGGCGGGAAAGAGCTTCATCGCGGCCAGGCGGCGGGCGTACCAGCCGGCCAGCTCGGCGCTGTCGCCGCGCTCGACGCCGAGCAGCACCAGCGCACCGGAACCGATCGCGGAGACGGTCTCCCCGCCGACCGCCACCGCGGCGCGCGCGACACGCTGCACGAGCACCTTCACGCCGCGCATTATGCGCACTTCCCGGGCGCGGGACAGGACCGTCGCCCCGCGGGTTGACCCCCTCCGCCGCGCGTGACAATCTCACCCGCTGCCGCGAAGCAAGAGGCGCGCGGAGGAGGGTGCACGGATGGCGTCGCTCGCAAAGATCATCCTCGTCGGGAACCTCGGCCGCGATGCCGAGCTGAAGTACACCCCTTCGGGCGCCGCGGTGCTCGAGTTCACGGTCGCCGTCAACGAGCGGCAGGGGGATCGCAACGCCGGGGGCCAGGAGACGACGACCTGGTACCGCGTCAACGTCTGGGGCAAGCAGGCCGAGTCGCTCAAGCAGTACCTGGTCAAGGGCAAGCAGGTGTACGTCGACGGCCGCCTCAAGGTGCGCGAGTACAGCGACCGTGAGGGGAAGAACCGGACCAGCCTCGAGGTCCGCGCCGACCAGATCCAGTTGCTCGGCGGACGCGGCGAGGGGATGGAACGGGGACCCGGCGGGCCGCCGCCCGAACTGCAGGGCCAGGACCCGATCCAGGACGACGACATCCCGTTCTGAGCGCCCTCCCCCGACAGGGGCCGACAAGCCGCGGCCGGCGGAGACTCTCCCCGGAGGCACCGCCCGCCTCGATTTGCCCGGAGAGGGGCTGGACGGTATAAGAACGGGACCGTCCCGGAGCGCCGATGCCCTTGCGTGCCCCTGTCGTCCGGCCGTTCGTCGTCGCGCTCGCCGCCGCGCTCGGGGCCTCCGCGGGCCTCGCTTTCGAGGGCGAGCGCCCCGCCGCACCCGCCCGGGGCGAGATCGTCTCGTCCACCTTCAGCTTCTACATCGAGGCGTCGGGCCGGCCCGTCCCGGAGGAGTCCTACCGGATCGAGGTCGCGATGGACTCCGACTTCGACCGCATCGTGGCCAGCTTCGACGGGAAGAAGGAGAAGGTCGGCTGGCTGCTCGGCGACACGTACAACGTCTCCGACGTCCCCGAGAAGTACCGCCCGAAGAATTACCAGGGGATCCATTTCCGCGTTATCGGCAAGCTGCAGGACGGCACCTACTTCTGGCGCGCCTCCAAGACCCAGGGGAACGGCGCCTGGGCCCCGCTCGAGGGGGTCCAGCAATTCACGGTCGACACGCGGCCGCCGGCGCCGGTCGACACGCTGCGCCTTCGGCGGCTTCCCGACGGCACGCTCCAGCTCTGGTGGTCTCCCGTGATGCGGGACCTGGGAGACGACATGGAGCAGGTGGCGGGCTACCGGATCTACCGCTACGACAAGGTCCTCAAGCGCTTCCCGCTGATGACCCGCTACCTGGCCCAGGAGACGGCCGACACCACCGCCGCCTTCGCGCCGCCGCCGAACCCCGCCGACGCGCCGCTCGAGCGGATCGTCTACTACCTGGTCAACGCGGTGGACCAGGTGGGGAACGAGGAAGGCCGGCGCCGCCCGCTGCCGATCGGCGACCTGGAGGCCCCGGCCGAGATTCCGAATCTCGACGAACTGAGCGACCCGAACTACCTGCGGCAGCTCAACCAGGCCGAGCGCGCGCGGTAGCCCGTCAGGCCCCCAGCCGCCCCAGCGCCGCGGTCGCCTGCTCGCGCGCGGGCGAGTCGGGGTACGAGTCGACGATCTCGCGCCAGGTCCGGGTCGCCTCGTCCTTCTGCCCTGCCCCTTCGAGCGTGCGGGCCAGGCCCAGCAGAGCCAAGTCGCGGGGGTAGCCCGAGTCCTTCTCGGCCAATTTCCGCCAGGCCTCCAGCGCCTTCTCGCGCTGCCCCGCCCGGTCGTAGGCGGAGGCCAGCACCGCGCCGGCGAGCGGGCCGACCGTGGCGTCACCCTTCAGCTCGGCCGAGGCCTTCTCGAGCGTCGCGATCGCCGCCGCCGGGTCCCCCTTGTCGAGCAACGCGACCCCCTCGAGGTAGGTGGCGAGGGCGGCCGGCTTGCCGCCCACGGCGGCAGCCCGGGCCAGGCGCTCGGTTGCGGCGCGCGACCGCTCGGCCGTGCTGGCAAAGCTGGGAGCGTACGGGTCGTCCGGCTGGGCGCCGGTCTTGACGACCGGGGCCTCGAGCGCGGCCTGCCCCCGCGACAGCAGGTCGGCAGCCCGCTGGTCGCGCGAGCGCATCCAGGCCGAGCCGGCCCACGCGGCGACCACCAGGGCGACGAAGAGACCGGCCCCGACGAGGAGCTGGGTCGGGTGATCCTCGATCCACTGGAAGACCCGCATCCCCTCGGAGATGAACTCGTCCTGCTTGATCCTCTTGCGCTCGCTCCGGTCCATCGCGTCCTCTCCAGAATCCCGCGGCGCCCGCGGGCGCCGTCCGCTCGTCTCTCCAGTGCCTCGGCCGGGCGTGGTAGGCCCGGAGGGACTCGAACCCCCGACCCACGGTTTAGGAAACCGTTGCTCTATCCACCTGAGCTACGGGCCCGCCCGAAAAGCGCAGCATAGTAAACCCGCGGGCCCTCCCACGGCACGCGGGCCGCTCGGCCGGGGCCCTTCCCGCCGGGGACGACCGCCCCGGTTCGCGCGGCGGGCCGGCTTCGCGGCCGGCCCGTCAGTACGCCATCAGCGCGTGCGTCTCGATCCCGCCGAGCAGGGCTCTTCCGTTCAGGGCGGTCAGTTCGACCAGGAAGAGCGCGCCGGCGACCTCCCCCCCGGCGCGTCGCACCAGCCGCGTGGTCGCCGCGGCGGTCCCCCCCGTCGCCAGCAGGTCGTCGACGACGAGGACGCGCGCCCCGGGAGGGATCGCGTCGGCGTGCATGTGGAGTTCGCCCTGCCCGTACTCCAGCGTGTACTTCTCGGCGAGGGTCTTCCACGGCAGCTTGCCCGGCTTGCGCACCGGGACGATCCCGAGGCCGAGCCGCAGGGCCAAGGGCGCGCCAAAGAGAAAGCCGCGCGACTCGACGCCGGCGACCACGTCGGGCCGCCTCGGGCGGGCCCACGCCTCCAGCAGGTCGACCGCCGCGTGCAGGGCCTCGGGCGCCGCCAGCAGCGGCGTCAGGTCGCGGAAGAGGATCCCCGGGCTTGGAAAGTCGGGGACGTCGCGGATGTAGGACTTGAGGTCGTCGGCGGTCATCGGGTCGGCTCCGTCCGGAGGATCGAGAAGCCCGCGCGGTCTTCCGGCGCCGTTTCGGCCGGCTCGACCGCCCGGACGCGCGCGTAGCGCGGCCCCCGCGAGAGGTCGAAGGCCAGCTCCGCGAGCTGCTCGTCCGTCCCCTCGGCGTGGACGGCGACGGTGCCGTCCGGCTGGTTGCAGACCCAGCCGGACACCCCCAGCGCCTCCGCGCAGGTCTTGGCGAACGAGCGGAAACCGACCCCCTGGACGGTGCCGCGGATCGTGAACCGCCTCGCCGGCATCGACTCCCTCCTGCTTCCGGCCGCGCGGACTCGCGGCCCGGGACGGGCATTCTAGCGAACCTCGAGAAACCTCGTTGCGCCGGGGGGTTTTGGCGTGAAGATAACCGGGATGCGCTCCGCCCGGGCCGTGCTCCTCGCCGTCCTGCTGGCCGCCCTGGTGTGGCCGGTCTCGCTGGCCCCCCTCTGCGCGAGCGCCGCGCCAGCCCCCTCGTCCTGCTGCTGCCCACCCGCCGAGGACGGCCGGGACGGGTGCGGTCCCCGCGGATGCTGCTGCGTCCGCGAGGGCGGGCCCGCGGAGCCGCAGCGGCCCGAGCCGGCGACCGTCGCCGTTTCGCCGCACCCCGAGGCCCTCCCGCTTCCGGCCCCGGTGGCGGTGGCGCTGCCTCCCGCGGCGGCCGGTCCCGGCGCCGCCGACGCGCCGCCGGGTCTCGATGCGGGCCCGGCCCCGGCGCGGTTCCTCGTCCTCTGCACCTTCCGCTGTTGACCCCGTCCCCGTGACCGGTTGACCCCTCCCGCGCCGCAGCGCGGGGAGGATCCGTGTCGAATGGACGCGGCGGCGCCGTGCGCGCCCGCCGCAGGCGAGGTACGACAGTGGACACCTTGACGCGCTCCGGCGCGCTGCTCGTCGCCCTGCTGGCCGCTCCCGCGCTGGCGGAGCCGGCCGCGCCGCCCCTCGTGCCGCGCAGCCCGGACGAACTGGCCCGCGCGGCGCTCGCCGCGAACCCGGCGCTCTCCGCGCTCGACCACCGGCTGGAGGCCGCCCGCGCCGCCGCCGAACCGGCCGGCGCGCTGCCCGGCCCGATGCTCGAGACGATGCTCCAGAACGTCGGGCTCGATCGGCTCACGCTGGGCGACGAGGACATGTCGATGCTCGCCGTCGAGCTGCGGCAGAGCCTGCCGAGCCCGCGCAAGCGGGCGGCGCGGCGCGCCGCCGCCGCCGCGGACGGCGCCCTGGTCGCGGCCGAGGCGCGCGCGCTTCGGCGCGAGATGCTGGCCGAGATCCGCGAGGCCTGGGCCGTGCTGTACGCGATCGACGCCGAGGCGGCGATGCTGGCTTCGGCCGCCGAGTTGTACGAGCTGCTGTCGCAGGTGACGGCGACCCGCTACGCCACCGGCTCGACCGACCTCGAGTCGGCGGTGCGCGCGCGGCTCGAGGCGGCGCGCCTGGCCGAGCGCGCGATCGACCTCGAGGGGGCGCGGGGGCTGGTCGCGGCGCGGCTCGAGCGGCTGGTCGACGCCCCCGGTGGTCTCTCGATCCCGCCGGTCCAGGAACTGCCCCCGGTCTCCTTTCCGGCGGACGGCTGGCCGGACGAGGCGCTGCGGGAGGCCGCACCGGTGGCCGCCGCGCGGGTCGCGATCGAGGCCGCGGAACGGCGCGCGGCGGCGGCCCGCGAGGAACTGAGGCCGGACCTCTCCGTCGGCGGTGGGGCCGGGTACCGCGGATCGCTCGACCCGGTCCTGATCGTGCGGTTCGGCGTCGAGTGGCCCGCGTGGAGTCGCGACACGCTGCGCCCCCGCGTCGCCGCGGCCGAGGCCGAGGTGCGCGCCGCGCGCGACGACCTCCGGGCCGCGGAGGCCGGGATCCGGTCGGCGGCTGCGCGGGCCGCCGCGCTGCGCGCGCAGGCCGAGCGCCAGCTGGTGCGGGTCCGCGAAGGGAGCCTGCCGCTCGCCAGCGCGGCGCTGGACGCCGCCCGCGCGGCCTACACCGCCGGCCGCGGCGAGTTCGCCGCCGTGGTGGAAGACCTCAATGCCTGGCTCGAGGCGCGCGTTCTGGTCGCGCGCCGAGAGGCGGACCGCTACGCCGCCTGGGCCGCGACCCGGGCCCTGGTTCCCAGCGCCGAGGACCGCGCGCTGCTCGGAGAGACGCCATGACCCGCCGCCTGCTCTCGCTCGTCCTGCTGGCCTTCGTGCTGGCCGCCGTCGCCTCCGCTCCGGGCTGCGCGCGCGGCGGCCCGGACGCGGCCGCCGCCGCGACGCCCTACACCTGCCCGATGCATCCCCAGATCGTCCAGGACCACCCTGGCGACTGCCCGATCTGCGGCATGCGCCTGGTTCCCGCCGAGCGCGCGACTGGGGCGCGGCGCGACGACGGCCCGCCCGAGACGCGCGCGATCGTCGAGTCCGGCGAAGCCGGCGTCCGGCTGGCCGGCGTCCGGACGGTCGAGGTGCGGCGCGACACGATCGCGACCGCGCTCCACACGGCCGGGACCGTGGTCCCCGACGAAACGCGGGTCCGCCACCTGCACACCAAGGTCGAGGGCTGGGTCGAGCGGCTGTTCGTCAACTTCACGGGCCAGGAGGTCCGGGCCGGCGCCCCGGTCCTCACGATCTACTCGCCCGAACTGCTGGCCAGCCAGGAAGAGTACCTGCGGGCGCGGGAGACCGTGGCCCGGCTCTCGTCCTCCTCGCTGCCCGAGGTCCGGCGCGCCGCCGACGAGCTGCTGGCCGCGGCCCGCCGGCGGCTCGAGCTGCTGGACGTGCCGGCCGCGACGATCGCCGCGCTCGAGGCGGGGGGCCCGCCCCAGCGGACGGTCACGCTGAGCGCCCCGGTCTCCGGCTTCGTGACCGTCAAGAACGTCGTCGAGGGGCACCGCGTCGAGCCCGGGGCGGAACTGCTCCAGGTCACCGACCTCTCCCGGGTCTGGATCGACGCCAGCCTGTTCGAGGCCGACATCCCCCGTGTTCGGGTCGGCCAGCGCGCGGCGGTCACGCTGCCGTTCGATCCCGCGCGGACGCTCGAGGGGCGCGTCGTCTTCCTCTCCCCGACGCTCGACCCGGCGACGCGGACCCTCCCCGTGCGGATCGAGTTTCCCAACCCGGGGCTGGCGCTGCGCCCCGGGATGTTCGCCGAGGTCTCGCTCGACGTGGCCGCGACCGAGGGGCTCGTGATCCCCGATTCCGCGGTGATCGACACCGGGCGCGAGCAGGTCGTCTTCGTCGAGTCGATCGACTCGTCCTTCGTGCCGCGCAGCGTGACGCTGGGCGCCCGCGGTGACGGCGTGGTGCTGGTCCTGAAGGGGCTCGGCCGCGGCGAGAAGGTCGCCGTCCAGGCCAACTTCCTGCTCGACTCGGAATCGCGGCTGCGTGCCGCGTTCGCCGGGGCCCAGGCCGCGCCGGCCGCCGCTCCCCCTCCCGCCCCCGCTGCGGCAGGCGGCGGGCACCCGGGCCACGCGCCGTGATCGCGCGGATCATCGAGTTCTCGGCGCGGCACCGCGTGCTGGTGCTGATGGCGACGCTCGCGCTCTGCCTGCTGGCCTGGCGCCTGCTGGGCCAGAGCCGGCTCGACGCGCTGCCCGACCTCTCCGACACCCAGGTCACGATCTACTCGCGCTGGGACCGCTCGCCCGACGTGCTCGAGGACCAGGTCACCTACCCGATCGTCTCGGCGATGCTCGGGGCGCCGCGGGTCAAGGCGGTCCGGGGCTTCTCGGACTTCGGCTTCTCGTTCGTCTACGTCATCTTCGAGGACGGCACCGACATCTACTGGGCGCGCTCGCGCACCCTCGAGTACCTCTCGAAGATCACGCCGCAGCTCCCCGCCGGGGTGCGGACCGAACTCGGCCCGGACGCCACCGGACTGGGCTGGGTCTACCAGTACGCGCTGGTCGACCGCTCCGGGCGGCTGGGGCTGGACGAACTGCGCTCGCTGCAGGACTGGACCCTGCGCTACGCGCTGCAGTCGGTGCCCGGCGTGGCCGAGGTGGCCTCGATCGGCGGGTTCGTCAAGCAGTACCAGATCACGGTCGATCCGACGCGCCTGCGCTCGTTCGGCCTCTCGCTCGACGCGATCGCGACCGCGATCCGCCGCTCGAACGACGAGACCGGCGGCCGGCTGCTGGAGATCGCCGGGGCCGAGTTCATGGTGCGCGGGCGCGGCTACGCCCGGGGGACCCGGGACTTCGCGTCGATCGTGGTCAAGACCGGCGCGAACGGCGTCCCCGTCCTGCTGGGGGACGTCGCGCGGGTCGAGATCGGTCCCGACATGCGGCGCGGGGTCTCCGATCTCGACGGGCGGGGCGACACCGTCGGCGGGATCGTCGTGATGCGTCACGGCGAGAACGCGCTGAACGTGATCCGGGCGGTCAAGGCGCGCCTCGCGGAACTGGCCCCGGCCCTGCCGCCGGGGGTCGAGGTCCTGCCGGTCTACGACCGCTCGAACCTGATCCTCTCGGCGCTCGACACGCTGCGGCAGGAACTGCTGCTGGCGATGCTCATCGTGTCGCTCGTGATCCTGGTCTTCCTGTGGCACCTGCCGTCCGCGATCGTGCCGATCCTGACGATCCCGGTCTCGGTCCTGCTCGCCTTCATCCCGTTCTACCTTTCGGGCCTGACGATCAACATCATGTCGCTGGCCGGGATCGCGATCTCGATCGGGGTCCTGGTCGACGGGGCGATCGTCGAGGTCGAGAACGCCTACAACAGGATCTACCACTGGCAGCAGGCCGGGCGGCCGGGCTCGTTCTACGCGGTCCGGCTGAAGGCGCTCCAGGAGGTCGGCCCTTCGGTCTTCTTCTCGCTGCTCGTGATCGCGGTCGCGTTCCTGCCGGTCTTCGTGCTGGTCGAGCAGGAGGGCCGGCTCTTCAAGCCGCTCGCGACCTCCAAGAACCTGACGATGGCGGTCGCCGCGCTGCTGGCGATCACGCTCGACCCGGCGCTGCGGATGATGTTCGCGCGGATCGATCCCTTCGTCTTCCGCCCGCGCTGGCTGGCCTGGCTGGCGACGAAGCTCCTGGTCGGGAGCTACGTCTCCGAGGAGCGCCACCCGATCTCGCGCGCGATCGAGCGGGTCTACGCGCCCGCCTGCCGGCTTGCGCTGCGGCGGCCGTGGGTCACGGTCGGGCTCGCCTTCGCGCTGCTCGCCGCCACCCTCCCGGTCTACTTCAAGCTCGGGCGCGAGTTCATGCCGCCGCTGCACGAGGGGACGATCCTCTACATGCCGACCACGCTCCCCGGGATCGGCGTGCGCGAGGCTCAGAACCTGATGACGACCCAGGACCGCGTCCTGGCCTCCTTTCCGGAGGTCGAGCGGGTCTTCGGCAAGGCCGGCCGCGCCGACACCTCGACCGACCCCGCGCCGCTCTCGATGATGGAGACGGTCGTCGTGCTCAAGCCGGAATCGGCGTGGCGCGCGAAGCCGGCCTGGTACTCCGGCTGGGCGCCGCCCTGGCTGGCCCGGCTGCTCCGGCCCTTCTGGCCCGACCGGATCACCTGGGAGGAACTGGTCGACGAGATGGACCGGGCGCTCCGGATCCCCGGCGTCACCAACGCCTGGACGATGCCGATCAAGGCCCGGATCGACATGCAGACGACCGGGTTCCGCACCCCGGTCGGGATCAAGATCCAGGGCAGCGACCTGGCGGCGATGGAGGCGCTCGGCGCGCGCCTGGAGCAGGTCCTGCGCCAGGTTCCCGGGACCCGCAGCGTCTTCGCCGAGCGGGTCGCGGGCGGCTACTTCGTCGACATCGAGCCGCGCCGCGAGGTGCTCGCGCGCTACGGCCTGACCGTCGGCGACCTGCAGGACACGATCGTGATGGCGATCGGCGGCGAGACCGTGACCACGACGATCGAGGGGCGCGCCCGCTATCCCGTCAACGTGCGCTACCCGCGCGAGCTGCGCGACGACGTCTCGGGGCTCTCGCGCGTGCTGGTCTCGACCCCGTCCGGGCTCCAGGTCCCGCTGGGACAGGTGGCCGACGTCCGGCTGGTCTCGGGGCCGGCGATGCTGCGCAACGAGGACGGCTTCCTGACCGGCTACGTCTACGTCGACATCGCCGGGCGCGACCTGGGCGGGTACGTCGCCGAGGCGAAGCAGGCGGTTGCGGCGCAGGTCGCGCTCCCGCCCGGCATCGTGCTGGGCTGGAGCGGCCAGTACGAGAACATGCTGCGCGTGCGCGAGCGGCTGCAGGTCGTGATCCCGGTCACGCTGCTGCTGATCTTCCTGCTGCTCTTCATGAACACCCGCTCCAGCTTCAAGTCGCTGCTGGTGATGGCGACCGTCCCGTTCTCCGCGATCGGCGCGATCTGGCTGTTCTACCTGCTCGACTTCAACGTCTCGATCGCGGCCTGGGTGGGCGTGATCGCGCTGCTCGGCCTCGACGCCGAGACGGCGGTCTTCATGCTGCTGTTCCTCGACCTCTCGATCGACGACGCACGGCGCCGCGGCGCCCTGGGAACCGCACGCGAGCTGGACGAGGCGATCTTCCACGGCGCGGTCAAGCGGGCCCGCCCGAAGATGATGACCGTCTTCGCCGCGGTTCTGGGCCTGCTGCCGATCATGTTCTCGACGGCGACGGGATCGGACGTGATGAAGCGGATCGCAGCCCCGATGATCGGCGGCCTGACGACCTCGTTCCTGATGGAGCTGCTGGTCTTCCCGGCGGCCTACAAGCTCTGGATCCGCAGGCGGACGAGCGCATGACGGCGTGCCCCCGGCTCCGTTCGGTTGTGGCGGCAGCGGCGTACATAGAGGGCGGAGTTCCCTCGCCGAGAGCCTCCTCTCGGCTCCCGTCATCCCGACGCGCCGCGAAGACCGGCGGGGGGGCCGAAGGAGGCCGTCATGCGATATCGATTCTCCTCAGCAGTCCTAGGCGGCATCGTCCTCGCGGCGCTGCTCTCTGCCGCGCCCGCCGCCGCGGGCGAACCCGAGCGGGTTTCGCCTCCCGGGCAGCGCGACCTCGCCGGGATCTGGTACCGCGTCGTCTATGACGGCGCCGCCAGCGAAGCCGGCGCGATCATCGTAGTGACGAAGGTCGACGCTGAGACCTGGGTCGCCGCACCCGTCGTGCACATTCCGCCGCTCGTCCCGCCTCCCCAGTATCCCGGCTTCCCGCCGACCGACGCCGCAGTCCCGTGGATCGTCCAGTTCCAACGGACGGGCCAGAACACCTATCTCGTCACCTCTCTGTCCTACTACTCGGCGATCCAGGCTCCAGTCGGGCAACCGAAGACCGCCTGGGCGGGTGTGTGCAACGGACCGGGCATCCAGGAGGACGAGGACACGCTGACGATCGATTGGTATTGCTTTGCGTCGTGCAATCCGTGCTTCCCGGGCTGCTGGAACTTCGGCAGCCCCTACATCGCCTGTGATCCGGGGCGCCTCTGGGATCCGTTCCAGGATCCCACCGCGTTCTGTTCTGCAGTCGTCACCCCGGTCGAGTTCCGGAAGGTGCCGATGAGCGACGGGTGCGTCCCCGACTAGGTCGCGGCGCTCCAAGAGGGGGCGCGACCGAGGGACTGCGTGAGATCGAGATTGGTCGGGGTGCCGAGATTTGAACTCGGGACCCCCTGCTCCCGAAGCAGGTGCGCTACCAGGCTGCGCTACACCCCGACCGGTTTAGAGCCGGTGGAAGCTAGCCGATCGGGGGCGGTCTGTCAAAGCCCGCTGCGGCGCGGGTAACCGAAGCGGCCGATCAGCGGGACGAAGGAGGCCTCGCCGTGGTCGTGCTCGACCAGCTGGCCCGCGTCGAGCGTGACCACCACGAGCCGCTGCTCCTTCCCCTCCGGGTCGCGCGCGAGCGGGAGCACGAGCCGGCCGCCCGGCGCGAGCTGCCCGACCAGCGCGGACGGGATCTCGGGTGCGGCCGCCGTGACCAGGATCCCGGCGTACGGCGCCTGAGCAGCCCAGCCGTAGCTGCCGTCGAAGTGCTTCACGGTCGCCGCCAGGTAGCCCAGGTCCCGCAGCCGGGCCGCGGCCTCGCGAGCCAGCGTGGCGTGGCGCTCGACCGAGAAGACGATCAGCCCCATCGCCGCCAGGACCGCGGCGTGGTAGCCGCTGCCCGAGCCGATCTCCAGCACCTTGGACCCGCGCGCCGCGCCGATCAGCTCGCACATCCGGGCCACGGTCCAGGGAGACTCATCGTCTGCCCCTCGCCGATCGGCAGGCGCTCGTCCTCGTAGGCCCGGCCGCGCAGCGCCAGGGGTACGAAGGCTTCGCGCGGCACCGCCGACATCGCCTCCAGCACGCGTGCGTCGGCGATCCCCTGGGCCCGCAGGCGGTCGACCATCCGCGCGCGGCGCACCGCGGCCGTCGAGGGGCGGGCGGTCACGGGCCCAGCGCCGCCGCGAAGTCCCAGCGCTCGAAGCCCGGAATCGCGCGGTGAAAGGTCAGGTCCGAGTGCAGCGGCGTGATCGAAACCAAGCCCTCCGCGATCGCCTGGTGGTCGGCAAGCGGCTCGGGGGCCCACTCGGTCGGCGGCAGCCCGACCCATTGGAAGCCCTCCGCGCCGTCGGCGGGACGCACCAGCAGCCCCTCGCGCAGCGAGCGCCGGCCCTGGCGCGTGATCCGCACTCCCGACGGGGCCGGCGGAACGTTCACGTTGAGCACCGCGTCGGCCGGCAGGCCGCGCTGGAGCACGGCCTCGGCGACCCGCGCCGCGATCGCTGCGGCCCGCGCCAGGACCGGCCCGGGGGCGTCGAACTCGACCGACACCGCAAGGCTGGGCGCGCCCAGCGTGCGGCCCTCGAGCGCGGCGGCGACCGTGCCGGAGTACAGGATGTCGTCGGCCAGGTTGTAGCCGTTGTTGATCCCGGACACGACCAGGTCGGGCGGCGCACCGAGCAGGTGCAGGAAGGCCAGGTTCACGCAGTCGGTGGGGGTGCCCTCGACCGCGTACCACCCTGCCCGCTCCTCGCGGACCCGCAGCGGCCGGCGCAGCGACAGGGCGTGCGCGACCCCCGACTGCTCGCTGGCGGGGGCGACCACGGCGACCTCGCCGACCCGGGCCAGGGCGGCCGCCAGGACGGCCAGTCCCGTGGCCGCGACACCGTCGTCGTTCGTCACGAGGATCCGCGGCCGCTCCATACCGGGCACCGGTCGTCTCCGTCCGGCGGCGTCCGGCGCCGCCCGGGGCGAGCGAGGTTAGGAGGACCGCGGGGCCCGGGTCAATCCGCCCCTTGCTCCCCCCGTTTGGCCGTAGCTTCAGGCCAGGCCAGGGGCGCGGACTGGGGACCCGAACGGCTCGGGCGCCCGCCGACGGCGCGCCGGGCACCTGCGGCCGAGGACGTGAGCGAGATGACGACATTCCCGGGGCGGCTCCGGGCTCGACCGCGGCGCGCCATGGCGCGTCGTGCGCTCGGCGTGGCGCTCGTCCTGGGGGCGCTCGGGCTCGCCCTCGCGGCGCCTCCCCTTCCGGCGCCCGCCCCCGCCGCCGCCGACCCGCGCACCGAATGGCTGCAGCGCGTCGAACTGCTCCGGTCGGCCTGGCGCGACCCCTCCGCCCCCGTCCCGCCGCTCGAGGAGATCGCCCGGCGCGTCGCGGACGAGCGGCGGATGGAGCAGGCGCTCGTCGCGCTCACCGGCGCTCCGCTCGAACCGTCCGCGATCGCCCGCGAGTGGAGCCGCATGGTCGAGCGCTCGCGCGACCCGGCGCGGCTCGTGGCGCTGGCGGAGGCGCTCGATTACGACCGCCTCGCGCTGGTCGAGGCGCTGGCGCGACCGGCGCTGGTCGAGCGCCGGCTGCGCGCCTGGTGGGAGGCGCAGGAGACCGCGGCGGGACCGGCCCGCGACGAGGCCGCCGCGCTGCGCGCCGCCGTCGAGGTGGGAGAGCTCGACCCGCGCTCCCCGCACGCCCGGCGCGAGGCCGTGCTGTACCTGCCGTCCGGGTGCCCGGCGGTGCTTCAGAGGCGTGACGACGCGCAGCCGACCGACGATCCCGCGCGCTGGCAGGAGCTGCGCGCACGCTGGGCCGGACTGGGAGAGCCGGGCCCGGTGGTCGCGGGCGGCGGCGGCGCGCTCTTCGAGGTGCGGCTGGCCGATCTGGACTGCGGCGCGGTCGAGGTCGCGCGCTTCGCGGTGCCGGCCGTCTCCTTCCCGGCATGGTGGGCCGGCGCGGCGGTCTCCTTCGACCCCACGCCGTCCCCTCCGCTGCTGACGCGCGAAGAACTGGCCGGGCTGCCGCTTCCTCCGGCACCCGGGGCCCCGCTCGGCGAGGACGGGCCCTCAGGCTGCGACGAGGCCTGGGACGCGGCCAGCCTCGACGACCTGCCGGACCCGCGCGAGGGACCGACCGCGGTCTGGACCGGTGCGGAGATGATCGTGTGGGGCGGGCGGGCCGGCGAGCCGCTCGGGACCGGCGGTCGCTACGACCCGGCGACCGACTCGTGGCGGTCGCTCCGGCAACTCGGCGCGCCGGCCGCCCGCTCGTGGCACACCGCCGTCTGGACCGGGAGCCGGATGCTGGTCTGGGGCGGCATCGACGGCGACCCGCTCGGCACCGGGGCCGCCTACGATCCCGCGGCCGACGCCTGGAGTGCGATCCCCACGGCCGGCGCCCCGGCGGCCCGCTCGCGCCACCTTGCGGCTTGGACCGGCAGCGAGATGCTGATCTGGGGCGGCGAGGGGCCCGGGTTCACCAACCTCGCCGACGGCGCGCGCTACGACCCCTCGTCCGGGACCTGGAACCCGCTCCCCGCGAGCGGTGCACCCTCGCCGCGAAAGGACTTCGCCGGGGCCTGGACCGGTACCGAACTGATCGTCTGGGGCGGCTTCGACCTGGGCGTCTACCTCGGCGACGGCGCGGCTCTGAACCTGGCGGCGGGCACCTGGCGTCCGCTCTCCGGGCTCAGCGCGCCGGCCCCGCGGCGCCAGCACACCGCGGTCTGGACCGGGAGCGAACTGGTCGTCTGGGGCGGGGCCAACGCGACGAGCTACTTCTTCAGCGGCGGCCGCTACGACCCCGCGACCGACTCGTGGCGCCCGACCAGCGAGGCGAACCCGCCCACCGGCCGGCGCTACCACACGGCGGTCTGGACCGGGTCGCGGATGCTGGTCTGGGGTGGCGAGTCGTCCGGCGCCGGCGAACTGCTCGCGACCGGCGGCGCGTACAACCCGTCCGCCGACACCTGGACCGAGATCCCTGTGGCCGGCGCCCCGAGCGCGCGGCGGTTCCACGCCGCGGTCTTCACCGGCACCGAGATGCTGATCTGGGGCGGACGGAGCGCGACGCGCAGCGAGGACACCGGCGGGCGCTGGACGCCCCAGGCGCCGGCCTGGCAGGCGATCTCGCGCGGCGCGGGGCCGGCCCGGCGGGCGCGCCACAGCGGGACCTGGACCGGCGCCGAGTTCATCGTCTGGGGCGGGGCCGACGAGGTCGACCTGGGCGACGGCGCGCGCTACGAGCCCGCGACCGACGCCTGGCGCGCGGTGACCGCGATGGGCTCCCCGGTGCCGCGCAAGGACCACACGGCGGTCTGGACCGGCACCCGGCTGATCGTGTGGGGCGGCCGCCAGGCCGAGGACACCCGGCTCAACTCGGGCGGCCGGTACGACCCCGCGGGTGATCTCTGGTTCCCGACCTCGGCGGCCGGCGTCCCGACGCCGCGCTGGGGCCACAGCGCGGTCTGGACCGGGAGCCGGATGATCGTCTGGGGCGGGAAGGAAACCGGGATCCCGACCGACACCGGCGGGCGCTACGACCCGGTGGGCGACGGTTGGCTCCCGACCGACACCACCACCGCTCCCTCGTTCCGGCGCTGGCACACGGCCGTCTGGACCGGCAGCGAGATGATCGTCTGGGGCGGTGAGGCGGCCGAGATCCAGGGCGACGGGCGGCGCTACAACCCGGTGACCGACCGCTGGTCCTCGATGCGGACCGGCGGCGCGCCGTCCCCGCGCTACCACCACACCGCGGTCTGGACCGGGACCGAGATGATCGTCTGGGGCGGTTACGGCGCGGGCCAACTCGGTGACGGCTCCCGCTACCGACCCGCCGACGACAGCTGGACGGCCTTGCCGTCGCTCGGCGCCCCCGTGCCGCGCTACTACCACACCGCGGTCCTGACCGGGACCGAGATGATCGTCTGGGGCGGCCTCGGGAACGGCAGCCTGCAGAGCGGCGGGCGCTTCGCGCTGGCCAGCGGCACCTGGTCGCCGACCACGCTGGTCGAGGCGCCGTCGGCGCGCCACCTGCACGCCGCCCGCTGGACCGGCAGCGAGATGCTCGCCTGGGGCGGGCTCGGCGGCAGCACGCTGGGCAGCGGCAGCCGCTACGCCCCGGGCGCCCAGGCCGACGGAGACGGCGACACCTACCCCGGCTGCGCCGACTGCGACGACGCCGACGCCAGCACCTTCCCCGGCGCGCCGCAGCTCTGCGACGGGAAGAACAACGACTGCAGCGATCCCGCCTGGCCGGCCGTCCCCGGGACCGAGCGCGACGACGACGGCGACGGAACCTCCGAGTGCCGGGGCGACTGCCGGGATTCCGACGGCACCGTCTATCCGGGCGCCCCCCAGCTCTGCGACGGCCAGAACAACAACTGCAGCGACCCGTCGTGGCCGACCGTTCCGCCGGGCGAAGTCGACAACGATGGCGACGGGACCTCCGAATGCCGGGGCGACTGCAACGACGCCGACGGCTCGGTCTTCCCCGGCGCGCCGCAACTGTGCGACGGGAAGAACAACGACTGCAGCAACGCCACCTGGCCTGCAGTACCGCCCGGGGAGGTGGACAACGACGGCGACGGGACCGCCGAGTGCCAGGGGGACTGCGACGACGCCAACCCGAACGTCCGGCCCGGCGTGCCGGAGGTCTGCAACAACGGGATCGACGATGACTGCGACACCTTCACCGACGCAGCCGACCCGGAGTGCATCCCCGTTTGCCCCGACGCCGACGGCGACGGGGTGAAGAGCGTGGCGTGCCAGCCCGGCGGGGACTGCAACGACGCCGACAACTCGGTCTACCCCGGCGCCCCGCAGCTCTGCGACGGCAAGAACAACAACTGCAGCGACCCGTCGTGGCCGACCGTGCCACCGGGCGAAGTCGACAACGACGGCGACGGGACCTCCGAGTGCCGCGGCGACTGCCAGGACGCCGACAACTCGGTCTACCCCGGCGCCCCGCAGCTCTGCGACGGCAAGAACAACAACTGCAGCGACCCGTCGTGGCCGACCGTGCCACCGGGCGAAGTCGACAACGACGGCGACGGGACCTCCGAGTGCCGCGGCGACTGCCAGGACGCCGACAACTCGGTCTACCCCGGCGCCCCGCAGCTCTGCGACGGCAAGAACAACAACTGCAGCGACCCGTCGTGGCCGACCGTGCCACCGGGCGAAGTCGACAACGACGTGGACGGACTGTCGGAGTGCCAGGGCGACTGCAACGACGCCAACTCGAATGTCCGGCCGGGCAAGCCCGAGCTCTGCAGCAACGGACTCGACGACGACTGCGACACCTTCACCGATGCCGCCGACCCGGACTGCCCGACGAGCTGTCCCGACGCCGACAACGACGGGATCAAGAGCGCCGCCTGCCAGCCCGGCGGGGACTGCAACGACGCCGACCCGTCGGTCTACCCCGGCGCCCCGCAGCTCTGCGACGGCAAGAACAACGACTGCAGCGACCCGGCGTGGCCGGCGGTCCCGTCGACCGAGCAGGACTCGGACGCGGACGGCCTGCGCAACTGCGCCGACAACTGCCCCAGCACGGCCAACCCGTCGCAGGCCGACGCCGACTTCGACCTCAAGGGTGACGCCTGCGACAGTTGCTCGCAGGACGCCTTCAACGACAAGGACGGCGACGGCCTGTGCGGCCAGCTCGACCGCTGCCCCTTCGTCGCCGACCCGACCAACCGCGACACCGACGGGGATGGGATCGGCGACGTCTGCGACACCTGCGCCACCAGCCAGAATCTCGGCGAGCCGGACATCGACGGCGACGGCCGCCAGGGGCGGTGTGACAACGACGAAGACGGCGACGGGACGAACAACAACCAGGACCCCGACGCCGACAACGACGGGATCCGGAACGACGGCGACAACAGCGGCCGCGTCGGCGACAAGCCGTGCCTGCCGGGCCAGACGCTCAACTGCGACGACAACTGCACGTTGGCGCCCAACCGCAGCCAGGCCGACGAGGACGGTGACGCCACCGGGAACGCCTGCGACGGCGACGACCGCCTGAACGAGCGGCTCGTCATGCGGCCGCGGGGCGCCCAGGGGGCGCCCTGGGACTGGGTCGCCTGGGAGCCCGAGAAGAGCGCCCTTTCGTACCAGGTGTACCGGAGCGTGCTGGCGGGCCCCGGGCCGCCACCGAATGCCGGGGACTGCTACCACAACGCGGTCCGCACCCTGTACACGCCGGCGGCCGAGAACCCGGCGCCCGGCCAGGCCTTCGGGTACCTCGCCTCGGGCGATTTCCCGGGCGGGACCGGCTCCCTGGGACGCTCCTCGAACGGCGCCGCCCGCACCCCGGCCACGACCTGCCCCTAGGTTCGGCCCCTGAGCCGTAAGAGGCTTAGAGTCAACGCGTTAAGTTAAACTTGATAGATGTTTCCAGATTGCGTATACTGCTCCCGTCCAGACCCCGACGGGAGCGCCCGCGATGAAGATCAGCAGCCTCGAAGAGTACGGGATCCGCTGCCTGTCCCAGCTCGCCCGCTCCCAGCGCAAGCTGACGATCGGAGAGATCGCCGCGGCCGAAGGGCTCTCGCTCGAGAACGCCGCGAAGATCCTGGCCCGCCTGCGCGCGATCGGCCTGGTCACCAGCCTCCGCGGCAAGGAGGGCGGCTACCTGCTGGCGCGCCCCCCGGGGGAGATCGCGGTCTCCGAGATCATCGAGGGGATGAACGGTGCCGTCTTCGAGTTCGAGCGCTGCAAGAGCGGCACCGACGGCGCCGGCTGCGTGCACGACGCCGGCTGCGGGCTCCGCCCGGTCTGGGCGCACCTCGGCAGCCTGATCCACAACTTCCTCTCCTCGGTCACCCTGGCCGACGTGGTGGCGCGCTCGGAGGCTCTCGTCGACGACCGGGTGCGCCGGATCGCCGGCGACCTCGCCACCGCGCCTTCGCTGACTCCGGGCCACCGCCTGCCCGCTGCGGCCCTTTCCGTCCCCGCCGCCGAATCCCGCTGAGAAGGAACCCCCGATGAGCCACTCCCCCGTCTCCCCGCTGCTCCAGATCGAAGGCCTCCACGTCCGCATCGAGGGCAAGGAGATCCTGCGCGGCGTCGACCTGGCCGTGAACCGCGGCGAGGTCCACGCCCTGATGGGCCGCAACGGCAGCGGCAAGAGCACCCTCTCCTACGCGATCATGGGTCACCCGCGCTACGAGGTGACGGGCGGCCGGATCCTCTTCCAGGGGCAGGATCTTGCCGAGCTGCCGACGGACGCCCGCGCCCGGCTGGGGATCTTCCTCGCCTTCCAGTACCCGATGGCGATCCCCGGCGTGACCGTCGCCAACTTCCTGCGCGCCGCGCTGCGCGCGACGCGCGGCGTTGACGCCCCGGTCAAGGACTTCCGCCGGACCGTGACCGCCGCGATGGACGAGCTGGGGGTCGACCACGCCTTCGCCACCCGCTACGCCAACGACGGCTTCTCGGGCGGCGAGAAGAAGCGGCTCGAGATGCTCCAGATGAGCCTGCTGCAGCCGACGCTGGCGGTGCTCGATGAGACCGACTCGGGCCTGGACATCGACGCGCTGCGGATCGTCTCCGAGGGGATCAACCGGCTGCGCTCGCCCGAGCGCGGCTTCCTGGTCGTCACGCACTACCAGCGGATCCTGCGCTACGTCCAGCCGGATCGCGTCCACGTCATGATCGACGGACGGATCGTGCGCTCCGGCGGGCCCGAGCTGGCCTTCGAGCTGGAAGAGCGCGGCTACGACTGGCTCGACGCGGACGCCGGCGCCGGCGTCGGAGAGGCGGCCCGATGAGCACGACCCCGCGCCAGGACCTCGACCTCAACAAGGGATACGAGGAGAAGTACGGCTTCTCGATGCCCGAGCGGAAGGTCTACGACACCGGCCGCGGCCTCACCGAGGACGTGGTCCGCCAGATCTCCGCGATCAAGGGCGAGCCGGACTGGATGGCCGAGTTGCGGCTCAGGGCCTACCAGGTCTTCCTCGCCAAGCCGATGCCCTCCTGGGGCAACACCGGGCTGCTGCGTGACATCCTCTTCGACGACATCACCTACTACCTGCGGCCCGAGGACCGCCAGTCGACCGACTGGAACGAGGTCCCGAGCGAGATCAAGGAGACCTTCGAGCGGCTGGGCGTGCCCGAGGCCGAGCGCAAGTTCCTGGCCGGCGTCACGGCCCAGTACGAATCCGAGGTCATCTACCACTCGATGAACAAGGAGCTGGAGCGCCTGGGCGTGCTCTTCATGTCGATGGACGACGGCCTGCGCCAGCACCCGGAGATCGTCCGGAAGTACTTCGCCACGGTGATCCCGCCGGACGACAACAAGTTCGCGGCGCTCAACTCCGCGGTCTGGTCGGGCGGATCGTTCGTCTACATCCCGAAGGGGGTGAAGGTCGCAATCCCGCTGCAGGCCTACTTCCGGATCAACAAGGAGGCGATGGGGCAGTTCGAAAGGACGCTGATCATCGCCGAGGAAGGCTCCTCGGTGCACTACATCGAGGGCTGCACCGCGCCGGTCTACAGCCGCGACTCGCTGCACTCGGCGGTCGTCGAGCTGATCGCGATGAGGGGCGCCGAGATCCGCTACACGACGATCCAGAACTGGTCGAAGAACGTCTACAACCTGGTCACGAAGCGGGCGATGGCGCACGCCGACGCGCGGGTGCTGTGGGTCGACGGGAACCTCGGCTCGAAGCTGACGATGAAGTACCCCGCGATCTACCTGATCGGCGAGCGGGCCCACGGCGAGGTCCTGTCGGTCGCGTTCTCGGGCAAGGGGCAGCACCAGGACGCCGGCGCCAAGGTGATCCACGCCGCGCCCAACACGACCTCGACCATCACCAGCAAGTCGATCTCCAAGGACGGCGGCCGCGGCTCGTACCGCGGGATGGTCAAGGTCCACCCCGGCGCGCACGGCAGCAAGGTCAACGTCCGCTGCGACGCGCTGATCCTCGACCCCGACTCGCGCTCGGACACCTATCCGACGATGGAGATCGGCGAACAGGAGGTGCGGGTCGAGCACGAGGCGACGGTCAGCAAGGTGGGCGAGGAGCAGCTCTTCTACCTGATGAGCCGCGGCATCTCCGCCGAGGAGGCGACGCTGATGATCGTCAACGGCTTCATCGAGCCCTTCACCAAGGAGCTGCCGATGGAGTACGCGGTGGAGCTGAACCGCCTGATCCAGCTCGAAATGGAAGGCTCGGTCGGTTAGGCCGGAGGGACCCGTGACGAACGACGCTCTGGCCCACCCGGGCCTGCTCACGATCGACGAGTGGACCGCCGGCGAGCCCGCCTGGCTGCGAGCGGCGCGCGCCGCGGCCTTCCGCGCCTTCGACGGCGCAGCCCCGCCCGACCGGGCGCTGCATCGCTGGCGCTACGCCGAGGCCGCGCGGCTGATGCCGGGCGACCGGCCGCTCGCGCCCGCGGCCTTCGACCCCGGCGCGATCGTGCTGGATCCCGAGGCCGAGCGGGCGGGGGTGGTCGCGATCGACCTTTCGCGCGCCGCTGCGGAGCGGCCAGAGACGGTCCGGGCGGCCCTGGGCCGGCTGGTCGCGGCCGACGAGAGCCCCTTTGCCGCGCTCAACGCCGCGCTTTGGACCGGCGGCCTGTTCGTCGAGATCCCGCCCGGTGTCCGCCTGACCCGCCCGATCGTCCGGCTGCGCCGCTACGGCGGCAGCGGCGTGGTCCTGCCGCGCACGCTCTGCCTCCTGGGCGCGGACTCCGAAGCGGTCTTCATCGACGAGCAGCTGCCGGCCGACGGGGCCGGGGCCGACGCGCCGCTGGTCCATCGCACGCTGGAGTGGGTCGTCGGAGACGGCGCCCGGCTCACCCTGGTCACGCTGCAGGACCTCCCCTCCGGCGCCTCGGGGACCACGACCACGCGCGTGCGGCTGGGCCGTGGCGCCGCGCTGGACGCCGTCTTCACGGCGTTCGGCGGCGCGGCGACCAAGTCCGACCTGGCCGTGGAACTGGCCGGCGAGGGCGCGTGCGCGGAGGTTCGCGGGGTCGTCTTCGGGACCGGCCGCCAGCAGTTCGACCACCACGCCGTGCTCGAGCACCTCGCGCCGCGGACGGCCAGCCGGCTCGACCTGCGGGTCGCGCTGCGCGACCGCGCGCGCTCGGCCTTCACCGGCATGCTGCGGATCGCGCACGACGCGGTCCACTCCGAGGCCTTCCAGGAGAACCGCAACCTGCTGCTGCACGAGACGGCCCACGCGGTCTCGATCCCCGAACTGGAGATCCTGACCGACGAGGTGAAGGCCAGCCACGGCGCGACCGTCGGACCGATCGACGAGGATCAGCTCTTCTACCTCGAGACCCGCGGCCTGCCGCGGCCGGAAGCCGAGCGGATGGTGGTCGGCGGGTTCTTCGAGCCGCTCCTGGCCCGGATCCCGGACGATGGGGCGCGCGAGGAAGTGCGCGGCCGGGTCGAAGCCCGGCTGGCGCGGTAGGCGGCGCGGCACTGCCGCCCGGAAAGGAGCCGTCGATGTCCGTCAGCTTCCCGCTCCCGTCGTTCAACTGCCGGGTGGACTGCGGAAAGGACTTCGACGCGGCCCGGATCCGCGCCGACTTTCCGGTGCTGGCGCGCCAGGTCCACGGCCGGCCGATCGTCTACCTCGACAACGCCGCCACGACGCAGAAACCGCGCCACACGATCGCCGCGCTGGTCGAGTACTACGAGCGCCACAACGCCAACGTGCACCGCGGCATCCACACCCTGGCGGAGGAAGCGACCGACCTCTACGAGCAGGCCCGGCGCTGCGTGGCGGCCTTCGTCGGCGCGCACCGGCCGGAGGAGCTGGTCTTCACCCGCAACGCGACCGAGGGGCTGAACCTCCTGGCCTACGCCTGGGGCCGCGCGCACCTCGCGCCCGGCGACGAGGTGCTGATCAGCGAGATGGAGCACCACAGCAACATCGTGCCCTGGCAGATGCTGGCCACGGAGCGCGGGATCGTCGTGCGCTGGGCGCCGATCGACGACGAGGGGCGGCTGGACCGCGAGGCCTTCCGGCGCCTGCTCTCGCCGCGGACGAAGGTCGTCTCGCTGATCCACGCCTCGAACGTGCTGGGCACGATCAACCCGGTGGCCGAGCTGTTCGCCGAGGCCCGCAGCGCGAGCCCGGGCGTGCTGACCGCGCTCGACGCGACCCAGACCGTCCCGCAGATGCCGGTCCGCTTCCGCGAGCTGGGCTGCGACGCGATGGTCTTCTCGGGCCACAAGATGTACGGGCCGACCGGGATCGGCTGCCTCGTGCTGACCGAAGCGCTGGCCGAGGCGATGCCCCCCTTCCTGGGCGGCGGCGAGATGATCGACCGGGTGACGCAGGAGGGCTCGACCTTCGCCCGCCCGCCCCACCGCTTCGAGGCCGGCACGCCGAACATCGCGGACGCGGTGGCCCTCGGCGCGACGGTCGAGTACCTCGACCTGATCGGGATGGAGTCGGTCCGCATCCACTCCGAGTGCCTCGCGGAGTACGCGCTGGAGCAGCTGTCGCAGGTCCCCTCGCTGAGGGTCTACGGCCCGCGCGACGCCGCGGACCGGGTCGCGCTGGCGTCGTTCTACGACCGCGACGTCCACCCCCACGACATGGCGACGATCCTCGACCGCCAGGGCGTCGCGGTCCGGGCCGGCCACCACTGCGCGATGCCGCTGGCGCGCCGCCTGGGCGTTCCGGCCACCGCACGAGCCAGCTTCGGGATCTACAATACGCGCGACGAGGTCGACCTCCTGGTCCAGGCGATCCGGCACGCTCGGGAGTACCTGGGACATGTCGCTTGAGCTAGACGATCTGTATCGCGAAGTGATCCTCGACCACTACCGGACGCCGCGCGGGGCCGCCCCCCTGCCCCACCCCGACGTCCGCGAGGAGGGGTACAACCCGCTCTGCGGCGACGAACTGACGCTCGAACTGGCGGTGGAGGGCGGCGTGATCAGGGACCTCTCGGTCCGCAGCCGCGGCTGCTCGATCAGCGTCGCTTCCGGCTCGCTGCTGGCCGAGGCGCTGCGCGGCAAGCCGGTCGCCGAGGCCCGCCGCCTCTCGGCCGGTTTCAAGGCGATGCTGGCCGGCCAGGCCCCCGCCGACGGTGTCGAGATGGGCGATCTCGAGGTGCTGGAGGGGGTCAAGAACTTCCCGGTGCGCATCAAGTGCGCGCTGCTGCCGTGGACGACGCTCGAGCAGGCGCTGTCCCGCGTGGAGCCGACATGACCGAGACCGTCACCCGCGAGCAGGTTTTCGAGGCGCTCAAGCCGGTCCAGGATCCGGAGCTGCGCCTGGGCGTCGTCGACCTGGGACTGGTCTACGACGCCGAGATCGCCAACGGCGGCAAGGACGTCACGATCAAGATGACCCTGACTTCCCCCGGCTGCCCGTTCGGCCCGATGATCCTGTCCACCATCCACGAGGTCACGGCGCTGATCCCCGGGGTCGAGAACGTGCAGGTCGAACTGGTCTGGGAGCCGCCCTGGAACCCGGCCGTGATGGCCTCGGACGAGGTCAAGGACATCCTCGGGATCTGGTGACGGCCGGTCGGCCTGGGCGGGCCGGCACGAGGCCGGCCCCTACGGGACCGGATGCGGGCCGGTACGGGTGCGCGGTCCGTAGGGGCCGGCCTCCGTGCCGGCCCGTTCCGTGTCCTATCGCGCCGAGATCCGGATCCCACCCCCCGAGGTTCGGGCCCGCAGCAGCGCGCCGCCGCCGTTCAGGTCGCCGCGCAGCTCGCTCCGGTCGCGGTCGCCGACCACCGTCACCGGCAGGTCGCAACTCACGCTGCCGCCGCTGGACTCCGCGTCGAGCGTCAGCTTCGCGGCCGGGTCGACCGCGATCGTGATCCCGCCGCCCGAGGACTCGAGCGAGCCCCCCTTGCCGTTGCCGGACGCGAATCGCACCGCGATCGGCCCGCCGGACGTATCGGCCGTGACCTTGCCGCCGGCCTCGGAGATGTCGATCCCGCCGCCCGAAGTGTCGGCCGCGATGTCGCCGCTCACCTTGCTGATCCGGATCGGGCCGCCCGAGGTGTCGGCGTCGACGCTGCCGTCGATGTCCTCGATCGAGATCGGGCCGCCCGAAGTGTCGGCGCTGACCGACCCCTTGATGCGGCGCAGGTCGATCGGCCCGCCGGAGGTGTCGGCCTCGACCCCGGCCTGCATGTCGGAGACCGCGATCGGCCCCCCCGCCGTCCCGAGGTTGCACCGCGCCCCCCGCGGCAGTTCCACTTCGAACGCCAGTCCGTCGTTGCGGCCCCCGGAGAACCAGGACCCGATCCCGCTCCCCTTGCGCTTGACGACCAGCTTCACCAGTTGAGGGGTGGTCTCGTACTTGAACTCGTACAGGCTCTCCGCGTCGTCGGCCCGCGAGGTGATCACGATCCGGACGGTCGCCCGGTCGGTCCCCTTGACGGCCACCGGCCCGCCGTCGGTCTGCAGCACGAAGGCCCCGCCGGCCGCCAGCGGGAACTCCTTCTCGATCTTCGTCTCGGCCCCGGCGTCCAGCGCGGACGCCGCCATCAGCCCGGCGAGGACGCCGGCCAGCACCAGGATCGAACGGTGAACGCGCATCGTGGTTCTCCTCCCTCGGTTCTCATCCGTGAGACGCCCGGGCCTCCTGAAGGGTTGCAACCGATCCGGTCGGTTCGTCCCGGAGGATCAGCCCGTCCCGGACCTCGACGATCCGCCCGGCGCGGCGGGCCAGCGCCCTGTCGTGGGTGATCACGACCAGGGTCCGGCCCTGCCGCCACAGTTCCTCGAACAGCCCCATGATGTCACCGCCCGACGAGGTATCGAGGTTCCCGGTCGGCTCGTCGGCGAGCACGACGTCGGGGTTCATCGACAGCGCCCGGGCGATCGCCACCCGCTGCATCTCCCCCCCCGAGAGCTCGGTCGGCCGGTGGTCCATCCGGTCGCCCAGGCCGACCCGCGCCAACAGGTCGGTCACCCGCTCCCGGCGCTCCTTCTTCCCGACCCCGCCGAAGAGCAGCGGCATCTCGACGTTCTCGAAGGCCGTGATCTGGGGCAGCAGGTTGAAGCTCTGGAAGACGAACCCCACCCGCCGGTTGCGGGCGTCGGCCAGCCCGTCGCGCGAGAGCGCCCAGATCGGCTGCCCGCACAGCTCGTACTCCCCCGCGGTCGGGGTGTCGAGGCAGCCGACCAGGTTCATCAGCGTCGACTTGCCCGACCCCGACGGCCCGACCACCGCGACGAACTCGCCGCGATGCACCACCAGGTCGATCCCGCGCAGCGCCTCCACCTTGACCTTGCCGGTGTCGTACACCTTGCGGATCCCCGCCATGCGGATCACGACGCCGTCGGCCGCCGGGATCTCGCCGTTCCTGCGCCGCGGAAGGACGCTCATCGTCGCCTCACTCGTAGCGCAGCGTCTGCGCCGGATCGACCGACGCGGCGCGCCGCGCCGGGAAGTAGGCCGCGAGCAGCCCGACCAGCCCCAGGATCGCGGCGGTCGCGACGCCGATCAGCGGCGACAGGGTGGGCTTTCCCAGGAACTCGAGCGCGTCGTTGCCGGCCGTCGGGATCAGCCCGATCAGCACGATCAGGACCATCCCCAGGACGAGGCCGATCGCGCCCCCGACCACGGTGTAGAGCAGCCCCTCGAGCACCAGCGGCGCGACGATCCACGACGGCCGGGCGCCCAGCGCCATCTTCACGCCGATCTCGCGGGTCCGCTCCTTGACCGTGGCGTACATGATGTTGGCCACCCCGACGCCGCCGATCATCAGCGTCAGCCCGCCGATCACGCCGAGGAAGATCTGGATCCCGAGCAGGATGTTCCGCATGATCGAGCCGCTCTCGACCGTGTCCCAGGTCGGGAAGACCTTCTCGTCCGCCGGGTCGAAGCCGTACTTGGCGCCCAGGATCCGGCGCACGTCGGCCAGCACCCGCGGCATCTCCGCCGGGCGCTCGGGCTTGAGCACGATGTTCCCGACCCGGTCCGAGCCGAACATCGCGACGTAGGTCGAGAGCGGGATCACGGCGTTCTCGGCGTCCGGCCCGCCGTAGGTCCCCATCTGGATCTTGCGCTTCATCACCCCGACCACCGTGAACGGCGTCTGGTTGATCAGCAGCGTCTTCCCGACCGGGTCCTCGTCGCCGAAGATCTCCTGCGCCCGCTCGTTGCCGAGGAAGACGACGCGGCGCTTGCACGCCTCGTCCAGCTCGTCGATGAAGCGGCCGCCCGGCTGGGCGTAGAAGTTGCGCAGCTCGCCGTACTCCGGCGAAGAGCCGGTCACGCGCCCGTTGACGGTCTTCGTCCCGTAGGTGAAGGCGCTGCGCCAGTTCCGCATCTCGGCCACGATCCCGACCAGCCCCGGGATCCGCTCGCGCAGCAGGTTGACGTCGTCGACCCGCGGCCGGATCGCCCGGCCCGCCGGCAGCCCCTGCCAGGGCCGGCTGGTCTCGCCCATCCAGAGCACCGCGAGGTTCGTCCCCATCCCGGCGCTGCCGCGCGAGAGCTGCTGCTTGAGCCCCTCGCCGAAGGCCAGCAGCAGGAGCAGCGCGACCGAGCCCCAGGCGATCGAGGCGATCGTCAGGACCGCGCGCTTCTTCTGCACGCGCGAGGAGGCGAGGAAGAGCTGGAAGACGAGCCCGGCGCGCATCGTCCCTCCTAGAGCTTCATCGCCACGACGGGGTCGAGGCGCGAGGCGTCGCGGGCCGGGAAATAGCCGGCGAGAAAGCCGATCAGGCCAAGCAGCCCCGCGGTCAGCAGCCCGACCGAGGAGGAGATCACCGGCCTGCCGACGTACTCGCGGAACCCCTCCGGGAAGACCGCGCAGATCCCCGCCGCCAGCAGCAGCCCGACCGCCCCGGAGAAGATCGTGATGAGCATCGTCTCGGCCATGAACTGGCGCAGGATCGAGCCGGCGCGGGCGCCCAGCGCCATCTTGATGCCGATCTCGCGGGTCCGCTCCTCGACCACGACGTTCATGATGTTCGATACGCCGATCCCGCCGACGATCAGCGTGAGCGAGCCGACGATCCCGAGGAAGGCGCGGAAGGCGAGCATGAAGGTGTCGATGAACTTGAAGCCCTCCGTCGTGTCCCACATCTGGAGCGCTTCCTTGTCCTTGGGGTCGAAGCGGTGGCGGCCGGCCAGGACCCGGATCACGTCCGCCTTGAGCCCCTCGGTGGCGGCGGTGCCGGTCGCCTTGAAAATCAGGTTGTCGACGTACTTGGCGCCGGTCAGGGTGCGGAAGGTCGCCCCGGGGACGAAGGCCTTGTCCTTGTCCCGCCCGCTGTAGCTCGAGTCCTGCGTCTTCTCCTGCAGCACGCCGACGACGGTGAACGGCGAGCCGAGCAGCATCACCGTCTTCCCGACCGGCTCGGTCGAGCCGAAGATCTCCTTCGCCAGCTCGTTGCCGAGGAAGATCACGCGGCGCTTGTCCAGCTCGTCGAGGGCGTTGACGAAGCGGCCCCCCTCCTGCGGGATCAGGTTGCGCAGCTCGCCGAAGACCGGCCGGACCCCGGAGACGTCGACCGGCAGCGTGCGCGCGTTGTAGAGCAGCTTGAAGGTGTCGGCGTACTCGCCCGAGATCCCGGCCAGGCCCGCCGCCTGCTTCTCGACCAGGTCGATGTCCTCCTCGTCCACCAGGATCCGCCGCCCCTTCCCCAGACCCTCGAACGGGATCGAGGTCAAGGACGGGAAGGCGATCACGATGTTCTCGCCCAGCCCCGCCGAGTTGACCAGGATCTGCTTGTGGAACCCCTCGCCGAAGGCCAGCAGCAGGCTGATCGCAGCGGTGCCCCAGACGATGCCGAAGGCGGTCAGGAAGGTCCGCAGCTTCTGGCTCGCCAGGTCGCGCCCCAGTTGCCGCATCCCGATCAAAAGGCCCATTTGCCCCTCCCGTCCCGGCGCGCCGTCCGCCGCCGCTAGCCCGGGAGTCCGCTGATCTCCTTGGGCGGACGCTGGACCACCTTGTCCCCCTTGGAGAGCCCGGAGACGACCTCGACATTCAGCCCGTCGGAGAGGCCGATCGCGATCTCGATCTTCTTCGGCTCGGCGCCCGGAGCGTCGCCGGGGACCTCGACGAAGGCCTTCTTCCCGCCGTCCTCGAAAGTCACGACCCGCTCGGGGACCAGGAGCACGTCGGTCTTCTCCCGGATGATCAGGTCGGCGTTGGCCGAGTAGCCGGCGCGCAGCGTGATCCCGGGCGAAGGATCCAGCTCCAGCTCGATGTCGAACAGCCGCGCGCCATCCTTTTCCCGGGCCTGCGGCGCGATCCGGCTGATCCGTCCGGTGACCGCCTGGTCCGGCAGCGCGCCGATCTTGATCCGCGCCAGCACGCCGACCCCCAGCTTGCCGACGTCGATCTCGTCGACCGTCCCCTGGAAGATCAGGTCCCGCATGTCGGCGACGGTCGCCAGCTCGGTCCCCGGCTGGTACGAGGTCAGCGGCACGACCGGGTCGCCCGGGTTGACCTGGCGGGCCAGCACGACCCCGCCGGCCGGCGCGCGGACGATCGACTCCATCTCGCTGCCGCGCCCCTCGATCCGCCCCTTGCGCGTCAGCGCCAGGGCGTCCTGCGCGCGGGCCAGCTCGATCCGCGTCCTTTCGAAATCCTCGCGCGCCGCGTCGAGGTCCCCGCGGGCCACGATCCCCTGGCGCTGCAGCTCCTCGATCCGCCGGTAGTCGGCCTGCGCGCGATCGTACGCGGTGCCGCGGGACTCGACTTCACGCTCGACCTGGACCAGTTCGGTCGGGGTCGGATCGGGCGCGATCTCGAACAACGGGTCGCCCGTCTGGACGACCTGTCCGACCTCGGCGAAGCAGCGCTTCACCAGCCCGGAGATCTTCGACTTCACCTTGAACTCGAGCCGCGGTTTGATCTGGCCGACCGCGATCGCCTTCTCGGTGATCGCGCCGGTCGCGATGTCGACCGTCTTGAGCCCGTCGCCGCCGCCGTCCTTGCCGCGCAGCCAGGCGTAGACGCCGACGATGCCGGCCCCGATCACGACCAGGATGACGAGGAGCCTGATCAGCTTGCCCATGGATCCTCCCGCGGGTTGCGCGCCTGCCCTGGCCGGACGGTTCCGCCGCCGGCCGTTGCCCGTAATACGAAAGAGGGGACCCGAGGGTGGCAATGCGCCGACCGGCGGTCGCCGGCGGGGGGCGAGCGGTCGGGTGCGCGCTGCGAACGCCGGGGCCGGACGGGAGTCGCTGCCGCGCACGGCCGCCGAGTGCCGGGACCGCGGTGCTACGATCCGCGCGTCGCCGGCGGGACCCTGCCGGCGGGAGGTCGCCGTGCCGAGCATCCACGCCACCCTCCGAATCGTGCTGGGACTGGGATCCGCGGCGGTGCTCCTGGCCGCGGCGGGGTGTCGGTCGGCCGCCCCAGCCCAACCGCCCGCGCCGGCCGCGCCCCCCGAGGTGGTCGAGCCGGTCCGGCCTACCCGAACCGCCCCCGCCGCCGCCCCCCGTCACCGTGCGGGTCACCGGATCGACGCTGAACGTGCGCGGCGGCCCCTCGGCCGGCGCCGCCGTGGTCGGCAAGGTCCGGAAGGGGGAGCGGCTCACGCTGCTGGAGGAGCGCCCCGACTGGTACCGGGTCCAGCTTCCGTCCGGGTCGGAGGGCTGGGTTGCCTCCCGCTACGCGCGCAAGGAGGAGCCCTGCCTCCCCGACGCCGCCCCGCAGGTTCTCGACGCGCCGCCGTTCTCCCTCGATACGACGGGCGCCGGGCGTGGCCGCGTGGTGGTCCAGGCGCACGTCGCCGCCGACGGATCGGTCGTCTCGACGAAGGTGATCGAGAACTCGACCGGCGACGCGACGCTGGCCGAGCAGGCCGCCGCGGAGGTGAAGCGGATCCGGTTCGTCGCCCCCGTGAGGAACTGCAAGAAGGTCGCATTTCTGTACAACTATGCGCGGAGCTTCTAGCGCCGCGGACTGCGAAACGCTCGCTTCCCGCGTGCCGACCGTCCCCTCCCATCGGGGACCAGACCTCCCGTGTCGATCGCTCGTTCGTTCGCCCCGCCCCGTGCGTATGAAAGCAGTGGCGGTGCGACCGATGCGAGCCCGCAGGGATCGGCCCTTGCGCTCGCTCCGGCCCGACCGGTGACGGCCCGGTCCCTCCCCCCGGGCCAGGAGGTCTCGATGAAGACGAAACGCGTGCTCGCGATCGGCGTGGTCGCGGCGGCGCTCCTTCTCGTTCCTGCAGCAGCGTGGGCGGGGGATGGCGCCGGACCCTGGGAGATCGAGGGGACCTGGATCAACCGGACAGTCGCGACCGGGGACTGGGGCATCACGATGACCGTCACCCGGACCGGCGGCAACGAGTACCAGATGGTGGTCGACTACGCCGGCCCCCCGCTGTGGCCTGGCGAGGCGAGACGGTCACTGATGGTCGGGCCACTCTGGAAAGTCGGACCCAAGGCCTGGGCCTACACTGGAATCGCCTACCTCCTCGACGAGGACGGGTTCCCAGTCTGGACGATGGTGACCTCCCTCACGTGGGAGTTCGCGGGACCGGACGAGATCGTGACCGACGACTGGTACATTGCGCTGTACGCCCCGTCGAGAGATGCGAGCTACATCTTCGGCGGCGGGCCGCCCGACTTCCCACCCGGCATGCCATACGGTCCGATGCCAGGCGGCATGTACAGGATCCCGCGCCTCACGCTGACCCCTCCGGCGCCGTAGCGCGGGCGGGCGTCGCGGATCCGAGAATCGCCGAGTGGATTGGTCGGGGCGGCCGGATTTGAACCGGCGACCACTTGCACCCCAAGCAAGTGCGCTACCAGGCTGCGCCACGCCCCGACCGGCTGGACAAGCAACGACCGCCCAGCGGGCGGTCGAAGAAGGATTCTAGCACCGGAGCGGGGCTGCCGCCGCCGGAATCACCCGGCGGCGGGGCCGCCGTGGCCGTTGCCGTTCCCGTTTCCGGCCGCGGGGCCGGGCGGTTCCGCGGGTGCGGCCAGTTCGTCGTCCGGCTTCTCTGCGCCGGCGAGGCTCTCCTGGAGCGCCTCCGCGGCGAGGTCCTCGATGTCGGCCGGCGGGTCCGGGACCGGCGCCGGCGGGGCGGGCGGGGGGACGCGACGCGGCCGGCTCTCGACCGGCTCCAGCGCCTTCTCCAGCCCCTCGGCGTGGAACGCGATCTCGCGCACCTCGCGCAGCGCGGCGGAGATCGTGTTCGAGACGCCGGTGCGCCATTCGAGGTCGCGCTGGCCCCACTCCGCCTGCCGCGCGCCCAACCCTTCCAGCAGGGCGGAGGTCTCGCCGTGCCGCTGGCGTTCGGCGACCAGCTCCCGCTCGAGGCGCGCCAGCTGGTCGGCGAGGTCGGGCACCCGGGCGGCCTGGGTCGCCGCCTTGAGCCGGACCTGCTTCTCCTCCTCGAGGTGGCGGCGGATCTCCATCGCCTCCTCGCGCGCCCGGCGCAGCTCGTCCTCACGGCCGCGGACCGCCTCGCGGGACTTGGCGAGATCGGCGTTCAGCTCCGCGGCCTGGGCGGCCAGGGCGCCGCGGCGGTCGGCGTCGGCGCGGGCCAGAGCGTCCTCGAGCTCCGCCACGCGGCCCTGCAGGGCCTGGACCCGCCGAAGCAGGTCCTGGGCGGCCTCCACCTCACGCTCGAGCAGACCCACGCGCTCGCGGGCCTCGCGCAGCTTCTCGGCCAGCGCCTCCGCCCCCGCGCCCTCCGCCGCGCCGGACGGCGCCGGCAGCGCGGCCTCCGCCGTGGCCGGCGGCGGCGCCTCGCCCCCGAAACGGGCGTCCAGCACCGTCCGCGCTTCGGCCAGCGACCGCCGCTCGTCCAGCACCAGGCGCCGGATCTCGCGGACCATCTCGAAGGCGGCCTCGTCGTAGAGCCGCTTCGCGCCGACCCGCCGCCCGAGCAGCGGGAATTCGCTCTCCCAGAACTTGAGGATGTACGGCTGGACGTCGAGGCGCGCGCAGACGTCGGCCGGTCGGATCAGCTCGCTCTCGCTTCCGGCGCGCTGGATCGACACGATTGGATCTCCTGGGGGCGCGAAATTGTACCAGAGGGCCCGGAAAGGCCCTCCCCTCAGGATGGCGTCGGGACCGGCCCCGGCCCCGGCGTCTCCGGCGGGCCGACCGCGGCCCGGGCCCCGCCCGGCCGCCAGGGGAGCAGGCGCGACGCCTCGGCGTCCAGGCGGTCGTGGATCTCCCGCCCTGTCGGCAGGCTCGAGGCCTCCTCCACCAGTTCGGCCCAGCGCCGCGCGGAGGCGGCAGCGACGGTCTCCCGGACCGTCGAGATCTGGGACGGGGTGCAGGAAAAGCGCGTCACCCCCAGCCCCAGCAAGGTCAGCGCGCCGAGCGGGTCGGACGACATCTCGCCGCAGAAGGTGACCGGGATCCCGGCCGCCCGGCCGGCTTCGACCGCCATCCGGATCAGCCGCAGGACCGCCGGGTGCCAGGGGTCGTGCAGGTAGGCCACCCGGCTGTTGCCGCGGTCGACCGCAAGCGCGTACTGGATCAGGTCGTTGCTGCCGATCGAGAGGAAGTCGGCCTCCCGCGCCAGCCGGTCGGCCACGAGGGCCGCGGACGGCACCTCGATCATGCAGCCGAGCGGCACGTGCGGGACGATCACCCCCTCGCGCGTCACCTCGTCCCTGACCTGCTCGACGAAGCGGCGGACGGCGCGCCACTCCTCCAGCCCGGAGATCATCGGGACCATGATCCAGACCCGGTTCGTCTCGGCCGCGGCGCGGAAGACCGCCCGCAGTTGCGCGCGGAAGATCCCGGGGTGCGCCAGGCAGTAGCGCACCGCGCGCAGGCCCATCACCGGGTTCGGCTCCTCCTCGCGACGCGCGTCCCCCGCGGGGAGCTTCTCCCCGCCCAGGTCGAGCGTCCGGATCACGACCGGCGCCTGGAGGTCGATCGAGAGCAACCGGCGGTAGGCCTCGAGGTGCTCGTCCTCGCTCGGTGCGCTCCCGCCGCGGGCGAGCCACAGGAATTCGGTCCGGAACAGGCCGACCCCCTGCGCCCCGACCCGCTCGAGCGCGGCCATCTCCTCCGGGAATTCGAGATTGGCGGCGACCTGCACCTCGACGCCGTCGGTCGTGTGGAGCGGTCCGCGCAGCACGGTGCGCATGGCCCGCCGCCGCAGGTCGGCCCCGCGGGCCCGGAACTCCTCCTGCGCCGTCTCGCCCGCCTGGAGCAGCACGGCTCCGCCCTGGCTGTCGACCACGACCGCCTCGCCCTCGACCGCCGTCTCGAGCAGCCGGTCGACTCCCAGCACGGCCGGGATCCCCAGCGCCGCCGCCAGGATCGCCGTGTGCGAGGTCGGTCCTCCCTTCTCGGTCGCGATTCCGACGATCCGCGGCTGGTTGAGCCAGATCGCGTCGGAAGGCGACAGGGAGTGCGCGAGGATCACCGTGTCCTCGGTCAGATCGAGCCGTCCGGCGTGCCGGTTCGTCGCGCCGGCGAGGATCCGCTGCAGCCGCTCGTGGACGTCGACGATGTCGCCCCCCCGCTCGCGCAGGTAGGGGTCTTCCACCGCGTCGAGCGTCGTCAGCAGGTTGTTGACGGTCGCCGCCAGGCTCCATTCGACGTTGTGGCGGCGGTGGCGGACCCGCTGGACCGTCTCGCGCCCCAGCTTGCGGTCCTCGAGGATCAGCAGGTGCGCGTCGAAGATCCCGGCGTACTTGGACCCCAGCTTGCGGGCCGCGTTGTCGCGCAGCGTCTGGATCTCCTCGCGGGCCTGGCGCCGCGCGGCCCAGAAGCGGCGCAGCTCGCGCGGGATCTCCTCGGCCCGGATCCGGTAACGCGGGACGTGCAGCTCGTGCCGCCCGACCGACAGGGCCTGCCCGACGGCGATGCCGGAGCTCGAGCCGATCCCCTGCAGCGTGATCACGCCGGCTCCTCCCCGAAGCCTTCCGCGACCAGGCCGGCCAGCGCCGCGAGCGCGGCCTCGGCATCGTCCCCGTCCGCCACCAGCCGCAGTTCCGTGCCGCACGGCGCGGCCAGGGTCAGGATCCCGAGGATCGACTTCCCGTCCACGCCGATCCCTCCCATCGCGACCACGATCGAGGACCGGAAGCGCCCGGCGAGGTCGACGAAACGCGCCGCGGCGCGGGCGTGCAGGCCAAGCCGATTGACCAGCCGCACCGTGCGCTCGGGCACGGCGTCAGGCCTCGCCGTGGGTCCCGAGAAGCGAGCCCGCGACGCTGATCGCGCTCCGCCCCTTCTCGGCCAGCAGCTGGGCCGCCTCGGCGAGCGCCGCGTCCTCCCGCAGGGTGAGCGCCTTCACCAGCATCGGCAGGTTCACGCCGGTCACGACCTCCACCTTGCCGGGGGCGTAGAAGGTCATCGCGAGGTTGGTCGGCGTGCCGCCGAACATGTCGGTCAGGATCAACACGCCGGCCCCCCGATCGACGGCCGCGATCGCCTCGGCGATCTGGCGCCGGGCGTCGGTCACGTCGTCGTCCCAGTCCAGCGCCAGCGCCACCAGCGGGGACTCCTTCGCGACGATCTTCCGCCCCGCGTCGGCCAACTCGGCGGCGACGTTCCCGTGGGTCACGACCAGGATCCCGATCATCGCGGCCTTTCCGAGTCGCGGACGAGGTCACGGTGCGAGACGGTCGTCTGGTAGCCGGCGGTGCGCAGCCAGGCCGCGAGGCGCTCGGACAGCGCGACCGAGCGGTGGCGGCCCCCGGTGCAGCCGATCCCCAGCGTGAAGTAGCTCTTCCCTTCCCCGACGAAGCGCGGCATCACGAACTCCAGCAGGTCCTCGACCCGTTCCGCGAACTCGCGGTAGCCGGCCTGCTGCTCGAGGTAACCCGAGACCTCCGCGTCACGGCCGTCCTTGCCGCGCAGCTCGGGCTTGAAGTAGGGGTTGGGGAGAAAGCGCGCGTCGAAGACCATGTCGGCCTCGCGCGGCAGGCCGAACTTGAACCCGAACGAGACGACCCGGACGTGGAGCGGCGAGGACTCGCGTCCCGGGTCGAGGCTGTTCTGCACCACCCGCCGCAGCTCGTGCGGCGACATCGCGTCGGTGCCGATCACGGCGTCGGCCGCGGCCCGGAGGTCGGCCAGCAGCGCGGCCTCGTGGCGGATCGCCTCGGCGACCCCGGTGGCGCTCCCCTTGTCGAGCGGGTGCGGCCGCCGGGTCTCGGAAAAGCGCCGCACCAGCGTCTCCTCCTGCGCCTCGAGGAACAGCAGGCGGACCTCCAGCCCTTCGCGCTGCCGCAGGTCCTCGAGCACGGCCGGCAACCCCGCCAGGTTTGCGCTGTCGCGGACGTCGGCGACGAAGGCGCCGCGGGCCTCGGCCCCCTGGCTTCGCCCCAGCAGCTCGACGAACGACGGGATCAGCGGGATCGGCAGGTTGTCGACCGCGAAGTAGCCCATGTCCTCGAGGCAGCGCAGCGCCTGCGTTTTGCCCGAACCGGAGAGGCCGGTCACGACGACCAGCTGGGTCATGGCGGGGTCTCGCCGGCCTGGGCCCCGATCATCCGGTTGATCTCCGCCTGCAGGTCGCGCGAGGCGTCGCGGCCGTGCCCCTTGAGCAACTGGAGCCGTGCGGACATCTCGAGCAGCACCGCGAGGTTGCGGCCGGGGGCGACCGGGATCTCGATCAGCGGCAGGCGGTGGCCCAGGATCTCGGTCTCGTGGCGGCCGCCGAGCCGGTCGACGCTCATCCCGGGCTCGTACCGGAACAGCCGCACCACCTGCTCGACCGGCTTGCTCTCGAGCACCGAGGTGACGCCGAACAGCTCGACCACGTTGACGATCCCCAGCCCCCGCACCTCCATCAGGTGCCGGGTGAGCCCCGGGGAGTTCCCGACCGGCTGGTCGTCGACCTCCCGGATCTCGACCGAGTCGTCGGCCACCAGCCTGTGGCCGCGCGTCACGAGTTCCAGAGCGGACTCGCTCTTACCGATCCCCGACTCGCCCAGGATCAGGACCCCCAGCCCGTAGATGTCGATCAGCACGCCGTGGACGCGGACCGAGGGGGCGAGGCGCATCGCGAGGTAGCGGACCAGGATCTCGACCACGCGGTCGGTCGGCTGCGGGGTGACGAGGATCGGGATCCCGCGCCGGTCGCACTCGGCCTGGAGCACGGGGTGCGGCTCCAGCCCGAAGGCCATGACGAGCGCCGGCACGGGGCCGTCGCAGAGCCGGCCCACGACCTCGGCCGCCGCGCCGGGCGCGAGCTGCCGCAGGTACTGGTCCTCGCTCTTGCCGAAGACCTGGAGCCGCTCCGGGTGGTAGTACTCCCAGAGCCCGGCCATCACGAGCCCGGGCTTCTGGATCGCCTGGCTGGCGATCGGGCGCTGGAGGTGCTCTTGCCCGCCGCGGACGGCGGCGTTGAGCCGCTCCCCGACGGCGAGCAGCAGCTCGCCGACGTTCAGTTCCGGTGCGCTCCGGGGCGGCTCGATCAATACCCCTCCACTCTGGTCTTACAAAGAGTAACGGCGAGCTGTATGCTAAGGAGCCTGTTTCCGGTCGTCAAGAACGCCGCGCGGGCGGCGTCCCCCGGGAACGAACGGGAGTTCGAGGCCATGGCGAACAAGGTGGTCGTCCACGTCGTCGGAACAGGAACCATCGGAGAGCCGCTGATCGGGCTCCTCTGCGACCTGCGCGAGGCGCTCGGCATCGACGAGGTCACCTTCCACAAGCGCACGCCGCTGCTGACCGACCGCTCGAAGGTGCTGAGCCTGGTCCGGCGCGGGGCCCGCTTCGTCGCCGACGCCGGCGCGACCGGCGGTTTCCGCGAGATCGGGCTCAACCCGGACTACGACGAACAGGCTGCGCTCGAACGCGCCACCATCGTGATCGACTGCACGCCGGTCGGCAACGACAACAAGCAGCAGCTCTACACGCGGCACGAGAAGACCGTGCGCGGGTTCCTGGCGCAGGGCAGCGAGTTCGGGTTCGGCAAGCCCTACGCCCGGGGAATCAACGACGCCGCGCTGCGCCCGGGCGACGACCGCTACGTCCAGATCGTTTCCTGCAACACCCACAACATCTCGGTCCTGGTCAAGACGATCGCACTGGAGGACGGCGGCCCGGGCAACCTGATCGACGGCCAGTTCGTCTGCGTGCGCCGGGCCAACGACATCAGCCAGGACGGCAAGTTCGTCCCCTCGCCGGAAGTCGGCAGCCACAAGGACGAGCGCTTCGGGACCCACCACGCCCGGGACGCATACCACCTGTTCAAGACGCTCGGCTATGATCTTTCGCTCTACAGCTCGGCGATGATCGTCAACACGCAGTACATGCACACCATCTGGTTCTCGATCGTGGTCCGCAACCGGACCACCATCGACTCGGTGGTCGAGCGCATGGAGGCGGACGACCGGATCGCCCTGACCCACAAGAAGAGCGCGAACACGGTCTTTTCGTTCGGGCGCGACCAGGGGCACTTCGGCCGGATCCTGAACCAGACCGTGATCGCGAAGAAAACGCTCGCGGTGCGCGAGACGCCGCGCGGCTACGAGGTCAAGGGGTTCTGCTTCACCCCGCAGGACGGCAACCCGCTGCTCTCGTCGGTGGCTGCGACCTGCTGGTTCCTCGACCCGGCGACGTACGAGGCCCGGATCCAGGTGCTCAAGCCGTTCTTCTTCAACGAGGTGTAGGGGCCGCCCTCCGTGGCGGCCCGACGATCAGGACCCGTGCCGCGGGCCGGCACAGAGGCCGCGGGCCGGCACAGAGGCCGCGGGCCGGCACAGAGGGCGCGGGCCGGCACAGAGGCCGGCCCCTACGGTTTTTTGAAGGCCAGGGTGGCGTTGGTCCCGCCGAAGCCGAAGGAGTTCGAGAGCACCGCGTCGACGCGCTGCTCGCGCGCCTTGAGCGGCACGCAGTCCAAATGCACGGCGGGGTCCTGGTTCTCGAGGTTGATCGTCGGCGGGATCACGCCGCGCGCCAGCGCGTAGATCGCCGCGACCGCCTCGAGCCCTCCGGCCGCCCCCAGCAGGTGGCCGGTCGCCGACTTGGTCGAGGAGACCAGCACCGAGTCGGCGTGCGGCCCGAAGACCGTGCGGACCGCCCCGGCCTCGATCACGTCGCCGGTGGGGGTCGAGGTCCCGTGGGCGTTCACGTACCCGACGTCGGCCGGGGTCAGGTCGGCGTCGCGCAGGCAGGCGTTCATCACGCGGACCATGCCGCTGCCGTCCTCCGGCGGCGCCGAGATGTGGTGGGCGTCGCCGCTCATCCCGAAGCCGGCGATCTCGGCCAGCGCGCGCGCGCCGCGGGCCCGGGCGTGCTCCTCGGTCTCCAGCACGAGCAGCCCGCAGCCCTCGGCGATCACGAACCCGTCGCGATCCCGGTCGAACGGGCGCGAGGCCCGCTCCGGCTCGTCGTTGCGGGTCGAGAGCGCCTTCATCGCCGAGAACCCGCCGACCGACATCTCGGTGATCACGCCCTCGGTGCCGCCGCAGATCGCGACGTCGGCGTCGCCGTGCCTCAGCATCCGGAAGGCGTCGCCGATCGCGTGGTTGCCCGTGGCGCAGGCCGTCACCGTGGCCACGTTCGGGCCGCGCAGCCCGAACTGGATCGAGACCACGCCGCTTGCCATGTTGATGATCACGCCGGGGATGAAGTACGGCGTGATCCGGCGGACCGCCTTGTCGGGCCGGTCGGGCTCGGCCAGGCGGCGCTCGACGTAGGCGCGGTTCTCGCGCTCGAACAGCCCCATCCCGCCGATGCCCGAGCCGATCACGACGGCCACGCGGTCGCGATCGACGGCCTCGAGGTCGAGGCCCGCGTCGTCGATCGCCATCCGCGTCGCCGCGACGGCGAAGTGGACGAAGCGGTCGAACTTCTTGACGTCACGCGGGTCGAGCCAACGCTCCGGATCGAAGCCCTTGACCTCGCCGGCGATGCGCGAGGGAAACCCCGCGGGGTCGAAATGCGTGATCGGTCCGATCCCGGAGCGGCCCTCGATCAGGCCGCGCCAGGTCGACTCCGCGTCGAGGCCGAGCGGGCTCAACGCCCCCACGCCCGTGACGAGGACCCGTCGCGGCCGATCGCTCACGAACGGCTCCGCTCAGGCCTGTCCGGCGTGCTGGGCGATGAACTCCACGGCGTTGCCCACCGTGCGGATCTTCTCGGCGTCCTCGTCCGAGATCTCGATCCCGAACTCCTCCTCGAGCGCCATGACCAGTTCGACCGTCTCGAGCGAGTCGGCGCCGAGGTCGTCTGTGAACGACTTGTCGTCGGAGATCGTCTCGGGGTCGAGCTTGAAGCTCTTCGCGATCAGATCCACCACCTTCGCGCGGATTTCGTCCTTCGAAGCCATTGCGCAGATCCTCCCTTTTTCTTCGTCGTCGATCCTGGGTCCCGCGTCACATGTCCATGCCGCCGTTGATGTCGAGCACGGCACCGGTGATGTACGAGGCCGCGTCCGAGAGCAGGAACGCGACCCCGGTCGCCACGTCGGCTGGCATCCCGAGCCGGCCGAGGGGAACGGCCTCCAGCAGCTTCTTCCGCGCCTCCTCCGGGAGCGAACGCGTCATGTCCGTATCGATGAAGCCCGGCGCGACGGCGTTCACCGTCACGCTGCGCGAGGCCAGCTCGCGGGCCAGCGCGCGCACGAAACCGATCAACCCGGCCTTGGAGGCCGCGTAGTTGACCTGTCCCGCATTGCCCATCCGGCCCACCACGCTGCTGACAGCGACGATGCGGCCGAAACGGTTGCGGATCATACCGGGGACCCAGGCCTTTGTCACCAGGAACGCCCCGGTCAGATTGGCCTGGATCACGGCCTCCCAGTCGGCCAGGGGCATCCGCATGAGGAGGGTGTCCCGGGTCATCCCGGCGTTGAGCACCACGCCGTGCATCCCGCCGGCCTCCCGGGTCTCCTTGACCAGGGCGTCCAGCGCGGCCTGGGCCGCCGCAGCGTCCGACAGGTCGAGCGCCACGCCGCGGGCCCGGCCGCCGGCGGCGGCGACCTCGGCGGCCGCCTTCTCCGCTGACTCGAGGGTGCGGGCGGTCAGAAAAACCTCCGCGCCCGCCCCGGCCAGCTCGTCCACGATCGCCCGGCCGATCCCCCGCGAGCCTCCCGTCACCAGGATCCGCCGCCCGTCGAGCCCCGGCCACCGCAGCGCACTCATCGCGTCACCGCTGCGTCGCGGCGCCGGCAACCGCCGCCACGGCGGCCTCCAGCTCGTCGGGCGTGCCGAACGGAACGATCCGGAGCTTGTCGTTGATCCGCCGCGACAGCCCCGCCAGCACCCGCCCGGTGCCGAACTCCACCCCGGAGGTCGCGCCGTACTCGTCCTCGATCAGCTTCATCGTCTCGACCCAGCGGACCGGCGAGGCGATCTGTGCGATCAGCGTGCGGCGCGCCGACTCGCCGTCCCGGACCGGGCCCGCGATCGCGTTGGCGATCACGGGAAAGGCCGGCTCCCGGAACCGCACCCCTTCCAGGAACTCCTCCATCCGCTCGGCCGCCGGTTCCATCATCGGCGAGTGGAAGGGGGCGCTGACCGGCAGCAGCATCGCCTTGCGCGCCCCCGCCTTGGGGGCCAGCGCGACCAGCCGGTCGACCGCGATCTTGTGGCCCGAGACGACCGTCTGGTCGGGGGCGTTGAAGTTGGCCGGGACCAGGACCTCGCCCGAGGTGCGCGACTCGCCGCAGAGCTTCTCCACCGCCGCCGGCTCGAGGCCGATGATCGCCGCCATCGCCCCCTCGCCGACCGGCACCGCCTCCTGCATCGCGTCGCCGCGCAGCCGCACGGCGCGCAGCGCGTCGGGGAAGGCGATCACTCCCGCCGCCACCAGCGCCGAGTACTCGCCCAGGCTGTGGCCCGCGGCCGCGACCGGCGGCGGCACGCGCTCCTTGAGCACGCGCCACGCCGCGACCGCGACGGTGAGCAGGGCGGGCTGGGTGTTCCGGGTCAGGGTCAGCGCGTCCTCGGGGCCCTCGAAACAGAGCCGGCTGAGGTTCTCGCCCAGCACGTCGTCGGCCATCGCAAAGGCCTCGGCGGCCTCCGGGTAGGTCTGCGCCAGCTCGCGCCCCATCCCGACGGCCTGGCTCCCCTGCCCGGGGAACAGCGCGACCCATCGCGCGTCGTCGCGGCTCATCGTCCTTCCTCCCCTCTCTCCATCAGAGCGCCAGCCTGCGCTCGGCCTGGTGCAGCAGCCGCAACTCCATCTCCATGTGGCCGACCATGTTCCCGACCTGCGCCTCGCGGGCGACGCGCAGCGCGTTGGTGATCGCCTTGGAGCTCGAGCGCCCGTGCGAGACGACCGAGATGTTCTTCAGCCCGAGCAGCGGAACGCCGCCGGTCTCGGCGTAGTCGATCTTCTTCTTGAGCGAGCGGAAGGCGGGGAGCATCAGCGCCGCGCCGATCCGGCGCGTCAGGTGTTTGGCCGACTCCTCGCGGATGATGTGCATGATCGACTCGGCGATCCCCTCGCCCACCTTGAGCGCCACGTTCCCGACGAAGCCGTCGCAGACCACGACGTCGGCCTTGTCGGTCAGGAGGTCGTTTCCTTCGACGTTGCCGACGAAATTCACGTTGGCGGCCCGCAGGATCGGCGCCACCGCGCGCAGCATCTCGTTTCCCTTGCTGTCCTCTTGGCCGATCGAGAGCAGCGCGACCCGCGGGTTCTCGACGCCGAAGATGCGGCGCGAGTAGTGCATCCCCATCACGGCGAACTGCCGCAGGTGCTCGGTCTCGCAGTCGACGTTGGCGCCGGCATCGACCAGCACCGTGTAGCCCGGGCCGATCCGCGGCAGCGGGGCCGGGAGGGCCGGCCGGTCCACCCCCTCGAGCACGCCGTACATGACCTTGGAGACGAACATCACCGCCCCGGTGTGGCCGGCGGAGACGAACCCCTGGGCCCGCCCGTCGCGCACCAGACGGGTTCCGACGTGGATCGACGAGTCGCGCTTGGCCCGGATCGCGTTGATCTTGTCGGTGAACTCGATGACGTCCGCCGCCGGGACGACCTCGACCGGCGCGTCCTGCCCGCCGCAGGCGCGCAGCGCCGCCTCGACGGGCTCGCGCGGGCCGACCAGGTAGACCGTTTCGCCCGTGGCGCGGGCGTAGTCCACCCCGCCCTTCACGATTTCCGTGGGGCCCCTGTCGCCGCCCATCGCGTCCAGAGCGAGTGCTTTCAGCTCGGTCAAGTCGGGCACCCCCGTGCCGCGTTCGCGCCCCGAGGGGCCGCGCCGCGGAGGACCCTCGCCGGAGGGTCACGCGTCCAGCGGAAGGGGTCAGACCTCCTGGTTGGTCTCGAGGATCTCGCGGCCCTTGTAGTGGCCGCACGACGGACAGACGCGGTGCGGCAGCTTCAGCTCCTGGCAGTTCGGGCAGCGCGACATCCCGGGGATGGCCAGGGCGTCGTGGGCGCGCCGCTTGTCGCGGCGAGCCTTCGAGTGGCGCCGCTTTGGATTCGGCATGCGTTCATCTCCCTTCGGTGGGCGTTCCGCCCTTCCGCTGCTCCAGCACGGCCTTGAGCCGGGCCAACTCGGTCCACCGGTCGTCGGTCGGCCGCCCCGTGCAGCGGCATGGTTCCTTCTTCGTCAGGTCCGCTCCGCACCCGGGGCAAAACCCGGGGCACTCCTCGCGGCAGATCGCGCGGTAGGGCAGCGCAAGATCCACCTGTTCGCGCAGCACCTCGGCCAGGTCGACCACGTCCCCTTCGAGGGGGTACAGGTCGACCGCGTCGGGATCGTCCTCCGCGCGGCGCTCGAACTCGTCCATTCCCTCCGCACCGACCTGGGCCACGAGGAAGAGGCGGAACTCGCCCTCGAGCGGCAGGTCGAACCCGGTCAGGCACCGGTCGCACACGAGGTGAGCCTTCGTGCCGTACCGGCCGCGCAGTTCCACGCCGCGGCTCGTCGGGCGCAGTTGGCCCGACAGGCGCGCCGGTTCGCACGCGACCACCTGCCCCCCTTCCCAGGGGAACGGGGGGATCGGGACGGTCGCGTCGATAGCGACCCCGCCGGGGGCCAAATCGCTGATGTCGAAGAGCATCGTGCCCCCTCGAGGCGGCGCGGATGATAGCAAGGGGCCAGGGGGGTGTCCAGCCGCGGCCGGGCTCAGGCCCCGCTGGGAGGGACCGGCTTCATCCGGCCCATCTTCTCCCGGACCAGCTTCACGTATCGCCGGGTCTCGGCGTAGGGCGGGATGCCGCCGTAGCGCTTCACCGTCTCGGGCCCGGCGTTGTAGGCCGCCAGCGCCAGGTCGACGTCCCCCTTGAAGCGGTCGAGCATCATCCGGAGCCAGCGGGCCCCGCCATCGATGTTCTGCCGCGGGTCGAACGGGTCCTTCACCGCCATGAGCCGCGCGGTCGACGGCATCAGCTGCATCACGCCGAGCGCCCCTTTGGGGCTGACCGCGGTGGGGTTGAGGCGCGATTCGGTGAAGGCGACGGCGACGATCAGCTCGGGGTCGAGCCGCCAGCGGCGCGCCGAGCGCCGCACGTGCCGGGCGTAATCCCCCGCCTCCTTGCGCCAGGTCCCGCCGCTGGTGCGCCGGGGACCTGTGTCGGTCGGAAGGGGCGGAAGCGACGGCCGGATCTCGCGAACGGCATCGAGCGCGATCCGCAGATGGGTCCCGCCGGGCAGGACCGCGACCAGCTCGTCGCCGTCGAGCTCGAACTCCTCGATCTCCAGCGTCCTCAGGTCGTCGAACACCAGGCGCTCGGCGCGCGCGGGCCCGGCGCCTCCCGCCGCGAGGGCGAGGGCGAACGCGAAGCTCGTGGCGAGGGCGGCTGGGCGCACGGTCGTGGTCGCTCGGCGGGTCCGCCCCGGCGGCGGTCCCCGGGGAGAAGGTACCAGCCGGACCCGGTCGCGTCAGGCCCGGTCGAAGCCGCGGTCCAGCGCGCCGAGGTCCACCCGCAGGGAAATCACCCGGCCGTGCGGGCAGTGCCCCGGCACCTCGCAGGCCGCGAGGCCGCGCAGGATGTAGCCCATCTGCTCGAGCGAGAGCGGCATCCCCTTCCGGACGGCGCTGTGGCAGGCGACCGTGGCCAGCAGCCGCGGGAAAAGCGCCTCCGCCCCCGACCGGTCCCCTTCCGTCGCGCGGGCCACGAGGTCCTCGAGCGCCGCCGGGCGGGCCTCGCGGCCGAGCACGGCCGGCACCTCGCGGACCATCACCGTGCGCCCGCCGAACGGCTCGAAGCGGAACCCGATCCGCTCGAAGGAGCCGCGCTCGCGCTCGAGGGTCTCGATCCCTCCCGGGGGGAGTTCCACCGTCTGCGGGAAGAGCAGCAGCTGGCGCGCCATCGGGCCGCTTTCGGCCTCGGCGATCAGCCGTTCGTAGATCATCCGCTCGTGGGCCACGTGCTGGTCGACCACCAGCAGGCCGCGTTCGTCGGAGGCCACGATGTAGCAGTTGGCGTACTGGGCCAGCGGCCGCGCGGGGGGGCCGTCGGCGTCGCCCCAGGCAAGCCGTCCCGGCGGCGCGGCGGCCCCGTCGAGCCCGCGCGGCGGCGCCCCGTCGCGCACCGCAGGGGGCGGTGGGGGCGCACCGGGAAAGGCCCCGGGCCCCGCTGCCGGGTCCCCGCCGGGCGGCCCGCCCGGTGGCGGCGCGAGCACCGGGACGGCGGCGCGTCCGCGCAGCGCCCGGCCGATCGCGCCGAACAGCAGCGCGCGCACCTCCTGCGGCCGCGAGAACCGAACCTCCGATTTCGCCGGATGGACGTTGACGTCGACGTCCTCGGGCGGAAGCTCGATGAAAAGCACCGAGACCGGGAACCGGCCGCCGGGAAGGCCCGGCCGGTAGGCGTCGAGTACGGCTCGCACCAGCAGCGGGTCGCGGACCGGCCGCCGGTTCACGAAAAGGTGGATGTCATCGCGGGTCGGGCGGTGCAGGTCCGACCGGCCGGCCCAGCCGCTCACAGCGAGCCGGCCCCCGTCCCCCTCGACCGGCAGCAGGCCCGTCGCCAGCCGCGACCCGAGCAGGTCGGCGACCCGGCCCGCCGGCTCCCCCGCCGACGGCGCGCTGACCAGGGTCCTGCCCCCGTGCCGCACCCAGAACCCGACCTCGGGCCTCGCCAGCGCGGCTCGGGTGACGACCCGCAGGCAGTGGTCGAGTTCCGTCTCCGGCGACTTGAGGAACTTCCTCCGCGCCGGGATGCCGAGAAAGAGGTCCCAGACCTGGACCGTCGTGCCGGGGGCCCGGCTGGCCCGCTCGACCCCCAGCACCCGGCCCCGGTCGATCCGGACCCGGGTCCCCTCGCTTCCCGCGCCGGGGCAGGTCAGCAACTCGACCCGGGAAACCGCGGCGATCGCCGCCAGCGCTTCGCCCCGGAAGCCCAGGGTGCGGACCGACTCGAGGTCTTCCCCGGAGCGAATCTTGCTCGTCGCGTGGCGCTCGAAGGCGAGCAGCGCGTCGTCGGGGTCGAGCCCGCACCCGTCGTCGGCGACGGAGACCAGGTCGCGCCCCCCGCCGGCCAGCTCGATCTCGACCCGCGTCGACCCGGCGTCGAGCGCGTTGTCGAGCAGCTCGCGCACGGCCGAGGCCGGGCGCTCGACGACCTCGCCCGCGGCGATCCGGTCGGCAACGTCGGGGGGGAGGACTCGCACCAGGCCCATGGCGGCAAAGGGTACACCGTTCCGCCGGCGGGCCCGGAAACGGGGCCCGATTGACCCATCTCCTGCGCCAGTCAGGCGGTACACGCCAATATGGCGCGGCCCGGAGACGGAAAACTGGCCCTTTTCAGGCATTTACGCGTGGCACGCGCCTTGCTCTCCCTTGAGTCCAAGCGAGGAAGCAATCATGTGGATCCCCTGGCTGATGAAGGAAAAGTCCCTCGATGACTTCGTGGATCACGAGGGTGAGACCCGGCTCTCCCAGCTCATGGAAGATCCCGGGTCAGTGCGTCCTGAAGAGGACGTCTACAAGAAGGAACTGGTCCAGCTGACCCGTCGGGCGCTCGAAGAGCTGCCGGAGCGGGAGCGGCTGATCCTCCTGAAGCGCTTCGGCGTGATGGGCAACGACGAGATGACCCTCGAGGAGATCGGCAAGATCCTCGGCCTCTCGCGCGAGCGCGTCCGCCAGCTCGAGAAGGAAGCCAAGATGAAGCTCCGTGAGCGCCTCGGCTCCCTGCGCTCGCAGTTCCAGTTCTCCCTGACCTGACGAAGTGCGGTGCTGGGAGCCGGTTCGCCGGCTCCCAGGGAGGAGTCACTCCCCCTCCCCCCACTGACCGACCTCCTCCCATGGCACCCAGCCCGCCGGTTCGCCGGCGGGTTTTTTTTGTCAGGGCGCCGCGTCGCCGTGCATCACCCTCTGGCGGTCCTGGTAGTAATTGAACGTCGGGTCCATCTCGGCGGTGTGGCACGAGGTGCACGAGGCCAGCCCGGTCTTCCCGTAGGGGCGCGCGGGATCGGCGAGGTGGCCGGCCGCCGGGCCATGGCAGGCCTCGCAGCCCACCCCGGTCAGGTGCGGCGTGGCGCGCTCGTCGAGGAAGCCGCCCGGCTCGCCGTGCCCGGTGACGTGGCAGGGGATGCAGCTCGCCTGAGCCCGTTTGTCGCCGCGCACCAGCGTCTTCCAGGCCGCGGCGTGCGGCGTCTTCGCCCACTGCTCGACGATCGACAGGTGGCATCCGGCGCACGCCCCGACCCCTGCGAACCGCGATTCCGCGGGGGGAGGAGGCGGCAGGCGCGACGCGTCGTCCGCCTGCTGGGAGCGCGCCATCGCCTCGACGGTGTAGGCCTCCCAGCGGGCGTCGGCGGTCACCTCATCGCCCAGCGCGTAGCGGGCGATCTCGAGGGTCGGCCGCGCCCCGGGCTCGGTCGGGCGGAAGATCGAGGCGAGCCCGAGGTACTTCCCCTCGTCCTCGAGGTAGAGGATCCGCGCCGTGCCCTCGGCCACCGGGGCCAGCATCTCGGTCCCGCCGTGGCTGCCGACCACGATGTCGATGCCGGGGACGCGCCGGGCGACGAGGCGGGCGTCCTCGAGCGGCATCGAGGCCAGCAGCACGACGAAGTCCGTCCGGCCCGCAAACCCCGCGACCGCGCGCGCCACCGCCGGGATCGGATCGACCGTCACCAGGCTCGTCCCATCGGGCAGCGGCCAGTTCGCCAGAGGATCGTGGCGTAGCGCGGCGACGATCCCGACGCGCAGGCCGCCGGTCTCGACGATGTGGCTGGCCGGAAGCCACGCCGTTCCCGTCGCGGCACGGACGAGGTTGGACGAGAGGAACGGGAAGCGGGCCTTCGCGCCGAGTTCGGCCAGCACCCCGGGACCCAGCGCCAGGTCGCGCGGGCCGATCCCCGCCGCGCGGTAGCCGAGCCCGTTCATCGCCTCGACCAGCGCGCGGGTCTTGACCTCGCCGGCCGGGCCGGGAAAGTCGGAGAAGTCCCCGGCGTCGACGGAAAGGGCCGCGGCCCCGGGCCACCGTCTCTGGAACGTGCTCATCTGTCCGGCGCGCCGCGCGAGCCCGCCGAGCGGGAACGTGGGGCAGCCGCAGACGTCGAGGAAGCCGTGCACCGCCCCGGTGAAGGTGAGGATCACGGCCGGTGCGGCCGGCTGGACCTGGCGCGGCGCCGGTGCCGAGGAGACGGGCGGGAGGGTCCCGCCCAGCCCCGCGAGCGCCGCCAGCACCGCCCCCTGCATTGCCCACCGACCGGTCACGCGAAGAGAATAGGAAGCAGGCCCGTGGTTCGCAAAGCGGGCGGGAGAGACCGTTGGCGAACGCCGTCCCCGGACCGGTTCCCGGCCTTCTCCTGGCCTCGGCCTCGCCCCGCCGGAGAGCGCTGCTGGCAAGCCTCGGGCTGGCGGTCGAAGCGTTCGCGGTCGACGCCGACGAGCGGCCGCTCCCGGGCGAGGAGGCGGCCGGCACCGCGCTCCGCCTGGCGCACGCGAAGGCCCTCGCGGCCCGCGGTGCGGCGGCCGGTCGCGCTGTCCTCGCCGCCGACACGATCGTCTCGATCGACGGCGCCCAGCTGGGCAAGCCGCGCGATCCCGGCGAGGCGCGCGCGATGCTCCGCCAGTTGTCCGGCCGCTGGCACGAGGTGCTGACGGGGGTCGCGCTTGCGCTTCCCGACGGCCGCGTGTTCGAGGCTCTGGCCCGCACGGCGGTACGCTTCGCCACGCTCGACGACGAAGAGATCGAGCGCTACGCCGCGGGGGCGGAGCCGTACGACAAGGCCGGCGGCTACGCGCTGCAGGGGACCGCCGCCTGGTTCGTGGAGGAGGTGCGCGGATCGGTCACCAACGTGGTGGGCTTGCCGCTCGAGCAGGTCCGGCGACTGTTCCGGCAGGCCGGCCTGCCCCTGCCCTCGCTGCGCGATCCGGTGTGACGGGCGGAGCGCCGCAGGGGCGCCCCGCCCAAACCGTTCTCAGTGGCCTTCGTCCGCCATGTGCTTGGAGTAGGCCGCGAAATTCATCATCCCGTCCAGCTCGCCGAGCGACGAGAGCTTGATCCGCGCCAGCCAGCCGTCGCCGTAGGGGTCCTTGTTGACCTTCTCCGGGCTGTCCGCCAGCGCTCCGTTGACCGCGGCGACGCTGCCGGAGACCGGGGCGTAAACCTCGGCCACCGCCTTGACCGATTCGATCTCGCCGAGCTGCTCGCCGGTCTTCAGGCTCCGCCCGGCCTCGCCCAGGTTGACGTAGACGATGTCGCCCAATTCCTGCTGCGCGAAGTCGGAGATCCCGACCAGCGCCTCGTCCCCCTCGCGGTGCACCCATTCGTGCGTCTTCGTGAAAAGGCAGTCTTCCGGCCTCGGCATGCTCTGCTCTCCTCTCGCTCGCGCGCCCTCAGGCGCTCTTCTTCGCCTTGGGTCGACGATAGAACGGCATTTCCACCACGACCGCCGGCACGCGCCGGCCGCGTACGTCGATCTCGAACTCGCGCCCCAGCCCGGCCGCCGCCGCCGGAACGTAGGCCATCCCGATCGCCTTCCCCAGCGCCGGCGCGATGCTGCCCGAGGCCACGAACCCGGCCGGCTGGCCGTCGACCAGGACCGCCTGGCCGTGGCGTGCGATCCCGGGGCCCCTGACCTCGAATCCGACGCGGCGGCGCGCCGGCCCGACCGACCGCTGCGCCAGGAGCGCCTCGCGCCCCAGGAACCGCTCCTTGTCCCAGTCGACGATGAAGTCGAGGCCCGCTTCGAGGACCGTGATCGTATCGTCGATGTCGTTGCCGTAGAGCGGGAGCGCGGCCTCGAGCCGCAGCGTGTCGCGCGCCCCGAGCCCGGCGGGAACGACCCCGTGGGCCGCGCCGGCCTCGAGCAGCGCGTCCCAGGCGTGGGGCGCATCGGCGTTGGACAGGAAGATCTCGAAGCCCTGCTCGCCGGTGTAGCCGGTGCGGCTGAAGCGCGCCGGCCGGCCGGCCAGCCGGCCTTCCGCGAGGTGGTAGTAGGGCACGGCCAGCGCGTCGAACCCCTCGGCCAGCGGGGCGACCAGGCCGCGGGCCAGCGGGCCCTGGAACGCGATCAGCGCCGTCTCGTCCGACAGGTCGTCCAGCCGCACGTCGAACCCGGCCGCGTGGGACCGGAGCCAGGCGAGATCCTTGTCCTTGTTCGAGGCATTGACCACGAACATGTAATGCCGCTCGCCCAGGTGGTACGCCAGGATGTCGTCGACGAAGGTCCCCTGCTCCGTGGTCAGGCCGGAGTACGCGATCTTCCCGTACGGCAGCGCGGACAGCCGCGAGGGGGAGACGAAGTCGACGAAGGCATCGGCGCCCGGCCCGCGGATTTCGAACTCGCCCATGTGGCTGACGTCGAACAACCCCGCCCGCTGGCGCACGGCGAGGTGCTCTTCGATGTCGCCGGCGTAGCGGACCGGCATCTCGTAGCCGGCGAACGGAACGATTTTTGCCCCGAGCGCACGGTGCTTCTCGTAGAGGGGTGTTCGCTTGATCGGAACGCTGCCGACCGCGTCGCCTGCCACCGTGCACCTCGCGTCTCGTGCCACCCCGCCGATGACGATCCGGAGGGCTCCGGCCGGCGCACGGCGTGCGGGCGGAGGGGCGGCACACTCGTCCCCGGGTGGGGTTTGGGGATGCTAGCACCCCGGCAGCGGCACGATCAACGCCGCGCCCAGTCGCCCTGCGCACGGTCGTAGCACCAGACCTGGACCCGCGCGGTGACACCGTAGACGACGACCGCGCAGAGCGCGTCTCGCCCGTCGGTGATGAACAGCGAGCCGGCCGTCGCGTGCCCCTGGGGATCGAAGACGGCCATGCGCGCCGTCCCGAATCGCACAGCGGGTTCGGCCGCGCCGATCGTCCCGCGGGCCGGCGGGATCTCCCGGATCCGGCGCCACGAGGGTCGCCCCAGCTCGACCCCGGGGTGGTCCCTGGCCAGCCGATAGGGCGGCCCGGCCGGGTCGCTCCCGTCGGCGACGCCGCGACGCCGGAGGCCGTCGCCCCCGGCGTCGCGCGCTTCGCGGAGCGGCTCCCCTGCCCCGGCCGGCGCGAAGACGAGCGCGCGCGTCCGTCCGTCGCGCGCCGCCGCGCGCGCGAGCGTCCTCATCCGGGCTGCGACCGACTGAGCCGCCGCTTCGACCGCGCGGTGCCTGCCGGTTGGCCGCAGCCGCTCCGCCGCCGATCCGGCCAGCAGGCCCAGGACCGCGATCGAGACGAGCGCGCCCAGGAGCGAGTGGCCGCCCGCGCCGCGGGGGACGCTCATCGCGGCGCGGCCGGCGCGTCGAAGGTGAGCTGGTCCTTGATCTTCGCGAGCAGCTTGGGCCCGATCCCCTTCACCGCCAGCAGGTCCTCGGCGCGGCGGAACGGGCCGCTCTGCTTGCGGTGCTCGACGATCCGGCCCGCGAGTGCCGGGCCCACGCCGGGGAGCGAGGTCAGCTCCTGGACGCCGGCGGTGTTGACGTTCACGGGGGCTCCCGCCGGCGCGGCCTTGCGGGCCGGGGGCGGGGCGGGCGCCGCGTCGGCCGGCGCGGCGAGCGCCGCCGCGGGGCCGGAGAGCAGCAGCGCCAGGAAGGTGAGCAGGATGGGCAGCGAGCAGAGCGGTCGCGTCATCGGAGTCCTCCCGGGTGCACGAGCGCGCACCCGCCCCCTTCCACGCAAGCCCCGTGCCGCACAGGACCCGCGGCATTGCGGTGCGGGATCCGCAAGGCGTCCGCCCGCGGACGATCCGGCCGGACACCGCGTCCGCCGCCGGACGCCCGGACGCGCTATTCTCGGGCGGGACGAGGCCATGGATCGCGAATTCCAGTACACCCGCGACAAGATCCTGTTCGTGCTGCGCGACCTGCTCGAGCGCGACGTGGTGTCACGCCCGGAGTACCGCTGCGAGGAACGCGCCGAAGAGGGGTTCGAGAAGCGGCTGACGCTCGAGTTCCTGCTCTGGTTCCTCGCGGAAGCGCTGCCGGCCGACTTCGAGTTCCCCTACGTGCGGCGCGACCTCGAGGAGGACTACTCCGCCGCGCTCGCGCAGCGCATCGCCGAGGGGCGCGGCTGGGCCGCGCACCTGATGCGGACGGCCGAGCGCAACGAGAAGATCGTCCTGGGCGACTTCAAAAACAGAAAGTAGGGGCCGCCCTCTGTGGCGGCCCGCCACGCCGCCCTCTGTGGCGGCCCGCCCGCCGCCCTCTGTGGCGGCCCGCCACGCCGCAGTTGCGAACCGCGCTTGCCCTGCGGGCCGGCACAGAGGCCGGCCCCTACGGCTTGGCGGGGGCCTCGACCGTGGGAGGCGAATCCGGCAGCCGGCGATAGGCCTTCAGAAGATCCAACCCGATCACCCCCATCGCGAAGACGATCAGGAAGACGAATCCGACCTGCAGCACCCGTTCCTTCAGCCGCACCGACAGGTCCCGGCGCATCACCGACTCGACCAGCAGCGTCAGGATGTGGCCGCCGTCGAGCACGGGGATCGGCAGCAGGTTGAAGATCCCGAGCTGGATGCTGATGAAGGCCAGCAGTCCGAGGAACGGCTTGAGTCCCTGCTCGGCCTGCTCCTTCGCGATCCGCGCGATCTCCAGCGGTCCCGACATGACCTGCGGCCCGATCGCCCCCGTCACCAGCTTGGACAGCGTCTGGAACAGGACCCCGGCGTTGTCGCGGGCCTGCTTCAGCGCCTCTTCGGCTGCGCGCAGCGGACCGAACCGGACGGTCTTGCGGGGATACGTGAGCATCACCCCGATCCGTGCCCGCCCGCCGTCCGCGACCTGCGGGACGACCTCGAGGACCACCTTGCCGCCGTCGCGCAGGACCGAGACCTGCACCGGCTTTCCCTGGAACTCCTCGACCAGCGAGGCGACGGCGCTCTGCCCGCCCGGGATCCGGCCGTTGACCTCGAGAATCCGGTCGCCGGCCCGGAAGCCCGCGGTGTCGGCTGGCCCCCCGGGAAGCACGCTCTGCACCAGGATCGGGATCCGCACCCGCACGCCGTCGACTCCGACCCCGTACACCGGGTGGGTCGCGAGCGTCACATCGCGGGTCAGCGTCTCGGGGCCGCGCTCGATCCGGTAGGAGAGCGTCTGACCCGGCCGGAAGAGCACGATCTTCTCGTAGTCCTCGACCGACTTGATCGGCTCGCCCGCGATCGCCACGATCCGGTCGCCCGGCGCCAGTCCGCCCGTCTCCGCCGGCGAGCCGGCCTCGAACGCCTCCACCTGCGGCGGGCCCTCGGGGACGTCCAGCGTCTCGGTCCCCACCATGAACAGGCCCCACCACAGCACGAGCGCCAGCGCGATGTTCATCGCCGGGCCTGCGAACAGGATGATCAGCCGCTGCCAGCGCGGCTTGGCCAGGTACGAGCGCGGATCGAGCGCGGTCTCCGAGGCGGCCGCCTCCTGGTCGGGGGTGTCGGCCTGCCCCAGCATCTTGACGTAGCCGCCGAGCGGAATCGCCGCGACCCGGTAGTCGGTCTCGCCGCGCCGGAAGCCGAACAGCCGCCGGCCGAACCCGAGCGAGAAGACCTCGACCTTGACGCCGAAGTACTTGGCCGCCAGGAAGTGCCCCGACTCGTGGATGAAGACGAGGATCCCGATCACGACGATCAGGCTCAGGCCCTGCAGCAGGAGATCGATCACGGCGCGGTCCGCTCCCGTTCGATGAATGTGTGCGCCGCGCCGCGGGCGGCGCGGTCACTTTCGACCAGCTCGGCCAACTCGAAGACCGGGCCGGCTGCGGCCCGGTCGAGCTCGTGCTCGATCACGCGCGGAATCTCGAGGAATCCGAGGCGGCCGTGGAGAAAGGCGTCGACCGCGACCTCGTTCGCGGCGTTGAGCCGCGCCGGCGCGTCCCCCCCTCCTCGATCGCCCGGTAGGCGAGGTCGAGGCAGCGGAACGACTCGCGGTCGGGCCGCTCGAAGGTGAGCATGCCGATCGCGGCCAGGTCGAGCGGCTCGGTGATCCCGTCGTGCCGTGCCGGGTAGTCCAGCGCGTACTGGATCGGCAGCCGCATGTCGGCCAGGCCGAGCTGCGCCACCACCGACCCGTCGCGGAACTCGACCATGCTGTGAACGATGCTCTGCGGGTGGACCAGGACGTCGATCTGCGCCGGCACCATCCCGAACAGCCAGTGGGCCTCGATCACCTCGAGCCCCTTGTTCATCAGCGTGGCCGAGTCGATCGTGATCTTCGGGCCCATCTGCCAGGTCGGGTGCCGGAGCGCCTCGGCGCTCGTGACCCGCTCCAGCTCGGCGCGCCGCCGGCCGCGGAACGGGCCGCCCGACGCGGTCAGCACGATCCGCCGCGCCTCGCCGTGGCCGCCCGAGCGCAGGCATTGGTGGATCGCGCTGTGCTCGCTGTCGACCGGGACCAGGACCGCCCCGTTCTCCCGCGCCGCGCGGACCATCAGCTCGCCGGCGACGACCAGTGCCTCCTTGTTCGCCAGCGCCACGACCGCGCCCGCCGAGCAGGCGGCCAGCACCGGGACCAGGCCCGCCGCCCCGACGATCGCGGCGACGACGACTTCGGCGCCGGTCCCGACGGTCACCTCGGCGGCCCCCTGCTCCCCAACCCGGACCTCGGGTGCGCGCCCGGCGAGCAGCCCGATCAGTTCGCGCCGCGCCGCGTCGTCCGCGACCGCCACCGCGCGGGGCCGGAACTCCCGCACCTGCTCGGCGAGGCGCTGGACCTGCCGGCCGGCCACGAGCCCGACCACTTCGAATCGGCCGGGGTGGCGGCGGACCACGTCGAGCGTGTTCCGGCCGATCGATCCGGTCGAGCCGAGAATGGCGACGCGACGGGGCACGGGCTCCTTTCGAGGGGCGCCTTCGGCCCCAAGCCGTTCATTGTAGGGGGGTTCCCGCGAATCACCCAGCCAGGAACAGGGCGTAGTAGGAGTAGAGCACCGGGGCCGCGAACAGCAGGCTGTCGATCCGGTCCAGGATCCCGCCGTGGCCCGGCAGGAGGGTCCCCGAGTCCTTGACCTCGGCCGCGCGCTTGAGCAGCGACTCCGCGAGGTCCCCCGCGATCCCGACGATCCCGAGCAGGAGCCCGAGCGCCACGGCGTGGCGGACGGGCAGCGCGCGCGCGAACCAGAGCGGCGCCAGCAGCGCTCCCGCGACCGAGCCCGCGAGGCCGGCGATCGCCCCCTCCCAGGTCTTCTTCGGGGAGATGACCGGCGCGAGCCGGCGCCGCCCGAACGCGCGCCCGCCGTACAGCGCGAAGATGTCGCCGACGTAGACCGCGACCATCGCCAGGATCAGCATGTCGCCGCGGTCGGTCGCGCCGGGCAGCTGGACCGTTCCCAGCACGCCGAGGTAGCCGCCGGTCAGGCCCAGGTAGGCGACGACGAACAGCGTTCCCAGGACCCGGTCGACGCGCGGCGCCAGCGGCCCGGTGGTCGCCAGCGCGGCCAGCAGCGCCGCCAGCACCACCGCGGTGAGAAGCGGTGGCGTCGCGGAGGGCGCGAAGCCGATCGAGAGCGCGACGGCGATCGTCCCGGCCAGGCTCAGCGCCAGCCAGGGCGCACGCCCGAGGCGGCCCAGCATCCCCTGCAGTTCCAGCACCGCGCCCCCGCCTGCGACCAGCACCAGCGCCCACCAGGCCCAGGGCGGCGCCCACTTCACGGCCGGGATGACGATCGCCGCCAGGACCAGCGCGGTCAGGACGCGCGTCACGGGCGCACCCGCGCACGCGCCGGGCGAGCGGCTGCTGAGCCGGTCGCCGCGCCGGCCGCCACGCCGCCGAAGCGCCGTTCGCGGCGCTGGAACTCCACGACCGCCTCGTGCAGGTGGCGGCGCCGGAAGTCGGGCCAGAGCACGGGCGTGACCCAGATCTCGGAGTAGGCCAGCTGCCAGAGCAGGAAGTTCGACAGGCGCAGTTCGCCCGAGCTGCGGATCAGCAGGTCGGGATCGGGTACGTCGGCGGTGTGCAGGCGCGCCGCGAGGACGGCCTCGTCGATCGCCGCCGGGTCCAGCCGGCCCGCCACCGCGTCCACCGCGATCGCCCGCGCCGCATCGGCCAGCTCGGCCCGCCCGGAATACGAGAGCGCGATCAGGAACAGCATCCCGGTATTGGCAAGGGTCCGCTCCTCGGCGTCGGCGAGCGCGCTCCGCACCGGCGCCGGCAGTTCGTCGATCCGGCCGATCGCACGGAACCGGATGTTGCGCTCGAGCAGCGTCGCCAGCTCGGCCTCGAGGTAGTCGCGCAGCAGGCGCATCAGCGCGTTGACCTCGGGGGCGGGACGGCTCCAGTTCTCGCGGCTGAAGGCGTAGAGCGTCAGGACCTCGATCCCGAGCCGGGCCGCCCCCTCGACCACCTCGCGCACGGCCGCGATCCCGGCGCGGTGTCCGGCGATCCGCGGCAGGTGGCGCGCGCCGGCCCAGCGCCCGTTACCGTCCATGATCACCGCCACGTGCCGCGGCAGGCGGGTGAAGTCGATCGAGTCGAGCGGATCGCCGGCCACGGCCTCGACCGCCGCGACTCCGCTTCTCCCGCTCCGCGCACCCGTTCCGCGCACCCGGCCCTCCATCCGTCGCCCCGGCGGCGCGGGGACTGTAGCATCCTGGGGAAGCCGCTCAAAACAGGAGGGTTGCGCCCTCGGCTTCGTCCCACTCCGGCCCGTAGTCGACGCGCACGAGGCAGAGTCCCCGGGGCGGAGCCGTTCCCCCGGCGCGCCGACGGTCGCGCGAGGCCAGGACCTCCGGCGCCTCGTCCGCGCCCCGGCGGCCCAGCCCGACGTCGACGAGGAACCCGGCGAGGTTGCGGACCATCCGGTAGAGGAAGCCGTCGGCCTCGGCGTCCAGCTCCAGCACGCCGCCCGGCCGCTCGGCCAGCTCCAGCCGCCGCAGCGTGCGGACCGCCGTCTCCTGCTGGCCGCCGGCCGAGGCGAAGGCGGAGAAGTCGTGCCGGCCGACCAGCCGGCCGGCCGCCTCGCGCATCGCGCCCAGGTCGAGCGGCGTGCGCACGAGCCAGGCCCACGGGCTCTCGAACGGCAACGCGACCCGGCGGTTGACGATCCGGTAGCGGTAGAGCTTCCCGGTCGCGGAGCGGCAGGCGTGGAACGACTCCGGGAGCCGGCGGGCCGAGAGGGCGCGCACGCTGTCGGGCAGCAGGCCGGCCAGCCCGTGCAGCAGCAGGGGCAGCTCGCGGCGGTTGGGGGCGCGGTAGGTGGCGACCTGCCCCAGGGCGTGGACGCCGGAGTCGGTGCGCCCGGCGCCCACCAGCGCGACCGCCTCGCGCGGCGCGTCGTGGATCGCCGACAGCGCGGCCTCGAGCGTCCCCTGCACGGTGGGCCGGCCGGGCTGGAGCTGCCAGCCCGCGAACGGGCCGCCGTCGTAGGCGACGACCAGCGCGGTCACCGGCGCGTCGGTCGGCACGGAATCAGCGCGGCGGGCGCAGGGCCAGCGTTTCCGCGCGCGGATCGAGCGTGGCGCGGTAGCCGATCGGGACCGCGCGCGCGCGCAGGCCGTGGCCGATCGGCAGGCCGGCGAGCACCGGGACGCCGAGCGCCTCGGCGTGCTCGCGGAGCACGGCGGCGAGCGTTCGCGAGGGCCGGCCCGGAGGCGGGTCGCAAGCGGTGAACTGCCCCAGCGCAAGCCCGGCGATCCCGTCGAGGATCCCCGCGGCGCGCACCTGCCACAGCAGCCGGTCGACGCGGTAGGGCGCCTCGCCGACATCCTCGAGGAAGACGACGGCGCCGCGCAGGTCGGGCTGCCACGGCGTTCCCGCCACCGCCGCAAGGAGCGACAGGCAGCCGCCGGCCAGCGGGCCCAGGGCGCGCCGGCCGGGCCCGGCGAAGCGCCGGCCCCGCAGCGTGCGCGGCGCCTCGGGGGCGGCGAGCATCGCCCGCAGGTCGGCCGCGCGGTAGCGCCGCCGGTCGGCCAGGTCGGCGACCGAGGGCGCGTACCACGAGGCGACGCCGCGGGCGTGGAGCGCGAGCTGCAGCGCGGTCAGGTCGGAAAAGCCGATCAGCCAGCGCGGACGCCGGGCCACCGCGCGCAGGTCCAGCCCGCGCAGCAGGCGCGCCGTCCCCCAGCCGCCGCGCGCGGCCCAGACGGCGTCGATCGCGGGGTCGGTCAGCGCCCGGCACAGGTCGTCGAGGCGCGCTGCGTCGTGGCCCGCCAGGTCGCCGGCGCGTGCGAACAGCGAGCGGCCCGGCACCGGTTCGTAGCCCCAGGCCGCGATCCGCTCCATCCCGGCGCGCACGGCGTCCGGGTCGCGCAGTGTCGAGCCGGGCGCGATGACCGCGATCCGCCCCCCGTGCGGAATCGCCGGCGGCACGCGAGGCGTCACGGGCCGCCCTGCTCCGTGATGACCGGAGCGTCGATCCGGCGCCACGATCCGGCCGCGCTGGCGTGCGCGTCCCGCGCCTGGTCCAACAGCTGCGGCTCGGACAGGATCGCGAGACCCGTCCGCGCCAGCGCGATCGCGGCCCGCTCCGCGGCCTCGATCGCCCCCGGCGCGGCGGCCGCGCGGGTGAACTCCAGCGTGTGGGTCGGCGTCGGCCGCTCGGTGATCCGGAAGGTCGGGTGGAGCGACGGGACGAGGTGGGAGAGGGTCCCCATGTCGAGCGAGCCGATCGTGCCGCCGGGGCCGGGCTGCGGATCGAGCCCGGAGCGGCGGGCCTCGTGCTCCCAGGCCGCGGCCAGCACCGGATTGCTCACCATCTCGTCGTACAGGTTGTCGATCTCCTGGATCCGCGCCGTCGTGCCGGTGGCGCGCGCGACCCCGTCGACGACGCCGCGGAAGCGCGCCATCACGGTCTCGGCCAGGTAGTGCGAATCGGCGGCGCGCAGGCTGAAGCGGGCGCGGGCGCGGTCGGGCACCACGTTGGCGCGCACGCCCCCCTCCAGGATCACCCCCGGCATCCGGACCTCCGGCCGGAGCCCCTTGAGCAGCGCGTCGCGCGCGATGAACAGCTGGATCATCGCGTCGAGCGCGTTGATCCCCTGCTCGGGCGCCGCGACCGCGTGCGAGGAACGGCCGTGGAAGGTGACCTCGACCGACCAGGAGGCGAGGCTGGTGACGACCGCGCGGTCCTCGCTCCCCGGGTGGGCCAGCAGCGCCACGTCGATCCCGTCGAAGGCGCCGCGCGTCGCGAGCACGACCTTTCCGCCGATCGTCTCCTCGGCCGGCGCGCCAAAGACGAGCACCCGCCCCGGGACGGCGCCCAGGACGCGCGCCAGGCCGATCGCGGCCCCGCAGGCCGCGGCCCCGATCAGGTTGTGGCCGCAGGCGTGGCCGAGGCCGGGCAGCGCGTCGTACTCGGCCAGGAACGCGACCGAGGGCCCGTCGCCGGAGCGGCGCTCGGCCCGGAAGGCGGTCGGCAGCCCGGCGATCCCGGTCTTGACGTGGAACCCTTCCTCTTCCAACGTCCCCGAGAGCAGCGTCACGGCGTGGAACTCGCCGCAGCCGAGTTCCGGAGACAGGTGGAGGTCGCGGGCCAGCGCGGCCAGGCGCGGGGCCTGGCGCAGCACCTCGGCGGCGACCTCGTCGTGCAGGGTGGCCAGGTCGATCATCGTGCGGCGTCAGCCTCCTTGTGACCTCGGCCGGCGGAAGGTGTCGAGCGGAGCCGGTCGTAAGCCGGATTCTGTTCCCCTTGCGGGGGAGGATCATTCCTCTGGGACGGCGGTTGCCCGCCGCCTCAAGCAGCCTACCCGGGAGCGGCGCGGGCCACGCCATAGCTCCCCTATTTGGCCTTGCTCCGCGCGGGGTTTGCCGAGCCGCCCGGTCACCCGGGACGCTGGTGGGCTCTTACCCCACCGTTTCACCCTTGCCCGCACCGTGCCGAGGCACGGCCGTTGGCGGTCTGCTCTCTGTTGCACTTTCCGTCGGGTCGCCCCGCCTGGGCGTTACCCAGCGCGCTGCCCTGTGGAGTCCGGACTTTCCTCGACCGGCACGAGGCCGGCCGCGATCCTCTCCCCGGCTCCGCTCGACGGGGGTATTCTATGCCGTCCGCCGATCTTCTCCCGGCGGCGTCACGGTTTGATCATGAGCGCACCGCCTCAGACACCCCCCGGCGGCCCGGCCGCCGGGCGCGGGGATCTTCGCCTTCCGTGGGACGAGCAGGCCGAAAGGGCCGTGCTGGGGGCCGTGTTGCTCGAGCCGTCCGCGCTCGACCCGGCGCTCGAGATCCTCAACCCGGAGGACTTCCACCGCGAGGCCCACCGCCGCGTCTTCGAGGCCATGGTGGCCCTCTCCCGGCGGGCCGAAGCGATCGACGCCGTCACGGTCTGCGCCGAGATGGACCGCCAGGCGACGCTCGAAAGGGCCGGCGGGGCGGCCTACGTCGCTTCGCTGATCGACGGCCTGCCGCGGGCGACCAACGCCTCGGTCTACGCCCGGATCGTCCACGACCGCTCGCTCCTGCGCCAGACCCTCTACCTGGCGGACGCGCTGCGGGCCGAGTCGTCGGCCGCCGGCCGCCCCGCCGTCGAGATCCTCGACGAGGCGATGCAGCGCTTCTTCCGGCTGCAGGAGACCGGCCGCCGCGGCGGGCTCGTCCCGGTCCAGAGCATCGCGCACGACGCGCTGCGCTCGATCGAGGAGATGGCGGAAAAGCGCGAGGCGATCACCGGCCTCGCCACCGGCTACACCAAGTTCGACCAGTACACCGCCGGGCTGCAGGGAGGCGACCTGATCATCCTCGCCGCCCGCCCCTCGATGGGCAAGACGACGCTGGCGCTCAACATCGCCCAGCACGCGGCGATCCACGAGCGCGCCTCGGTCGCGATCTTCTCGCTCGAGATGGCAGCCAAGCAGCTCTTCTACCGCCTGCTGTGCGGCGAGGGGCGGATCGACCTCTACAAGCTCCGGACCGGCCGGCTCAACAAGGAAGAGTGGGACCGGCTGGTCGCCGCCTTCGAGACCTACGACCGGACGCGGCTCTACATCGACGACTCCTCGGCGGTGACGCCGATGGAGATCCGGGCCAAGGCGCGGCGGCTCAAGGCCGAGCACGGGCTCGACCTGGTCGTCGTCGACTACCTGCAGCTGATGCGCTCCGAGCGCCGGGTGGAGAGCCGCCAGCAGGAGATCTCCGACATCAGCGGTGCGATGAAGGGGCTGGCCAAGGAGCTGAACGTCCCGGTGATCGCGCTCTCCCAGCTCTCGCGCGCGCCGGACCAGCGGCAGGGGGACCACAAGCCGCAGCTCTCCGACCTGCGCGAGTCGGGCGCAATCGAGCAGGACGCCGACGTCGTGCTGTTCATCTACCGGCCCGAGGTCTACGAGAAGGACGAGGCCAGGTCCTGGAGAAGGGGCTCGAGGGGATGGCCGAGATCATCATCGCCAAACAGCGCAACGGCCCGACCGGCTACGTGCCGCTCTACTTCGTCAAGCAGTTCACGCGCTTCGAGAACCGGCTCGACGACATCGAGACCTGACGCAGCTCACAGTTCCGAGCGCAGGACCTCGACCGGCGCCCGGGCCAGCGCTCCGCGGCTCGCTGCGAGGCCGGCCAGGACCGAGAGCAGCGCCGCGAGCGCCGCGCCCGCGACGAGCGTCCCCCAGGGCCAGCGCCACGGGATCTCCATCCCGCGGGTGAGCACGGCCCAGGCCAGCACCGCCGCGCCGACCGCGCCGACCGTGCCCGCGACCAGCCCGACCAGCGCGTACTCGAGCGAGAAGACGGCGGCGACGCCGGCGCGGGTCATCCCGAGAGTCTTGAGGACCGCGACCTCGCGCCCGCGGCGCGCCGCGCCGGCGCCGATCGCACCGGCCAGGATCAGCACGCCGGCGACGACGGTGAACAGACCGAGGAAGCGCACCGCCTGGCCGATCCGCGCGATCACCGCGGAGACGCGGTCGAGGACCTGCCGGAGGTTGATCAGCGTCACGTTGGGAAACGCGGCGGCCAGCCGGTCCTGGACCGCCAGCTCGCGCGCCGCCGGCAGCCGCAGCGTCGCCACCCGGAACTGCGGCGCGTCGTCGAGCGATCCGGGCTCGGCCAGCAGGAAGAAGTTGATGCCGAAGGTCCTCCACTCGACCCGCCGGAGGCTGGTGACGCGGAACTCGAGCGGGACCCCCTGGATGTCGAGGGTCAGCGAGGAGCCGACCTTCACGCCGAGCTGGCGCGCGAAGTCCTCCTCGACCGACAGCTCGGCGTGGGCGGGGTCCGACCAGAGCGTCCCCTCCACCAGCTCGTTCCCTTCCGGCAGCTCCGCCCGGTAGGTGATCCGCTGCTCGCGCGTCAGCGCCCAGCGCCGCCGGCCGTCCTCCCAGTCCGCGGGCCGGGTCTTCGGGTCGGCGGCCTCGGCCGTCGGCCGGCCGTCGATCGCGGCCAGCCGTCCGACCACGACCGGCGCGCTGTCGATCCCCTCCGCGCCCTCCGCTTCGAGCTGCGCGCGGAGCGCGTCCCACTGGTCGGGCTGGATGTCGATGACGAAAGCTGACGGCGCCAGGGTCGGGACGTCGGCGCCGAGCTGCCCGGCCAGCCGCGCCTGCACGATCTGCGTCGCCAGCACCACCGTGACTCCCAGGCCGAGCGCCACGATCGCACCGATCGTCGCCGCGCCGGGACGGGCCAGCGCCGCCAGCCCGTGCCGCACCCAGACCGGGGCGGCGCCGCGCGGCCCGCGTCCGACGGTGCGCGCCACGACCCAGGCCCCGGCCGCGAGCGCCGCCACGGCCGCGGCGATCCCGGCGGTGAAGCCGGCTGCGGCGGGCAACTCGCCGGCCTGCACCCAGGCCGCAGCGAAGACCCCCGCCAGCACGACCGCCCCCAGCCCCAGCCGCACCGGCCAGGGCGCGGCGAGCGGCTCGGCGTCGCGGCGCAGCACGCGGACCGGCGGCACGCGCCACGCGGCGGCGAGCGACGGGATGCTGAAGGCCGCCGCGACCACCGTTCCCAGCGCGATGCCGCGCAGCGCGGCGGCCGGGCTGAAGAAGCGCAGCGGCACCGCGGGCAGCAGGTCCTTCAGCAGCAACGGGGCCAGCGCCGAGAGCCCGATCCCGAGCGCCGCACCGACCACGCTGCCGACGAGGCCGAGCAGCGCCGCCTGCGCCACGTAGAGCGCAAAGACCTCGTGCGGCCGCACGCCCAGCGCGCGCAGCACCGCGATCGCGTCGAGCCGCCCCGCGATCCAGGCCCGCGAGGCCTGGGCCACGCCGATCCCGCCGACCAGCAGCGAGAGCAGCGCGATCAGCCCGAGGAAGCGCTCGGCCCGCTTGAGCCCCTCGCGCAGCGCGGGCTGCCCTTCGCGCCAGGTGTCGACGTCGTACCAGGTCGCGTCCGGCAGCTCGGCGCGGATCCGCGCGGCCAGCGCTTCGCTCGCGTCGGCGCCATCGCCCGGCAACGCGAAGAGCGCCTTGTGCTCGATCCGGCTGCCGCGCGCGTCGAGCCCGGCGCGCGCCAGGCCGGCGCCGTCGAGCAAGACACGCGGGCCGATCGCGAAGCCGGCCGCCGCCCGGTCGGGCTCCGCGCGGACGATCCCGGCGACGCGGAAGGGCTGGCCGCCGATCAGGACGGTGTCGCCGGCCGACAGCTCCAGGCGCTCCGCCAGCTCGGGGCCGATCACGGCGGCGTCGGCAGCGAGCAGTTCGGCCAGCGGCCGCGGCGGGTCGAGCTCGAGCCGGCCGTAGAACGGGTAGGCGCCGTCGACGACCTTGAGCTGCACCAGCAGGCTGCGCCCGGCGGCGCCCCCCTCCCCTCCGCCGCCGCCATCGTCGCCATCTCGCGCAGGTCGGCGCGTCGCAGCCCGGGAACGCCGGCGACGAGCGCGTCGAGCGCGGGCGGGATCGGGCGGCTGCCGGAGACGACCAGGTCCGCGGCCAGGAGCGAGCGGGCCTCGCCCTGGATCCCGTCGCGCAGGCCCTGCGACAACCCGGCGACCGCAACGATCGCGGCCACCCCGACCGACAGGCAGGCCGCGAAGAAGACCATCCGCCCCAGCGCCCCGCGCGCCTCGCGCCGGGCGTAGGCGGCGAAGGCGCCGAGCCTCACGCCGGGCTCCCGGCCGTGATCCGGTCGATCCGCCCGTCCTTGAGGTGGACCTGGCGCCCGGTCCGCGCGGCGATCGCCGGATTGTGCGTGACCATCACCAGCGTCGTGCCGTGCCGCTCCCGCAGCGCCATCAGCGTGTCGAGCACCCGCCCGCCGGTCGCGCTGTCGAGGTTGCCGGTCGGCTCGTCCGCCAGCAGCAGGGGCGGCCCGATCGCGAAGGCGCGGGCCAGCGCGACGCGCTGCTGCTCCCCGCCCGAAAGCTGCGCCGGATAGTGGTGGCCGCGCTCGGAGAGGCCGACCTCGGCCAGCAGCGAGGCGGCGCGGCCGCGCGGGTCGCCGGTCCCGGACAGCTCGACCGGCAGCATCACGTTCTCGAGGGCGGTCAGGTTCCCCAGCAGCTGGTACGACTGGAAGACGAAGCCGATCGTCCGCCGCCGCAGCAGCGCCAGGGCGTCCTCGGAGAGGTCCTGGATCGGCGCGCCGTCGATCAGCACCTCGCCCGAGGTCGGACGGTCGAGCCCGGCCATCAGCGCCAGCATCGTCGACTTGCCGCTGCCGGAGGGGCCGAGGATCGCGACGCACTCGCCGGGGTCGATCGAGAGGTCGACGTCGTCCAGAATCGTCAGCTCGCGGCCGCCGGACGGCAGCCGGCGGGTCAGGCGGCGGAGTTCCAGGCGCGGCACGGGTTTCGTCATCGGGTCCCGGGAGAGCTGGATGTTGCATCGCCCCTTCGCAGTCGTCGCCAGCCTGGCCGCCCTGGCGGCAGGCCTGGCCGCGGCGCAGGCGCCCGCGGCCCCGGAGGCGCCGGCCGCGGCCGGCGCGGGGCCGCCCGTCGTCGTCTTCCTCGGCGACAGCCTGACGGCGGGTTTCGGACTCGCGGCCGACCAGGCCTTCCCGGCGCTGGTCGCCGCCTCGCTCGCGGCGCGGGGCACGCCGATCCGCGCGATCAACTCCGGCGTCTCGGGCGACACGACCGCGGGCGGGCTGCGCCGGCTCGACTGGGCGCTCCGCAGCGCCCGCAGGTCGTGGTCCTCGCGCTCGGCGCCAACGACGGGCTGCGCGGCCAGCCGCTCGAGGAGATCGAGGAGAACCTGCGCGCATCGTCGAGCGCTGGCGCGCGGCCGGGGCGAAGGTCCTGCTGGCCGGGATGCTGATTCCGCCCAACTACGGCGCGCGTACGCAGCGGTTTCGCGGCGATCTACCCGCGGCTGGCGAAGGAGCTCGGCCTCCCGCTGGTCCCGTTCCTGCTGGAAGGGGTGGCCGGCAGGCACGAGCTGAACCAGGCCGACGGCATCCACCCGACCGCCGAAGGGCAGAGGATCCTCGCGCGGCATCTCGAGCCGTACCTGGCCGAACTGGTCGGGCCGAGCGCCGGCCGCGGCGGCGCGGCGAAGACGGGCCGCTCGAGGCGCGGCTCCCCGGCGGGCGTTTCGCGACCCAGGTCGCCGGGATCTCCGGTCCCGCCGACCTCGCTGCGGCGGTCGGCGGCGGCGCGACGCACGTCGGCTTCCCACTGCGGCTCCCGGTCCACTCGGAGGACTGCGATCCCCGCGAGGCGGCGGCGCTGATCGCCACGCTGCCGGCCGGCGTCGAGCCGGTCCTGATCACCTACCTCGAGACCGCGCACGAGATCGTGGAGCTGGCGCGCGAGGTCGGCGCCCGCCCGCGCCCCCGCAATGGCAACCGGCGCCGGGACGAGGGTCGCCAGGCTGCGGCAGATCGCGCCGGGACTCGCGGCCTGGGCGGCGCTGGTGGTCGGCGCGGTGCCGAGCCGTTCTGCCCCCGCCTCGAGCGTCTCGCGCCGCTGTGGACGCCTTCGTCACCGACACCTTCGATCCCGGACTGGGGCGCGCGGGTCACCCGGCCCGAGGCACCACTGCAGCGTCTGCGCGCGGCTCGCGGCCTGCTCGCCGCGGCCGCTGATCCTGGCCGGGGGGCTGACACGGAGAACGTCGCGAAGCGGTCGCGACGGTCCGGCCGGCCGGGGTCGACGTGTACCCGGTGTCGAGGATGCTGCTGGCCGGACGGCCCGCGCGCGCCGCGCCTTCGCGAGGCTGCGTCATGGTGGCGCGCCGCGAGGGGCTGACCGCGTGAACCGCATCGGGATCGACCTCGGCGGCACCAAGATCGAAGGGGTCGCGCTGGCCGCCGACGGGACCGGCTGTGGCGCGCGCGCGTGCCGACGCCGCGCGGCGACTACGACGCCACGCTCGCGGCGCTGGCCGCAGCTGGTGCGACGCCTCGAGCGACCTGGCGATGGCGGCTGCCCGGTCGGCATGGGCACGCCGGGCGCGACGTCGCCGGTGACGGGGCTGCGTCAAAACGCGAATTCCACCTGGCTCAACGGCGGGCGGCTCGCGAGCGACCTGGCAGCGCGGCTGGGCCGCCCGGTGCGCGCTGGCAACGACGCCGACTGTTTCGCGCTCTCGGAGGCGACCGACGGCGCGGCGGCGGGCGCGGCGTCGTCTTCGGCGTGATCCTCGGCACCGGCGTCGGCGGCGGCATCGTCGTCGATGGCCGGCTGCTCGCGGGCCCGAACGCGATCGCCGGCGAGTGGGGGCACAATCCCCTGTTCTGGCCCGCGGACGACGAGCGGCCCGGGCCGCCGTGCTATTGCGGACGGTCCGGATGCATCGAGACGTTCTCTCGGGGCCGGGGGCTGGCGCGCGACTACGCGCGGGCGAAGTGCTGCCGAAGGGAGGCGCCACGGCGACCGAGATCGTGGCGCGGGCCGCGGCGGGCGATGCCGGCTCGCCGGCGCGCGCTCGCGCTACGAGCGAGCGGCTCGCGCGTGCGCTGGCCCGTGATCGACCTGCTCGACCCCCACGGATCGTGCTCGGCGGCGGGCTCTCGGCCCTGCCGCGCGCTCTACGAGCGCGTCCCGCGCGTGGCGCGCTGGATCTTCTCCGATCGCGTCGAGCACCCGGCTCCTCCCGCGCGGTACGGGATTCGCAGCGGGTGCGCGGCGCGGCCTGGCCGCAGCGGGCCCGGCGCACGCGGGCTGAAAGAGCGGGCCCGGCCGGGGGATCGGCCAGGGCCCGAGGCGGCGGAGGTCCCGAAGAGGGAGAGGGCTCCGCGCGGCGTGCGCCTTTCCGAGCGGATCCGGAGGGTCGGGCCACTCTGGGGTGCCGAGGCGGCTCTCGGCTCGGACTTCCTAATTCAACCCCCGTGCGACGACGCGCGGCGGCGCGAAGTCGTTTCCGGGCAGCGGGTTCGGGCGCGCGGAGGGGGTGGGGGCTGTGCGGCCCCGTTGTCCGAGGATCGGTCACGGCGTCCGGACGCTGGCCGGACCCGGCCCGGCGCGACCCGGGGGACCGCCCGCGGAGCAGGCTCCGGGTTGGTCCAGCGGCCTTCGCGCGGATCAGGTCGACCAGCTTTCTGCGCGCCTCGGCCGACGGGACGCCGCGTTCCACGAGGTCCCGGCCGACGAAGAGGGCGTCCTTCCGCGCTCCCCAGCCGACGTAGCGAAGTCGGCGTCGGCCATCTCGCTGGGGCCGTTCGACGACGCACCCGATCACCGCGATTTCAACTTCAGGTGGGCGGTGAGCTGGCGCGACCCTCTCGGTCGCGCCTCGAGTTCGAAAAGGGTCCGGCCGCACGACGGGCAAGCCATGTAATCGGCCGCTCCAGCCGGGCGGCGCGCGGCCTGCAGCACATCGTGGAGCAGCTCCGCCGTCGCGGCCGGGTCGGACCACGCCGGCATCCGCACCGCGTCCCCGATCCCGTCGAGGAGCAACGAACCGAGCCGCCCGGCGACGCCGACGCGCAAATCCTCGTCCGCGGCCGGGGGCCGGTCGGACAAGCACCATCGGGGCGCGGAGCGGCGCGGTCGAGGCAGGCCGCGAGCAGCCGCAACGACTCGATCGGGGTGGCCGCGGGCCCGATTCCAGCCGGCCATCATGGCCGGCGGCCAGCCCGCGGCCACCCCGATCGAGTCGTACCGGCTGCTCGCGGCCTGCCTCGACCGCGCCGGCTCGCGCGCCCCGATCGTGCTGTCCGACCGGCCCCCGGCCGCGGACGAGGATTTGCGCGTCGGCGTCGCCGGGCGGCTCGGTTCGTTGCTCCTCGACGGGATCGGGGACGCGGTGCGGATGCCGGCGGGGTCCGACCCGGCCGCGACGGCGAAGCTGCTTCACGATGTGCTGCAGGCCGCGCGCCGCCGGCTGGAGCGGGCCGACTACATCGCTTGCCCGTCGTGCGGCCGGACCCTTTTCGAACTCGAGGAGACGACCGAGAGGGTGCGCCAGCTCACCGCCCACCTGAAGCTGAAGATCGCGGTGATGGGGTGCGTCGTGAACGGCCCCGGCGAGATGGCCGACGCCGACTTCGGCTACGTCGGCTGGGGGGCGGGGAAGGTCGCCCTCTTCGTCGGCCGGGACCTCGTGGAACGCGACGTCCCGTCGGCCGAGGCGCCGCAGAAGCTGGTCGACCTGATCCGCGCGAAGGGCCGCTGGACCGACCCGGAGCCTGCTCCGCAGGCGGTTCCCCCGGGTCGCGCCGGGCCGGGTCCGGCCAGCGTCCGGACGCCCTGACCGATCCTCGGACAAACGGCGCCGCGCCGGCCCCCGCCGCCCTTCCGCCCGCGCGCCCGAACCCGCTGCCCGGAAACGACTTGCCGCCGCCGCGCGTCGTGGCACGGGGGTTGAATTAGGGAAGTGCGAGACCGAGAGCCGCCCTCAGCACCCCGGAGTGGCCCGACCCTCCGGATCCGCGGCTCGGAAAGGACGCACGCGACGCAGACCCCTCTCCTCTTCGGGACCTCCGCACCCTCGGGCCCTGGCCGATCCCCCCGGCCGGGGCCCACTCCTTTTCAGCCCCGCGTGCGCCGGGCCGTCGCTGCGAGCCAGGCCGCGCCGCGCACGCCGCTGGCGTCGCCGTGCCGCGGCGGGAGGAGCCGGGTCTCGACGCGATCGGAGAAGATCCAGCGCGACCAGAGCGCGGGGACCCGCTCGTAGAGCGACGGCAGGGCCGAGAGCCCGCCGCCGAGCACGATCGCGTGCGGGTCGAGCAGGTTGATCACGTGGGCCAGCGCGCGGGCGAGCCGCTGCTCGTAGCGCAAGAGCGCGCGCCGGCAGCCGGCGTCGCCGGCCGCGGCCCGCGCCGCGATCTCGGTCGCCGTGAGCGCCTCCCTTTCCGGCAGCACTTCAGCCCGCGCGTGGTCGCGGGCCAGCCCCGGCCCGGAGAGGAAGGTCTCGATGCAGCCGGACCGTCCGCAATAGCAGAGCGGCCCGGGCCGCTCGTCGTCCTCGGGCCAGGGCAGGGGATTGTGCCCCCACTCGCCCGCGATCGCGTTCGGGCCGTCAAGCAGCCGGCCGTCGACGACGATCCCGCCGCCGACGCCCGTCCCGAGGATCACGCCGAAGACGACGCGCGCCCCCGCCCCCGCGCCGTCGGTCGCCTCCGAGAGCGCGAAGCAGTCGGCGTCGTTCGCCAGCGCGACCGGGCGGCCGAGCGCGCGCTCCACGTCGCGCCGGAACGGCCGGCCGTTGAGCCAGGTGGAATTCGCGTTCTTGACCAGGCCGGTCGCCGGGGAGATCGCCCCCGGCATCCCGATCCCGACCCGGCAGCGCGCCATCACCTGGTGCTCGAAGCCGTGGACCAGCTCCGCCAGCGCCGCCAGCGTGGCGTCGTAGTCGCCGCGCGGCGTCGGCACGCGCCGGCGCGCCAGCTCGGTCCCGTCGGGGGCCAGCGCGACCGCTTCGATCTTGGTGCCGCCGAGGTCGATCCCGATCCGGTTCACGCGGTCAGCCCCTCGCGGCGCGCGGCCGTGAGCGCGGCCTCGACGAAGGCGCGGACGCGCGCCGGGTCCTTCCGGCCGGCAGCATCCTCGACACCGGTGTGCGCGTCGACCCCGGCCGGCCGGACCGTCGCGACCGCTTCGGCGACGTTCTCCGGTGTCAGCCCCCCGGCCAGGATCAGCGGCCGCGGCGAGCAGGCCGCGAGCCGCGCGCTGACGCTCCAGTCGTGCGTCCGGCCGGTTGCCCCGCGCGCCCCGGTGCGGGGATCGAAGGTGTCGGTGACGAAGGCGTCCACCAGCGGCGCGAGACGCTCGAGGCGCATCAGCAGGAGCGGCTCCGGCACCGCGCCGACCACCAGCGCCGCCCAGGCCGCGAGTCCCGGCGCGATCTGCCGCAGCCTGGCGACCTCGTCCGGCGCCGGGTTGCCGTGCAACTGCACGGTGCGGGCGCCGACCTCGCGCGCCAGCTCCGCGATCTCGTGCGCGGTCTCGAGGTAGGTGATCAGGACCGGCTCGACGCCGGCCGGCAGCGTGGCGATCAGCGCCGCCGCCTCGCGGGGATCGCAGTCCTCCGAGTGGACCGGGAGCCGCAGTGGGAAGCCGACGTGCGTCGCGCCGCCGCCGACCGCCGCGGCGAGGTCGGCGGGACCGGAGATCCCGGCGACCTGGATCGCGAAGCGCCCGCCGGGGAGCCGCACCTCAGCGGCCCGTCTTCGCCGCGCCGCCGCGGCCGGCGCTCGCCCCGAGCAGCTCGGCCAGGTACGGCTCGAGATGCCGCGCGACGATCCTCTGCCCCTCGGCGGTGGGGTGGATCCCGTCGGCCTGGTTCAGCTCGGGCCGTCCGGCCACCCCTTCCAGCAGGAAGGGGACCAGCGGGAGGGCGAGCTCCTTCGCCAGCCGCGGGTAGATCGCCGCGAAGCCGCTGGCGTACGCACCGCCGTAGTTGGGGGGCATCAGCATCCCGGCCAGCAGCACCTTCGCCCCCGCCGCGCGACAGCGCTCGACGATCGCGCGCAGGTTCCCCTCGATCGCATCGAGCGGTTGGCCGCGCAGCCCGTCGTTGGCGCCGAGCGCGACGACCACGACCTGCGGCCGGCTGCGGAGCGCCCAGTCGAGCCGGCGCAGCCCGCCCGCGGTCGTGTCGCCCGAGACGCCGGAGTTGATCGCGCGGATCGGCGTGCCGCGCGCCGCGAGCGAGGCTGCGACCAGCGCCGGGAAGGCCTCGTCGGCCGCGAGTCCGAAGCCGGCCGTCAGGCTGTCGCCGAGGAAGACGACGACGGGCGGCCCCGCGCCGGCCGCGGCCGGCGCCTCCGGGGCCGCGGGCGCCTGCGCCGCGGCCAGGCCTGCCGCCAGGGCGGCCAGGCTGGCGACGACTGCGAAGGGGCGATACAACATCCAGCTCTCCCGGGACCCCGATGACGAAACCCGTGCCGCGCCTGGAACTCCGCCGCCTGACCCGCCGGCTGCCGTCGGGCGGCCGCGAGCTGACGATTCTAGACAGCGTGGACCTCGCGATCGACCCCGGCGAGTGCGTCGCGATCCTCGGCCCCTCCGGCAGCGGCAAGTCGACGATGCTGGCGCTGATGGCCGGGCTCGACCGTCCCACCTCGGGCCAGGTGCTGATCGACGGCGCGCCGATCCAGGACCTCTCCGAGGATGCCCTGGCGCTGCTGCGGCGGCGGACGATCGGCTTCGTCTTCCAGTCGTATCAGCTGCTGGGGAACCTGACCGCCCTCGAGAACGTGATGCTGCCGGTCGAGTTGTCCGGGTCCGGCGACCCGCGCGGCCGCGCCGCCTCGCTGCTGGCCGAGGTCGGCCTCTCCGAGCGCGGCCACCACTATCCGGCGCAGCTTTCGGGCGGGGAACAGCAGCGCGTCGCGCTGGCCCGCGCCTTCGCGATCGGGCCGCCCCTGCTGCTGGCGGACGAGCCGACCGGCAACCTCGACAGCGCGACCGGCGGGCGGGTGCTCGACACGCTGATGGCGCTGCGGGAGCGGCACGGCACGACGCTGGTGATGGTCACGCACGATCCGGCGATCGCCGCGCGGACCGGGCGCCAGGTCCACCTCAAGGACGGGCGGATCGACCGGATCACGGCCGGGAGCCCGGCGTGAGGCTCGGCGCCTTCGCCGCCTACGCCCGGCGCGAGGCGCGCGGGGCGCTGGGGCGGATGGTCTTCTTCGCGGCCTGCCTGTCGGTCGGGGTGGCCGCGATCGTTGCGGTCGCCGGGTTGTCGCAGGGCCTGCGCGACGGGATCCAGGGCGAGGCCCGCTCGCTCCTGGCCGCGGACCTGGTCGTCTCCGGCAGCCGCCCGATCCCGCCCGCGCTCGACGCGCTCGTCGCCGGCGTTCCCGGGCTGCGCCGCGCCGACCTGCGCGAGATGGCGACGATGGCCGCGGCGCGAGGGGAAGGGGGGCGCCGCCGGGCGCAGCCTGCTGGTGCAGCTCAAGGTCGTCGACGGCGCCTACCCGTTCTACGGCCGGCTCGAGCTCGACCCGCCGCGGCCGCTGGCCGAACTGCTCGCTGCCGACGCCGCCGTGATCGGCCCCGAGCTGGCGGAGCGCCTGGAGCTGTCGGCCGGCGACACCGTCCTGATCGGCGGCCAGCCCTTCCGCGTCGCCGGGATCGTCCGCGCGGAGCCCGACCGGGCAGCGGCCGGCTTCGCGATCGGCCCGCGTGTCCTGCTCGACGGCGCCGGCCTGGCGCGCGCCGGGCTCGACGCGCGCGGCAGCCGGATCGAGCACAAGGCGCTCTTCGCGTTGCCGGGCGATGGCGCCGACGCGAGCGAAGCGCTGGCCGCGCGGATCCGCGCCGAGCTGCCGGACGCGACCTGGTACGACGTCGACACCTGGCGCGAAGGTCAGCCCGCGCTGCGCGAGGGGCTCAAGCGGGCCGAGCGCTTCCTCGGGCTGATCGCGCTGCTCTCGCTGCTGATCGGCGGGATCGGCGTGGCCCAGGCCTCGCGGGCCTGGATCGCGGGGCGGCTCGACGCGATCGCGGTGCTGCGCGCGCTGGGCGTGCGGCCGCACGAGGTCTTTGCGCTCTACGTGGCGCAGGCGGCGCTGCTCGGCCTCGTCGGCAGCGTGGTCGGTGCGGCGCTCGGGATCGGGCTCTCGGCGCTGGCCCCGTTGCTGCTGAAGGACCTGCTGCCCGCGGTGCCGCTGCGCTTCTTCAGCCCGGCCGCCGCGCTGCGCGGCATCGCGCTGGGAACGGTGGTCGCGGCGGCCTTCAGCATCCCGTCGCTCGCCGCCGCGTGGCGCGTGCCGCCGGTCCGCGTGCTGCGCCGCGACGCCGAGCCGCTCGCCGCGCCCTGGCCGGTGCGGCTGGGGCTGGGGGCGGTCGTGCTGGCGGGGGTCTTCGCTGCGGCCTGGGTGCAGGCCGGCGAGTTGCCCGCCGCAGCCGGCTTCACCGCCGGGATCGCCGCGGCCGTGGCGGCGCTCGCGGCCGGGGCCTGGGTCGTGGCGCGCACCGTCGGACGCGGGCCGCGCGGCGCCGCCCCGGTCTGGGTGCGGCACGGGCTGGCGGCGCTGGCCCGTCCCGGCGCGGCGACGATCGGTGCGATCGTGGCGCTCGGCCTGGGAGTCACGGTGGTGCTGGCGACGCAGATCGTGCAGGCGCGGCTGGCCGGGCAGCTCGGCGCGGACGTCCCGACCCTGGCGCCGTCAGCTTTCGTCATCGACATCCAGCCCGACCAGTGGGACGCGCTCCGCGCGCAGCTCGAAGCGGAGGGCGCGGAGGGGATCGAGAGCGCGCCGGTCGTGGTCGGACGGCTGGCCGCGATCGACGGCCGGCCGACGGCCGAGGCCGCCGACCCGAAGACCCGGCCCGCGGACTGGGAGGACGGCCGGCGGCGCTGGGCGCTGACGCGCGAGCAGCGGATCACCTACCGGGCGGAGCTGCCGGAAGGGAACGAGCTGGTGGAGGGGACGCTCTGGTCGGACCCCGCCCACGCCGAGCTGTCGGTCGAGGAGGACTTCGCGCGCCAGCTCGGCGTGAAGGTCGGCTCCTCGCTGACCCTCGACATCCAGGGGGTCCCGCTCGAGTTCCGCGTCACCAGCCTCCGGCGGGTCGAGTGGAGGACCTTCGGCATCAACTTCTTCCTGCTGGCCGAGCCCGGATCGCTCGACGACGCGCCGCAGTTCCGGGTGGCGACGCTGCGGCTGCCGGCGGCGCGCGAGCTGGCGGTCCAGGACCGGCTGACCGCCGCGTTTCCCAACGTGACGCTGATCAACCTCCGGCAGGTCCTCGACCGCGTCTCCGCGGTGATCGCGCGGATCGGCCAGGCGGTGCGCTTCCTCGGTCTGTTCACCGTCGTCGCCGGCGTGCTGATCCTGGCCGGTGCGATCGGCGCCGGCGCGGCGCGCCGCGGGCGCGAGGTCGCGGTCCTCAAGACTCTCGGGATGACCCGCGCCGGCGTCGCCGCCGTCTTCTCGCTCGAGTACGCGCTGGTCGGGCTGGTCGCGGGCACGGTCGGCGCGGTCGGCGCGGCGGTGCTGGCCTGGGCCGTGCTCACCCGCGGGATGGAGATCCCGTGGCGCTGGCCCTGGGGGACGCTCGTCGCGGGCGCGGCGCTCGCGGCGCTGCTCTCGGTCCTGGCCGGCCTCGCAGCGAGCCGCGGAGCGCTGGCCCGGGCGCCGGTCGAGGTCCTGCGCTCGGAACTGTGAGCTGCGTCAGGTCTCGATGTCGTCGAGCCGGTTCTCGAAGCGCGTGAACTGCTTGACGAAGTAGAGCGGCACGTAGCCGGTCGGACCGTTGCGCTGTTTGGCGATGATGATCTCGGCCATCCCCTCGAGCCCCTTCTCCAGGACCTTGGCCTCGTCCTTCTCGTAGACCTCGGGCCGGTAGATGAACAGCACGACGTCGGCGTCCTGCTCGATTGCGCCCGACTCGCGCAGGTCGGAGAGCTGCGGCTTGTGGTCCCCCTGCCGCTGGTCCGGCGCGCGCGAGAGCTGGGAGAGCGCGATCACCGGGACGTTCAGCTCCTTGGCCAGCCCCTTCATCGCACCGCTGATGTCGGAGATCTCCTGCTGGCGGCTCTCCACCCGGCGCTCGGAGCGCATCAGCTGCAGGTAGTCGACGACGACCAGGTCGAGCCCGTGCTCGGCCTTGAGCCGCCGCGCCTTGGCCCGGATCTCCATCGGCGTCACCGCCGAGGAGTCGTCGATGTAGAGCCGCGTCCGGTCGTAGGTCTCGAAGGCGGCGACCAGCCGGTCCCACTCTTCCTTGTTGAGCCGGCCGGTCCGGAGCTTGTAGAGGTCGATCCGCCCCTCGCCGCACAGCAGGCGGTAGAAGAGCTGCTTGGCTGCCATCTCGAGCGAGAAGATCGCGACCGAGGCGCGCTCGTGGATCGCCGCGTGCTGGGCGATGTTGAGCGCCAGCGTCGTCTTGCCCATCGAGGGGCGGGCGGCGAGGATGATCAGGTCGCCTCCCTGCAGCCCGGCGGTGTACTGGTCGAACTTGGTGTAGCCGGTGGCGAGGCCGGTGATCGCCTCGCGCTTTTCCGCCATCTCCTCGATCGAGCGCAGCGCGTCGTGCGCGATGCTCTGGACCGGGACGAGCCCGCCGCGGCGGCCGGTCTCCTGCAGCCGGAAGAAGCGCTGCATCGCCTCGTCGAGGATCTCGACGGCGGGGCGGCCGGCGGCCGACGACTCGGCCCGCAGCGCGTCCGCCAGGTAGAGGGTCTGGCGCAGGAGCGAGCGGTCGTGGACGATCCGGGCGTAGACCGAGGCGTTGGTCGCCCGCGGCAGGCCGTCGATCAGCGAAGCGACGTAGGCCGCCCCGCCGGCCCTTTCGAGCGTCGCCTGGCGGTCCATCTCGGCGCAGACCGTGACGGCGTCGATCGCTTCGGCCCGCCGGGAGAGGGCCACCATGGCCTCGAAGACGCGGCGGTGGGCCTCGCGGTGGAAGTCCTCCGGGTTGAGGATCTCGAGCGCCGGGTCGAGCGCGGACGGCTCGAGCAACACGGCCCCCAGCACGGCCCTTTCGGCCTGCTCGTCCCACGGAAGGCGAAGATCCCCGCGCCCGGCGGCCGGGCCGCCGGGGGGTGTCTGAGGCGGTGCGCTCATGATCAAACCGTGACGCCGCCGGGAGAAGATCGGCGGACGGCATAGAATACCCCCGTCGAGCGGAGCCGGGGAGAGGATCGCGGCCGGCCTCGTGCCGGTCGAGGAAAGTCCGGACTCCACAGGGCAGCGCGCTGGGTAACGCCCAGGCGGGGCGACCCGACGGAAAGTGCAACAGAGAGCAGACCGCCAACGGCCGTGCCTCGGCACGGTGCGGGCAAGGGTGAAACGGTGGGGTAAGAGCCCACCAGCGTCCCGGGTGACCGGGCGGCTCGGCAAACCCCGCGCGGAGCAAGGCCAAATAGGGGAGCTATGGCGTGGCCCGCGCCGCTCCCGGGTAGGCTGCTTGAGGCGGCGGGCAACCGCCGTCCCAGAGGAATGATCCTCCCCCGCAAGGGGAACAGAATCCGGCTTACGACCGGCTCCGCTCGACACCTTCCGCCGGCCGAGGTCACAAGGAGGCTGACGCCGCACGATGATCGACCTGGCCACCCTGCACGACGAGGTCGCCGCCGAGGTGCTGCGCCAGGCCCCGCGCCTGGCCGCGCTGGCCCGCGACCTCCACCTGTCTCCGGAACTCGGCTGCGGCGAGTTCCACGCCGTGACGCTGCTCTCGGGGACGTTGGAAGAGGAAGGGTTCCATGTCAAGACCGGAATCGCCGGGCTGCCGACCGCCTTCCGGGCCGAGCGCCGCTCCGGCGACGGGCCCTCGGTCGCGTTCCTGGCCGAGTACGACGCGCTGCCCGGCCTCGGCCACGCCTGCGGCCACAACCTGATCGGGGCCGCGGCCTGCGGGGCCGCGATCGGCCTGGCGCGCGTCCTGGGCGCCGTCCGGGGCGGGTGCTCGTCTTTGGCGCGCCGGCCGAGGAGACGATCGGCGGAAAGGTCGTGCTCGCGACGCGCGGCGCCTTCGACGGGATCGACGTGGCGCTGCTGGCCCACCCGGGGAGCGAGGACCGCGCGGTCGTCACCAGCCTCGCCTCCTGGTCGGTCGAGGTCACCTTCCACGGCCGTTCCTCGCACGCGGTCGCGGCGCCCGAGCAGGGGATCAACGCGCTCGACGCGATGATCCAGCTGTTCATCGCGCGCGACGCGCTGCTCAAGGGGCTCCGGCCGGAGGTCCGGATGCCGGGGGTGATCCTGGAGGGGGGCGTGCGCGCCAACGTGGTGCCCGACCGCGCCCGCGCCCGCTTCAGCCTGCGCGCCGCCGATTCGCACTACCTGGCCGAGACCGTGATGGCGCGCTTCCGCGGCGTCGTCGACGGGGTCGCGCGCGCCACCGGCACGACGGCGCGGATCCAGGAGATCGACAACCTGTACGACGAGATGGTGAGCAATCCGGTGCTGGCCGCGGCCTGGGAGCACGAGGCCCGCCGCTCCGGGCTCGATCCGCAGCCCGGCCCCGGCGGCACGATCGGCTCGCTCGACATGGGGACCCTCTCCCACCTCGTCCCGTCGCTCCACCCGACCTTCCGGATCACCGAGCGGCCGACGCCGACCCACACGCTGGAGTTCACCCGCGCGGCCGCCGCGCCGGGGCGATCGAGGCCGCGGAGCGGGCCGCGATCGCGCTGGCGCGGACGGGTCTCGCGATCCTGTCCGAGCCGCAGCTGTTGGACCAGGCGCGGGACGCGCACGCCAGCGCGGCCGGATCGTGGCGCCGGATCGACGCTCCGGTCATCACGGAGCAGGGCGGCCCGTGACGCCTCGCGTGCCGCCGGCGATTCCGCACGGGGGGCGGATCGCGGTCATCGCGCCCGGCTCGACACTGCGCGACCCGGACGCCGTGCGCGCCGGGATGGAGCGGATCGCGGCCTGGGGCTACGAACCGGTGCCGGGCCGCTCGCTGTTCGCACGCGCCGGCGACCTGGCGGGCCACGACGCAGCGCGCCTCGACGACCTGTGCCGGGCGCTGACCGACCCCGCGATCGACGCCGTCTGGGCCGCGCGCGGCGGCTGGGGGACGGCGCGCCTGCTGCGCGGGCTGGACCTGCGCGCGGTGGCCCGGCGTCCGCGCTGGCTGATCGGCTTTTCCGACCTGACCGCGCTGCAGCTCGCGCTCCACGCCCGCGGCGTCGCCTCGTGGTACGCGCCCTCGGTCGCCGACCTGGCCGACCGGCGGCGCTACCGCGCGGCCGACCTGCGGGCGATGCTCGCCACCCCCGAGGCGCCGCGCACGCTGCGGGGCCGGCGCTTCGCCGGGCCCGGCCGGCGCGCCCTGGGCCCGCTGGCCGGCGGCTGCCTGTCGCTCCTTGCGGCGGTGGCGGGAACGCCGTGGCAGCCCGACCTGCGCGGCGCCGTCGTCTTCCTCGAGGATGTCGGCGAGGCGCCCTACCGCGTCGACCGGCTGCTGTGGCAGGTGCGCGCCGCGGGGATCCTCGACGGGATCGCCGGGCTTGCGCTGGGGCAGTTCACCGCTTGCGACCCGCCTCCGGGCCGGCCCTCGCGAACGCTCGCCGCCGTGCTCCGCGAGCACGCCGAGGCGCTCGGCGTCCCGGTGCTCGCCGGCCTGCCGATCGGCCACGGCCTGCGCGCGCGCGCGGTCCCGATCGGCTACCGCGCCACGCTCGATCCGCGCGCGGAAACGCTGGCCCTGCGCCCGCCGCGCTGATTCCGTGCCGACCGACGCGCCGGTGACCGCGCTGGTCGTCGCCTACGACGGCGGCCCGTTCGCGGGCTGGCAGCTCCAGCCCGGCCGGCCCACCGTGCAGGGGACGCTCGAGGCCGCGCTGTCGGCGATCCACGACGCGCCGCGCGAGGCGGTCGCGCTGGTGGGCGCCGGGCGCACCGACTCCGGCGTCCACGCCCTGGGGCAGGTCGCCACCTACCGCGCCCCCAACCGCCGCGAGCTGCCCCTGCTGCTGCACGGGCTGGCCGGCCTGCTGCCCGACAGCGTGCGCGCCCTCTCGGCCCGCCGGCTCCCGGAGTCGTTCCACGCCTGCCGCTCCGCAACCGGGAAGCTCTACCGCTACCGGATCGTCAACCGCCGGGTCGCGTTGCCGTTCGAGAGCCCGTGGGCCTGGCTCGTGCGCACGCCGCTCGACCTGGGCGCGATGCGCGAGGCGGCCGGCCGGCTGGTCGGCCGGCACGACTTCTCCGCCTTCGCCTCGGCCGGCGGCCAGCAGGAGACGGCGGTCCGCACGCTGCGGCGGCTGGAGCTGGCCGAGCGGCCGGGCGGCGTGCTGGAGCTGGACGCCGAGGCCGACGGCTTCCTCTACCGGATGGTCCGCAACCTCGCCGGGTTCCTCGTCGACGTCGGGCTGGGCCGCCGGGGCGCGGACGAGGCGCCGGAGGTCCTGGCCTCGCGCGACCGTCGGCGCGCCGGGGGAACGGCTCCGCCCCGGGGACTCTGCCTCGTGCGCGTCGACTACGGGCCGGAGTGGGACGAAGCCGAGGGCGCAACCCTCCTGTTTTGAGCGGCTTCCCCAGGATGCTACAGTCCCCGCGCCGCCGGGGCGACGGATGGAGGGCCGGGTGCGCGGAACGGGTGCGCGGAGCGGGAGAAGCGGAGTCGCGGCGGTCGAGGCCGTGGCCGGCGATCCGCTCGACTCGATCGACTTCACCCGCCTGCCGCGGCACGTGGCGGTGATCATGGACGGTAACGGGCGCTGGGCCGGCGCGCGCCACCTGCCGCGGATCGCCGGACACCGCGCCGGGATCGCGGCCGTGCGCGAGGTGGTCGAGGGGGCGGCCCGGCTCGGGATCGAGGTCCTGACGCTCTACGCCTTCAGCCGCGAGAACTGGAGCCGTCCCGCCCCCGAGGTCAACGCGCTGATGCGCCTGCTGCGCGACTACCTCGAGGCCGAGCTGGCGACGCTGCTCGAGCGCAACATCCGGTTCCGTGCGATCGGCCGGATCGACGAACTGCCGGCGCCGGTGCGGAGCGCGCTCGCCGACGCCGAGGAGCGGACCCTTGCCAATACCGGGATGCTGTTC